>NZ_RSEJ01000318.1 GCF_009910675.1 Photobacterium alginatilyticum | reverse complement strand
GCGAGATTCTTCGGCCAATTGCTGCATTCGGGTCTGGCGCCCCTTTTTGATGGGCAAAAATCCTTCAAACACAAAACGGTCGTTGGGAAGACCGCTGTTTACCAAGGCTGGCACAAAAGCTGTTGSCCCGGGCAGACATTCCACTTCAATATGGTTTTCCACGCAAGCACGGGTTAGCAAAAACCCAGGATCCGAAATAGCTGGGGTCCCCGCATCCGAAATAAGGGCAATGGTAGTTTCGCCCTTCAATTTGTTCACCAAGGCATCGAGCTGTTTGTGTTCATTGTGCATATGATGACTCTGAAGCTGCGTGTGGATTTCAAAATGCTTGAGCAGTTTTCCGCTGTGCATATGATGACTCTGAAGCTGCGTGTGGATTTCAAAATGCTTGAGCAGTTTTCCGCTG
>NZ_RSEJ01000317.1 GCF_009910675.1 Photobacterium alginatilyticum | reverse complement strand
TCGCCTCTGACTGCCAAGGCATCCACCGTGTACGCTTAGTCACTTAACCATACAACCCCAAGAGGTTTCGTATGTTCAAACAACCAAGGTTTACGTCACCTACATTCGATCAAGAAATGTAAGGACATTGGTTTTTCGCCGGACTCTTCTTTTATTTTCACTTTTGAAAAAGTGAAGACAAAAGTACAAGACACTTGAATGTGTATTGCTTGAGAACTCGTTCTTCATTAAGAAGAACATTTTAATTGAATCTAACGATTCAATTTACTAGTCAGCTTTCCAGATTGTTAAAGAGCAAACGCTAAAAGCGTTAATCAATAACCGAAGTCATTCATTAGCGCTTTTGCTATTTCTAAAACTATTTTACCAAGCAATCTGTGTGGACACTGCATCAAACAAGCAGTCTATC
>NZ_RSEJ01000316.1 GCF_009910675.1 Photobacterium alginatilyticum | reverse complement strand
TCTCCACGTAGTCATCAACAGTTTCTCGATAACTTTAAAGCTGTTTTACCCTCGCATGTCATCCCTATCATCGTGACTGATGCTGGCTTTCGKAATACATGGTTTAGACAAGTTAATGACATGGGTTGGTGTTATCTTGGACGCGTAATAGGAGATGTAAACGTCTTAATAAAAAACTAATGGCAACACATCAAGCAGTTGTTTAATCAAGCGAATAGCAAACCTAAATATGTAGGATTCACACAGCTAGCCAAGCGAAAGCCATTGCAATGCCATCTTCATCTCTATAAAAAACAAACACCTAAAAAACGTAAAGACCGGCCAAAAGGTCGAGAGCACTTCTCCGCCCAGGCAGTCCATAAGAAGTCAGCACTAGAACCTTGGTTGCTGGCGACTAATATCCCAACAA
>NZ_RSEJ01000315.1 GCF_009910675.1 Photobacterium alginatilyticum | reverse complement strand
AATGTTTCTTCAATTTGCATGCGTTTGGTGTAGAGCCTGACGATACATCGAGATTTGTTGGGATATTAGTCGCCAGCAGCCAAGGTTCTAGTGCTGACTTCTTATGGACTGCCTGGGCGGAGAAGTGCTCTCGACCTTTTGGCCGGTCTTTACGTTTTTTAGGTGTTTGTTTTTTATAGAGATGAAGATGGCATTGCAATGGTTTTCGCTTGGCTAGCTGTGTGAATCCGACATATTTAGGTTTGCWAYTCGCTTGATTAAACAACTGCTTGATGTGTTGCCATTGGCTTTTTATTAAGAYGTTTACATCACCTCTTACGCGTCCAAGATAACACCAACCCATGTCATTAACTTGTCTAAACCATGTATTCCGAAAGCCAGCATCAGTCACGATGATAGGGATGACATGCGAGGGTAAAACAGCTTTAAAGTTATTGAGAAACTGTTGATGACTACGTGGAGA
>NZ_RSEJ01000313.1 GCF_009910675.1 Photobacterium alginatilyticum | reverse complement strand
CCTGTCTGAACATGGGGGGACCATCCTCCAAGGCTAAATACTCCTGACTGACCGATAGTGAACCAGTACCGTGAGGGAAAGGCGAAAAGAACCCCTGTGAGGGGAGTGAAATAGAACCTGAAACCGTGTACGTACAAGCAGTAGGAGCCCCATCACTAAGCTATTGTGGTTTAGTGACAACAAGTACTTYAGTTTGATAGTGGTTARCAACGCGAAGCGTTGATCAACACACAAAATCAAGCAGAGGTGGCTTAGTGATGGGGTGACTGCGTACCTTTTGTATAATGGGTCAGCGACTTAATTTTAGTAGCAAGGTTAACCGTATAGGGGAGCCGTAGGGAAACCGAGTCTTAACTGGGCGTACAGTTGCTAGGATTAGACCCGAAACCAGGTGATCTAGCCATGGGCAG
>NZ_RSEJ01000312.1 GCF_009910675.1 Photobacterium alginatilyticum | reverse complement strand
TTAAAGATCTMRTATGKAGACTTGACTSCTGAACTCAATGTTTTTAATACTGCCAAATATCCTTCTTATCATGAGGAGGATTTTCAAGAAATTGAGTCATTTGATTCYKCCATAGAACGATATGCYAATRTGGAATTGCTTAGCGAGACCATAGACCAGGTATTAGCCTCAGAAGAAGCTTTCAATCCTGATGATGTTACGTTAACAAAATCAGTRAATTGGACTTCTGTTYWCGAATCATTAGACCTACCAKCTATGCTAGCTAAACCTTCCAAAACTGTTCCACCTAGACCCGAAAGAAAAGAATTGCCAAGCGAATTRAAATATGCTTTCTTAGGGGAGGATGAATCATACCCGGTTGTGATTTCWTCTGCGCTGTCCCCTACTCAAGAAGATAAACTTCTCTTACT
>NZ_RSEJ01000311.1 GCF_009910675.1 Photobacterium alginatilyticum | reverse complement strand
AACTAAACTAATGATTACAACATTAATGTAAAGAAAGTAAAGTGAGAGTTGAATAGAAGTCTAACGGGTGGAGTAACTGCAGTCCGGCAGGACCCAGGCGAGTTKRWTTTTTATATTTAGAAAAGTGTTTTGAACCCCGTTTTTTTTTGTAAAATACTTAAAWTACTAAAATATTATTTTTAAACTGAAAMACTGATTTTAKGCCGAAATWGCTTRAAAACTAAYTTTTTTGGTRTTTTTGRGTTRAAATTAATKACTTAAATACTAYTAATAATRCRATAAATACTARATAAATACTAAATAATAAAAATAATAAAAATATATTAAATTACACTACTGGAACTGTAATGACACTGGAGACACTGGAAAACGGATTTTTTTTAGTATTTTTAATGATTTTCTTGAATAAAA
>NZ_RSEJ01000047.1 GCF_009910675.1 Photobacterium alginatilyticum | reverse complement strand
ACATTCTTCTACCGCTGTAAGTCGTTCATGTTTTGTAGAGATTATACTCTTCTGTACGATAACTAGGGAAGTTTCGTTCCTCTTAGTAAGTAACGCTTTTTGATTAGATCTTTCTACTTGAAACGTTACTTACTAAGGTGACACCCACCTTGCCATACCCGGTAGAAATTACCAGCACTGCCGCTGCACTGCGGAGGCGCTATTTCATCTTTGAGGTTGCCTGAGATAACAATAACGGCAAAGTCTTGTCCTTGTTCGATAACAGACTGGCTGTGTAGGGTTTTACCATTGACGATAAGCTTTGATAGGTCAGCATTGATTTGGGTGCGGGCAATATTGTCTAGCTGTACAGCAAAGCCATTTGCGAATGATGCGCCGTAGGCCTGCAGCTTGCCATAAATATCATAGCGAACAATGTTGCCGTCCTGGTTGGATACTGTGTCGACACGGTAGAACATCACGACATCATTAAAGTCATAGTCACCTTTTTCTGGCCAGTTGTCTTCATAGGCCAGCGTTACCCATGTACCTTCACCGGGGTAGTAGGTATGGGTCAGCGTCTGTTCTTCGATGGTGATCGGGTAGTCTTCGACTTCACCGTAAGTTACGCCGCCGAAGGAGGTCAGCCCCGGGTTTTGTCCAATTCTGAATCTTGCCCATGTGCTGCCGGCTTGCGCCGATTCAGGTACTCGTACTTTGAGGGTATGGGAGCCGGGCATCAGGTATTCATCTACGATAGCCTGCTCGGTATCTTCATCAAAGGTGCCATTGCCATTCCAGTCAAACCAACCGCTGACATAACCGACGGCTTCGCCTCCGACAACAATATTTATTAGTGCGTCGGAGCCTTGCTTGAAGCTGGAGCCAAAAGAGATACCGTCTTCATCATCAGGAGAACCATCATTATCATCGGAGCTCGGTGAAGCTAAGGCCACGCCTTCGGCATCAATTTCGGTACCGAAGAAGAAGTTGGGGCCAATGAAATGTCGAGGACCATTATTATCCAGTGTTGTTTTGTAGCTATCTGGCGCATCGCCAAAATCAGTATTGTTGGCGGTAACGGGGGCACTGGCGCAGCGGGCTCCGTCGTTTTGGTCGGATGATGGACCGTCGGCAAAGAATTCGGCTGTTGTGCTGAACGAGCTTAAGTTGCGGAGATCTAGCCGATAAATCTTTCCTCCTTTGTTGTTGCTGATGTACATAAATCCCGATTTATCAAAATATTGTGCTCCGAATGTAGTTTGACCGGTAACGCCTGTTGGTCCTTTACGCTCAAAACTTGCGTTGCCTGATCCGTCAAATGTGAATTGGTATAAGTCATTATTGCTGTTCTCGACAGCAAACAGCTCACCAGTTTCAGGGTAAAAGGCAAAGTCGGTAAGGGTGAGGCTGGCATCAGCTGCTGACATAATTCGGGTGGCTACCAGATTGCTATCACCTTGGCTTAGGTCGACTTTGAACATGCCGGTATTTTTGAGGTAAAGGTAATAGGTGTTGTCAAACACATCACCGACGAAGAAACTTTTATCTGCAGGCAGGCCAGATTGAACAGTAAGATCTTCGACACGGTAGGCCTGATTAATGCGCGTAATCGTACCGGCATTTTTATTCCAACCGTAGATATAGCGATCTGTTTCATTAAAGCCAACAGCATTGATAACGCCACCCGCCCCGGTATTGGTACCTACTGTACGATACTGTCCTGTTGCAAGATCAACAGCATAGACAGTCGAGGGGCTACCCTGAAAAAGAAACGCTTCAGTTGGACAGTCGTCGAAGGGGGATACCGCAAACGCCGGGAGGGGGGATGAAAGAAGCCCGAAGGCTACAAGGGAGATCTTTGGTTTCTTCATTAGGCAACCTTATTCTTATTGTTAATGCTGAAGAGCATTTGTCAAAAATAAGGCCAGCTTTGCTAATGAATGCTTTGAATTATAATATTTTGTTATTAATCAATTGTTTATTCTTGTTCTGGTGACGCGACGTAGTAATTCGCCTTCATAGGTGCGATTTGCAAATTGAGAATGAAAGCGAAAAACCGTATTAGGCAAGGTGACAATGAAATCTATACAGTGGGCTATTTGTCTTGTGCTGAAAGTTTGGCTCGGATGAATTCAGAATGATCAACATAAATGAGTTCGGCGACCTGGCGAATCACAGCTTCTTCCAGAGGATCGATAACACCATCGGCATAGGCGACTTGCCACATTGCTTCTATTAATTGATAGCGTTGCTCAGGCATCAAGGCGCGAAGCTTGGTGGTGAACTCATAGAGAGAAACAGATTGGTTACTTTGCTTTCTCGCCTTATCTAACAAGGAGTTAGCTCTAGTTTCATCTATATCCAGCAAATTAACCAGCAGGTGTACCTTGGCAGACTCTTCACGTGGGTCAATTTCATAGTCTGCATTGGCGACTTCACACAGCAGCGAAGCCATGGCGAGATTCATTGTTGGCGTGTCAATTGCTCCTCCTTCAGAGCCTTCATGCATAACCTGACGAAATAGTGTGCGTAGTTGTGTAAACATAGGGTGCCTCTTCTTATGCCTTCTATCTCAATATCTGCGGTTGATTGTGCAATAAATCAAGGCAGAGGAGATAAGTACTAGTACTGAGACCGCAAAAAAGACGATCTTGTTCCGCTGTATTGCGAGGCTATATTGAGCGAGCATTAGTACTTAAACCGCTGGCGAAACTCTCTTGGTGTTAATGAACTCCATTTTTTGAACCGGGTACTGAAATTAGCTGGGTTTGGATAGCCGCTTAACTCGCAAATATGCTGAATTGGCCATTCAGTCGAGCTCAGCAGGCGAGCAGCATATTCCATCCGTAATCGAGTGAGGTGGGACATTGGCCCGTGACCATAGTATTGCTGGCATAAGCGATGAAAGTGAGCTTCGGAGCAGGGGTGTAAAGCAGCCAGCTCGGATACTTGCCAGTTACGGTGAAACTGTTCCTGTGCCCGGGAAAACACCTTATCCAGTCGTTGAAGAGATGTCGGGTTAGATGTTGGTAGTCGGTGAGAAACAAGCAATCTAATTTGCTCTACGAGGTTTTCCCCCAGTTCGTGACCAACGGGGTAGGGCAATGACATAGACTGGTGAAGGCCGTCGATTGTCTGCCTGAGTAAATCCGCACAGCGGGTATCACTGTAGGTGACACCGTGGGGTAAGATATCTTCCCATAGACCTTCCGACGCAAGCATTACCCAGGCAACATCCCAGCTCTCGTTATCATTGTCTTCATGTTCGATACCAAATCCATTTTCATGGCCCGGAGGCACATACATCACGCTATTGGGGACTAGCTGCCACTTACGTGAAGGCGTATCTAGCCAGCCTTTGCCGCTGCAGGTAAAAAGCAGCATGTGCATGTTCGGGTTGCGACGGTAAATTGTGAAACTGTCGCGGGCATAATTCACACCGCATTGAACAATTTGATGTTTCTCAAGGGCAACGAGTTGCGCCTGGTCAATAATCGTTGAGCGGCATTGATCAGATATTTTAAAGTACTCGGGCCATCCCATAACGATTTACTTACCTTTACTTGTAATGTGATAGTTTTGCAAAAGTTATTAAGAGGCTAGCATAAGTTGTTTTTTGCCTTTAGGAGTAAGATCTCAGTCACATAATCAAAATAATAAAAGGAGGCAAATATGTACAACTGGCGAACTTCTGCAGATAAAGACTTTTGGCAAAAAACCTGGCGTTTGGCGATCCCGGTTTCAATGCAGTCCATGCTATTTGCAATCCTCGGTTTAGTGGATGTCATGATGGTTTCCAAGCTGGGTGAGGCGCAAGTTGCCGCGGTTGGTGTCGGTAACCGAATTTTCTTTTTTAACCTGTTATTGGTCATTGGCGTGAGCGGTGCGGTTGGTGTGCTGGCTGCGCAATTTTTTGGCGCCGGTAGAATGGATGGTGTAAGACGTACTTTGCTGCAATCATGGGTCTGCGCTATTGTTTTCACGATTCCATTTGCGCTGCTTTATCGTTTAGCTCCGGGGCAAATAGTGGGTTTGGTGACCGATGATCCCGCGTTCGTCGAGCATGCAACTAGCTATCTATTTGTGTGTGGCTGGAGCATTATATTTACTGCAATCGTAGTACCTTTGGAGTCGGCATTGCGGGCTGTGGGTGAGGCCAAAATGCCGACAATCGTTGGTCTGGTTGCTGTGATAATCAATGCGGCTCTGAATGCCTTGCTTATCTTTGGTTTGTACGGCTTTCCTGAAATGGGTGTGGCAGGTGCCGCGTTGGGTACGACGATTTCTCGCGGTATACAAACAGTGATCCTGCTTGCTGTTGCTCATTGGAAATATAATGCTATTTTGCCAAAGGTTTCTGATGTTGATGCTGCTGCGGCACCGAAAGCGCGCAAAAAGTATATGTCAGTGGCGCTTCCGATGATCATTCATGATGGCGGCTGGGCGATGGGCTTACTGGTATATAACTATATTATCGGTCAGCTTGGTGTCTCGGAACTGGCAATCATCAGTTTGCTATCACCTATTGAAGGTGTACTGATTTCGGGCTTTATTGGCTTTGCCGTGGCAGCTTCCACTATTCTTGGTCACGAGCTGGGTGCGGAAAACTATCAGCGAGCCTGGCACCAGTCGTGGCTATTTATAGGTTTAAGCGCGTCACTGGCCTTATTGCTTGGAATGACAGTCTTGCTCTTTCATGATGGTGTCGGGAATTTGCTGGCGAAAGCAGACATGCCGAACCTGGAGATGGCTATTAATGTGACCTTGGTGATGGCCCTGGGGTTATTTCTCAAGGTGTATAACATGGTTGGAATTGCAGGTGTACTCCGCAGTGGCGGAGATATTCGCTATAGCATATTCATAGACCTGTTTGCTCAGTGGGCGGTGGGTATTCCAATTGCCGTGTTCACGGGGATTGTGCTCGGGTGGCCGTTACACTGGGTAATGCTGGCAATACTCAGTGAAGAGCTGGTAAAAGTGCTATTGACGACACACCGAATCAGAGGCCGCCATTGGTTAATTAATCTAGTGAATGATGAGCCAAAGCAAGACGATGAGCAATGTATCGTCTCTGCGTAATCAATACCTAGCCAATAGATTAAAATCACAGTAAAAGGGAACCATCTGTGTGGTTCCCTTTTCTTTATGAAACGCTTCTGGAATAGAGATCAATAAGTAGAATGACACCAGAGTACAGCAGATTGTGTGTCTGGTTAGAAGCGGGCATTGATAAGCGGGAACACCGGAAGATCCTTGCTGAGAAATGTGCCTGACTTGTCGTAGTTAATCAGACCAATCTGAATGCCTTTCTCAATGCGGTTGGTGGCATTAATAAAGCCAAACTGCAGGCCGTTGAGGCGCCCGGTATAGTTAAAGCCGCCAACCTGTAAGCCAGTAAACTGACCCGCATTGTAGTTAATAAAACTGATATCAGCCCCCCTGGCATTACCGTCGTTCCAGTTGGCCAGACCGAGCTTGACGCCGTTTGAGCTGCCTGTCACGCGGCTAATGCCGAAAAAAAGCCCGACACTAAGGCCCGAAAAATTTTGGGTTTCTGAGAGACCGAGAAGAGGTATATCAAGGCCGGTAACCTGGGAGGTTTTACCGTGAAGAATAGTAAAACGGACACCTTTTACATTGCCTGGCGGAAAGTTGGCATCTGGAACAGAAAGCTGAAAAGCTTGTTGTGCAAACGCTGGAGCAGATATGCCGAGCGTCAGCAATAGGACGGATAGGATTTTTTTCATCAAGAAAGGCTCACTGTATTAATTGTTGGTTTTAGTTAGTAAATTGTATGCATTACATACAGATTCAACCATTTTTTAGGCGAGGTTTTGTTTCACAATGCATGATGTTGTGATGCGGAGCCGTGTTACATGAAAACTAATTTGGCTTGTATCAGTGAGTTTATCCCGCCGTAACCAGGCGATTTGTGGTAGAATCCCGCCAATTTTATTTAATACCAAGCTGAAATATCAGGAATTCCTTTGACTCAGTCGAATACCTCTCAGTCAGACGTTTTGAATAGTGAGAAAACGTTAAAAGCCGCGATTAAAGATTGCATGATGCGCGATCGCTTCCGTTTGCACAAACGTGTGCAAGGTGCGGCTAGAATCAAAAACGAAAAAGCCAAGCATGCTGTTTTCGATGAAATCGCTTTGGACATAGCTAAATCTATGCAGGTCGTTGAGATGCGCTCTAGCCAACGACCAGCCATTACTTACCCGGAACAGCTCCCGGTAAGTCAGAAAAAAGACGATATAGCCGAGGCAATCAAGAATAACCAGGTCGTGATTGTTGCGGGTGAAACCGGTTCGGGTAAAACTACCCAGCTGCCTAAAATCTGTATGGAGCTTGGGCTTGGAACCAAAGGGATGATTGGTCATACTCAGCCTCGTCGCCTTGCTGCCCGCTCTGTTGCCAGCCGTATTGCCGAAGAGCTTCAGTGTGAGCTCGGATCGTATGTTGGTTATAAAGTCAGATTTAACGATAAAGTGTCTGACCGCAGCCAGGTTAAGTTGATGACTGACGGTATCTTGCTGGCGGAAATTCAAAACGACCGTTACCTGAACCAGTACGATACTATCATTATTGATGAGGCCCACGAACGAAGCCTGAACATCGATTTTATTCTTGGCTATTTGCGTGAGCTATTGCCAAAACGTCCTGATCTGAAGGTGATCATCACTTCGGCAACCATTGATCCGGAGCGCTTTTCCAAACATTTCAATAATGCTCCGATTGTCGAAGTGTCGGGTCGAACCTATCCGGTAGAAGTTCGCTATCGTCCTGTTTCTGAAGACGGCGAGGATAGTGACCGTGATCAGTTGCAGGCGATTTTTGATGCCGTGGACGAGCTGTGTGATGAAGGGTTTGGTGATATCCTGATCTTCATGAATGGTGAGCGTGAGATCCGCGATACGACTGATGCCCTGCAAAAGCGTAACTTGCGTGATACTGAAGTGCTGCCGCTTTATGCACGTCTGTCCGCCGGAGAGCAGAACCGGATATTCCAGTCGCACAGCGGTCGCCGGATTGTGCTTTCAACAAACGTAGCAGAAACCTCGTTGACGGTACCGGGTATCAAGTACGTTATCGATCCGGGTACTGCCCGTATCAGTCGTTATAGTTATCGAACCAAGGTGCAGCGTCTGCCGATAGAGGCGATCTCACAGGCTAGCGCCAACCAGCGAAAAGGACGATGTGGCCGTGTGCAGGAAGGTATCTGTATCCGCCTGTATTCGGAGGATGATTTCCTTTCCCGCCCTGAGTTTACCGATCCCGAAATTCTCCGAACCAATCTGGCATCCGTTATTTTGCAGATGACGGCTATCGGTCTGGGCGATATTCAGGCCTTCCCGTTTGTTGAAGCGCCGGATAACCGCAATATTCAAGATGGTATTCGCCTGCTGGAAGAGCTGGGAGCGATTAACCCGAAGGCCAAGGACCCACGCAAACGACTGTCCCCAGTTGGGCGTCAGTTGGCCCGTTTGCCGCTTGACCCTCGTTTGGCGCGTATGGTGCTTGAAGCGCCGAAACAGGGCGCTCTGCGAGAGGTTATGATTATTGCCTGTGCGTTGTCGATTCAGGATCCGCGTGAGCGTCCGATGGAAAAGCAACAGGCATCCGATGAGAAGCACCGTCGTTTTTACGATAAAGAATCTGACTTTCTCACTTTTGTTAACCTGTGGGACTATGTTCAGGAACAGCAAAAGGCACTGTCCGGCAATCAGTTCCGCAGGCAGTGTAAGAAGGACTACCTGAATTATCTTCGTATTCGAGAGTGGCAAGACATTTATTATCAGGTTACTCAGGTCGTGAGGGAGCTGGATCTTCGTATTAACGATCAGGAAGCGAGCTATGCGGGTGTCCATATGGCACTGCTATCTGGCATGCTTTCCCATATTGGCTTGAAAGATCAGGAAAAGAATGAGTATCAAGGTGCTCGTAATGCGCGCTTTAATATTTTCCCTGGTTCAGGCATCTTCAAGAAACAGCCGAAATGGGTAATGGTTGCTGAGCTGGTTGAGACCTCGAGATTGTGGGGGCGTATTGCCGCCAAAATTCAGCCTGAGTGGGTTGAACCATTGGCTGGCCATCTCATTAAGCGTAGTTACAGCGAGCCTCATTGGGAGAAAAAGCAGGCAGCAGTTTATGCCTTCGAGAAAGTGACTCTGTATGGCATTCCGGTTGTCGCCAAGCGCAAAGTTAATTATGGCGGAATTGATGCACAGCTTTCACGGGATATCTTCATTCGCTCGGCACTTGTCGAGGGGGACTGGGAAACCAAGCATAAGTTCTATCACCAGAACCGTAAGCTATTGCGGGAAGTGGAAGAACTCGAACATAAATCGCGTCGACGGGACATTTTGATTGACGATGATGCCTTGTTTGAATTTTATGATCAGCGTATCGAGCTGACTGTCGTTTCCGGTCGTCATTTCGATACCTGGTGGAAGAAAGTAAGTCGCGAGAACAAGGATCTTCTGAACTTCGAACGAGAAATGCTGTTCAAGGGAGATGCCAGTCATATTACTGACTTGGACTACCCGAACTTCTGGCATCAGGGCAATCTTAAGCTGAAGCTGAGCTATCAGTTTGAGCCGGGTGATGATAGTGACGGTGTCACAGTTCATGTGCCGCTGCCTATTCTTAATCAGGTTGAGCCGGATGGTTTTGACTGGCAGATCCCGGGCTTACGCCAAGAGCTGGTGGTTGCCCTTATCAAGTCATTGCCAAAGCCTGTTCGTCGTAACTTTGTACCGGCACCTAACTATGCGGATGCTTTCCTGGCTCGGGCCGAGGCGATGGCAATGCCGTTGCTCGATTCACTGGAAAAAGAGCTTAAGCGTATTTCCGGCGTGACTGTCTTGCGTGAAGAGTGGAACTTGGAACAGGTGCCCGATCACCTGAAGATCACTTACCGAGTGGTGGATCACCGTAACCGTAAGTTAAAAGAAAGCAAAGACCTGTATAGCCTGAAAGATGGGCTGAAGGAAAAAGTACAGGAAACCTTGTCTCAGGTTGCCGATGATGACATCGAGCAGGAAGGGCTCAAAACCTGGAGCTTTGGTAAGCTGCCTGAGCGTTATCAGCAAAAGCGTGGGGGCTTTGAAGTAAAAGCTTACCCGGCAATTGTTGATAACAAGGACTCTGTTGGCATCAAGCTATTTGAAACCGAGGAAGAGCAGCAGACAGCGATGCAGCAAGGTCAGCGTCGTTTGGTGTTGTTGAATGTTCCGTCGCCGATTAAATACCTGCATGCCAACCTGCCGAATAAATCCAAGTTAGGCTTGTATTTCAACCCGTATGGTCGGGTGCTGGATCTGATTGATGACTGTATCGCCTGTGGTATTGATAAGCTTATTGAAGATAAGGGTGGCCTGGTATGGGAGCCAGAAGCGTTTGAAGCGATGAAGGAACACATCCGCGGCGAACTGGGTGATACTGTGGTAGACATTGCCAAGCAGGTTGAGGCGATTTTGACTACGGCGTTTAACATCAGCAAGCGCCTGAAAGGTCGTGTTGATTTGACAATGGCTTTTGCTCTGTCAGACATTAAGGCACAAATTGATGGTTTGATTTTTAAAGGCTTTGCGACTGAGTGTGGTTGGAAGCGTCTGCCGGATATTTTGCGCTATATGAAAGCCATTGAGCGTCGGATGGAGAAGCTGCCAATTGATCCTAACAAGGATCGGCTACACATCCTTAAGATTGAATCAGTCGTCTCAGATTATAAAGAGCTATTGAATAAAATCCCGAAAGGTCAGCCTGTGCCTCAGAAAGTGAAAGATATTCGCTGGATGATTGAAGAGTTGCGGGTAAGCTATTTTGCCCAGCAGCTTGGAACACCTTACCCGGTCTCAGATAAGCGGGTAAAAAATGCGATTGCAGAATGCTAAACTGCTAATGATCGCTTGATATAAAAACGGAGCAAAAAGCTCCGTTTTTTTATTTACAAAGAATGGTAAAAGAAAATAGTTGATACCAACTAAAACTTTATTCCTAATGGAAATGTTTAATGCTGATTATTTGCAGTAAGCATAATTCACGCGCCCTTTAAAAATGAACACTTAATAAAAGCAATTATTTCCATAAGGAATAAACACTAATAGAATTGTCTTATGTGCCAAATTTTTAGATAAAGTATTTTGTATGCAATGGTGGCATATGATAGTTTCTGCCCCTTACTAATATTGTGGTTATAGAAATCATTTTCTGTATTTTTAGTTATTAATATTTTTCTTTTATTAGTCAATCTATTGACTGGGATTTCTACATCCTGAGTTTGACTGTGATATTGATGAGGGTATCCCAAGTCAAAACGTAAAGGAGAAATGTAGTAAGGGGATTTATGCAGTTTTCGAGTATTAAACAACAAGTAATGTTGTTTGGAGGGGCGAGTTTGCTTGCCGTCACCATAGCGATGCTAGGTTATAGCTATTATAACGGTGATATGCTCATGCAAGAGCTTGATGAATTAGTTTTGCATGATGCCGAGGCTGGACTGAAAGAACAATTAAGTCTGTCAGCACAAGTTGAGGCTGGAAAAATCAACCTTGTATTTAACGAGGCAATGGATATTGCTACAACGTATTCTGAAGCGTTCAATGGCACAGACCCAAAGATATCCCGCCAGAGTGTTATTCAGTTACTAGAAAATACCATCACTAACACGCCAAACATCATCGGCATATACAGCGGGTGGGAAGTTAATGGGTTTGATGGGCAGTCTAGCTTGTACAAAGGGACCGAGTTCGCTCAGTCAAATGGTGAATTTAGTCCGTATTTCAACCGTTCTCCCTCAGGTGAGGTTCATGTAGAAGCCACCTATCCATTTTATTCGACAGGTTTGACAAGCACAGGCATTCGCGAGTCGGAATGGTATTTATGTCCGATGGAGACAAAGCGCTCTTGTGTTATCGATCCTGCCAGCTATGAAATCCAAGGGGTCTCGACGCTAATGAGCTCCTTCGTTTCCCCTGTGGTTCGTGACGGCAAGTTTGTGGGCATGTTCGGCGTTGATTACTCTCTTGATTTCTTGCAGTCACTGGCTACCAGTGCCAGTCAGAACCTGATATCAGGTCATTCACGAGTCATTATTTTAAGTCCATTGGGTATTGTTGGTGCAGATAGTGCCGAACCGGCCAATATCGGCAAGATGCTGTCAGGCACTTCCCTGAAGACATTAATCGCGGATCGCACCCTAGGTGAAACGGTGACAGCCGGTAGTAACCTTATTGCGGCTGAAAGCTTCAGGACTATTGGCACGGACACAGAGTGGGAGGTGATTGTAGTTGCTCCTCAAAATATTGCACTGGCAAGCGCTCAGGCCATTGTTGACACGGTAGTGGCACATTTTTCCAGCAATCTATCGGGACAAATGGTCGTCGGTTTTATCTCGGCGTTACTGGGTTTAGTGATGATGTGGTTCGTTTCTGTTTCGATTGCTTCCCCAATCAGTGTGCTGGTGGCACGTGTTAAGGCGCTGACTCACTCGGGCGGCGATCTAACCCAGCAAATTGATATCGACCGCAAAGATGAAACAGGGCAACTGGCAAATCATCTGAATACCTTTATTTCGGATGTACGAGGAATCGTGACGGATGTTGCTGGATCTGTGGGTTCACTTAAACAGAGTGTGGCAGCCACTGCCGAGGCGGCAACCCAGAGTCAAACACAGATTATGTCGCAGAGTCAGGAGATAGAACAGGTTGTTGCAGCGACCAATGAGATGTCTTCGACTGCCCATAGTGTATCCGATAATGCTCAGGAAACGGCGGAAGCCGTGTCACTTACTCAGCAATCAGTCGCTCAGGGACAAGATGTCGTTGGTGCCAATGCAGAAGGCTTGCACGAACTGGCAAACAATGTTGTCGATGCAACGCAAGTGATTGAAGAATTAGAAGTTCAAACCAATAGTATCGGCAGTATTCTGGAAGTCATCCGGAATATCTCAGAACAGACAAACTTGCTGGCACTGAATGCTGCGATTGAAGCGGCTCGCGCTGGTGAACAAGGCCGTGGCTTTGCTGTTGTCGCTGACGAGGTGCGCAACCTGGCGACAAAGACGGCAGATTCGACAGATGAAATCCAGCAGATGATTGATGGCTTGCGAACGAGTAGTAAACAGGCTGTTGATACAATGCAGGTTAACCGGAGGCTAAGTGATAAGTGCATGTCCCATGCCGAAGAGGCCGTGAAAGCCCTGGAGGCCGTGAGTGTTCAGAGTGGAAAGATTCAGGATATGGCACATCAGATTGCAAGTGCTGCGGAAGAGCAGGCGGCAGTGACTGAAGAAGTAAATCGCAGCATTGTGGCCATTAATGAAGCGGCGGAAAGTATCGGTAAAGGAGCGCAAATGTCTCAGGAAGAGAGTAACCGTGTTGCAAGTTATACCAATGATGTTAGCGATAAGATTAACTTCTTCAGATATTAATTCTTATGAGTACTAGTATGGGTTCAAATTGACTTGTTTTTGTTGTAACAAACGCCTGAATTGATGATTACATCAACGAACTAATAGTGGTGTTGTTTGTATAATCATGACAGAACCGCTTTTTCTGATTTATGGTAATCCTGTTATTTCCTAACATGGTTAATTGTTACTGTATGTGTTAATCAACTTAAACTGTTGCTTTGAGTTGATTAATACAACAGTTCAACACCTTTTATTTATAGGATGTCACAAGAATGATTGTTCATTAATTATTGCTGTGAGGGATAGAATATTAGTTGGTCAGGTTTAATAGGAATTATAGTTTGATTGATGCCTATGTTTTATAGCTGGCATTGCAATCTGAACTCGGCCGTATCTTATTTGTAAACAAGTCGATTTAACTTGGATGGTTAGCCTTAAGTAACTTTCATAGCAATATTAACACACAAAAGTATAGTTCTTTTGGAGCAATGATTGTTACTTATTAGATAATAGTTACATATGAAAATAGGGAAATCTTGATGAAAAATACGTTGTTTATTGCCAGTGTGATTTTTTTAGCTGGATGCGGTGGAGGTAGCGGGGATGGAGGGAGTCCAAGCCTACCTGATCCAAAGTCAGAGCATAGTAAAGACTACGATGCTTCTCTCTTAGAAGCTTATTTTCATGCGAATAATACCAAAAGTGATACTTTGGGCTTAACGCTAAATACAGTCTCGGCGAAGTTGCAATACAAAGATAATACTGGACGACATGTTTACCTTTCTGGCTCGGATGAGATTGAAGTATTAGCAGATGGCGTTAAGTTGCAGTCAAACCAAGTAATTGATAGTACATTATTTTTCACAGCTCCTGCTAGTGGCGTTGGTATTTATGAGTTTGTATGGCGCCGTGATGGACAAGTGATTGCTCAAGCTTCTTTAGGAGAGATGCCTGTAGAGTTTACATCAACGGTTACTTATGATGGTGATAAAATTAATTACAGCTGGCCAGAAGAATCGGACCATAAGTATACTTATATAGCTGCTGGTTTGAGTTGTGATAATAATGCCTTTACAAAGTATTATTCGGAAAATGAAAACTGGCGCGATAATGTAATCAGTGGTGGTTCTGTCTCATTCGATTTAGCACAGGCTTTTGCTGTTACAGATGCAAACCTAAGAAGTACTTATACGACATGTACTGTAATTACTGATCTTATTGCTGAAGACACGAACTTATCTCCACAGCTAAGCGGTAGCAATATTAAAGTTGATGCTCGGTTTAGTGAGTTGTCTTATAAGACTTTGTTCTAAAATGAAAGGGAGATGTATTGCATCTCCTTTTTATTCACATCCTCTTTTCCTTGGGTAAAAGCTGACTATCAACTATCTTAAATGAGTACCAGTCTCATTGGGTTATTGAGCGTTTAGCCCTATCAAGGAGGGCGGTCATGAATCTGTTGGATCTGATCGGCAACACCCCTTTAATCGACCTTAGTTTTTTATACCCCGAACAGCCTGATTTAGCACTGTTTGCCAAAGCAGAATGGATGAATCCTGGTGGTTCACTCAAAGACCGTCCTGTTAAGCAGATGCTGTATAAGGCTGTAGAGCAGGGGACTTTAGTTCCGGGGAAAATCATTCTTGACTCTAGCAGCGGGAATGCAGGGATTTCATATGCAATGATCGGTGCGGCGATGGGTTATGAGGTCACTATTGTTATTCCGGGGAATGCGAGCCAGGAAAGAAAGCAGCGCTTGCTTGCACACGGCGCGACATTGGTTGAAACAGATCCACTTGAAGGTTACGACGAAGCTCTGCGACATGTTCATGCAATGTATAAGGCATCGCCGGATAAGTATTTCTTTTGTGATCAGTATAAGAATACTGAAAACGTTAATGCCCACTATTTGGGGACGGCGGCTGAGATAGTCGAACAGGTTCCGCGCCCTATTACCCATTTTGTTGGCGGGGTTGGTACCGGGGGCTCGCTGACGGGCATTGCCCGCCGTTTAAGAGAGCACTATCCGGAGATTGAAATTGTTGCAGTTCGTCCAGAACGCTGGCCTGGCGTCGAAGGGCTCAAACCACTCGGAGAGCCTGAAGATATTGTGCCGCAGATCTTTGAGGCCGACTATGTTGACCGTTGGGTTGATGTATCAGCCGATGAGACTAAAAGCTGTTGTTTGAAGCTTGCTCATCACGGATATTTTGCCGGCCAGTCGTCAGGTGCTTACCTTGCCGCTTGCGAAAAAGTGATGAAGGATCTGACGGAAGCAACAGTAGTCACATTACTCTGTGATCTTGGTGAGCGCTACTTTAGTGCGGGGTTGTGGAACAATGGCCATTCAGATCAGCGATAAGATAATTACTCAAGTTATTAATCAGGCGGAAACAAGTTATCCGCATGAGTGCTGCGGCTTTATTATTGGAACAGCCTCTATAGACCAGAGCGGCGAACTGCAATCTATAGGCAGCTATTATCTGCCGTGTCTTAATGAAAAAAGTGAAAACCGTGAGCGACGTTTTTTAATAGATCCTCTTGCTTATCAAGACGCTGAAGACAAAGCAGATAGCGAGGGTCTGTCTATAATCAGCATTGTTCACTCGCATCCTGATCATCCTGATATCCCTTCAGAATTTGACCGTGTACATGCCTGGCCAGGAGTCAGCTATATCATTGTCTCTGTATGCAAGAGTAAAGCATCTGGCTATCGCTCTTGGCGACTCACTGATGATCGCGAGCGCTTTGAACAGGAGCAGATTCGAGTTGATGACGGCTCGTAGCAATTTCCTAAAATGTGTGTATAGCAGCGTATGTGAAGAGGCTACGAACAGAAAGGTTTACTTATGAAGACTGTAATTAAGATCCCGTCGCCTTTACGGCGGTTCACCCAGCAAAGTAGTCAGGTTGAAGTCGAGGCAGAAACTGTTTTTGAGGCTATGACGCTACTCTGTGAAAAGCATCCCGACCTCCAGGTACAGTTATTTGATGACAAGGGGCAGTTGAGAAATTTCGTAAATTTGTTTCTCGATCGGGTTGATATCAAACAGCAAAGCGGGATGGTGACGCCACTGCGTGACGGCTGTGAACTACGAATAGTCCCGGCTATTGCGGGGGGAGCAGGTTCATTGCCAACACTCACTCCGCAAGAAATCAGCCGTTATAGTCGTCATATCATGTTGCCCGAGCTGGGTATGGAGGGGCAGCAACATTTAAAAGCTGCAAAGATTTTAATTATTGGTGCCGGGGGATTAGGTTCTCCTCTGTGTCTTTATCTTGTTGCTGCCGGTGTTGGAACGATTGGTCTGGTGGATCATGACATCGTTGACGAGACGAACTTGCAGAGGCAAATTCTGTTCACTTTGGGGGATGTCGGCCAGCCTAAAGTGGATCGTGCCAAAGAGCGATTACTGGCGCTCAATGCCGATTTGGATATCAAGTGTTACCAGGAGATGCTCACTTCTGCTAACGCACTTGAGATTATCAAAGACTATGACATTGTGATTGACGGAACGGATAATTTTCCGACCCGCTATCTAGTCAATGATGCCTGCATTTTACTCAATAAGCCCAATATTTATGGCAGTATTTTCCGCTTTGACGGGCAGGCAACGGTTTTTAATTATCAAGGTGGTCCTTGCTACCGTTGTTTATATCCGGAGCCGCCGCCTCCGGGGCTGGTGCCATCTTGTGCAGAAGGGGGCGTATTGGGTGTGTTGCCGGCTATGATCGCCAGCATTCAGGCCACGGAGGCAATAAAAATAATCACTGGGGCCGGTACGACATTGAGTGGCCGGTTATTAACCTATGATGCGCTGGGACTTAGCTTTGAAGAACTGAGCATTCAAAAAGACCCGAAGTGCTGCCTGTGCGGCAGTTCACCAACCATTTCCCAGTTGATTGATTATCAACAGTTTTGTGGTATCTCGAGCACGCCGGTTGAGGTGCCTTATCAAGAGATATCTGCCATAGAGCTCAAACAACAGCTTGCGCAGAAAGCATCGTTAGTATTGGTTGATGTCAGGGAGCCCTACGAGCGTGAAATCTGTCGTATTGAAGGAAGTCGTCATATTCCTATGAACGTGGTAGCGGAGCATATGAACGAATTCAATCCGGAGCAGACACTTGTTTTTCACTGCAAGGTGGGTGGACGTTCTGCAAAAGTATGTCAGCAGTTTATTGATAACGGATTTTCCAATGTCATCAATCTCAAGGGAGGGATTTTGGCCTGGATAGACGATGTTGATCCCAGTTTGATGAAGTATTAATTTTGGCGAATACCTGTATACAAACACGGAGCCAAAAGGCTCCGTTGTTAATTGACTGGTTGCTTAGCGTTCCCAGTAAGCTTCTTCCAGGCAGTCTTCACGCTCCGGTAATCCACGAGATAGTCGTGGCGCATGCTGGGTCAAAACTTCGTAGCTGACTCGGTTAGAGTACTGACAAATCTGCGAGAACGATGAATACGTCAAAAATTGAGCAGTGTGCTTGCCAGAATTAGGCACATTCTCTTTGTGGTAACGGTTTGCTGACATGTCATGCAGAAGAGCGGACAGGGCGGCATCGCCAGCACCATTGGTATTTTTGATCTCAACAGGGCCGCCAAGGTATGGCGCAATATGAGAATAGACTCGAATAGGGTTCTCACACTCAGATTTAACCATCGGACGGCTAAACTCATACTTGTTAAAATCAGCAATACGACCCGGCAGCAAGGGTAGAGACGATTCACGTTTTAGTGCATCGTCAGTATATCCTGCCATGTATAGTCCCACAGGACCTGCTGTACACAAAACCATATCAACCCACTCAAGAGCTTTGTCGGCAGCAAGAAGCGGATCTTTTTCACCAGTCAGGGCTTCGGCTTCTTCTTCGTTCATTGCAACGCAGGTGACGTGCTCTTTCAGAAAATCAATCCACCATTCCTGCAACCCTTCGATAACGTATTTGGTCCCTAGTGTGAGGACAACCGGTACATCGTGTTTTTTTGCATGCTCGATGGATTTTAGTGCTGCCTCTTTCATCGGTGCGCCAGGTTTGCCGCGAACCAGGTATGAAGAAAGCACTAATGCCGAAGCATTTTCAAAGGCGCATTCAGGCACATTATCCGGGCTAAGCTGATTCATTTCCCCTTCGTTGATGGCAAACGTACGCTCGCCGTCTTCGGTGATCAGGGTATAGCAGCGACCGATAGGACCATCAACAGGCTGCAAATGATCGAGATCCATCCGGCTCGACGTATTGCAAAGGTAGCGGTAAGCATAAGAACCAATTTTTAGATCTTTACTCATTACACCCAGAAGAATCGATTTATCGTCAGCCAGTACCGAGTAGTTATGCAAAGTGTTACCAATTGTATCACCCGGGTA
This sequence comes from Photobacterium alginatilyticum, assembly GCF_009910675.1. GTDB lineage: Bacteria > Pseudomonadota > Gammaproteobacteria > Enterobacterales > Vibrionaceae > Photobacterium > Photobacterium alginatilyticum. The sequence goes on along the minus strand of NZ_RSEJ01000047.1, from coordinate 6,882 downwards.
TTCATGGCTGATCAGATTGCGTTCTTTTAGCTCCTGGTAAAGCAGCTCGGCTTTATCTTCATCAAGAACCAACGAGTGGCCTTTGCTTAGTGAATGACGCTGAAGAAAGTCATCATCGATACGGGCTTCGATATCAACAATGGTTTGTCCAACACCAACTAAGTGGGTTCGAGATAGCGGATTTTCTTGCTGGATTTGAGCAACTAATGGATCGCGGGCATTAACTGGAAAGTAATGCTTGGATTTACGCTGACCAGGGAATTTCATGTGTGAAAGCTATCGGTTTTAAGGAATTTTGTTTCATTCTATCACAGAAATGGGATTTACATCCCACTTCATTGCGTGATGAGGAAGAATTTGATTCTTTTGCTTCTTTTTTGAACGTATAGAATTACAGCTGCAATATACTGCAGCTGTAAGAGAACCTGTTAAGCAGGAAGCTATGAACTTAATAGTTTTGGGTTATGGGCCTTCGAGCCCCCAACAGGCCGGTTAACAGAGATAGAACGGCCTTTTTTCATCCCTTTTTCATAATCATCAGTCAGGGCTTTCATTGCTTCCTGAAGCTGCTTTTTGAAGGTTTCTCGGTCGATGTTTTCAAATTCTTTATCGATATAGTTAGTCATGCGTTTATCATGATCATCATCGGTATTGAGTTCGGGGAGCTTTTCCAGTGCCCCTTCAATCCAACCCGCCAGGAATGAGCTAACGCGACGGGTAACTTCTGCTGAGCTGGTACCGGTACCGGCAAAACTATTCCGAAACTGACCAGTTTGCTGGTTCATTTCCCGATAGACGACATCGAATGCAAAGGCCGCGAAGATGGCACGTTCGGCAACGCCAATAAATTCAGCCTGCTTTAGCCCTTTGTAATTGGTTAGTACACACTCAACGCCGAAACGGCGGTTGATGCCTCGGATAATTTTGAGGATTTGCTGACTGATGTCGGTTGGCAGAAGTGTCGAAGACTTGGTTTTGCCCATCTGAATGAATTCAATATCATCTTGTTCAAGGCCGTACTTGAGCATCAAGCGGTGTGCCATCTTGATTGCTTGTGCAGCTTCATTGACGTTCGCAGAGTTACCCAGCTCTAGGCATTTAGCAATTTTCTTCAGCGCCTTTCGCTTCTGTTCAGACATCCAATCACACTCGTTCAGAAAAGAGGGCACGTATTTTAACGCTTTATGTTGAACAGTACAATTTATAACTATGCTACTTAGTAGTAACAATTCCGCTTGTGACTTGAGATACCGCAGCGTCAACAGCATAATAGTTTCGTTGATACAGGATAAAGAACACAGACATGCCAACAGCTTACCAGTCAATCGATATACCTTTTGAGTTTCGTCATACCTGCTGGTTTTGTGGCGAGCCCTACTATGAGTCTTACTCATTTATGGCATCGCCAAATTATGATGAGCAGGAAGTGCCGATAATGGTTCCTTGTTGCCAGGAGTGCTATCGCATTTGCCAGCCAATAAAGGTCAGTGGTCTGGATTTGTTACGCGATAAAGTGAAAGAGAAGCTTCATCGCAAGTATGAAAAACACCTGCAAATTGGTGCAAACTGGACTCAGCAGGAACTTGAGGAGTCAGAGTTTGAGGGTAAAGCGCTAGAAGGCTTTCGGGAAAGTGCCTGGACAATGTTTGAAATTGCCAAGCAGCGTGTAAATTATACCGGTTGGTCGCTGACAATCGATGGCTTGCCTGTCGTAGGCCTGACAAGTGGTTTCCAGGTTGAGTTTAACGGCATTACATACACAAGTCTGGTGCAGGCTGTCGAACAGCTTGCCAAAGCTTACAACATCCCCCAGCCTTATCTTGAGGATGTGGTAGAGGCGGTAGGTCGTCATCGTCTGACTTATGCTATTCGGTTTGCTAAGACCACCTATGGTTATTCTGCAGAAGAGCGGGAAGCAAGTATTGCGAGCCTGAAAGCGATGTTGGCAGAAGAAAGTGTGCTGGCAACAGAGGAACTAAAGTCAGCGCAAGGAATCGAAGTTGCAATCTCAGATATTAAAGAGCTGATTTTAAGTCGTACGATGATTTCGCCTTATGCGGTGCAGTGGGTGTTGAGGAAAGGAATCTCCACATTGGGTCAGCTAGCTGAGCACGAAGATGATTTTTTCGAGTGCTTTATGCAGGAATCTGAACTGGTCGCTTTTACGTATTTTAACGGTATGCAGGTTTATCTGGAAAAGCGTGAAAAAGATAATGAATGGGCAACGAACGATGACCCGAACCGTGCGTTGTTTGCGAGGCTAGGTTAAGAATTAATTGGATTCATCATTATCGGGCAGGTATTGCAAAAGGGCAGAAGAGGGTTTCTTCTGCCCTTACTTTTTTAAATCATTGTTTGGTTTGCTTACTGGTTATGGCGCGCCCATACCATGGTGTTTCCGTTTTCATCAAAGGCGACAACCTCAAACGGGTCTTTCTGATCTTTGTATTCCATGCCAGGTGAACCCATCGGCATACCAGGTACTGCAAGGCCTACCATGCGTGAAGGCTTAGAGTCGATAAAGCGCTGGATGTCTTCGGCAGGAACATGCCCTTCGAATGTATAACCTTGGATTTCAGCTGTATGGCATGAAGCATACTGCGGGCGAATACCAAGATCGATCTTCTTTGCCGTCATGTCTTGAACGTATTCTACATCTAGCTCAAACCCATTATCTTCCATGTGTTTAACCCAGTCTTTACAACAGCCGCAATACGGTGACTGGTAGTTAGTCCCTTTAATTGTTTCAGCAATGGCAAGGGAGCTGCTTACAAGTAGGGATAGGGCGACGATGTGATTAATTTTCATTGTAAAATCCTGTTTGTATTGTTCAAAATTTAAAGTAATTCGGAGTTAGTCTATGGCTGAAAAGGCCAAAGCAACGATTGACTTGAAATCTAGGAAAAAACAGGTGGACGCAGGATCACATCGTAGAAATAAAGTCGTTCACCCACAGGCTCAGTAAAAATTTGGCTGGAAGAGGGAATAGACATTTGGAATAGGTGAGTAAGAATCGCAAATTGTAGGCTGTTAGTATGACAGTCGTTATCGACACAGCAACTGGGAGCGGGATGATCACTCATTGTGTCAGTACTACACATTGCGGCGTGGTCTGGAGAAGCCGTTGTCATCTCGCTGCAGCAGGCCATCGCTGAACTTGTGTCACAGCCAGAGTGTGCTAGCGGGCTTTCAATGATGAACGAGTGAGCACTCACAGTTGAGGAAAGTGCTGTGAATAGCATTGCAAGCATGATGATTTTTGAAACTATCTGCTGCAGCCGCATGAACTACCTATAACCCGAACAAGAAATTAACCTCTAGATTATATCCATGTTCCGTCCGAAGCGACAAGCTCTGTGATTGAGGTAGCTTGGGTATATTGTCTGAGAATTGAGCATGTTTGGATAATGAGTTGATGCTTAAAGGGTTTTGTTATGCAGCTTAGTGATGATTCGATTAGCTGAATATCAAAATTGATAATGAATTCTTAACCCTAACTTTGCTCTGACATTCTTCGCCCAATTCTAGGTTTTAATTGGGGGATAAATATAATATGACGCTAAGGTTTATGGGTATGCAGTACACAGAACAAGACCGACAAGTATTACACGACACGTGGATGAGCTATAAAGCAAAGATGCGGGTAACCCAAATTGAAATGGCAAAGCGACTTGGCTTAAGTCAGTTGGTTTTTTCAGATATTTTACGGGGTCAGGTACCGTTAGAGCACAATTTTGTTAACCAGTTTTGCACTTATATCGGTGTTGACCCAGTTATGACGCTTCCATCATTGAGAGAGCAGGTTGGTGCAACAATGCCAAACTCTGTTACCTTGACCAATACTTATATTGTTGATGGGAATATTAAGAATGTTCGTTATAGTGGTAATCAGATTATTGTGGAATATGAACATAATGTCCAAACTTACTAGATGCGGGCTTTATTAATAAAGTTTAGATAAATTAATACCTTGCGCTAATATGCGCAAGGTGGTGACTTGCTTCCTCTAACACCCCTCTTTACTTCACTGAATACCCCGGTCGATAATTCAAAATATTCTCAGATATAAAACACATTAACTTTTTTGGTAGCTGGCTTTTTGAGGATTTTGTGCATTTATCAAAACTACTGAAAAATGATGAACTTATGTTCAAAATTGAGATTAATAATATTTTCTTATATATCAATAATTTGTGACTGTGAGCACGAATAATATCTTTTGTCGTCTTGATGTTTGAACACTATGTTCTAGATTTAAAAAGTCTTAGTAATAAGATATTTATAGTAAGGGAATATCAAGATGGCTTGCGATAAATATAATAATCTAATCTTTATCTGTGATTCCAGTTTACAATCCTCATTATTCAGGGATTTCCTAGAGAAATCTTTGGATATTCCTATTCAAATGACGACTATTGAGGGCTTGTCTGGATTAACATTACCAGAAAAAAGCTCGGTGCTCGTAATCATTGATAACACACATATCAATGAAGACTCATTAGATTTGTATATCAAGTTCCTTATAGAAAAGTCAATGAGTGGCAGTGAAGTGTTAATTAACTCTCCAAATAATGTTGCTGCTAATTTGATAGCAAAATGGCCGAATATGGTTGGTGTCTTTTTTGCTGGAGATGAAATGAGTGTTGTCGCCAAAGGAATGAAAAAAGTGCTTGAAGGCGAACTCTGGCTAAGCCGAAAGCTGACCAATGAATTGATTACCTCGTACCGTAACAAAGATGCAATTGTTGCCAAATCGACAGCAAATCTAACGACAAGAGAGAAGGAAATCATGCAGTTGTTAGTGTTGGGGGCATCCAATATCCAAATTGCCGAAACCTTATTTGTTAGTGAAAACACAGTAAAGACGCATCTGTACAATGTGTTTAAAAAGATCAATGTAAAGAACAGGATGCAGGCTTTTATGTGGGCCAAAAACAATCACTACAATGATTTACCATTATGAAACTAGTCATTATCGCACTGTTTGCTGCGTTTATTTCTCCGGTTATTAATGCGGAGGCTAAAGATGAGAAGCCTCTCGAGAATGGTCCTCCGCTGGAACAGAAAAATGGCGCGCTTGATGATTTAAGAGAAATTAGTGGTGTGGTACTTGACCGAACCATGACTCGACTCGGGGAAGATTTTTACTCACTTTTTTCTCAGAAGTTGAATGATGAATTCGAGGATTTGGAAGAGAACTTAACGGTAAAAGAACGACCGACTGCCTTGTCAGGCAGTATTATCACCGTTTTTCACCGACAAACTATTATCTACCGAACGGCTGTATCGCCAGGAAGAGATCAAATAGAAGCGAAGGTGGATGATGCAATAAAAACGGTCAGTTCCTATGTCGTGCGGTGGCGAATAGAGCGATATCTAAAAGATACCTTTGATGTTGATTATGACGAAATTTAAGAGGACTAATCATGAAAGGGAGCAAAATAGCCTTAGTCTGTCTGATAGCTTTATCTGCTAAGGTTTCGGCGACAGAGTTGGTTTATACACCAATAAACCCCAGTTTTGGTGGGAACCCACTAAACAGTGCTCATTTGTTGGGGGTTGCCAATGCTATCAATGATCATAAAGCGCCTGATGACGGCTTGCTTAATGAGCAGTCTGATCTGGAGCGTTTGGCGGCAAGCCTTGAATCACGCCTGATAAGTCAGCTTTTGTCTGATGTTGGTAACGGAAATACTGGGCAACTTGTTACAAATGACTTTGTCCTAAACATCGTAGATAACAACGGTAGCTTGGTTATTCAAATAACAGATAAAGAGACGGGTGAATCATCGACAATTCAGGTGAGTGGTCTGGTACCGGATTTATAGGGAGAAGGTAGATGAAAGCGCTAGTTTGGGGGAGCTTGCTTCTCTTATTATCCGGCTGTTCTATGTCACTTGAGACTCCGGAGATAAGCAAAGAACCATCATTAATGGCGAGGGGTGTTGCATATCAGGATCTGGTATCCCTACCTCTACCTAAAGGGAAAGTCTTTGTTTCTGTATATGATTTTAGGGATCAAACAGGCCAATATAAACCACAGCCAAACAGTAACTTCTCAACCGCAGTTCCACAGGGTGGAGCAGCATTGTTAACAACAGCGCTGCTTGACTCCAAATGGTTTATACCGCTGGAACGTGAAGGGTTACAGAACTTGTTAACCGAAAGGAAAATCATCCGTGCTGCACAGAAAAAGGATGAAATACCAACGAACCATGGTGTCCATTTACCCTCATTGGCTTCGGCGAATATTATGGTAGAAGGCGGAATTGTGGCCTATGACAGTAACGTCAGAACTGGTGGAGCTGGGGCACGATATTTGGGGATTGGTGGTTCAGGGCAGTATAGAACCGATCAGGTTACCGTTAATGTACGAGCTGTTGATGTTCGAAGTGGAAGGATCCTGCTTAGCGTAACGACCAGTAAGACCATCTTTTCTAAAGAGCTTCAAACGGGTGTATTCAAGTTTATCGATTATAAAGACCTGCTAGAAGCAGAACTGGGGTATACAACTAACGAGCCTGTGAATCTTGCTGTCATGTCAGCAATAGACGCGGCAGTTGTACACGTGATTGTTGATGGTATCCAGGCTGGCCTATGGGAACCTATGCGAGATGCGGATCTTCAACACCCTATAATCCAGGAATACATGCTTCGCGCCAGACCTATTATCTAGTTTGACCCCTTCCTATAACAACAAAGCCCTCTGCAAGAGGGCTTCTTATACCCAAGCAACCTCAAGATGCAGGATTCAGAGTGAGACCAGCGAGCTCAGTTCAAGGAAAATGACGGTAGGAATGGTATTCCCTTTCAACGTTATTTGACACAGAAATGGGCGCGCTGGCTCACTCCCAAAGGGCGAGTTTACTTGGCTTCTATGCG
>NZ_RSEJ01000309.1 GCF_009910675.1 Photobacterium alginatilyticum | reverse complement strand
GGTTCTTTAAATTCYGTCGGTGGTGTAGCTACTGAGATCAATGCAGTCAATTATGTCTCTCCTAGAAGTTGGTTATCTACCTCGCATTTTGTTCTAGGATTCTTCTTATTCGTAGGTCATTTGTGGCACGCGGGAAGGGCTCGTGCAGCTGCAGCAGGCTTTGAAAAAGGAATTGATCGTGATTTKGAACCTGTTCTTTCCATGACCCCTCTTAATTGAGACARGRGATCCCAYGTTTGAAGTAKAAATTAATTTRATTCCATCAKACMYATTGGGATCAGGKYATACCTAAAAAGTATTCCTCTTTCTTTTTTTTTTTCAATTMATTTYGATCKMATTTCTTTTTTAGAATCTATTTTTTTATGSCTTGGCTAGGTGGGATAGCCGAGCCATTCCCTTTTATTTCTGTTAT
>NZ_RSEJ01000307.1 GCF_009910675.1 Photobacterium alginatilyticum | reverse complement strand
ATTTTTGGTGAATAAAACTAGATCTACTCTAACTAAATTACTAAAATATTAATTTACTCTGAAAAATTCTAGAAATATTTTTTATTTTTTTCTTACTGGAAAACTGAYTTAGRTCTGGAWTTTTAGAWTTTTTTGTRTRTTTTTGGATTTTCTTGATTAAAAGTCTATTTAAACTAGATCTATAATGACTAAAAATACTAGAGACACTTAATAAATTCTACAAACAATTTTCTAAATTTTCTTAACTAGAAACTAAGTTAACACTGGAATTTCAGAWTTTTCTATRGATTTTTTCTATTTTTCGAATTAAATGCTATTAAAWAWTAGATCTACTATGACTAAAATTACTTAGAACAACTAATAAATTCTAAAACTATTTTTTTATATTATTTTGACTTAGAACTGACCTACTAC
>NZ_RSEJ01000305.1 GCF_009910675.1 Photobacterium alginatilyticum | reverse complement strand
AGGGCGTTTACCACGGTGTGGTTCATGACTGGGGTGAAGTCGTAACAAGGTAGCCCTAGGGGAACCTGGGGCTGGATCACCTCCTTAACGATAGACTGCTTGTTTGATGCAGTGTCCACACAGATTGCCTGGTTAAAATGTAAGAGAGTATCGAGTAGAGAGTGTCGAGAATCGAGACTAACTACTCACACCAATGTGCCCAACACATTGGCAGGTAACAGAACTAGAAACTCGTTTCTAGGTTCTCGAACCTACAACCTTAGTCCCGTTCGTCTAGAGGCCTAGGACACCGCCCTTTCACGGCGGTAACAGGGGTTCGACTCCCCTACGGGACGCCATGGGTCGTTAGCTCAGTTGGTAGAGCAGTTGACTTTTAATCAATTGGTCGCAGGTTCGAATCCTGCACGACCCACCAT
>NZ_RSEJ01000304.1 GCF_009910675.1 Photobacterium alginatilyticum | reverse complement strand
TACGCTGAGAGTTCGCCGGCCAAGTAGGAAGGTCGCAAGTGGAAGTGCCTAACAAAGCAATCAAGGTGACCCGTTACACTCGGCGGTTTTGGTATGAAGTTCGGTGTGCTTTGCTGATTCAGCGTGGGGCTCCTTATTGCAGGCGTTAGGCATGGGAAAAGCCTGCTTATTGATCTAGTCGTAACCGCATCGCCCAAGAACGGGAAATCTTAGGCCACTCGTTCATCGTAAGGCTGTCCTTAAAGATCTGGGAAATGCAGGTTGCTACGTTCTTTGCTGCCTCAGACGATGGCAATAGACATTCATAGTTCCTTCGATACACCGCAGTGAAAGGCTTGTCGTTTACTTTACCCATCCGTTCAGTGATGCAGCCTCGATTAGCACCTCATTTGGTTGTCATGCAAATGTAGTTGGCTT
>NZ_RSEJ01000303.1 GCF_009910675.1 Photobacterium alginatilyticum | reverse complement strand
ATATTAGTGAATCCCTTCACGTCGAATTTGCTTGGCGACCATAGCATTATGGACCCACCTGATCCCATGCCGAACTCAGTAGTGAAACGTAATAGCGCCGATGGTAGTGTGGGGTCTCCCCATGTGAGAGTAGGACATCGCCAGGCTTGAATTTATAGGAAGCYCGCTGGGTACAGCGGGCTTTTCTTTCGCTCCRGCTGATTGCAATGTGAGCGRAGTCAACAGAAGGTTTTCACTTTATAACCAGTTAGTCTGGTTGAAGAAAAAAGATGAAAATTTTGTCTTGACTGGAAATCAGAAAAGCGTATTATACGCGTCCTGACTTGCTGAAGCGGTTAACGCCAAGGCATTGAAAGTCAACGTTCTTTAACAATTTGACCATGCAATCTGTGTGGGCACTCGTGAAATGAWTAGTCAAA
>NZ_RSEJ01000046.1 GCF_009910675.1 Photobacterium alginatilyticum | reverse complement strand
AAGTGTCACCTTGCACTTTCTTGTTCATATAGAAATAACACTTGCAAAAACTAGCATGAATCGCATTCAATCAATATGCTTATTCTACTTGAAAGTATCAATAAGGAAGTTGAAATGATCAATCATAAGGAAAGACTCCAGTTTTTGTCTAACTTTCTTAGCGATGATGTTTATGAGTTAATAAGAAAATATAATGGTACTCGGAGCAAGAGAGCGCAAAGGGAGCTTTCGATTATCTTAGTTAAATGCATCGAACTGATGCATACGCCCTTTAATGATAATGATACAAACAAACTAATTCCTAGCCTGACCTATATCCGAGCAGACCTTTGTCAAAGACATACCTTCACAGCCGCTCAAGGATGGTTTAGCCGCATTCGGTTGCTAATAGAGTTCATGATGAATGAGGGTTATTTCAAAAAGGGGGCAGTTGAGGATCTATGTTACCTCATGTGTACTCTGACTAAACCCCAGTACGAAGCCTGTAAGTCCGAGAATATTCCTGTAGAGGTTTCTGTTAAGTTCAAATATGAACTCACCGCAGCAGACATAGCAGATACAGTCGACAACACAAAGCGCTTCCGTCCCTCAATTAATGTAGAGCAAAGACTTGAGTACTTATCTGGCTTCCTGAATAGTGATGTTTCTGACTTTATAGTTAATTTTGTGTATCAATCAAATAAGAAGCGACAAACGCAACTGACATTCACATTAGTAGCGTACATTGAGGTTTTGCATGAAGCATTTAATAACAACGATACAGATAAACTGGTTCAAAGCCTGATCTATATCCGCGCAGACCTTTGTCAAAGATATGCCCTCCCAATCATCGATGAGCGTAAAGTTGTTCACCTTCGAATACTTGTAAAGCACATGTTTAAGGCCGGCTATTTTAACGAAGGTTCAGTAGATAAATTAACGGACTTACTTAGCCGTATTAGTGAATCCCAATACGAAGCCTGTAAGTCCGAAGGCATCCCTGAAGAAGTTTCCTCTAAGTTCAAGTATGATTTCATCCAAACCGATATACCCGGCAACACAAGTGCCTCCAGCCCCTCAAATGAGGTCGAGCAAAAACTAGAAAGCTTATCTGGCTTCCTGAATAGTGATGTTTTTGATTTGATTGCCAGTTTTATTTATCGTTCAGGTAATCTGCAGCAAACAACACTGACATACAAGTTAGTTGCATACATTGATGTTTTGCATGAAGCATTTAATAGCAACGACACAGATAAACTGACCGAAAGCCTGACCTATATACGAGCAGACCTTTGTCAAAGACATACCTTTGCAGTCAGTAGGAGTTCATTAGCCTCACTTCAAATGCTTGTAGAGCATATGATAAAGGCAGGCTATTTTAAGAGAGGTTCTGCCGATGAATTAACAGCCTTACTTGTTCGTATTAATAAGTCCCAGTACGAACTCAGCCAGTCCGAGATTATACCTAAAGTTGTTTCTAATAAGTTTTCATATAAATCCAGCGCAGAAGAAATTTTCAAGGACACGCTAGACTCCAGCTGCACTCAAGAAATTGCAAACAGACTTGAAGAGCACGTAAACACTTTCAAGATAAAAAAGCATCACAGAGCTCCACTTGTTAAATTCTTAAGGCAAATATCTGCAAGCAACCCAGAATGGCATAAGTACCCTAAGGTTATTCAAGGGGAACTTCTTAAATTTAGAGGGAATCTGCTTGCTGATCAGCAAAGAAATTCTGCATATGGTCAATTCCAAAACGTAAAAAACTCAATTATGGTATTGGTTCAGCAAGGCCTATTGCCTCAACACCTTGAGTTGCCAGATAATTTGCGTAGGTGTACGAACACACAGAAGGTGCGTAAGGACAATCCTTTAATTAGTGAAGTTAATATGTATGATGAAACACAACAGAAGTCATACGTAAACACTCCAACATTCATAGAGTCTCTAAAAACTGACCTCTCTAACAACCTAAATATACTTGTGACAGATGCTCAAGCGATTGTTTATGAGGGGTATCAAAAATTTCGCAACAAGAAAAGTATCATCGCACAGAGTCAATTTGATGAATTCATCAACCACCAAAAATTACTCGTAGATAGAACTGATGCTAATTCTAAAAAGTCGAAGTTAAACCCTTTTTATTCGACACACCCATTACGCAATGCAAATCTAACGGCTTACTACGATTATTTTTTTGAGGCTTTGGTAAAAGCTGACACACCACATGAAATGATAGGTCTCACTATTAGTGAGGATATACTTGGTTACCTAGGTTTAACACCCAAAGTTGCATCAGCTATGCAGATTATCATCACTGAAGAGTTAGGGATTAACGCCTACCCACTTTATAGAGTAAAAATCTCCTCAGATGGTCACGGACACGAATTTGTGCAGGTAGATACTGAAGGTTCTGTAAGGTTAAAAGCACTGAAACCCCGTGCTAGAAATGCTCGCACTAGAAATGCAACAGGCTCTTTGACTTCATTATCTGGTACAGATGCACAAGACATAGATGCAGCTACTTGTCTCAAAATGGCTTTAGAAATGACTTCAAGAATTAGGGAGTGCTTAGGAGTAAAAGAGCTATGGGTATGCCTATCTTCACATGGAGCCACAGTTGCTAACGTGGTTTCATTCCAAAAAAACTTTACTAAAATAAGAAAGCAGTCATCATCTAAGAGCGCCGTCCTACAATACGCAACACTGAAAAAGGTTCGCTCATCAAAAGGAGTTTTGATCTATCTAGAGTCAAACGGTGACTCACTCAAGACTGCGGCATATTTTGGAAACTCGGTTAAAACAACCCTTAATCGCTACATTCCGAAATACCTTACTGAGTTAGTCTATAGAGTTAAAATTAGAAACTTCCAGAATATATTCCTTTTTATGGCTGTCTCACCTGATGAGTCTCCTTCCAAATCACTAAACATAAGTGAAAACGAGTTTAAGCTTCAACTAAAACAAGCATTCTGTAACCCTGATATGGGAGGGACTTTGTACGAAAAACTAATTAATAAGCCAAACGGTAATGAAGAAGAAAAAGAGATTTTTTTCTGCGTGTCTGAATCGAATATCGAGTTAGCTATAAAATATGCAAAAAATGGTAAAAATGAAGAACTAAAGAAAAGTTGTAAAGCTGTACTTGCAAAGATCTCAGAGGGGCCTGTAATCATGAAGCAAATACTTCGCAAGGCGCAACTTGCAACTAAAACAGATAAGTAGAAGGTATTATGGAACAAAATAATATAAAGGCAACCAAAGAACTAGTAGACCCTAATAAATTGCCAGACATTATTAATGATTCTACTTACCCGAAACCTCGATGGATGGTGAACCGGTCTGTTTATGATACAACTTGGTTGTTATCCAAACTTGGAATTGAGGTATCCTTCTTTGAAAACAACAAGAATAAAGCAACAAAGCATTCATTTAAAAGAATCGTAGCACCTAATGAATATCTGACTGACAAAATAAACGAATCATTATTAATCGACATCCAAAATAGCCTCCTTTATCTTGATACAACTGGTAAGATTACACGACCAAAAAGGATCGTAGATATTACAAGATCTGCAACTAAACTTATAAATCACGCAAATGAACTTCGTTATGCAAAGAATAAACCTCTAGTTCGAAGCTTAGAGCAAATTAAATTCAAAGAACTGAAGGACTACCTGTTATCTTTCAGTGTCGAAAGGGAAATATTTGATCGAACGATAGAATTAATAATGACGCGCTGGAGTTCAAAGAGTGATATCGATTGGAATCTGATACAATCTAATCTTATTCTCACAACTCGAAAACTTGATAGCCTTAAACACAAGGTAACTCAGTACTTAAAAAATGTAGAGAATGGTTTCGATTCAAAACTAGCGTATAAGCGTGAATACAAAAATGCTTGTCATCGTGAGTTTGATATAGATTTTGATCTATCTCCTAGTGAAAGCAATATCTCTAATGAAATATCTAAACTAGAAGCTCTTTATACATCGAGACCTGCTCAGAAATATAAATTTCAGCACTCACCTATGGATCTTTTTTCTGGTGGGAGGGCTATTTTTGAGGAAATGGTGGAGAAGGTTAAAACACCATTGATGCCTGTATCAGTATCTCTTCATGCCATTTCTTCTTCACTTTATTTCTCTCGTGTTTATGGGGTAGCAATTCGCCAGTACCTCTCTGACTTATCTAAAGCCGAAGAATACAGAATAAAAGAGCTAGGTTTAGCACTATCAACCAGTAGGCAATACAGTTCTGAAATCAAACAATATGCTTATGAGACCACCGAGATTCCAGTTGCTCTCAAGAGTCTAAACATTACGTCATGGGAAAAGGATGATAATAATGTCCATTACAACTTTAGTGAGTTAAGAAATGGTATGTCGGTTGGCATGGCTGTGAGGCTTTACACTGCCGCAATATGGATACAACTCGCCAGTTTTTCTGCTGGACGACTATCATCATTACTTACTCTAAGGCGTAATTGTTTTGTGCAATCCCCTGTTGATGGCCTATTTGATTTAGTTATGCGAATCCCAAAAAGCTCTGAGCGCTTAGAGCTAGAAGAGGTACATAGGCCAATTCCTGATTTAATATATGATTATGGTTTAGAGTTCGCATCACTAGCCTGTGAGCTAGAAGACAGGCGAGGTTTTATTTCCAGCGAGAGTGAGCTGTTTCTTTTTGGTTCTGTTTTGTCATATAGGTCAGTGAGTGCAGCTCGTGAAGATGGTGGGGAATACTGTAAGCACTCTTTAGGTAAAGACTACATAAGTGATTCTATTGATATGTTTATGGACTGGAGCGAATCTCCATTGATTGGTAACAAAAGGTGGTATCCATCAACACACCAATTCAGAAGGCTTTTTGCTGTAGTGTACTTCAACTTTTCAGACCAAGTTGGCTTAGATGAACTGTCGTGGTTCATGGGTCACTCTAACCTCGATCAGACATTTCATTACGCAGAAGTATCTCCTGATGATGAATGGATAGATGAAGCAGAGGCAACAATTGCACGGATCGGCGCATCACTACACAAGTTCATTCGTGGTGACGATACTGTGAGGAATATCATCGACAAAGCTAGAAAATCAACAAGTATTACTACTGTCCTAGAGCCTCTGGTACGTAGATTGATTGATGAACATAAAAATAAAACAGGGCAAGAAGTTCGTTTCCATAAAATTGATGGAAATGATGTCTTCTTTTACTTCATTAATCCAGAAGGGTAAGAATCATGCCAAAGTTTATGCAAGGTGAAACATCCAGCATGGTTATTGATAGGAAAAATGCAATAACAAAATCTATAAGGCTTAAATCTGAGCTCATTGATAAGATAGAGTGCTCTGAAGATATACCTAGCAGTTTAGAAATGAAAAAGAATTCCATTTCACAGACATCTGTTCACAAATGGAATGATAGCAAGCTTGGTGTTATCGCTTATTCTCGCAACTCAGCTCATGCTGATCATAATATAAAGGTACTAAGAACTTTAATTGAGTCTATTAACAATGCCAACAAAAAGCTTTTAAAAACCTTGAAGCCAGAAAAAAAATATGGTGGTGAGTCCGCCACCAGGTTATCTCAAAATGAAGTTAATAACTTAAAAGAAGAAAATGAAGAATTGCGAGTAGCACTAGCGGAGGTATATAGAGCCTACATGCAGCTTTTAGATGAACATCGAGAAGATAGGCAGATTGATACCGCATATAGAAAATTAATACTAGCTCAAGCTAAAATTCTCGGAAGGAACAGAGTATGGGGGGTTAAATAATGTCTACTGTAGTAGTTGCCAAAGAACCTGATCTTACCTTTCTTGTTACAAGCAGAAAAAGGAATCAAGTAAATGACTGTCCATTACCTATTATTCTTAAAGAAGAAGGTGCTTTTGATTGGGATGCAAACTCATTTCTTACCAAATACGGGGGGGGGGCTCAAACATATAATATTCGCCCATTAGCTAAAACTGTAGAAAAGAAAGCATACAGCTTAAACATATTCTGTAATTTTCTTGAAGAAAGCTCTATAGAACTTTTTGAGATTAATGATAGTACTCTATATAAATATGTTGAATTACTAAAAGGTAGAGATATTTTTGACGACACTGTAATTAAACATGGTAGAACTGCCCTTGAATATATTCAGCACCTCGGAAAAAAGCACCCTAAATGGAAGTTAGCTACCAGCAAAGCAGATGCCGGTAGAGAGTTCAGTGTTCACTATGAGATCAAAAAATACAAAAATGGAGCAGTAGACAAAGAGTATTTACATCACGACTCACTAAATGGGTTGATTCACATTAATTCTGAAGCTGAATACATCCAAGACCACGAATTAATTCTATGGCTTGATGCTATCAACTGCACCACTTACCACCCCAAACCAAATCAATTATTAATAAGCAGGTGGGAAGCCTTAACCTCATTGCTTGAGATAACAGGTTCTAGGATCAGCGAAGTTCACCTCATTAATCGAACAATGATCAAAGAGGCTTCAAGTTCACTACTTGAAAGTGGGAAGATACCAGTTATCCGTAATATCCCAATAAATAAAGGGAAGTACAAAGGGAAATTTCGCAATGTACAAACGACACATGAAGATATTCAAGTTATTCTATTATACATATATTTAATTGAAGATATGTTCCCTGACATGGATCATGATGCAATATTTGTTGATTCAGATATTGGCACTCAAATAAAGCCATCTTACTTAAAAAACTATGCCAAGAAAGTAATTAACGGCAGTAAATATAGCGATGCTCTGAGACATCTATCAAACCATTCTTTTCGCCACAGGTTCATCACTCTTAATATAGCCAAAGCACTTAATAAATTATCTGCATCAGGGAGCTTTTCTAGTATTTTGAATGTTGCCTCAAATGCATGTCGTAAAATAACTATGCATGCATCCAATTCAACACTCTCCAATTATGTACACCTTGCCTCAGAACTTAATAACAAAAGTAATGGCATGGAAACAGATTTGAACAAAGTCTCTACTCAAATTAGAATCCGTGTAAGGAAAATGATGACAATAGCAACATTACTTCACTCAAAGGAAATAAGCGAAGCTGAGGCGCTAGATTCTCTTCTGTCAACACTCGATGAATTCAGGAAATTCGATTCAATCTGAATTAATTAACATTACACTTTACGGAGTCTGTAAACGGCTTTGTTGCATAATTCAATGGAACCAAATCAGGAAGTTATGATCTGAGCGGCTACATTCACCAAGCACCGTAGTCTTATACCGAAACTTCATTACAAATCAACTAACTGGAAGCAGTACAACAAAGCCGAGAGATACCTCTTGCTCTATCTCACCCTGATAGATCGGATAAATAGAACCAATGTGCAAAAAAATTGCACATTCCTTTCTTACTTAATCAGTAAAAGCCAATGATGTTGACCGACTACCGGATTTTTCGAAAGTTGATTTGACTTCGGATATAAAACAACCATTACAAAATTCCCCATAACTCTTCGTTAATGTTAGCTTTCTCTCGAAACTGGTTATTATCAAGTCTCTCTACGATCTCTTTGTAATATGGAAAATAAATCATTTCAACACCGGTATGGTATAGGGCATTTAGAAACGTGGTTGATATACCAACAATGGTATGTGTACAATCACCCGCTTCATTGTGCAACCCATTGATTAATGGGTATTGATTTAATCCGACTAGATTGAAAGCTAGTGTTTCCAATGTGCTGCCAGTGCTGCCCTTAGCTTTAATTCTAAGTTGTGTCAGGCTTAACTTAACTAAGAGATCTATCACTTCGTAATTTGAATCGGCTTTAGTTACATTCTTAAGGCTTTTTAGATCAACAAATAACCAGTAATACCCTTCTGTTAGCACACATTTTCCATAGTTAGATTTTGTTCTAATCGGTAAATTTTGATAGTCAAAGCTGAAAGAGTTTGTTGTTTTCAAATTCAAAGTATCTTGGATGAATTGGATCACAAACCCTAGAGTATTCCCTGAACAAACATTTAGGGGTAAAACTTCTCCATGACGAATCAGTGCATGTAGGAGCTTTTTTCTACGAGTGTCTATTAACGCCCCATAGGTTGAAACCTCAAAGAAATCTATTGGGTTGTATAAGCTATCACAATCGTCAAGTTTAAAATTTCGTGAGTACATCGCCTTACCTTGAATCCCGTTTGTAAGAGCTTTATGAAGATCTAAATTGGCAAAATCTTGCTTATTCAGGAACGCTAACTCTATTAACTTTAGGATTGTCTGTGCAGGGGCGAACGAGTGTTTCACCGTACTCTCATTGTTAGCTTGCATGCCTAACTGATTGGATAAATCAAGTGCTAAATGTTTCATAATATGATTCTTCGCCTTTTCTTTGCGGAGCGCGTTATACAAGAATCAGTAAACAATCGCAATGAATACATGCTCCGCACGGCTTTGTTGCGTCATTCGATGGATGGAACTAAATCAAGAAAATACGATCTGATCAGCTACATTCACCAAGCACCGTAGCCTCATGTCGAAACCTCGTTACAAAACAACTAACTGGAAGCAATACAACAAAGCCTTAATCAACCGCGGTTCACTAACCTTCTGGATCGACGAAGAAGATAAAAGGGAGTGAAAGCAAAGCAAGCAACACAAACGAGGCAGACCGCGGCTGTTCAGCGATTTAGCCATTACCACATGGTGAAACGAGTCTTTTCTATACCACTGAGGGCGCAGCAAGGATTGATCGATTCGCTGTTCAAGCTGGCTAACATACCGCTCATCTACCCGCACTACACCTGTATCAGCCGACGAATTAAACAAGTCGAAGTATCGTTTAAGACGAAAACCAGAAGCGCAATAATGCACTTAGGCTGGTCTTAAAGTTTATGGCAAAGGTGAATGGAAGATAAAAAGCACGGTACAGACGGGAAACGCAGAGCCTGGCGAAAGCTGCATATTGTTGTAGATACCAGTCGTTTTATGACACATATGGTTAATCGAGTCCCCCCTGCCTCTACAAGCTCCACTGAGACCCTGTATAAAGAAAGTCACGTCACAAACTGAAAGAATCAGCATGAGAATATTCCTTTTCTATCATATACTTCGCTACAAAAGATAAGCATGAAGCGAACGCAACGTGAGGGCGGTAGCGTGCCTTCTTACTGCCATACATACTTCTTCAGCTTTATACTTCCAGTCCACTAAGAGCACGCTTATGTCAGATCATGTCACCTTATACGCCTTTGATGCAGAGAATGGCGACTGTTTGTTGTTAGTCAATAACACTTCAGGATTTACAATTCTGATAGATTCTGGACCTAGTAAGAAAAGCGTTAGCGATAGATTGATTAGTGATATTGAAAAGATTCTGCCCAATAAACATATCAACCTAGCTATTGTAACTCACAATGACGATGATCACATTGGCGGCTTTAAACGTTTCATTAAATCAGGGTTCTCGATAGAAAAATTCATTTTTAATAGTCATGACTATATAGAAAAAATATTAAAACTAGCCAGAGATAGAAAAGTATCTCTTAGACAAGACATAGCACTCACTAGTAATATAAAACAAAAAATAATTGAGCTAGAGCTGGGTGATAATGGTTACTTTAAAGAAATAGTCATAGATGTTTTTAAAATAAACTTCAGATCACCTAATGTAGAAAAATTAGAAAAGTATAAAAAGTGGTTGGTAACAGAAAGAAGAAAGATAAGAAATATTAAAGTATCTAAAAGTACTAAATTCGTTTCAAAGGATGAGGCTATTCTATTTTCTAGTAGTGACGATTACTTTCAAGAAGATAATAGAGAGCCGAACGGTTCTAGTTTAGCTTTAGATATTGAGTTTGGTAGCCATAAACTGTTATTATTAGGAGATTCACACCCTTCAACAGTAATTGATAGCTTTGACAAAGAACATAAACATAGTTATGACTTAGTAAAAGTATCACATCATGGTAGCCATAAAAACACGAACAATGCATTACTTTCATTATTAGATTGCGATGAATATCTAATCTGCTCTAATGCGGATAATCTTCATGGCCATCCTTCACCAATTACTTTATTAAGAATAATGGAAAGCAACAAAAGTAGCACAATTCATGTAACTAAAAGTAATTCAAACATGAGAAGAATTGATGATGAATATGGTATAAATTTTAATTACCCACATAACAACCACTTGGCATTTATTTATGAGTTTTAAATTACAAACGACTTGCTTAGAAGTTTATCATAATAACAATCCGATAAATGCAAGTAGCGGATTAATATTTAACACTACCAATAAAAGTTATATTTTATCTAGTAAGCACTCATTCTGTTACAATTATGGAACATGCAAAGATAAGCAGTGTTCAACTTGTAATGCTGAATTAGACAAAAATAGTATTCGTGTCGATTCACAGTCAATTGAAATCATTGATATTCATCAATTAACTGATCATGACATTGCAATAGCAAAGCTAGGAAGTAACCTACAATATAAACCCATCACTATAGATGATAATCAATCAGATGAAACTACCTATTCCGCATGGAAAGGTGGTACTGAAGATCGATTATTATTGAATTGTCCAACAGATAGTGGACAAGATATTCGCCTTAATATCAAGGCGAATATAAATGCCCATGAGGAAACGAAGAACTACGAGGTCTCAGCATTCTCTGGAAGCCCAATTTACTATGAAGAACAGAACAAGCAATATTTGTATGGGATTCTAACTGACTCAATGGGGATAAATGATGTTTCATGTGTTGCTATTAATGAAGATATCTTACAACAATTAGAAAATTATGCTGGTGAAAACCTTTTTGAAAAACGAAAAAGCAAAGATGTTATAGACCGTTCAATGGAAAACATTGATTGTCATGTTATATCACCAACTATTCAGAAAAATGCTTTGGAGTTACTAATTGAATCATCTCAAAACCTCGCTAAAGAAGATCCTGCATATCGTAATATGATAGAGGACTTTCAAGAATTCTTAACGCCAAGAGCAGGAAGAAATATAATAGGACTCGATAATAAACTTATCGAAGGTGGTAGAGAAGATCTGTTGGAAGATGCTGCATATTTAGAAAGTAGATTTGCAAGAAGAGTATCGAAGGGACAGTTATCAGAGAAAGAGCAGGTTGTATACTATCACTGTTTAAGCAAAATAAATTCTTATTTTAAAAGTTACATAATCCCTCAAATAAAAGCTAATGAAAGTAATGTTAAAATTGATTCTTACATTCAAGAAAAAATCATAGATCCATTGTATAAAGAAATCGCAATTGTTCAGCCAATGTCAATGGATATGATCAGCGGAATGTTGTATTTCTTAACAGGAAAGTGCCATATAAGGTGGAAAAAATGATAATTTATCATCCATATAAAGATGCGAATCATTGTGCTTATAGGATAATAAGCATATTAGTTGGATGTAGTACACCTGTGAATATAAACTATTTACACATTGCCGACTTCTATCACCTATTCCCTTGCCAATTAAAAAGTATTGACCGATGGCCGAGAAAAGGTAGCAACAATCACAGAATTATTAACAAAATTGAAGATGCGTATGAAAGACTAGAGAACCCTCGAAGAATGTTTTTTGAATTGAAAACTATAAGAAGAAACGTAATTATAAACTTATTATCTCGTAATTTAGTTGAGTACACTAGAGATAATCTAATCAAATTAAAGCAAAACAACTTACCACAAGATATTGTTAATTTATTAGATAAAGATCAATTTAGGAAGTCCGCTGAATTCAAATTAATTACTGAAAATATGCGTTCACTAAAATTATATGGTGAATCTGGTCTCAAATCAAAATCTGGTTTGATGGAGTATCGATATGACGTATCAAAGGCTTAAATTAAATAGATTTATTGCTATAAAAGAAAACCAAATCATGTATGACGAGCATTTTCATGATGGTATAAATGTTATCAGGGGGGAGCACTCCGTAGGAAAATCCACCTTGCTTGACCTAATATTCTATTCCCTTGGTGGTGAGCTTAAAGAAAAGGAGTGGAAAGAGCCAATTGAACAATATGAGAAAGTCATATGTGAAGCCTCAATAGGTGAAAGGAAAATAACGTTAACTAGAGCTGTAGCAACAGATAATACAAAACCTCACATAGAAGTTATTGAAGGGAGTTATGAAGACTCATTATCTAGCATTAGTGAACCTCTAGAACTTGGTCCCGTTAGAAGTGAAAATAAAATGAGCTTTTCCGAATTCATGTTCGAAGCTCTAGGTTGGGGGCAATCAATAACTTCAGAAAATAATAACCTAACCATGCACCAAGTGCTTCGGTTGCTGTACTTAAGCCAATCATCTGACTCGACAAAAATATTCAGAAATGAAGTTGATGCGAGGTTCGATAAAGAGAGCACTAGAAAAGCTATCGGTGATTTTATTCTAGGCCTTGATGATCTAAGCTTATATAAAAACAGACAAAAAAAATGGAAGCTTGATAAGAAAGTAGATAGCATCAACTCTGATATAAAGTCATATAGGAAAATACTAAAAATAGACAAAGATGCTACTATGGAGTTTATTGACAGTAAAATAAAATCTAAACATGAAGAGTTAAAAAACTGTCTTATCGAAAAGGCTTCAAAGTTAAAAGAGTCATCTGGAACCATACCTGATGATTTTTCCAAAAGAATTTTCAATATTTCTAGCAATATAGCCAATCTCACTAAAAATATCAAACATCTACTTGAAAAAGAAACATATATCAATTCAGAAATTACCGACTGCATTTTATTTGGTAAGAGTTTAGATTTCAGAATTAAATCTTTGAATGAGTCTAAGGATACTTTTCTAGCTCTAGGAGAAATAAATTTCACTTATTGCCCAAGTTGCTTTTCTGCAATTAAGGAGCAAAACAATAACTCTGATTCATGCAAATGTGCTCTATGTAAAAATGACATTCCGCGCCATAGTTTAGAAGAAAAATATACTGAAACACTATCAGAGTTAAAATATCAGCAAAGACAGAATAGCAAAACTGTAGCTCGACTAGAAGACGAATCATTAAGTATAAAAAACTCTTTAGATATAATGAACAAAGAGCTAAGAGAGTCAGAGTATAAACTAAGAAATACTTCCACATCTAGTAATGAAAGAGAAGTCATAATTGAAGAATATGCAAAGAGAACAAGTAAGATTGAATCTGAAATAGATGAGCTCATGTCATCAAAGACAACCTTTATCAAAATAGATGAACTTGAGAAAGATGTTGAATTAAAAAATGAAGAGCTTACAAAGATTCAAAAATTAATCAAGCAAATGGAGAATGAAAGTAAAGAAAGACGTTTCAATGTATTAAGCTCAATTTCTTCATTAGCCAAAAAGTTATTAGAATCAGATCTTGGTAATGAACATAAATTTAATGATGCTACTTCGCTATCTGATGAAATCAATTTTGGTAAAGATGAATGGTCTATTGGAGGCAGGGTTACTTTCTCTGACAGTTCTAATGTTGTTAAAAAAAGCAGTTTACAAATGTCAATATTGAAGGGATCGATTTTAGATGAATATTGTCGGCTTCCTAACTTTATGATCTTAGATTTTGAATGTGGTGATTTAAATGCTCCTCGCAGTCATCGACTTCAGCATAACTTAATGAAGACATTTAAAGATATAAATGACTTTCAAGTTATAATAACATCATCTAAAGTATGTGATGAGCTAAATAATGACATGTATGGTGTTGGTAAATACTACGAGCCAAATGATTACATATTCAAATAAATTTTTTGACAGTAATTTAAATGTAGGCCTTTTAATATTAAAGGTCTACTTTAAACAGGCTTTGTTTCCAGAATATTTGGAACTAAATCCGCAAACTGCTATCAACTATGTTCATTCAATGGACAAGCCTGCTGCCGAAACCTCGTTACAAAACTACCAACTGAAGCAGTACAACAAAACCTTAATCAATCAGTGGTCCACTGACGTTCTGGACTGATGAAGAAGCAATGACGCAGTGGTCTGCAAAAGCAGAAAACAACAAAAAGGCAGACTTCACCCATTCAACGATTTGACCATTACCACGGATTTAATAATGATAAAGCCTGTTTTCTCGATGCCACTAAGAGCGTTACAAGGTTTCATTAACTCTGTTTTCAAGCTGGCAAAAATTCCCGCATCAACAAAAGAGCTAAGACAATTAATGTATCCTTTAAGACTAAAACCAGAGGTACGATAAAGCACCTAGCTATCGATGCTATAGGTTTTAAAATGTACGGTGATGTTTCCTTTATTGTCATTACACTTTTCAATACATCATATTATGCGAATTTTATCAAACTAATGAGTATAACTAACAAGGTTTTGTCCACCGACGTGTCAGCATCTTCTAACTGACGCAAACCTGCCCCCTTTTCTTCTTAGGGTTGTTGCCCGCCCGCAACATATTTAGTCATCCCAATTTAATCCAATTTATTAATAAGGCAGCCTGTGTTTAGTTGGACCGTTGGTTTAATAGCTGGCTATTTGTGAGTCAGTTCACACAAGACTGATTCAGTTATGTTGGAATTCCGTGTTTTAATCGACCAAGTAGATCGCATACCATCTCGAAATCTTCCTTGTTTGAAATCATATCGACTGGCCGCTTTCCTCCTAAGCCGTAAACGCTCTCTTGTACCCACAATTTTGCCAGGTGCGCATCTCCGTGAAGCTCCGTTGCAAGAGAAATTATGATTTTGAGCCTTTCTATTTGCTCTTCATCCAAGTCTTCGTATTCATCAATATTAAAAATCATTTTTACAACCTTATTCCAACAGAAAGTAGTAACAACAGCCAGTACCGGTCAAGTTTACACTATGAAATGACATCGAGAACTCGACGTTTCTAATCACACTTCAAAGGGTACTTTTTTAACGTGAAGTAAGCGCATATCAATAAGCCCTTGAGACAGCGCGATTTCATCTATAGTACGAAACGGAGTGTGGAAGCCTTCTGTATCAACAAGAGCTTTAAGCCAAAACCATCCGCTATCACATTGAAAAATAGTAATAGCTTTTCCTTCAGGGGACTTGATCACAAGTATACTGTGCGATGGAGACATTTTTCATTGCTTGTTACATCCTCCCCGTAGCCACCGTAATACAAAGCGTCTGCTTATCATGAGGTGGCCAATCTTGATATGTTAAGAATTCCTCGTTCCATCTTCTCTCGGGCTTAGAAATTGGCTCTAAGAAATCTTGTTACAGACGGTCTGAAGTTTTGAGTAACAACGTTTTCTTCAATCCCAAGAATAGCATCATAACCAGCTCCATGTTGTACGTCTCCTGGATCATGGTCGAGGCTGATTTCGGTGATGATATCCACTAGATTTAGAGCTCGGTTTCACCCCAGGTCATGAATACAAACTTCCCTTTAAATTCAAGCCATTATCTTGCTTTTTTGAGTCGAATTACCGAGTAATTCACACAGAAGTGGTTCAGAGTTTTCCTGGGATCCTGGATGACAACGAATTAATCATCGGGAGAGGAGCATTTTGGATTCAAGAAACATTAAGCGTTGTAGTGGGAGCAAGAAACCATTTAAGCTAGAAGAAATTTGATGTAATCGTACCAGATTGGAGCTGGTGATCTATTGAATCTCCGAGTTCATGACGTGTCATCTCAAGGGGTGATATAGAAAGGATGCAATGCGTTCAACAGAAAACGGGGGCTGATGTTCAACATGAGATCACACCAAAGAAATCATAGAATTAAACTAAACCGTATTTCCAACTAATGAAACAGGCTTTAATATGAAACTCACCACGCTGTCATCTAACAGACAAGAAACGGCTGCTTTCCTTGAAACAAAAACAAAGGATTTTCTGCTGCCAGATTTCGTAAAGCCTGCGGGATATAAGGTAGTAACCAACGAAGAGACAAAGCAAAAAGAAGGTATCGTTCAGACCATTTGCCTGATCTGGAGTGCAGGAGAGCATGCCGAGACAGTGTACAAGGTAAAAACTATTGTACGCGATGAGCCTAACGCTTACCTTCCTTTGAAGAAATACACCCAGTTGATTGTTTGGCGTCAGATTGCCGGTATTCATGGTCACGTTCTTTCCAGCTTTGCCCGTGAAGTGTTCAATTTCCTGCTGCAATCATACAACGTCATGATCACGGATGAGCAGCAAACTCCGGACGGTCAGCGTTTCTGGCTGGATCGCATTGGTGAAGCGCTGGTAATGGCAGACCGAGAAGTATATTACGTGGATCTGAATGAACTTGACGACAACCTTGTGCCAGTGATCGAGCGTATTTCGTCACACGAAGAACTGATGGGGAACTACTGCCCAAAAGGTTGGGGGGCTGACGAATCACACCGCAACCGTGCGTTTATCATTTCCAAACTAAACCTTGTTGATAATTTAGAGGCAAAGCCTACCTGATATCATCAGCCCTGGACTTTGTTCTTTGACAGTTCGAGTTTTGTTAGTTTCATGTATTCAATAACGCTTTGTAAGGCCCTTACTGTTTGTAAATGTTTTATTAGCATCACTGAACTATAGGTCTTGCGGTTGTCGCGGTTTGTCCCTAAGTTTGAGGGATGAGAGCACGCCTGAATTCAAAGTTGACTACCTTCTTGTTTTTTGATGAAGGTTTATTTTTCATCTATAAACCGCCATATAATCTCAGCTGTTAATTAAGAAAAAATGGGGATGATTGTATGACGGTTTTTGATCTTTTAGGTATTAATCCGGGGGATGCTATTAAAGTTGACAACCCTTGGTCTGATAGTGGGCCTCGAGACGTTGTCCCTTTGGCACTATCTCGAAATGGAATTTCTATTCGAGCTATTGATGCTCGCTATGGCGATATTCGCTATGTAGGTGCTGAATGGACTATTTTCACGCACGATGAAAACGTCATGCAACTACAAGATTTTCCTTATATTAAACAAAAGATTGATGAATGGGACTCTCGTAAGCTTAAACAAGAAGAAGCGCGTGAGCGTGCAAAAGAAATTTCTCTAGAAGAAATTGAGCGTGAATTCGCAACGTTAGATGAGATTCTAAATACCATTGACATAGATAATATGAAGGTTGCTATTACTGGTACACTTCCTATTTCTCGCTCAAAAGTTAAATGTTTACTGGAGAGTAAAGGCGCAATTGTTATGGGGACTGTTAGTAAACAAACATCATTTTTGTTTATGGGAAATACTGGAAGGTATGAAATTACTAGTAAAATGAAAAAGGCGCATAGTTTGGGCGTCAAAATAATCACGTTATAACTGTAGTAGCTCATACTCGACCTTACACATCCGATAGTGAGTCATGAGTAGATCGTACAACTTGCTTACTGACATTGTCATTACTGAGGGAGCATGACGGGATTAATACCAACCGATTCTGTCATGCCCTAATATTCTAGAGCCTCAATAACTTATTCGCCTCACACATCAATGTTCATTGATTGAGATTGCTTGATTCTGAGCTCTCTGGTGTTGAGCTGCTCTCTCTTCCAGATATTTTGGATAGTAGTAATACTCACCGTGATATTTTGCTGCTTAAGCAACTTCATTAGTTGGATCGATGTGCCGTGAGGATTCAATAGCGTCAGCTCGATAATCTTGTCCTCTGTGCTTTCGGGAATGCGGTTTTTACTGCGTTTCAGTGGCTTATTGATCCGCTTCAGACCTAAGGGGCCTTGCTCTTCCATAACTTGTTGGTAGGTATAAAGCGTTTGGCGGGAGCAGCCAAGGATACGGGCTGCTTTAGATACACTGCCTAGCTGCTCAACAAGCTCTAGTGCTTCTATTTTCCGCTGAACTTCTTTGCCGTACTCATGGCACTTCCGAGGCTCTACCAACTCCGTGATATCAAGCCGGCGATGACCAAAATAGGTTGAGAAAGTCCCATCAAACTGACACCGGATTTCCACTTTTTGATTCTCTATCGAATAACGGATGGGTGAGTCGATGACGTACATTTTGCTATCAAAGCTGAAGGTATGATCACGTCGTATCGTACGATATTCTTTTTGCACGCAGATAGCATTTAGGTCTAATTCAGGTGGCAGCGGCTTGAAGGCTGAAGACTGGCTTGTGGGCTGAACCATCACATTCTTGACCCAGTAATTGGGGATAAACTCTTCTTGTAAATAGCAATTAGCACTGGCCATGTCAGTGATGTTATTCAGCCGTAATTCTGGTACTAGGCGGTCTTGGAAGGTGTCGAAGGAGCGTTCAATACGTCCCTTACCCTGAGGTGAGTTAGCGAAGATAATCTCGATGCCGAGCTCGTCACAAGCTCGCTGCATTTGGGAGAAGTTGCTGCGCTTGGGGCCGCCAAAAATACCGGCTCTATCGACATACAGCGTCTTAAACACACCCCGTTTTTCTATGTAAGCTCTCATGACTTTCATACAGCCTTCCGTGGTTTCAGACGGGAAAAACTCAGCGTGGATATCACTGGTCGCATCATCAACGATAGCGATTAAGCAAGAGCGTTCATCTCCAAACCACCGATGAGGACTGCCATCCATTTGAAGCATTAATCCCGGTGAGCCCATACGCTCCCGATACTTCCGAACTCGACTTCTGCGTCGCTTAGAGCGCTTCACATGATGAATATCGTGCGCCCAGGTACGCAGTGTTTCTCGTTTAATCGAGAGCCCTTCATTCTTCGTCAGGAGCTCTGAGAGATGCTGCAGATTAAAGTCGTAGTACTTGGTCTGGATGAGGCTTTGCACCTCTTTCTTGAGTGACTCTGGGATTTTGTTTGCTGGAGCACGACCTTTATTCCCATGAATAACGAATCGAATACCTTCTTTCCGATAACGACTCAAGTAACGCTCAACGGTTCTCCTAGATTTGTTAAGCAACTTCGTGGCGCTATTGATTGTGATTTTGCCATCAATCACTTTGCAAATAATATCGACAGTGAACTGGGATTTAGAATCCATATAGAACATCCTTAGCACCTTCTAAAGCTCCATTGATGACTTTAAAAGGTACGCCAATTTAGTTCCGTCAAACTCCCTCGGTAGTTAATGTAATGACAAAGTCGCTTGGTAATTAAAGTACGACAGAATCGCTTGGTGATCACATTGTCATTACTGACATCGTAACTCACAACTGGACAAAAGCCATTGAGAGCCTGATGCCTAAAACGGATTTTCGGATAATCTTTAGTATTGCATAACACTAGAGGCTAGTGTTATGTGTTTGGGTGATTTTGCTCGCTAACGGGAATAACCGAGCACCGTTCATCTGGCATAGCTGTAAACGATATGCAGGTCAGTCTAATAAATCCCCAGCGTGCAACTTTATTCGGAATCTGCCTCAACTTTAACTCATATTGAAATACAGCGATTATTAACCTCGAATGATTTGATCACATTCATCTTCAGTTGGTGTTTCATAGAAGCTATCGAATAATGCAACATCCTTATCTTCTATCTTAAATGAATTCGTATCATCACTATTATTCCGTTTAGCATTTCGACTTAATCGGATATCTAACGGAATGTCGAAGTAATAGAGATAAACAACATGTCCCTTACTTTCAAAAAACTGACGAACGCGTTCACGTTCTTCTTGTTTCCAAAAACCCCAATCGAGATAAACATTTGTACCTGTTTGAAGTATCTTTAAAGCCAAAGTTTGTAGATAGTTACAGCAACCTTCATCTGAACTGTCTATCTGTTCCCTAGTTGGATTATCACCAAAAATATTTAATACCATTTCATCCAAAGAAAGGAATAAACAATTTTCCTCACTTTGTTTTTTTCTTGCATATGTTGTCTTTCCACAGGCTACTTTACCAGTAAGAAGAAAAACACTACCGTTTGTCATCAAATATCACTCCTATTTCGAGGGGGATAAACTTCCCCCCCCCGCCTTTCCTTGCAATGAAAGCGCTTTCACAAAAGATAACACATAGCTTTCTGACTTTGTTGTGATCATGTGTAAGTTTCTTAGTTTTATAAATGAAGGTATATCTGCTGGCATGACTTACTTGGATAATTACGCAACGCTCGCTCGGAATTGAGAGTTTCCGTGCATCAACGTTTGGAAGCGTGACATAAGGAAAAATATGGCAAACTTGGTGGCGCTATTCGCCACTGAGTAATAACGTTAAGTCGGAATGGGGCATTATTGAGTGTTCGAGTTAAATCTGATCACATACTTATTGTTCGATTTGTGGTATTGAGTGTAATAGCAAATGTTTAAGCGCAGAGGCGTTGAGAAGCCAGCTTTGATGCCTAATCTATGAGTTTACCGTAATGGGCATAATGAGCACTTCAAATCTCCCTAATGTTTTGAAAAGATTCCATATATCAAGAGGAAATCTATGGGTACGATATTAGGATTCATTATTTTAGCTATCATCGCTTATTTTATAAAAAAGCGCTATGGCTTAACTATGACTAAATTCTTCGAGAAAAAAATAGCTGAGCATTACCAAAAGAAAAAAAAGAAAGAAGAAAAGAAAGAAGAAAAGAAAAATCGCTATTAAACAATATTCCCATACAATGCTCCATGAATGAAAGCCTGTCACTAACGACCTTAGTGTTGTGTTCTAAACCGACAAGCACGATTAGAAAATGTATCGTAAAATCACATGAACAGCATGTGAGTGAGCTTTGGCTCTAAATGGTTTTGGGGCAGAAGCCATTTAGAGCCAGAGGTCTAATAACCTTCATCAGATAACCTTTAGTATTGTAAATCCACAGAAGCTGGCCTTTGCGAAGGAAGTGATTTTGATTGCTATCGGGATGAAGCAATCAGCGATGGTTCGACAATAAATATCGCAAAGCCACTTTCTTCCCTATATTGTCATGGAAGCTGGTGATGAAAACTCCTCCACATTTCTCAATAACCTTCTGAGAAGCCATATTACTTTCAGAGCAAATCAGCGTGACTTCATCATTAAGCATATTTTCTTTCAGCCATGTTAATAACGTTTGAGCAACCCCTAGACCTCTAGCAGAAGGCCTTGTTTCATAGCCAACATGTCCTATAACGTTGTCAATATAGTCATTACTGCCATGTCTTAATCTTATCGCCCCTAACAATCGGTTATCATCTATACAAAAATATGTTGAGATAGGAACCCAACCTTCTGGTAGTTGTTGGCCTTGAGAATATGCCACAACCGTGTTGAGGTACTCTTCTGGATTACCTATTGCTTCATTGTAATGTTCTACGCCACCTTCGACGCATTCAGTTATATAGTCATGATATAGCTCAGAATAACTAGTTGAAGCTTCAACAATAATCAATAGATTTCCTTTTTGTTTAGTGAGTTAGAGAATCTTATATATCAGCAAAAAAGCAGAATAACAATAATCCTATTTGTCATGAGGTTATAGTCACAACTCTCGCTTTTGAGAGGAAGTTACCATGAGACAATTTGTCCTTATATTTGAATAAGCTATCCCATGCGAACAAGCGTTGATACTCGAAATCGGGAAATAGCGAGCATCGAAGGTATACTAAAGAAATTGATCTCGATGCATTGTCTTTATCATATAGCCAGCTTTTCTATACTTGTCACAACGCTCAGCTAAGAACTTGGGATAAGTACTTTCAGGCACTTCTCTAAAGCCGATTTTTCTGTAAAAGTCAGCAGCGTGTGACAATGGTATACAAAACGCTGGCCTTTCGTTTAAAACGGGTTCGATGTAACTTAATAATTGAGTGCCAATACCTTGTCTTTGATACTTGTCGTCCACATACATCCCTCTTAGGATTGCCACTTCATATATCTGTTCGATTTTGACAGAGCCAACGACGGCACCATCATCGAGACATACAAATGCACGTTCGGTTTCAGACCAATCGCTATGGTAACCTTGTGCTACATAAAATCTGTTTATCTGTTCTTTCAAAGAAAGATCGGCTTCAAGTATTTTCATGTTATTCCTTTATGCACAATGAGTTAAATAAGCATAATGCAGCAATAATTTTGAGAGTTTGGAAAAATTCTGGCTAGAACTCAAATGCTTCGCAAGATGTTCCTTGATGGTATTTCATTTGCCAGTTTTCACCAGTAAAGACCCAGATAGAAGAACGCTTTGCAAAGTGACTCGTTTCACCTTTGTCATCTACCCATGCTGATTTGTACAACAATAAATGCACCGATGGCTACTGAACACACTCAAAATCTTGCGCGTGAATGTAACCAGTTGAACTTTCTTCTTCATTCATCATTTTGATAATACTTTTAAAATCGTAGCTAGTTCCTGATTCACGGACTTCTATGAAGCTCGGACTGAGCAAACGGGAAACTTCAGTTAGGTTTTGACGGATCTCATGTCTGTGGAGAGCAAGCTCTTGCTCGATCAAAATGCCACCGTTTGTTGAAGTGGCATTTTTGAGCGGTTTAGAAAAACTCTAACTGTGAACGACTTTAAATCTTTCAAGGACTAACATCATATCCTCACTTGGTTGTATACCTTCCTCTTCACATACTTTACTAAAGAAGTCCCAGTGGTCTTTACGCCACCACTCCAAAGATTTATCACCTTCGCCTTCCAAAGCTGCAAATTCAGCAGTGACATCGGAAAATTTACTCTCTGATACTTCGGTAGTTTCAATAATTGAGGTTGGATTACCACTCCAGTCAGTCACCACCATGAGATTTCCCACTTGTGGCATTAACTCTGGTTCGTTTTCATACCAACACTTCATACTGCAAGTTGCAGTTTTTTCGCCAGCTAAGATTAACTTGGTACAGATATTTGCATTTTCTTCGTCACCACAAAAATAGTCAGCAGAGAAATGGTTATATTTATTTCTTTGTTCAAGGGTGAGGCTGTCTAAATAGTCGTTAAGGAACTTTTTCTGAATTTCATTCACTATAGGTTTACCAATTGATTTAGTTAGATAAATTCAATTTTATATGGCTTTTTCTCAGGAGTAAAACACCATCAAACCGACAGGTGTATCTTTATTGAGTTTCTTTAGTATAAATAAATATGAGAGTTCTAAAAGACAGTTATGTAATGCGCATAACTGGGAGAAATTGAGCATCACTATGCTGCGGCCTGACATAAGTAAATATAGGGGAGTTTGCTGACGAGATTGTACGTCGATTTGTTGCGCAAACACGGAAAGGGGCAAAAATGATTCAGCCTGTATTGAGAGTACGGTGTACGATCAGATCGAATCGCACCACCTAAAGTGTCTGAACGCATATAAATCACTACATTATTATAACTTAACCTGAGAAATTGACCGTAACAACTGTAAATCTCTCTACAACATCAGATAGAAGACCGCCATTGGCGGTCTCTTTTTTTTGACATGCGAATAGTGACGATACCTCTATGCCACTTCAATTTGCCTTAGTATCTAAAAATATAATTAACTTGTTATGAATGAGTAATTACGGTAATTCACTATGGGAAGACGTTGCTTAGCGGAATCTGTCAGCTCTTGTCTCAACTAATACAAATCACTTCGTGAAAAAAGGCTAACAGATTGCCTCCTGATTAACCTACCTTAACTTATCAAATCTAGATACTCTTGCTCCGAGAGGACTTCGACACCTTTTTCTCTAGCGCCATTTGTCTTGGTCTCTCCGACTTTTGTTCCAGCTACGAGGTAAGTTGTTTTACTTGTCACCGTTTTACCAACTTTAGCTCCCAAAGATTTGGCATGCTTTTCCATCTCAGTTCGTTTTCCTTGAAGCATAGTTCCAGTAAAAACAATAGTTGCTCCTGCAATAGGTGAAGATGAATCATCTTGTTCTGATAGCTTAGGTGTAACACTTAAATTAAATCCAAGTTCATAGACTTTAAAGAACTCTTCTTTAATATTTGCTAGCCCCTCAACAATAGCTTCTGCACTAACTTTTGCGAATCCATCTAGGTTTGCAATGTCATCGACACTCGCTTCAAAAAGTTGAGTTAATGAGTAATTTTGAAGAAGTTTTTCGCAATTTCCTCCACCTAAACGGCTTACACCGAATGCAGAAAGAAAACGCCAATCTTCAATCTCAATGCTTCGACTTGCTTGTAACTGTTCAAAAAGATTTTTGGATGTTTTTTCGCCAAATCCGTAAGATGCAAACTGATGCTCTTTTATGCCGTATACATCATGAATATGTTTAATTCCTAAATTCGTTAGTTTCTCAACGTTTTTAGGTCCAAAGCCATCATTGTTACCCAGAGTTTTAAAGAAGTGGACAAGCGTATTTTCAGTTTGCGCTGGACAATCACTTTTATTTGGGCATATTAGATGATCAGATTCCCATATCAAATGAGACTGACAACTAGGGCAAATACCTGGAAGTTCCGGCTCAACTGGTTTAATTACCTCTTCAATTTTCGGTATCACCAAACCACTTCTTACCACTCTAAGCACAGCGCCAGGCCCAACACCAGTGGATTTAACCATTTTATAATGATGCACTGTAGCTCGACTGATAGTCGCTCCACTAATTCTAGTCGGAACTAGTTCGGCAACTGGAGTTACTCTACCTGTTCTCGACGTTTGAGGCGTAACACTAACTACCTCTACTTCAGCAGCCTCGTCATTTCTTTTAAAAGCTACTTGCCAACGATGAAACTTTCTAGTTGCTCCCATGTATTCTTTAATTTGAGGGTCAATAGCTTCTAGAATAACACCATCAACATCATAAGGAACCGCATTCCAAATTTTGTCTACAATATTATCAAAGTTATTCAATAACTCTTTATAAATACCAGTCCAATTATTAATTAATGAGAATGGATAAAAGACACAAGCTCCATCATTAATAGCTTTCTTTACTCTATCATCAACATTCTTCTCAGCAATAATAGCTGCTTGAATATTCCTTGAGTTTTCAAAATATTTGCTTAAATGTTTTTCAAAATAGTATTTATCAATAACAATCTCGCCAGCACCAAGCCCGCGCTTGCCACTTTTAGATACCTTTAAACCACGCTTGAATGCTCGAGTAATATCTTGACCATTTACACCATCTCCACGGGTATACAAAGTACTACCGTCATCATAAGCAGCATAACCATCTAACTTGGGAGTAACTCGAATCATGATTTCATCACGACTGATATTTAAGTTCAGTGCTGCTTTTAAAATTCTATCAAGCCATTTTTCAATTTCTTTTTTTGAATAAGCTTTATCGGTAGACAACATTTTTTGTGGCAATTTGACTGTTTTACCACTTTCTTTGACATCTGAATCCAACTTATCAGTGAACTTACTTTCAGGGTGAATTTCTTTATACCACTTCTCTATTTCATCGAAATATTTATCAGAAATGATTGGTTTCCCACTGCGATAAAGCGCATCTGCCACACGCAAGAAGTACTTCATCTGCGATTGATCCAGCATGTCGAAGTCTTCATTCCGAATCGTTTTTTCGATTAGCTTTGGATTACTTTTTAATTTTTTATCTTCAAGAACATCAAGTTGCTCTTTGGTTAGTGTGAATACTGACATTCTTCTACCGCTGTAAGTCGTTCATGTTTTGTAGAGATTATACTCTTCTGTACGATAACTAGGGAAGTTTCGTTCCTCTTAGTAAGTAACGCTTTTTGATTAGATCTTTCTACTTGAAACGTTACTTACTAAGGTGACACCCAC
>NZ_RSEJ01000302.1 GCF_009910675.1 Photobacterium alginatilyticum | reverse complement strand
ATATATGCGTGTRCACGCATATATSCACATAATATATAAACGTTTCGGTATAAGAAGCATTTTACCATATTTTATTTTCCGGAATTACTACTATTTATTTTATTGTAAAAAATTAAGTTCTTAYAAATAAAKACTCAATACCCAAGTAGGCTTACAAARTTGATYATRWYATGATCAAGTGCTTTCTGGGTYGTCTCAGACYTTGCAACTGATGCTTATACCCCCAAAAATGCGAGATGCTTTTTCCCTACACAACATACAAAGARTTTWCTTGTTAYTAATATAGTCGACCTTTTTTTTCTTTAGATCCYGTGTYTCACTCCGATAGTATCATAGATYRTGTYAATGCATAGGAAATGAATGCATTTCCATACTATTCAATCTTAAATTAAGTGAAATAGATAAACCATAATTATGGT
>NZ_RSEJ01000301.1 GCF_009910675.1 Photobacterium alginatilyticum | reverse complement strand
ACAAACGTTCTATATGATGAAGCTTCCAGGCTTAGGACTAACCGCAGTATAAAAAGCATTCAAAAGATAAAGTCAAAATGATGTAAACACGCTGATGAGCGTATAKAGWTTATAGATTYGTAGGTGTAATCTATAAACACCACTAKGATGTTTTACTRAGAGTAAAAATCAGAGTGATGAGMTTTTAAAGCAGAAATMTGAGGGATAAGCTTTYAAGCAGAAAAAGTGAGTGRAATCAAAGTGGGTTTCCTTTGATTCTTTGGGTAGTGGATAGCTAGGAGCAAAGTGCGGGTAGGCAGAAGAATACCGTATGGGATTACTGTATTTTCGTAAGACTAATGTTTGGCTTTGTTGACTTTATCTATACTCTATAAAGAATCTGGGTCAGTGCCCCGGAGATTAGGTCCAAGCGATTTGGGCT
>NZ_RSEJ01000299.1 GCF_009910675.1 Photobacterium alginatilyticum | reverse complement strand
GAAAATTTTGTCTTGACTGGAAATCAGAAAAGCGTATTATACGCGTCCTGACTTGCTGAAGCGGTTAACGCCAAGGCATTGAAAGTCAACGTTCTTTAACAATTTGACCATGCAATCTGTGTGGGCACTCGTGAAATGATTAGTCAAAAGATTTATCAATGAAACTGAGTGACCAATTGATGTTTCTCTTTCTATAAAGAGGGGTATCAGCACAGTCAATTCATTCATTACTTCGGTAATGAATTAACAGTATTCATTGAGCCGGTCGAGAGACCAACAAAACTTTAATTGAAGAGTTTGATCATGGCTCAGATTGAACGCTGGCGGCAGGCCTAACACATGCAAGTCGAGCGGCAGCGACAACATTGACCCTTCGGGTGATTTGTTGGGCGGCGAGCGGCGGACGGGTGAGTAATGCCTG
>NZ_RSEJ01000045.1 GCF_009910675.1 Photobacterium alginatilyticum | reverse complement strand
CTACCTCAAGATGCTCGTTTCAGCGAGAATTACTTGGCTTGTAGGCTAGGCGCCGATTTGAAGATCTAGTGGCTCTAAATCAATAATCGGTAACAACGCATGGAAGCCAAGTAAACTCGCCCTTTGGGAGTGAGCCAGCGAACTCATTCCTGTGTCAAATAACGTTGAAAGGGGCTACCATTACTACCGTTATTTTCCTTGAACTGAGCCCGCTGGCCTCACTCTGAATCCTGCATCTTGAGGTAGCTTGGGTATAATTAGACTCTTCATACTATCTGAGCAGAAAATTACTTATTCTCAGGCTGAGCTTTTTGCTCCAGTTCTGCTTCTGCCAAATCAGGTACGTCTTTCTGATCCAGCTTTAACCAGGTTGTGAATAGCTCATACCAAATCGCCAGTATCACGGCCCCCAAAAATAAGCCGATAATCCCTGCCGATATCATTCCGCCGATAGCACCGAATAGAATCACCGGCATTGGAATAGACACGCCCCGCCCCATCAGCAATGGTTTGAGGAAATTATCTGATAAGCCAGCTATTAGAACCCACACCGTAAAGATAGTGGCCGGCGTCGTATCCTGAACCGAAAACACATACAAGATCACAGGCAGTACCACCAATGTCGCGGGAAGCTGAGCAATACCAAAGACGAATACGATGAAAGTCAGCAATGGCGCAGCAGGCACACCGAAAACGAAAAAGGCCGACCCGACCAGCAGCGACTGAATGAAAGCCACGCCGACCACTCCCAGTAACACGCTACGCACGGTCGCTGCTGTTAGTTTCGCCCACTCCTCACCATGTTTGCCGACCACCCGGACAGAGACGGTCTGAACAGCTTTCGACATGGATTCGGCATGGGCCATGAAACCTGCGGCAATAAGCAAAGAGATAATAAACATGACAATGGTTGCCAGGCTACTCCCCAAAAATCCAGCAACAGCAGCCACCGAAGCTTTGATTTCCTCGCTGTAGCGAGTAACGGCAGCTTCCATATTCGATGCAAACAGCGCCCAGACATCATAAAGCTGCTCACCAATTAACGGCAGCTCGGCAACACGCTGTGTCGGCCCGGGGATTTTTACACTACCCTCCTGAAGTGCTTCTGTCAGCCCGGCAATCCCATCGTAGACAGAGCCGGAGACCATTACCAAAGGTATTACAAGCAAAGCTACCCCGAGCAAGGCCAGAAGCGTCGCCGCAAGGCCGCGTTTGCCGTTCAGCGCATTCGCGAGTTTAAGCGTTAACGGCATTAACGCAACTGCTATGATCGCTCCCCACAGAACCGGGATGATGAATGGTTTAACAATATCGTAAGTCCAGATAAGCAATACGAATAGCAAGCCAATCCGAATCGCGGACTCAACCATGTTATTGATAAATACACTGCTTTGATGCTTTTCAATTTGTTTATCCATCGTTCTTTTCCTGATTACTTTGGCTTGCACCAACCAGACTGGCCACAACGATGGCCATATAGAAGACACCCGTTATCGCTTCTAGGTAGACGATAACCTGTGCAACCGGTGAAATCGGACTGATATCGCCATACCCCAGGGTTGTCAGTGTGACAAAACTGAAATAGGCGGCATTTGAGAAATTCTCTCCCCAGGGCAGTTGAACCATGCCGGTGAATGCTTCAGCAGAAAACTCGAGGATGACCAGATAGAGGATTGCCCACATTAGCCCCAACAGCAAAAATAGGGCCAACGAGCCAACCACTTTGTTCGAATCGATACTGCCAGTAAACAATATTTGGCGAACAATCGATTTGAAAGTGCCACCAAAAAAGATCAACATTAACGTCAGTATCACTACATCCATCTGAGGGATTGGGAAAATCGCCTTGGTGACCGACACAATGCCCCAGCAGATCGCGATGGTTAGGAGAAACCGGTACCAATTCTTGTCAAAGCGCAGGCTAACCAGGCAGACAACGAAGTTCAGTATCGTCACTCCCTGCAGGACAACATCAAGAAAACCAATCCTCAACGCCTGTTCCAGCGAGGAACTGACTAGCAAAACTACCAACGATATGGTCAGGTAATAGAAGTTATTCTTCTCGCTTATCCTTTTACCCATTTACTCCCCCTCGCTGTTTATTAATGGCGATTCCCTCT
This sequence comes from Photobacterium alginatilyticum, assembly GCF_009910675.1. Taxonomy (GTDB): domain Bacteria; phylum Pseudomonadota; class Gammaproteobacteria; order Enterobacterales; family Vibrionaceae; genus Photobacterium; species Photobacterium alginatilyticum. The sequence goes on along the minus strand of NZ_RSEJ01000045.1, from coordinate 28,428 downwards.
CGCACAACTACTTCTGTTCCTGCTCATTCATAACCATAATGGACGCCGTAAGCCCAAACCTCAGATCGACGCCTTCCGGCAGCTGTCTGAGTGAAATACGAACCGGAATCCGTTGTGCCAGCCGGATCCATTGAAAAACGGGATTAACGTTCGGCAACAGGTTGTAGCCAACACTGCCATCTTTCGGGGCGATCCCCCATCCCAGCGAATCGACCACAGCCTCTATCGGCTGCTCCGGATAGGCCATTAAAGTGACTTTGGCGTCATTGCCAATACGGATACTTTCCAACTGACTTTCTCGGAAGTAACCAAAGACCCAGAAGCTGTTAATATCGACTAAGGCAATCAAGGGCTGATTAGCAACCGCCTGGGTTCCTTCCTTGATATCAAGGTTTGAAACATAGCCGTCGACAGAGGCAAAAACCTGCGTAAATGCCATATTCAGCTTGGCGGCATTTAGCTGCTGTTCCGACACCTTGATTTGCAACAGTGACTCTTCATAGGCAATCTGACGACGAACGAGATCTTTATGGGAGACGGCTCCACGGTCCCGCTTTCTGATATCCAGCAAGCGGTCATACTCAATCTTTTTACCCCGCGAGCTTACAATCGCCCGCTCCAATGACGCCTCGGCCTGGGAAAGGGCAACCTCATAGGTACTGGGATCAATCTGAAACAGTAAGTCGCCCTTCCTGACTCGCTGGTTATCACGTACCGCCACGTAAACAACAGGACCAGATACCCTTGGAGCCACTTTAATCACATTGGCCCGAACCTGACCATTTCGGGTCCAGGGATTGGTAAAGTATTCTTCATACTTCTGATAGCCAAAATACAGCGCTCCCCCGATGATCAGGATGTTCAAAGCAAGAACGATGAGCTTCTTTATCGTCTTCATATCCCCCCCCTAGAACCTTAAGTAGAAAGCATCGATAGCCACTACATAAAGCAAAGCAATAGCCAGGAACGTCACCGACGGAAAAACGATCAACCGTGACAAGCGCGTCTTATTCAGCAGGCCAACTGTCACCCATGCAGCAATCACGGCATAAATAACCACCAGCAATAGCGGTGAAAAATACACATCTCCAATCGCCAATTCATGGGGCATCGCCATTACGGCCCCCTCGTACTATTTGCAGATTCGACACTCTCCCTATCCGCATATGGTATATCGGCCTTTATGGTAGGTGCCGGTGTCAGGGAAGGCAGAACAGGATTGGCAAGCATATCTCCCCAGTCAGTCCTCGCCTCCATTTCCTCTGCAAGCTCAGGCTGTAAATACGCTCTCCCCGAGTTCGCTTCCCATCCGCCACCCAGCGACTTATAAAGTGCAACAACCTGATTGGCGACACTCCCCTTTATCTGGGCGTAAGCATCTTCACTGCGGGTCATTTTTTCTATCGAACTCAGCAGGCGTTCAAACGTGATCTGACCATTTTCATATTGCGTCAGCGAAATATTGAATGCCCGGACGGAGGCATTGACCGAGCTAAATGCCAGGGATTTCTGCTGTTGGTTGAACTGATAAGTCTCGAGGGCATTGCTCACTTCCTGAACTGCCAGCAATACTCGCTTGTTATAGTTGGTCAACGATTCCTGAAACCGAGCATCCTCAAGGCGAATGTTATTTTCTACCCGGCCATATTGGAAAATATTCCAGGAGAAAGCTGGTCCAAGTGACAGCGTCAGCGAGTCACTGAAGCTAAAATCGTTACCGGCTTTCACCGTGCTATTGATACCTATCGCCCCAAACAACGAGAAGTTGGGATAGAGTTCTGTTTCGGCAACACCGATTTGTGCACTCCTGGCATGTGCCTGAAACTCGGCAACTTGCAAGTCGGGTCGGCGAAGTACCAGGGAGGCATCAACAACCGTCCTGACAGCAGGCGGGCGCGGGATCAGCGAATACTGATCGTAACCCGTCAGTTTTTGTTGCGAGCGGCTGGCACTGTATTTCTCGTCAAATGCTTTGATTTTTGCATCTATGGTTGCCGAAGCCAGCAGCTGCTCTGCCTCTGCGGGCAATATACCCAATAGAACCGCCAGCGCATTGCGTGACTGCATCATTCCGATTTTTAATCCCGGAAGCGCCGATTTGGTGTTATAAAGCTGGGTTCTGGCTTGTTGGACATCAAGCTCGGTAACATTACCCGATTCAAATTGCACCTCGGTAATTTTGACGACCCGGTCCTGAATGTCGATATTACGCTCGGACAGCAACACCCTTTCCTGAAACGTACGGTAATTCACATAGTTCCTGGCGACTTCAGCTGTAATGCTCACCAAAATATCGTGGTAAGAAGCCACAGAGGCATACAGGCTCGCCTCGGCCGACTCGATACTTCTGGCATACTTCCCCCAGACATCCAACTCCCAGCCTGCATCAAAACTCAAGCTTGCATTATCAAAGGTATTTTCATTCTGATAAATCTTTGCCAGGCTGCCAGAGACTGTCTGTCGCTGCGGATATCGAAATGAATCAGCCACTCCCAGTGCCGCACGGGCCTGAACAATCCTCAGGCCAGCTGACTCCAAGTCCAGGTTCTGATTCGCTGCTTTCTCTACCAAACGATCCAGCACAGGATCATCAAACTGCATCCACCAGCGCGCTGTTTTCCAACCACTTAGCAAGTTCTCGTTCACCTTACTATCATGTCCTGCCCTAATATCTTGCCCTATCCAATCTTCGGGCAAGGCCGCCTTATCCACACCGTCAAAATCTGGCCCCGAAACACTGCATGCCGTTATTATGGTAACGGAGAACATTGCTATTAAAGCGTTGGAAACTCTTAACACTGCTCCCCCCTAAAATCGACTCTGTGTTAATTGCTCCCAGTGAATCACATCACTTGCAGCTTTAGATTGAACCAACGAATCAAATATATTTTTTTTCAAGTTTAGGAAAATATAAAAACCGGCAATGTCTGATTTTGAATAATCGGACAACTCTAACGATTCAAAAAAACTATCCAGTTGTTTTTCAAGTACCTTATAGTTCTCACTGGCACCGGAAATTTGACTGTCTTCATTCGCTTGTATGAATTTGAAGACATCCTGACTTGCTAACTGCCGAGCAATTTCAGGAATAGCTTTATCCTTATAGTCAGTGCGAACCTTCATCACCAACTTGTTACTTCGTAGTCTCGGTTCTGACTTTGTCAGGGTAATAAGGTGGTGACAGAGCAGCTCACACTGACGACAGAAACCAGTGATGTCTTCAGCTGAGAGTTGCTCGTAATAGGCTGTATTTACCTTACTTCCCCATATCTTGAGTTTCTTCATTGTCACTTTCAGTGTAACCAGGTGCCAGCCCAGCTTTGCTCTGGTCCACATTGACGGGGTGAGGTTTTGGTGACAAGCTATCAGCCCGCAGACATGACGGAAAAAGCGTTCACGCATCACTAAAAACAGATGCTCTGGTCGTGATGAAAACGGGAAATAATAAGAGAATATCACCATCATGACGACAAGATAAAATAAGATAACAATCGTCAGAATAATGCCGAAGTGATAAGTCATTTCATTGCTTATTCCTAAAGTAAACATGCCTATCAGAAAGAAAATAGTAATTGGTCCCTTGAATACATAAAAGCCGACAAAGGTATAGGTAAAAATAAAAATCGCCAGCTCTGAGCCCAGCGTCAACTGCGGCAAAATAAACACATAGGAAGGAACTGAAAAAATAAACCCCAATGAAAATAGTATTAATAACAAGACTGGGTGAATGGGCAAGAAAGAAAGTATAGAGACAAATAATGTACAGAAGACAACGAAATTATAACCACCGGGCGGATTAAACAAGACCCAAATAAGACCTGTTAACCAGTAGGTCACCATGACTTTCACTGCAGACTTGGCATTTTCGGCATCCCACCAGTTAAAGGCGGGCTGACGGGCCGGCAACTCCTCATGAAAGCTAATTCTGCCCGTCACCGAATCAATACAGCTTATTGTGCTCATCAATCGAGCGAGCTTCTCATTAAGCTTGCCAAACAAAAAACCACTCGTCACTGTTATGCCACGGGTAATGTGGTCTGCAGTCTCAAGCCTGTCGGCATCATAGGCAACAGGCACCTTCTCTGCGTGAGCATTGTCGGCTTCAGTATCCCAAGCAGAAGGAAGTTGTTGAAACGACTGGTCAATCTCTGCCACAAGCTGTTGATAGTTTTCAATATAGCCATGTGAGTGAGACGATAACTGATCCTGACTTTTGGCCGCAAACAGCAGCAACTCTGTGATTTGCTGATAGTAGTACAGCGCGTAGTCCCACTCTTTTTTATACGCTGAAATCTCACTGCACTCAGAACTGAGCGTGTTATAGCGTTGCTCCAATGCCTCTTGCGCAGCATAAAGAGCAGGGATCAGCTCAGAGACACTTTTTTGCGCGCTGTTGCACTCCGGGCTATCTGAACCCTGCGCATCTTGCTCCCTCTCATTATTGGACTCGGTTACTGACTCTCCTTGCTCTACCGCGGTACAACTAATTAGCAAAAATAACTGATGCTGGACTTTGCCGAGATCTTCGGCCAATTGCCTGAGGCTTTGTTCAAACTGAGGAGGAAAAACAAAGACTCCAACCAGGGTGTAGACAACCACACCGAATACCGTCATATAGGTACGGTCAAGCCCATACAGAAATGCCCCTTCCGCATCCCCGCCGTTAAACATCATCAGGATCATCACGCCTGTTAGCATAAATAGCGTCGGATCTGCCAGATAGGCACTGCGAATATAGAAAACGACTGTCACTACCAGCGATACCGCAAGCATATAAAGCAGGCGGTCCTGGGCAAAAAAGCCAACCAGTACCAAGCCGATAATAGCACCGGCGATTGTTCCCAATACCCTCAATGTTCCTTTGGCCAAGGACTCACGACGACTACCTGTCGAGGCAATCAGCATGACCGTGGTAGCCGCTGTCGAGGGTTGCGGCCAACCGAGTGCCATGGGGATCAGGAATGCGAGTGTCAGACTGATTGCTACCCGGGTAGCAAACTTAAACTTCTCGCTAAGGCAAAATGGAAACAGCCAGTGATTGATGTGAAGGGATGACAGGCCAGCGCCAGTCTGTCTAGCAGGTTCCGCGCTTTCTCCGGCCATGGCCAACCCCGCATATCAATGATCAGTCTGTATAGACTAGATGAATAACATGCACTCTAATCAGAGAAAGTGTCTTAACAATAACAATGTATTATTCGGGCGAGTAAGATACTGTGAGATTGGGATTATGGCCCCTAAAGTGACAGCGTAACTAAATAACGTTGCCACACTAGGTGAATATGGAATTAGGCGACCTCTTCTTCCTTATGGATAGTTTCACCTTGCAGGTGTTCGATAGCGTTCAAAAACAGTTTGACCGCGGGCAACATTCGGCTTTCATCAATATCAAAATCGCCATTGTGGTGACCGGCAGTTAAATCAGAACCGACCAAACAGTATATGGCCTTACCGCCATTGCCCTGTACCCGGTCAACCAGATAACTGGCATCTTCACTGGCACCAAAATCTTTCTCGCGTACGACTTTGGCAAAACCGCTATATGGGCCAAGTCGTCCCAGCAATTCAACCATCTCCTGGTCATTATGCAAGCCGATTGCTTCCCCCTGCGCCTTAATATCGACCTTAACACCGTGCATCATAGCAGCAGCTTGGGCTATCTGTTCTACCTGCTGGTACATATAGCTGTTCAGTTCGCGATTTTCGCCCCGGGTCTCTCCCATTAATACCGCATTGGCTGGGATCACGTTACGACCATCTCCAGCATGAAGCTGACCGACATTCACGCGTGTCATGCCGTCACGGTGGCGGGGAATGGCCAACATTTGGCTGACAGCGGTACACGCAGCGGCCAAGGCATTGCGCCCGGCATTCGGCTCGATACCCGCATGGGCCGGCTTACCCTTAAAATGGAGATCAAACTTTGAGCTACACAAGAAATGCTGGGGATCACAAACCAGCGTCCCGCTCGGCACATTCATGCCAATATGGGCGGCAATGAAATAATCAACATCATCCAGCCAGCCACTCTCGGCGATGGCCTTACCGGCCCGGCATCCTTCTTCAGCAGGCTGAAACAGTAACTTTATCTTGCCGCAAAGGGTATTTTTGTTCGCAGCCAATGATTCCGCAATGCCCAAACCTATTGCAGCATGGGCATCGTGCCCGCAGGCATGGGCAACACCCGGTGCCAAAGAGGCAAATCCGAGGAAACGTGGGCGGTGAGAGTCATCCTGGCTTTCCATAACATCAACAGCATCGATATCAAACCGCAAAGCGATCACCGGTCCCGGACGCCCCGTATCCAACAGTGCGCCAACACCTGTGATACCGTTCATTTGTGCCAAATGATCAAGCTCGGCTCCCCAGCTAATTGCACGCTCCTGAGCCTTGATGACATTGGCGTCATCTCGTCCCATGATGGTATTGCGGGCAATAATCGCATCAGAAAAGAAAAGCTCATACCCCTGCGACTGCAACACACCTGCAATCCGACTGGTGGTAAAAAACTCGCACCATGCCGATTCAGGGTATCGATGAAACTCGCGACGATAGTTCATTAATCGCTGAGCTAGCGCCTGTTCATCCACTGTCATTTTATTTACCACGTTCTCGTCCTATCTTTTTACGGCAAACCGGCAGGCTAAACACCTTAATATCCGGTTAACTCCATAAATCCTTGTCCTGAATGGCTGCCTTTGACCCTTATCGGCCCTTCCCAGTATGAGAAGACAAACGGCAACCACTGCTCCTTGCGGACAACATCCACTTCTAATTGTATCTGTTGTGTCGGTACTTCAATTCGCCACTGCAGCGGGAACTGTCTTCCTTGGTGTTTTTCGTATGATTTGGGTTTCAACCGAATATCTTCCGGCTGCAATACGATTGTTCTGCCATCAGGCCAGCTCAAAGAACCAAAGAAATAAGGCTTACCGCCCTCTTCCCTGACTTGAGAAACCATCAAGGCGCTGCCGTCATCCAGATGGACGGAGAACCAGTCCCATCCATTCTGTTTCTGGGACAGGCCTTCGCTACTCCATTCTCGGTCATACCAACCGTCTCCCTTCACTTTATACGTTTTTCCATCCAGCTCTAGCGTGCCATTGAGGGATAAGAAAGGAGCACTGAAATAATAAGAAGCAACATCTTCCGTCGGGTGTTTCCTGCTATAGCCGTTTTCTCCCTGAAAAATCAGCTCACCCAAGTTAATAATATCAAGCTTGGCAGCCATCTCGCCGTCGGAAAATGCCAGTGTTCCGGGGAACGGGCTATCGCTATAAGAACGCCACGACCAGTTGTCCAGCCAGGCTCGGTAAGGATTGTCGGTGACTCCGGCCTGTCCGATCCCGCCACGGGCAAAACGTTCTGCATGCCATACTTTATCCCGACTGGTCACAACGGTATGGGCCATATACATTTGCGGATTCTTCCATCCGTTACCCGGCTCGTTGCCCGAAGCAAAACGAAACAGCGTCCACTGTACACCAAATGTTTCCCCGTTTTCAGCTTCAAGGTTGGCAGTGAGATACCACCACTCGGCCTTAAAAGCCGGATGGCTGAGGTGATCTTTCGGAAAGGCCCATTTTTTCCCCGGTACCACCGGCTGATAATTACCCTCGCCTTCCTGCCGGAGTATATCGGCAGAATTCGAACGAGGTTCGTCAGTGTCACAGCCAACTAACAACGTTAGACACAAAAAGCTGAATATCGCCAATCCGCGACTCGCTATCTTTTGTATCATCAGAAAGCCTCCCGCAACGATAAGATGGCAGAGCGTTTCACCAGACGCCAAACCGGCCAGGCGCCAGCAACCAGCAGCACCGCCAATGCCGAGCCTAGAGATGTCAGGTATTCAAATGGGAAGTACTGAACTGGCATCGTCCAGCCAAACGAGTATTTCAGCACGACATCAATCAACAACTGAGCCAGCACCAAGCCGAGTGGCAAGGCAATCACCGCCGTCATAACGCCGATCAGCAACAACTGACCACCTCCGAGCGCGGCGAGCTCCCGCCCCGTCATACCCATACAACGCAGCAAGGCAAACTGGCGCTGACGCGAGACTTCTCCGGCCACTGTGGCAAAGAACAGGCCACATACGGCAATAAACAAAGTCAGTTTACCCAGGGTCGCCGTCACAATGAAGGTACGGTCAAAGACCCGCATTGCCTGCTCCATCAGCTCGACATTATTCCGCACTCGTTCTGGTGACAGATGAAATCGCTGTCCCATTTCCTTCATCACTGCCATGCTGTCAGTATCCGGCTTCAAGTGAATAGCCAAGCCGACCTGTCCTTTATAGGGCCAGTATTCCTGCCAGCGTTTGTGCGCCAGAATCACCTGCCCGTACGGGTTACCATAGTCATAATACACCCCGGCAACCAACCAGTTCTGATTCATCGGACTCGGTAGCTCTATCTTATCTCCGGGCTTCCAGCCCTGTTTGAGCGCCATCGACTCGCTAACCAGCACAGCCCGCTGATAGTGCAGCCGTTGCCAATAGTTAGGCACAGCAACTTTTATCGAAAGCGCCTGCTTCTCTTCCTTGGTGCCGCCAGTACTGACTACCTGGAGCGTCCCCGCTTCTGTCAGGATCTCTTTGCGCCATTGCCACCATACCTGTTTCACTTCGTCGCGTTCGTCTAGCCAACTGGCAATACGCGGGGCAACATTCAGAGAAGGTCGAACATAAATGTCAGCCGCAAGGCGCTGATCCAGCCATACCTGTGTCGTACTACGGAAACTCCCGACCATGGTTTCCATACCAATGTTTGATGCCAGTGCCAGCATGAATGCCATGGCAGCGACCCCACGGTAACTCAGGCTCGCAGCGGCATCAGAGAAGAACCAACGCAAACGCGCCGAACGCGCAATCAAGCCCAGCCCCTGAAATAGCTGCCAGAGCAAGAATGGCATACTGAGCGCAAAAGCAATCAGAATAAATGCAATCAGAACAAAGCCTGCCATCTGGCCGTGCGGTAGCTGGTACACAGCAGCTGCCGCACCAATAAACATGCACGAGAACAATGCCTGCCAGGCAAACTCACGGCCACTGAAACGCACCAGAGACATGTGAGTCGACAAACGGGCCGGCTGGGTTTTTATCAACCGCACCAACGGCCAGCCACAGGCCAGCAGGCTACCAAACAATGCAATCGCCAGCGATGCCAGCCCCCACTGCCAATGCCAGCTTACTGACAGGCTAATGTTGGCGCCATATAGGCTGTTCAGGGTTTCTGCCACCGAAGGCAATAACTGCTGTGCAAGCAGAAGACCAAGCAAGTTACCACCAAACAAGCCAAGGGCGATCCACACCAGCAACTCCAGCAGCAAAGCTTTGGCCAACTGCGAGCCGGAAACCCCGGCCTGGCGAAGCAAGCCAACCAGTGGCTGGCGCTGAGACAAAGACAGAGACATCGCCTGATAGAAGATAAACAGGCCGACAACAAATGCCAGCATCCCCATGGCAAACAGGTTCAGGTGAAATGCATCGGTCAGCGGCTCGAGAGTGGCACTCTGGTGACGCTCCAACTTCAGGGCCGGAGGTAACTGCTCGGTAAGCTCTGCCAGCTGTTTCGGCGACATGTTACCGCACAAGATTGCGCTCAGACCCGTGCCCGGATGAAGGTCACGTATTAGCGACATATCCGCAATCATCCTCGGACCACGAATTCGCTCCTCGTCAACCACCTTCAGCGGGCCAATTTGCCGGCCGTCTTCCAGGGTCAGAAACTGGCCATCGACCACCCCCATATAACTTGCCAACTGCTCGCCAAGCATGATGGGATATGGCGGACGCATCAGCGACATCATCTGGGTTTGGCTCTGGCTGGTGACCTGCCCCTTGAAATTCGAATACATCGCGATGGGATCAATACCGACAATCTCGAAATCTCGACTCTCGTCAGTCACAATCGTATGCTGATCCATCGGCACGCACTGGCTAAAACCGGCACGGCGCAACTGAATATAAAAACCTTGGGGAACCTTAATTGCGGGCTGGTTGTGGCGAATACGATACGGGAAAGGATTTGAAAACAGCTGTTCGCCCTGACGATAGCTTTCTCTGGCCTGCTGATTGACGCCCATAACACCAACCAACAGGGCAATGCCCAATGTCAGGCCAAGCCATACCAGCACGATTTGAAAAGGGTGGCGCTTATAATGCCCCCAAAGCGCTTTAGCTACGGGGCTTGACATGAAGCTGGCCTCCCTGAAGTCGAATACAGCCGTTCATATGTTCCGCTACCTTTTTACTGTGCGTCACTAACAACAAGGTACAGTCTAGCTGACGTGTCAAGTTGACCAGGAGCCGTATCACCGCACCAGCATTTCTTTCGTCCAGGCTTCCTGTCGGCTCATCCGCCAGCAAAATATCCGGCTCCATATACAGGGCACGAGCAATGGCAGCGCGTTGCTGCTGGCCGCCTGACATTTCTTCAGGGTAACGACCCAGCAACGGCATAAGATCAAGGGCAGAAATAATCTGGCGCCATAATTCCGGCTTTTCTTCCAGCCCTTTTAGCTGGCGGCAGAAACGAATATTATCAGCAGTAGTTAAAGTGGGAAGTAAATTGAATTGCTGAAAAACGAGGCCAATGTTGTTACGACGAAAAGCAGTTCTTTCACGTTCGGAAATTGCGTGAATCGGTGTTTTACCCAACCAGACTTCACCAGAGTCGACCGTGTCCAGGCCTGCAATCAAATTTAGCAAGGTACTTTTCCCCGAGCCACTTTCGCCCATCAGGGCCAACTGCTCACCTTGCTTTAGCTCCAGCTCTGCACCTTGTAAGACAGAGTGATACTCACCGCCGTCCTGGTAGCCTTTGCAGAGCTCCACTAGTCGTAACATCCAATTCCCCAAATTTTTGTAGGTGTTTTCCGAAAGTGAAATTTACAGCAAAGCCCGGATTCGAGAAAGTACTTTAAAAGTCTCATTTGGAAATAAAAATGCAACGCGCTACAAACCACCCACAATTTAAACAATCCGCCTACACGTCAATCACAACATCCTGAAAATCAACATACTGAGTGCCGATAAAATACACATATCAACGCCTCTGTATTCCCTGTAGGCTCTTGCCGTTATTCTACCATTATTATTCGGCAAGTAGGCTTTTCTTCCTATAGCCGCAAAAAAGTATTTTAAGACTCCTTTGGTAATTGTAAGACAATGTTCAGAAAGCGGTATCAGGAAACCTAATCACTACCCAGCCAGCGACAGGTCGGACTTTATCCGCTACATTTTTATTATCGTCACTATTTCTTCAATGACCTTTCATCAACATAGTCAAAGTCGAGCATTTGCAGACCATTACAGCAGGGAGCATGTAATAGATGATAAAAACAATTCTGGTTGTCGGAGCCTCAGGGTATGTAGGAAGTCACCTGGTTCCCGAACTGGCAAACAGCGGATACCAGATAAAAGCCACCGGTCGAAACCTGGATTTATTGGAAAAACGAGGATGGGGAGCAATTCCCAATATCGAACTGGTGGAGCTCGACCTCAATGTTCATTCCGACCTCGACGGGTTACTACAAGGTGTTGATGCCGTCTTCTTTCTCGTTCACGGCATGAACCATGGCCACGACTTTATCGACATCGAACTCCACGCTGCCAGAAATTTCAGCCAGGCCCTTAAGCAAAGTTCGGTTCAGCGAGTTATCTACCTTGGAGCTCTCCAGGCCAAACAAGGGAACTCAAGGCACCTGGACGCGAGGAAACAAACCGGAGAAATCCTTCGCGAAAGCGGTATCCCCGTCACCGAACTTCGTGCCGGGATCATTGTCGGCCCGGGATCGGCGGCATTCGAAGTTATGCGAGACTTTGTCTACCACCTCCCGATTATTATTGCCCCCAAGTGGGTGAAATCTCATAACTCCCCTATCGCGCTGAGAAACCTGCTCCATTACCTGCTAGAACTGCTGCACTTCAATCCTTGCCGACACCAAATAATGGATGTCACCGGTCCTGAAGCCATTAGCTATGAAGCCCAGATGCGCAAACTCGGTGCCCATGCCGGGAAAAATGTCCGGATTTTGCCCGTCCCTTTGCTGACACCCTCCATAGCGGCCTACTGGTTGAAGTTTATTACCTCGGTGCCAACCAATATCGCCCGCGCCCTGATCGGCGGACTTCGTTTCGACCTCGCCGCTAACGGCAGTGCGATCCAATCACTGATCCCGCAGTACTTGCTCACCTATGACGAGGCTGTCGAAGAATGCCTCGGCCATGAAAGCGAGGTGGTACGCAGTGAGATCTGGGGATTTGATCCCGATGCCCTTGCCCGCTGGCAAACCGGCTATGGCTATTACCCCAAACAGGCCGGCTACACGCTGAAAACAGATGCGACCTGCCAACAGCTTTGGGATCAGGTTCAGCTGGTCGGCGGCAAGGAAGGTTACTTCTTCGCCAATTACCTATGGCGAATCCGCGAGTGGATGGATTTTGCCATTGGTGGCGACGCCCTGAAACGTTACCGCCGCGATCCGGAAAAACTGCAACTCGGCGATAAGGTTGATTCGTGGAAGGTGATCAACCTCGTGCCCAATCGCTTTCTCTCCCTGCTGTTCGGAATGAAAGCCCCGGGGCTTGGACGACTCGAATTTACCATTGAGGATAAAGGCGAATACCGTGAAATAGATATCCGCGCCTGGTGGCACCCGGCTGGCTTTTCCGGGCTTCTCTACTGGTTTGCCATGATGCCCGCCCACTTATTCATTTTCAAAGGAATGACCCACGCCTTGGTCAAACGATGCAAAGCCAAAGCCCGCGAGGGTAAATCTATCACCCAATAAGGTCATAGCGTAACAAGCTACTACCAGTAATAACGAACTCTTCGCCGGGGCAACACGCATGCCCCGCAACAAGTTACAGCTAGACTGTCTAACTGATCGCAAACCGCTGCTAATGATTGACTAAACAATCAATTAAATGCAACTAATGACATATAATGAGGCGCCGGATGCGGTGAGACACCAACCTAACCTCGCCACAACCAAATAAATAGTCACTCCAATCGAATCTCCATGGCCGCGTTATATGATAAAAACAGTCGTCGATTTATTTGAACAGCAAGCCCGGATTAATTCTCAGCAGGAAGCCGTCTACTTCCAGGGACAAAGCCTGACATATCAGCAGTTGGATGAATACTCCAATCAGGTGGCCCACTTTCTTCTTGAGGCAGGCAAAATAGCCAAAGAAGAATGTATCGGTATCTACATGGATAGATCCCCTGAAATGATCATTGCGATACTGGCTATTCAAAAAGCCGGGGGCGCTTATGTCCCTATTGCTGTCGAGCTGCCCGGCGAACGCATCGACTATATGGTTCGTTCAGCGAACATCCGGTTAGTGTTCGCTAATAGTCGACGTCTCGAATTTATCACTTCACGGCAAGATTCATGTCAGACATTAGCAGCCTGTTTGGAGTTAAATGTTACAACCACAGACTACGACTCCCCTTTCGCTTCGGCGCTACAAACCCCGTTAAGCAAGGCATGGACACGTTGGCGCAACTTTACGACAGCTCCGCTGCCGTCTAAACCAGAGCATACCCAGCTCGCCTATGTCATTTTCACCTCGGGAACGACCGGCAATCCGAAAGGTGTCATGATTGAGCACTACGCACTGCTTAACTACTGCCAGTGGTTTACTGATTATTACAAGGTAGCTGCCAGCGACAAATTCACCCAGTATGCGGGCTTCAGTTTTGACGCGTCAGTCGGTGAAATATTTCCCTGTTTGATACAGGGAGCAACGCTGCACATTATTCCTGACCATCTAAGGTTAGATGTAACTAACCTCAATCATTACTTCCATCGCCATGCTATTTCGGTCAGTTTTCTGCCCACCCAATTTTGCGAAAAATTCATGCAAGAAGAGAATAACTCTCTACGTGTTGTTCTCACCGGCGGCGATAAACTCAATTACTTTAAGCAGAGAAACTACCGTCTGTACAACAACTATGGACCGACTGAAAATACGGTTGTGGCAACAGCCCATCTCGTCACAAAGGGCGCTAAAAATATCCCGATCGGACAACCTGTCTACAATAACCAGATCTATCTGTTTCACGAGAATTCTACAGAGCCTGTCGACAAAGGCGAGGCGGGTGAAATTTGCATTGGAGGCAAGAGCCTGGCACGCGGTTATCTCAATGCCCCTGATTTAACCGCGCAAAAGTTTATCCCAAACCCTTATATACCCGGCGAGAAGCTCTATCGCACCGGGGATCTTGCCTGCTGGCTGCCGGATGGGAATTTGGCGTTCCTGGGACGTATTGATCATCAGGTAAAAATCCGGGGCTACAGAATAGAGTTAGGTGAAGTTGAAACCACTATCAAGGGCATTGAGGCCATTGACGAGGCAATAGTACTTGCTCAGGCAGATCACAGCGGCGAAAAGCACCTCTGCAGCTATTATGTCAGCCGGGATAACCCTACAAAACAACAGATCATCGACCAACTAAAACGCAAGCTCCCCGACTATATGATCCCGCAGTTCTTCATCAAGATTGAATCTGTTCCGCTGACAGCTAACGGAAAAGTAGATCGAAAAGCACTGGCTAATCCATTTACCGATGACAATGAAAAAAGCAGATCCAATCTAACCCATAATACTCATAATTCGGCATTACATGTCCTCTCCAATGCAATCAAAAAGGTACTGAACAGAAAAGAGGTATCGGCACTCGATCAGTTCCTGCTTCTCGGTGGCACCTCATTGAAAGCCATTGAAGTTATCAACGAACTACGGGGGCAAGGTTATGATATCGATGTCTACCAACTACTTAAAGAAATCACACTTGCTGAACTCAGCACTCAGTTAACCAGTTATAGCCAACGGGCAGACCAAGGCATTGTAACCGGTGAGTTCCCCCTCACCCATTCGCAGCTACAGTTTGCCACCAAGAATGACTGTGATCTTCACCATTGGTTTGGTACCGTCATGCTATTTAATGAGCAAGGCTTTGAAGAGTCGTTGGTTAAGAAAGCCTTTCTAAAACTTGTCAGTCATCATGACGTTTTGCGCAGCCGCTTTGTTCTTGATCAAAACCAACAGATAACCAAACAAGTCATCTTAGCTCCTAATGAAAGCGAACATGTTGACTTCTTCCGCTATCACATCGAAGAAAACACGATACCTGTAGAAGAGCAAATTCAGGCAATCATGCCGATATTAGTCCAGGATACCAACCTCGAAACGGATCCTCTCTTCAAGGTTGCGCTGTTCTATACACCCACAGGCGATCACCTTTGGATAGCCGCGCATCAGCTTATCGTTGATGGCTACTCCACATTGATTTTGCTGCAGGACTTTTCTCGTGAATATACGCGATTAACGAATAAAGGCACTGACGAATACCACCTCAAGTCTCACTCATTCCTTGATTTTGCCGAGGACGTTTACAGCTTGGTTCCGAAAAATGCAGACAAACAACCCATTAACCAGCCCCTTGAGCACATCAATACGGTAGAAGAAAGCATATTTAGCCAAGTTGCTTACTGGAACAAAGTCAACTGCGCCGAAATCACTACATTCCCTTACGATTTTCAAACAAAAAATAACGTTCAGGGCGACAGCCGAACTGAGTCCATCTACTTCTCACCGGAAGAGACAAGCCAACTTTCAGAACTTACCACAACAGAAAACCTTCCCGGTCTGGAAGCCATTTTGCTATCTATACTCAACCTGAGCCTACGTAGCTGGGCGGGTGAAAAAATGGCAGACAAACCGATTCGCATTGCCAAAACAGCCTTGGGCAGGCCAACCCCCCATCACAGGGATTTCAACCGAACCGTCGGGGCTTTTGCTGTCGATTACCCGTTTCTATTGCCTTATGTTGAAAGCCAGAAACAAACAGCGCACTCGTTTACAGGCAGCTTCTCCGCGCTGTTCCAGCAAATGAAGAAAGAACTCCAAGCCGTACCAAATCCAGAAATGGGTTATTTGATCCTGGAGCGACTGATATATCCAGATAACCCTGAACAGCTTCAGCCTCAGGGTGAACGAGACATCCTGTGGAATTACTTCGGAGAAATGACTGCGTTCGAAAGTGAGCTCGAATTTTCCCTCTCCCCAATCCCTATTACAGGAACAATCAGTCCCAACATAATCAGAGATTATCGCCTCTTGTTTAATGTGATGATTTATCAAGGCATGCTGATGATCCATCTTGACTATAACGAGGCAGAGTTTAAGTCCGAGTCTATCTTATGCTTACTCGAAGAATTTCAGTCGTGGATCCAAAGGGTGTTGTCAGAGTAAACATGTTTTCGTGAAGCCTTTTTTGTGCCTAAACGTCAATAATGGTACTGTACTGAACAGTTTCAATTAAACTAGGTTTTGTTATGCGAGCTTCTACCCAGAAGAAAAGAACCCGAATCATCGAGGTAGCCACTGAACTTTTTATTGAACAAGGTTACAAAGATACCTCGCTGGACCAAATCGTTGCTATTTGTGGTGGTTCGAAACAGACCTTATATCGCTACTTTTCCAATAAAGAAGGACTGTTTGTTGAAGTTTTAGCGCATAATACTAAAACTAGTTTAGAGTCAGTTTTCAAACTAGCAGAAAGACAAAACGAGTCACTACAAGACACGCTTGAAGATTTCGCGAAGAAGTATCTGCGCGGTATTTGTTCTAACCCGATTTTGTCACTCTACCGCATCATTTCGGCCGACTTTAATAAACATGACTCCGTACCAAATCAGTTCTGGCAAACGGGCCCTATGCAGATTCACCAGTATTTAATTGAGTTTTTAAAAACCGAAGAAGTCAGCCAACAGCTCAAGATTGACGATCCTGATCTCGCCTGTGGGCAGCTTCTTGCGCTGATCAAGCTCGATTACCAAAACATGGCACTAATGGGGTTTGAGTTTCTCAGCGATGAAGAATTAGACAGTCATGCACACAAGGCCATTTGTGCATTTCTTTCGCTCTATCAGCGATAAGCAGAATACGAAAAAGGAGTGTCGCCACTCCCTTTTCGCTAAAGCTAGCTTGCTTCCTGTTTTGCCGCCAGTTTCTTACCTATCAATAGAATTGGTGCCAGGGCAAAAATGGAGAAAATAAACATAATGAGCGAGTTATTCAATGCTAACGTGGTTGCTTGCTCTTTCACTACCCCGCTGATCTGGCTCATCCCCAATGATGGAGTAGGCAATCGGCCATGGGTTAGAATCGCGTTACCCAGTGCATGTTCATAAGCCGCAAACGTATAGTTTGATCCATCTAAACTTCGACCAATTTCTCCTGAAGCTTGTGCGCTATGGTTTTGAATCACACGCGAGAAAAACGCACCGCCTATCACTCCCCCCATGGTTCGGAACAGGTAGAAATTGGCGATCCCCTCAAGACGATCATCGACCTGAAAATACATCAATACCGCGATGGTCACAGATACGTTCAGCATACCCACACCAAAGCCGCGCAACAACATTGGCAAAGGCAAGGATTCGGGCCCGACAAAGCTTGGTAACTGGCTGAATTCATGTACCGATAGCAAGATCATCAACACCCCAAACGGCACAACTGCATCAGCAAGCGGACGACGAAAATAGAACACCAGTACACTCACTAACATGCCGACGAGCATGGCGTAAAATGATGGTAATTGCGCATAACCCGCATTGAGGTTGTTGTATTGCATCGCCATTTTCAGGAAGTTGCCAAACAGTGCTGTACTTGCCATTACGGCAAAACCGGCCAAAAAAGCGTTGTACATGAAGACATTGGTTTTCAACTTACTGTGTAGCTGCATAGATGCCGTATTTCTCTTCCGTATGATGGCGATGAGATACACTGCGGCCAATACTAGCGTAGCGGCGACAACCGTAAGTTGGGAGAACAAAATCGAATCTAACCAGTTATAGAAACTGCCTCGCATCAAGAGATACACCACAAGACTCATTGCGGCTGCCAGCACTAAGTAAATAAAGGTGCCTGATTTTGGTCTAGCTGAAATATGGATTGGTGGCGGTTTAAATAAGCTCACCAGTACTAAAGCAGAAAAGTACAACCATGCAGACACAGCACAGAATAGCGACCAATCAAACACTTCTAATAACTCTGCCACCAACCAGGGGTAAACTCCCATTGGGATCAGCGTTGAAAATACTAAGGTCAGCGCAATAATGGCGGGTAGCCAACGCTCCTCAAACGTATCGAGTAAGAATAGATTCACCGTCACCAGCAGCATGCTCATAAAAAAACCGCCACAAAGCCAGGTGATGGTAAACAGCCATGGATTCGGTATTTGCCAGTACAACACCATATTTGCGGCAAGACCAACTAATAATGAGAACAGCAATGGCAGATAGGCACCGCAATTACGAACCAGAACCGGCGCCAACATAAAGCCCAGAAGTTGGGTGATCATAAAGCCAGTTTTAACTAGCTCAGTTTCATCCAGTGAAAGCCCGGTCGTCGCCGCCATTTCTTGCGATAACTCAGTGAACATAACTGAGTTAATGCCAAAAGCTGCAATGGCAAACAACGTCAATATCAACAAAGAAGAACGTGTATTCATCGGCTATTAACCTTGTTTTTCTGTCTCTATCGATACTTCGGCAGATAGCCCCGGATAAATACGTTGCTTCAACCCTGCCGGAATATCGAGCTCAATACGCACTGGTACACGCTGAACAACTTTGACGAAATTGCCCGTCGCATTTTGTGGTGGAAGCAAGCTAAATTGCGCCCCTGTAGCCGGCGTAATGGATGTTACGCGACCATTCAACGGTTGATCCGGGAACATATCTAACACCACTTCGACTTCTTGCCCCTGAGCGACATTCTCCAGCTGTGTTTCTTTAAAATTGGCTTCGACCCAAACATAGTCAGGCACCATCACAATCAATCCCATTCCCGGCTGAACAAACTTACCCACTTGCACTTGCCTGTCTGCAACAAAGCCATCAAACGGCGCTCTTACCACGGTTCTTTCCAGCGCAATGTTAACCAAACGCAGCCTCGCTTCAGCCTGCTTTTTTTGCGCTGTCAGTTGCTGCTTTTCCGTTAGCAGCGCATCGAACTGCTTTTGCTCCGCCGCTAATGCCAGTTTGGCCGTCTCTAGTTTGCTGCTTGCTTCAATCGAACGGGCCTTTTGTGCTTCATACTGGTTTTTACTCACCGATTGCTTTTGTACAAGGCGTGACAAACGTTTGAACTCCGCCGCTTGGTGCTTGGCATTGGCGCTTGCACTATGAATGGTCTGTTTCGCCTGCTCAATTTTCACCAATTGCATTTCGGTCTTGGTTTGGTTAGCTGTAAGGGCAGCCTTTGCCACATCCACCGCTGACTTGGCAATATCCTGGTTGGCAATAAAGTCTTCATCATCAATGGAAAACAATGCTTCGCCTTTGTTCACCCATTGATTGTCTTCAACAAACAGCTGACTAACCTGCCCTCCTACCTCTGGAGAAATCGCGGTGACATCAGAATGAACGTAAGCATTGTCGGTGGTAACCGTATTTGGTTGGTACAAGGTACACCCGACAGCAAGCAATGAGCCGATAACGAGCGACAAGGCGATAACTTTCTTCTTCATTTTGGAAACCCAAAGTAATGATTTCCACAAATCGTACTGTACGGTACAGTTTTAGTAAAGTGAATTTTGATCATTGTGAACAGAGAATGATCCGCGACAGGGATATCTGAAAGTGCGTGATACTTCTAGCAGACTTTAAGAACAACGCGGTACGTTCTAATACCGTGCCGCTGGCGAGCTAAAAATAGAAACCGCCATATCAGGTAGTCAGCAACCAAATATGGAGATTCATATACTCTATCAACAAACTAAATATCAGATCCCCAGCATCTGGCACATAGATATGCTGTTCTCAAATTTCATTTATAAGCGTAGTTTATTGCAGAAATAAACAGCAGCTTATTTATCGTTAACATATTGAATAATATCATTCCCATTACTCAAACGTTTATTACAAGGTGGACAATAAATGAAAATTCACTCCACAACGTTAACTTATGACCAATTACCCTCAGTATATGGATTGTTAGAATCTATTGCTTTTATGTGGTTCATCGTTGTTGTCACTCTCGCTATTTCAACTTGGGTAGTGAGCAAACTGTGGCACATACACTCAATCCCAAAACATGTCGCCAAAGAACGAGATCTTCCACAAGCAAAACTTATTTTCTGGATGTGTATTTTGGGACTCGCTTATAAACCATTATGGATCATAGCCGTGCTGTTGATTGTTATCGATTGGCAACGTATTCAAGAGTGGTTAAGAGGAGTTAAGTCATGAAAGAAATAATGCTACCCTACATTTTTATTGTTTGGATACTATTCAAATTTAAAGTGCTTGCCCCAACAGCCAAAAACTACTTTATTACGACCTCTCTTGGAGTAATTCTCTTAATTGCACTTTTCTTGGGACACCGCTTTTATTCTCCTATTGATTTAACCAACTCTACAACGGTTAAAGCACCGCACGCCGTTCTCTCGCCTACTCTCGGACAACACATTGACAAAGTTTTCGTAGATCACAATACACAGGTCTCTCAAGGGGACGTTCTTTATACTTTAAAAGATGACAAAATTACCGCAGCGATAACAGAAGTTGAATCAGGATTAGTAGAGAACCAGCGAAGAATCGAAGCCCAGGAAGTAAGGCTAGCCCAAGCAAATCGAAACCTAAACCGAAGCCTAGGTATGGATAAGCACGTTAGTATTAAAGAGCTTGAAGAAGCTCAAGATTACGTAGATTTGACTGTCGCTGACTTAAAAGTAATGGAGGCCCAAAAAGAAGGTTTGTTGGCGAAAAAACGTAGCCTAGAGTTTGATTTGTCACGCCTTACTGTAACGGCTCCATTTGATGGCTTAATTACTCACGTATACATTGCAGATGGTTCACGTGTAGGTTCACTACATATTTGGGATACGTCAAAAAAGTTTGTAGAAATGCGTATCCATGTATACACCGGTCCGGTATTTTTCTCCAATATCGTCTCCCTGTTTATTCGTGCTATAGGGGTCGATGATTTCAAAAAAATAATCCATCAGTTGCTCAACAGAGACAACTTCAGGATTAAACTGGGTACGGACACATTCAGCATAGCCATCGTACTCACTTTTCGTGGTGGCGGATGTACCGTTGGCTCGGCCAGCTTCAGTAGAGATAACACCTGGCAGATGCCGAAGATATTCCTGCACGCCCCAAAGGCACCCTCCGGCAAAGTAAATTTCTTCCATTTTTTATTTCACTAACTATACGAGTTTCGTTTGTCTTCGCTAAATTGTATCAGCAGCTGATCATAATGGTAGAACAAACTCACGTTCCGATGTAGAACCACTTTATAACAGCCAATCCTGATTAAAATATCGATTCACTTCTCCCCTGAAACTTTTCTCATTGATAAATCGTCCATGGGAGCGTTGGGCTACACCTACTAACCACCATGATGATGCAACACAGAAAGCACCCACTGTTTATTGACTTTATGCCACATTTCAGGACATTTATGCTCAACCTAAAACACACTTAAGAGTCGATGGTCATCAGAAAGTGATTTGATAAAGCTCTGAAATTGAGGATGCAGGATCATAAGACAACTCGAAAATGGATGCCATTACCCATTTGGTAAGTTAGTAAATATTGATACTATAGCTCTATTATTCAAGTAGTTAATACTGTCATCTGTCATTGATTATTCTGCGACATACGACAAGTTAGAGCAGAGATAGGCGGAGATGCACCGTGTAGAAAGCATTATAAGGTGCTTTTCCACTTCGGAGGAAGTTTGGAAGTTAAGATAGAACGTTCACAAGAATATGGGCCTGTATCCGAAGGTGAGATTGGCATAGTTGAGGCCTTCCTTGGTAGTAACTTTCCTAAAGATTATCGATGCTTCATGTTAGAACATAATGGCGGAACACCATTTCCAGACATGTTCAAAATTCCAAGTGAAGGAGATAGCTCTTTGGTGGACTCTTTCTATCCGATACACTCGAAAAGAAGTACTCACAATCTCATTTGGTGCCTTAAAGAATATAGCGATCGAATTCCTAATGAGCTGATCGCTATTGGGCAGGACCCAGGTGGTAATCAGATTTGTATAGCAATTTCAGGTAAAAACTACGGCTCAATTTACTTCTGGGATCATGAGCTTGAATGTGATGGCGAGCCACCGAGCTATGTAAATGTCTACTTTATATCGAGTTCATTTACTGAGTTTCTCAGGTGTCTGAGCAAATGTGATGAGTAAACGTTCAGTTTAGAAGCTAGTTTTGCACAAATGCACTCTAACTAAAACAGAACTCTTGATTAGCACATTCTTAAGCCCATACTGTCACCCTTATGAATTTAAATAAAAAACAATCAGGTATTCCTCCCATGAAACAACATCAAGGAAGTTTTAAATGGATATCTTTGGTTGAACAGCATACTGACGACTTTGAATTTTCAGAACCAGCCACACTATCTGAAATTGTAGAGGCGGAGAAAGAGTTAGACCTCATTTTCCCTACAGCTTTGAAAGAGTGTTTACTGGAATCTAACGGTGTTTTTGGTGAGTACGGACTTGGCTTAGTCTGGACATTAAGAGCAATAACTGAAACCAATACAGAGTTCCGACAGAACAACGATTTCTCAGAGCTTTACATGCCTTTTGATTCACTGCTTTTCTTCGGAGATGCAGGAAATGGTGACCAATTTGCTTTTCCAATTCAAGCAGGAGTTATCAGGCGCGATGATGTTTTTGTATGGAATCATGAAGATGACAGCCGTAGCTGGGTTGCTCCCAGCCTAGAAAAGTATATTGAATGGCAACTTAACGGTAAGATTTGTACATAAGGTAAATCTGATTATGGGTAAATTAGAAATTCTTCCCACTTTGTGGAGCTGGTAAAATTCAATCATTACAAAGCTCAACTGATACCCTTCACATAGGACACTCCAACCCAAAGCAAAATGGTTGTGTCCTGTCTAGCTTGGCCATACACCAAGCTAAATTATCTCTACCGACACTTAGGTATTGAGTTTTTTTACCAGCTTTTCGCACAGATACTTAAGCTGGGCAAGCTCTTCAATATCTCCACCAACTTTACAGGCCATTTCGCCGGGGATAGAAAGGGCTTTCTCTTTCAGGGCCGCGCCTTCATCAGAAAGCGATATCATTCTGACGCGCTCGTCCTCCAGGCCACGGGTACGGACAACCAGCCCTTTAGTTTCAAGGCGCTTTAACAGTGGCGTCAATGTCCCGGAATCCAGATACAGCTTTGCTCCTAGCTCCTTGACATTGATACCGTTATGTTCCCACAGCACCATCATTACCAAATATTGTGGATATGTCAGATCCAAGGCATTTAGCAGCGGACGATACGCGCGAACAACGGCATTGGCGGCACTGTAGAGTGGAAAACAGACCTGATTTTCCAGCGCGATTGCCTCTTTAGTCTCAAGATCATCGGTGTTGTTTGTCATTTTGCCCTCTATGTTTCGATAAGAAACCAAACTAAATTGCGCACAATATACTTGACCATCATTATTATTTCGAACTATGATTGCAAGCAATTAAATTGCACACAACTTAAATAAAGGAAGATTATCATGACAACACTGTACTCAACAAAAGCAACTGCACTGGCTGGCCGTAACGGTAAAGTCGCCACAGATGATGGCCTGCTTGAGGTGGATTTAGCCTACCCGAAAGCCATGGGTGGCAGCGGCGCCGCCACAAACCCCGAGCAGCTATTTGCCGCTGGCTACGCAGCGTGTTTTTCCAACGCGATTTTGCATGTCGCCCGTGAAGCCAAGGTGTCTGTTACATCAGCACCGGTAACGGCAGAGGTCGGTATTGGCCCGAACTCTGAAGGTGGTTTCGCCCTGACCGTTAGCCTGGCCGCTACGCTGGATATGGATCAGGAAACGGCGCTTCAGCTTGTGCGTACAGCTCATCAGGTTTGCCCATACTCCAACGCAACACGTGGCAACATCGACGTAGCTGTTTCCATCAATGGTGAAGCCATTTAATAGCTATTACCACATCATACTGATTTTAAAGGCACTTTAAGCATGAGCTTACAAGTGCCTTCCGAAATCATAGCCCAAGTTGAAAAACAGGTTCTCCTCGTTGCCTTCAAAAAACTCGTCCAGCATTAATTCTGTCACCAAGCCTTTTTTAATAATTGAATCACATCATCATATGAAGCTTTTTTAGGATTTGTCGTTGTACAGATGTCTTGAAGAATATTATTTGCCATCGTTGACAGATTGCTTATATACGCATCTTCATCAATATCCAGCCCACTTATTCGGCTCGGGATATCTAAAGAGGCATTAAGCTGACGGACAGCCTCTAAGAAAGAACTCGCTCCCTCATCCATCGATGAAGCCGGCAACCCCAGACAGTGTGCAAGCTTTTGATACTGTATACATGCATCAAAGCTGTTGAACTCAATAACTGAGGGCAGTAATACAGCATTTGCGATGCCATGAGGTATATGAAAAAGACCACCAAGGCTATGAGCGACGCTATGAGTTATCCCCAATCCGCTGTTATTGAAGGACATACCTGCCATACAGGAAGCCAAAAGAAGCTGCTCACGAGCTTCCATATCTTCGCCACTAACATAGGCTCGAGGCAAATACTTGAAAACAATCTTGATGGCATTCTCGGCATAAATCGATGTAAACAGATTTGCTCGATTTGATACGTATGCTTCAATTGCATGGGTTAACACATCCATTCCTGTTGCTGCTGTAATAGATGGTGGCATTGTTCGCGTAAATCTCGCATCTAATATCGCTAGGTCTGGAGTAAGGGTGTCATCCTGAAGGGGGATTTTAAGACCATTTTTTTTATCTGTGACGACCGAAATCGAGGTCACTTCCGATCCTGTACCACTGGTTGTAGGAATAGCGACAAGATAAGGAGGTGAACGCAACAAATCTGCTTGATTGGCAAAATAAGCGACAGCTTTAGCAGCATCTATCGCTGAGCCTCCACCGATGGCAATAATTATATCTGCTTCACTTTTTATAAAGAGATGTGTAGCAGTTGTTATTGTATCTAAGGAAGGGTCCGCCTCTACTTTATCAAAAATGGTAGATAAAACACCTGTCGATAAGTTACTTTTTACTTGATCAACAAAGCCTGTTTTAGCAATAAAGCTATCTGTCACTATGAAAACATCTTTACCTGGTAACTTTTGAAGGTTATCCAAAGCATTTGTTCCATAGCAAACTTTTGTTTTTCCATAGAATTGTGTCATACATTATTCCCAAAATTTCTCTAACGGAATGTAAACTATGAGAATAAAAACTGTATTTCCGTCTAAGAGAGAAATACAGTTTTAAAAAAATATAGACCGTTTGAGCTTATATGGTATCGACTCGGGTAATTATAAAATCACTTATTTGACTTCGGTAGTACGTTCTCCACTTCATGATGAGGGCGTGGAATAACGTGCACACTGACAAGCTCGCCCACATTACCAGCAGCAGCGGCACCAGCATCAGTAGCGGCTTTTACGGCACCTACATCACCACGAACCATAACAGTAACTAACCCACTACCTACTTGCTCACGGCCAACAAGCTCAACATTTGCCGATTTTACCATTGCATCAGCCGCTTCAATTGCACCAACCAAACCTTTAGTTTCAACCATACCTAATGCGTTCATATTTTTTCTCCATCATATTATTTGCCGGACTGTGGCAATATATTTTCTATTTCATTGTTTATTTATAGCTTTTACTATGCGACAGCTCATTTCTTGTAGCTGTTTAACATCTTCAACGCCAAAATCTTGTTTCAATATGGCGGCTATAGAATAAAAAAACTTTTCTGTACTGCCGTTAGCAGCCTGCTTAATACACTCTTCACAAGTACAATCTATAGCGCATTGAGCCACATCAGATTCCTTTGGTGAACCATGCACAATAACGATGCCTCGTTTATTCAACTCATCTCTCGCACTTGGCGTTAAGATAATACTGCCATCTAAATAGATAGCATTGTCTTTGACACAAATGTGCTCATCAAGAGTCTTTACTTCTACCAGTGTTTTTTTCATATTTATCTCACACCTATTATCGCCTTGACCACATCATGCTCTGGGCGGGCAATCACTGTTGATTCGATATATTTTGTTCCCAAAAACTCTTTGGCCATTTTATTGGCCTCTTCAACAGCGGCTAACTCACCGCTAAAAATAAAATAAGATTTTCCACAGATTCCGAGCCCGGCTACAAAGCGAATCAGACTGACATCAGCGCTCTTTACTGCAATATCAGCCGCAGCAACGCCTGAAGAAACCGTGCTCGATTCGATTAAACCTATGGCTTGAACCGTTTTGACCGATAACCTTTTTTTCAAAACCGCGACAAGCTCAGGTGAAATACCAGAAATCACAAAATTCCCAGTTAATTTGTTCGTTAAACGAGCGTGACTTACAGCCGTTGCAACATCAGATTGCTTACCCGATACAAAAATAAGATACCTGCCAGAACAGATAGTTGAAGCTCTAACGAGTGTTACATCAGCAATCTTGAGCATCTCATCGGCAAGTCTTACACCTGATGCAATAGTTTTTGTTTCAACGACTCCAAGTGTATCCATCTATCACTCCGATATAACTTGTACTTCATCAACTATGCCAACAATAGCTGCGTCAACAGGGGCACCTTCGTTTTGTATTGCCATACGCGCAGAACTTCCTGTGACAACCAACACTTGCTCACCAGTACCAGCACCGACGCAATCTACAGCCACAAAGCTTTTTTTATTTTCTGGTGCGACAGGGTCTTGATATCGAACAACCATAAACTTGAGGCCACTTAGCGTACTCTCTTTACGTGTAGCCCAAACATTACCGATCACTTCACCTACAATCATAATAAATTCACTTATAGCTTCTTATTGATATCAATATGATTCAATTTTGCTTGATCCACTGCGAGAGGAGTTATCACGCTGTCTATTGGCACATGTATTTCTTTCGCACCATTCTGTGCCGCTTGCTCCACATCTTTCTCTGTAATAAGTTTTTGCCAGAATCGAAGAACGGGCTCAGGGTCAGGTTTGAGAAGTGTCAGGCCAAATGAATGCAATGTGTTTTCATGCTGTAAATACAACTTATACAAAGCTGGTGAAGCCGTTTTTTCATACACTTTGTACTCATAATCAATGACTTCAACAGCCTTTCCTGCAAGCAGGAGTTGTAAGACCGCTTCAATCATCGGACCTTTCGCTTTGCCCAACGCAAGATCGGCCATGTCCCCACATGACAGCAGTGGGATGATGTAGCGCTCCGCTTCCGTATGTTGGCGCTCGTCATCCCAAAAACAAAGCTCTACATCAGTTATGCAAATACATTTGAGAATATGTTGCTCTACCTGCTGCGAATAGGTGCCAAAAACCATAACTCTGGTTTTGTTATTTCCGGAACACTCTTCTTGCAACTGAGCAAGCACACGTTCAACAATAGTTTGTATTAAAGTATCTGAATCCATAATATTGCCTTGTATTGACACCCTATACTGAGCACTTAAAAAGCTTGTTTTCTAGCGACAATTCGACCTGTTGTGTCTTTGTTCCAACACACACTATTTCCTTCATCAATATCAATATGCATGGATAGTGCAAAATCGTCGTTCACACGCACTAATACTTCTTCGAGTACTAGTGCACGCTCTCCTTGAAGGTGAACACTCACAACATCTTTATCAACAACACCAAAACGTTGTGCATCTTTGGAAGGCATATGGATATGTCTGGCTGCAATAATGACCCCTTCTTCAAGGCCTACAATATTATTCTGTGATGCGAGAATAATACCCGGAGTCCCTTCGATATCTCCTGACTGACGAAGTGGCGTTTTGATTCCCAAAATACGAGCATCTGCCTTTGAAATTTCCACCTGTGAACTACTACGGCTCGGGCCAAGAACCGCCACGTTGTCAATGACACCTTTCGGGCCAATTAGACGAATACGTTCTTTACATAAGAATTGTCCCGGCTGAGATAGCTCACGCACTTTTGTTAAAGGAGCACCATAAAGCGCCATCGCATCTTGTTCACTGAGATGAACGTGTCTTGCCGAAATCTCGACAGGGATTGTGTCCACGTTGTTGATCGTCGATGTCGTTGAGTCATACATGAATGGGGAAGAAGTCGGCTGCGGATTAACCTGCACGGCTTTATAAGATAGTTTCTCCGTATCGTAAGCTACACGACGAATATCAAAAAGGTGCTCCGGTGTAACGTTGTCAGAAGTAGAACTTCCGCCTACCGCGCCACAACCCAAAGTAAACGACGGGAACAGATTCGTAGACAGGCCAACAGCTCCGTGAGTCGAAGGTGTATTGACCAACATGCGAGATACCGGCTTTTTCAGGCCAAACGCACAGATAACAGACTCGTCCTTAGAATGGATAGCTAAAGAGTGACCTACAC
>NZ_RSEJ01000295.1 GCF_009910675.1 Photobacterium alginatilyticum | reverse complement strand
CACGACATTGGTCCCTGAGCTCAACACGAAAAATGYTCGCMTCGAAAAGTTATCCAAGRAAGGACGGKCCGAATAATTTTMTAATWGCGAAAACAAGCCARTTCGATMGCTGCGACAACAAGAACAGTTAAATGCAAATTCAGAWTTTCAKAACAASTTTCASWAAAAAATTCATAACTYGAGCATCGAGCGTCCAAMTCAYRAGCCGCGAACTGATGGACGACCACAACACGGAGACGGACAAAACCTGTGCGACGAACTGCCGGAAACCGACCATTTTCTGACCGGAATCCGGCCATTTCAGCGACCAAAATCTGGCCGACAGAATTTAGCAAAATAGCTTTATGCCACTTGGTCAAGATTCCCCCAATTCTACCCATTTTCATGCCTAACTTGTCCCCTCCCATTCTCCTCCTCCACATGCCT
>NZ_RSEJ01000294.1 GCF_009910675.1 Photobacterium alginatilyticum | reverse complement strand
TAAAGTGGCTTTCAATAAGCAAAGTATCGCTTTGCAAAAGTGGCTTTCTCTTAGACAAAGTGGCTTTCGGTAATCAAAAGTGACTTTCGCAAAGCCAAAAGTTGCTTTWTCTATGCTAAAGTGGCTTTGAATAAGTAAAGAATCGCTTTGCAACACYAGCTTTCTCTTAGAWAAAGTTGCTTTTGCTAATCAAACGTGGCTTTTGCATAGCCAAAAGTGGCTTTTTCTATGCTAAAGTGGCTTTTTCWAWGCTAAAGTGGCTTTGAATAAGCAAAGAATCSCTTTGCRAMARTGKCTTTCTCTTASAMAAAGTGGYTTTCGCTAATCARAAGTGGSTTTTTCTATGCTAAAGTGGCTWTCAATAAGCAAAGTATCGCTTTGCRAAAGTGKYTTTCTCTTASACAAAGTGGCTTTCGCTAATCAAAA
>NZ_RSEJ01000293.1 GCF_009910675.1 Photobacterium alginatilyticum | reverse complement strand
ATGGAAAAGAGCATGTACCTATTTATATAACAGACCGTATGRTAGGTCACAAATTGGGAGAATTTKCACCTACTTTARATTTTCGAGGRCATGCAAWRGGMGATAACCGMTCKCGTCGTTAATAAAAAAATATAGATACTTATCATTCATTAGTAGGAGGCGAATCTTATGATAAAGAARAAAAAAACCGAAATATACGCTTYAGGTCAACATATMTCTATGTCGGCTCATAAAGMGCGAAGAGTCATTGATCAAATTCGTGGACGTTCCTATGARGAAACACTTATKATACTAGAACTCATGCCYTATCGAGCATGTTATTCTATTTTTAAATTGGTTTATTCTGCAGCAGCAAATGCTAGTTACAACATGGGTTCTGACGAAACAAATTTAATAATTAGTAAAGCCGAAGTCAACGAAGGCACT
>NZ_RSEJ01000044.1 GCF_009910675.1 Photobacterium alginatilyticum | reverse complement strand
ATACGTTCTGTCTAAAGACGAAGGTGGCCGTCACACGCCATTCTTCAAAGGCTACCGTCCACAGTTCTACTTCCGTACAACTGACGTAACTGGTACTATCGAGCTACCAGAAGGCGTTGAAATGGTAATGCCTGGTGACAACATCAAGATGGTTGTTACTCTAATCGCTCCTATCGCGATGGACGAAGGTCTACGCTTTGCGATCCGTGAAGGCGGTCGTACAGTAGGTGCTGGTGTTGTTGCTAAGATCGTTGCTTAATTTGCAATAGTCTAACGACACTAAAAAAAGGGAGCTTCGGCTCCCTTTTTTGTATCTGCTGTTTTATTGCTGACATTAACCACCGATCAACTGTGTATTTATAGTTAGACACTGCTGATCATATATTTTTAGCGGAAGATTCATCTATTTCTAATAACAGATCTATCTAAAAACTCCGCAGTTATAAGTAGTAATGGAAACCATTCTCGTTTATATTGCTTCCATCATGTTTAAAGATGGAAGTGAAATGTACGTTTGCCTCTGCCACGGAATCTCCGACAAGAAAATAATGAAGCTGACACAGCAACACGGTATCACCGATGTTCGTGGTATTCGCCAGATCACCCCTCTGGGTTCGATGTGTGGTAAATGTATCCGGACCGCCAAGGAAGTGATTGAAGAAGCTGTCTTGGCCACAACGTTGAAAAAGGCCAGCTAAGCACTCTCCATTTTTGCTCATCATGCTTGTCTCGTTCATGGTAGGGAAGGGGCGAGTGAATACCGGACAATGGATCTTTCCCCTTGACGCCATTTTCCGCGGCCTGATAATTTCTCGCATCTCGCATCTCGCATCTCGCATCTCGCATCTCGCATCTCGCATCTCGCATCTCGCATCTCGCATCTCGCACCATTTGATTATTTTTACGACAGGGGTTGCGCTTAAAAGTGTGATCTGTATAATGCTCGCCACTGCCTGAGACATTAAGTTCTCGTAACCGCAGTTGTGAACCAATAAGCATCGAGGAAGAAACCGAAATATCGGTTTGACAATGTACACTCTGACTTATGTTCGCAGTCATTAAATTGACTGACAATGTATCCAAACGGGATACTACGTTCACATAAATCAATCGGCATTCCCTCGATCTATCGAGAGTGAGTGGCGATATTGTTTGTGTAATTTTTATTTGGAGCTCTGTCTCATGCAGAACCAACGTATTCGTATCCGCCTAAAGGCGTTCGATCACCGTCTGATCGACCAGTCTACTGCGGAAATCGTTGAAACAGCTAAGCGTACAGGCGCACAGGTTAAGGGTCCAATCCCTCTACCGACTCGCAAAGAACGCTTCACTGTTCTTATTTCTCCACACGTTAATAAGGACGCACGTGACCAGTACGAAATCCGTACTCACAAGCGCCTTATCGACATCGTTGAGCCAACAGACAAAACTGTTGATGCTCTTATGCGTCTAGATCTAGCTGCTGGCGTTGACGTCCAGATCAGCCTAGGTTAAGGGGAGATAAGAGAATGATTGGTCTAATCGGTCGTAAAGTGGGCATGACCCGCGTATTTACCGAAGATGGCGTTTCTATCCCAGTAACTGTGGTTGAAGTTGAAGCAAACCGCGTTTCTCAGGTTAAATCTGTAGAAACTGACGGCTACAACGCAATCCAGGTAACTACTGGTACTAAGA
Source organism: Photobacterium alginatilyticum (assembly GCF_009910675.1). Classification (GTDB taxonomy): domain Bacteria; phylum Pseudomonadota; class Gammaproteobacteria; order Enterobacterales; family Vibrionaceae; genus Photobacterium; species Photobacterium alginatilyticum. The sequence continues at coordinate 30,796 of NZ_RSEJ01000044.1, read as the reverse complement.
AAGCTAACCGTGTTTCTAAGCCAGAAGCTGGCCACTTTGCGAAAGCAGGTGTTGAAGCTGGTCGCGGTCTTTGGGAATTCCGTCTAGAAAACAATGAAGAGTTTGCTGTTGGCGCTGAGCTAAACGTTGAACTTTTCAATGACATCAAAAAAGTAGACGTTACTGGTACATCTAAGGGTAAAGGCTTCCAGGGTGGCGTTAAGCGCTGGAACTTCCGTACTCAAGATATGACCCATGGTAACTCCTTGTCTCACCGTGCTCCGGGTTCAATTGGCCAATGTCAAACTCCAGGTCGCGTATTTAAAGGCAAGAAAATGGCTGGTCACATGGGTGCTGAGCGTGTAACGACTCAAAACCTAGAGATCGTACGTGTTGACGCTGAGCGCAATCTGCTTCTTATTAAAGGTGCAGTACCAGGTGCTACAGGTGGCAACGTGATCGTAAAACCAGCTGTTAAAGCGTAACGTCAAGGAGTTAGTAATGGAATTGGTAGTCAAAGGCGCTGATGCGCTAACTGTCTCCGAAACTACTTTTGGGCGTGATTTCAATGAAGCGCTTGTACATCAGGTAGTTGTTGCTTACGCAGCAGGTGCTCGTCAAGGTACACGTGCTCAGAAAACTCGTTCTGACGTTTCTGGTGGTGGTGCTAAACCATGGCGCCAGAAAGGTACAGGCCGCGCTCGTGCAGGTACAATCCGTAGCCCACTATGGCGTACAGGTGGTGTAACTTTCGCTGCTCGTCCACAGGACCACAGCCAGAAAGTTAACAAGAAAATGTACCGTGGTGCTATGAAGAGCATTCTTTCTGAGCTAGTTCGTCAAGAGCGTCTAATCGTTGTTGATAACTTCTCTGTAGAAGCACCTAAAACTAAAGAGCTAGTAGCTAAGCTGAAAGAGCTTGAGCTTACTGATGCTCTAATCGTAACTGGCGATCTAGATGAAAATCTATTCCTGGCTGCACGTAACCTCTACAAAGTAGACGTACGTGACGCTGCGGCAATTGACCCAGTTAGCCTGATTGCTTTCGATAAAGTTGTGATGACTGCTGAAGCAGTTAAGCAAGTTGAGGAGATGCTAGCATGATCACTGAAGAGCGTATTCTAAAAGTTCTACGTGCTCCGCACATCTCTGAAAAAGCGACAATGGCTGCAGAAAACGGTAACACTATCGTATTCAAAGTAGCTATGACAGCAACTAAGAAAGAGATCAAAGCAGCAGTTGAAAAACTGTTCGAGGTTGAAGTTAAGTCTGTAAATACTCTTGTAGCCAAGGGTAAGACCAAGCGTCAAGGTATGCGTGAAGGCCGTCGTAGCGACTGGAAAAAAGCGTATGTTATCTTGAAAGAAGGTCAAGACATCGACTTCGCTGGTAGTGCAGAGTAAGGCTAGGAGCAAAGAAGAATGGCTATTGTAAAATGTAAGCCGACTTCCCCAGGTCGTCGCCACGTAGTTAAAGTGGTTAACTCTGACCTGCATAAGGGTAAGCCGTACGCACCTCTACTAGAGAAAAAATCTAAGTCAGGTGGTCGTAACAATAACGGTCGTATCACAGTACGTCACATCGGTGGTGGTAACAAACAACACTACCGTATGATTGACTTCAAGCGTACTAAAGATGGTATCCCAGCGAAAGTTGAGCGTCTTGAATACGATCCAAACCGTAGCGCAAACATTGCTCTAGTTCTGTACGCAGACGGTGAGCGCCGCTACATCATCGCACCTAAAGGTCTTCAGGCGGGTGATACCATCCAGTCTGGCGCAGATGCTGCTATCAAAGTTGGTAACACTCTACCAATGCGCAACATCCCAGTAGGTTCAACAGTACACTGTGTTGAGCTTAAGCCTGGTAAAGGTGCTCAGCTGGCTCGTTCAGCTGGTGCATACGCTCAGATCGTTGCACGTGCAGGCACTTATGTGACTCTACGTCTACGTTCTGGTGAAATGCGTAAAGTGCTTTCTGAAGGTCGTGCGACCCTTGGTGAAGTTGGTAATGCAGAACACATGCTACGTGAGCTAGGTAAAGCTGGTGCTTCACGCTGGCGCGGTGTTCGTCCAACTGTCCGTGGTGTTGTAATGAACCCAGTTGATCACCCACACGGTGGTGGTGAAGGTCGTACATCAGGCGGTCGTCACCCAGTTACACCTTGGGGTGTTCCTACTAAGGGTTACAAGACTCGTAAGAACAAGCGTACCGACAAGTACATCGTACGTCGTCGTAATAAGTAATATATATCAGAGGATAAGCCATGCCACGTTCTCTCAAGAAAGGTCCTTTTATTGACCTGCACTTGCTGAAGAAGGTAGAGAAAGCGGTGGAAAGCGGTGACAAAAAGCCTGTTAAGACTTGGTCCCGTCGCTCAATGATCATCCCTCAGATGATCGGTTTGACCATCGCTGTCCATAATGGTCGTCAGCACGTTCCTGTTTTCGTTTCTGAAGAAATGATCGGTCACAAGCTAGGCGAATTTGCACCAACACGCACTTACCGTGGCCACGCTGCGGATAAGAAAGCTAAGAAGCGCTAAGAGGAGTATAGGTAATGGAAGCTATCGCTAAACATCGCTTTGCTCGCATCTCACCGCAGAAAGCTCGTTTGGTTGCTGATCAACTGCGCGGTAAGCCAGTTGCTCAAGCTCTAGAAATTCTTCAGTTCAGCAACAAGAAAGCTGCTGATCTAATCAAGAAAGTTCTAGAGTCAGCTATCGCTAACGCAGAACACAACGAAGGCGCAGATATTGATGATCTATCAGTAGCTAAAATCTTCGTTGACGAAGGTCCTACCATGAAGCGTATTATGCCTCGTGCTAAAGGCCGTGCCGATCGCATCTTGAAGCGTTCTAGCCACATCACTGTTGTTGTAGCAGACCGCTAAGAGACTAGGAGAGAAAGCAATGGGTCAAAAAGTACATCCTAATGGTATTCGTCTTGGCATCGTTAAGCCTTGGAATACCACTTGGTTTGCTAACAGCCAAGAGTTCGCTGACAACCTAGACGGCGACTTCAAGGTACGTCAGTTCCTTACTAAAGAACTGAAAAAAGCGTCTCTATCACGCATCGTTATCGAGCGTCCTGCTAAGAGCATCCGTGTGACTATTCACACTGCTCGTCCAGGCGTTGTTATCGGTAAGAAAGGTGAAGACGTAGAGAAACTACGCGCTCGCGTTGCTAAGATCGCTGGTGTTCCAGCTCAGATCAACATCGCTGAAGTACGTAAGCCAGAGCTAGACGGTCAACTAGTTGCAGACAGCATTTCGTCTCAGCTAGAGCGTCGTGTTATGTTCCGTCGCGCTATGAAGCGTGCAGTTCAGAACGCTATGCGTCTTGGCGCTAAAGGTATCAAGGTTGAAGTAAGCGGTCGTCTAGGCGGCGCTGAAATCGCACGTTCTGAGTGGTACCGTGAAGGTCGTGTACCTCTACACACTCTTCGTGCTGACATTGATTACGCAACTTCTTCGGCTCACACCCAATACGGTGTAATCGGCGTTAAAGTTTGGATCTTCAAAGGTGAAGTTCTAGGCGGTATGCCAATTGAAGAGCCTAAGGCTGACAAGCCTAAGAAGCAGCGCAAAAGCCGTAAATAAGGAGTTTATTGATGCTGCAACCTAAACGCACTAAATTCCGCAAGACTTTTAAAGGTCGTAACCGCGGTCTAGCGAACGGTACTGATGTAAGCTTCGGTTCATTTGGTCTTAAAGCAGTTGGCCGTGGCCGTATTACTGCTCGCCAGATCGAAGCAGCTCGTCGTGCTATGACTCGTCATATCAAACGTCAGGGCCAAATCTGGATCCGTATCTTCCCAGACAAACCTATCACATCTAAGCCTCTTGAAGTTCGTCAAGGTAAAGGTAAAGGTAACGTAGAGTACTGGGTTGCACAGATTCAACCAGGTAAGGTTCTATATGAGATGGATGGTGTTCCTGAAGAACTAGCTCGTGAAGCATTCAAACTTGCTGCACGTAAGCTACCTATCAAGACTACATTCGTAAATAAGGCGGTGATGTGATGAACGCACAAGATCTGCGCGCTAAAAGCGTTGAAGAACTGAATGCTGAGCTTGTGAACCTGCTACGTGAACAGTTCAACCTGCGCATGCAGGCTGCGACTGGTCAACTACAGCAGACTCACACTCTAAAAGCTGTACGTCGCGATATCGCACGTGTTAAAACCGTTCTGACTGAGAAGGCTGGCGCATAATGAGCGAACAAATTCGTACTCAGCTTGGTCGTGTTGTTAGCGACAAAGGCGACAAGTCTATTGTTGTTGCAATCGAGCGTAAAGTGAAGCACCCGATCTACGGTAAGTACATCACTCGCACGACTAAACTTCACGCACATGACGAAAACAACGAGTGTGGCCTAGGCGACACTGTTGAGATTCGTGAGTGCCGTCCAATGTCTAAGACTAAGTCTTGGACACTGGTACGTGTAGTTGAAAAAGCTCGCGTATAAGCGAACTTAGCAACTAATTAATACAGCGGCCCCGAAAAAAATTTGGGGCCGTTTATTTTTTGTCTACCCATCGGTCGAAAATGGTGTTATTATTCGCCGCCTTTGAAGAAAAGGCCTATCGACCCGAGATGGGTCCAGATGTTTAAAATAAGCGGAGCACTAACATGATCCAAATGCAAAGTACGCTTGACGCAGCCGATAACTCCGGCGCTCGTCGCGTAATGTGTATTAAGGTTCTGGGTGGTTCTCACCGCCGTTACGCACACATCGGTGATATCATCAAGATTACTGTGAAAGAAGCAATTCCTCGCGGTAAAGTTAAGAAAGGTGATGTCCTGAAGGCGGTGGTTGTTCGCACCCGTAAAGGCGTTCGTCGTCCAGACGGCTCTGTCATTCGCTTCGACCGTAATGCTTGTGTATTGTTGAACGACACTACAGAGCAACCGATCGGTACTCGTATCTTTGGCCCAGTGACGCGTGAACTTCGTAATGCGAAATTCATGAAAATCGTATCACTAGCGCCAGAAGTACTGTAAGGAGTAACAAAATGGCAGCTAAAATCCGTCGCAACGACGAAGTTATCGTTCTTACCGGTAAAGATAAAGGTAAGAAAGGTAAAGTAACTAAGGTCCTAGCAACCGGTAAAGTTATCGTTGAAGGTATCAACATGGTTAAGAAACACCAGAAGCCGGTTCCGGCAATGGGTGTTCAGGGTGGCATCGTAGAGCAAGAAGCTGCGATTGACGCCTCAAATGTTGCAATCGTAAACGGTGAAGGTAAAGCGGACCGTGTAGGCTTCCGATTCGAAGACGACAAAAAAGTTCGTTTCTTCAAATCGACTGGCGAAACTATCAAGTAATTCTGGAGTAGTACACTATGGCGAAACTGCATGATTACTACAAAGAGACTCTAGTTAAAGAACTTGCTGAAAAGTTCGAATACCAGAGTATCATGCAAGTCCCAAGGATCGAAAAAATCACACTTAACATGGGTGTGGGTGAAGCGATCAACGACAAGAAGCTTCTAGAGAATGCTGCTGCTGACATGACTGCTATTGCAGGTCAGAAGCCGCTAATCACTGTAGCTCGTAAGTCTGTTGCTGGCTTTAAGATCCGTGAGGGCTACCCTATTGGCTGTAAAGTAACCCTACGTGGCGAACGCATGTGGGATTTCTTCGAGCGTCTAATTTCAATTGCTGTACCTCGTATTCGCGATTTCCGTGGTCTAAACCCGAAATCATTCGATGGTCGTGGTAACTACAGCATGGGCGTTCGTGAGCAGATCATCTTCCCAGAAATCGATTACGATAAAGTAGATCGTGTACGTGGTCTTGATATCACTATCACAACATCTGCGAAATCTGACGAAGAAGCTCACGCTCTACTATCTGCTTTTAACTTCCCATTCCGTAAGTAAAAGTAAGGGTTACAAATGGCTAAAGAATCAATGAAGGCACGCGAAGCTAAACGTGCCAAGCTTGTAGTAAAGTTCGCTGAAAAGCGTGCAGCGCTAAAAGCTCTAATTAGTGACGTGAATGCGTCTGAAGAAGATCGCTGGAATGCAGTGCTTAAACTTCAGTCACTACCACGTGATTCTGCGAAGTCTCGTCAGCGTAATCGCTGTAACCAGACTGGACGTCCACACGGCTACCTACGTAAGTTCGGTCTATGCCGTATCAAGGTTCGTGAAGCTTGCATGAAAGGCGAGATTCCGGGTCTACGTAAGGCTAGCTGGTAATTAGTTGCCAAATTAGAATCACGGAGTATTGACTTATGAGCATGCAAGATCCGATTTCGGATATGCTGACCCGTCTTCGTAACGGTCAGGCAGCGAAAAAAGTTGCTGTTAAAATGCCATCTTCTAAGATGAAAGTTGCTATCGCAGCTCTTCTAAAAGAAGAAGGTTTCGTGGCTGACTACACTGTTATCGGTGAAGTTAAGCCTGAGCTAGAAGTTACTCTTAAGTACTTCGAAGCGAACCCAGTTATCGAGCAAATCCAACGTGTATCACGTCCTGGTCTGCGCATCTACAAGAAAAAAGATGCTCTACCATCAGTGATGGGTGGCCTTGGTATTGCTGTTGTATCCACTTCCAAGGGTCTTATGACCGACCGCGCTGCTCGCAAAGCGGGTCTTGGCGGTGAGATTATCTGCTACGTAGCATAATAGGAGTAGGAAATGTCTCGTGTTGCAAAAGCACCTGTAGTTATTCCTGCCGGCGTAGAAGTTAAACTTAACGGTCAGGAAATCACTGTTAAAGGTGGTAAAGGCGAACTAGTTCGCGTTATCAACGAAGCAGTTGTATTGTCCCAGGAAGAGAACACCATCACTTTCGGTCCTCGTGAAGGATTCGAAAAGGCTTGGGCACAGGCAGGTACTGCTCGTGCACTAGTTAACAACATGGTTGTTGGTGTTACTGAAGGCTTTACTAAGAAGCTTACTCTGAAAGGTGTTGGTTACCGTGCGAACGTTGCTGGTTCGACTGTTAACCTAACCCTAGGCTTCTCGCACCCAGTTGCGCATGAACTACCAGCCGGTATTAAAGCAGAGTGTCCATCTCAAACTGAAATCGTACTAACTGGTACTGATAAGCAGGTGATTGGTCAAGTTGCGGCTGATATTCGCGCTTACCGTAGCCCTGAACCTTATAAAGGTAAAGGTGTTCGTTACGCCGACGAAGTCGTGCGTACTAAAGAAGCTAAGAAGAAGTAAGGTAACACTATGGATAAGAAAGCATCTCGTATCCGTCGTGCGACCCGAGCACGTCGTAAGATTGCTGAACTGGGCGCAACTCGCCTAGTTGTACACCGTACTCCACGTCACGTGTACGCTCAGGTAATCGCACCAAATGGCTCTGAGGTTATCGCTGCCGCTTCTACCGTAGAAAAAGCGATTCGCGAGCAGGTTAAGAGTACTGGTAACAAAGACGCTGCTGCAGCTGTAGGTAAAGCTATTGCTGAGCGCGCGATTGAAAAAGGCATCTCTAACGTTGCATTCGATCGTTCTGGTTTCCAATACCACGGCCGTGTAGCTGCACTAGCAGAAGCTGCTCGTGAAGCTGGTCTGAAATTCTAAGGTAGGCGGAAGATGGCTAACGAAAAAACTCAATCAGATTTGAATGAAAAGCTGATCGCTGTTAACCGTGTATCTAAGACGGTTAAAGGTGGTCGCATTTTCAGCTTTACTGCACTAACTGTAGTTGGTGACGGTAACGGTCGCATCGGTTTTGGTTACGGTAAGGCACGTGAAGTACCTGCTGCAATCCAGAAAGCGATGGAAAAAGCACGCCGTAACATGGTTACAGTAGCGCTTAACGACGGTACGCTACACCACGCTGTTAAAGGTCGCCACACTGGTTCTAAAGTGTACATGCAGCCTGCATCAGAAGGTACTGGTATCATCGCCGGCGGTGCAATGCGTGCAGTGCTAGAGGTTGCGGGTGTTCGCAACGTACTAGCTAAAGCATACGGCTCAACAAACCCAATCAACATCGTTCGCGCGACAATTGATGGTTTGAGCGGCATGAACTCTCCAGAGATGATCGCTGCTAAGCGTGGTCTTTCTGTTAAAGAAATTCTGGAGTAATCGACATGGCTAAGACTATTAAAGTAACACAGACAAAGAGCTCTATCGGTCGTTTGCCGAAGCATAAAGCTACTTTGCGTGGCTTGGGCCTTCGTCGCATCAACCACACTGTTGAACTTGAAGATACTGCTTGCGTACGCGGCATGATCAACAAAGTTTACTACATGGTTAAAGTTGAGGAGTAATCAGAATGCGTTTGAATACTCTATCACCGGCTGCGGGTTCTAAGCCTTCTGCGAAGCGCGTAGGCCGTGGTATCGGTTCAGGTCTGGGTAAAACTTGTGGCCGTGGTCACAAAGGTCAGAAATCACGTTCAGGTGGTTCTGTACGTCCAGGCTTCGAAGGCGGTCAGATGCCTTTGAAACAGCGTCTACCAAAATTCGGTTTTACTTCTCGCAAGAGCTTGGTAACTGCTGAAGTTCGTCTAGCTGAGCTAGCGAAAGTTGAAGGTGACGTAGTAAGCCTAGAAACTCTAAAGGCTGCGAATGTTATCACTAAGAACATCGAGTTCGCGAAAGTTGTACTTTCTGGTGAAATCGCTCGTGCCGTTACAGTTAAAGGTCTACGCGTGACTAAAGGCGCTAAAGCTGCTATCGAAGCTGCAGGCGGTAAAATCGAGGAATAATTAACTCGAGGATGAGGTACAGATGGCTAAACAACCAGGACAAGATTTTCGTAGTGCACAAGGTGGCCTAGCAGAGCTTAAGACTCGCCTGCTATTCGTATTAGGTGCTATCTTAATTTTCCGAGCAGGCTCTTTTGTGCCTATTCCTGGTATTGACGCTGCTGTACTTGCCGATCTGTTCGAACAGCAAAAGGGCACCGTCATTGAACTGTTTAACATGTTCTCTGGTGGTGCACTTGAGCGTGCTTCCATCCTGGCGCTGGGCATCATGCCGTATATTTCGGCATCGATTATTGTCCAGCTGCTTACGGTAGTTCACCCGGCTCTGGCCGAGTTGAAGAAGGAAGGGGAGTCTGGCCGTCGTAAGATTAGCCAGTACACCCGTTACGGCACGCTTGTTTTGGCAACCTTCCAAGCAATTGGTATTGCAACGGGGTTACCAAGTATGATCCCAGGCCTGGTACATAATCCGGGTCTAGGATTTTACTTTGTCGCGGTAGTGAGTTTGGTTACCGGTACCATGTTCCTGATGTGGTTGGGTGAGCAGGTTACCGAGCGCGGCATTGGTAACGGTATTTCGGTAATTATCTTTACCGGTATCGTTGCAGGTTTGCCACCAGCTATTGGACAGACAGTGGAGCAAGCGCGTCAAGGTGAATTGCACGTACTTCTTTTACTGTTAATTGCAGTACTTTCTTTCGCTGTGATTTATTTCGTAGTGTTCATGGAGCGTGGTCAGCGTCGTATCGTCGTTAACTATGCCAAGCGTCAGCAAGGCCGTCGTGTTTTTGCTGCCCAGAGCACTCACCTGCCGTTGAAAATCAACATGGCAGGGGTTATTCCAGCGATTTTCGCATCAAGTATTATTCTGTTCCCGGGTACGCTGGCTCAGTGGTTCGGTCAGAATGAGAACCTAGGCTGGTTAAGTGATATTTCACTGGCGCTAAGCCCAGGTCAGCCACTTTATGTGATGCTTTATGCTGCTGCGATTATTTTCTTCTGTTTCTTCTATACCGCGTTGGTGTTTAACCCTCGCGAGACAGCTGACAACCTGAAGAAGTCTGGTGCGTTCGTACCTGGTATTCGCCCGGGTGAACAGACCGCGAAATATATAGATAAAGTAATGACCCGTCTGACATTGGCAGGCGCGCTCTATATTACCTTTATCTGTCTGATCCCCGAGTTTATGATGATTGCATGGAATGTCCGCTTCTATTTCGGCGGTACATCACTACTAATCGTAGTTGTAGTTATTATGGACTTCATGGCTCAAGTTCAGACACATTTGATGTCTCAACAATATGAGTCTGTTTTGAAAAAGGCTAATCTTAAAGGCAACGGCCGTTAAGACTGGTTATCCATTTACGGAGTTTAGCAATGAAAGTTCGTGCTTCCGTTAAGAAAATCTGCCGTAACTGTAAAGTTATCAAGCGCAACGGTGTTGTGCGTGTAATTTGCAGTGAGCCAAAGCACAAACAGCGCCAAGGCTAATTAGCAGAAATATTTCTTGCAAATTGAAGGTAGGTTGGCTAAATTAGCCAACCAATCTTTTGTGTGTGCAAAAGAATTGTTCCACCGCTGCGTATCCTAAACGGGCTCTGCAGCGGTTATTCTTGAAAAGTACTAGGAGTGAATAGTGGCCCGTATTGCAGGCATTAACATTCCTGATCAGAAACATTCTGTAATCGCTCTAACAGCGATCTACGGCATCGGTAAAACTCGCTCACAGGCTATCCTGGCTGAAGCGGGTATTGCTGAAGATGTTAAGATCAGTGAACTGACTGAAGAGCAGATCGATCTACTGCGTGATGGTGTAGCTAAGTACACTGTAGAAGGTGATCTACGTCGTGAAGTATCCATGAACATCAAGCGTCTAATGGACCTTGGCTGTTACCGTGGTCTTCGTCATCGTCGCAGTCTACCACTACGTGGACAGCGTACTAAAACCAACGCACGTACCCGTAAGGGTCCGCGCAAGCCGATCAAAAAGTAATCGGATAAGGTAGAGTACAATGGCAAAACAACCAACTCGCGCTCGTAAGCGCGTACGCAAGCAAGTAGCTGATGGCGTTGCGCACATCCATGCTTCTTTCAACAACACAATCGTAACCATTACTGACCGTCAGGGTAACGCTCTTTCTTGGGCTACTGCAGGTGGTTCTGGTTTCCGTGGTTCTCGTAAATCTACTCCGTTCGCTGCACAGGTTGCTGCTGAGCGTTGTGGTGAAATGGCCAAAGAATATGGCGTTAAGAACCTGGAAGTTATGGTTAAGGGCCCAGGTCCTGGTCGTGAGTCAACTATCCGCGCTCTAAACGCTGCGGGTTTCCGTATCACTAACATTGTTGATGCGACTCCGATCCCTCATAACGGTTGTCGTCCACCTAAGAAACGTCGCGTATAACGTTTCTAGGAAAACTGGAGAAAGAACATGGCAAGATATTTGGGTCCTAAGCTGAAGCTTAGCCGTCGCGAAGGCACTGACTTATTCCTTAAGTCTGGTGTACGCGCGATTGATACCAAGTGTAAAATTGATAACGCGCCGGGCATGCACGGTGCGCGTCGCGGTCGTCTATCTGACTACGGCGTTCAGCTTCGTGAGAAGCAGAAAGTTCGTCGTACATATGGCGTACTAGAAAAACAATTCCGTAACTACTACAAAGAAGCTGCTCGCATCAAGGGCAACACAGGTGAAAACCTGCTTCAGCTTCTTGAAGGTCGTCTAGATAACGTAGTTTACCGCATGGGTTTTGGTGCTACTCGCGCTGAAGCACGTCAGCTGGTAAGCCACAAAGCGATCCTAGTAAACGGTCAAGTCGTAAACGTTCCTTCTTTCAAGGTAGCGGCTAACGACGTTGTTAGCATTCGTGAGAAAGCTAAGAACCAAGCACGCATTAAGGCAGCTCTTGAAGTTGCTACTCAGCGTGAACTACCGACTTGGGTCGAAGTAGACAACAGCAAGATGGAAGGTACGTTCAAGCGTCTTCCAGAACGTTCTGATTTGTCTGCCGACATCAACGAACACCTGATCGTCGAGCTTTACTCTAAGTAAGGCTATAGTTAAGAGAGGACACAATGCAGGGTTCTGTAACAGAATTTCTTAAGCCGCGTCTTGTTGATATTGAACAAGTTAATACGACGCACGCAAAAGTAACTCTTGAGCCACTAGAGCGTGGTTTCGGCCACACGCTAGGTAACGCTCTACGTCGTATTCTACTGTCTTCAATGCCGGGTTGTGCCGTAACTGAAGTTGAGATCGACGGTGTGTTACACGAGTACAGCACCAAAGAAGGAGTACAGGAAGATGTTCTTGAGATCCTTCTAAACCTTAAAGGTCTAGCCGTTAAGGTTGAGGGTAAAGACGAAGTTATCCTTACTCTGAACAAATCTGGTGCAGGCCCTGTTGTTGCAGGTGACATCACCCACGACGGTGATGTTGAGATTGCGAACCCAGAACACGTAATCTGCCACCTAACTGATGACAATGCTGATATCAGCATGCGCATCAAGGTAGAACGTGGTCGTGGCTATGTACCAGCGTCTGCTCGTATTCACACAGAAGAAGATGAGCGCCCAATTGGTCGTCTGCTAGTTGATGCAACTTTCAGCCCAGTTGACCGTATCGCATACGCAGTAGAGGCAGCACGTGTTGAACAACGTACTGACCTAGACAAGCTTGTTATCGATATGGAGACTAACGGTACGCTTGATCCTGAGGAAGCTATCCGTCGCGCAGCAACAATTCTTGCTGAGCAACTGGATGCATTCGTAGATCTACGTGATGTACGAGTTCCTGAAGAGAAAGAAGAGAAGCCGGAGTTCGATCCGATCCTACTGCGTCCTGTAGACGATCTTGAACTAACTGTTCGCTCTGCTAACTGTCTGAAAGCAGAAGCGATCCACTACATCGGTGATCTTGTTCAGCGCACTGAGGTTGAGCTACTTAAAACGCCAAACCTTGGTAAGAAGTCTTTGACTGAAATCAAAGACGTGCTGGCTTCACGTGGTCTGTCTCTGGGCATGCGCCTGGAAAACTGGCCGCCGGCATCAATCGCTGAAGATTAATAGTTACTGATATCTAGTTAGAAGGATTAGGTCATGCGCCATCGTAAGAGTGGTCGTCAACTCAACCGCAACAGCAGCCATCGCAAAGCGATGTTCAGCAACATGGCTGGCTCTCTGGTACGTCACGAGCTTATCAAGACTACCCTGCCTAAGGCAAAAGAGCTGCGTCGCGTAATTGAGCCATTGATTACCCTAGCTAAGACTGACAGTGTTGCTAACCGTCGTCTTGCATTCGCACGTACTCGTGATAACGAAGTTGTTGCGAAACTATTTAACGAATTAGGTCCACGTTTTGCTCAACGTCCGGGCGGTTACACTCGCATCATGAAGTGCGGTTTCCGTTCAGGCGATAAAGCCCCTATGGCTTACATCGAGCTAGTAGATCGTCCTGAAGCTCAGGAAGAAGCTGCTGCTGAATAAGCACTAGCGCGTTAAATAAAAAAGAGGCCGAGTCTTTGACTCGGCTTTTTTTTTGCATGACTTTCGGGATAGCAGCGAGGGTTATGTATGGTTTATTTGTTTGTAGACAGTTCCGGCTTTGGTGGCGTCGAAAGCCATATTCAGCAGTTGGCACGACTTATTAGCCGTCAAGGTGTTGATGTTGAAGTTGTTTTTTTTCGTCGTTATTCTTCCCATCCCCTGTATGTGCTACTTGCCGAGTCGCAGATCCCATTTCGTTTCATCTCGGACTCTACCTGTTCTGCCTTCTTCAGGCGATTAAATGCCGGGGATGTTGTGCATGCTCATGGCTATAAGGCAGCGCTGATTGCAAGGCTGTATCGACTCTTGTCTTCCTATCAGTTGGTTGTCAGCTTTCATGCTGGCGAAGCCCTGTCGGGGAAGCTGGCTTTGTATGAAGGATTAAACCGGGCGACAAGTTTCCTTTCGCGCAATATTGCCGTGAGTCAGCGGATCCAGTCACAAATTCCGTTTAACTGCGAATTGCTCCGCAATTTCATTTTTGACCTGCCACCAATGACTAAGCGGCAGCGACATACCCAGTTGCAGGTTGGCTTTGTCGGCCGCTTGAGCGCAGAGAAGGGTATCGATCGCTTTGTTCACTTGAGCAGGCAACTGCCAGCTTGTCGGTTTCATGTCTTTGGCGACGGTGAGCTTAGATCGATACTGGAAGGGGCAGGGGAGATTCATTGGCACGGTGCAGTGGAATCCATGGATAGCTATTGGCGACAGCTAGACTTGCTGGTTATTAGCTCGCGCGCTGAAGGCTTGCCTATGGCGGCGCTTGAGGCGATGGCTCATGGGGTGCCGGTTGTTGCGACAAACGTAGGGGAAATAGCGTCCTTGTTGCCATCAAGGAGCCTGGTTGCCGAACCACAATGGGAGCAGCTAATGGTATTGATCGATGATATTGATCTGGCCGGGGATGTCGGGTGGCTGCAACTTTCACAGTATTCACAGCACCGTATCGCAACCCACTTTGCGGCTGAAACTCGCTGGCCACAGTTGGCCCATATATACCAGTTAGGTACCAGTTAGGTTAATTGGTCCGCTCTTGTCCATCACGGAGTATGGTCAGCACGCTGCAGTCATCGGCAGGGTTTTGAGGGGTACTTTGCCACAGGTAAGCATGCCGTTGTAGAGTGCTAATCGCTTGAATGTTATTGAGCTGCGCTTGGCACCACCTTCCCTCGAACAATCCATCGCTATAGAAATGCAGACTATCGTTCGCCGATAGCTGTACTTTGGTACCGACTACGTCAACGGCTTCGAAGAGCCCTAACAGCCCCATACCGCCCTCGATTTCCCGAGCTGTACTCCCCAAGAGAACAGGGTTTGGCATGCCGGCATTATAAATTGTAACAGTGCTGTCTTTGCCGATATGGATAACCAGCAGACATACCAGGCTGGTTGCCTCGTTGGCGTGATAGAGGTAGCGGTTGAGTGACGTCAATAGCTGTTCGGGTGAGATACTATCGTGATACAACAACCCGCCGATAAAGCCGAAACATACCGAACCATTGATTTTTGCGGCAAGTCCATGACCCATCTGATCGCCTAGCACCAGTAACTGTGAACCGTTTTCCAGCTGGCGTTGCATGACAAAGTCACCACCGACTTGCGGCTGTTGGTCGAGGAGTAATTGCAAAGGGAAAGGGAGCGGCTGAACATCGTTGTGGCCGTTGTTGGCTGTGATTTGTTGCTTTAGCTTGGCCTCGAAGCCGGCTGATAAGTTGCTGTGTCGTTCGATAACCCTGCCCAGGACGCTGAGCAGATGTGGCTTGGTGATGGGTTTTGCCAGGAAGTCATCAATGCCCGACTGTGCGGCAGCACTGCGTGTGTTGTCTTTTGTATCGCCGGAGAGAAAAACGAAAGGCAGCATTTGATGATGTTTGAGTGCGGCTACCTTGTTTCGAAAGTCAAAGCCGTTGATATTTGGCATGTGAAGATCAGCCAGTACCAGGTCGCAGTGGTTCTTGGCCAGCCAGACCAATGCTTCGCTTGCCTGGCTAAACAGCGCCAGCTGATAATCCGGCTCAAGGAAGCTGGCCAATAGAGCCAGCTGGCTGCTGCTATCATCCACAATCAGAATTTGTTTGTGTGTAGTTTGCCTTGGTAGCCGGAAACGGATCCGGTTATGGGAGGGGGTGATCTGATAGTCAAAATCCGGAAATGTTGCGCGGATCAGTGCCAGTCCCATTCCGTTTTCCACTTCACTGCTTGGTAATTCAGCGCTCTGTAGCTGCTCTTTGAGCTCTAGCCATGCAGAACCGTTGTCTTTAATGGCGAGGTAGTGATGGTGACCTGAGCGTTCGTAGCTGATCGAAATACGGCTTGCTGGCTCGGCTTGGTGATCAAGCAGGTTAGTACAATACTCGCTGCACACCAGTTTGAGGTTTTGAGTCAGCTCGGAGCTGAGCTCCATAACAGAGGCTTTGTCCGCCAGTACTTTTCGTATCGACTTTAGATTGTCATAGCTAAGCGTGAACTGACGCTGAAACAGGATCTGGCTCATTTAGTGATATTTCCCTGGCTTATTGATACTTACCGAGCAACAGAGGGTTGTGCTGCAGGTAGTGGATCAGCCTGCGTTTGATTGTGTCGGGTATCCAGCGTGCTTTGCCGTGGAGTACCCGAATGATTTCCTGCGACAGGGAAGGATTGCTCTTGTCGTTAATCAATGTTCCGAGCAGATGGACGCCTCCCTGCTCCAGTTTTGTCATACTGGTCAAGAGCTCACTCTCTGTTGTTTGCGCCGCCGCCAGACAGAGAATCGATGCATCGCTGATATGGCTGATGGCTGTAATGGGTAGGTTTTGCCAGTTAGCGGTGCTGATGGTGCCGATATCACAGATGATATAGTGATAGTTTTTCTTCCAGCGCTCCAGTGCAGCGGCGAGCGTTTGCGGCTGGCGAAGATCAAGAATGGTCCGGTGAACGCTGGGCTGGGGTAAAAGATCAAGCTGCTGATCAAGATGGATTAACACATCTGACTCGCCGGTACCGTCGCTTTGCCATGGTCCGGAAGGGTAACCCTGCCCGGATCCCGACAGATCAAGGTCGATCAACAGCACGCTGTGCTGGTCTTCGGCGCATCGCCTGGCCAGCCACATTGATTGGGTCGATGTGCCGCAGCCCGGACTGGCGCCAGCCAGGGTGATCACCCGCGCGTCCAGTTGATGAATTTTGTGAAAAAGTTGATCGTACTCTGCACTTAGCCAGGGTTTCATAATGCGGCTCCCAAGGCGATAAGGGTGAATAGTCCTAAGACATCCCGCAGCCCCTGCCGCCATTGTTCCCCGATAGAGTCACTTTCATTGGGCACATAAACGGTATCGCCGGGACGAAGCAGGGGGAGAGGATAACGGGCCGGATCGATGACATAGTCACGCAGGTTAAAGGTTTGGGCCTGATCGCCACAGCATGATGTATTTACAATCATGATCCGTTCGATATAGGCTTCGTCTGACGGGCCACCGGCTTCGGCCAGCAGGTCAAGGATGTTCATCTGGTTGTTGAAGGTATAACGGCCGGGCTTGTTGACCGATCCCATCAGGCGTACCACCCGTTCGGCCGGTTTGTCGAGCCAGTTTCCCTGCTCCTTGGGGACATAGATAACATCGCCGGGAACGACAACGGGCAGCAGGCTTTCGTCACCCGTTTCAAAATAAAGGGAAAGATTTAGCTTGGTCACCTGGGCCTGGCTTTTATCGCGGTGGCTGATCCGGATCTGCCGCAGGTCGGCATCGCCGTTTGGTCCGTCGGCTGCGGAAAGGATGTCGAGAAATCCCAGCTCCCGATTGAAGGCATAGCGTCCCGGTGCGCCGACCTGACCAAAGACATAGATGGAGTCATCAGCTGACTGGCGGATCCAGCCGGCTTTATTATCGGTCGGATCATGGGGAAGTTCGTCGATGACGATGGTATCACCGGCATCTAGCAGTGGTAGGGCGGCGAAATTGCCCCCTTCATTGATGAAATTCTCCAGGTCAAAGTAGATGACATTTTCGGGAGTGTTCAGTTGTTCCTTGATGAGCCTGATGTTGCTGATATTTGCCTGCTGCTTGGGCCCGCCAGCCATAGCAAGGATATCGAGAAACGTCATAGTATCGTTCCATTTGAAGCGTCCGGGGGCGTTGACGGCGCCGATCACCTTGACTGCACGCTCGTCGGCAGTCTTCTCCAACTGTGGGATATAAATAACATCGCCAGGAGCTACATCGGGAATGAGCGATTCATTGCCGGTTTCGAAATAATGCGAGAGGTTAAAGCGGGTTACCTCGGTACCCTTGCCGCTGCGGTGGCTGATCAGAACTTCCTGGATATCCGCTTCGCTAGTTGGTCCGTCTGCTGCCGACAGAATATCGAGAAATCCCTGTTCGTTATTGAAGGCATAACGGCCCGGGGCGCCGATCTGGCCGAAAATATAGATGGAGTCTCGGGCTGACTGACGTAGCCAGCTGGATTTATTGTCGGTCGGATCATGGGGGAGTTCATCCACAATCACGGTATCTCCCGCCCTCAACTGCGGGAGTTTACCTTTGGGCTGACCAGCTTTGGTAAATTCGACAAAGTCAAAAAAGGTCACTCTGGGTTCGTTTTTTGCGGCGGATTCGCGGATGATCCGGATATTGCTCAGGTTAGCCTGTTGTTTTGGTCCGCCGGCATGGGCCAGTAGATCCATGAAGCTCATGGAATCACTCCACTCAAAACGGCCCGGGTTGTAGATGGCCCCAATAATTTTGATAGCACGGTCATTGGTTACTTTCAGCCACGACTTTTCGTTGAAGTCGATTTTCTCGGGCACGAAGATGACATCGCCGGGCTCGATCGGGGGGAGCGTACTTTGGCTAGGGTTTTGGGTATATTCGACCAGGTTGATGCTGAGTGGAGCGTTGACATTGCTGAGCAGCTTGATATGCGTCGTATCGGCAAATCGGGTGGGGCCGCCAGCATTGGCCAGTACATCAATAAAGCCTGTTCCGGGAGAGCTCTCGTAGGCGCCGGGGGCTTTGACCTCACCCATGACGTAGACAGTCCGTGATGTCGTATTGATATCTTCAACTTCAATTGGTGCAAAAATCGTGGTGCCGGGTTTGATTGGCGGCAGGTTGCTGGCATCCCCGGTATCAAGGTAGGCCTTGAGATCAAACTGGTATGGGATATTGTCGGTAATGACCCGTATCTTGGTGACATCGGCGTAACGGGTGACACCATCAGCCCGCATGAGCGCATCGACGACTGTCATATCCGGTTTGAAGCTAAATGTACCGGGGTTACGCAGCTCACCAAAAATCGTGATCCCTTGCTCTTCGTCGGCATCCCCGCCTTCTCTTAGGGAAGCTGCATCAAAGTTCACCTCAACGTTACCCAGTAAAGGAGAGGCCGGGACAAAGATAGTATCACCGCTCTTGATGGCTGGTAGCTGACCGGGATCGCCAGAATCAAGGTATTGCTTATAGTTGAAGACTTGTGTTTTGCTGTTTCGGATTAACTTGAACTGGTCAAGCTGGGCCCCGGGCCTTGCTCCGCCGGCTTCGGCGACGGCCATTTGTATATTGCTACCGGGTTTGAGCGAGACCATCCCCGGCTGTTCGACATAGCCGAGAACCTGTATACGGATCAGATGCTCCATGATGCTCAGCTCAAGTTCGTCTAAATTTCGGTAGATGGTACTGAGCCGTTTACGGATCCTTTGCTCGGCTTCGTCGATGCTGAGCCCGGCAACGGTGATTAGCCCTGCTTCGGGTAGCCTGAGTTGTCCTTGGTCATCAATGGTAAAAGGGTCGTCAAATGCACTCTCGCCGGGGAGCTGCAGGTATACCCGGTCACCGGGAGTCAGGGTTGTCCCCCAGGCCGGAGCAATAATGAGCAGTAGTACCAACAGCAAGGCTCGACTCATAGCGACTCCCTGACTGCGTGCCAGTCTTGCAGTGAGTAGACCCGGTGGATGGAGCGGGTGTGGTGCTCGACAAGGACTTTGGCGTCTACTTTGCGGTTGCTGAGCCGTTGGGTCCGAGAGCGGGGATCTTCGACAGATAGCTCTTCGCCTGCGCTAAAGGTGGTTATCTGATTGGCGTCGACGCCTTGTTCTATCAGATATCTGCGTACGGCATCGGCTCGTTTCATGCCGAGTTGGTTGTTACTTTCCCGGGTGCCGATGGTGTCGGTATGGCCAGTTAGCTGTAGGTGCCAGTGGTTCTGGCGTTTTAGAATTGATGCTGCGCGCCTGAGTGCCTGCTGGTAGTCGGGCAGTAGCTTGGCCCGGTTAAAGGCAAACTGGTTGTCGATACGCATTAGCAGCAGGAATCTATCTCTGAGCTCTATTTCTGAATAGCGGGGATCCAGGCATAGGGTGTGGTACTCCAGCCAGTCCATCTGACGCTGGATCTTGCCAAATTGCGTCTGGTATTCCAGTAACGTGATATCGGCATCATCGCTGAACCCGGCTTTGGCTTCCTGGCGAGCCTTGCTATACAAGTTTTCCAGCTGCTGGTACTGGCCGGGAAGGCAGAGCTTGGCTCCCCGAGTTGCCAACAGCTGCAGCTCGAAGTCATGATGCTCGAGCTCAAGCCATTGATCCCTATCTGGCGGTGTGTACGGGTTTTCACCCGATGTGGGCCAGGTTGTACAGCCGCTGATCGCTAAGAGCATCAGCAGGATCGGCAGTTTATCCATATCGTCACAACTCCGCTGAGGTGATCATCGGGATCACCTTGTCTATCCGTAACATTTGCATCAGCTGGCGTGGCTGGCCATTGACATTAAGCAGGCGTAATTTTTTATCTCTGCTTTTCAGTCGTTTGTATAAGAAAACAATGGCACCAATTCCGCAGGAGTCAATAAATTGTACCTGTGTCAGGTCAAGTATCAGCTCACTTTCCTCGGTTTGGCTGAGTGACTCAAACTCTGGCTCCATTTGTCTGGCAATATGGGCATCAAACTCATCGTGAATTGGCAGGGTAACGACAGAACCTGTTATAGCTTGCATACTAACCTCTTGTCTGAAAGTGACTTTCACTCAGGGTAAGTAATACAAGTGATATGCCAACTATTGTCCGCGTTTGGATACCATGATGTAGAGTGTTTTAAAAATGATGTAGAAATCCATTCTAAGCCATTGAAGCGGAGAGCCTAATGCGACGGCGTACGCGTGATCCCAGGCTATTTTGTTTTTTACATCATCCAGACAGCTGTCATAGCCCTGATTGACCTGTGCCAGACCGGTAATGCCGGGACGAAGGCCTGCGGTCCGCTCGAGATAAAAAGGCAATGCATTTTGCAAATCGCCACACATTTCGGGACGCTCCGGTCGTGGACCGATTAATGACATATCTCCCCTTAACACATTGATAAACTGAGGCAGCTCGTCAAGCCGGGTTGCCCTGAGAAAGCGCCCAATACGTGTGATTCGCGGATCATTCTTGGTAGCCCAGACAGCACCAGACTGATTCTCGGCATTCTGGCTCATGGTGCGGAACTTGATGACATTAAAGAGTTCCGCCTTGTCCTCGGTGATCCGGCCGACTCTGAGCTGATGGTAGAAGGCCGGTCCGGGCGAGTCGAGCTTGATAAGGATTGCCAGTAATGGCCATAGGGGAAGGGTAAGCAGCATGCCGACCAGGCTGAGGATAATATCACTGCCGCGTTTGAGGGCCTGGGTTGATTGTGTCTGATAGTTTGCGATAGGAGGCAGGTGCCGCCACCCTTGTCGAAACTGGCCGCCGAGATACCGGAGCATACCGAGCAGGGAAGAGAAGTAGCCGCCAATAAAGTAATGCAGCTTATCGGTCAGGCGACTATGGATACCCAAAAGCGGTAGCAGTGCCAGCAGGTAGGCAACGCTCTGCAAAGCGACCAATCCTACGGCAACCCCGATTCCTTGCCAGGCCATCAAAGTGCTAAGAGCAAAATAGAACAGCAGGATAAAAGGCATAACGGTACGAAGCCCCTTGCCTGATGCAAACAGCCAGTTGGTCTGGTAGTGACGGAACTGGAACAGGAATCGGCAGCGTATTAGCTGCTGAAGATTACCGGCCCCAATACGTTGGCGGCGTTTGTGGTTATGTTGTTCGTCAGTGGGGGTGAGCTCGACGCTATTGATACTTTGGTTAAACACGACATTGTAGCCTTGCTTGATCACTGTCATCGGCAACATGAAGTCATCGTTGATGGTATCTTCCGGAAGTGGAGTAAATAGCTTGGCGCGCATGATATAAAAAGCGCCATTTCCTCCCATTACATTGCCAAGGTGGGATTCGGCATAGCGGATGTTGTTCTGCCATTGCCAGTATTGCTCTTCGCCAAGTGTGGCCTCGGCCAATAGGTAACAGCACGTAATTGCTCCAGTCTGTGGATTGCGGAAGTTTGCTGCGGCTTGCTTCAAGGCATCAATGGAGATCAGGGCAGAGACATCGCTGAGGGCAATAAGCTCGGAGGTATCTTTCGCTTGCGCCATTAGCTGATTTATCCGGGCCAGCTTACCGCGGTTGGTTTCATCCTCTATGACGTGAAGCGCAATGCCCGCGGCGCTAAATTTACCTTTCCAGCTATCAATGATCCTGGCGGTTTGATCGGTACAGCCATCGCAGCAAATCCAGATGGAGAGCTGCTTAGCCGGATAGTCCAGCATCAGCAGGTTAGCCAGCTTGGCTTCAATGCATTGCTCCTCGTTGTGCGCCGGCATGACCAGAGCAATAGAAGGAAAATATTGGTCATGCTTTCCGGCCTGCTCCTCATCCGCTGAGTTGGAACGTGTTGCATGTTCACTGGCACTGCGATTTCGGCCAAGCCAGATCATCATACTGGTGTAGATCATATGGTGATAAACAATAAGCAGGCTAAGAAAGATGAGTAACATCCATTCGAGTGTCATTGTTATTCCCCCTAGTTTGAATGGGCTAATGCTTCGTATGTGGCCGTCATTATCCGGACGTCAGCCTGGTTACGAATGTATTGGGCATTACTTTCACGATAGGTTTCAGCGGCGTCTAACCCTTTCTGTAGTGCTCTGGCCAGATCTTGGGGGTCATCAGGGTTGATAAGTAGGCCGCTGTGCGGGCAAAGCAGGTCCGGAATCCCCCCGACAGCTGTTGCGACGACGCTTTTTCCGCTGGCCTGGGCTTCAAGCAAGGCCAGAGGCAGCCCTTCCTGGCGGGAGGGCATGCAGAAAATATCAATCGCCCGGTAATAATTTCGCATGTTGGCGCAATGCCCAAGCCAGTGAACTCGGTGGGAAACCCCAAGCTGCTCGGCTTTTGTAACCAGCGAGGGTTGCTCGGGCCCACTGCCTGCGATGGCTAGTCGGTGGTTGTCCGGAAGGAAAGTGAGTGCCTCGAGCATGGTATCGATGCCCTTCTCCGGCACTAACCGGCCGGCACAACCAATAATGATCTGATTGGCGGGAAGTTGGAGAACCTGCCTGGCGAGTAGCTGGTTACCGGGCGTAAAGTGTTCGGTGTCTATACCGTTGACGATGACCTGGCTGGTGGTGATCCCATATTGATTCAGTTGTTCGGCAACCCGGGGGGCATCGGCGATTAAATGAATACGGCTTCCCTTTAGTAACCAGCGGGTGATGAACCGCTGTTTGGTGTCGTGCAAGTGCCAGCTGTCATGCTCGGTCTGGATGTGATTAAGGGATAGGCCGATAGTGGCGAGACGGGTATAGAGTAATGGGCCAAGATGGTGGGAGTGTACGGTGGTCACCTTGAGCTGCTTGATGAGCTGTCGCAATGAAATAACCGTATTGAGATCCCTGCCTTTGGGTTTGCCGAGAAAGAAAAGGCGAGATGCGAACGGTTGCAATTCAGGCCAGGCTGCAATGGCCGAGTGCTTCTCTCCTTCTAGCGAGACAACGTACACATCATGACTGGGAGAGGAAAAGCGCAGTAGATTGAGAACGAGTCTCTCGATACCGCCTGGACGCAGGTGTTGGACAATTTGTAGTGTGACATGCTTCATGATGAACTCCCTGGAAAGTTGGGGATCCGGGCGAGTACCGGTACTCGGGTTAGCCGATTGATTTGGGTTGTCTGGTATAACCGGGTATCTAATAGTTGCACTGCACAGGCAAGGGACAGGCCGAGGCCGAGTCCAGCGACAATGCCGAGAAGAAAATTAAGCCACCATGGCCAGTTCAGCGGTCGGTGGGGTTGGATTGGGCGATCGATGATCTGCAGTTTGTCGGGTTCCTCAAAACGGCCGAGGTGGCCTGTAACCTTGGCCATTTCATAACGCTCCAGAAGCTGGTTATAGATCCTGGATTTGACGTCATAGTTACGCTGCAGGATCTTTAGCTGCTTTTCCAATGTGGCGAACTCGGCCCTTTTGCTCTGTATCTGGGTGGCCTGTGCCTGAAGCAGCTTCAGCTCACCATCCAATGTCTGGATCTGGCTTTCCGCCTGCTGAAGTTTTTCGAACTGGCTGAGCAGTATTGGTTGGTTATTGTTATCACGGCTTTGGGTGTGGTTTGCCACGCGCTGCCAGAGTTGACTGACTTCCTGGGCGCTGAGGGATTGCTGCTCGTCAACCAGTCGGGAACGTTCTTGCTTCAGGCGACCAAGCTTGCGCAGTACCGCTTTTACCGCTGAGTGGCGGTCGGTATAGCTTGCTCGCAGCATTGCCAGCTCGGCTTCGGCTTTGACGATTTCCTCTTCCAGCATTCCGACAACCGGATTGGTGCTGGCCAGGCGCTGGAAGAAATTATCACGCTGGGTTTTGGCGTGCAGCAGGGCTAGTTCTGTTTCCTGAATGAGTGAATTAAGGCGAGCATCGTTTTGTACCTTCATTCCCTGTAGCTGGGGAAGGTTATCGGCATGCTCGGCTTTGAATAAAGCCAACTCGCTTTCGGCCAGCTCGAGATCTTGCTGGGTCGATTCAAGCTGCTTGTGGAGAAAGACTTCAGAACCGTCGACGGAGGCCCGTCCCGGAGCGCGGAGCTTGTCGAGAAAAATGTCGGAGACTTTGTTCAAAATCACCGGCATTTCACTCGGGGTTGGCCAGTTTAGCCCAAGCTGAACCAAATCATTGCCGACCAGGGTAACACTCAGGCTCTGGCTTAGGTTGCTGATGACTACCTCTCTTTGCGTTTTGTCTGTGACGGGGGCCAGCTCAAGCTCGGTAGTAACCCGTTCCAATACAGAGTGGCTGTGCAGCAATACCCGTAATGCCTTTATGCGCTGTTTCAGGTTCATTGAAATAGAGAGGTCTTCGAGAAACGGATTGAGCATTGCCGCTTCCTGAACCAGGATTGTGGTTTGGGCATAGTAGCGCTTGGCCTTGAGGAAACTGCCTGCTGTCATCAGCAACGGCATGATAAGTACCGGCAACAGGATCAGGTACCGGTGAACCCACATGGCATGGATTAGCGGATAGAGCTTGGCAAATAGCTTGTGCCGCATGGCTATTGTCTCATCAAGATCAGCGTATCAGCTGTCTGCTTGGGGGCGTATTTCAGCAATAGCGGGATTTCTCGGTCGTCGGAAATCTGGCTGACAGCCTGAATACGTTTTTGTCCCTGGACGAGCGCTTTGAAAGGATCCTCCATCGCCGCCGGTGCAACCAAAGCCGTCAACTGGTGATAGGGGTGGTTGTCGAGAAAGCGGGTTATCTTTCTGTTCTGCTCAGCGGTCAGGGAGGTTTGTTCCGGGCTGAAATAGAGGGTGAGCTCCTGAGGGATATGTACCGTACTGGCACACCCCCATAAAATGAGACTGCTGCATAGACAAAGGATCCTTTTCATCTGACTACCTTCTCTTTTAACGGGTATATAGAAGTAGTAGCAAAAAAGGTGCCCAGAGTTAGAAAAATTATGACGGGGAGTCTGTTTTTTCGGACATTAGTTTTGAATTTATCAATTTGATAACGGCATTGGCGCGATTCTCCCAGCTTTCCTGGGCGATTCTCCCAGCGGCCTGCTTGGCATAAGCTTGTCGTTCACTACGGCTGAACTGGCAATGGCTATCAATTGCCCGTAGCCAATCATTCGGGCTGGTGGCAGTTGTTACCAATGGCTGATAGGGGTGAACGGCAGGGAAATCAGCGCTGATCACCGGGCAGCCAGCCGCCAGATACTCCCTTAGCTTTAGTGGGTTACAGGCTCGGATCTGATCGTTATCGATGAAGGGTAAAATTGCTGCAGTCCAGTGCTGAAGATAACCCGCCAGCTGGTGGTGGGGCTTGGCAGGCAGAAAATGGATATTTGGAATATGGCTGAGTGCTGTGATATCCGTATTTACCGGTCCAATCAGGTAGAAGTTGATACCGGGCCGGGCGTTGGCCAGGTGGGCTAACAGTTTTTGATCGAGCCAGTTATTGATGCTGCCATAGAAGCCGATACTGGGTTGTGTCGTGCTGATATCGGCAGGACAAGACGCAGGTTTTGCAAATTGCGATAAGGCGACGCCGTGAGGAAGCAACCAGGTTTTACTGGCCGGAAACTTGTCTTGCAAGGCCGGACTGCAGGCCAGGATAATGTCGGCCCTGTGAATAAGCTGTTGTTCCATTTCAGTGACATAATGGTGATCAACATCGGCGAGGGATGAGAAATCATCACCGCAGTAATAGATCACAAGATCACTGTCGCAGATATCCAAGTAATCCACGGCGGTGGGTAGCGCCGCCCAGATGATGCGGCATTTTTGTTTGCGGTAAAGCTGCATATTAAGCAGTGCATTATTGATTCTTTTGATGAGAGGCGCCTGTGCAACAGGCCACACCAAAGGCTTGATGATTGTGGCCGGAGCCTGGCTGGGAATGCACTCATTGGTGTTACTTATTTTAACCAGCGAGCGACGGCTAAACGTTGCGTACAGCTTTTCTCTGACCCTGTTAATGTCACGCCAGTTCAGCTTTGGTTGTCGCAGCCCGATGGAGTTAATCCAGGTCACGTCATAGCGATCCATCAGTGCGGTTAAAATATGCTGGCTACTTGAAGGATGCCGTCCCCAGTCTTCGCCGAATACAAGAAACTCCATTTTAATACTCCAAGTTTTTGATCACCTTTGCCGGATTGCCTCCTGCTAGTACGCCCGGTGGGATATCTTTGGTCACCACGCTGCCTGCAGCGATGACGCTACCTTCGCCAATGGTGACACCGGCCTTAACCATGACACCAGTGCCAAGCCATACGTCACGGCATAGATGAATATCGCCGATTTGCTGGTCGGTATCCGGTTGGCCGATAGCACGGGCATGAGGTTCTATAGGGTGGCCCGGGAAGCCGGCTAAAAAGACCTTTCCGGCGAGGCGGACGTTGTCATCAAGCTGAATTTTGGTGCCGACGGCCAGGGTGTTTTGCCAGCCGATGTCCACATTGTCGCCGATAATCAACTGAGGTCGTTGTGCTCCCCATACTCTGCCGCAATATGTTGATACCCCAGAAAGACGACATTTTTCTCCGAGGCTGATATTGAGCTGGCCGAGTATTTGTGGCATGCCGCAATCGAGCTGAAGACTTTTAGGGCGATGAGCAAGCTGGGAAATAAAGAGCGGGGTGAAATAGCATTTTTGCAATATGCAATGAATCATGTTCTTTGTTGCAAGGTGCAGATGATAGAGCAGTGAATGCAGCAGGGGAATACAGGGCAGGTAGCTTCCCCTGACTTTCTGTAGCAGTTGTTTGATAGAGATAATTTGGGCTGGGCTGAGGTGCTGTTTAACTAAGGTTCGCATGTTTGTCCTCCGGTATCAGTGTTAGCCGGTCAAGCGCCAGAATCAGGCCTATGAGAATATACAGGGGCCAGTTTGTGCCTTGGGTTAAAAAGGTCCCACTGACACAGAATGACAACATGCCAAGCCATAGCCCCTGGGCTAGCGGCTTCATTTCATGGTTGTTCAATCTTTTCAGTAGCCGGTAGCTCACTTTAAGGGCTCCGATAAGCATAAGCAGAAACAGTACCAATCCGGCAAAACCGGTTTCTGCGATGATTTGCATCCAGGTACTGTGGACTGCGTGGTTTTTTCCGTCCCAGTGCGGCGAGTAGAAATAATAGTTATATAAGAAGTTATCGAGTCCGACGCCGGTGAACGGGTTGGCGACTGCCATGTTGAAGGCTGCCTGCCAGGCGTATATGCGCCCCATAGCGGATTCGTCAATACCGTCTTCCGCTGCTCCGCCGGAGGAGCGATCACTGATCCCGGCCAGGGTGATCAGTGCGAGCAGGCCGATAGTGCTGAAGATGACCGGTACGATAACGGAGCGGCTTTTCAATAATGCCAGCGCAAATATCCCACTTGCGATTCCTAGCAGCCCGCCCCGGCTTTGGGTTGCCAATATACTCATCAATAGGACAATTAGCGTGATGATGGTAAGGCCCCGTTGCCATTTGTTGCCATGAAAGCTATAGGCAAGGGCAAATGAAACGGGAAACAAAAGCACTAGGGCCAGATCATTAGGGTCGCCAAGTACAGAGCCAATGTCTCGTCCAATGGTGACCCGGGTGCCCTCGACAAGCCCAATACCGTTGGCTTTGTTGTACAGAGCCAGGCCACCGATGCAAAGTCCACTCAGTATAAGAAAGAATGGAATTTTCTGTAGCTGGGTAAGTCGGGTTGGTAGCCAGCTAATCGCAAACACCATGATAAAAATCTTGATGAAGTTGCCATTGAAATTGGCAAACGCCTCGGCGCGATTTGTTGCAGCGATGCAGGAAACAAGTACCCAGGCGGTGAATATTACCAGTTGGGTATGCAGGCTTTGCCAAGTGATGGTTTCTCGTTTGAGCCATAATTGCCAACCGAGCCCGGCCAGGCTGGCCAGGGCCAGTAATTGCGGGATCCGAAGAGGCTCCAGAATAGGGAAGGCCTCATGGATCCGAAAGTAGGAGAAGATGATGAAGCCTACGCAGACGATGAAAGCCTGGCTAATAATGAAAGGCAGGGTAAACAAGACGCCAATCAGCAATACCAGGTTACCTTGCTGAAACCAGACAAGATAGATCATCATGGTGCTACACAATGCGAGAAGTAGCTGCTTGCGTCGGCTCATAGGCGTCGGGGCTCTGGCAAGGTGAGAATATCGTGTGAGTGCCGCATCATGCTCAAAGTGCCTCGATGTTTTTCGACAGCAGGGTTACCTGATGTGAGATGGTGAAGAGGGTCATTACTCGGTTGAAAGCGTAGGCGCGCTGTAAGTTCAGGTCGCTCTCGCTACGCTTTAGGTGAGACTCCATAGCGATGGCAAGAGCATGGGGATCATCTGCCGGAAATAGCTGCCCGCTTTCACTATCTAGGATCTCAATATAAATGGGGAGATCACTTGCTAATATGGGGAGCCCCAGAGCCATCGCTTCCTTGATAATGAAAGCGTGCGTATCATCATTACGATATGTGCTTGCCGTAGAGAGCATGATAAGCGCCTTATAATTGCTGGCATGCTGGTGGTACCAATTAGGCGTCATATTTTTAATACATGAGATTTGATGATTGAGTGCTAAATTGCCGAGCTGTTTCTTAAAAGGCGAGAGCAGAGAGGGCTTTCCAACGATATCGATACTGATCTCAGGGGAGAGTTGCTCTAGTGCCATAATTAGAGTCCCCAGCTCTTTTTCATCATCGGTTTGACAGACTAAGAGAAAATCCTTATGAGGCCGCCAGGCCCGCACAAGAGAGCTGTAGTTGTCCTCGTATACACCGAATGGAATATGATAGATGGGTTGCTCAGTTGTAAGTTGCAGTTCGTTCTGCATTTCTTTCGTTATTGCACAGATAAAATCAGCCGCTTGTAGGCTGTTGCTCTGGCTCTTGGCATCGCTGCCCACCACTGAAATGGGAATGTTGAGTATTTTTGCGGCAACAATCGCTGTTGCGGCATGATGACTGGATAAGTGAGTATGCAGGTGTTCGCAGCCATCTCGCTCTGCTAAATAGGCGAGCTGTAGTCCCTTTCGCAGTAAAGGCAGATACCCCATGGCTTGTTGCTTTAGAATAAAGGAGTGGCAGCGATAGGCTTTCCATATCTTGAACAGTGAATAGATAGGAGCGTCTGAAAGCGAGATGCAATTAAACCCTAAGTAAGCATCAATGGGGTGGAATAGCATCTTGTCATCGAAAGCATAGGGTTTGACTTGATGGCCAAGAGTCATCATGGCTCGGATTTCAATACCGATAAAGGACTCTGACAATGCCGGAGAGTTGGGAATAACGTAGCCAATCTTTTTCATTCTGCCCCCAGTCTATACGCAGCCGCTTGTCGCTTTATTCTTGAGTATCAATATTGATGCCAAGATTGATACTCATGTTGATTGGCTTGGGCCTTGCATAGAGTCA
The DNA here is from genome assembly GCF_009910675.1 of Photobacterium alginatilyticum. Taxonomy (GTDB): domain Bacteria; phylum Pseudomonadota; class Gammaproteobacteria; order Enterobacterales; family Vibrionaceae; genus Photobacterium; species Photobacterium alginatilyticum. The sequence goes on along the minus strand of NZ_RSEJ01000044.1, from coordinate 1,349 downwards.
GCAGAATAGAGGATTGCAATGCTGTGGGGGATGGATTTGGAGAAGGCAATTAAGCTCAGTGTCGTAATAGTGAATAATAATAGTTTTTCTACCTTACCAAGAGCGATTGATAGTATTCGGGTGCAGGGCTGCAATGTAGAAATTATTATTGTTGATGACGGTTCGGTCGATGGTTCTCGCGAGTGGTTAGCGTTGCAAACGGATATAAAAGCGATATTTACTCATCGGGTTGGCTTGCCTAAAGCCAGAAATGTAGCCATTCAGCATTGTAGCTGTGACATGATAGCGTTTCTTGAACCTGGTGATTATTGGCTGCCTGGAAAGTTAACCCGTCAGTTAAATCTGCATGCACTCTACCCGGAACTGAGATTAAGTTTTACTGATTACATGCATATATCAGTATCAGGAAAAGAAATTATTACCTGTTTTAACTTTTGGTCTAGGTTTAAAAGAATTATCGGCCAGCGCTATCCTCTTATTATCTTCAAGAATTTCACTCCATTGATATTTACCGAGAATATGATTGGTACAAGTACGGTTGTGGCTAAAAAGTCGGCTTTGGTTGAAGCTGGTGGTTTTGAGCCGACGTTATCATTTGCTTCGGATTGGGATCTGTGGCTTAAAGTTGCTCAGCAAGGAGAGGTTGGTGTGTTGAACCTACCGCTTTGCCACTATACCCATGAAGTAGATGGCTACGCGAACAAGAAGTCGAAAGAGCGACTAGGTGCGATGAAGTTTATTTTAAAGAAACATGCCAGTGCTGTTAAAGCACACCCTTTTACTTTAATTAGGGGGTATCTCCGCTTGATCACGTGTAGAGCTGAATATAATCGGGAACAACATGCCTATGTTTTATCAATACTTCATGAACTATTTGCGTTTTGCTTTCAACCTCAGTGGTGTCGTGTAAGAGCTGTTGGGGGAGATATATTGAGAATGTTGTCTCTAAAACAAGCAAAGACGAATTAATTGGTGGTATGTTGTTCGAACGTGAGTTTTTTTAATATTTAGGCTTGCTAACTTTAAACAAGTCTCTATAATGCCGCCTCACCGACACGGAGAGCTGCTTCTTAAAGTAAGAAAGCAGGCAACGAGCCGGTGTGGTGAGAGCCTTTAAAAATAAAGTTTCAAAAAGTGATTGACACTTTACGCTGAACCTTTAGAATGGCGCACCTCCTCAGAGCGAAAGCAAATGAGGAATTGTTCTTTAACAATTTGACCATGCAATCTGTGTGGGCACTCGTGAAATGATTAGTCAAACCTTTTGTCTTCACTTTTTAAAAGTGAAAGCAAATTTGGCATCAGTGAACTGAGTGACCAATACAAAATAGCTTATGTTATTTTGGCAC
>NZ_RSEJ01000292.1 GCF_009910675.1 Photobacterium alginatilyticum | reverse complement strand
AAAATTCGACAACTTTTTGAGTCGCGTAGATTCAAATTATCACAATTTCTTATTACTTATTTTTTTGTCGCACAAAAAAACTTTTTGACTGTCCAGTGGAAAGAGATTTGCCCAACGAAAAGGCTTTTAAAGCCGCCCAATATCCTTTTTTTTTCCAAATATTTTTACGAATACGTTTTTTTGATATAGAAGTACGTTTTTTTGGAACTGCCATTTGAAAATAAAGAGATTACTCACTATTCTATTGGATGTGAAAGACATCTATTGTTCAAAAGAAGTCATGTTTTACTATAGTCATTATCGATTTTTTTCTTTATAGCCAAAAACCATAAATTTCTTTTTTTTTTGAAATAGAATAAAAAATTTCTCMAATAAAAATCAAAAATATATATGATATGTCATCATGTGATTTTTAATTGACCAAGATCT
>NZ_RSEJ01000291.1 GCF_009910675.1 Photobacterium alginatilyticum | reverse complement strand
TTCTTCTGCAGAAGCTGGAGTTTTCACACTGGWYTCTCCTTTCTCAACTGTACTTATTTGCTCTTTTTCAACTAACACTTCTTCTCCAACACTAGGAACAGGGACTTTTGGAATTGCACCCTYATCTACCTCATATCAGCAGAAACAATAGGAGGTACACCCTCACCTACCMCWTCACCCTCACCAACATTACTTACAGCAACATCTGGAATTTCCACATTGCTCACRGGATTAACMCAGACACTATCTAAATCAGCAGTATACTCATCAATTTCTTTTTCTAGAGAGTCCTCACTTTCTTCATCCATACTCACATCCTCACTGTCTGCATAAGTACTAGCCTCATATTCACTATCTTCCTCACTCTCTTCCACAGTAGGTTGTTGAGGTGGAGCAGTTGTGGTACTAGGAATGGGATTTTGGGAGGAG
>NZ_RSEJ01000290.1 GCF_009910675.1 Photobacterium alginatilyticum | reverse complement strand
CGGGTTACAGTATTTGATCCAGCGACGTGGTGTCACACCGTTAGTCACGTTCTGAAGACGACCAGGGAACAGCTCGTTGAACTCAGGGAACAGGTCACGCTTGACCAGCTCAGAGTGCAGCGCGGCTACACCGTTAACGGCATAAGTACTGACCACACACAGGTTCGCCATGCGTACCATGCGCTGAGGACCTTCCTCAATGATAGACAGCTTGCGCTTCACTTCATTGTTGCCCGGCCAATGCGCTTCAACCAGCGTCATGAAGCGATGGTTGATTTCGAAGATGATTTCCATGTGACGAGGAAGCATTTGTGCAATCAGTGCTTCGCTCCACGTTTCCAGTGCTTCAGGCAGCAAGGTGTGGTTGGTGTAGGCGAATGTCTTCGAAGAAATGGCCCACGCGGCATCCCAACCCAGCTTGTATTCGTCAA
>NZ_RSEJ01000289.1 GCF_009910675.1 Photobacterium alginatilyticum | reverse complement strand
TAAAAAATTACTAAAAATTACACTAACTGTTTTAAAGCTACTGGAACTGAAAAAAACTAGAAAATGCAGAAAAACTCAATTTTTTTATATTTTTACTATTTTTTAAGTGAGTTTTTATGACTAAAATTATGACTAAAAATAGAAATAAAATGAGAAAATTAMTTAAATTTTTACTACAACTATTTTACTGGGTGTGAGAATTTCTGAAACTGGAAAACTAATTTTTAAGTGAAAATTRCTATTTTTGGTCTTTTTAKGGTATATTTTAATGACTACAATAATGACTAAAAATAGAAATAAGTTACTAAAATTAGCTAAATAATTACTACAACTAAATTACAGGGTGAACTAATACTTAAACTGGAATCACGAATTTTTAGCTCTTTTTTGTTATTTTCTTGGATTTTCTAGTTGATTTTTAAGGCTATAAA
>NZ_RSEJ01000287.1 GCF_009910675.1 Photobacterium alginatilyticum | reverse complement strand
ATAAGGGGAGGGTATTTGTTCCGACGAGTTTACGGGACGAGGTGTTGAAAGAGTTTCATCATTCGCGGTTAGCAGTTCACCCTGGGGGTACGAARATGTACCACGATGTTAAGCGGCAGTATTGGTGGTCGGGTTTAAAAAGGGACATCGCKGTGTTYGTAAGCAAGTGCCTGACTTGCCARCAAGTGAAAGCGGAGCACCAACGACCAGCRGGCWTGTTACAACCRTTGCCYGTGGCCGAATGGAAATGGGAGAGAATTGCRATGGAATTTGTGACGAATTTACCYCGATCGCCGAGTAGTTGYGACGCGGTTTGGGTGGTAGTTGACCGTTGCCTGTGGCCGAATGGAAATGGGAGAGAATTGCAATGGATTTTGTGACGAATTTACCTCGATCGCCGAGTAGTTGTGACGCGGTTTGGGTGGTAGTTGA
>NZ_RSEJ01000285.1 GCF_009910675.1 Photobacterium alginatilyticum | reverse complement strand
AAACATGATTAAATTATATCAATTAGCATTTTATCTTGACAAAATGGTCTCTTTTATATGCCAAAAATATACACTTTTTCGCACGAATCACTCTTCAATCTTTCACTTTGACCTCTTCATTTAATATCTTCACATAACTTGTCCTAAAAAGGGCAAATTACCACAAAAATAGGTTATCGGGTACAAAATGGCAAAATGCATAAAACAAGTATAAAATCATCAATATAKGCATTTTAAGATTGATATTTCGGCCTTAAATGACACCAAAAATATACACTTTCTAGGCCGAATCAGTAACTCATGCACTTCCTCACGTGTCTTCCAACGTGGGTGAYTCATGCACTTCCTCACGTGCCTTCCAACCCTTCATTTCTTCAGTCATTCTTCTTATAAAAAGATCGACGAATCCTTCATTCTTTCCCATCTTGAAAC
>NZ_RSEJ01000043.1 GCF_009910675.1 Photobacterium alginatilyticum | reverse complement strand
CGAACAGGCACAGTGGAAGTACTGCTGCATCAGACGCAGTGCTTTACCCTGGTCATGGTTGTCATTCGGGTAAAGAACCTTGGTCACGTTACCGGCTTCCAGTGCAGAGTACTGAGCCCCCACATAGTCACCGTCGTTGAAACGTGCCAGGTTGAACGGTGCATTAGAACGGCACTCCCACAGACGCAGCGGGTAAACGCTCTTGTTGTCGTAACCAACGATAGGCAGGTCCCAAGCCACACCTTCAACCGTCATACCCGGCACCCAACGGCGGCGGGTATCACCGTTCTCGTCAATATAGACTTCTACGCGACCGTAAAGGCTCACTGTCTGAGAAAGCTCTGGGCGGATCACTTCCCATGGGTAGCCTTCAAGACCACGCCATGCATCAGGTGCTTCTACCTGACGGCCTTCAACAAAAGACTGACGGAACAGACCGTACTCGTAGTGCAGGCCGTAACCTACCGCCGGGTACTCTTGTGCAGCCAGTGAATCCATGAAACAGGCAGCCAGACGACCAAGACCACCGTTACCCAGTGCAGGGTCGCGCTCTTCTTCCAGTAAGTCAGTCAGATTCAAGCCCAGCTCTTTCATTACTGCAGCAACGTCTTCATACAGGCCCATGCTGATCAGGTTGTTGCCTGTCAGGCGGCCGATAAGAAATTCCAAAGAAAGGTAGTTAACGCTACGTGCTTTCTCTTCTGCTAGTTGTTTTTCTGTTTCTAGCAGATTGCCGGTACTGATTTCTGCCAGTGCCCGGCCCATTGCCAGATACCAGCTACGTGGCGTAGCCGTCTCTGAAGTATTCGCATAAGTCGTCGTCAGGTGTTTCTCTACAGCTGCTTTAAATGCTGCCTTGTCAAATTGTTGTGTTTGCCCATTTTTAGACATGGTTCAATCTCACTCTAGGATTATTTCCAACTGGTGACTATGTTGCCTTCAAGTGTATGTTAGAACATCCTCCGACCCCCGAAGGATTATGGATGAGTGCTAGGGGCGTAGCTCCCCTCCTAAGTGTGACATTCTGCAAAACTTTGAGGTATAGATAACTAAGCCTGACCATTGCGATGCAACTTAATTCATTAGAAAGTGATTAAATAACATACTCAATAATAAGCTGAATATTAAATGTTCGTAATAAGTTTGAACCATACTAAAAGCGGCCTTACTCACTCTATTGCTTTTCCGTTACAGCCAATTAAGTGTTAAGATCACAAAAATCATAACGCTTTGCGGATCGGTGACATAAACGTCACGGACAACAAATAATGAAGTGATATCAAGGGATACAGTGCCCAGGCGTTTTTAACATTTGTTTATAGCACCCCATCATGTAACCCAAAGCGTATATCAGAATATTAAAAAGGTTATTTTTCAAATGAGTAGTCAGACTATCCAATGGTTCCCGGGCCACATGCACAAGGCTCGCAAAGAAATTGAAGAAGCCATTCCCAAAGTCGATGTCATTATTGAAGTACTTGATGCGCGCATCCCTTTCAGTAGCGAAAACCCACTGATCAAATCTTTCCGTGGTCAACATGGTGACAATGATAAGCCTGTTGTTAAGGTTCTTAACAAACGTGACTTGGCCGATCCTGAGATGACCCAGATGTGGATCGAACACCTTGAGAAAGAGCAAGGTGTTAAAGCGATTGCTATCACTACGGAAAACATCAACGAAGTGAACAAGATCACCGAACTTTGCCGCAAACTTGCCCCACATCGCGAAGATATGGGTAAAAACATTCGCACCATGATCATGGGGATCCCGAATGTCGGCAAATCAACCATCATCAACACACTTGCCGGTCGTACCGTTGCAGTAACGGGCAACCAGCCAGCAGTTACCCGCCAGCAGCAGCGTATCAACCTGCAAAACGGTATCGTACTTTCCGACACCCCGGGAATTCTATGGCCGAAAGTTGAAAACCCGCACAGTGGTTTCCGCCTGGCAGCAACAGGCGCCGTTAAAGATACTGCAATGGACTACATTGATGTCGCGTTCTTTACGGTCGAATACTTAAAAGAAGCGTATCCGGAGCTACTACAGGCACGCTACAATCTCGATGACGAGTTGCCGGAAACTGAAATAGAGCTGATGGAAGAAATCGGCCGTAAACGTGGCTGCCTCAAAGGCGGCGGTCGTGTTGACCTGCATAAAGCCTCTGAAATCCTAATCAATGAGCTTCGCAACGGTACCCTTGGCAAAATCACCATGGAACGCCCTGAAATGATCACCGAAGAGCTGGTCAATGTTGCGATTGAAACAGAGCGCAAAGCAGAAGAAAAAGCAAAGAAGAAAGAAGAGCGCCGCAAGCGCTACCTTCGCAATAAACGCTAAGCAACGACCCTGTTACGATAAATGCTGCCAACTGGCAGCATTTTTTATGTCTAAAGTAAGCCTTACGCGCATACTTAGTTACATATAATAAAAAGCGGTGCTGTTTCCCCGCTACTGAAAACAGCACCAATACGTCAAACGACAAAGGATTATGTACCATAGCTGCAGTTTTCCAGATTTAGACTATGCAATAAGCAGAACCACGCTAAATACTGCAACACCGCAACTATTAGGTTGCAACCATTATGCCAACCGTTCATAAGCTATAAATCAACCAGTTATGAGAGAGCGTTATTCATCGTGCACCTTCAGAAGGAAGGTCTGCACTGTTAAGACGCAACAAACCATCCATCTAAATCGCTAAGAACAAAACCTAACTTAAAACATAAGACCCGCGACATCTTGCCGGGTTTTTCGTCACACCTTGCTATCAAGACTTCATATATTTCCGTTTTTCATATTTGTTTTTGTACCCCACAGAGTCAATCTCCGTTAGCAAAGGAGTTAATAAAGGTGTTATTGGTTTAGCCCGAAAGCTCAGGCAACATGGTTAGCACTTGATCCATCAAAGCACTTTCATCTTTTATCAAGTCATAAGGAATAACCCTAACGGTTAACTCGTCATCAAACCTAAACGGCGGCAAAGGCTGGTTAAAGTGCTCATGCTTGGGGTAAATCAAGTATACCGTACCAGTACCTTTCAAATACTTATGCCCATAAGCAAACATCTGATACATGTCAGATTGACTAATACCATATTTGTATTTAGCAGAGGCCTGATTTTCATTTATTCGCTTCCACTTAGTATCGGCAACCCAAATCACCTTTTGGAATTGTTTGTGGCTCACCACAATATCCGGCTTAAGCCTAAACCACCCTTCTTCCTTGTCTAACATTGGCAAAGTATGAGTGACCAAAGAGTGACTGTTTGCTTGAACTTTCAGCTTCAATTCTCGAGGGAACGCTTTTTCCAGCTTAATGGCAACATAGCGTTCGAATAAGATCTCCATTGGAAAGAGCAAGGAAATACCATGGTGTTGCCCAGCTAGTGATAACGGTGATTGATAACTTAAAATTAATTCGCACCACGGCTTAACCGAGCGATAGTGAATGAGTGAGCGGTCATTCGACCATTTGCGAAAATCAACAGCATAGTTATCAGAATGAGGGATATTATCGAGAGCAAATTGCAACTCACTACCCAAGCGAAGATTTTCACTACTTTTTGCCCACTTTAATACCTGAGTCAATGCGGAGCTAATAAGCCTATTTTCTGGACGATCTGATGAAAAGTCATCGTACGCAATATGGAAGCGATTAAGACAACCCGGCCTTTGATTAATTTGCTTTGAGGTTTGTAATTGGCCTTTCAGATAGGGCTTGCTGGAGTGAACTCGTTTATATTGATAACGAACTCCTTTCTTAATGACTCTGGCCACTTCTTGCAAAAAGTAACCAATCAATATTTCAAACAACGGCCTCTTCAACGTTTGAAGAGTCGATTTCTCAAACTGGTGCATATTGAGTCTATTTACCGTTGAAAGCATCTTGAGAAGCACTTTGGTTGATGTTTCTGAATCTTCCCTCTCAGAGATCTTCGGTAATATTTCAATACGCGTACCGCAAGGTGTTTCCAAAACACCAACATAGTTGATGACTTGCAGTGCGATAGATTGACCTTGTTTCTTAACTCGAACAAGATCAACAGAGTATTCGTTAGTGCTTTGTCCATTTACCAGAAGCCATTCAAACGCTTTACTCGGTATAGAGTGGCAATCAATGGTCGACGACTTGTTACCTCCATTGAGCAACAAGCCGAACTCACGGATTCTAACAACTGAATCGCCTTTGCAATTGTTCATTAAGAGTAAATACCGATATATGCTTCTGCACTCTTTAACGCATGAGTATTTCTGCAATATGACTGGTTCCCTGGCTGCTCCCAGTCCTCTCCCATTAGCAATGCAACTTCTTCAGCATCAAACTGTTCAACGACAAAACGTAAGCTCTCGTCTTGTTTTAAATGATCACCCAATACCATGCCGACGCGCTCCCAATCTTCAAAGAAATACTCTTCCAAAAGAGGGAGGATCTGTAACTCAAAGATCTCGGCAAGTAAATCAATCGATGGATTGTCTTTTAACGGCAAAAAGAAACTATGCCCGATGGTATGCTCTCGGTCATAGAGCAACTCTATCCTTTTGTTGATGGTTCTAACCAGCTGACTAACGTTGATTCCATCTATATCTGGAGTCTTTTCCAGCAATTCATAGTTGGTCATCATCTCTACAAATTCAAAACGACGGCGCAGAGCAATATCCAGCTGTGCGAGCGACTTATCAGCGGTATTCATTGTACCAATGATATGCAAATTATCTGGTACTGTGAAAGGCTCTTTGGAATACGGCAGTTTCACCGATAACGCTTCTTTACCACCAGCTCTTTTACTCGTTTCGATCAAGGTGATCAGCTCACCAAAAATATTGGAGATATTTCCTCGGTTGATTTCATCAATAATCAGAACTCTGTTATCTGAAGATACTTGATTAGCTAGTGAGATACCTTTATTGATAATCGCTTCGACTAATGGTGCGAGTACATTGAGATAGCCGTTAACAAAGTTCTTTTCTATTGTTGTATCGACTTTATCAAATACTTGTTTTGACTTGATGTCCTCAATTGAGATTCTTCCCGTTCGAACCAAATCACAAAGTTCATCAACTATCACCTTGGATATCGGAAGTTCTGAACCGTTAGATTTACGAATAGTAATCAGCTCACTGGTAATAGATTCAACTTGATATTTGCCTACTGTACTCCCTGGAGCAACAGTGTCTGAATCATCACTACCCTGCAATATAGAGCGAAGCTTATCTGTATCAATCGTTGTGCCATACAGACGATACAATGTCATTTGAGACAGGTTCTTTTTAAACAATTCATCAATTGGTAGTGATGGTTCATACACTCTGTGCCAGGTGACTTTTCTTGCCTGAGAATAACTAACATCAGCAACCAGAGAATCGTCAAAGTAGTAATCACTGGTAATTTCAGCAATGGCCCTAAATTTACGATTACCATCTGAAACGACAATCAAGTCACCTATGCTCATTTCATTTTTGAAATTATTCACCGACGTAACTTTATAATCACTACTCTCTTTTTCGATAGTAACCCCATCATTCCGATATGCTTTGATCACTTCTTTACGATTAATTGCCTTGGAGAAATCGATATCATAACCATACCCCAAGAGGACATAACCATTATCAACACACTGCTGATAAATAAATGCATCATCTCCTGACGTATCACCTAATGACATCTTCCAGATTTTTCGTCCGGAGATATCAACATGGTCTTGGGCTGCTTTTATCGTCGGCTTAGCTCGCGCAGACTCACATAACCGCTTGAAGATACCATCTTCAATTTCATAGTTGACCTGATTGTTTTCGGTTGTCGCTTTAAGCCCTTCAACAAAATCTTCATAGCTGAAACTTTGGTGGAAAGTAATAAAGCCAATGCGGTTTCCGTTTAGAAGCTCATCAAATCGCTTCTTGAGTAAATCTCGATTTTCTTTGTTTTCATGGTAGAACTCAGGGTCAACAATTTCCAAAGACTTGTTAATGGTATTATAGGTTTTGCCAGTACCCGGAGGGCCGTAGAGAATGGTGTTTAACTTGTTTGTATTCATATTATTGTCGGCAAGTGTAGTTTCTGTTTCATCAACTTCAGAATCAGCTGATTCCGTCTCTTCAAGTGAATTCCAGATTTCATAACCATACTGGACAATATGCATGTCCCCCCTATCTTTTAAGAGGCTACGATATAAATCAGAAAAATCGCCAGTTGGATCAGAACAAGCGTCTCGCAGCATATCTCGCTTAAAAATATTGATGACAGTGGGATTTTCAGCGTCTTGGTACAAAAAAGCTAATTTCCACTTTAGAGTATCTGCGAGTCCTATTTCTTGAATAGTGTTTACATCGCCAGACTCAATACACGCTATAACTTTTAATATGTCCTTTTTTATAGTATCGAAAGCTTCTTCTTCAGTTTTGCCAAAGCGAGCGATCCAAGAATAGACTTCACCGTGCTTAATATGGGAACGCTCACCTTTCGGTGGCTTATTGCGACGATAGATTCCAAACTTAGAGGAGTCACCACCACGAATTGAGCCCAAAATTTTCGTTCTGTGTTCTAACCAATATGCGAATGTGTCGCGGTTATTTACATCCACGTACTCTTCTAGCGTCAGCTCTTTTACTTTTTGTTTCGGCCAACGTGTTAAGAAGTCATCCCAAGCCGACAATCTTTTCTCTAATGTTATTCCCATAATGACTCTAAATTCCTTCTATCTCACTAGATAGCTAGTGCAGACATGCAAATACCTATTCGATTGGTCTATCCAGCATGCGCCCAAGCACTTCTCTCATTGACTCTTGAAAATCAACCATCGACGTCATATCGGTGATTTGAGCGAGATCGATTAGGCCATCATCGACAAGTTCATTGAGTTTTTCACGGGTAGCTGGCTCACCAAGATGCGCTTCTAGCTCGGCTTTTAAAGAACGAGGAGAATCATCGTTGCCCGAGCGTTCTTCTAAAGCCGCGCAATGTTGATAGCCGTTTTTCAGGGCACATAGTAGCCAAGCTTCTGATTTAGGTTGGGCAACGAAAGGAACACCATTTTCAAACTCTTGAGCAATAAAGCCATGCTCCATCGAAAGTCGCTTAGTCTCGTAATTGGGCCACTTGTTACTGTCTGAATCATGAAAAAGTACAGCCAAGCTTGGTTGGACATCGGCATTTTTGGCCACATGCGCTAAAGCACGTGCTGCACTGTAAAACTCGCGGGTTTCGTGCTGGGTCTTTTTACCACGCCTAGAGAGTGGCTTGATGATGCTTCTATCACGGGAGATACGAGTAATCTCTGTCTCATGAACGACTTCAAGCATCCCCGCATCCAATAACGAGTATTGAGTGTACGGTTCAATAAACTTATCAATCAACTTACTAAGCGGACCAATTGCTTCATTGCTTTTACCGATGTCGGTTTCACCTTCACCACTGACAACTAAATACATGCTTAATGCTCCTTTTAGTTGTCAGTATCTTTGATAGTTTCGCTTTCTAATGCAGCGATTTCCGATGCTAGGTTTTCTAGTATGGTGTCTTCGTAAGCTTCGCCCGGGCCCATGAATTTCAGCTTGTGCTGCATAGAAGGAATATCAAACAGACGAATCGCTTGAGTGGCACCCTTTTCATTCTTATACAGATAGACAACGCCCGCTTTCGCGACTTCATCTTCCATGTAATTAAGGATCATTGGGCTGTGCGTTGTGACAATCACTTGAGTATTTGCCGCTACTAAGCTGTCTACTAGCTTTTCGATGAGCTCTGGGTTTACGCCATTCTCAATCTCATCCAGCAAAAGCGCACTTTGCTTTTTGGTTAACTGAGCGAAGATAGCCATAAAGCGAAGTAAGCCATCATTGATGTGTCTGGCTTCGGTTTTGATGGTCTTCTCGCCAAACTTTTCTTCTATCTCAAGCTTTACTGTGCCAGCTGATTTTTGAACAGTCGCATCTACCTTGATTAAACTTGGGTACAAGCCTTTAAGAGTCGAGACTAAGTTCGATTTCTCTTCTTTAGTCATATTGCTAATAAAGCTCGATAGCATCTTGCCACCAGCACCAAGGGTTTTACCGCTGATGTGTTGATCACGAAGCATATCAGGTGAAAGCATGTCTAGTGCATTCAGTTCATTGAAGAAGGTTTTAAACTCCACCAGCTCTTTAGGAAGCTGGCTTTCTCGTAATTGAGATAGAATCGAGCCTTGATAAGCAAAGGTAATGGGCGCTTGAAGATCTTCTGTTGGCAGTGAGAACTTACCATCAGCAACATTGAGCAGCGTTTTACCACCCCAAGTGATTTTCTCTGCCGTACAGTACAACTCTGTTCTGTTGAAACTGCCTTCCCAAATCACTGGTTTATTCGAGTAAGAAAGCTCTACTGTAAAGTTAATATTGGATTGCTTAGTGAGCGTCGAATTAAGGTCTTTCGCACTCCATTGACGACTATCCAACCACTCATCGATATCACCACTCACTTGCTGTGAGAGAAAATCAATAAACTGTAATACCGTTGATTTACCCGAGCCATTTAAGCCCACTAAGCAGTTGAACTTGCTAAACGGCAGGGAAAAATCCACCAGCGACTTAAAGTTGTTGGCTTTGATATTGACTAAAGAGAGTGATTGATTCATGTCGTTCATTATTCCTTCTCTACCGTTTTCGCTTTGGTGGTACGCTTATTTGCGGCCTTTTTAGGCTTATTCAGTTCTTTTTCTGCAACAATACGCTCTAACAACTTTTCTGCGGGTTCATCATTAGAATCTTGCGGCACTAACTCACCTCGGAAAGCTTTGGCTAGAATCGATTGTGTTAGGCGGTCTAGGCGAGCCTTGGCGTCTAGGTATTGTTTTTCGACTTTATTTGCTCTTGCCATCAACGATTCAACTTTCGCAACAATCTCTACTATTTCAGCTTCTGATGGTAACGGCAAAGGTAGCGGGTTGACCATCGTAAGCTTGATATTAGGTTGCCCTCCTCCTGCGTAGGAGGCTTGTCGTATATCTTCCTTTATCGCTCTCAAGTGATAGTCCAAATACTTGTTGGTGGTTTCTGAAGCCGAGTTTATTCCGACCAAACTATCTGGGAAACACACCGGATATGTGGTTATCCCAGTGTTGGCAATTGTCGCACCTACAATTGCTAGAACTACCGTACCCGCGTCAAATTCTCGACTAACCGAGTACCCTTTTTCGTTTAATGTCTGTTTATGTGAATAGATGAATCCTCCTTGCCTTGGCAAATCACCTATTTGAATAAAAGGGTAATCCCCATCGAAACAAGACGGATCATTTCTTGGGCGGATAGAAAACTTACCTCGACTACATTTGGCATAATTTCCTAATGGGACCCATTGCCAACTTTCTGGTAACGCTGATTCTTCGACAATACTCCAGTCAAGTTCATACTTACCTGTCACTTCCGAATGCTTGATTGGTGTATTCTCGTCACGCCACTCTTTCGTCAACTCTCCAGACGTTGCGGCAGCCAATACCGATTGACGGAAACGTTTTAGGATTGAGGGGATTTTGTCTAAACGAGCTTGAGCTTTATCAACCTTAGCAAGGATTGAATCCAACTTGTTGGCAATGCGGATTTGTTCATTTAGTGGGGCAAGCGGAACAAGAATATCTTCTACGTCTGTTTTTCTGATCGAGGGAACCGTAGTAGATCTGGAAAGTCCTGCAACATCGAAACTCTGCAAATATCTAAAAAGATAGTCATCTTCTTCATCGAGTATTGCCTTAACTCCCATGACATTATTGTCAGCGATACCTTTCTTCTTAACGATCACTCGACGATTAAGCTTTAATGCTTCACCGATTTTTGCAAATAAAATCGTGCCAATGTCAAAAACATTTCCTTTCATTACACCTAGCGTTTCTGAGGAAACATAGTTTTCAGATTCACTCAACAAACTGGAGTTGTAAAGAAAAGCTTTTGATACATCTCCTACTTTATACACAGGATACTCTGCATCGGCTATACCCTGATATTTTTTAGGGAAACCAACACCGCTCTGAACTTTAGCAATAGAGCCTAACCTCACTTCAATCCAGTTCTTCGGTAACTCACTCACAGAGCCACCTCATCACTTTCTGCTGAATCTAGCTCCACCAAAATCGCTTTTAGCTCTTCCATCGCGCCAGCCAACTCAACCAGTGCTTCGTTAATCAACACATCTGGCGCGGGCAGTTTTGAGGCGTCTTCATTGCTTTCATCACGGATCCAGCTGAGATCAAGTGATTCATCTTTACTGAAAATCTCTTCACGGCTAAAGCAGCGTAGGCGACAGCCATCAGCATCACCTTCATGACTGCTAACAAACGCTTTACGAGCTTTCTCATCAACTTGGGTTAAGTCACTTCCCACCGCTTGATAAAACTCTTCAAAATGGCTTTTAGTCAGAACAGTACGCTTACCGAATTTTGGCATATTAGAGCGAAGGTCATACACCCACACGTTCTTGGTCTGGCCTTTGTCTTGTTTTACATCTTCAGGTTTAGAGAAGAACAACACGTTGGTTTTGACTCCTGCGGCATAGAAGATGCCCGTTGGCAGGCGTAAAATGGTGTGCAGGTTACACTTCTCCATCAGGTCTTTACGGATGGTTTGCCCAGTAGAGCCTTCAAATAGTACGTTGTCAGGCAATACCACAGCAGCTCGACCACCTGGCTTGAGCATTTTATGGTACATCAAGTGCAGAAACGCTAATTGCTTATTACTGGTGTAGTGAACTAAATCATCACGCGTGGGTACGCCACCACCCTGCTTAGTACCAAATGGTGGATTAGCTAAAACCAGGCTAGCTGATGGCAGGGCTTTACCTTCATTAGAAAGAGTATCACCAAACAAGATACCGGAGTTTTCATCATCCACGGCTAAATCATGCAACATGAGGTTCATCATGGCTAGGCGACGCGTATCTGGCACCAGCTCCATACCAAAAAAAGTTTCATGCTGATATTTGTCGTATGGGAGTGTGTCTAACGCTTCAATGTCATTGTGAGCTTTAACGTAATTATGCGCACTGATTAAGAAGCCGCCTGTGCCTGCAGTCGGGTCGACAATGACATCGTCTAATGTTGGTTTCATTAGTTCTACCATCACGTCGATAAGCACGCGCGGAGTAAAGTACTGACCAGCACCAGATTTTTTCTCACCTGCATTGATTTCTAGTAAGCCTTCATACATGTCACCTAACCCTTCGGTTTTAGCGCTGTACCAATCTAGTTTGTCAATCTCTACCACCAGCTTATTCAACGTGGCAGGCTTACGAATTACGGTGCTGGCATTGGCAAAAATTGCTTTAGTGATCAATGAACCATTTGACCCTAAGTGCAGAAGCAGCTTTTTATACTCATCAAGGCGCACTGCAGAGTTATAGGCTTCTAGATCTTCCCAGCGGTAACCTTTGGGCAGAAGCTCATCTTGACCTGTTTCATCAACCATTTTTAAGAAAACAAGGTAAGTTAACTCGTTAAGGTATTCGTGATAGGTCACGCCGTCGTCGCGGAGTAAATTACATAGATTCCACAACTTGGCGACGAGATCTTGAGTGCTCATTTATTTTATTACCTTTATGAGTGCGACAGCACTAAGCTGTTTTTGCTTGCTGCTGCGGAGCTGACTGTTGAGGTGCTAGCCACAGCGCTTTGTTAAATTGGAGTAGAACATTCCCGATAGGTTGTTCAAACAGTTTGTTGGCACGTTTAATGCCACCTTGTTGTTGCTTAAAAATACCCTGATCTAGTGCAGGTAAATCAACAATGGTGGTCGCTTTCATTTGCTTAGCGATAAGCTCTAACCATTTCTTTTGTGGTGTCTTCCACTGCTGACTAGCCAGCATAGTTTCTAATGCTTTATCGACACGCAGATCAAACGGAATAAGGGCTTCACCCAACGCTGCTTGGCGAATAAAGCCGATGATTCTTGCAGCGATTTCTTCGTTTGTTACTTCGTTCCAGGCCACTTGCAGATCTTGTTCTCTAAAGCGGTTCTTTTCAAGCTCTAGAGCCAGTTCTTTGAGGCTTTCTCTTGTCAATTCCCAAGGTTTTTGCACGACTGTTTGAATTGCAATCAATCTATTGCTGTTAGCATTAACAAAATCGCTGAATGCTTGAAGATAATCGGATGGTTTTTGCCCATCGCCGTAACCTGTGGTGACATTGGTCACCTTGTCATCATGATCAGAAATTATCACTGGAGGACGGTTACCACCTCCGATCACTTTACTATCTAACAACTCGCCTAATCCCGGATGCTTGGTAAACCACTCTGCAACTTCGTCAACTGGTCGACTCTTCAGATCTTGAATAAAGTATTCAGGGGATTGACCAACAATAGTTTCAAAATCTTCACGCTGCGAGTCTGTTAAGTGACGACGTTTGACCTGAAGCTTGGCGATAAACTGATTTTTAGCTAACGTTTGTAGCTCTTCTTCATCGACTTGAGTCATTTCATTCTCAAGCTCGCTGAATGTAATATTTACGTTGGTCACAACAGGCTTCATGCTGTTCACGTCTTCAAGCTGAGTATAGATATCGACCGCATCATAAATTCTAAATGGCCCCTTGGCGATCTCATCACATAAACGTGTGGCGCGACCTAGCATCTGTTCAAACAAAATGCGACTATTCATACGACGCAAGAAGACCAGATTACAAATCTTAGGAACATCAACCCCTGTTGTTAGCAGATCAACCGTCACCGCAATATTGGGTAAACGATCATTCTTAAACAGACGGATTTTTTCTAATGGCTTATCCGATGCTCCGGTGATCTTTTGGATGGCGTCGTCTTCCACCTCACCATGATAGTGTTCACACGCTTCTTTTAGCGCTTCTACTACTTGATCGGCGTGTTTGTCGGTCACACTGAATATGAGAGTTTTCGCTTCAGAGTATGGATTAATCGCGTCACTTTCGATTAGCCATTTGGTCACGACTTTAGTGAAGTTTGGACTCACCACTTTCTTATTAAACTGCGACACATCAAAATCGAGTTCATCTGGCGTGCGATATTTTTCAATCGTATTGTCTTCGATGTTATACGCCTGAACTTCTTCGTTGATATTGTAATGAATACCCTGCTCTGCAAGCTTGGTGTGAATTCTAATCGGTGGCAGGTGATCGTTAAGATAGCCATCAATGACCGCTTCCGTATAGGTGTAGCTAAAGATAGGCTCACCAAAGATATCTACTGTATGCAGCGCTGGCGTGGCTGTTAAGCCAATTTTGAAGGCATCAAAATAGTCCAAAACCGCTCGGTACTTGGATTGGTAATCTTTTTGATCACGAAATTCAAGTTCTGTCTCGCTCTGAATTCTGTCAAGCAGATAGCCGCGGTGACATTCATCAACAACGATGCAATCGTATTGACCAACGCCCGGCTTGGTATCACCATCATTCGGGTACAAAATACGTTTCACTAAGCCTTGGACTGTCGCCACATGGACTTTGGTGTCGTCTTCAGGCTTAGCGACTGGCGGTTTATCTGCTTCCATACCAATGACATCGAATGTATCGGCAAAGGTATTTAAGTTCTCTAATCGAACTTCGCCAAAGTCAGTGGTTGCCTGCACACCAAGCGCTGAACGATCAACCAGAAATAGAATGCGACGAAAACGTTCTGCTTTGAGCAAGCGATACACTAAAGCAATACAGGTTTTAGTTTTACCTGTTCCAGTTGCCATTGCCACCAGTGCGTTCGTCTTACCTTGTTTAATCGCCTGTTCTACCGACTGAATAGCCTTAACCTGGTAGTCACGGAGTTTTAAGTCGTAATCAAATCCCATCTGGTCAAGTTCTTGCTCTGCTTGCTGCGGCGTTTGACGAAGGTACGCTTTAATTTCACTTGGTGAGTACCAACCTTTTAGCGCTCTACGGCGGTTGGTCGTGTCTCGAACATCCAAAAACCAGATGCCACTCTCTTGTTCCAGCTGTTCTAAGTATGGGCGACCGTTAGTCGCAAACACGACAGGAACTTTGAACTCACCGTAAGTGGTTTCAATAATAATTCCGCCTTTATTGGTTAAGCCTTTGGCATAGCGCTTCGCTTGGTCAATGGCGCCATATACATTCTTCGCACTTTTCTTTGCTTCAACCACGGCTACAGGGGTTAACCCCATAAATAAAACGTAATCTGCTGGCCCAGAGCTAGTCGGCCATTCGGCTATGGCACGGTTTTCGTTGGCAACTGGCCTCGCCCCTTTTGAATATTTAAGGTTTACGCTGTCTGCTTTCCATTTCGCATCATTCAATTGCTCATCAATCAGAACTCGAGTTTCTTCTTCATTGAGTTCTAAACGTGACTTTTCAACCTGATCAATAAGTTTTGCTTGTTCTTGCTGGCTTTGCTGGTTAAACATAGCGTCGTACAGCACGTTAGCTTCATCCATTTTTTGGCGATACTCAGCCAAAGTGGCTTCATGCTCAGTAGCTACATCTTCCCAGAGTTCACTTTCTGCCTGCATTTGCACAGCTCGTACTTTTAACGCTTCGGCTTTCTCAGCTTCAACTTGCTTAAGCTGTTCAGCGACTTTTAGTCGTTCGGAGGTTCTTTGCTGCGTAATTTCTAACGCTTGTAACTGTTCCTCTAAAAGACGTACTTCTTCTGATGGGTCTTTGGGCTTAATGAAAGCCGCAGGTTTAAACCCTTTGGCCTGCGTACCACCAAATAGGGTGTGATACCAAGCACTAAGTGCATGGCCCAAGACAAGGGATTTAAGCGCATCTCTGTGGCTAGAGGATGTGAAGTCATGAGTTGCTGTATTACCTAGCTTTCTAATGGTGTGGAAAGAGTCATTAATGCGGGGGTCAAGAGTAAGCTTATATTCAAGATTACGCAGCAAATCTATCTGCTTGATATCTTGCCCATAGTCAACACCGACTCGAGCCGCTACGTTTTGCGCCAGTGCTTCTCCCAGTTGGCGAATCTTAACCAGTGTTGTGTTCGGGTCCGGCACAAAGCACTGCTCTGCTCGATTAGCTAGTTGAAACAACAACTCATCGTGATGTTTTAAAAACTCAAAATTACTCTTTTCCACGACAAAGTTTCCTTACTCTTGAACACAACAAATGCAACAAATGCAACAAATGCAAAAAATGCAAAAAATGCAACAAAGCTAGCATATTACTACTTTTGAGACTGTTAGTTAATTCAGAGATTTAGCTAACCAACATCAACCTGACTGACACCATAGATAAGGCTAAAGTCTAACTAATCTTGTTCTTGAGAGTACTTTTCAACATGCAAATTAAGGAAGTGCATACCTGCTGAACTCAAAATGTAATGCTTATCACCACATTGATAGAGAAAGTTTCTGTCTGCGAGGTAGTTTAAGGCCTTGTCCCATGTCTCTATTCCGAGTGCTTGACGAATATCATCATAAATCGTTTGTTCAGCGATTTCTTCCAGTGCCGTGCGTCCTAGCCCAATGACTGGCGTCATTAAATCATCGAGGTCAAAACCTTTGTCGACCCAATAGCGGGCGATAATCAACAACATTGCCTGGATTTTGGTGGCATTTGTGTCGGCGTCCTCTTCAGCTTCGCTACGGCTAATATAGAAAAACTCGCCCTCGACATTGAAGTTAAGCGTATAGCCTATATGAAGGTAGAGTTGAGTAAAGTGATCTAAATTGTTGTAAAGCTCGGTATAGAGTGTGCTCTCTAGAAAACTCTGCTGATAAAGGTCATAAACCTGCTTGGTGATCACCTTACCATTAACGAAGGTGGCGTATATCTGCTGGCTTTTCGCCATGTTGATTTGAGAAAAGGGGCTCATTACTGAATTACTCGCTCTGTTCGGATTTTGCGGTATAAATAAATATTGTCGCCTTGGGCGAGACGCTGACGAAAGTTGGTCATTTTGAGTGTATGTCCATCAAGTATTGCCTCACTTCGCAATATGAAGTTGAGACCCTCCAATAGATCAACAAAGTGATAGTCAGAGAAATAATCTTTAAGGCGACGATGTAGAGAGAGTGTGAGATCTTGATACTCTGCCATTTTCATGTTTTTGACTAGCTCAAAGATCTGCTCTGCGCGCGCGAGCCTCTGCTCGGTGGAATCATCTTTTACGCTGACTAAATCCACATAACGGCTCTGCTCTAGCAAACTCCTATCCACAACTCGCGCTTCAATATCACTCACTACGTTGTTTAGGTAGGCTTCTGAACTACTGATACGCAGCACTTTGGGCCTAGCTTGCTGCATTAAACCCATAAAGGTTCCGTTATCACGAGCAAATTTCCCATCAATCTGGCTGCGCTTGAGATTTTGTTTTGTGGCATCTAATGCATTCACTAACTCACTAAATGCACCTTCAATTGCATTAAACTGTTGAAGGCGTTTTTTGGAACGCGCCAAAAAATGATCCACCGATTGAGAAACTTTGCTGATCTGTTTGTGAAAGCTGTTAAAGCTCACCTCATACCTTAGCATCGCATTAGCCCGCTGATGGTCTTGATGGAGGTCGAACTGACTGCGTAAGCTTTGCAGACATTCAAACAAGTTCGGGCCATCTTTCAAACGGCTTTTTTCATCCAAAAACTGCCTAGTTGGCAATATGTGGCGAGAAAGCAGTAAAGATATTTTTTCTATCGACTCTTGCTGAAGAGCAGAAAACACTTGTGGATTATGAGACTTGGCGGCAAGTTCACTCGCATCGCTGAGCTCTTGGTTGATGGTCTGCATTTTGACCAAGTTCAAGCGAATGCTGTTAAGCAGTTCACTCAATTGATGAAATAACTCGTCAATTAACTCCTTGAAATCTAGGTCACTATCGCTATACAACATCGAACCCGATTGGAGATTTTCTAGGAGTAACCGTATACCCCCGAGCTGGATCTTAAGTGCAACATCGGTAAGGTCTTGAAATAAACTGCGATCAAACAGACGGAATACCCCTATTACCGCACGATCAAAGATCAAGCGACTCTCGCCCCCGAACTCATCTTTATCCACCAAAATATGGGAAGCTAATAAGTTGTCGGTAGAAAAGGCAGTACGTAATTGTTTCTGCTTCTCTTTACTTTGCCCTTGTATGTAACGGTGCAATCTAGAGATAAAGGAGGCTTCTCTCACATAAGGCTCACCGCTCTCATCCATTGTACGGATCACATCTCTCATGATGGTGTGATGTTCAAGCATTATGGCAAATGTAGGGATGGTTAGAAGTCGTTGATCACTCATATGCCTCTCCAAACATATCAAGCTGCTCTCTATCCAACGTACTTCCTTTTGTCACAAAACTTTCTGGCATGCCAGTAAATGCAATGGTTCTTGCTTTGCTATAAGGTGTTGCTGTACGCATGGCATCTAATCGAAAATGCTGCCCAAACTTGAAGATGATCTCACTGGATGCAGAATTGGTCGATGCGCTTAATACTCTAAATCCTGCTTGTTTCATATTAGGCAACAGCCAGTCAAATTGAGAGCTATCAACCGAAGCACCTTCGTCAATAACCAATGGAAACTGAGTAGAACAAGCGCTGTTTCTCAATCTACCAAGTAAAATTTCTACCAGTTTGATATTGATAAGCATAATGGTCGAAGTAGATTGCGATTTACTCTCCCAACCTTCTTGTCCCTGCTTTTTCACTCGGTATGAAATTCCAGATACTATCTGCTCCATCGTTAACAATGCGGCTTTGCCTTCTGGGAAGAACTTTTTACTAAAGGCCTTAAGACGCTCAATAAATTGTTCAGACGCTTTTTGATCAGAATGAGTATCAAAAAACTCTATTTCATTCACCAAGTCATCAAATCGAGCTTCCACTTTGATTTTGGCTTCTACCTGCGACAAATCATTAATCACTACCCCCTGAAACGCGCGATTGATACTCTGCTCAAATTGGAGGACCATTTCTCGATTGTTTTTTAGCTCATTGATAATGGCGTGAACAGAGTGCTTATGCTCAATAAAGTGCTTACGCAGAATATCAAACTCCTCATCTAACCCTTGATAGCGCGTTTGAAGCTGGTGAAATGCATGTTCTAGAAGTTCATCATCTAGGTGAGAGAGCATCAATTCATCGTCATTTTCGAGCACTTGTTCTCTGACAAAATCCTGTAGTCTCTCCGTAATATCTGTCTTTGCTTGACGCTTACTGTTTAGGCTCTCAATTCGCTTGAGTAATGTTTCTCCCGACAAGTCCACTGTTTGGTCGGGTAAGACTGAAAAATCACTTACTGGCAGATGATGCGCCTGAAGTTCCGCTTTAACCCTAACTCTGTATCCGGTTAATTTTTCTAACTGCTCTTTTTTCTCAGTTAGTTTGTCAGTTTGCACCTCAACCGATTGCTTCTCTTGTGCCAACAACTCATTTTGTGCGTCGAACTGTTTTTGTAACGAGTCACGAGTTTGTTCAGCTTCCGCTAGTTCTTTATTAATCTCTTGAAGCTGATGTGCGTTATTGGTGAATGCAAGCAACAAGCTGATTTCGTTTTGTGTGCGCTTAATTTCAGTTTCAAGTGCAGAGATGTCTTTAATTCGCTCAAAACGGGATTGACTATCCATCGCGCTCAAATCCACCATTCGCTTGCGTTTGCGCTCTAGTGTCTCTTGTACTTTAGATAACCGGATTTGATCCGATTCTCGATTGTCCGTTTGGATAGGCTTGAGCTTTAATCCCCAAAGCGTATAATGCTGGTCTTTCGCCTCTAATAAATCCGTAAAAGATTCAATTGCCTGTTGTTCAGACGCGGTTAAAGGTCGTGCAGGGTTAGACTCCGCCACCTCTAAATTCACAGCGGCTAATTTCATCCAAACACTATCAGGTAACTGATTAAAAAGTTTGTATTCCTGAGCGTTAACTGAAGCTTGATAGCGAGCTTCCATCTCTTCAAGTTTTTCAACTTCCTGCTTAAGGGCTTCCAGTTCAGCCTGTCGCTTCTCCGCATCTTGCTTTAATGCTAATGCTTGCTCTTTGTCAGCTAAGTGCTCACGATGGCCCGAGACAATTGATTCGATAGTCTCGCTTTCATCGTATAAATTGATGATGAGATTCGTGTTTTGCACACTCTCATCGAGTTTTGTCTGCCTACGAGACAGTACGTTAATTTCACCTTGTAGCGTCTTTTGTTTATCAAGTGTGTCATTACACGCTTTCTTCGCAGAGCGTACCTTTTCTTTCTGGAACGTTAGCTGTATCTCTTCTTGCTTAAGAATTTGGTTTTCTTGATTGATTCGGCTGTCAAGCATCATGGCGTACTGCATCAACGCATCTTCAGCATTTCTATTGCTCACTAATTGTTGATGACTGAGGGCAAGCTTTTCGTACTCAGGTCTTAGGCTTTCAATCTTTTTGAGTATTAGCTCGCGGCGTGACAACATGTCGTTATGATTAATAAAGGCATCAATATCGAAATTAAGCTCGTCTTTTCGCTCCTTCTTTCTGGATTCAATGATGTTAGCGACCGCTAAACGAACCGTGTCCGAACCGGTCTTCATATCAAATAACAAACGAACGAGCGCGCGAAAGGCATCGACATCAGCATCTTTAGTTGAACTAAGAGGGAACAAGCAAAAACGCATCGCATCAATATCGAGTAGTTGATTAGCGTAGATCACCTCTTTAATTTTTGCTGAACGCGTTACTGGCTTAAAGTGCTTATCCTCACGCTTGAGAAAAGTCTGTACTTTGCTCAGCGTTAAATCATCCACTCGACCACCAATACCATCGTATCCGGCATTGCCATCCCAAAAAAGGTGGCGTATTTGCTCATATCTTAGCGAGGTAAACATGCGGCGATAATCAAGTTTTTCTGAACTACCACGATAAAGTATCTGACAGTGAGGGATAGGCCCGCCTAAATAGTTATCGCACTCTAAGATCAAAAAGCTGGTGCTGCTCGGAAAGTAGTGTTCAAAACACTCGTCATTGGAGTAAAAGTTGCCTTCTTTATCTGAAAATCCGAACTTGCTTTTTGAGTCTTTGAAGTTTTCTTCTGGTAATAAAAATAATCGAATCGCATTGAGGATCGACGTTTTACCAATATTCCCGCCACCAATTAAGATACCGCCCTCTCTAAGGTCGATCTCTGCGATGGCCACCCCCACCGAATCAATAGCAATTAAACGTGAAATACTAATAAGCAAATTGTCTATGGCATTCTTTAGCATAAATTAATCCTGTTTAAATACAGGAAGGAAGGCTTCCTGCTCCATAAAATGACGAGTTTGGTTCATGAGATCAGCTTCTTCGTTTAAACCAAGATCTCGAGCCAGCATTATTGCCTTAGCCAAGTTAGTACCATTTTTTGGTTTGAGCTTAAATTTGCTTCTAAATGGTTCCCACTCAATTGGGGCCAGCCAAACGCATTGAGAAAAAGAGGCTTTAAGAGTGTTGAATATTGTTAATCCCCCTAATTCAACATCTTGCGCGCAGTATATTTCATCATAAATCGATAGAAATGGCGTATTCAGATGATGGCATATTTGATTGCCAGAACCGAAAATAATGTCTGAGTTTTCAGCCAATAACGGATGACCAATTAACTCTAGAAACTCCCGATATCGATAGAAATTTTCAATATTCTCTATAAGAACCGCCCGCTGGCCAATAAGCTTTCCTTGGGTTTTGTAACCATTGGCATCAGATACAACCACAAAAGGAACCTGTGACTTAGTGGTGCTGTTCAAAACTAACACATGGGCGAAACTACTTGGAAAAGCATGCGAGCGTCCCAAATGTGATGAGCCTACTCTATCGCTTACCTCTGGTTCAAAAAGCGCGCTATGTCTCTCTTCATCAAGCACCTCCATTTGATGGCCATCCCGAACACGAGTAGCACTATAGATTTTTCGCCATTCATTCATGTCTGAGAATGGTAAGCACTTGATAAAGCGAGCTAGGTTGATCGAATCTCCCTGCGAAATTTTGTTGAGATATTGATTCAGTTTCATTTCAGTATGTCCAAATTCATTAGATACCTAACGCTAAACATTCCATGGAATCTCTATATAACAGGCAAACCGACTTATTTAGGGGCTTTGCTCATTTTAATACACACCCTATTGACGGGCGTAAAACACCCAAATAATATGACGTCACTAGCGACAGGTAAATACTGATTACATATACATGTAGCATAATTAGACAGGATTAACACTGATGAATAAATGGCCGATACGCTGGGATCTTTTACTTCGCTATAGATTGGTCGAAATTATCGCCCTATGGGAGGGCAGGCTCACGACAAATCATCTAATACAAAGTTTTGGGATTGGTCGGCAACAAGCTTCTAAAGACATCAACAGTTACCTAAATGATATTGCCCCTGGAAGCCTTATATACGACAAGTCGTTAAAAGGCTATAAACCTAGTAATTCCTTCATACCAAAACTAACAAGCGGCCATGCTGATGAATATCTACACATACTTGCCCGCAGTGAAGATATCACTATCACTTTTGGTGAACTTGACATGGGGTTTGAGAATACCTCCATGGTTCGCCCTATCACTCGCAATATTTCACCTCAAGTTCTTCGCCCACTCATTCAGGCAATCCGAGAAAAGAAACGTGTCGATATAAGCTACACATCACTAAAAGATGGAAAAGAGGTCGAACGCATCATTTCACCTCACACCTTAGTTTGTACTCCATTACGATGGCACGTTAGAGCTTATTGTGAACACGCAAAAGGATATAGAGATTTTGTGTTAAGCCGGATTCGGAACATACCTGATGTCAACGACAAAATGATTATGGGAATAAACCAAGATAAGCTATGGAATACAAAAGTTACTGTTGAGTTAACACCAGACTCACGCTTTACGGCTGCTCAAGCAGCTGTCATTGCCAATGATTATGGCATGAATGACAACGTCCTTCAGATTCCGACTAATGCGGCATTAGTTCGCTATGTCTTAGATACTTACAATATTGATATCAACGTTTTGGATTCAAACCCAGAGGGGCAACAAATCATCATCAATAACTTCGAAGAGTTGAGGCTATATCTTTCTTACTGATTTTTGACCTGACTTACCCAATACCATTTAAATAAACTACCAAGCAGATAATTTACAGGGTCCTATTACAGCGATATAAGTAAAAGCAATTAAGAGAAAATAACGCTATTGCTGGCTATTACGTCTTTGCTGGGAGTATGACGTAGGCTGCAAAACTGCGGTATTTGCCAATTAGGTGGGGTTATAAAAAGAGCGGGCGCGACATTCGTCGCGCCCTTAGGTCTTACTTGCAGCATTCCCGCTACTATGGTGCTCCCTGCATCATTCCATGATTTTGCTGATTCCTTCAGCTTAGTCCTTTTTGTCTCTTTCCTAGAGATGTCCTTTCGGTCATACCTTGACCCGTCGAAGCATCCTGTCTCGACTCTCATCTCCTTCCTGGAGGTGTCCCTTGCTTCATCCTGAAGTAGTCCGTTTTGTCATCCTGACTAGCAAATTTCCTATTTGCTATATCGGTTCCGTCCGATTGTCCCTTCACAGTCCATGTTCGATAAATCTTCCTGATCTACCGTCCTCATCCTGAGGTTGCCAATCTCCCTGGCATATTTCCTGTTCCGTTCCGTCAGTTCCTTCCGACGGGGTAAAGATTACGTTATTTTGAAATCTAAGCAACACACGAAGTTCACATTTTTCTGCCTCAACTTCAGCAAAACTGACAACACATAGCTAAGCGATTGATAATTCTCAACTTTATTTTGATTGCGAGAGAGTCCTACAACAATCTTTCACATCTCCCACGCCTTTGTAAGAGATCTCTCACAAGACACCACGCTAAAATCGCCTCCCGACATCTAGCTTTACCTGCAAAAATCCTTGTGAATTATGCATATTGAGTCAAAGATTCCAGTTTTTCTAGCAACACTTCTTTCTTAAACGGCTTGGCAACATAATCATCCATTCCAGATTCATAACACTTGGCAATATCTTCATCCAGTACACTGGCAGTTAAAGCAATAATGGGCAATCGACCAGAGATCTTACTCTCTTTTTCCCAGTTTCTGATTTCCTCAGTTGCCGTAAAGCCATCCATAACCGGCATCATACAATCCATCAAAATAGCTGAGTATTGCTTACCTTGCCTGATCGCGTCCACGGCCTCCTGCCCATTGTTCGCGACATCATAACCGAAGCCCGCCTTTCGCAAGAACAAAGAGGCAACCTTCTGGTTCACCAAATTATCCTCGACAATCAATATGATATTTTCTTCATCATCAAAATGTTCAGTAGCCACCTGATGTTTGTCTGCTGTCGGAGAAGTCTTCTGTTCTGGCTGCACTTTATCCGATTTAACTGCAAGACTTGGTTCAACAACCTTTACTGCCGCCTGAATGGCTTTAGTAAAACGCTGACCGAGGAGAGGAAGCGTAATCACACCATCTATTTCTGAACCGAAGTCGTGTAATGTATCGCCATGGCTACTACATATCACTAAAGCGGCCTGTGGAAAGTGCTGCCTGATCATTGGTATCTTTTGTTGTGTCAGATCCAGAGACTGCTGACAATATATAACGAGGCTATAGTTGCTTGAGGTCAAATCCGTCGCTAAGAGATCGGCACCAACCGATACGTCTATCCCCCACTTTTGACACTCCGCCCGGATAAGCGCAACGGCCTCGTTATCACTTCCAACCAACAAACAGCGCAAGCCATTGAAACTTTGGGAAGGAGTAGCAACCACATCAATATCTACTTCCAGCGTAAAGCTAAAAGTACTGCCAGCTCCTTTTTCTGACTTCAGTTGAATATCTCCCCCCATCAATTCAACGAGCTGGCGGCAAATAGCCAAACCAAGACCAGTCCCACCAAACTGACGAGTAATGGAGCCATCTTCCTGAACAAAAGGTGCAAAGACTTGCGATTGTTTATCCTCTGCAATCCCAATGCCCGTATCTATGACGGAAAAAAGTAAATCGGCTTTATTGTCCGGTTTGAGCAGACAATCCACGGCCAACGTCACACTTCCCTCCGACGTGAATTTAACGGCATTAGACAACAGGTTCATCAGCACCTGACGAAGTCGGTGCTCGTCGACAACCACACTGTACGGTACATTCGGTGCAATCTTCACCTGTAAATCGAGTTTTGACTCAGTCGCCCTCGCCATCACGATACTCATAGTGTCATAGACAACTTCACTGACATTGCATTCATTAGGCGCAAGTACCAGGTTGCCAGACTCTATTTTTGACAAATCTAATATATCATTGATTAGTAGCAATAAAGTTTGCGAGGACGTTTCTATAGTCTGGAGATACTCAGCCTGAGAAGGAGAGAGGTCAGTATCAGCCATAATACCCGACATGCCAATAATGCCATTTAGAGGGGTACGTATTTCATGAGACATGTTGGCCAAAAAAGAGCTTTTTGCCATGTTCGCCTTCTCGGCGGTTTCTTTAGCTTTCAATAAGTTAGCTTGGTTTACACTGCGTTCTTCGATGAGTACATTCAACTGGCGTGTAAAGACGGTAAATTCATCATTGCCATCTTCTTTTATCCGCAAGTCGCTATTATTCTGCTGTTCAATATTAGCCATGGTCTTTAAGATATGACCAAGATAAGAAATAACACGTCTAGCCAAGTTTGAACCAAGATAGCCCATGATCAGCAAAGAGAGGACAATAACGGCTAAATAGACAGTCATCAGTTGCTTTGACTTGGATATACAATCATTCACTTCGTAAATTAACTGCGCACTCACCTCGTTGACAACAAATTGAATTAAGCGAAAACGCTCATTAAACGCTATCATACCTGCTGAAATATCTTTATCTGACTCTTCTCCTGCCAATATTTCGCTACGTAATTTATAACTCTCTGAAAAAGCCGGATTTGTAAATGTTCTGCTGAGTAGATCAATTTGCTCTGGTGTCGCATTAATAGATAAATAACGTTCGATAAACAGTTGCTGCCTTTCTATCACCGAAACTAATAAGCTTTGATAATACTCATCTCTTGTAGCTTCATTGTTTAGCAAATGTACATACCAGTTTTCTTGCTGAGCCCAAATTTGAAGCCATTTTAACTGGTAGAGAATAGATAGGTTTTGTTCAATCTGTTCATCGCCCACAGTAAGGCTGCTTTTCTCCAATTGCTCCAGAGACTGCCCAACGAGATCGGAAGCCCAGTCTGACCAATCAGTCACATCCTCCTTGGCAACGCCTTCAAAATCTTGAAGAACCTCAATCATATCCGACGCAACAGCAGAAGCTTCAACCTGCTCGGCAGGCTCAAAAGCGACAGTAAGCAAAGTCGAATATTGTGATGCAGCTTCAATAGCCTGATCCTTTTCATCAAGCACATCCGCTGACTCCAATCGACTTGTCCTCAATTTGTGAACCAATGTCCCAAAAGTCGATATTTCTTCAAGTAACTGAACTCTTGCGCTCAAACTATTCAAAGAGTGGACTTTATTATAGAGTTCACTAAGCTCTACGCCTGTAAAAATGGAGGAAAATGTTAGTGGCAACACCACTAGACAGAGCAGCCTTGTCTTTATTGATATTCTATTTAACAGGCTCATACCTTCTCCTTGAACGTGAACCTTTGCATATGTCCATTTGTAGTCACATCAATGTATACTATTATTTATATTAGGATTATTTTAGGATAAATGGAATTTTTTGATGTGCAATGGACTGAACACTCAAAGTTTTATTTCCCTTTTTGCTGCAGGGATAATGTTCTTACTGCCTTCATTTTCTAGTTTTGCTAACGATAGCAATGGAAAAGATGTCGAGTTTGCTGTTTTTTCACTAAATGATGAGATCCCGTCCCTCAGTAAAAGTAAGGCGAGAATGCTTTATAAGGGGAGAACTAAAAAATTAAATGGCAGTATTAAGATTGTTTTGGTTGATTTACCCACTACATCCATACTCCGGGAAGATTTTTATAATATGTTACTGGGCAAATCCATTTCCCAGATGAATGGATATTGGGCAAGCCTGTCTTTTTCCGGAAAAGGGACGCCACCAGAAGAGCTCAACAGTGACGATATAAAAGATATTATCGAATGGCTGAACAGGAACCCTAACGGAATAGCCTATGCACCTGTCAGTGAGGTCCCGGAAAATGCCAATATTCTTATCACAATCTTACAGGGAGAGTAAGATTATGAAGACTTCAATATTCATTCTTATACCGCTTATAGGCATTTCTTTTGCCTCAAACGCCGCAATTAAAGTAACCGATAACTTCTCTGTCGGCGGCTTTGGCTCTACCTCAATAACCAAGTCGGATAACAGCACGCCGCTCTTTGTTCACAGAGAGATTGACGATAGTACCTGCTATGACTGTGACACCACCTTTGGCCTCCAAGCTGATTTAAGCATGACTGATGATATTAATGCCTCTCTGCAAATCGTTAAGCGCCCGCAGGATAATTGGTCTGATCCCGAAGTGGAGTGGGCCTACCTTGGCTATCAGTATGAGGACTTTTCATTCAGGGGCGGTCGCCAGCGAGTCCCCTTATTTCTTGTCTCTGAATACTACTATGTTGGTCAAGCCTACACTTGGGCCAGGCCACCGCAGGAAGTCTACGACAGCCTTATGGGCTTCACTTTCTACGACGGCCTTTCTGCAGCCTGGCAAAGTGATATTTCCGACGAGGCAGCTGTGACAGCGTCACTTTATTATGCCTTCGAGCACGAATACAAAACTGAACTGGGTAACGATAAACTTACCTTTGATACCGATAGAATTGCCGGGGCGTCGGTTGAACTGAGCGGTTTTAACTACCGAGTGCATTTAGGCTATGCGCATGTGAAATTCACTCAGTTGCCTGCCGCCACGCCAACAGCGGAAATCTTAAATGTCTATACCCTGGGCGGCGAATACTCGCATGACCAATGGCAGTTTATGGCCGAAGTTCAGAACGACCAGATACAAACGAACTGGTATGTCAGCGGTGCCTACAACTACGACATGTTTACCCCGTACCTGGTGTATGCAGAAAGCCACCACCGTAGACAATCACAAAGCCTTACCGCCGGCTTGCGCTACGATATCAGCTACTCCATCTCGCTGAATGCCGAATGGCAAGGTGTCTTTATGGATAGCAGCAGCTACGACAAATTTGGGGCTGGTGCCTTTATCTCGCCCCCCAAGCTCACCGGAGAAGACAAAGATGCGCAGTTATATACTCTAATGCTTAATTTTGTTTTCTAACCTTATTTTCTAAACCACTAGACTCCGCACAAGCTAACCTTCATATAAAGAAGAGGCAATCAGCCTCTTCTTTTTTCTTACTCTTTCAACATTATTCCACACTACAAATAGCGCTTTTCTCAACGTGCCAACGTGTCGTACACAGAGCTACTTGACCAGCATTGCCGCTCCAAACACGCCAGCACTATCACCGAGCGCTGGTTTTACTATTTGGGTTTCAAGTACCGGGTTGAACAGATGGCGTAGGATTGCCTTGGGGCCGTATTCATAAAGTACGTCAACATTGCCGACACCGCCGCCCACAACAATCACATCCGGATCGATGACATTGATGATTTGAGCAACAGCAAGGCCGAATTTCTCAATCAGTCGAGTCAAAGTGTGCTGAGCGTAACTATCGCCGGATTCGGCCAACTCAACAATCTCTGGCAAACTCGCCGACTGATTGGCCAGTCGTTGATAATAGCTCTCCAGCCCTTTGCCCGAAATAACCGTTTCCAGACACCCGGCTTTACCGCAGTAACACGGATCGCCATTGGCCTCGAGGACGTTATGGCCCCACTCGCCCGCAATACCATGTCGGCCATTGATCAGCTTACCGTTCACGACCAGGCCAGAGCCGACACCTGTGCCCATAATAATACCGAAGACCACTTCGGCATCGGGTTTGACTTTCGGCACGATACCCAGACAGGTCTCGGCCAACGCGAAACAGTTAGCATCATTTGCCAGTTTCACTTCAGTCTGCAAGAGGCTTTCAAGATCTTTATCCAGCGGCTGGCCGTTCAAGGCTGTCGAGTTGCAGTTTTTCATCACACCGGTTTGCGGATCTAAAGTGCCCGGCGTACCGAACCCGACACAAGCCGGGTATTCACCCACTTCTTCCGCACATTGATCAATGAGCCGTTTGATCCTCTGCAAAATATGCCGATAGCCTTTGTCTCCTTCGGTCGCAAGACGCTTGCGCAACACACACTGATCATCCTTATAAGACATCACTGCACACTCAATCTTGGTCCCGCCAAGATCGATGCCCCAATAATAACGGCCCATTTCAACTCCACTGGTTATATCTAGCGATAACATTCAATTTGGATAAATTGACATAGTAAAGCCTGATTAAAAATCATTGTGTTAGACGTGATTCTAAATATGTGATTGAGAGCAAGTGAATGGCCACTGTCGAAGCCAAGCGCATTAACCGCCAATTACAGCAAAATCGACCATACTTAAACCGTTAAGCGAGAAATCATTACGAAATAGTGGAGGCTCTCGGTATGTTTTTGAAAGAGGCGCGGACTGGAGATTTAGTCGATGTTGTAGATATGGCATCACTGATTAATCCTTTCTCACAGAATGTCACTGTTCAGTTCCAATCAGGGGAAGATCTTGCCGATCCTGTCGCAATCGACAAACAAGAGCTGGCTTTCCCTTCAGGGGAGGAGCTTCCCGAATGCTGGGTAAATGGCTATTACCGCTTCCAGCATAAATAACAACCCAACTCGCCATCGGGCGGCGATTAACTTCGCTCGGCTAGGTGGCGAGAATACCTTCTTAGTTGACTTCATCCTGAAAGCTTAACCTTCTCAGAAGCTGTGGGGTTCAAGGGCTAGGTTTTCATAGTGAATAACGCTATTCGCTGAGCCATTTGGGTCGTTAACCTGTTAACAGCTTCTGATAGAGCTTTCACCTGCGCATCGTAGCCGTCACGCTCCAGCGGGACTTGAAAAGCAAACGGATAGACCCCCTGAAGCGCACCTTTCGCATCGATCAACAACCACTCACCGCTAACCTTAGCGACTCCGGTATAATGGCCATTAAACTGATTCACTTTTACTTGAAGCCTCGGCACCCCCATTGTTGATAAGGCAGGCGTTAGCTCCGTCGACCAATACGTAGATTGCTTCTGGCGAAGGTCGTTGTTTATTCTGCGTGTCAATTGTTCGCTGATACTCTCCGCCCACAAGTTTTGTTGCGCCTGTACTACCTCGGTATCACTAAGCTGATAAACCAGTCCAGTGCCTGATAAGTGCTCGGCCATTTCCACCGGGCGAACCACCAGCAAAGGCTGATTTGTAGCAATCGCAGACGTGACGGTCTGGTTTCCGGAAGGTAGCAGATAAGTATTGCTGACAGCTTCTGGCTGACTGCTGCAACCAACAAGTAATCCTCCCAATATCATTAACCAGTTGCGCATTATTTAATCCCCCCGACGGGAATAGGATCTTTGGCCTTTTCTCCCGAAAAAATCAATGAATTTGGCTTGTCATTTATCTGCCGCAATACCGGCTGAAGCTCTGTCATTACCTGTTCAAATCGTGACAAAGCCTGTTCCAGATTACGATACGGTTCGGCATCCGGTCCAAAACCATCTAAGGTATTCTGAATTTGCTGCAGGCTGTTACGGACTTCGCTGGGAATAGCCTGAGTATCCTGATTCGCCAAAATCACAGCCAGCTCGTTCGCCATTTTCTCAGTAGCCAGCAACGTTTTCTGCGAAGCGTTCAGGCTGTTATTCAAGCTTGCCAGGGTATCTTCAACCGGCAGGTTATTTATCTTGCTCAGAATAGCGCTGATTTGTTTTTGAATTTGAGCAAATCCACCAGCCTTGGTCGGAAAAACATCATACTTACCATAGCGTGGTAATTCAGGCAGCGGTTCTTCCGGATAGAGTTCGGTATCAACCAACAGTGCCCCTGTTAGCAGGTTGCCGGTCTTCAAAGAGGCACGGAGCCCGGCCTTAAATTCTCGTTCAAGATTCTCTTTCAGCTGTGGCAAACTATCAACATCGACATGTTCGTATATCCGACCCAATTCGATGCGAACCAAAACCGGAATCTGCTTACTTGCAAAGCCGCTCACAGCCCGCGGCAGTTCCAGCGGGACTTTCCTCACGGTCCCAATGCGAATCCCTCGGTACTCGACAGGAGCACCTGAATTTAAACCTCGAACCGATTCATCGAACAACATGACATATTCGAGGTATTCATCAAAAAAGCGCTCTCTGACCTGCTTGAGATTGTTGTAGAGCCGAAACCGGCTCAACTCCTGAGTGATCAACTCTCCCGGCTCATTGCCTCTTGGCACCCTGAAGCTGACCCCGCCGGTGATCAGAGACTCGATCGAACCTATTTTAAAGTTGAATCCTTCTGCAGACATCTGCAAATCCACGCCGGATGTTAACCAGAAACGGGTTCGCTTGCGGATAAGACTGTTATAGGGTTCGAAAATGAACAGCTGGTAATTGGCTTTTTTGGCCTCGGGATCAAAGGTTACTTTCTCTACCCGCCCGACCGTAAAACCTTCATACAACACCGGGTCTCCCACTCCAAGCTTGCCGGCTTCGTTATGATAGAGAACCAGCCTGATCCCCTTAGCATCAGGTGGGGCAACAGGCGGCACTTCCAACACCGTAAACTCGAGTTTTTCCTTATCTTTGACACCCGGCTGAAGTTGGACATAGGCACCGGACAGTAGCGTCTCAAGCCCGGAGACCCCCTCTTTACCAATCCTAGGTTTTACCACCCAAAACAAAGTATCTTCCTTGAGCATACGAGCGGCATCTTTGTCTATCTGCGCTGTGGCAATAATGGCACTGTAGTCATCATTTAAGCTCACATCCGTGATAATCCCGACCCTGACATTAAGTGCCTTAACCTCGGTTTTTCCGATCTCAATGCCCTCGGCAGTACTTAACAACAAGGTAACTTCCGGCCCCTTGCTCATCATATATTGAGCGAGCATCCAAATGCCGATTGCCAGTGCAATCACCGGAACAAGCCAGATAGAAGAAATCTGCTTGATATCCTGAACTTCAGCTTTTTCCTGCTTGTTATCACTCATAGTTGGCTTCTCTTTATTATTAATTACCACAGCCCGTCTCTTATGATGCCTGCTCGTGATTGCTCGAAGAGGTAGTCGGCCCATCTTCTGTCCAGAAGATCCTTGGATCAAAGGTCATTGCCGACAACATGGTTAAAATAACAACACTGGCAAAAGACAGTGCTGCCGGTCCCGGAAAAATAGCCATCAAGTTCTGTAGCTGCACCAAAGCCACCAGAATGGCGACAACAAAAATATCAATCATTGACCAGCGACCAATCAACTCGGTGATCCGATAAAGCCTTAATCGCTGAATCGCCTGTCGGCCGTCAGTTGAACCAACAGCCTGTGCTTTCATGTACAGCCAGAACAATGCGAAGATCTTGGCAAGCGGAATAATAATGCTGGCCAGAAAGATAACCGCGGCAATCGGGTACGAACCTAATTGCCACAGCAGAACAACCCCCTCCATGATTGTCGAGCCCTCCGAGTTACCCAAACTGACAGTGAACATCATCGGGTACAAGTTAGCCGGAACAAAGAAGACGACGGCGGCAATTAATAATGCCCAACTTCGTTGCAGACTCTGCTGAGGGTGATAGGGGTGCAAGATACTATGACAGCGGCAACAACGAGCATGAGAAACTGCCGGCATCGGATTAAGCTGGGCGCAGGTATGACAGCCGACATGATTAGCCGATTGGTGACTATCGCCAACCTTTAGCCCAGGCAAAGGCAACATCGGGGCAAACTGCAACCATAACCACGTTCTGTCTACCATGGACACGCATTTCACAACCAGCAGCGTATAGAAACAAAACGCCCAGAATGACATTCCCAGGCCGATATCAGCCAATGATGCAATCTTTATCAGGCTGACCAAAACCCCGATAAGAAAAACATCCACCATCAGCCAGGGCTCGATAACGGTCATGCCCCGGCACAGACGCTTCTCGAACATACGAACTGATTTCGTCCCAGTAGTTAATGATAGCTTCTTGGCAACCCAGTAGAGGTACAGCACGATGGTGATATAAACGGCAGGTAAGATGACCACTGTCAGCAAGAGCAGTGCCGCAAGTAAACTATTTTTGAAATTGCTGAGCATTTTTGCAGCATGAAGCAGGGTGATCTCCTGACTGATCCCCTGCACACTGAAAGACATAAACGGAAAGCTAATGCTGAGTACCAGCATAATCAAACAGGCGATACCATACGATAACGGCCGCTGAAAAGGCTGGCTGATATGTTTTGCCAATGTGTGCCCGCAACGTGGGCAGGAGGCTTTCTGCCCGTCAGTTAATACAGGCAGTTCTGTCACCAAGCCGCACTCTTCACAACCCACCAGCACTTTAGATGCCTGTTGCTCGCTCATTCTCAGCCTTTATCTTTGCTCTTATCCACTGAGTATAGAAAATCTCAGGGAAATGCCCGTGTAAAATTGAGATAAAGCCTTGATATAAAGCTGATAGATGCAAGAGTCTATATACCCAAGCTACCTCAAGGTGCTCGTTTCAGCGAGAATTACTTGGCTACTAGGCTAGGCGCCGATTTGAAGATCTAGTGGCTCTAAATCAATAATCGGTAACAACGCATAGAAGCCAAGTAAACTCGCCCTTTGGGAGTGAGCCAGCGAACTCATTTCTGTGTCAAA
>NZ_RSEJ01000284.1 GCF_009910675.1 Photobacterium alginatilyticum | reverse complement strand
GGTCAACTAATTACTACTTAATTGAAGTTCTAATTAATTATTTTCTAAAGACTAATTAAGATTTGATTAATTACTAATTAAGATTAGGTTAAKTACATGCAAGATTAATTCTAATTTAACTAAACAGGATTAATTTAAACTAATTACTACTGATAACATGCAAAAATCTAATTAAACTAAACTWTACTAATTATGYTAACTACGGGTTTAGAGGACKCACCGGTCTGCCGATTGTCCTGGCGAGAGAGGGAGTGTTYCGCGACTGGTTTCGTCCGGGCTGTTTTCGTCTTTTCTTCTTGTCTTGGATTTATATACTTAATAATACTAATATTTT
This sequence comes from Photobacterium alginatilyticum, assembly GCF_009910675.1. GTDB lineage: Bacteria > Pseudomonadota > Gammaproteobacteria > Enterobacterales > Vibrionaceae > Photobacterium > Photobacterium alginatilyticum. Next base: position 100 of record NZ_RSEJ01000284.1, on the reverse strand, counting down.
AKAATAATACTTAAAAAGGCAATTTTTGATATAAAAATGAAAACGGGGTTGTTTTGACGGTAAAAACGGCGTTTCGGACACTACAACTATGAAATAAAAA
>NZ_RSEJ01000283.1 GCF_009910675.1 Photobacterium alginatilyticum | reverse complement strand
CCGTGTTGGATTTCCCGGGACAGAAACAGTCCCTAAAAGGCTTTAGTGCATGGCTTATATGGATCTTTGTACACATCATGGGGCTCGTGAACTTTAAAAATAAAGTGCGAACGCTGTACAACTGGCTTGGATATTACATCTACAAGGACCAATATTTTAGAATGATCATTAAACCCACAGAAAGAAATAATACATAAGCATGAAACATCTAGGACTACTTGCATCCCTATTCTTTGCTGCCATTCTTTTGAGCTGCAATACTGAAAAATCAAAATCCAGCCCTGAGATTGAACAAACCGATTACGTGGAGGTTCCCTCGGATACACTCACCAAACACTTAAAACCCTTCAAACCGGAATTGCCCACCATAGGACTTCTCATGTTCAATGGCGTGTTGCAGGGAGAGGTCATAGCCACATCGGATGTTTTTGGAA
>NZ_RSEJ01000282.1 GCF_009910675.1 Photobacterium alginatilyticum | reverse complement strand
CCCCCCTCGAAACGTATAGGAAGTTTTCTCCTCGTACGGCTCATTCAAAATAATTTTKAGTTCKACTTAATGTAKAGAATCACAAATGGGTCTATAAAAAAATGGTTGAAATCCCCTTTTTTTATTCTTACTTCCTTAAAAAAAAATCATTTGTACTCATAACTCAAGKTAGRTAACTCTCCAGYGGCTTAAAGGARWATATTTAAGCATTTCATTTATTGAGTGGTCTTGAAACCTCTCTTTTTTGTTTTTTTTTTTTCAAATCTATTTTAATTTTTATTATGGTGCAATTRTGGAAACAATGGAAAAGATCTTTTCTTGTTTTGGGATCCTTTAATCTTTGTTTTAAATCATTGGGTTTAGACATAAAACAAAGATCTTTTCTTGTTTTGGGATCCTTTAATCTTTGTTTTAAATCATTGGGTTTAGACATCAT
>NZ_RSEJ01000281.1 GCF_009910675.1 Photobacterium alginatilyticum | reverse complement strand
TCATTGTATTGTATCGACGTTTAAAGATTATATTTTTACTATTTTATTAATATTTAATTTATTTAATAATAGTTTATCGGGAGATGAAGTCGGTCGGTCCTTTGAACGCGAACGGTGCGTCGGCGGATGKGTTAAAAGAATGGACGGTGCGTAACATGACGGGTGCGATCATACCAGCACTAATGCACYGGATCCCATCAGAACTCCGCAGTTAAGCGTGCTTGGGCGAGAGTAGTACTAGGATGGGTGACCCCCTGGTAAGKCCTCGTKTTGCACCCCTTTTTGCGTTTTKTTCCCGTTAACAACGGCTTGTTTTGCCGTKTTTTTTTTTTTTTTTTGTCCTCATYKTATTGTATCGACGTTTAAAGATTATATTTTTACTTTAAAGATTATATTTTTACTATTTTATTAATATTTAATTTATTTAATAATAGTT
>NZ_RSEJ01000042.1 GCF_009910675.1 Photobacterium alginatilyticum | reverse complement strand
ACGCTGTCGGTGACAGTGACCGACAGCGCGGGCAATGCGGCGACGGCGGTGACGGATACGGCCACGCTGGATAAAACCAGGCCGACGGTCACCACCTTCAGCGCCTCGGACACGCAGCTAAAAGTGGGCGAGACAGCCACCATCAGTATTGTTCTGAGCGAGGCGAGCAGCGACTTCAACATTGGCGATATCAGCGTAACGGGCGGCGAGCTGTCGAACTTCGTGTCAACCAGCGCGACCCAGTACAGCGTACTCTTCACCCCGACGGCTGACTCGGAAGCCACGGCGACGCTGGACATCAATGCCGATAGCTTCACCGACGCGGCGGGCAACGGCAATACCGCGGCCACCCAGCTGTCACTGACGGTGGATACGCAGGCGCCGAGCGGTCACAGTGTGGTCATCGATCAGGCGCTGATTAACCGGGATAACGAGGCAGCGCTCAGCTTTACCGTATCAGGTCTTGAAAGTGCAGGTTCATTTACTTATCAAATCAGTGATGGTACCAACAGCGTGTCTGGTGCTTCGCCGGTTGCTGTTGATGCTGTGAGTGAGCAGGTGACCGGGTTCGATGTAAGCTCGCTGGCCGAAGGTACCCTGACGTTGTCGGTGGTGGTCTCGGATGAAGCGGGCAATGCTGCCGCGAGCATTTCTGCGACAGTCGTGAAGAAATATAATGTCGCACCGCAGTTATCCGGTACGCCAGCAACAACAGTCAATGAAGATGCCGCCTATAGCTTTACCCCGACCCTGACCGATCCGGATCAGGGCGATACACATACCTATAGTATTGAGAATAAACCGGACTGGGCGGAGTTTGATACCTCGACCGGTGCGTTGACCGGTACACCGGATGATGCTGCGGTTGGTACTTACAGCAATGTTCAAATCAAAGTCTCTGACGGGACGGATGAGGTTACGCTGGACAGTTTCAACATCGAAGTCGTCAATACCAATGATGCTCCGGTTGGGCAAAACTTTAGCTTTACTCTGGATGAAGCAGCTACCTTGACGGTAGTTACTGCAAATGGTCTGCTCAGCAATGCGGCGGATGACGATACGGACAGTGGTGATACCCTAACGGTATCCGTTGTCACAGGCCCTCAATATGGTCAGTTGAACCTCAGTGAAGATGGCAGCTTCAGCTACCAGCATGACGGCAGCGAAAACCACAGTGACAGCTTTACTTTCCAGGTTGTTGATGCATCCAGTGCAAGATCTGAAACCCGCAGCGTGAATTTGGCGATGAATGCGGTGGCTGATGCCCCTGTTACTGTCAACGACACGGCAACCACCAATGAGGATGTCGCCGTCATTATCAAGCTGCTGGATAATGATTATGATCCGGAAAACGATATGGTGGCATCTTCTGCCGCAGTGGTGAGCCAACCAGGCAAAGGTAGCGTGACAATTACCAATGGAATTGCCACCTATACACCAAATACCAATGCCAACGGGCAGGACAGCTTCACCTATACGGTGAAAGATGCCTTGCTCAATACCTCATCAGAAGCGACGGTCACGGTGACCATCACCGCAGTAAACGATCTGCCGGCCGCGGGGAACCTGAGCACCACGGTGAATGAGGATACTGCCACAGAAGCCCTGGTGGTGCGGGATGCAGCCAGTGATGTCGAAGACGGCAAACCTACCGGTGATATTACGTTGGCTACCGAACCGACTATCGGTAGCGTCACCATCGACCAGGCTGCAGGTACTCTGGTGTACACCCCTGATCTCAACGAAGTCGGCACCGATACCTTCACCTACACCATTACTGATAGCGAAGGCGGGGTCTCTGAGCCGGCCACGGTGACGGTGAATATTGGGGCGGTGAACGACCGGCCGATCGCCGGAAATGACAGCGTGACCACGGACGAGGACGTGGCGGCGACGCTGGCGATCCTGACCAACGATTCGGATATCGAAGATCAGAGCTTCACCAAAGCGAATATCACTCTGGAAGATCAGGGCGATGGTGCGGGTAATTATGCCAAAGCGGAAGTTACCATTCAGGATGATGGCAGTCTGGCGATCACGCCGCGTGCAAACGAGAACGGTACATTCAGCTTTACCTATACCCTGACTGATAGTGAAGGCTTGCAGTCTGAGCCTGCGACCGTGACGGTTATCCTGACTCCGGTCAATGATGCGCCGGTAGCGGTAGGTAATACCGCTGAGTTGCAGGAAGAGGGCTCTTTCGAGGTTAACGTGCTGGGTAATGACACTGATGTTGATACCAACGATCGCTTCGATCTGACCAGTGTGACGGTTGTCCAGTCACCGGCCAACGGCCAAGTTGAGGTTACATCGACCGGGGCGATTGTCTATACCGCTAATGCCAACTACTTCGGCGATGATACCTTCACCTATACCGTGAAGGATGCCGCTGGTGCGGTGTCCAATGAAGCGACGGTGACCATGACCGTCACGCCGGTCAACGATGCACCGGTTGCTACGCCTCAGTCTCAAACGCTGGATGAAGACACCACACTGACACTCACTCTGAGCGGGACAGACATTGAAGACGATGCCCTGGTGTACAGCATTACTGAAAGCACCAGCAATGGTGAGCTTGAGCAGTTGAGTGAAAATAGCTGGCGCTATACACCGAATACACACTTTAACGGTGCAGATAGCTTCAAGTTCAAGGTCAATGACGGCGAGCTTGACTCCGAGCCAGTTGAAGTGTCTCTGACGGTTAATCCGGTCAATGACGCGCCAAGTGTACAGAGTCTGTCGGTAGGCGGAGATGAAGACAAAGCCCTGACCATGACTCTGACGGGCAGTGATGTGGAAAACTCGTCACTGACATATCAATTGGTGACGCCACCGGAAAATGGCAGTGCTCTGTTGAGTGGCAATGAAGTGACGTATCAAGCGGATGCTAACTTCTTCGGTCAGGACAGCTTTACCTACAAGGCCAATGACGGTGAACTGGACTCGGTACCTGCGACAGTGACGATAACGATAGCCGGGGTCAATGACGCACCGACGATCAGTGGTACCCCAGACACTTCGGTTGATGAAGATACGGCTTATCTTTTTGCCCCTGTTGGTCATGATAATGACACGACGGATACACTGAGCTTTAGTATTGCCAATAAGCCAAGTTGGGCCAGCTTTGATGAGGCTACCGGAACCTTGAGCGGCACGCCGGGCAATGCTGATGTCGGGATCACCAATAATATTGTGATTTCGGTATCGGACGGCACGGAAACCGCCTCACTACCGGGCTTCAGTTTGACAGTCAATAATGTCAATGATGCTCCGGTGATCAGCGGCAATCCGGCCACGGAGGTTAATGAAGATAGTGCCTATTATTACAAACCGCAGGTGACGGATGTTGATAGTACGTCGCTGACGTTTAGCATCACCAACAAGCCGACTTGGGCTAGTTTCGATGAAGCGACGGGGGCGTTGAGTGGTACCCCTGATAACAGTCATGTCGGCACGACCAGCGGGATTGTGATTTCGGTCTCAGACGGGGCGGCAAGTGACTCATTACCTGCCTTTAATCTGACAGTGAAAAACGTCAATGATGCGCCGGTGGGTGAGTCTTTGGTTATCAATTTTGACGAGGATACCAGCGCTGACATTTCACCTGCGTTGTCTGATGTGGATAGTAACAACCTGACACGAAATGTAATTTCTTCGCCAGCTCATGGTTCGTTGGTGGCAACCACGAACGGCTGGACCTATACCCCTGCCACAAACTACAACGGTAGCGATGTTTTTGAATATCGGGTGAGCGATGGCCAGGCGTCGTCAGTCACTTATAGCGTGACGTTGAATATTGCTGCTGTGAACGACGACCCGGTTGCGGTGGATGATACTTTTGTGCTGACTGCCAATGATCAGGCTTCCTATACGTTGGATGTTCTTACCAATGATACCGATGTGGATGAAGATACAGTGCAGCTGGACTGGGTGAAACCCACTTCGGGGCAGGCCAGTCTTCAGGATAATAAGATCCTGCTGGCCACCACGCAAAGCGGTACGGTAACGGTGCAGTACGGGGTTGTTGATGGTAATGGCGGCAAAGCAATGGCTAAAGCCACAGTGACCATTAAGAGCGACAAACTGGAAGCACCGACGATCACCGCACCGGATGATGTGGAGGTAAATGCAACCGCCTTGTCGACCAAGGTGGATCTGGGAACGGCGGTCGCCTTTGACAGCACGGGTAAACCACTGCCTGTTTCTCTGGTCGATAACACGACCTTCTTCCGCCCTGGCGTGAATACCGTGTACTGGCAGACGGAAGACTCACAAGGCAATGTGGCCGAAGCGAGTCAGACGGTAACGGTTCATCCGTTGGTGAGCATCGAAAAAGATGGGGAAACCACGGAAGGTACTTCGCATACGGTGAAAGTCTACCTTAATGGTCCGGCTCCGTCGTATCCGGTGACGATTCCATACACGGTGTCCGGCACCAGTGATAGCGCTGATCATGATTTGGTGGATGGCGAGGTGGTGATCACTGAAGGTACCGTCGGGGAGATCACTTTTGACGTGAAGTCTGATGAAGTATCTGAAGGCGTAGAAACTCTTACTATCGCACTGGATTCGTCCTTGAATCTGGGCAGTAAGAACCAGTATACGCTGAGCATCTATGAGCAGAATGTCGCGCCGAAAGTGAGCGTAACCGTCAAGCAGGGTGATGAGCAACGTAGCAAGGTGGAAAACAGCGATCAGGCAGTGACGGTTACCGCTACGGTAGCAGATCCGAATGTCGGAGATACCCATACCTATGCCTGGGTAGCCGCTGATGACAAGCTGGCTGCAGTCATTGCGGGTCAGACGCAGGGATCTACCTTGAGCTTCTCGCCATCAGAATTGAGCTCTGCGATTTATCATTTGCAGCTGACGGTGACGGATAGCGGTCCGTTGTCAGTGAAAGAAGATGTCTACCTTGAGGTCGTAGCAGCTCTGGCGGTACTTGGTGATGCAGACAGTGATGGTGATTTGATCCCGGATAACCAGGAAGGTCATAACGATAGTGATAACGATGGTATTCCGGATTACCAGGATGCGATCAGTGACTGTAACGTGATCCAGGAAGCGGTCTCTGATCCGTCGAGTTATCTGGTCGAAGGCGATCCGGGTGTCTGCCTGCGCAAAGGGGTGACAGTCGCTGGCAATGAAACCGGTGGGACCCAATTGCTTGATACCGAGGTGACCACTCAGTTGGGTGAGGACGACACTGCGGATAATATTGGCGGGATCTTCGACTTCGTCGCGACAGGCCTGCCGCAAGTGGGACAGAGCTATCGCGTGGTCTTCCCACAGCGTCGTCCGATCCCGGCCAATGCTGTATACCGTAAGTACAAGGATGGTTTGGGTTGGGTCGACTTTGTGGAAGGTGCCGATAACTCACTGGCCTCGACACAAGGTGAAGCTGGTTACTGTCCTCCTCCGGGGGATGTCAGCTGGACGCAGGGACTGACAGAAGGTCACTGGTGTGTTCAGCTAACCATTCAGGATGGTGGCCCGAACGATGATGACGGTATCGCAAATGGCAACGTGGTGGACCCGGGTGGTGTTGCCGCGAAAGTGACTAGTAATACTATACCGAAAGCACAGGGAGATACCGTCTCCGTCAGCCGCAATGGTCATATTATGATTGATGCTCTGGCTAATGACAGTGATGCCGATGGCCATGCGCTGACCATTGCCAATGCCACGGCGGACTTCGGCTCTGTAGCTGTGGTCAATAACTGGCTGAGTTATACCGCTAAGGATCAGTTCTATGGCGTGGCGACGATTAACTACAGCGTGACGGATAATAATGGCGGAACTGACTTTGCGGATGTCACGGTGAAAGTCGTAAACAGCCAGACACCGGTGGCGGTGGATGATGAAGTGGAAACTGATGATCGGACATCCTTGGTTATTCGGGTACTGAGTAATGACAGTGATCCGGATGCTGACACATTGACTATTGTTTCCGCGGTGGCACAAAACGGGGTTGTATCGATTAACAGCGATCAGACCTTGGCGTACACACCGAAAGTCGGATTTGAAGGTGTGGACACCATCACCTATGTGATCCGCGACTCGAATGGCTTGGAGGATACGGGCTTGGTGAAAGTCACAACAAAACTGACCCAGTCAGTAACCGTTGAAAATGAAGCGGGCGGTAGCCTTGGCGGGCTGACTCTGGCCTTGCTGGCGCTGTTTGGTCTCACTCGACGCGTTGGCAAGCGTGGATGGTTGATGCTGTTGGCGTTGCTGAGTTTTAACAGTCAGGCCAGCTGGTTTGTCGAATCCGATCTGGGGATGAGCAATGCCCATGAACGTTCCGGGCTTGAAGCGGGAACTGTTGTTGACAGTGATGATACTGATTTCTACTGGACCGTTGGCGTCGGATATGAGTTCGACTCGGACTGGGCGCTGACAGCACGTTATATCGATCAGGGGCAGGGCAGTGCCACGATCCGCAATAATACGGCTACGCCGGAGGAGTACCACCAAAGTGTGGCAAAGTTCTCCCCTGTGCTGGCAAGCGGAATCGGGCTTGATGTGCGTTACTCGCTCTGGCAGTCAGAGTCAGTCTATCTGAATGTGAGTGCCGGAGGCATGTACTGGGAGGTGGACTTTGATAGCTTCTATCAAGGAAATACTATCAGCAGCAGTGACGATGGTATCGATCCGTACCTGGGATTAGAGCTTGGTTATGAGATCAATGATAACTGGACTGTTGGCCTGGGTGTGACCCGGTACTTTATTGATGCCAACGATGTCGACGGCTTTGCCTTGAGGTTGAAGTATCGCTTTAGCGAAGAGGAGTAACGCGTTGTATTGGTGGTATTAAGAGCGGGGTTGGGTGTGATAGTTTAAGCTTTAAGCGATTGTTTGAAATGTTTAAAATAACGCTTTACAAGCTTGGCGATGGCCCGTATTATTCGCCGCACTTACGGAGAGATGGCTGAGTGGTTGAAAGCACCGGTCTTGAAAACCGGCATACGTTTGTAGCGTATCTAGGGTTCAAATCCCTATCTCTCCGCCACATTCTAGAAACTGGGCAATAGTCGGGTTTCGTACAGAATTGGAGCGGTAGTTCAGTTGGTTAGAATACCGGCCTGTCACGCCGGGGGTCGCGGGTTCGAGTCCCGTCCGCTCCGCCACTGATTTAAGCCTGATGCGAAAGCGTCAGGCTTTTTTCGTTTAACGCTCCCGAAAATGCTGCGCATTTTTTCGCGCAACTAGGCGTCCCCGCCGGAATGCCGGACCATCGAGCCCCCGTCCGCTCCGCCACTACACTGAAGCCTCGTCAGAAATGACGAGGCTTTTTTGTATGCGTTGAGTTAGGGTTCGCCCTACGGTCGAAATTCATTAAATACTTTAACTTGCTTCGATTGGTTTTGATTGTGGCTTTTGTATCGCGATAGCCTGCATAACGCCAGAGGCCATGATTACCATACAACCTGCCAGTTGGAGTGGGCTGAGAGCTTGGCCGAAGAGCAGCCAGGCCAGCGAAACGACAGCAATGGGCTCGAGATAAGACAGGGTGCCGAAAGTGGCTGAAGGTAGTTCTCGAAGAGCGATGACGGCAAACAGGATGGCCAGGAAGCCGGGGATCAGCCCCGCTATTGCCAGCCAGGCCCACTGAGTCAGTGCTATCGATTCATCTTGCGCCAGCATAAACGGCAATATGCAGGCGGCACCGACCATCAGTTGATACCAGCTGCGGGTAAAGACATGAACGTGCGGCGGAATAGAGCGATTGATCAAGATAAAGCCGCTATAACACACCATTGCAAGAACGGCGTACAGCATACCGAGTGCATCTTGCGAGCCTGTCCCGAACTCAAGCTTAAATTCCATCATCATGGCAAAGCCCAATAAGGCAAGCAGGATCAGACCAACAGACTGCATATTTAACTTTTCTGAAAACAAAAAATGGGCCGAGACCGAAGCGACGACGGGAGCCAGGTAAATCGTCATGATAGCATTGGCCATGCTGGTATAGCTCATGGCCTGAATGTAAAAAACGATGAAGCCGGCAAGTAAGCCACCGTTGATTATGACTTGCCAGGAAGGCCAGCAGTTAAGGAGCGCGAGTTTTTTATCAATCGCTAAATAGCCCAGCATGATGAGTCCGCCGAGAAAGAGACGAAAGAAGGTCACTGTTTCTGAGCTGAGGTTCGCATAAACGGCAATGGTACCGATAGTGCCCATAAATACGGCTGACAAAGCAGCTAGCACTAGATAGGGGGCTGTGTTGTTAGCCGATTTATCAAAGTTCATTTTGCGTTCCTCTGTTGCAATTTTGTTACGTCCTGTTCAGGTGGTTATCATACGGTCAATGATTAAAAATGCCATGGTAGCATGCGTCTACTTAACTGTTTTTTGCTCTTAAGATTTACAACTTAATGATTTTAAGTAAGATATGCGTCAATATTGAACGTTGTACAATTAATGCTAGATGTAAGATCGAATGATGAAAATAGTATTAGTGGAAGATGACTTTAGCTTTAGAACCCAGCAAGAAAGCTACTTCACTCAGCACGGGTACGAAGTGGTTCTTTCGACCGAGCCATCGGCAGCCGAGTTGGTCAAAGCTTTGCAACCCGAGATCGTTATTATTGGTCTTGCCAACCCCGGATGTGACAGTTTGGGGCTTTGTCGTCAGATCAGGCCGCATGTATCGAGTAAAATTTTGTTGTTAACCCCTTTTGAAGATGACATCGAACATGTGGCAGCCCTGGAAATTGGCGCGGATGATTTTATTCAAAAGCCAGTTTCACTCCGGGTGCTGCTGGCTCGGATCCGGGCTCTTATGCGCTGTAAGCGGCTTGATAAACCAGAGAAAAGCGCAACGGGGCGAAAGAAAGTTGACATTTGTAATGATCAGCTTGTTTGTGGATCTCTGAAGCTAAACAATGCACGCAAATGTTGTATGTTGGGAACCGAGATGGTGGCATTGACCGGATCTGAGTTTGACTTGCTGTGGTTGTTGGCCTCGCGATCGGATGAGGTGCTATCTCGCGAGTTTTTGGTCAAGACTATCCGGGGCATAGATTACGATGGTATAGATCGTACTATTGATAACAAGGTCGTGACATTGCGCAAAAAGCTTGGTGATACGCCGTCGTTCCCAAGGAAAATCATTACCGTCAGAAGCAAAGGGTACTTATTTACGCCAGACAGTTGGTAGTGTGCCGAAATAATAATCAAGGTTGAAGAAGATGTTAGGGAAAATATTGAAACGCACGCTATTAGGGATAATGGTTAGCGCGAGCCTATCGACGACTGCAGCAGCGGCCCCCGTCGGGTGGGATGAAGCAGGAAAAGAGTGGTTAAGCCAGCAATCTGCGCATTTTTCGGTGCATTTTGTTGAGGGTCATGAACAAAGTGCCGCCAGGGTACTCGATATTGCCGAGCGGGTACGCCGGGAGCAACTGCCGTTTTTTCAGTCTGCACCGCAAGCCAGAACTGAAATTGTACTGGTTGATGATTTTGATTTTTCGAATGGCTGGGCCACCCCGTTACCTTTCGCCCAGATCCGCCTGTTTATGAGCCCACCAGAGGACGGCGGTGATCTGGCCACCAGTGATGATTGGCTTCATTTGCTGATCCGTCATGAATACGCCCACATTATGCACATGGAGCTAGCCACCGGGGTTCCTAAAGTGCTGCAGGATGTATTTGGCCGCCAGGCTTTTTTCTTTCCCCATGCCTTAACCCCTTCTTTGTTGCTTGAAGGCCTGGCAGTGTATCTGGAAACCAATGAGGAGCTGGGATACGGACGGCTTCAGAGCAGCCAATATGCCATGAAGATGCGTATGGAGGTGGCCAGCGGTGAACTTAAAGATTTGGAACAGGTTGCGGTGGCTAACAGAGAGTGGCCGCTGGGATACCAATATCTTTATGGTGCTTACTTTATTCAATACCTGTCAGAGACTTATGGCGAACAGAAGGTTCAGGCCTTTCTGACAGGCTATAGTCGCCGGATCATCCCGTATTTCTTGCTCAACCGCACGGCCAGACAGTCATTTGGCAAAGACTTTAACGCGTTATGGCTAGATTTTCAGGCCTACCTGGAGAAGGAGTTTGCCCCTCAACTGGCCCAGCTAAAGCAGCATTCCGTGTCTGGTAAAGAAGTTGGTAAAGAAACAGGTAAGGAGCTGCAGCCAACGCCGTATCTTCAGGTGGTGGCACATAGCCAAAGCGGCCTGCTGGTCAATCACAACAATGGGGAGGACCGTCCGGAGATAGCAACGCTTGATCCGGAAAATGGTGAGTGGACATCGTTAACGGCCAGCAAGGATATTACCGCAATGTCATCGCATCCTCAGTCTGGGCTGGCTGCTTCACGTCTTGTTCATTATGCCGATGGCAGAAGCTACAACGATTTGTTCCTATATCGTGATGGCCAGTGGCAGCAACTGACCGAGCGCCAGCGTTTTCGTCATGTACGCTGGATGCCTGATGGCAAACAGCTTATCGCCAGTCGTAAGGTAGCGGGTGTCAGCGAACTGTGGTTGGTGGATGCCCAGTCTATTGATCAGGCCCAGGCGCCAGTTCGTATTTGGCGCGGTGATTCGGAAACGGTGCTAGGGACTTTCGACATCTCGCCGACAGGCAATGATCTGGTGGCGGCGGTGAAACGACCTCGGCAAGGCTGGAACCTAGAGATGCTGAGCCTTGATAGCAAGACATGGCAACCGATAACAGATACCAAAGCGGCTGAAAGCAGTCCGAGCTATCTCCCTGATGGCCGTATTCTGTATAGCGCCGATTATGAAGGTGTGTTTGATGTTTATGTGCTTGATCAAAGCCGTGGTGAAGTTGAACAGTGGACGCGTGAGCTCGGCGGTGCGCTACGGCCTGTCTGGCAGCCTGGCACCGGGCTGGTTTATCAGGCCTATGAGACAGAAGGATACCAGTTGCGTTATTTGCCGACCCCTCGCGTACTCTCGACTCAGCCTATTGAAACTCTGCAGGGCCGCTATGACTACCCGCCGGTCGTTGAGCAGGTGGTCGAAAAGGGCGAGCCTGAAGCCTATAGCCCATGGTCAACACTCAGACCACATAATTGGTTGCCGCTTGTATACATAGATGACGCCAGAACCCAGATTGGCGCACTGACCTTTGGCTCAGATGCCCTGGGACGCCATAACTACCAGCTGGCGGCAACATGGGATTTCGATAACGAGCTGGTTGATGCCAATCTTGTGTATCAGTATGACAACCGCTGGATGGCCGTATTAAGCAGTAGTCATGATTACGACAAGATGACCTTTGAGGGCCGCAGTGACTACCGGATTACCCGTGATGACTATTTTGTGTTGCAACGTAATCACATCGTAACGGCTTTTGAAGATCAGCTCAGCCTGCATGCCGGCGGGGTGCTTGATAAAGAGAGCCTTGTATCCCAACCTGACTTTGCCAGCATGATTGCGTTCAGGGAAACCAACGAAACGCTGGCGGGGCTGGCAGTAACATTTGATAACCGCGAAGCATACCTCAATGTTCCGGGTATCGGCTGGGGGCATTACCTGGATGTGGTGGCTGAAACTAACGCCTTGTTTGACAGCGACTATGATGGTCAGAAGTATCAGGCCCAATGGAAGGGAACCTGGGACCTGCCGGGAAGAACGACCCTGACGGCAAGGTTGGGGGGCGGCTATGCTGACGATGATGCCAAGCGTTTCCGTCTTGGCGGGAAAGACTTATTCGAGGAATCCCGCCTGTTTGGCCGCGATACGCAAGCATTGCGGGGGTACGATGATTCCGTCCAGCGAGGTCAACGCTATGCGACTCAAAGGTTGGAGCTGGAAACCTGGCTTGGACGAATTGAGCGTAACTGGTCGTTGTATCCGGTGGGTGTCGGTGATGTGTCAGGCTCGGTTTTTGTCGATTCTGGGGCTGCCTGGGATTCCGGGGACGATCACAAGCAGCTAACCGGTGTCGGCGCGCAAATTACGATTGAGGTTGAGCTAGGCTACAACCTGACATTGCCGATGACGCTGGGTTATGCCCATGGACTTGATAGCAATCTGGGTAAAGACGAAGTGTATTTCACGGTATCAGGCAGCTTGTGGTAAACGTCTAATTTCAGAGAATGGCTCGCTACAAGTCATTGGCATAAGCCTAATATCACTATACTGATAACAGTTTCCATTGCGTGAGCCGTAGAATGAAAACGGTCTGTCAGGTTTGTGACATTGGGTTAGTCCAAGGTTGCCGAGGATGAAAATCCTGTATCTGAGCTATTTCTCGCCACCGCATTTGCATGCCAGTGCAAATCGAAGCTTGTGTTTTGCTCAATATCTCGCCCGGGCGGGTTGTGAGATCCAGCTGGTGAGAGAGCAAGACACACTACGATATGGGAAAAGGGAAAAGCAGAACTGTTGGCAGCATGACACTCTGATTACTAACCAGGCCGTGGCTTCATGGAACATTGAGTGGTTATGGCGTCGGGAGCAGGATATGCGCTGGGGCTGGATCATTCCGAGCTTATTGCAATGCTGCCGGCAAATTATATCTAATCGGCCAGATGTCATTATGGTGAGTTGTCCGCCGTTTAGCAGTGCAATGGTTGGTTACTATCTGTCGCGATGGTTCGACTTGCCACTGGTGCTGGATTTTCGAGATGGCTGGTCGCGTGCCAGTTATTTTGCCAAAGGATGCATATCGCGCTGGGAAAAGTCTGCATTGAGGCAGGCAACCAGGCTGGTTGTCACCTCGCAATCAGACTGGATCGCCTATCAACGTCTGGCCGGGAAAGACAAGGTTGTCTGGATACCTCATAGTTATGATTTTACTCTTGATCATGCTTCCGAAAAACATGCGTCGTTTACTCTCGGTTACTGCGGAACCTGGGATAGCTTCCGTCGCTCGGCAAAAGGGATTTTGAGCCAGCTGGCTAAGGTTTCGTTTCCAGTTCGGTTTATCAATATTGGTCATTACCAGCCGGGATTTTCCAGACTGGTCGACGATTATGGCCTTACTGAATCAGTAGTCATGACTGGACCGGTAGATAAAGAGCAGGTCAGAGGGGCGCTGAGTCAGTGTGATGCCTTGTTTATTCAAAATGGCCCGCCGGATCGCGGTAAGAAAGATACTCACCTGGCTGCCAAGGCGATAGATTATGTTGCCAGTGGTAGGCCAATACTGGCCGAACTGCCAGAGGGAGAAACACTGAGCTTTCTGCGACGATATGCCGGACAACTCTATGAAGTGAGTACCGGGGATCCGGCAGCCTATCAGCAGCAGCTACATGCAATGTACCAACAATGGCAGCAACACCCGCAACAGGTGTATCGCTCCAGTGACGAGTTCTATCAGGCTTTTGATGCCCGGGTACTAGCCAGCCGGTTATACAGGATTTTAGATGAAGCACGAGCATAAAAAATACGGCCATTCAGCCAACAGAGAGTGTGGGAGTCTTTCTGTTGTTAGCGGCTGAAGGCCGTATGGAGTAATGCGGTGTGGCTGGAAGTTACTGCAGTTCCCAGTCGCCTCCCAACGCCTTGTTAAGACCGGTAGCCAAATTGGCTGTCTGCAGTTTCGCTGCAATGACCCGATCAGCCATAATATGCTGCTGGCGTTGGGCATCCAGTACCGTTAGGTAGTCAACCAACCCTGCAGCATACAGCGACTTGGCTTTCTTGACGGCTTTATCCGTTTCGGTTTTAGATTCCAGTACCAAGGTCTGATACTGCTGGCTGTTCCCATAGCCGTTTAGCAGGGTTTCCACCTCGCCTATGGCCCCGTTAACGGCGTGTTGGTAAGACAGGGCGCTGCTTTTAAAGCGCGCTTCCTGAATATCGATAAGGGCCTCACTGCGCCCGCCATCAAACAGGTTCCAGCTCACGCCGATATTGGCTATCCAGGTTGCCGAATCACTGCTGAACAGATCGTCAAAATCCTTGGCAAGCAGGCCCGGTGCGCCGGTGAGGTAGAACTTTGGATACTGGTTGGCGATTGCTGCACCGAGCTCGGCATTAACTGCAGCCATTTCCCGTTCGGCTATCCGAATATCAGGTCTGCGCTGAAGCAAATCGGAAGGCAGGCCGGTTGGAATGATCCCGCTAAGCTCAGGAACTGGCTGAGAGGCTGAGAGCAGCTGGCTTTGGCTGAGACGGGCCTTCATCCCTGCAGGTGTTTCGCCCAATAAGATAGCCAACCTTTGCTGGTGGACACTCTCGGCGGTCTGCAACTGGGGGAGCACGGACTTTGTTGCAGCCAGCATGGCTTTGGCCCGGGCAAGATCCAGCTCGGAGCCGTAGCCGCTTCTGAGCATCTTTTGGATCAGCACTAGTGTTTCTTCCTGATCGCGAACCATGTCTGTGGCAATCGCCTTTCGTGCCTGAGCACCGCGCATTTGCAGGTAGTTATGGATGACGTCTGAGGTGATCATCGTCGTCAGCCCTTCGCGGAATATATCGGCCTGCTCTTTACGGATCGCGGCAGCCTGGGCCTGTTTGTCTATGCGACCGAACAGATCCATCTCCCAGGCGATGGTAGCACCGGCATGGAAGGCTTCCTGGTTGGAGTCGACCAGCGCAGTGCCGAGCGGGTTGTTGGATGAAACGACCGGCCCGAGCAGAGGATCATTCTCACTGAGTCCTAGCGATGAGAATCCGGCTCCCAGGCTGACTGTCGGCACCTTGAATGACTCCACCACATTTTGGTAAGCCTGAGCTGCCTTGATGCGTTCGGCTGCGATTTTTAGCGGAATGTTTTGATGCTGGGCATCGGCGACCAGCTGGTTCAGCATGGTGTCGTTGAACTGATACCACCAAGGACTGGTATTTGCCAATATAGCCTGCTGGCTGGTGCCTGCCGTTTGCTGAAAAAGGTACTCAGTATCGAGTGTTTGCTCCGGCTGCTGGTAGTCCGGCCCGGTGGCACAGCCTGAAAGTACAAGAGCAGCAGCGATGAGGGAGAGTTTATGCAGTTTCATTGCTTAGCTCCTTAATGTGTTGGGTTGACTCGGAACGGTAGAACAGGCGATACAGTGCCGGCATGACAAACAATGACAACACGGTGGCTGCTGCAAGGCCGCCGATGATGGTGGCTGCCATTTGGTCAAACAAACGATCGGAAAGCAGCGGGATCATCCCCAGTGCCGTGGTCAATGCCCCCATTGAAATGGCCATGGTGCGGTTAAGGGTGGCCTGGGTGATCGCTTCCTCCAGCGGTCGGCCGTTGGACCGTTCCAGCTCTATCTGATCCATCAGCACGATACCGTTTTTGATGATCATGCCTGACAGGGCAATAGCGCCGATCAGAGCCATGAAGCCGAACGGTTTGTCGACCAGCAGCAGGAACCAACTGGCGCCGGTAGCCGCCAACGGAACGGTTGTCATAATAATGATCGGCTGCTTGAACCCGTTGAACAGGGCAACCAGTATGATCACCATGATCAGTACAGCTTTCGGTAGCTGCATGAAGGTGTCGACCACCGAGCGATGTTCGTCATAGTATTCGCCGCCCCATTCGAACTGGTAACCATATGGCAGTTCGATGGCTTCGATGGCTTCGGCAACCTGCAGACGTACTTCCGAGGCCGTTTCACCATGGACATCGGCCTGAACCGTAATCGCAGGTAGGCGATTTCGACGCCAGATCATGCTTTCTTCTGTTTTTAGCTCAAAACCGTCAACAACCTGACCGAGTGGTACGCTGTGCAGGCCAAGCAAGGAGCGCACTGGCAGGGTCTCCAGAGAATCAATATCTGCAGCAGCGCTGCGCAGTTTAATCGGTATCAGCTCATCACCCTGATGAAGTTGGCTTAGCGTGACGCCATCGGTAGCGCGCTTGATTGCCAGGGCAACATCGGTACGGTTGATACCGGCACGGCGGGCCTGCTCCTGATTCATAACAGGAACCAGAACCTTACTTTGCTGACGCCAGTCATCACGGATGTACTTGGTATGCGGGTTAGCAGCCAGTACCGTCTGCGCTTGCTGTGATAGCTGGTGCAGGACATCAGGATCCGGTCCGATGAAGCGAGCCTCGATACTGTACTTATCCTTGGTGGCCAGCTTCAACGGACGGAAGCGTGGTTCGGCATGCGGAAACTCAGCCTTCAGCCATTGGTCACCACGTTCGACCAGATCGACAATTGAGTCATAGTCCCGGGTGTTGATCAGAATTTGTCCGTAGCTTGCATCAAAAGGTTCCGGCTCGACGGTCACCGAGAAGCGCGGGGCGCTGGCACCGACAAAGGTCGAGATGTTCGAGACCTCTGGTTGAGTCAGTAGCCACTTTTCAATTTTCTTCATGTCCTTGGAGGTTTGCTCAATCTGGGCACCGTTTGGTAGCCAGTAGTCAAGGAAGACCATAGCCCGATCTGAGCTTGGCATGAAGTTCACCGATATTTGGGGCACAACAAAGGCCGTGATGGCCAGCAACGGTATCAGAAGCGTAAGGGTCTTGAGCGGGCTGCTTACTGTAAAGCTTACCGCTCGGTAGTAGAGGGATGGTTTGGCGTCTGTATTAGTATCAGCGTTTGATGGTTTCGGTTTGATCCAAAGCCAGCACATTAACGGGGTGACAGTCATGGCGACCAGCCACGAAAGCAACAGTGATGAACACATGACCCAGAATACCGAGACGGCAAACTCGGCGGAGTCTGTCTGCGAGAACAATACCGGGGTCGCACCCATGATAGCGATTACGGTTGCCCCCAGCAGCGGAATGGCCGTTTCCTGAATGGTTTCCCGGCAGGCTTTAAGACGTTCAACCCCTTTATTCAGCTTGGCAATGATCATGTCGGTCACCACGATAGCGTTATCGACCAACATACCCAGTGCAAGAATAAAGGTACCCAGTGAAACCCGCTGGAGATCGATAGTGGTGAGCTTCATGTAGATCAGGGTTAGCAGAATGGTCAGCAGCAGGCTGCTACCGACGATCAGTGCACTCTTGAATCCCATGAACAACCACAGGATCACGACTACAATTGCGACACTTTCGAGCAGGTTGGTGACGAAGTTGTTGATTGATTTCTCGACTTCCTCCGGCTGAAAGGCAATGGTGTTGATGTCGACGCCGATAGGCAACTCTTGCTGGTAGTCGGCGATAATCGCGTTTAGCGAGTCACCCAGAGATACAACGTTGATGCCATTAACCGGGCTAACTGCCAGAGTAATGGCATCCAGTCCGTTGAAACGGCTTTCAGAGAGTGCCGGAGTTTGGTAGCCCATTGAAATTTTGGCGATATCGCCCAGGCGGATAAGGCCGCTGCCAAGCTCGCCGATGCCACCTTTGATGGTTAGGTTGCGAATATCATCCAGCGACGTAAATTCGCTGCCCTGATCGATACGGATCCGTTCGATACCGGCTTTGAAGCTACCGGCATCATAGATCATGTTTTGGCTGGCCAGCTGGTTGAGTACCTGCGCAGAGGAAAGACCGTACTCGGCCAGTCGCTCATCCGGCAAATCAATGTTGACGACCTGATTGCGCACGCCATGCAGTTCGATTTTTTTGATCCCTTCAACGGTTTTCAGGCGTCGTTGCAGTTCTTTGGCGTACAGGCGCAGCTGGCTGGGTTCGACACCGTCACCGGAGACGGCAAACAGCATGCCGTAGACTTCAGAAAACTCATCTTGAACTATGCTGATCTGGGCTGTCGCCGGTAGGGTTAGCTTGCTATCAGCCACTTTGCGGCGCAGCAAATCCCATTGCTGGGGAAGCGCTTTAGAGCTGGTGGCTTCCTGCAGGTCGACGAAAATCATCGAGCTGCCCGGGCGGGAGAGCGAACGCAGTTTCCACAGCGACCCCATTTCCTGCAGCTTGGTTTCAATTTTGTCGGTTACCTGCTCTTCGACTTCGGCGGCCGATGCCCCCGGGTACAAGGTAACAATGACGGCACTTTTGACCGTAAACGACGGATCTTCAAGCTTACCCAGCTTGAAGTAGGAGAGGGTGCCGGCAATGATGCACAGCACACAGAAGAACGAGACAAAGGTTCGTTGCTTAATAGCAAATTCGGCTAGATTCATTGGCATTACCTCTATTGGACTGCAGAAACGACTTGGGTCGCGCCGACAGGCTGGTTGGGTTTGAGGTAATGGGCGCCAGCGATGACTAATTTGTCTCCGGACTGAAGATTGCCGGAAAGACAGGCCTTGTTGCGTTGAGCAGACTGGATATCGACTGGATTGAGGACTGCCTTACCATTTTTCACCACAAATACGCCGGTACCGTCATCGGTATTGATAACGGCAGAATAAGGCACACAGTAGCTGTTCTTCTCTTGCGCATAGCTAATGTTCAGCTCTACAGCTTTACCCGGCAGCATACTGATATCTGCGCTTTCCAGTGAATAGGTGAGGGTGTAGGTTTGCTTGATCGGATCCGGTAAGGTACTGGCTTCTGTTAACCGGGCGGGTATCGTCTGCTCTGCGCCATACCAGCCCACAGTGGCTGTGGTGGCATGGCTGATCTGCGAGGCAAGGCTTTCCGGGACATCAATCACAGCCTGCAGTTGTTCAGGTTGATGTAGCGTGAACATCGGAAGACCAGGGGCGGCCTGTTCGAACTGCTCGTTGAACCGCTTGCCGATAACTCCGTTGAAAGGAGCCTTTAGCTCGGTATAGCTCAGGGCATCTTTGGCTTTTTGCAGGTTTTGCTGCACTACTTTTACCATTGCGTTACTGCGCTTGTACCCGCTCATCGCCCGGTCAAGGTTGACCGCGGCGATTGCGTTATCGCCTGTAGCCTGTTTAACCCGTTTGAGCTCAATGGCTGCCAATGCCTGTGCGGCCTTGGCCTCTTCCAGTCGAGCTTCCAGTTCCATGACCGTTACCTGATAGTCATGGGGATCTAGCCGGGCGATAACTTGTCCTTTCGTTACCGTGTCACCGGTACTGACAAGTACTTGTTCAATAGTGCCGGGAACCTTGAACGACAGATTGGCGCTGTCGACGGCTTCGAGTACACCGGAGAAGCGTTTAATACCCTGTTGGCTGTTTGCTCCCAGCTCGATAACCTGCACCGGGCGAGGGGATTTGTCGGCCAGCTTGGCCGGGGCTTCTGTACAACCGGTTAGCACCAGAGCGGCTAACGGGGCCAGAAGAAAGAGTGATGAATGTTTCATGATTGACTCCCACTGTCATTTGGGAGCCATTGTAGGGATTAGTGTGCTAGCGATATGCATGCAAGCGTGCGAAATACTGTCACGAAAAACGTGACAATAAGTCGACTTCTTTGCGTCTCGCCGCAGATGTCAGGTTGGCATTAGGTTAATACCTGTGACAAAGCTAGAGGATCTTGGGGATCTCGGTAAGCAAGTGATCGATGAGCAATCGAGTAGCCCGGCTAACGCCGTGACGGTCCGGGTAGAGCAACCACAGCTCTTCATTTTTAGATTGATAGTCAGGCAATACCTGAACAAGCTCACCGCTTTCCAATGCGCTGACAGCCAGTAGTAAGGGTAAAAAACCAAGCCCCTGCCCGGCAATCATAGAGCGCCGGATAAAGTTGGTGCTGTTACTGCTGAGTTTAGGAAATACCTTGATGTTGCTATCGGTAAAATGCCAGCTATCTTCAAGGCTGCCGTCTGGCCAGCGATAACAGATACAGCGATGGTTGGCGATATCATCAACACTCTCCGGCATACCATGCTGCTCGATATAACCTGGGCTGGCGAGCAGAAATCGGCTGAGGGCGGTGATTCGGCGAGCAATGTAGCTTGAGTCCTGAAGCTGCCCGATATGAAAGGCCAAATCTAGTCCTTGTTCATAGATGTCATGGTAGCTATTGCTGCTGAATCGTACATCCAGCTCAATCTCAGGGTATTGTTGCTGGAAGGCGGCCAGGATCGGCTGGATGGCTTCGTCACTGTCGGGCAGGATCCCTATTTTGACTTTGCCGACAGGCCTGTCGTCCAGTTTGTCGATGGCTTCCTGGGCTCGTTCGATCCCTTCAACCACTTTCAGCAGTTCCTGGTAGTAAACCTCGCCATGCTGGGTAAGGCGCAGCTTGCGGGTGGTACGGAAAAACAACTGGGCATTAAGGTGTTTCTCAAGCTCGCCGATCCGCCTGCTTACATTGGCTCGGGGAAGATCCAGCGCGTTTGCCGCGGCGCTAAAGCTACCGAGCTGAACGACGGATGTGAAGAGTTTGAGATCGTCGAGACGCATAACAAGATTGCCTAACAGAGTGAGAAACTCGGGGTAGTGTGGCGCAACCAGAAGCAGCAATCAATATTTCAAAATGCTGCTTATGGCAATAGTGAAGCTTCTATCGATGAATTAACCTTGGTGTTGTTTTGGGTATTGTGCTTTAAATTGATCAAGGGTCATGCCAAACCACAGGCGGTCGTCAAACCCGTTCTCGAGGCGGTAGTAGTCTTGCTGGCGCCCTTCCAGAACGAACCCTGTTTTTTCAAGTACCCGTGCCGAGCCAATGTTACCGGCGTAGCAGTCTGCGCAGACTTTATGTGCTCTGAGCTGTTCAAAAGCCAGTGTCGTTGCAAACTGACAGCCAAGCGTGCCGATACCTTGTCCCCATGCGTGTTCCGGCAACTGGTGGCCGACTTCGTAATTGCCCGTTAGCATCATTACCGGTGTAATACCGAGCATCCCCATGTAAGTCCCTTCGGTGTCCCGGATTACAAATGTTGGGCTGTCCGGCCATTCATTGTTTGCGATGGCTTGCTGGGTATTTTCAATAATCGGTGTGAAAAAGGCCTCGTAGACTTCAACCGGAGACGGAGCAAAAAACAGGTACTGGTTGACAGTTGGGTTTTCTAGCATTGTAACGATATCGTCAAAATCACTCTGCTGAATCAGCCGAATCGATAATGCTTCGTTCAGCAGGCATGAATGGCCATGCTTCAGTGATTGGTATTTTTCTGTATTTTTCATGCTTGTCTTTTGCCTTTCTTTCCTAAGCATACCTGAATAGCTTCTTCGCTGTTGATTGCAGTATCTTAGCGTCGGCCCGATAGCAAAGATTGAACAAAAACGACAATTTTAAGACGATTCGAAGTCACCATAGATATCGATGATTAAGTTCCTAGCATTGAGGTATCCACCGGGTGTTGCCCCGATTGTTTTCTTGAGCATTCGGATCAGATGTGGCTGATCGCTGAAGCCAAACTGTGTGGCGATACTGGCCCAATCAAGCTGGCCTTCGGGTTGCTGGTAAATAAAAAGCAGTAATTTGTCGAGCCGCACCATCAGCTCGTATTGTTTGGGCGTGAGCCCGGTTACTTTGGCAAATGACCGCTCCAGCGTTTTTCTTGAACACCCTAACGTATGTTCGATACCCAGTGCTGGTTGTTGCGCCAAGATCTGCAAAGCCTGGATGGTCAGCAAACTGTGGCGATCTTTGCTTGTCTGCCTGATGATAGCGGTAAAATAGTCATCTAATGCTTCAATGACTCGATGTTGTTCTGTTTTAAACTGTAATAGTGATTCGAGTTCGTTTGATTGCAGCAATGGATGGATGGCAGGTAAATCATCAAATGTCTGGTTGACCGTTGCTTTGCCTTCTAGGCCAAATAGCTGGTACTGCGCACCGGGGAGGAATTTTACCCCGAGCCTCAGAACCTGCTTATCATCTAGCAGTGTCAGAGCCCGTGTCGGAGGCATGATGATGTGCGAACCAGTTCGCTGAACCAGGTTGCTTCCATCTTTATCTGTGTATTGATAACGATGAATAGTCTTTGGAGGCGTTATTACCAAGTGGCAACTTGGGTTTGGGATCAGCAAGGGGGACGGCCTTTCATTATCGCCATAGTTGATCTCGAGTAACCAATAGCACTCTACAAACTGAGCGACGGTGGGATCCAAAGGGGCCTGTTTCCAAGTATTCATTTTTGCCCTAACGCTGAAGAGAATAATTCATTTTACCAGTCACAATTGCTTATTGGAGGCAGTTTCTATGTGTTAGTCAGAAAAGCTTAACCTTGGCGATATTCGTAAGGTTAGTTGGCAGGCTTCGCTAACTGATAAATACAGGTGGCAATAATCACTGTAAGTGTTTGATTTTATTTACCATCATCTTGGTGTAAAGTTTGCTAGTCATTGATGTAATCAGAAAACTACCAGAGGACAATGAAATGGAATTTACCGGTGTTGCAATAGTGGCGATTGTTTTTGCCTCTATAGGGTTACAGCGTTATTTCAAACATAGAACTGAGATGAAAAAGCTCGAAAGTGAAGGCAATAGCAGTGAGGTTCAGCAGTTGCGCCATGAATTGCGGACATTGCAACAACGCGTTGATGTGCTTGAGAAAATAGTGACGGATAAAGGGTATCAGCTGAAAGAAGAGATCAAGAACTTATAACTGCTTTCCAATAACCCAAGTTTAGTGATGACACGACTAGCACATGGCCAGTCGTGTCCAGAATAATAGTTAGAGTGTTCCGACTGTCAGTTTGTCCCAGTCGATCACGAAACGGACTTGTGCCTCGGTGTGTTGAGTTTTGGTGCCGTAATCGCTCCAGGTACATGCCCCGCGGGTGAATCCTTCTTCCACTTCTTTCATGCCGGCACGGACAACCATTTCTGTACGGCCGTCGTTATCGCTAAGTTCTTCAGGGGTGAATACGAACTGAAATTTCGGCTTATAAGCATAAATTAAGCGCGGGAAGTTTTCCTCTGGGATTAAGTTCTCGTTATAGCAATCCGTGTAGTGGTAGACACCAGCCCATTTACCGTAATACTGATAATCATGGGTATAAAGCTGGCTCAGTGAGGTTGTCCAATTTACACCCGTACCACGTTGTCCTCCGACTCTCGGAACTACTGAGGTAACGTAATCTTTGCTGGAGAACCGGGTTGTGTAAGCCACACCAAGCTGGCTGGAGATATTAAGCCCGACACTCGGTGTAAACCCGCTCTCACCCGACGAACCACTTACACTTAAGCCAATGGTTGGTGATACCGTGGTGCTGGATACCGAAACATCAGCCGTCTCATTTTGGGGCGAATAGTCATCGCCAAAGATTGGGGTGCCACCTGCCTGATAAATGCCGTAACTGAAATTAACCGGATAGGTTTGGGTAAATCTTGCCCGCAACGGGGAATCATAAGTCTGTCTTACGCCCGATTTGCCCGGAACGAAGCCATTGCCTAAAGTGATCACCCGGGCTGCTTTTTTGCCGTTGTTTTCATTGTGGAACAATTCCACCCGGAGTTTCATTTGGATTTTGCTGCCACGGAAGGCATAGGGCTGGTGGTAAAGCTGGTCATTATTCTCAAGAACGACCTGGTAGCTTTTTTTGCTGTATCCCTCAAGGCGGATATCGTCAATGATAGTCTGTTCGACCACTGTGTTTAGCTCATCTGCATTGACTGGAGCTGCCGATAGCAGCACCGAACTGATAATCAGTAATGGTGCTTTTACTGCTTTTCTCATAATTACCTTTAATGTAATAGTTCGTATTATCAATTGTTGTGTTGCGAGCGGAAATTTACATCCACCAAAAGGGATAAGCAATAAAATTCAATGAAATCATTGTGATAAATGCACTCTTAAGTTTAAGGGGTATTTTTCTATATTTTGGTATACCAGGAGGGAATGCAGGGGCCGGTAACAGAGCACTATAGAGCCAGCATTGTTGAGAAAATAATGATGTACAAAAAAACCGCTTGGAATCTCAAGCGGTTTTTTGATGACTAATCTCTAGAAATCATTTTGATTAGTGATGGGCATGTGCGCTTTTCATTTCATCTTTTTGTTGACCGGATGGCTTATATGTTGCCTCTTCGACGGCCACATCGACTTCAATGGTCCCTGCTTTTGCAAAGTGAAGCGTCAGCGGGAAGCGATCGCCGAGTGCCGGTACTTTTTGCAGATCGAAGAACATAATGTGATAGCTGCCTGGCTTTAGGGTACGCGAACCATTGGCTGGGATATCAATTTTTTCGACTTCACGCATTTTCATCATGCCGTCTTCATGGATATGAGCGTGAAGTTCTGTCTTGCCTGCAATAGGTGACTCGGCACGAAGCAGGGTATCGCCTTCATCACCATGGTTCATGATATTAAAAAAAGCGGCAGCCACGGCTGACGTTGGTGGAACCTGCTTCGACCAAGGATGATCAATATGCAGGTTGCCGCCTTTGTAGTCGTGTGCATTGGCAAAGCAGCTTAATAGTAATGCGCTACCCAAAATGATGTTGATGATTTTTTTCATGACTTTCTCCGTAATCATTATTATGTCGAGGCATTGTTTTGAGTAATTTGCCATCGGACATCCTTTTTTCTCTTGCTTGCCTAAAGCAGATCGGCAAGCAAATCCTCGATAATTAACGGCTTTAATTGCCGTGTGCTAATTGAGCGAGCCAAAACTGGGCGGAGAATGTTTGGGGGCGTATGAGAAGTAAATACGCTGTGAGAACGATTTGCGGTTGTTCAGCCGGAATTTCTGATGCAGTGAAAGAACGGCAAGTAGGAAAAAAAGAACTCCGGTAAGAAAAGTGCCGGTTGCCTGGTGGTGTTTTAGGATAGGGCAGTGAAACTTGATATCACCATGTTCACCCTGGCTAGCATGTTGCTGCGACAAAGCCGAATTTTGTTGATGTAGTGAATCAACGCTAATCCACTTTAGCCCTTCGCTGGTACAGATCAGCACTTTCTCGCCGGTTAGCCAGTTTCCACTTCCCTGATATTGGGACGGGTTTAGTATGACAACCGAAGAGAGAAAATTACTCAGCAGAATAGCCAAGATGGTAAGGCTAATTACCCATCTTGTGCTTTGACGTGTCCTGCTGCTGAAATTCATCAGATCTTTATCTACCACCTAAAAGAGTAACGCATAGTATCAAACTTAGTACAACTCTGTAACCATTGGTGTAAATGGTTTGTTTCTGGTTTGAGAGGTCAGCACTAAAAAGATGCATAAAAATAGCATCATCTAAGATGCTGAGTATTAAGTATTACTGCGGAAATTTATAATTCGAACACATTGTAAACAAATATACTTGCGGCGAATCATTGTGAAGGTGGTGGCTGTTTGTAATGATTTGCTTTCATTTTTGTTAAGGGTTTAAATATTCCACTCTTGCTGACTACCAAGGTGTAGTGAAAGAGATGAGTTTTCGATAACGGGGGGCTCCATTATTAATGTTACATCGGCTGCTAAGAAAAAAAGCGTTATATCGCCCTGAGCCTAAGGCGATATAACGCAAGAAGTGTTACTGGAGAGTGTAACGAGTTATGACTTGGTGAATCGGTAAGTCTGGATTTTTTCTTCTTTGCCGTTTACCTGGACATAGGTATCAATCATCCAGACATTTTGGCCAGCAAAGGCCAGTTCAAGGCGGATAGTTGACGAGTCGACACCTTGGATGACACTGACATCATTTGAGGTCGGATAGTAGTTATAGCGGTTCATGCTTGGTTGATGTTCACCGGCAAACTGGACCGGAATATTGTTGATATTGCTGTTAACCGATAGCGTGTATCCTGCTTCTGGGGTGTAGGCAAAATTCGCTGTTAATTGAAGAGGCTGTTTATTGCTGTCGATAGCAAGATCCTGAATTTGGATCTGGGCTTCGGTGGTTTTTGCCAATGAACCGGTTGCTTTGGCGGTCGCCGTTACAGGCTGCTCTGTTGCGCCGCTCCAGATGCTGACATTCCAGTCACCGGTAAAATTATCCAGCTGCTCCCAGTTTTGCGTCGGCGCACTTGAGGCACTGCCGCCATTGCCAATCTGAGACAGTGAATCATTGCGGCTGTCGTGACGGATATTTTCACGGTTGTTTTGGATATCGTTGGTAGCACCAGCTACGCCACCAGCCACACCGCCGGCCACGGCCCCTTTCATAGCAAGCTCAGCATCACCTGTTAATGCACCAAGCGTCAGTCCCAATAAAGCGCCGCCAGCAGCCCCTTGTTTGGTCGACGCATTGGGATCATCTTCACCGGGGTTAACACAGCCAGTAAGTAGTGTCAGGCCTAAGACGGAAGCGATTGAGGTTTGTACGAAAGTGTTCATTGCCATGCCCTTTTATAAACTGAGTTAGTGTTGTTCTGGTATGGGGCTAAGATTAGCAATCGTTTTCTGAATGCATCCTGTATGAATTGAACGGTGTTTTTAATGTAAAAAAGTATGTCAAATCGTTAGGAATTAGACATACCGATAGATCAGA
The DNA here is from genome assembly GCF_009910675.1 of Photobacterium alginatilyticum. GTDB lineage: Bacteria > Pseudomonadota > Gammaproteobacteria > Enterobacterales > Vibrionaceae > Photobacterium > Photobacterium alginatilyticum. The sequence goes on along the minus strand of NZ_RSEJ01000042.1, from coordinate 6,545 downwards.
ATTGGGATAGGTCTTTGGTTTCGATCACATTGCGGTCGAAGCCATGCTGGGCAATATGAATCATTGCGTTGCATCGTAACCTGCGAGCTGATCGGCGACACTGGCTATCTGCATGAAGTCGTCGATGAGTAACTCCCGCTGCTTGGAATGACGAATGTCACAAGAGCTTTTGCTAACCATCCGTACATCACTGACACTAGGTGATGTACGGATGGTTTGATTATTAGTGGAATAAACTGAGAATCAGGATAGGACTGTCCTATCCTGATGGCTATTATGGCTTGGTTTTTCGATAGTTTGTGAGGGCTTTTTATCAATTCGCTATGAATCTAATAGTCCTTTCAGGGCATTAACAAACTGGTAGCCATTTTGGGCATCCAGGTTAATGCTCCATACCATGGCACCGCCAAATTGCGGGTTGGAATAGTTTGTTTCGTATTGGTCGTGAATAAGCTGGTAGATATTGTCAGGGACGTCCGCAACGGTAAAGATACTGGTGCCTGCGGCTTGCCTGTCTGCCGGCTCTCCGATCACTATCTTGGTACTGTTAGGGATCGTAGTTGTCAGGTTAATAAAGCTGTTGGAGATAAATTCGACATCCGTTTCCTGGGTATTGTTTATAATGGGCCAAGGGTTGTTATAAGCCTGAATAAACAGGTAGTCGAAGCGGTGATTGTTGACGGCCTGATCATACATACGGCAATTGCCGCTTGAAACCAGAATAAGATCCGTTTCGTGTGCGCCCTGGTTAAGCTGCGGGGCAGCGGTAATGATCAATGCGGGCTCAATACTTTTAAGCGCCTGGCATAATTCGTCGAGGTAAGCGCCGTCGCCTTCTATTTCAAGATCGAAGTCGATCCCGGTGAAGCCATATTCATTGAGGAAGCAGACGATATTGCCTGCCAGCTCGCTGACGGGGACCCCTCCCGGGTTATAGGTATTATTGGCGCCGCCGACTGATAACAGAATTTGTTTTGCGCCTTTTTCCTTGGCATTGCTGATGTCTTGTTTGAGTAGTTCCGGCGTGTGTGCAGCTGCAAAAAAACCATCGTAAATATTGACGGTCGAACCGTCTATTTCTCCGAATGCTAATACAATTGCATTGTAGCCACGCTCGGCTGCCTGAGTAAAAGTGACATTAGAAGACCAGCTCTGAAGGTAGCCAACCATGAGTGAGTTATTCATTATTTGTCCTTTTTATGTGTATCAACCTGACCAACCCGGTGCTCGCTGAGTGGTTCGACTCAGGGCATCGATATATTTTGTAATGAGAGGTGCATAAAAAGTTGCCGAATATGAAGCGCGCGCAACTTTATCTATCAAGCTAGTAAAGTTTGTTGGACGCTTCCAAATGGCTTGGGTGAGTGTAGCTTATTTGCAACTGGTTGCACTTGTAGTTGTGACTTGGCTGCAAATTATTCCAGTGGTGAATAATCAGGTTATGTATCAAAAGCAGTTAAGGAATCGTGAAGCATGACGCGCCAACGGTTGACCGTTACTCTTTCTTTGGCTTTTTAGTTGGTGTTCTGTCTGGGGCGATTATTTCCAGTGATAAGTGAACTCTAACCCCAGCGCATAGTGGTCTTTATACTCACCGGCGATGCGGCCTCGGACTGGATCGTCGCCGGTATCGATAGGCGCGCTGCCGCTATCGAACAGGTTGAGGTTCACATCAACTTTATCGCCGTTGCTGCGCTGATGCTGAATGCCTGCGCCGATGCCGTAAATGCGGTCAAGGGCAAAAGAAAAGCTTCGGTTTTCATCTGATATGGCCTGTTGGGCGTACAACGCGCCGACCCTGCCGGTCAGTGTTGGTGAGATAGGAAAAGCCAGGCCGGCAGAGAAGGCCCAGAAGTCTTCGTAAAGATCATCAGGCGCATCAATGTCATTGCCAACAATACTGATTTCTGTCACGCCAAATTCGGAGAAGTCGATCCACACGGCATCAAAGGTAAGCTCCCATTGGTTGTCGAGTTGGTGATAAATACCGAACTGAAACTGCTGTGGGACCTTGCTGGCGATCTCAAGGCTGCTGATGGCTGCTTTTAGCTTTTCTAGCTCTTCCGGTGCGATACCTGTGCCCTTAATATCGATATCGGGATCGGTACTGGCTTCAGACTCACTGCGATAGTTAATACCTATTCGGGTGCTTGGTGAGAGTTCTATGAGGCTACTGACAACGACTGCGATGCCAAGTCCATCGGATTCGACGTCTAACGTACCGTCAGATAAGTTGGGATCGCTATTCGCAACAGCCGTTGAGATCTCCGAAGTTGTGTAATTGAAGCCTAACCCGGCACCGAGTGACAGCCTGTCATTTACCTTATAGGCAACGCTGGGGTTTGCGCTAACGAGTATGAGGCTGGATTCCGTACTGTAATAGCGCCCGGCCCAGTCTCCGTCGCTGCTGGAGCCAAAACCGGTAGGGATCGTCAGGGAAAAGCCCGCCCGCCAGTCATCATTGATAACGCGGACATAGTACATCGCCGGAATAAGGATAGGATCGCCGCTATCAGGTGCGCCGCCGCTGACGGTTGTAACACTCTGATCAATCTCGAACTCCCCTAGATATTTAATTAAGTGCCCGGACAGTGATAGTTCGTTGCTCTGCAGCCGAGTCATACCAGCCGGGTTATTATAAGCTGTCTCGGCACTGTCAGCCGCAGCAAACAGGCGGCTGAAAACCGGTGCCGTAGCATGGCTGCTGGCAGATGCGGCCAATAATAAGAACAAGAAAGCTTTTTGCATTTTAGTTGAACACCTGAGTTTCAGGGTACCAGTGCGACCATACCATCCAGAAAACCCCATTATGCAGAGGCAGTTGGCTGAGTTTTCCGTTATCCGTTTCGCCTCGGAAATTAATAGATTCGAATTCGGCCTTTGTACCGTTAAGAATCCCGTCAAAAAGATTAACGATGTCGTGTGCCTCATCGTAAACCAGCACTAGCGGGTGTCCGTTTAGCTCAAATTGGTAGATCGGATTATTTTGAGCAAAAGTGCGGGTAAAGGCAGCCTGAATATCGCCAAAATCAAACCCCCAGACCTGCTCTTTGGACGGCAAACGGTCATCATTCATATCCAGCGTCGGGAAAATCGCCCCATGTTCATTGCTAAATTGTTTCTCCATCGGGCCTTCAAATAAGGCAAGCAATAGGGAGTCGAGCACCCGGTTGAACTCATAAATAAATACAGTGGCTTGTGGGTATAGCTCTTTAAAGCTTTTCCAGGTCGTCATTGTATTAGGGTGGGAGACAACTTCGGCCTCGGAAAACTCCGGCGCTCGTGTTATCTGCTGAATAAGCTCGCCGGAGTTGCGATCAACCATAACCAGATTGTTGTGAGTCTGGATCAGGATACCTAAATCGGACTGGCCAAAACCTATGTCCTGTTCAATCACGACTGGCAGATTACTGAGGGCGCAAAATGTCATGACGACATCCTTGCCACCAATGTTATCGCCAGCAATATGTGGCACTTCAAGGTGCGAACGCGGGTAGCCCCGTACCTCGCCGTTGATTTCAACAGCGTAGATAACATCGTTGTCATCTAAGATTTGATCGGCTTCGGTGATCGAGACGTAATTGGCGTCGTATTATATGACGGAAAAAATGCGGAAAGCAGAAAGTTGGCGGCAATAATACAGATAATCACCCCAATACTGGCCAACCCCATCCAGAATCGGGACCAGACTTCAAGGACGACATGTAAATACCAAAGGTAGGCGAGTAAGAAAACATTCAGTCCGATGAAAAACCATCGATATTGAAAGTAGGTCACTACCCAGCTGCGTGGCAGGTTCAGGCTTTGTCCGGGCTCTGTCATCAATACAGCCGAAAAGATAGAAAAAGCGGCGGTGATTACTGCAACCACCAAGAATAGCAGCTTCTGGGATAATGTGGCTTGGCTCATATTACTCTACTCGCTCATCAGGTTAGCATAATGGGTCGCAAAGCTGCTTAAGCTTAGCAGGTCTCTCCGAGTTGATGATTCGCAGCTTTGAGCTTCCTGTTTAGTTAATTATTTTCGCAAAAGTAATATTCGAATGGTTTTACATAAGGGAAACGCTCGCCTAAATTTTGAACAAATAATTGTCTAGGAATTTGTCAATGCGATACGTTAGCCTGCTTGCTCTCGGCATTATGGTGAGCCCTTCGGCTTTTGCTATAGAGCCTATCCCCAAAGAAAGTGGAGTCAGTGGCTTTGTGAATATTGGCGCCGGGGTAACTAGTGTTGAATCTAATTCGCTAGCAAAATTCGGCAGTGCCAACATTGGTAACGCGACGCTTGATTCGCTTGACCAGACGGCTGATACCAGAACCGTGGGTATACCTGTCGTTGGCTTGGAGCTTGCCTATACCTTTGCCGATACTCGTACTCAGATTTTCTTTGGTAATCAGTTGGAAGATTATATCCGGTTTGATTTTTCCGCCCGTGCCGGTATTCGCCAGGAGATAGGAAAAGCTGGCATTATCGGCGCCAGCTTTCTGCAAACGCCCCTTCCAACAGAAGTGTGGGAAGACCCGTTTCTGACCGGTAGCGATCGTTCTAAAACCGACCGTACCAGTGACGGCTATCGACTGATCTGGGATAACATTTATGGTACGGGGCTGGAGCTCCGCTACTCCGCCCGTGAAGTTGATATCGACAGGGAACGCAGCGGTGAATCTCTGGGATTATCGGACGCTGAGCTAGCCTTATTGAACCGTAATGGCGACAGTAGCCGTTTCACTGCGCAGTACACTGTTTCGTATGACAGAATGAAACATATCGTGACACCGGCCGTTGCCTATTTCGAGCAGGACAGTGACGGTAATGCCATGGCCTATGACGGTATGTCTTTTAGCGTGAATTACATCTATAGGATGGATAATCGCTGGCGGTTTGTCACTAACGCTTCTTTCGGCTTTATCGAGTTTAATGAGGAAAACCCTGTCTTTGATACCAAAGCTGATGGTGACCGGTTCGGTGTCAGTTTCACCGCCTTTTATGCCCAGCCGTTCGGCTGGAAGGGATGGCTGGCTAATGCCGGGGTGGTATGGTTCGATGAAGATAGCGATGTTAACTTTTATGATTCCTCTGTCAGCCTGTTAAATGCTGGGTTGCTTTATCGTTTTTAATTCACCGAATTTAACGGGAGTGTTTTTTTTCAGAAAAGTAAATATCCCCGTAATACGCGATTGCACTACGTTTGCTGTTATCTATGCCAATAAATTATAAGGTTTTTGTTGCTTTTCTCTATTGAACGCCTGGATTCCATATGCTTAATTGTTCTTATTGGAAACGAGAGGTGAGCGAAGCATGAAATATCCAGAACCACTGAAGAGAGGCAGTACGATAGCGATAACCGCTTTCTCTACGGGAATCGCCACAGAGCATGAAGCCAGGTATCAATGTGTACTGGCGTATTTTAAATCGCAAGGCTTCAACATCGTTGAAGGCGAGTGTTTAAGAGGGCAGCAAAAACACGTTAGTGCACCTGCCCAGCAGCGTGCCGATGAACTGATGTCATTCCTCTTGAATGATGATATCGATGCCATAGTTCCGCCATGGGGCGGAGAGTTGGCGATGGAGCTGTTGCCGCTGCTCGATTTTGATGCCCTGACAAAGGCAAAGCCTAAGTGGGTGTTGGGTTTTTCAGATGTGAGTACCATAACGGCCGTTCTATTCAGCAAGTTAGGTTGGGCTTCGGCACATTGCTCAAACCTGATGGACTTAACGAGCAATGCCACAGAATTACTGACTGCTGGTACGTTGGCTTGTCTATCAACGCCGTATGGTGAACATTTTTCGCAATCCGCGTCAGCCAAGCACACCCGGTCATGGCCAAATATTGCTGAGGATCCAGAAGCGGTGCTGCAGCCGGAGATCCCCACTCATTGGAGATGGCTGGTTAAGCCTGAAAAGGGGAACGCCATTCAGGGCCGGTTGATCGGCGGTTGCTGGGACACTTTGTTTCATCTGTTCGGTACTGACTATTTGGATCTTGATAGCTTGTCGCGCCAGTATCCTGAAGGGCTGGTGCTATTTTTGGAAAATGTTGAAATGTCACCGGTCGATTTAGCCAGAACGATACTGAATATGAAGTTTCGCGGTGTCTTTTCCTGCATTAACGGGTTACTGCTGGGCAGGTGCGCGGTTGTCGATTCAGACAATGAGGACGATCTGACTTACTACGAGGTATTGGAAAGGCACCTTGCAGATTTAGGGATCCCCGTGATGATTGATTTGGATATCGGTCATGTGCCGCCAAATCTGACGTTGATAAATGGCGCTTTGGCCACCGTGGAATTACACGATGGCGGGCGTATTCATCAACAGCTTATTGCCTAGTATACCCAAGCTACCTCAAGATGCAGGATTCAGAGTGAGGCCAGCGGGCTCAGGTCAAGGAAAATAACGGTAGGAATGGTAGCCCCTTTCAACGTTATTTGACACAGAAATGAGTTCGCTGGCTCACTCCCAAAGGGCGAGTTTACTTGGCTTCTATGCGTTGTTACCGATTATTGATTTAGAGCCACTAGATCTTCAAATCGGCGCCTAGCCTA
>NZ_RSEJ01000280.1 GCF_009910675.1 Photobacterium alginatilyticum | reverse complement strand
TGGCTTCGAGCTTGTATTAGCCACWTAWGAAGTMCATGWGTAYTGTCTCACGATMTTGAAGCACTTGTCATATTGAGGASAWGTTGYTGTTATCGATCAAGAGAAACATGACTAGATTATGCTATTARGCATTTMTCGCCGAAATAAMTCTTCACATATGAAGTGTAAAAGCATCMTGTCRAATGCTTRTCCTATTCCATGTTAAGATTTTACTAMACCCARATGWGTGCTAGWAAATGAAGCATCCAGACGCATGCTCGTATTCGTTCTYGGAATATGAAATACTTGTACCCAGTTGTGTTCAAGTTAGGGGGAGCATCCAGTAGAATGCGTATTTGTCTTGTATGACTAATTAGCCAAAATCCTCGCATCCAGACGTATGCAAGTGATAGGAGCATCCCGATGAATGCTTGTGTGTGTGTGTGTGTACTCTTTTTC
>NZ_RSEJ01000279.1 GCF_009910675.1 Photobacterium alginatilyticum | reverse complement strand
AGACTGCTTGTTTGATGCAGTGTCCACACAGATTGCTTGGTAAAATAGTTTTAGAAATAGCAAAAGCGCTAATGAATGACTTCGGTTATTGATTAACGCTTTTAGCGTTTGCTCTTTAACAATCTGGAAAGCTGACTAGTAAATTCAATTTTTACAATTGAATTAAAATGTTTCATCGAAAGATGAAACGAGTTCTCAAGCAATACACATTCAAGTGTCTTGTACTTTTGTCTTCACTTTTTCAAAAGTGAAAATAAAAGAAGAGTCCGGCGAAAAACCAATGTCCTTACTTTTCTTGATCGAATGTAGGTGACGTAAACCTTGGTTGTTTGAACATACGAAACCTCTTGGGGTTGTATGGTTAAGTGACTAAGCGTACACGGTGGATGCCTTGGCAGTCAGAGGCGATGAAGGACGTACTAACTTGCGTTAAGCCCAG
>NZ_RSEJ01000278.1 GCF_009910675.1 Photobacterium alginatilyticum | reverse complement strand
AAAAGAGAGGTTTTCATTTTGGGTTCACCGTTACATTATCTGCTAAAACAAGTAAAATTATAAACTTTTTAGGGCAATCATTTTTTTTCGGGCAAAATAACAATTTGTGCATTTTTTGATACAATCCGAAGGAGCATAGATTCTACAGGGGTTTGTAAAGAAATGGAGAGATTATCGACCTACACCAAGCCATCCTTATAAATTCTTAAATTCGGTATTTAAGGGGAGGGKTATTGTCGTTGGCCCACGGTATTGGGACGTTTACAGAAAAGTATGACATTTCATCTTTTCACCAACCTATAGATTAGGGCATAAGGGCTATCTTTGAGCACGCCCAATTATGGGCTTTTGTGGTATTTGCTATTCATTAATACTCATGAAAACAAAACATATTTTTTACACCTTGTTGGTTATCGGATTGGGCGCTCTTATTGCCTACAGAAT
>NZ_RSEJ01000276.1 GCF_009910675.1 Photobacterium alginatilyticum | reverse complement strand
ATTAACAACTTTAATTCGATTCAAGTATTAACTGTTAGTTTACCATAACCCATTAATTACTTTCGATAAGTGTTGTGACCTTTTATTTTCCCAATTAACTATTATTACACGTCATAAATAATTTACACGTACAATRTTCAGCCTATAAAATAGGAATAGGTCATTTTAACTTTTCTACCTCGAAACTCATTTTTACCCAAAATGGCTAGTGAGAAACGAATTGTCACTACCAGAAAACGTACTATAGCCGACGACACTATTTCGTCGGTAATAGTCGTTTTTTCGTCGGCTATAGCCATAGCCGACGATTTTTTATGTCGTCGGGAAAGACTCGTCGGCAATGACTTAAGCCGACGAGGTGTGTATATGTCGTCGGCTAAAGTATCTCATCATAGCCGACGAAACAGATCATCGTCGGCTTAAAGGTTTTTAGTATTTGAAAAAAT
>NZ_RSEJ01000275.1 GCF_009910675.1 Photobacterium alginatilyticum | reverse complement strand
TTAACTAATGAATTAGAACTTCAAGTATGGGTTAACATTGACTTTAAATCTTAGTTAACCAAGTTGTTAGACCTGTTGCTTTATTCCGAAGCAACGTTTAGTATGAATGATTGTAAACCCTAAAAGAGGCTAACTAATGACTATGAACTTCAAATAAGGGTTAACATTACTTTAAATCTTAGTTAACCAAGTTGTGAGACTAGTTGCTTTATTCCGAAGCAACGTATAGTTGTAATGGTTGTAAACCCTAATAGAGGCTAACTAATGGCTTAGAACTTCAAATAAGGGTTAACATTTACTTTAAATCTTAGTTAACTAAGTTGTGAGACCTGTTGCTTTTTTCCGAGGCAACGTTTAGTAGGAATGGTTATAGAACCTAAAAGCGGTTAACTAATGAATTAGAACTTCAAGTATGGGTTAACATTGACTTTATATCCTAATTAACCA
>NZ_RSEJ01000274.1 GCF_009910675.1 Photobacterium alginatilyticum | reverse complement strand
AATTTATTGAGTTTTTAAGTAGGTATATGTCCTCGTAGTTTTAGCAAAAAAAAATATGGTAGGTCTGCTAGAGCACGAGCATCAATTACCCTACCCTAAACACCACATTTTCTTTAAATATATATTAAAATATTAACATCACATAATWTACACACCTTTTACACCACACATTTCTACACATATTCCAATAAAGTTAACATCAAATAATAAACTAATACCAAATTTTRAGGGAATCATTTMTTCTCCTTATTTTTAAGGGAAGTATCAACTCTCCTCATAATTTACAYTACAATTTTTWRTCATCATTGCCATCATMYTCAWAATTTACACTACATTTYACCAATTTGAGGGAGGGGGATWGATGCACGTGCTCTTAGTCCCATTATATTTGTTCTGTTTAGAAAACCGTGCAATTTAATAATTTGAATAGTCTCTGTGTGGAATTATT
>NZ_RSEJ01000273.1 GCF_009910675.1 Photobacterium alginatilyticum | reverse complement strand
AGACGAGKGTCCGATGGCACCGTAATTCCGGCTAAGTCCGCAATATACTTCGCGTCTCTGCCTACAATAGCGGGGTTCATAGAGCCATTAGGGCGTTCCATCACTCTCTTCACGTTATCAAGCTCTGAACCTTGAAGGAAATATCCGCCTTGCGCTTTAAGTGTTGCTCTCACCTGAGCATCAATCACCTTATCGGTAATAATGGCTTGTTCAGAGGCACAGATTGTCCCGTTGTCAAAAGTCTTACTAGCCATTATTTTGGTTACAGCGTCATTGATATCCGCTGTGCGCTCGATATACACAGGGACATTACCGGCACCCACTCCAAGAGCCGGAGTCCCCGAGCTGTATGCAGCTTTCACCATACCTGGGCCACCGGTTGCCAGAATAAGGTCCACTTTTCGCATCAGCTCACCGCTGCCTTCAATCGTTGGGATGTTCATAACACT
>NZ_RSEJ01000041.1 GCF_009910675.1 Photobacterium alginatilyticum | reverse complement strand
GGCACAGCGTTCAATCACTCAGTACATCACAGGATATTACAGCGAGATCAGGCCACATCAATATAACGGTGGTCTGACGCCAAATGAGTCAGAACGCTTATTCTGGAATGACTCTAAAACCGTGGCCAATTTTACTTGACCACTTCAAAGCATTCCATAAACAGTGGACTTCCAATTCCTATAATTGATCGACGATGTCCGTTCCTAGGGAAGTAGGTCATCGCTGACTTCGGTACCTTCCCCTTAAGGGTTACCGAAACTATCAAAAGGATAAATTCTTCACTCGTGGGAAGATTTGAAAGTGCATATTGATACGGGTTAATACCACCGACCAGAACCATTGGATCTTGGCGGATAAAGCGCCCTGTCCCTGGGTCGTAATACCGGAAGCGGTTGTAGTGAAGACCACTCTGTTCGTTGCCTTGTGGGCTATGGTTTTTGGTCTGGTTGCCAAAGCAGTATCAGTATACGGAACCCATGACCACGTTACCGTGATGTTCGGTGCATCTCCAAGAGCCGATAGCAGAGTCATCAACCCAGTAAGGTAATTGAATCACGTTGTCCCAACGCTTCCTTGCACTGCTTCCAGATTGTGATTTGGTTCTTCAACTTTCCCAGCATCGTGATTTTACAACCTAACAATGATGAAATTTCATTTGGTTTAATAGAATTCGAAAAACTAACCAACTCATAAATCGGCTTTAATTCATTTGCCAGAATAATAAATCTATGATTGTCAAAATTTACAGGTAGAATTACTGTTTCAACATCACTACCATCGAAAACTTTTTTCCATCTAACGTAAGAATATTCATCTATAGATTTATTACTACCAACTCCGTTTGGAACTACATTTTAATCAGTCCCTTCACGATCTCATCAAAATTTTGTCTCAGTTTAATTTCAATTTCACAAAGCTGTTCTTCATCGCTCTTCGGCGAGTCAGGAACAGCAGCTAGCAACTCCTCTATCGACGAGTCCTTTTCTTCAGACAACAATGAACTCAAGAATAACCATTTACCACTATCCAAATCTATATTGCCTGCTCCAATAGTACCGACTAAACAATTGACTTCGCCATCCCTCTGAGAACGATAAAAGCTTAACTTACATTGCGGAGAGCTATAAAAAATCATAGATTTGTTACCTTCATTAAAATCTATAGATTCTTCATATTTAAAGCCCTTAGCAGAAAAAAATTCCGCCAAAATTAATTGTACTTTTCTCTGAAAGTTACTAGCCATTATTAGTCAACCTTAATCCAAGAATTACCATCTCTAACATAACCAAAATCCTTAGCATTTGTTTCGAGAAACTTAATTTCCATTGCCGTGAAGCTATTTGGTCTATTAATCAACACTTCTCTGATAGTTTCACCATAAAGGTCAATTCGACCAACACCGCGCTCTAGTTGTCCTTGAAGAAATTGCTCATTGGCAGACCAAGCTTTTGCACGTCCTTCGGCCTCACTCAAACCATCAGTAAGTTTGGAAAAGAAGCTAGAGTCAGTCTCATACCATACACCACCATTGGTTTTTGCCTCTCCAATATAACCTCCATTTTCAGCCCATCTTCCTAGAACCAAGCGGTTCAAATTCTGATTAACGTGGGTTGACATTTCGGCTATTTGTCGAGCAAACTGATTAGCTTCAGTACCTGTAGTATTTCGTAATCCACTAATCGCATCATCCAATGAGATCTTGTTTGGAACATCTGCAACTTCTAGGCTATCAGGTTTTCCTTGACTGAGCCAATCTTCAAATGTGCCATCACCACCATTTGCGAGCCAGGCGCGGTAATTAATATCGTCTTGAATATTCTCTGCAAACCACGTTTCACCGCTTGGTGCTACAGCCTTGAACAGCAATTCGCTGCTGTATTTACTGTAAGTCGTTCCATCAGAAGCCTGATATTGCTCAAGCACTCCGCCTGCTGAAGGACTATACAACAAAGCAGGTATTGCAGCTGCAATTCGACTTAATGCCGGAGCTAGTTCAGCTAGTAATGATCTCTCAACAGTGTACAACGCATCATTAGCTGCTGCTTGTGTAGTCAATTTTATAACATTATTGCTTAGTACATTTAATGTAGGCTTGTAAGGTACTGCTCTTGCTACAGCGACTACTGCTGCACCCTCCTTACAACTCAACCCAAGCGGATCAACCCATTGCACAGGATTAGGTGCGTATTGGTAGGGATTCAAACCACCGAGTAGCCCTATCGGATCTTGGTGGATAAAGCGCCCTGTTTCAGGGTCGTAATAACGGAAGCGGTTGTAGTGAAAGCCACTCTCTTCGTCGAAGTATTGACCCTGAAATCGCAGCGGGTTACGGATAGTTTCAATCACTGGAGAGGCCAAACCGTCAATGCTGTATTCCGCCTGCCAGGCGGTTTCACCGCTGCTGTCGGTCAGTTTGAGCGGGGTGCCAAGGTGATCAAGATGGTAATAATAGATTTCCCCTTGCTTAATAAGGGCAACAGGCCTGAAACTGTTTGGCTCATACACGTACCAGGTATATTGCCCGTTACAGTGCTCGCCGATGATCTGGTCGCCATCCCACAGGTAATCAACACGCTGGCTTTCGGTGATTTTTGCACTTCGACGACCTAAGGCGTCGTAATGATACTGGGTATATTTACCGCTTTTTTTCAGACTCGTTAACTGGTTTAAGCCATTGAAGCGGCGCTGTTCATTTCCTTGCGGGGCATGGCGTTTTATTTGGTTGCCAAAGCGGTCATAACTATAGTGGGTGTCTTGCCATTGCAATAGCTTGTCACGGCTGACGCGGCTCTCATTGTTGCCCTGTTGGCTACTGGTGTCATTTTGATTAGGTTGAGGGTTGCCAAAGCTGTCGAAGGTGAATAGCTTTTCTGGTTGATGAGGTAATTGACTGCCGCTAAGTTGATCGAGTTGATCAAACTGATAATGACTCTCCCCCAACTCGCTATCCTGTATGCCAACAAGCTGATCCACCTGATTGAATTGATATTGCCGACGGTGCTCGGCACTAGGATATTTCCAACACTGTTGGTTCAAACGCCCTTGCACATCAAAGGACTGCGAAAGTGTTACGCCGTTACTTTGCTCACGGCAAACTTCTCTTGCACTGCTATCGAATTTACACTGGAACAATGGTTGTTGATCCCAGTCGATACCTGTAAGTAGGCCTTTTTCGTTATAACGATAATGTATTCGATGATTATCTGGTAACCGGGTAGTAATACGGTTTCCGTTAGCATCGTATTCATGCAAGATAATCCAGTTATCCTGGCATATCTTTGTTGGCTGGCCATTACGATGATAATGGATACTCAACCTACGCTGGGCATTGTTGGCATAATTTAAACGCCCGATATTGTCATATTGGAAATGATTAGACTCGGATACCCCAAAAACAGTAAAACGTTGCTCAACCACTCGGCCACATGTATCACGATTAAGCTGTACAAAACGCTCGCCTTTTTCTGCTAGGCTAATTAATCGCCCCTGCCCGTCATACTGATATTCCTGAGTACGGCCATCAAAACCCATTGTCTTCTGTATCTGCTCTTCACTGTCGTATTCAAGACAGTAAGAAACACCATCACTACGCTCTATGGCTGTCAGATTACGTTCTTTATCATATTGAAACTTAAGCCAACTGCCATCAGGGTGAATATACTGAACAGGTTGAGCAAGGCCTTGATAAACAAGGGTATATGTTCTGTCTAATGCGTCAGTGAATGATGTAGGACGACCGGCCCAGTCGTAATCAATTGAGAGGCAGCGATGTTGCTCTGGGTTCGTTTGCGGGTATTCAGCGACTTCGATTATATTTCCCGAACGATCCCGCTTGAACTGTGTCACCCAATCATCGGTATTGATAATACCGTTAATTTCGCCTAGTTCATCATAGCTGTAACGGGTTATTGCCTCACCGTCTTGATATGCAGCCAACAGCCCATGTTCATCCCACCAATACCGTTGGCTATGTCCGTTCGAGTGCTCAATGCAAATCACTCTTCCATGGCGATCATAATGAAATTGCTTGGTGCCACTTGCAGGATCATATTGGCTTAACAGACGACCAAAGCTGTTGTAATCATTACGCCATTCACGACCTTCTGCATCGACTATACGGCTAACTAACCCCATTCGGTTATAGTCGTAACGCATTATGCTGCCATCTGGAGATTGTCTCTCACGTAGCTGCCCATAATGATTGTAAAAAAATTGTGTTGCTTCACCGCCAGGCGCAATTTCCGCAATTTTTCTTGAGCGGGAGTCATAACAATATCGCCAAACATGCCCTTTCGGAGACACCTTTCGAATCAACTTTCCCTGAGCGTTATGCTCGTATCGCCATTGATTGCCCAAGCTATCGGTGCTCACTGCCGTATGCTTATCAAGCTCATACTCAAAACTATACCGATAATTATCTTCGTCCCCCCACTGAGCAATGCATCTAGCTGATGAGCCTACTCCCTGCCATTTAAAGTAATGACTAAAGCCTGATGGACGAATTCTACGGGTCAGTAAGTGGCCTGAATACTGATAGCTCTCAACCTGCTGTTGGCGGTTACTTGCTTCGCATAAATCCCCTTCAGCACTATAGTGATAATGTGCCAGAACAGAAGGCGTCCCCCCGGCATTAGCCTGAACCTCAATCAAATTTCCGCCGGCATCATATCGTAATTCAAGTGCCTGACAGTTATTAGCAACTATTCGTGTTAATCGCCCTGCGCTGGAGTAGCTAAAACGATATTGAAGGGTTTCATTTTCTCGCAACCTTTCAAGCAACCAACGCCGATGCTGATAGACAAAACGCAACTGTCGGCCATCATTTAGCACGAGCTGATAATAGCCATGAGGATCATGATACAGCGTAGCCCCTGCGGTTAATTGATAACTCACAGCTCCTTTATCTACATCATCGAACACCAATACCGAGCCCTGACTATCGATAAAGCGCCACTGCTCACTATCTCCTTCCGCCGACTGGTACTTGGTTAACTCGTAATGGAAGTTGCTTCGCCATCCATAACCTAATCCGACATTGTCCGAGCAAAGACTGGAACGATATAACCGTTGCCATTGAATAGGCGAACTTCCTGACAGAGAAATGTCCGTTAAACGCAGAATTTCTTCACCGGTGGCCATCGATACAGGATCGCCACAATACTCCATTTCATCAGGTGTAACTGGCACTTTGCTATCTCGAACACTGTCTTTCCCCGCAGAGGTATTCTCCTTTTTTCCCCCTTGTATCCCTACCTGCTTTGTTGTCTTAACGGCAATTTCAAGCAACGACGGTTGATGCACAACAACGGGGTCAATAGCCGGAATTTCAAATACTGTTAGCTCTCCTTCAAATAAAGCCTTAGCGACTCTTTCCTGCGCTTTAACGAATGCATTATGGCTACCGGATCTAGCTTGGACTTCAGCCTGAAAATCAAGCATCCCCAGTACAGCCAATAAATCGCCGCCCTGCCTTGGCCTTAGGCGAGCAAATTTATCAACATGTAGCCGGGCTAACTGAAGCGTTTCGAATTGAGACGATATTTGACTAGAATTATTAGTTGCAACAGTAAATATATATGCTTTGCCATCATTGGCTTTAAGCTGTAACTGCTTAATTTCGTCCATGTCATCCTACAATGATTTACTATTGATGCCAGGTATACGATGCAGCCGCTAAATACTGACTTCCTGATATTTCCAGCTGCAAAGTACTGTGCAAATACTCACCGCACTCATAACGTCGGTATAGATGCAATAGGTTATAAAGGCCGCTACATGCACCTAATTCGCCCGTTGTGACTCCAGTCATTACAACCTGAGTTCGGGATCCCACGAATGGGTGAAGCAGGTGATAAGCGGTTGCCCACTTATCAACTAATTCAGCGCTTCCAGTATTTGGGGCATAAAATTGCTGAATACCCTTACGGTGCTCAGTGCTATAACATCTAAATAAGGGCTCAATGTTGGCCTCGGTTATTTCTCTATCTCGTGTTTCACTTGCAAACCAATTTCGTGTGAGTCCAATTTCTGATAAACGAATCTTGACCAAAAGAACACTTTCAGCGGCAATACCACTATTTAGCTGAATATTATGCTGTTGCGGCTGACCAACAACACAAGAACTAAGGCGCGGATCGCTATCTACAGCTAAGACCCAAATATATGGATGTCGCTTCTCACATAATAAATATTCAAGATGACGCCAAGCCAATAACATCGCAGAACAACCATAAGGGAATAAATAACATTCTGAGTGATTCGTTAAGGCCGGTATAGCTTTACAAAGCGTTGAGAATAATTGGTAGTACCACTCTTCGTCATTGCCTTTGTGATCGGATAAAAGCAACAACACTGGCGCAGCGCACCAATCAAATTCACAACCCAATAAGCTTGCTTGTAATACTGCCGTCTGACGTTTGAAATGATCATCTTCAGATAAAGGCAAAATCGGTAATGATAATATACTGTTATATTTATCTATCACCTCAAGCTGTGGTTGAAGACGCAACGACGGATCCATAGCTAACACCCGTTGATGGTCGATATATTTTCCTATCCGGAGACACTGCGGCTCGATCTCAATTGGCATTGTTCACCCAATCGTAACCGTAGGATTACCAACAACTATTTTTCCACCATGATCAGTTGAGTCCCCCATTCTCGCCGCAGGTTTACCATTGATCGATACTGACGATGATCCCGCTTTGATACTATCTGGCGGACCGATGCACACTAACATATCTCCCTTTCTAGCCGCTGGAAGACCGCCAATAAACACATTCCCCGAACCTGCTGCGACCGGACCGCCAACATGCGGGACTTTTCCTGTCGTCTTAGGGCACATATGAAAACAACTCACTGTAGCTGCTGGTTTTCCCATCTTCTATTTACAACAAGATGAATATCAACTTGCTGACTCCCTATTAAGTTCTTAACCCATTACCGGATAACCAATTTTCTGTTCAAGTCTCTAATTTAATGCGATAGAGCCCGCTTTTAGGGCAATAGTGCTTCCATTGACCTTTATGCTTGATCCCTTTATATCAATCGCACCACTGCTGGACAGTGTCAGTGAAGCACCACCTGCTTTAAGTACTATTTTCTTTCCTGCATTAATAACCAATTCTTTAGCTATATCAGCATTAAGACAATTGTCGACTTTCAGTGTGTAGTCATTCGTTATGGTTTGATTGCAGTTATTTTCGACAAGAAGCTGGTAATCATTTTTAATGGTTTGCTGGCTATTATTTTCGACTACAAATTGATGGTCGTTATTCACCGTGTGCCGGCAATCATTTTCAATCAGCAACTGATAGTCGTTTTCAACCATTAAATGGTGATCTTTCTCTGCATGAATAGCGAGCAGTTCATTGCCTTTATCGTCATCAAAACGAATCTCGTTGAAATTGTCCTCTGCAGCTTCCTTTGTCGAACGTGTTTTCACGCCACTTTGTGTTTTCTTTCCCGGCAACTCATACGGCGGCATTTGATCGCCGTTATACACGGCGCCGCTAATAATAGGCTGATCGGGATCACCATCCAGAAATTCGACCAGCACTTCCTGGCCAACCCGAGGAAAGAAGAATGCGCCCCATCGATTGCCAGCCCAGTTTTGAGCAACACGGATCCAGCAAGAACTCGTGCTATCAGCAACACCCTCTCGATCCCAATGAAACAGCACTTTTACCCGGCCGTACTTATCGATGTGTATTTCATCACCTTCATCCCCTGTCACACAGGCCGTCTGGGCACCATATATTCGAGGTTTCGGCGTGAGCTGTTGTGGCCTGTAGAGAGTTTCTTTCGGTACACATGAAAACTGATTTCGAATGGTTTGGTAGGCACTTTTGCTAGCACCGGTTTGGCTTGTGATCGCGACTTCCATATTTAGTTGAGTGATCAGAAAGCCCTTGCCTTCAACTCGCTTATCTTCATGATATTTAAAGGTAAAGTACTGACCTGCACTGAAACTGCGACAGTTGCTTGCTGCCGAACACTGCTCGGTATCGCGCTGAAAGGATTCCAGAGAAACATTGGCAACATCTTGAGCCCGACTATTAAACTCAGAGCCAGCCTGATATTCAAAGATCTCTAAAGCTGACTGCTGTACAGCTAAACTTGAATTAACATGCTCTCCCGAAGGCTTTGATGCGGGCGTTATAAAATCATACCCTTTCTTAACACTGCTACCCGGAGCAACTTCCAATGCACCTGACCATGAATGAACATGTGCCTCAGACAGACTTCCTGTTGTAAATGCAACCAATGATTCCGTGCATTCTTGGTACGCTGTTACATCATCTGCCAATACAACATAATGGTTACTTTCATCATGCCTAAAGAAATAAAATATGCCTTCTTGTTCAAGCAAGCGGTTTACAAACTGCAGATCAGTTTCATGATATTGAACTTTATAAGTATATACTGGGTAGCTTTTCTTTAGCTCACTTTGGGTTTTCACACCATGTTCCGAGAACATTGTTATTACAATATCTTCAACGTTGAGCTGTTGAAATATACGACAATTGCTGCGCTGAGAAAGAAAGTGTAAACTTGGATTTATATCTAAAATATAATCTTGGTATTTATCACCTTCCGCTACAGACGGCACTCGACTACCTGTAGAGCGTATTGCAGTAATACAGCCATTAAAAAACCTCTCCGACATACTATCAAAAAGGTTGTATTGTAAGGTAATAGTTACAGTCTTACCAAGAATACTCTTTACATCAATTAGCTGACCATTTGCATAAACATAAGCCTGAATAGAAAAAAGCGTAGAAATCCCTTCAAGGATTTCCACTTTGGTAATATATAAAGCATCCTTACCTAGCGGTGTATGAATGCGAAGAATGCTATTATCTTGTGTCGCTTTTATCATTATTTATCAAACCAATTTCAAAATATTGAAAACGGGATAAATAAACTATCCCGTCACAATTCAACATAACCTACTCTTGATTCGTTGAATGCCCATACACACCACTGTATTTATATACAAGTTTAGGCTGAAGCATGTTCTCATCATTTGTTGGATGTACTGTCATTTCCATCTCGGTATATGAAATAGTAATAGTTTCAATAGGACGATCATCTTGAATTGACACACTATAATTAGATATCATCGCATTAGTCAGCTCAATTTTCATGATCTCTTCAACTTGCCCCCCTCCTTGTTTAGTAACATAGAACTCTGCAGTCTCCCCTTTACCGATAGTTGCTTCTCTGAATAATAATGTTGATGCTTTATCCTGAAGCTTAGTAATAGTCATATCATATAGGCGCGCAGAGCTGGCTTCACGATCCTGCTGAGTACCAGTAAAAGCAGTAATTTCACGACCCACGCTCCAGTCTACTGACAAGAGAGTAATCATATCTTTAAAGCCTGAAGCTGTTGCTTCACCTTTAATTTTGGCATATTTTAAATAAGTATTTGATTGCATGCTAATCTCCTATAGCATTACTGATTTATCCCTGTAACGGGTTCTATTTTCAACTCTATCAACATTTATAATGATGAGTTTAATTAAAAAACCAAAGAGATTACTTTTAATTGCAAACATAACAATTAAAACACATACTCTTTGGAAAACAATATAATGACAAACAAATATAATTATCACACCCAAAACAATAAGACTTAAGAAGTAATGATTTGGACTTTGATTTACGTCGCAATTAAACCTGTGGCACTCATGAATCTAATCAATTTTTACGTCATATGTATCATCGCAAATATCAACAACTATGTTATTGATACTTTCTTTTATTGATAATCTTTCTAAAATAACCTTAGATATTAATGGTAACAATATATTCTGAAGGTTGTTTAGGATCGCTCTTGCACCAAATCCGGGATCATAACAACGATTATTTAAATAATTAACAACATCAACAGTATAATTAAATGATGCGCTATAGTTATTGTTCAGTCTCTTACCAATTCGCTCTAACTGTAGGTGCACTATTTTTTCGAGCACCTCGGTGCTGAGGGGTACATAAGGGACAATATTTACACGCCCCAAAAATGCAGGCTTGAATGTCTCCATCATTTCATCATATATCGCCGTCTTTAATCCTTCAGGGCCCGGTGCGGTTGCTTCATCTTCATAGAGGGCCATCGTCGTTTCTGTGCCGACATTCGAGGTCATGATAATGATTGTATTCTTGAAGTCGATATCACGGCCTTCTCCATCTTTCAGCGTACCTTTGTCGAAGACCTGGTAAAAAATGTCCTGAACACCAGGGTGCGCTTTTTCCATCTCATCGAGCAATACCACACTGTATGGTTTACGTCTTACTGCCTCGGTAAGGATCCCTCCCTCACCAAACCCGACATAGCCAGGAGGTGAGCCCACCAGCAAAGAAACTTTATGCTCCTCTTTAAATTCAGACATATTGATAATGGTTACATTATCTTCACTACCATATACCTGTTCCGCCAATGCAAGTGCTGACTCTGTCTTCCCTACACCACTCGGGCCGGTTAATAAAAACACGCCATCGGGTTTTCGCTCATCGCTCAGTTGTGCTCTTGCTGTTTGAACGACTTTCCCCATCAGATCCAACGCATGATCTTGGCCAATAACCCGCTCTTTCATCCTGTCATTTAACGACAAAATGGTTTTAATTTCATCACTCTGCATCCGCCCCAACGGAATGCCGGTCCAATCCGAAATCACTTCGGCAACCAGTACTTCATCAACCTGAAGAAAAACCATAGGCTCAGGGTTTTCACCAAGTACTGACTTAATCTCCTTCAACTGCGCCTTTTCCAAATCCAGCGATTCCGCCTCGGAAACGGACACCAGCTTGGTCGACATTGCTTTTGCCTGCTGGACCAGGTTACTCTCGTCACGCCACTGATTTTCCATTTCGTTATACTGGCTTTCTACTTGGACAAGCCTATTTCTTAAACTCTCTAATCTCGCCGAGTGATCGTCTCCTGTAATTTCTTCCTTGGCCAATACCGCCATTTCGTCACTAAGCTGCTGACGCTGGCGATCTAAATCTTCAACCTTACCCGGCGTACCCACCTGACTCATTGCAACCCGGGCACAAGCTGTATCAAGCAATGCGACCGCCTTGTCCGGAAGCTGACGCCCATTAATGTAACGGTTAGACAATGTTACCGCCGCATGAAGAGCCTTATCGGTAATGGTCACATTATGATGGGCTTCCATAACGGGTAACAAGCCACGTAACATAACAACGGCTGTTGCTTCATCAGGCTCCTCTACTTTAACCACCTGAAAGCGCCTTGTAAGAGCAGCATCTTTTTCAAAATACTTCTTGTACTCAGCCCAGGTTGTCGCCGCGATAGTGCGCAACTCCCCTCGGGCCAGAGCTGGCTTGATTAAATTCGCTGCATCATTTTGTCCCGCCTGGCCTCCGCTACCAATTAACGTATGTGCTTCATCAATGAATAAAATAATAGGAGTAGGCGATTGCTTTACTTCTTTAATAATACTCTTCAGGCGATTTTCAAACTCTCCCTTGACTCCGGCACCCGCTTGAAGCAAGGCCAAGTCCAGAACTCGAATCGAGACATTTATTAATGATTCCGGCACATCACCCAATACAATACGCTGGGCCAGTCCTTCTACAACTGCCGTTTTACCCACTCCGGCTTCTCCGGTCAGGATGGGGTTGTTCTGCCTCCGCCGGGTCAAAATATCAATCATCTGCCGGATTTCACTATCACGGCCTAATATTGGGTCAATACCTTCTGCTTTTGCCTGCTCCGTCAGATCAATCGTGTATTGTGCCAGTGTCTGATGATTTACAGTCTCATTTCCCTGTGTTGAATTTACGGTGCCAGGAGTCGCAGTTTGTTCCGGTGATCCTTGTTCGGAAATAGTCGGCCATGCAAACAGCAACTCAGAAGGATCGATTCTTTCCAACTGACCGGCACCTCTTACCACCAGGGTGCCCATGGTTTCATCGTTTAGTAGTGCATAAACCAGATGGACGGACTGAATTTGATGGTCGTCGAACTCAATAGTCGCAGCCAGCCAGGCTGAACGTAATAGCGCAACGAGATGAGGAGATAGACCCGGCGTATTACTATTGCCAGTTTTAAATTGCTCCAATGCCTGGTGCAACTCATTTTTTAGTTCAGCCATTTCAATACCAAACTGATCCGCAATTAGAGATAAATCACCATTGGGCTCATCAACCATTACGGCTAACCAGTGTTGGATCTCAACACTAAAATGACTACGGCTATTACACAGAGCGGCACTCGACTCGAGCAAGGATTTGCAATTTGGTGCCAGTTTGTCTACGAGAGACTTCAACGTCATTGTCGACATACAAGGATCCCTTTCCTTTTATATAAAATATCTACCTAACCAACAGGAATGGTTAATGCTTTGTCCATTGAATCAATTCTTACCATCAGCGCCCCACCGAGCCCTAGCCCTGGACCATGACTCCCCAGGCAGGCCACCGGCAAGTTGCGATACGTTGTCGTAATCTTCCATCTGACGTGAATAGATGCTGGGACGTACTGACGAGTGACATTTTTTAACACCGACAACAAACTGCCTTCGGTCATCAATTCCATCGCTTTCGCCTGCTCACTCGGTTGAATCTCAATTTCTATGGCTGAACAAAGATCCCACACCCGCTTACCCAGGATCGAACTCACTCCCAGCTGCGCATGCTGCCCCTCCGGCTCGATACGTGAAGCAAGGCGAGTTTGCTCTGTATGCTCCAGAAAGAGCCATCGCCCAACAAATTCATGAACCATGACCTTACACCCACTTAGGAACATCAAAATTTGCTGAAGGCTCTTGGTTTTTCTGATCGGCTGTGCAAACAATCCACCGAGTGATACTTCTGCATCCTGCGTAGCGCCTGATAATGCTCGAAGCACATCATCTGAAGGTGTCGAGTTACCTGACAATGAACGCTCATACTGAGCCGGAAATTGGTATTTTTCCCAGGCGCGATAGTTCAACGCTATGAGACGATGATTGAACAAATCAAAAAAATCACGGATAGCGACATCTTTGAGACGCGATCGCTGGATGAGTAACTCGGTATAATGGCGCGGAAGAACGCCACTTGGCCCTGTAAGCCCCATACTGTTGACACTGACATCAATTCGCGTTCGACCATCGTCGGATGTATTTTCGTTGATTTTCTCTATAGCTGAACCAGGAAAACCCAGCTGTTGTGAAACGGAAAACCGTATCTGCTCATTTCTGGGCAAGGTATCTGTTCCCAATTCATCACGAAAAGATCCCCCTTGCATAACTCGTTGCAAGGTATAAACAGACTGGTAAAAATCATCTTTATCTAACTGGTTAATTATCCTCTTTAGCTTCATAGCAACTCTTTGCCCCCAGCTCTTGCTGGCCAGCAATGAAGAATTCGTGATTGTCCGCGAATACGAATTGCCAAACGTGTAAAACTATTTATGGCGGTAAACTGTGAGAAAAATTGACTCAGAACACAGCCGAAGAAAAACAAGTTCATGCCCGACAAATCACTACTTTCAAATTCAATTTCGATATCTGAACCATGGCAGAACCCAATCCTGCCATTCTGAACGACTCTTGCATTGGCTGACGATACTTCCATTGCGGTGATCGCCTCGACAAGCGCCTTGCTCTGCGGTGATTGTTCAAAGTCATACAGTTTCAAGGTTTCTTTCAACGTTACCAAACCAGCTTCTCCCGAAAACTGATTAAGCGTCAGATGCTTAGCCAACTGCCAACGAGTACTTTCATGAAGCTTCGGGCGTACCGGCGACGTCGGAGCCGTCAAGCATCGAACCTCCTTCAACGAATCTGTTCGTTGAACCACACTCATTGCAGGCTGCCCGCCACCATAGGGCAATCGTACGGGAAGGTTCCTGTTACTGCACAACGCTTTCACAGTAACCAGCCAATGCTCATATTCATCGACGTTAAAATGTGCTGCGTTAGGTTCAATAACAGCTAGATAAGTATCGCACCCCGGCTCAGCATGCCCACCAGCCCAGTCGGATTGCTCTCGCCGAATCGTCCAAAATAATTCATTTTCAGCCAGATAGTTGTTGTTTCCGCCACCATAAAAAGACGAAACAGGCACACTATTATTATGCTGTTCAAACGCCTCAACCTTCATTAGCTGAATGACCTCGCATATATCAGCATCATCATAACGAGGTATTAAGGGATATTCTTCATAACCAGGCTTTAAAGCAACCGGTTCCAGTTCCTGCTCGAATAGATTAATAATTGGTGTGCACCCTAGCAGTACGTTATCTGCCGTTAACTGCTTGGGCAGCACATCCGCTGTCTCGTCAAAATAGATGTACAAATCAATTTCATGACTGTCACCGAACCAATCAGGGTCTAGATCAACCAGCTCAAAAAACGCAAACTTTTCCGGGAACAAAAAATGTTCAACCAGCAACCGATAGCCGCTAAAGCTATGTTTCTGATAAGGCACGACTTCATGATTATCATCAAAACCTACTTGCGCAATATGGCGCGGCTGAAGGTATTGTGTCGCTATCTGTTGGCCTCTGGCAGCAATCGAGATGCCAACGGCAGATTTAAAAATCAGTTGATACAGTAAATAGGTCAGCTGAGCTTGCCCATTTAGGTAGAAACGTAACTTTTCAATGCCCAGAACTTTGAGTTCGATATTATCGAACTCACCACTCAGGGTTAGCTTCAGTACCGATTTCGCTTGTTTCGTAAAGTTGGGGTTGGGCGCTTTAAACGGTGCATTTTCAAAACTGGCAAAACTCACCTCAACAGGCCATAGCTGAGTATCGTAACATGTCGAAAAATGGCATGTTTTATAACCGCTTACCCGGCTTTCAACAGCGCTGCCCTTGGCAAGAAGAAAACCGTTATCGGTGATGTTCTGCGTAGTCATCTTTATGATAGCCATCGACGGAATCGTCGCATGGTAATCAGGAAACAATTGCCCAATCAGAGCCTCAGTCAACTGGGGAAAACTATCATCCAAGTTTTGTCGGATCTGAGCAGTAAGCAGAGCAAAACTTTCGATTAACCTTGAGACATGCGGATCTTCTACATGTTCGTCACTCAACTTTATTCGACCAGCCACCTTGGGATAACGTTTCGCAAACTCAGCACCCATATGACGAATATATGCAAGCTCTCTATTGTAGTACTTTAATATCTCATCACTCATCGTTATGACTCATTTATTTGAATACCCAAGCAAACCGGTTCTACTTCCGAATCAAAAATCACTTCTTCCGGTTCCGGTATTGCATGGAATAATGCATGTATTCTTAGCCGTAATACCCGGTCTAACGGCTGTTCCTCACTTACAACCGTGACCGTCACATCAAGAAATCTGGGCTCAAATTTCCTAATAGTTTCTTCAATAATACGACACAAAACTTGCCGTCCATTTGAACTACTTAGTGGCATTGCCGAAAAGTCTGGCAATCCATAAGCAAATATCGAGCGATCCAACTCTTTGCACCATTTAGGCCAGATGAGCCAACTCACTTTTGCATTCAACAAGTTTTCTAAATCACGCCGAACGCTATTGCGCATGTCTTTCCATGTAAAAGGCTGGATAACATCATTCCCAAATTCAGGAGAGTCATCAATCAATCGATCGAGTAATGACGGCAATAGCTGTTGAGTTGGTTTCATAGCTCCTTATTCCTTCAAATTCATACCATAGCTATATGTTTAGTTTTCAGTTGATTTATCTGAGAAAAAGACAACGCATCATCACCAAACAAAAACATTTTCTGGCCGACACCAACACAAACACCAGTATCATTAACTGCAAGCCAGTCAGTTTCTCTGCCAAGCTTTTGTGCACCTGTATTACTACCAATATAAGTCATAGGAACAAAGGCTTCACCGCTCAACCCACCTTCGATATCAATTTCAACCTTACGCCAAACCTGTTCAATCAATGAGGTGACAGGCTGAAGTTCCAAACTAATTAATGCGTCAAACGGTACTAAATAATATTGACCATTAGTGCCAAAGACTTCTAGATAATCCGCCAGAGTATCGTCAAGATCTCTTAGCCTTTCTCGTTCTATCTCATTGATGACCATTACAACATCATTGCGGTTTACTTCTAATTGCCTTGCACTTTCAATTACTTGAATATCATCGTTTTCGTTAAGAGCCAATCGTAACATCACCAAAGCCGATAATGAGTCATCTGCTTTCCTTACAATAGAAGCAGAAGCAGCACCATTTGCAAAATCTAATCGCGCTTGAGCAGCCCTAATCAGTTGCCTTACATTTGTCGCGCCAACAAGGTACGCAGGATTCTGTTGAACTAACAAATTAAGCTGCTTATCCGCTCTTTCTAACTGCCCGTCAATACACAGCAGTTCAATAAATTGGCTGCGTAGATCCACATCTTTTGGCTTTTCTTGCAACTGATTTTCGATAAGCCTGATAGCTTCCACTACCTTGGCTTGTTGAAGCAAACTACTTATATTACTCATATATTAAACACTCATAATTAACTTATTTTTGGAGATAGCTCAGTGACCAAACGAATAGTAGAAACCATATTATCCAATTGAAAATGTGGTCTTAAGTGAATTACAGAATAATAATTCCCAACTTGTCCTGACTTTTCTGTTATTTTGATTCGCGCTTCACTCAATGGATAGCGAAAACACATTTCCTCCGATGCATCATCTGACGATGTTGTGTAGTTAAAAAGCCATTGCTGAAATTCTCTCTCTAGGCTTTCTGCTGTTGTAAATCCACCGACCTTGTCACGCCCCATGACCTTGATATAGTGCGCAAACCTTGATACAGACATTACGTATTGCAACATTGATGATATCCGTGCATTAACCTGCGCTCCGTCCAATTCATAGCTCCCTGGCTGATTCACCGATGAGTTACTCAACAAAACCAGATTTTCGGTAAATGGAACAGGCGAAACAGGAATGAATCCACAATCAGAGAGCTGTTTTTCCAACCGATCTCCAACTTGTAAATCGACAGAGGGTTTGCACTGCTGAATCCGTCTCG
This sequence comes from Photobacterium alginatilyticum, assembly GCF_009910675.1. GTDB lineage: Bacteria > Pseudomonadota > Gammaproteobacteria > Enterobacterales > Vibrionaceae > Photobacterium > Photobacterium alginatilyticum. The sequence goes on along the minus strand of NZ_RSEJ01000041.1, from coordinate 18,626 downwards.
TAGCGTTAAAGCCACAAGTCGGAAGATTAAACACAAGCCCTCTTTTATATTGTCCAGCCTGAAAACCACGGATTTGGCTAAACCAACCAGACTCTGTAAACGCTTTTAAAGCCACAGCGGCAAATCCATAAGCGGCATTCCCCCACAAATGATCTGATTGAGAATCATCAATTTTCTCTTCGAAGAAAAAACTTTCTTTACGTGAACCATTGTTTTTGTATGGTTCACGCATCAATATGTGTGGAATCGCCAACCCTAAAAACCGGGTATCCTCCACTTCTCTTAATCTTTGCCATTTTTTATAGTCAACTTGCGAAAATTGCGACTGAATATCCGCAACACTAGCAAGTTCAGAATAATAATTAACTCCAAATAATGATGGGGCTGCTGCTGTAATAAAAGGGGAAAAAGAGGCTGCTGCTATCTGGCTAATACCTATTAAGGTATCAATATCATTAGCTGTAACGTCAACCATGGGTTTATGTGATATTTTATAGTCACCAATCAACAAACCAAAAGGTTCGCCACCAGGCATGTTGAATTCATTACTATAAACCAACTTAAAAAAATCGCTCTGGTCAAATTCAATTGCGCGATTAATATCACGGCTCAATTCTTTCCATGTAAGATTAAGCAGCTTAATCTTACATGCTAATTCTGTATCAGATTCAAACAACTGATCTGTTAAATAAGCTAGCCCACGCCAACTTGCTTCTAACTTTTGAAACACATCATGATGGATAATTGCATTAACTTGATCATTAATTCTATCATCAAGAGCTGTAATTGACCGTAACAGTACAAGACGAACACTCTCGCGTGTACATGATGACCAACAATAGTTGCTATTGTCTTTTTCAAGCCAGATTCGTAATGACCAATAGTCATCATCTGTACTCAAAAAGTGCTCAATAAGATCTGTCTGGGCATACCATGCTGAGTCAACAGCACTCTCGTAAGTGCTTGAATCTAATTGTTCAGTTTCTAGAAAAAAAAGCGATGTTCGCATCAACCCAAGACCCTAAAAAAACAGAAAGCTGGCTAACTGTCAACTTTCTGAAGTTTACCTACTAACCAATTTCTGGAATTTTTGCAACCAAACGCAATGACGATGTCAGCTCTTCCATCTGTAACCAAGGACGAAGCCATGCGATAGCATTGTAAGCACCAGGCTGCCCCGGGATTTCCTTTACTTGAACCTTTGCGTCTGCAAGTGGATATTTGGCTCTAATCTCTTGCCCCCCTCCCTCTGAAGCATTGACATAAGATAAAATCCAACGATTTAACCATGCTTCCACATCATCAGCCTCCACAAAGCTGCCTATTTTATCTCTAGCCATTACCTTGAGATAATGTGCAAAGCGTGAGGTGGCCATAATGTAGGGTAAGCGTGCAGAAATAGCAGCATTTGCCGTTGCGTCTGGTTCATCATGGATCTTAGGTTTTTGACAAGTTTGCGCCCCGAAGAACACTGCATAGTTAGTATTTTTATAATGGCACAAGGGCAAGAATCCCAATTTACCCAGCTCAGCTTCTCGACGATCAGTAATACCTATTTCTGTTGGGCATTTTAAATCTGGATCGCCGTCTTCACTTACAACGATATGTGAAGCTAAATTATCTACTCGCCCCCCCCCTTCAGCCCCTCGAATTGCGGTACAAAAACCATATTTTGAAAATGCATTAGTTAATCTAGTACCTAGTACATATGAGGAGTTCATCCAACAATAGTCATCATGACCAACATTCTCCGCTAACCCCGACGTAGGATCTATGCTAAATTCTTCATAACAAAATGCTTCAGTCCGTATAGATGCTTCACCGTATGGCATACGAGCCAATACTCGCGGCATAGTTAAAGTGACAAAACGAGAATCTTCACTTTCTCTGAATGAACGCCACTTGGTGTACTCTATCGATTCGAAGACTTTCTCCAAATCACGAGGCTTATTCAATTCTGCCCACTCATTAAAACCAAATAACGTCGGAGAAGCCGCAGATAAAAACGGTGAGAAGCCAGCAGCAGCCACATTCGACATCAGACTAAGGGTTTCGATATCTTCTGGATGATTGGTAAATTCATAGTCACCTATAAGTGCACCATAAGGCTCTCCACCCGGTGTACCAAACTCGGCTTCATACACTTTCTTAAAGACTTGGCTTTGATCGAACTCGACCGCTTTGCTCAGATCCTTATGCAATTCTTTTTTACTCATATTAAACATTCTGACCTTCAACTTCTGGCCAGTATCAGAATTCATAACCAAATGGTTCATCCCACGCCAGCTACCCTCGAGTTTCTGGAATTGCTCACGATGCATGATTTCCGCAAGCTGAATGGAAATAGTCTTATCCAAGGCAGCAATTGTATCTCTAAAGGTAACTGTCAGGTTTTTGTTCCAAGTAACTGTTCCCTTTAGCGCTTCTTCGGTTAATGTGCGCAGCAACTCTTCTGCGCGACTACTTTCAGTTTGCTTCGTTGCCGATATAGCCTGCTCCAACAAGGACGTCGTTCTTTCCTCAACGGCGGCATCAAGAACGTCAGCGGTTTGAATATTCATTCTGTAGGCTCCTTTGTCCCTTGGTTCAATTCATCAGATAGCTTGTGCAAGTCGTCGGTATTGTTCAGTACCGTCTCCAGGATGTTCTCAAGCTCTTCAGAACGATCCACTTTAGTCATGAGGTCTCGAAGTTTATTACGTGTTTCCATCAACTTCCGCAATGGCTCTACTTGGTTAACAATAGCGGCAGGTTCAAAATCAGCCATTGATGTAAAACTAAGAGAAACATCTAACTCAGTATTATCATCAGCCAGCTTATTATCGACTTTAAATTTAAGCTTAGGGTTCATCCGGTTTAAAACATCATCAAAATTATCCCGGTCAATCTGGACAAAACGACGGTCTTTTATTGGTTTTAATCCATCTATATTTTGCCCGGCAAAGTCACCCATCACACCAACAACGAAAGCGAGTTCTTTTTTTACACTCGCACCTTCAGTTTCAACATCATAGGTAATATGTACCCTTGGCTTACGAACCCGTGATAATTTCCCGTGGATACTATCCATCCTAAACTCCCTATTAATTACATCAATTTAAGATTATTTGTAACTTACAGCACACAGTGTCATGCATTATTTTTTGATACTATTCCAGCTAGCCGGAAATATCCTTTCCTTGCCTCATCATTAGTGATCAGCTCTTCCAATAAGTCTGGCAGCGCCATATCACTCCAACGTACTACTTGTTCAATGGCATAAGCCATTGGGGAATGAGGTTCTGTTTTCTTAAAAAAATCGGCAATTTGCTTTAGATTACTTATTGCCTCGTGACGAGATTTCAATTGACAATGAAAAGCAGGCGCTGATCGTTTTTCTTGCTCACCGGTATCAACAACTGACAACTCAACCTCTTCATCCTGCTGCTCATTCAACTTGTCTTCAGCCAGATAGCTCACAGCATCAAGACAAGCCTGTAAACGCTTGGATATATGGGACGTAGGTATTGGAAAACCGCATGCACGATCCATCGAATCGACTAGCGCACGATAGCTCTCAAGCGACACCTGGATATCGTTATATAACTGATGATAAAAAGAGGCCTCAGATGCATTAACCGCATCCTGAACATCTTTAAGCGCAACGCCGCCAGCGTTAATACGTTGATTTTTCTTGTCCTCATCGAGACGTTCTATTTCAAGTGCTTGTTCGTACTCCCAGAGCGAATACGCCTGATCACCGTAACACTCCGTTAAGGGAATACACGATATCGGCATCAATAACGTTCCTTCGCCATCGATGCCATTAAGCCCCATCAAGGGAGCTATCCTCGTTTCATCACCATCTTCATCGGGTAGCGGATACAGTTCTTGCCAAAACGCTTCAATTAATATTGTTGCAACTCTAAATCCAGCTGATAAACCACGAAATCCATAATTTCTTACCAAAGCTTCAATATACCAAGCTGTAAATTCCAGATCCTTACATTCTGATACCAATAAACTTGGAACCTGCTCTAAAATATCTTTCCAAAGATGAGAGAAGTTTAATAAAGGTTCATTATCAACCAATGCATTTCTTTCAGATGAACGAGCATTATTTCGAACATCTTTCAATGAATAATATGAAGAATAAGGAGAAGTATCACTACGAGGATCTTTTCCAGTGGGCATTTCATCTGATATCGGCGTTTTCAACGCCTCAATATCAATAATGGGATATTCCATGATTAACCTACGGTTATTTATTTAAGTACTTCGCTATAAATATTTACTGTCTGGAATAGTTAAATAAGGGGACAGTATCATCACTTCCTATTCCGTCATGATTATCCAGACCACTGCTTGTCGCTCGAATCAATATACAGGTCACATTATCTGATGCGCCCTTCACTAACGCCGAATGCATCAAGGCCAAGCCCGAATCTGTTACTACACTGGATTGCATGCAATGCAACATATGCGTATCCGGCAATTCTTTTGTCAGGCCATCAGTACACAGCAAAAATTGATCACCCCATGCCAGCTCCCCGGATATCTGATCAATGACAACATTAGCGTCAACACCAACTGCCCGAGTTATCACATTTGCCATCGGATGGTTTTCTGCTTCTTCAGCACAAATCAATCCTTGCTCAACCATATCCATAACCTGGCTATGATCTCGTGTTTTTTGCACCAGCTGCTGCTGACGTAGCAAGTACATTCGGCTATCACCTACCCATAAGCAGTGGTATAGCCCGTCTCTGACAAACAGTAAAACAACCGTGGACCCTATTGTCTCCCCTTCGAGGTAGCGTTGCGAATACTCAAAGATTCGACTGTTTGCCTCTTCCAGCGCTTTTCTCAGGTTATCAATTCCAAGAGATGCCTGAGGCAGTGCTTTGACATGCTGCTGAACTGTATCAACCAACATCTTGCTGGCAACATCACCGGCCTTATGACCTCCCATGCCATCAGCGACAAGCCATACACCTTCCAGAGTACAGTCCAGATATGCATCTTCGTTATACGGCCGTACCTTGCCTGCATGAGTCTGTGCAAACGAGACGAAGCGCCAGTGAGTATCTTTGGATTTCATTACCATCCCCATTTCTCCCAGTTACCATCTAACATGGCTGAAAACTGGCTGACTAACGGCATTCCCTTTGTCACCAGCGTGCATTCTGCTATTTGCTCTGAGCCCGACGTCCACCATATGCAATATCGCTCAAACCTTTGCCTTAACTCCCGGTGCAGCACAAATTCCGAGTGGTATTCCAAGCCATCCTGTAACACCATATAGTCACTGTTATCTGTCTCAATCTGAGTAATTTGCTGATATAGACTTGCTTGCTGAAACATCGCGGCTGAATCTAATTCTGAAATCCACACATCAAGTTCAGTAGGCTCGTCCAATAACTTCAATACGTGCTCTTCAGTCATCAGGCTCCACTCTTTACCAAGCCAGCAACGTACTGCTGGGCAATCAACCGCCGATGCCAAAGTAAAATAAAAGTGGCGTCCCACCTGATCAATACTTGGCATTAGCGTTCCAGCCACACAACTATCTCCACAAACCCCTGGCGATAATACGAAGTGCCATATAGGGCTCGTTAAATAGTAATCAAGCCATTGCTCTCCCAATTGCTCGCGACTGACAGCCAGTGTTGCCTGAAGCCAGTCATTCCACGGTTTTACAAATTCAGGAGAGAGGTGAGCCTGGATAAAGTCCCCCCGGTCAGGGATCTTTCCAAAATATCCAAAAGCCGGCTCTATAATGTTGTCGGACAAGAGAACCTCTCTATATCTTTAGACCAAAATGGATGCGCCACACTATTGGGTAATAATTGAAGCTCCGCTCGGCTTCCTTTGACTTCAATTTTCACAAGATGATCTTTTCGCGTTTTGCTTCTGTGTCTTGCAGCCTCATCCAGCATCCTGAAGAGCCCCCAACTTCCCGCATAGCTCTTGGTAATCGAGTAGCCAGACTGGGGTGGTGTAAATACCAATCGTACCTTTGATGATTCCCCTCTCCAGGGCCAGGTAAACGGCACCACTCGCGTTGGCCCGTGACGATACATCATCGACTGTCCACCAAGCTCAAATTTAAAGTTGCTGATATGCTGGTCTAAATAAACTGATTTAATACCGAACTCGACCTTAGGCACCTGACTTCCAGGCTCAAAAAAGACATTCCTAATCCGCCTTGCTCGCTCAAAAGCATTCAATGACGCTTTGCTGACACCAATATTTTTAGTAAACCGCCAACTGTGTTTTGACGTATCAACATAAGGCTCAAGATGAGCGGTAAAGAAACGGTCCATCGTACCGCCGTACCCAAAAAATTGGCCAAAATCTTTCAGTCTAACGTCTTTTCGCGCCCGGTTGCTAAACGGATATTTGCCCTCAATCGCCGCAGTGTATTCGCGTAAAACAGTATCTTTCCAAATGGTATTCAGGTGAGTTCTCGAACCCTGCTTTGCCAGCTTCATGGTTTGGATCTCGAGCTGATTAACCCATTGTTCGAATGGTTGTGGCAGAAAATCTTGAATTTGGTTTAGCTCACTATTCAACCCACCCTGTGCATTGCCACTCAACACGCTTTTATAGACCGCACCGCCTCTATTTCCTGTTGCTTTTAACTCGGCCAAAACATTATGCAGCATCACCAAGGAGTCATTTAAAGCGCTGAGTTCACTTTCACTAATAGCCAACAATGATGTGAACTTGTCCTCTATTACCTTACCCGGCAAGTCAATGTTAACCTCCGGCATTTCGTTGGGTAAGTAACGAGAAATTCTTGATTTCTTATGTTCAAGTGCCACGCTGGCTGCATTAGCAGTAACTTCACCGACAGCTTTGGCATTGTCGCTAACAGGTATTGCCGTTAAACGCAGTTGCTTCTGCACACCAATGATCAGGCTTTCTAACGGCTGCTCCGAACCCGCTAAAATTGCCGCCTGAGCAAGGCCGTCTCTGGCATTGCGGTAAGGTTTGAGCTTCAAATCACCAAGTAACTGGGTCCAATGGTAGACATAGTCCCGATAATATTTATCGTTAACAGACTGGGTCACCTGTTTCTGTGCCGATTCGCCGAGTAATAGCTCATCGCCATATACCCAGCTGTCCTCCATAAGGTTATTGACTATTCTTTTATTCTCCAGTTGAAAAATACGATGGAAGCCACTGTACGTATATAAACCAGGAATACCTTCAGACAATGCCTTACCGCTTTGTCGTTCAAAAATACTGTGACTATCGGCCCCCAGTACATCGGTTAATCTAAACTCAGGTATGTGACTATCAAGATACTCAATCTTCAGCCGCTGATAGGCTCTTTCTGACAACGGCATCTGAGTTAAGACACTTCTTGCCGTCTGTATTGCATTGGCATCGGTAGCGAGACGGGTAATACCCATTTTTAACAGGTTTCGGGTATGCTCCATTAGTGATTGACGAAGCAAAATATTGACCTCTCCAGGAAAACTTCGGTCAAAATACACAGAGAACCAACTGGTAACTTGTGTTTCTTCATAATGTTCTGCATCAAACAGCATCAAATACGTTTTCAGTGTTTCGTAGAGGTACTCTAAATAGCTAACATTTTCTGCCATCTCTTTTGTTAGAGACTCAGCCAGATAAGGGGCAAAGTACCCTTGCAATGCACGCTCATAGGCAGCTTTTGCCGGCTGCCCAATCTTCTCTCCCTGATAAAGTCCACTACGATGAACCTCTTCAGAACCAAGCATTATTTCACTATGACCGGCAGGAATATCTTTAAGCTTATCCAAAGCATGTGCCAGCGTTACCACATCAGTCTCTTCACTCAACCCAGGGGAAACAAACTGCTGATATTCATCAACGGCAACTGTAGCTTGAGTGATCAAAGATTGATTCCATCGGTAGCTGTTAAACCAAACAGCACTGGCTGCTGACATCAAGATTAAACAACACGCCAGTACACTGCGCCTTAACCACCGATTCTGCTTTTGGTGGCTTCGGTTATTGGTACCCAGATACTGCTCAGGAAAGATCACTTCCTCAAACAGCCGTTTAATAAAGTAACCCTTTGTGTCTGAGCCAGGCTGCTTCAACGGTACCTGGCTTAACCCCATTCCACCGGAGTTTTCTGCCATAACCCGATCAATCGGGAGACCTTCCTGAGTTGCACTGGCAATAAAGACCCCGCGCAGCATTGGCGCTTCTTCAAAACTATTGGGGGTGAATACCTCTTTGAGGAAGTCATCAGCAGCAGCCTGTAGAGAACGAAGCTGTTTGGGAAACTCATACACCAACGTACGCTGTTCAATCCCGCGCACATTTTGCATTCGGTTGTTCATCCGTTCTACCAGGCACCGGAGCATATGGTGAAACTCACGGTTGAACAGTGCGACAACACCGCGCTCAGGATCCTCGGCTTTAACCGGAAATGTCATCCCCCATACTTGTTCTCGCTGTTCTTGGTTTAAATCCGCAAAATATTCACTAAAACCGGCGACTAAATCAGCCTTAGTTAAAATGACGTAGACCGGAAAGTGCATACCAAGCTGGTTTTGTAACTCCTGAATTCTGTGTTTTATTGCACGAGCATGAAGATTTCGCTCTGTTTTGGTTTGCGTCAGCAAGCTAGCTAGGCTGACTGTTACTATCGCTCCGTTTATAGGGCGGCGGGTCCTGTATTTTTTGAGAAGGCCAAGAAAACCAAGCCAAGCTTTTGAATCCTGTTCGCTGTTACTATCCTGTGTTGTATAGCGACCGGCTGTATCTATCAATACGGCCTTATTGGTAAACCACCAATCACAATGTCGTGTTCCGCCAATACCGGCCAGCGGATCGTTGCCTAGTTGATCCTTTAGAGGAAACTCCAGGCCAGAGTTATTTAGTGCTGTCGTTTTACCCGTTCCCGGAGGGCCAATAAGGATATACCAGGGCAGCTGATAGACACTTTTACCTCGAACAAGTGACGAACTATTTAGTACTTCAAGCGCCTGAACAATGCGAGAGCGTAGAGTGTCTATCTCCTTCTTCGATGCAAGATCAGTATTGTTTTCCTCTTCGCCGTCTAATAAGGTTTTCACGGCATGATCATTGTTCTTTTGACTCTTTTTCTGAGAACTGATGTTTATAGCGCCCCACAACAAGGCAAGCACCAACAATACAACCAACCTTGAAACTGGGCCGGATAGAGGTTCAGCACCAGCAATGGCAACCAGGGGGCCACCAAACCAAATTAATAAAGAGAGGGCTAATAATCCCAATAAGGAAACCGCCCACTTAGAGCAGAACACATCCTTTACTCGTCTCAATAATCCATTTTTGAACATCAATTTAGTCCAACCCTTTATTGTAAATGCAGTAAATCAATTTCAACACGCCGATTGCTTGCTCTGTTCTCGGGGCTATCGTTCGTCTTTCTCGGGTTTGAGTCTCCTAATCCTTCAGGCCATAAGCGGCCATGTAAGTCTGTCCCTAGTGCCATTGAGTTGGCGACTGCTGTTGCTCTTGCCAGTGACAAATGCCAATTAGAAGGGTATCGAGATGTAAAAATAGGTTGATCATCTGTATGCCCGGTAATCAATATACGCCCGTGAGTTGACTCCAAAGCTCTGGCCACTTTGGAAAGTAACGGGATCAGGGCCTCCCGAACTTCGGCACTACCGGATAAAAACAGCTCGTTAGAGTTCAGGATAATTCGGACACGGTCGGGTAGCTCAACAAGCTCCAATGCGCCCCTTTCTACTTCGCTTTGTAATAGCTGTTGCAAATACAGAGAATCGGGCGCAGTCTTCGTTGGTGATACTGATTCTTTAGGTTCCCATCTGGCCAAATTGTTAATGGCTGCAAATGCGAGATCAGATCTAGCATTGATGGAATAACTAAACGCCATATATATTGCCAGGGTGATAGCACCTAACACGGATACCCATACCCAAAGAGGACAGTCTGTTTTAGGCTTTGTGGTATGAACCACAGACTCGCTCCAGCTAGGGCAAAGCGGTACTTCATCATCACCCTTCTCGCTGGAAATCACTTGATAAAGTCTGTCTCGATAGATTTCGAGCCTTTCCATTCCACGTTCTTCGACTCGCATTTTGCCGACAAAGCCTAGTGAAAGGCATAAATACTGAAATTCAAGCAACTGCAAATTAGCTGTCGGTTCATTCAACGCATTATCAAGAAGGGTATAAAAATACTCTCCACCAAACGTTTCGGCGTGAAATGTGGACAGCAAACTTTCTGTGGACCAATTTGAATGCCCCCCCCAAACAGTATTTAGCACCGTCTCATCAATGAACGAACAAATACAATAGCGTGCAGCATCAGCTGTCTCGCTGGCAATCGACAGTCGACGTAAACGGTTTTCATAGTCTTGTACCAAGCCATTGCAACACTGTTGAAAAAAGGCAACATCAGTATGATCGGCTGTAGCTCGTATCTGGCCAACAAGTGAAAACAGCGAGCTAGCCTCTTCAATCAATGGGTTTCTTCCGAGGGGCATCAATCCGCTAAACTGATTCCCGGACTTTATTTTGGTTAATACAACAGTTTGCTCAGCAGTATGCGGCTGCTCTTTCTTTTTTTCGTTCTTGGTGCCTGCGGTCTTGCCGCGAACACCAGGACGAGGCTTTATAAAAGTTGCTTCTGACATTAACGAGTCCCTTGCCTGCCCATATTAGTTAATTGCCCACAGCTGCATATCCAGTTCCGGGTATTTGCCAGAAAGGTGTAAGGCGATTCCGCCACTGGCACTCAACCGATGCCAATAGTCGTTACTTTTATCTAACTGAAAATAGTGATACCCCGAGTGATAGGGAATCTGCCTTGGCGCTACAGGCAAAGCAGTCGTAGCGATACCAGGCAACTGGTTATTAACAAGATCTCGTATGTGCTCTACAGGTCCAATCTTAACCTGAGCAGGAAAACGTCGACGTAACTCCTCGTTTGGAATATCAGCCTTAACCGCTAAAACGAATATAGCCCTTTCTAACAACCCTTTATCGGAGACAGCTGCAACGCGGATACCGAACTTTGTCGCTTCTATCGGTAACTGCAACGCCGTTTGTTCAAGCACTGCACTCATATACTGATTTAATACAATCATCAGGTTACCCATTACCCTGGTAAGATCATCGTGTAAATACACTGGCAGCTCGGGGGGGCGCTTTGTCTCCCCTGAAAAGGTTGCCATTTCACCAGCCATTGCAAGCAAGTATCGACAAAGAGTTTCTGGGTGCAATCCATCAGTAACTTCAAAATGACTTAGCAACGGCTCGTATCGATTGAGCACCTGAAGTAATAAAAAATCGGCTATTGAACTGGCAGTCCCTTGTCCCTGGCTTAATCGACTGGCAACACTGTCAGCCCGAAGCTTAATCATTCCACTCAGTTCAGATAAATAGCGCTTAATGACTTTATTACGCTGTGCACTCAGGCAGGGAGGAATATATTTCTCATCAAGGACTACCCTGCCTTCATCACTGACTTCTATCACCCGGGCAACAGGTAAGGTGAGATAACCCGACAGGCTATCCCCAGAGAGCTTCAGTTCGAGGGACACTTTTGCTAGCTGTAATACATCCACAGCATCACTACCGACGGCATAATCGGCAACTTCACGGTCTTCGAAATGGTATCGTGTCACCTGGGTGCTATCAGCAGCAGCGATATTCACCCTACCTACCTGCTCGGTGGGTATCGCCAGAAAAACTATTTTTTCTCTAACGCTTTTATCAAGCTTAAGGGCAACAGGTAAAGGATCGCGTTTAGGGCAATTTACGACACTACCATCCTGAAAGCGCGCAGAAATAGCTTCAATTCCGAGTTTGCCATGGTTAAGCAATGCTTCGTCGACAATGTAGTCGAATACTCCCCATGAATAACTCGAGTCCTGATTAACCTGTTCACTTAACTCATTCAACAGAAATCTTTCCTGCTGTTGAAAATGCTGAGGACGTAAAAACATCCCTTCAGTCCACGCAACTCGGCTATATTCGCTCATGATGCTATTCCTTAAACACACACTTCTATATGGCTAGTTTGCAAATACCGCCAAACCACCGACATTGACTTTGACAGTTCGGTAGTCACTCTTATCAATTTCAATTAGCTCTCGCCAGCGGGCATTTTCAATATCACGATAGGCAACTACGATCCCCGCGTAACGAACGCCTGGGGCCAACGTCAACTCATGTTCATATTTTGAATTAGGCGCAAGTTCAAATTCTGAACTTATAATTAAGTCAGGACCAAGATAACCTTCTGGTTCATCATATAATGAAAAAAAATCTTGGGTTTCAAATATGGTTTTGGATGAAATTTCAAAAACTTTCACCACTACTGGTGATGCCCGGCCATTTAAATCCGGGTTAACATCATGGGACACCTCAAATTTTAATGTGGTGTAGGCAGGAACAACATAATTAGCAACCGTACAGGCATTAATTAACAGCGAACACACTACAACAAACACAGCCTTAAGATAACCAGCTCTAATCATTCCTATTATCCCTGTCTTAAACTTGATTCATAAGCTTTCACAAAATCATCCCAACAATATATTCCACTACTTGTTTCTAAGTCTTCCTCAACCCTTCTATATAAAGATTCATATGTGTTCCATCTATTTACTTTTGTACGGTTAGGATTAAATCGATTCCAAAAATCATGCTCGGTGCGAGCACTTTCAATTGATTCAGGTGAAAGTGTTTTAATAATTCCCTCAACAGCACCTTTCACGCCTGCTAACAATGCTTTTTCATGGTTACCTATATCCGAGAATGCTTCTTTAATGGCTTGCTCTGGCGGTAAAAAACTCGCACTTCTCCTGTTAAACAAGTTATGAATAGCATCATCAAAAGTGGCAGAAAACTTCAACGGATTGTTTTCTTGTCGTTTAAAGTGTGTCTGGTTTAATCGACTAGTCTGTTTAAAAGCTGCACGTTGATGTAACGAATCCATAAGTCCAGTCATTAAACATTGCATTGACACACCTAACTCATACCACCACTGCTCGTCTTGCTCTGCAGGGAGCATGTTAGGGCTGATACCTAACCCTCGTACAAAAGCACTGAGGCTTCCAGGATTATCATCGAGCTCATTATCAACTTTGCTGAAGAACTGCCCTTGAGTTGATGTTTCTTTACCACTGGTATTTTCACTCTTTAATTCAACACCTTGACTAACTTCCACATCTAATAATTGCTCTAATGGCGCTTGTGTTAGATCCAAGCTCCAATCTTCAGGTATAGGTAATTCTTGTTGGTCTAAACCAGGCGAAATATTACTGCTTGAAGGTACCATAAAATTATCTTCCACCTGACTTGTAAATACGGACAATGTACTTCTCGCTATTGAAGGTTGTGTATATTTGTCCTCAACATGGTCCGTATTAGTCAAGCAATTGGCAGGTATCGCAAAGCTTTCATTTTCTAGCACTGGAGCTTGTTCACTATAAACATTTGCAGTAGTTAGAGCTTTCCCTGAGCCACCCAATGATACTTCAATTTCATAGTCGCCAAATGAAATACAATCTCCATCAGAAAGAACGGCATATTCCCCATTACCCAATGGCTTAATTGATCGATTAATATAAACTCCGTTGGTTGAAATGTCAGCAATGACGAGTTTATCGCCTTTCATTTCAATATTTGCATGTTTTCCTGAAATCACTCGCTCTGGATCAGGTAGGCACCAGTCACAGTGCTGAGAACGACCAATCATGTATTTTTCACACTCTCTATTAAAAACAAATGTTTTCTTTGCTTCTAACTCAGACGTAAAACGATGATAACTTACTATTGAGAGTGTCAATTCCATAACTGCATCACTAGCCATTTAAGTAAACTGACAATATTGAATATAAAGCATATTAAAAACAATATTGTAATTAAACCACTCATTCAGAGTGACATTTCTTGGACGCGATACTAAGAACAGGATTAATAAATATCAACGAAGGTTTATCAACCACATCCATTTATCCCACACACTTCATAAAAATGAAATGTTCGTTGTTACATAGCCTATAAATAACTCAGTGCTTGACCGCATTCCTCTTATTATCCAGTAGGTAGATAATAGGTTCATTGTTATTCATTACACATACAGCAGCTGTAGCGCGATTATGTTAGGAAATAGCAATCATGGAAAACATTGACAGGGATAATATCTCTTCTAAAAACGACACCTCATCTAAGAAACGTGAAGCAGATAACTTGGCCCCAGTCCTCACTGGCATCTCTAACAAATCAACACAAAAAACAACCACTCCTGACATTGGACCAACAAGCTCCCCTTGTAATAGTCAATCGCTAGAAGGCAAAGTCATTAAAGATCGCTATCGGATCGAAAGACTGATTGGCCATGGCGGTATGTGCGATGTATACCAGGCAACCGATCTGCTACGGGAAGCATCTGGAAATGCCGAACCCTATGTCGCACTGAAAGTCCTTCAAAGGGAATACTTGAACCAATCAGGGGCGGCGAAAATCTTAATCAGGGAAGCACAAAAAACCCAACAACTGAGTCACCCCAACATCATTCGCGTATTCGATTTTGGCGGTGATAAGCTCGCCCCATACCTCGTCATGGAATGGCTCGATGGTGAAACACTCGAAGAGGTTATACGGCGATCTCGGCCAAATGGCCTCCCTTTCAAAAGTGCAATTACACTATTAAATCAGATCATTTCTGCCCTAAAGTATGCACACAGCCAAGGTGTTATCCATGCCGACTTAAAACCTAGCAATATTATGCTTACCCGCGACGGCACAATTAAGCTCTTTGACTTTGGTGTCTCAAAGGCATTTAGTTTACATACCGACGATTACTCTGCAGAAGCTCAGCATGAGACCAATGCTCTCTGCGGGTATACCCCAACCTATGCATCACCAGCTCTATTGCAGGGAAAAGAGCCTGAGGCAAAAGATGATATTTTTGCCTTTAGTACCATTGCCTATGAACTGCTAACTAGCCAGCACCCTTTTGACCGTAAGCCCGCAGATATAGCACAGCAATCAGGAATGACCGCAGTAAAGCCCAACCACTTAAATTTCATTAAATGGCGAACATTGCGTCAAGGGCTAGATTTTAGTGCGGATAAGCGGATAGCAAGCTTCTCTGAACTTCAAGATCAATTAAACACCCGTCTTGCTCCCAAAATTGCAATCGTAACAGCAACGCTCTGTGTTGCTTTAAGCCTAGGCTATGGTTATCAGCAACAAGACAAACACATTGAACAGCTTTCCGCCCGCTTGCTGCTATCCAATCAGGCTTCGCAAGAGGAACACCAGCTCACTCAGCTAACACCATCTCAATTTATCGCAGCACTACCGACGCTACCCAAAGACAAGCCGCTACTAATAGATGGGCTGCTTAGGCAAAAGCATCAGCAAATCATCTCTGTGTACGAACAGCGAATTAATAACATTCTGAATAACCGCCATGAGCGTTATCCCGATTACTACGCTATCGAAAAAGAACTTATCAATGCTCAGAACCTCTACCCCGATTCACTCGTCCTGTATAGCATCTCGGAAGAAATAACAGCGAGTTGGCAATCAACTGTAAAGATCCTGGTTCAAAGACTAAATACATTGCTGGAAAGGGGCCAGTATCATCCAGATGGTGATGATGATATTGCTCAGCTACTTGCCGATCTGAACCAGGTTTCCTTCGAGTATCAATTTAAACCAACAGAAAAGGCCAACAAAACTTTCTCTAAATCCTTTGAAGATGCAGAAAAGAACCTTGATCTAGCATCGATTAGGCAGCTAATCCATGTTGGCGAATTACTATTCTCCAATACCTCAAGTCAGCAATCACAACTCGCTGCCGGAAGAAAATTAAAAGAATCCATTCAAATCATGACAGATTACCAATCGAGTCTAAGCGAAGGGACACTTGCCGAGTATCCATACCAAGCCGCTGCACTTTATTATCAAAACAGCTTTGATGAATTGAATACAAGACTAGGCAACATTAAAAATGTAACTCAGCTCGATGCCTTAAACAATGATGTCGGAAAGATTGCGGAACAGTTGCCAGATGATTTCTCCCCTCTCATACAAATACGTCTCGCTATGGCAACCGAGTACTTGAATTTTTCTGAAGCTCTCCTGAAAGCCAATAAAGGGCGAACCGCAAACATGGTGATGAAAAAGGCTAACAACCTTTTTGCCGAAGTAGAAAAGGCACGCTCGGCTTATTAACCCTATTTATCGGCCCGTACTGTCAAGTAAGAGGTAACTGTGCATTTCAATACATCTCTCGCCAACGCTAAATTAAACCAGACGCTGCTGGTCGATGCTGTAGGGCTTTGTTATGTCATAGCCCCACCCCACCGCGCGCTTAATGGTGATCCTGGCCTTGCGAAAGACCAATACAAGAATAAATACTGGGCAGACCGACTTCTTCGCACCCACTGTAGTTCGTGGGGGTATCAGTTCAATCTGTATCGCTTATATCACCAGCTTTGTCCAAGCCAGCTTCAGCATCATAAGTCCAAAGATGAAATCATCGATGAACTCAGCAATCGCATGGCTCACGGGGAATTCTTGGTATTTTGTGTTGACAACCTTTTACCTTCCCCACCAGATGCCACCAATGCGGATGTTCCAATGGCGAGTTCCAGCAAGGTTGAGCCATTACAACCTATCGCCCCCTCCCGCAATTTAGAGCAAGGCGGTAAAGACTTAACAAATAACGATAAACTAGAGGTGTTAGATATATCCTGCTCACTACCAAATGGTAAACCTGCAGTAAATATTCCATACACAGTAAAAACCCTATCTTGCGGTACCGTTCATAAAGGGGAACTGGACAATAGTGGAACTCAACACTTCGACAATTTACAGGCTGGTGATGTCGAGGTCATATTTGGTAAACCAATTACAGAAGCAGAGATTGTCACAACACGTAACCAAATAGGTTTCCTTCTTAAGTCCATCATCGCAGCCCAAAATGCCGAAGCCTTGGCACTCGAAACCGAATATCAAAAGCTAAACTCGGCAGAGAAGTGGCTTAAACGTGTAGAACAAAGAGCAAGAGGTGTTTTTGATGCCGGTGCAGGCATGCTTGAAAGTATTGCTACAAACTACTCAATAAATAGTATGCTCGCTTACCTCACCCGCATCTACATCGCCGCCTGGCAAACTAATGACACTGTCACCGATAACTGGGTAACAACCTTTGCCGATAATTATCTTGAGCAGCATCACAAGGAACTTGTGATCGCTCTCGGGTTTGATCCGGCCGCCATCAATAAAGAAATGTTTGCAGAAGCCTATGAAGTTGCGAGTTTTGTAAACAGTGATCCAGCCACGCAAAATGCATTAATTGATTTTGCCAAAGATTATGTGGCCGCTCAACACGAGCTTGAATGGAATTACATTGCAGGTAGTGCAATCTTTGAAATAGTTCTCACGGCCTTATTAGCGTCATCAACTGGCGGTATCGGTGCAGCAGGCTCAGTACCCAGCAAAGCACGCCATATCAGCAAGTTCTCTGAACTCGGCACATTATTAAAACAGCTCACCAAACAGCTCAAACAAAAAGCACAATTCAAACAGAAACGTGGCAGAACCAATGGTCATATTACACATCAGATCAAGAGGCCTGATGGTGCGGAAGTGCCGAGTGAAATTAAGCTGCTAAAACTCGATGCAGAATGGTTTGAACAAAAAGCTTTCAGCCAGGCACCGCATGCAGGTCTTCATAACCGTGATGGCCTGACACCAAATTTCGATGAGGTTGCTAAATCGTTTGAAACTAAACGAAAAGTTGATATGGATAATCTATCTCTAAGTGACAGCGCAGCTCGAGAAGCTCTCGAGACGCAAGATTGGAAGGGCAATAAGGTTGAAGAAATTCTCAGTTCTGGTGAAGATAGCTTCCGAGTAGATAGGATTCAAGCTGGGGAGAAACTGTACGGTTTTACTACCAAAGGCTTTAACAAAGAAATCCCAACATCGGCATACTGGGCTGATGAAGCTGGCTTCCTGGATGTCAAAAATTAAATTTTATCGAGGTGGCAAATGGGATAAAGAGGGCGTTAAA
Organism: Photobacterium alginatilyticum; assembly: GCF_009910675.1. Classification (GTDB taxonomy): domain Bacteria; phylum Pseudomonadota; class Gammaproteobacteria; order Enterobacterales; family Vibrionaceae; genus Photobacterium; species Photobacterium alginatilyticum. Next base: position 590 of record NZ_RSEJ01000041.1, on the reverse strand, counting down.
AATTATCTCGCCCTGCCGTGCTTTAATGCTGCTAATGCCATTGATATTGCAGAGATCACCGAGGATACCTCAGTAGTAAAATCAACCATTGGCCAAGCTTCAGAACTGTTGCAATACAAAGGAGAAAATGGTTACACCACCGAACTCATCCCCAAGCTGATGGATGGCGGAGGCCAGCAAGTTGCGGTTAAGCCCTCATATATCAAATCAATAAGGAACCAAACAAATGCCAACCACTAGCGAACAACATATCGATATTATAGACAACTGCAACTTGCTACTCAATAAATTTGCAGGGTTTGATTCAACAGACAATACTCCTGAAGGGCGAATGATTGCCCAGTTAACCTGGCTCAAAGAGCGGGCAGAAAACCATGACCTTCCCCTGCCTGTAAAACCTGAAATGCTGGGAACACTCAGGTATATCTACATGGATGGCACGCTTAATTTTCATGCCAGCAACCCAAAAGATAGTGAGTGCGTATACTGGGAAATGGAAATGCCTATGGATCGCCTCTTAAGTTTAGCCAAACACGGACGCTTACTAATAAAAAGTGAGTATTTGAAATTTATTCCCTCATGCATTGATG
>NZ_RSEJ01000005.1 GCF_009910675.1 Photobacterium alginatilyticum | reverse complement strand
CTGGACCGTGTCTCAGTTCCAGTGTGGCTGATCATCCTCTCAGACCAGCTAGGGATCGTCGCCTTGGTGAGCCGTTACCCCACCAACTAGCTAATCCCACCTGGGCTAATCCTGACGCGAGAGGCCCGAAGGTCCCCCTCTTTGCTCCCYTCTMSYWAAAGAAAGGAGATTATGCGGTATTAGCCATCGTTTCCAATGGTTATCCCCCACATCAGGGCATATTCCCAGGCATTACTCACCCGTCCGCCGCTCGCCGCCCACAAACGCACCCGAAGGATTGTTTATGTCGCTGCCGCTCGACTTGCATGTGTTAGGCCTGCCGCCAGCGTTCAATCTGAGCCATGATCAAACTCTTCAATTAAAGTTTTGTTGGTCTCTCGACCGGCTCAATGAATACTGATTGAGTTTCCATTACTAGAAGCTAGTAACGAGAACTCGAATTGACTGTGCCAAATAACCGAAGTTATTTGTATTGGTCACTCAGTTCACTGATAAATCTTTTGACTAATCATTTCACGAGTGCCCACACAGATTGCATGGTCAAATTGTTAAAGAACATTGTTATCTCGACTTTCTAACGAGTAGTTTGTCGTGACAACGGAAGCGAATTATAGGGAGATATTTGGAAGAGGCAATAGTTTTTTTAAGAAAAAACACCAAGCGAACAAAGTTTATACAGTAACCCTGTTTTTTGTATAAATCAGAGACAAGACTCGTGCTAATTAAACTTGGTTCGCATTGTTGATAATGCCAAACTTTGCTTTTCATCCCGCCTGTCAGACCATGTCACAGTAGTTTGCAATTGCTTCGCATCACCTGACATTACTGATTTATATGTCCGCACCCAGTCATAAGTCCCTTCGGCTCGGCTAATAGTGCCGCTGGCACCAGAGATAGAGGCAAAACTCAGGCTCTGAACATACTGCATGTCATTTTCAGCTATCTGCAAGGCAACCAACCCCATCTGTACATACTCACTTTTACGCTCAAGGAAAGTTTGCATTTTAACCAAACCAAGAGTCGCGATAGCCACGACAGACATGGCAACGACAACTTCCACCAGCGAAAAGCCGTAACCCCTTCTCTGCTGATAACTAATCACGCCAGGTTCCTTCTTTCCATTTAACCGCGCTGCCACCGGGTGTCGCCCCTCCCCCCGGAGAGATAATACCTTGCCACTTGCTGATATCGTATTCAGCCCAGAGCGAGCCAAACACTTCAAAAACCAAATCAGGCATATCCACTGCCAGTCCACCAAACGCATAAAGGGCGCCGTGAGTATAGAAGGCTTTATTTTTATAAGAGTCACCATGAGCAGAACTCGAGCAAAATCCCGCCTTCTCACAAGAGGTAACCATATCAGCCGTCATCACGCTATCCGCTCGATCTCCAGTTTTAAACTGATAGACCAGCCCTGAAATACCCACCTGCCCGGCCGAATAAATAATGCCGTCGCGTACAACGATCATCACTTCCATGTCTGGTTTATTATCTGCTGGCGTATTCAAATCTATCGGCATCCCATCTGTTGCCGGTTTGTCACTACTCCCTAGATTACAACTACCATCAATCCAGATACGTTTAGCACCATTTTTATAAGCCTCATTAATTTTATCGGCACAGTTTTCAACCATCACACTGGTGTTATCCTTGTTAATGATGGCTGTCTGATTTCCCGTAAATTGTGAGTCCCGCACTTCTTTCCATTTATCTCTAGTCACCCCAAACAAGTCTTTGAACATATCCATTGCCGGGTCTTCATTAATATCGTTCGCCAGGTACTCCCCCTCTCTTGTCCCCACCATATTGAAGCTCTGATATCCGGGCGCACAGGAAAAGTTACCAAGCTTAGCGCTGTTATTTAGTGCAGCCAGATCGACGCTGGGGGGAACCTGACCTTCGCTATACCCATCATTGTCGCGAATAATCAGCTTGGAGTTTGCAGTACTGTCGCTATGCACAAAATTCTTCTTGTCCTTTACCACCATGGTAATGCACTCGTTTTTCCCATCCTTAGTGTTTTTATTAGGGAGCAAGGCAAAATCGCCCGTCAGGCGAAGCATGGAGGAAGTCTTGAATATTCCGGGCATCACAGACTTTGTAGTCACTTCTATATCTTTTGAAACTGTACGCTCACCATTTCCACCATTTCGCCCATTACTTTCTGATGCTTTACTTTTAAGGGTAAAATGTGGAGAGTTAATCATCGGCGGGTCAACCTCTACTTGCACATCAAGCCTCCCCCGCTCGCCAACGGGCAAGACCTCTTTTTCACAATCGCTATAACTTTGCAGGGGAGGTGGCACTCCGGCATTTTGTTTATTCACGGCAAACGCACATTCCAGTCCCCCCTGCGCAGCCCAGTGAAGCTTCTTGGCCGCCAGGGTATTTTGGAAACGCTTGACAAGAAAAAGGCTGGTATCGGCAGATTCGAAAAATGCATAGCTGCCGATCAGCAACAAGATGACAGCCACCATCAACGTTAGAAAACCTGAAGTTCTGCTCACTCGCTTCATCCTTTTTCCTTAATTCATCCGGTGAACTTTGAACGCCATTTGTTCATCATGACCATCAAACTGCGATTGTGCTTGGATCACAACGTCATAAAGCGGCGAAGCACTGCCATCAAAATAGAGTGAAGTAACCGTCATACTATTACTGTCAGTAATCGCTTCTCCTGATTTATTGACCCCCTTTCCGCAAGCCTCAGTTACATTAGGTATAGGTATTGAAATATCATGAATTTTTTTCTCAAGTGTATACAAGCGTATAGCCTTGTCATCCGCAAAGTAAAACACAGTGGAATAACGCACCTTCTCCACTCCCGAATCCTCAAACTCATAGGCATAGGCAATGCACTGGCCTGATTCTAAGATCTCAAGTTCTGAAGCCGCGCCAGCCCACTTTACCTGCCCTTCGCGGGTGCCTTTTATGGCATAGCCGGCTCTGCGTATGTCATCAAGGATAAAACGTGAAACATCATAGAACTCGTGGAAAAAATACGAACCGTCAGTAACCCGTACCGCCGTTTGGGTACCACTCAAAAAGGTCGAGACCATAAGGGATAAAGCCAGAATACCAATAGCCATGGCGACAAGGCTCTCAATCAGCGTCATCCCCTTGCAGTTAGCAGGACTCAAAGCCCGGTATTCCATTCTTACTACACCGCCTTATTCGTGACTTTTTACTCACTATCACTTCAATCCTTTGATCCGCTGTCATACCATCGGTTTTCAACTCATAGGTCATTCCTTGGTTGACCATGCTGCGGGCTCCATCAAATGAACTGTAGTTTCTGTTACTGCTTATTAAAATCGAAGGGAACTGACCGCCATCAACCACGGCTAACGCCTGTGTCCAGTCCGAGGCAGAACATCCACCGGGCGTAGCGGCATTTGATGTCATTACTACGCACCACCCGGAATTTGTCGACGAGCTCATATTGACATTGTGAACATAAATAGTCTGGTTGGTGCGAACAGCTTCGGTACGCGCCAAATGCAAATTGGTCGCCAACTGATTGGCCAAACGCCTGAGCTTGTAGTGCTCAAGCGTCGATGTAAAAGACGGCGCAGCCGTTGTCAGCAAGACGGTGATGACAGAGAGAGTTATCAGCAACTCCAATAGGGTAAAGCCTTGATGTGATACCCAACTTCGCATGCAATCACCTTGATTAATACCAATTTAATTGCATATAGATTATCACTCTAGAACAATAGCCTTACTTTATATCAATGAGTTAGCGATGCACTTCAGGAGATCGTGGTGAGCCAGATTCACAATTGCCAAAAAGGTATGACACTGATCGAATTATTGGTCGTGGTTGCCATTGTCGGGATTATCAGTGCGTTCGCCTACCCGGCCTATACCGATCATGTCACTAAAAGCTATCGAGAGGACGCCAAAGCCGGACTCGTCCGGTTGCAGCTATGGATGGAAGAGCAATACACCACCAACGGCAGTTATCCGGCAGCTGTCGATAACACCAGCTGTCCGGGCTGCAATCTCAATCTGAAGCGGTATGACTACGGTGCAACCTCTGGTGCCGGGGCCAATATCTATAAGTTATCAGCCACTCCCAAACTAGATGATACATGCGGGACGCTTTATTTAAACGCTGCCGGTGTGGGATCCGCATCAGGAAGCGGAGATTGCTGGTAAGAAAGATCGATAGAACACCGGTAAAATGCAGGCACAAAAAAGCCGACTTAACGTCGGCTTTTATCATGGCGTTCGCCAGTGCTTAACCAGTCAGGTCATCAAAGAACTTTTTCACGCCGTCAAAGAAACCTTCTGATTTAGGCTTATGCTTCTTTGCCGCAGAGCCACCCAGGGTCTCTTCCAGCTCTTGCAGAAGCTCCTTCTGACGAGAGCTCAGGTTAACAGGCGTTTCAACCACAAGCTTACAGATCAGATCGCCAACCGTACCGCCACGTACTGATTTCACCCCTTTGCCACGCATGCGGAACATACGGCCAGTCTGGGTTTCAGTAGGCACTTTCAGGTTAACGCGACCGTCTAGGGTCGGTACTTCAACCTCACCACCCAGGGCTGCCATGGTAAAGCTCACAGGTACTTCGCAGTACAGGTTGCTGCCATCACGCTCGAAGATATGGTGCTGGGCAACGTGAACCTGTACATACAGATCGCCTGCCGGTGCACCAAACTCGCCCGCTTCACCCTCGCCGGATAGTCGGATACGGTCGCCCGTATCAACACCCGCCGGGATCTTCACAGACAGAGTCTTGGTTTCTTCCTTACGGCCCTGACCATGACAGGTGCCACAAGGCTCCTTGATGATCTTGCCGCGACCGTGACAGTGCGGACACGTCTGCTGGACAGCAAAGAAGCCCTGACGCATCTGCACCTGGCCCTGACCGTGACAGGTGCCACAGGTTGTCGCTGACGTACCTTTCTTGGCACCGGAACCGTCACAGGTATCACAGTGAACCAAAGTAGGAACACGGATCTCTTTGCTACAACCGCGAACGGCTTCTTCCAGTGTCAGCTCCATGTTGTAGCGCAGATCAGCACCACGCTGAGCACGCTGCTGGCCACCGCGACGGCCACCGCCACCACCGAAGATATCGCCGAACACATCACCGAAAATATCGCCAAAGTCAGCGCCGCCGCCGAAGCCGCCACCGCCGCCCATACCACCCTGCTCAAACGCAGCATGGCCATACTGATCGTATGCCGCTTTCTTCTGAGGATCGGTCAGGATCTCATAGGCGGTTTTCACTTCTTTGAATTTTTCTGCAGCCTGCTCGTCACCCTGATTACGGTCGGGGTGAAACTTCATCGCAAGGCGCTTATAGGCCTTTTTAATATCACGTTCTGACGCGTCACGGCCAACGCCAAGAACCTCGTAAAAGTCACGTTTAGACATACTTAACTGTCACCTGCCTGAATACAGCTACGGGCGCAAGAGTATTCCTCCAACGCCCGCGCGAAAATAAGATTATGAATTAACTATCTTATTTTTTGTCGTCTTTAACTTCTTCGAACTCAGCGTCAACAACGTTGTCGTCTTGTTGAGCTTGCTGCTCGCCAGCTTCACCAGCACCAGCTTGTGCCTGCTGAGCTTGAGCCTGCTGCTGAGCAATTTCCATTAGCTTCTGAGAAGCTGCGATTAGCGCCTGAACTTTCGCGTCGATCGCTTCTTTATCTTCGCCTTTGCGTGCTTCTTCTAGTTCAGAAACAGCGGCTTCGATTTTCTCTTTCTCATCAGCTGGAAGTGCTTCACCGGCTTCTTCGATCTGCTTGCGCGTACCGTGTACTAGCTGGTCAGCCTGGTTACGTGCAGTTACCAACTCTTCGAACTTCTTGTCCGCTTCTTTGTTAGCTTCTGCTTCTTGTACCATTTTCTCGATATCTTCATCACTCAGGCCGCCAGAAGCTTGGATAGTGATCTTCTGCTCTTTACCTGTGCTCTTGTCTTTCGCAGACACGTGCAGGATACCGTCGGCATCAAGGTCGAAAGTAACTTCGATCTGAGGCATACCGCGAGGTGCTGCCTGGATACCTTCAAGGTTGAACTGACCAAGAGACTTGTTGTAGTTCGCCTGCTTACGCTCACCCTGTAGAACGTGGATAGTTACCGCGTTCTGGTTGTCTTCTGCCGTCGAGAATACCTGGTTCGCTTTTGTAGGAATCGTGGTGTTCTTCTCGATAAGCTTAGTCATTACGCCACCCATGGTTTCGATACCAAGAGATAGTGGAGTAACGTCTAGCAGTAGAACGTCTTTCACGTCGCCCGCAAGAACACCGCCCTGAACAGCCGCACCAACCGCTACAGCTTCATCCGGGTTCACGTCTTTACGTGGTTCTTTGCCGAAGAATTCAGATACTTTAGCCTGAACCATTGGCATACGAGTCTGACCACCAACAAGGATAACGTCAGTGATATCGCCTACAGACAGGTCTGCATCAGCCAGAGCAACTTTTAGTGGCTCAAGAGAGCGCTGAACAAGATCTTCAACCAGAGACTCAAGCTTCGCACGAGTCACTTTGATGTTCATGTGCTTAGGACCTGTTGCATCAGCAGTAACGTAAGGTAGGTTTACGTCAGTTTGCTGTGCAGAAGACAGTTCGATTTTCGCTTTTTCAGCAGCTTCTTTAACACGCTGCATCGCAAGAGGATCGTTCTTAAGGTTGATACCCTGCTCTTTGTTGAACTCTTCTACCAGGTAGTTGATCATGCGGTTATCGAAGTCTTCACCACCAAGGTGTGTGTCACCGTTAGTCGCCAGAACTTCAAACGTTTTCTCGCCTTCAACTTCATCGATTTCGATAATAGAGATATCGAATGTACCACCACCAAGGTCGTAAACAGCGATAGTGCGGTCACCGCCTTTCTTATCAAGGCCGTAAGCCAGTGCAGCTGCTGTTGGTTCGTTGATGATACGCTTAACTTCAAGACCTGCGATACGGCCGGCATCTTTAGTTGCCTGACGCTGAGCATCGTTGAAGTAAGCAGGAACAGTAACAACTGCGCCAGTCACTTCTTCGCCCAGGAAGTCTTCTGCCGTTTTCTTCATCTTCTTAAGTACTTCAGCAGATACCTGAGGAGCTGCCATTTTCTGGCCTTTCGCTTCTACCCATGCATCACCGTTGTCAGCCTTAACAATTTTGAAAGGCATAATTTCGATATCACGCTGAACTTCTTCGTCTTCAAAACGACGACCGATCAGACGCTTGATAGCGAATAGTGTATTTTCAGGGTTAGTTACCGCCTGACGTTTAGCTGGCTGACCAACTAACGTTTCACCATCTTGGGTGTAAGCGATAACAGATGCCGTTGTACGCTCACCCTCTGCATTCTCAATTACACGTGGTTTTTCACCATCAAGTACTGCTACACAAGAGTTAGTTGTACCCAAGTCAATACCAATGATTTTACCCATCAGGCTCTCTCCGAAATTCATTTAGTTCTACTAACCTGCCCGAAGTCAGATTGGGGCAGGCGGTGCGGACTCAGCCGCAGAAAATTGATTTACGATGTCGTATGACTACTAGATAAGGGCAGCCATTTTGTTTTCAAGGGCAACATCGAAAAAAAATTCAAAAAAATAAAAACCCGCTTAAAAATTGCGGGTTTTCCGATCCTAGCCGCTCAGCTTACGCCTGAGTATCAACGTTGCCCGCAGCAGCTTTAGATACCATTACCATTGCAGGGCGCACAACGCGGCCGTTCAGCTCATAGCCTTTCTGCATAACCAGGATAACCGTGTTCGGCTCGTGCTCGGCACTTTCCTGGATAGACATCGCCTGGTGGAACTCAGGGTTGAACGCTTCACCCATAGGGTCGATTTGCTTCAGGCCGAACTTCTCGACGGTATCCGTCATTGTCTTCAGCGTCAGCTCGACACCTTCAAGCATTGGCTTGATCGCTTCGTCGTTCTTGTCTGACATTTCGATCGCACGTTCCATGTTATCGATAACCGGCAGCAGCTCTTCGGCAAACTTGTTCAGGGCAAATTTACGTGCCTTGTCAACTTCCTGCTCGGTACGGCGACGCATGTTGTCGATATCAGCGCGAGCACGCAATACACTGTCTTGCTGCTCTTTCACTTTCGCTTCGCTGGTTAGCAGAGCCGCTTCAAGTTCAGCAATACGTGCTGCCTGAAGCTCTTCTGCAGTCATTTCTACTACTTGTTCCTCAGCAGATTCAGTTTCAGCTGCATTCACAGTGTCTTGCTGCAGCTGTTCGTCCTGTACTTTTTTCTCTTCGTTGCTCATGCGTTCGCTTCTCCGCCAAGATTTATTGTTCGTCAATGGAGTGGAAAAAACACACAGTTCCCACCCTTAAAAAACGGTCATGCGCATATTATGGGGATGAAGTTCAATGATTCAAGCCGAGATCGCTCACAAAGCGCGACAAGTGTCTAAACCTAGCGCTATACTGGCTCCACTATCATTTGTCGGATCAAGGACATGAAGCGCATTTTTCAGACAATCGCGTTAATTGGTAAGCCGAGAAACCCTGACGCCCTGCAAACCCACAAAAGTTTGTACGACTGGCTGAACAACAAAGGCTACGAAGTATTGGTCGATCACCGTCTGGCTAACGATCTGGACGTCCCGCAAGCCTCACTATGCGATTTGCTGACAATTGGCGACAAAGCCAACCTGGCCATCGTCGTCGGCGGTGACGGCAATATGCTCGGTGCCGCCCGGGTGCTTTCCCGTTTTGATGTGGCCGTGATCGGCGTCAACCGTGGCAACCTCGGCTTTCTGACCGACCTTGCCCCCGATGATTTCGACTCGGAGCTCGAAAAGGTACTGAACGGCGAATTCATCACCGAAAAACGCTTCTTGCTAGAAGCCGAAGTGCACCGTCACGGGCAAATCAAAAGCCGCAACGCCGCCCTGAACGAGGCCGTGCTGCATCCGGACAAGATTGCCCACATGATTGAATTCGAAGTGTATATCGACGAGACCTTCGCTTTCTCTCAGCGCTCAGACGGGCTCATTATCTCGACGCCGACAGGTTCAACCGCCTATTCATTATCGGGCGGCGGCCCTATCCTGTCACCGAGCCTCAATGCCATTTCCCTGGTGCCGATGTTCCCGCACACGCTGTCTTGCCGCCCACTTGTGGTCGACGGCAACAGCCGGATCAAGCTGCTGGTTTCACCGACCAACGGCAGTACCCTCGAGGTCAGCTGTGACGGACAGGTCTCCCTGCCGGTCAGCCCCGGTGACGAGATCCTGATTTACCAGAGCCCGGACCACCTCAAGCTGATCCACCCGAAGAACTACAGCTACTACAACGTGCTGCGCGGAAAGCTGGGCTGGTCGAGCAAACTGTTCTGAGCCCCTTTCCCTTCTGAGCCCTTTCCCTTCAGAGCTAAGCCAGCCATTGCGCTGGCTTTTTTGTGCCTGTAATTCATCACCTTAACTCACATCAAACTTTCTGAGAAAAAATTCACCCAGTATCTTTACTGTGTATAGATACAGTATATACTGTATGAAAAAACAGGTGTTGATTTAAACAGGTGAACACATGCTTGCACATATGACGATCTCCAACTTTGCTATTGTCAAAAACCTTGAATTTGAACTAAAACCGGGAATGACCACCATTACCGGTGAAACAGGCGCAGGTAAATCTATTGCCATTGATGCGCTCGGCCTATGCTTGGGAGATCGGGCAGAAGCCAGCATGGTGCGGCCAAATGAAGACAAAGCCGAAATCTCGGCCGCCTTTTCATTGCAGAACAACCAGGCAGCCCGTCGCTGGCTGGAAGACAATGAACTCGTCGACGGCGAGGAGTGCATCCTGCGTCGGGTGATCACCAAAGAAGGCCGCTCCCGTGGCTTTATCAACGGCAGCCCGGTACCGGCCTCGCAACAGAAAGCCCTCGGCCAGTTGCTGATCAACATTCACGGTCAGCACGCCCACCAGCAGCTGATGCGTGCCGAGCACCAACAGCAAATGCTGGATCAATATGCCGGTCATCACCTGTTGATGGAAAAAACCCGCAAGGCCTACCAAATTTGGCGTCAGGCCAATAACGAGCTCAAGCGCCTGACCCAGAACCGGGAAGAGAACGAAGCGCAGAAACAGCTGATCCAGTATCAGGTCAAAGAGCTCAATGAACTGGCCCTTGGCGAAGACGAATTTGCCGAGATCGAAGAAGAGCACAAGCGCCTGTCCAACAGCGGCGAGCTGGCCGTTTCCAGCCAGACCGCACTTTCGGTACTGTATGACAACGACGAAGGCAACGCCCTGCAGTTGCTGCAAATGGCCAGCCAGCAGGTCATTACCCTCGGCGAGCTGGACAGCAACCTGAGCACCATTCCGGCCATGCTGGAAGAAGCCATTATCCAGGTTCAGGAAGCGAGCCAGGAGCTGCGCTGCTACCTAGACAATCTGGATATGGATCCTCAGCGTCTGATCTACCTTGAAGAGCGTCTGGCCAAAATCATGTCACTGGCACGCAAGCACTACGTGATGCCCAACGAGCTATACCAGAAACACCAGGATCTGCTGAAAGATCTTGAAGCGCTGGACTGCAGTGACGAGCGTCTGGAAGAGATGGCCGAGCAGGTCGAGCTCCAGCGCCAAAAGTTCCTCGCCACGGCAGAAAAGCTCAGCAAGAGCCGCCAGCGCTACGCCAAGGAGCTGGACAAGAAGATTTCCAACAGCATGCACGAACTGAGCATGGAACACGGTATTTTCAAAATTGATATCCAGAGCGATGCCGAAGGGATGCTCAGCCCGCTGGGCTTTGACAACATCACCTTCCTGGTCTCGACCAACCCCGGCCAGCCGCTGCAGCCGCTGGGCAAAGTCGCCTCCGGTGGTGAGCTGTCGCGTATTTCCCTGGCCATCCAGGTAATTACCGCGCAGAAAGTCGAAACCCCGAGCCTGATTTTCGATGAGGTGGATGTCGGTATCAGCGGCCCGACCGCGGCTATCGTCGGCAAAATGCTGCGTACACTGGGCGAGTCTACCCAGGTAATGTGTGTGACTCACTTGCCGCAGGTTGCCGGTTGCGGCCACCAGCAGATGTTTGTTGCCAAGAAATCAACCAAAGGCCAGACCGAGACCAACATGTACCCGCTGGATGACAAAGCCCGGGTTTCCGAGCTGGCCCGCCTGCTGGGCGGCAGCGAAATCACCGAAAGAACACTCGCCAACGCAAAAGAATTGCTGTTTGCGGCCTGATATCAAACAGAATATTGTTCAGACCGGTATTATTGAAATAAACTTAAGCCGTGATGCAACTAATTAGCTAGCTCACAGTCTCAATTACAGTTTTTTTCTTAACCGCTTTTTTACTTCTGCCCAGAGCTTGTTTATCATCGCAGCAGTAAAAGCGAATTTGCCGGGATGCTATGAGTTGGAAAAACATTGCTGCACTAACGTTAGCAGTAAGCCTGTTAGGTGGTTGTTCAGTCGTTGAAAGGCTGGTTTATCGAATTGATATCAATCAGGGTAACTACCTTGATCAAAACGACATCAATACCCTGCGTTACGGTATGAACAAAGAACAGGTGAGCTATGTTCTGGGATCGCCAATGTTGGTTGAACCTGAATATCCAAATACCTGGTACTACGTCTACTACCACAAGCCGGGCCATGACGAAGCCATTCAGAAGAACCTGGTGCTCACCTTTGATGCCCAAAACAAACTCACTGGGCTATCCGGTGACTATCAGTCGGGACCAAACTTTATGGATCCGATTAACTGATACCACTGAAATAAGTGATGACCACAAAAAAGCTCGCAACTGCGAGCTTTTTTATTGTTTCCGGTATACAGAATAAGGCTTTATTCGGTCGCCTTGGCGTCTAGCGCCTCCTGCTTGGCCTGTTCGGCACGCTTGCGGCGGATCTCTTTCGGATCGGCCAGTAACGGACGGTAGATTTCAATCCGATCGCCATCGTGCACCGTCGCATTGGGCTTCACATTACGACTGTAGACACCCACCTTGTTCTTCTTCAGGTCAATTTCCGGGTACATTTCCAGTACGCCGGACTGCTCGATAATCTCATGAACCTGGGTATCGGGGGTGATCGCCAGCTTGATCACACGCTGGGCCTGAGGCAGCGCGTACACCACCTCGACATGGATCAGCTTTTCTTCAGAACTCATAAACTTCTCTGGCTCGTTGGGTAAACGCATTCACCATATTATTGGTTAGATCGCGGAACACCTTGCCAAACGCCGCTTCTACCAACCCGTTGGTAAATTCAAAATCCAGTTTCAGCTCAACCTTGCATGCCTCGGCATCAAGCTCGGTAAAGTGCCAGCCGCCAACCAGACGCCGGAAAGGGCCTTCCACCAGCTGCATGTCAATTTTATTCACGCCAATCAGCTGATTGCGGGTGACAAAGGTTTTCTTGATTCCTGCCTTGGATACATCGACAGATGCCATCATATGCTCGTCAGAACTTTCTAATATCTTAGTGCCGGAACAGCCCGGCAAAAACGCAGGGTAAGACTCAACATCATTAACAAGTTCAAACATTTTCTGTGCACTAAAAGGAACCAGTGCAGAGCGACTAATCTGAGGCATAGTTTCTCCTTTACCCATAACAAGTGCCTCAACTCTCAAGTATTTAGCGACTTAGCAGCCAAAACCTAGGAGAAGAGGTGGGGCAATGATACCATTACTCGGCTATTAGCCAAAATTCGTGCAAATCCAGCCTTAAGGCGAACGCCTTCAAGGCCTGCGGATACTGCACTTCGACCTGCCGATAATCTCATCCGGCAGGGACTGCAAAAGAGTGAACAAAATATCTATGGCAAAGAAAAAACCAAGCAAGCCGGGTAGCAATACCATTGCGAAAAACAAATCGGCGCGTCATGAGTATGCGATTGACGACGAATACGAAGCAGGCCTGGAACTGCAGGGCTGGGAAGTGAAAGCGATCCGCTCGGGCAAAGTAAACATTTCCGAGAGCTACGTGTTCCTGCGCAACGGCGAAGCCTTCATTTCCGGGGTACAGATCACCCCGCTGAACGCCGCATCGACCCACGTTGTTGCCGACCCGACCCGTACCCGCAAGCTGCTGCTTAACCGCCGCGAAATCGACAAGCTACTGGGCGCGGTAAACCGCGACGGCCAAACCATTGTGGCTCTTTCCATGTACTGGAAGGCATCATGGGTTAAACTAAAGATAGGTACAGCGCGAGGCAAGAAGCTGCACGACAAGCGTGCCGACAAGAAAGATCGTGATTGGCAGCGCGACAAGGCACGTATTATGAAGAGCAGCATGCGCTAAGAAGATGCCGAACCGGCTAAGCGGTGGATTTTTCTCCATAAGAGCCGGTTCAACAGGGTTTTATGTTGACCCTATCGCATTTTCTGTTACCATCGATCGAACTCTGGGGCTGATTTAGGATTCGACAGGATCACGAAGGCTTTGGGAGCATGCCGAGGTGCGGTTGGCCTCGTAAAAAAACCGCAAAAAAATAGTCGCAAACGACGAAAACTACGCACTAGCAGCTTAATACCCTGCTGAGAGCGCTCCTGCCCTAGCTTCCGCTTGTAAGACGGGGAATAACAGGGGTTCAAACCCAAACGAGATAGCGAGGGAATCTTTGACTAGAGAGATGAACCGCGAAATATGAATTCTGGTATGTACTTGCATAGCGTGTCTGTTCGCAGTGCACTTACGAGAATAAAGACAGACTAAGCATGTAGCGCCTCTGGTTAGACTGGTTTTGGACGCGGGTTCAACTCCCGCCAGCTCCACCAAACGTTTGGAAACGGGACATCTTCGGATGCCCCGTTTTTGTATCTGCCATTTATATGAATGACACTAAGAGCCCGCTAAAGCATTGCCTAGCTGGCTTTATTGCATTTCCATGGCTGGTAACCTCCATTACCAGCCATTTGTGTCAATCACATCTCTCAGCGCAAACTGCAATTAAATATGAAAACGCTCCGTGTAGTTGCTCAGCTGCTGTCCAACTTCAGATAGGTGATCGGCCAGTTGCTGGTTGTTAGTGGCGTTGTCGCGGGTTTTGTGGGAGGTGTCTGCAACATGGACGATGCGCTGGTTCATGTCATCGGCGACATCACTTTCTTCCCGTGTGGCGGTGGCGATATGGGCATTCATTTCATTGATGGCCGCGACGGCTTCGACGATACGCTCTAGGGCTTCATCGGCCTGTTTCATGTGTTCGACACCAGCAGCGGCCTGCTGCTGGCCAGCACCGATCACGTCTACAGCCTGATGGGCCTGCTTTTGCAGCTTCTCGACCATCTGCTGAATTTCGCTGGTTGAGTTGGCCGTTCTGGCAGCCAGGCCACGCACTTCATCGGCAACAACGGCGAATCCGCGTCCGGCTTCACCGGCACGGGCGGCTTCGATGGCGGCATTTAGTGCCAATAAGTTGGTCTGCTCGGCAATGTCGTTGATCACTTCCAGTACCTTGCTGATCCCCATGCTGTCGGCATTGAGGGTATTGATTACTGTCCCTACCGACTGCACCTGCTGATTAAGTTCATCGATAGTACCGGTTGCCTCCAGCATCACAGTGCGGCCGCGGTTGGCTTCTTGTTCTGCACGGTTGGTGTATTCCGAGGCATTGGCGCTGCTTGAAGCGACTTCCTGAATGGTGGCAGAAATTTCATTCATCGCCGTCGAGATCATCTCGATCTCCTGATATTGCTGCTGCATGCCGCTGGCATTTTCAGTGGCTGCCTTTTTCAGCTGCAGGCTGGAGACGCTCAGCTGTTCGCTCGATTTGATGACGCTGCCCATCATGCTGGCAACTCCCCAGCGGGCCTCGTTGTAGTCGGTATAAAGCGCGCCGATTTCGTCGCCACTGTCATCAGACGGCAATGGCTTGGTGAGATCGCCTTTGGCGAACAGCTGCAGCGCTTCACGCAGTGGCAACAGAGGTTTCATCAGATATTCGTGAACGTATAGATACAAGCTTCCGGACAGCAGCATCAAGACCAGGATCAAGCCCAACGTGATCTGCATATTGACCGTCACACTGGTATTGCTGGCCGTCTCCATCATCTTCACCGCGGTATTCATTTCCTTGAGAATAACCGGAGAACGCTGATACAGCTCTCTTATCAGGGTGGCATTCTCTTCGCTTCGAAGCTGGCTTTCATCTATCTGCAGCAGCTTTTGGATACCGGCGCGATATTCAAGCCATAGCTCGTTCACCTTGCTAAGCTGGGCTTCAATCTCAGGGGTCTTAGGCGCTGAGATACCTTGCTCCTTGTCGCCGTTTCTCAGCACGTTCATTGATGACTCAAACAGTTTAATTGTCTTGTTAACTCCCTCTTGCTGTTCCATGCCGGACTGTACCAGCAGGACTTCCTTGGCAACCCGTTGGGACAGCATTCGCTGGCGTCCGGCTACGTTAATGGTTGCCGCATCAGCTTCCATCCCGTAGTAGATAATCCCCATCGCGCTGAACCCGGATAGTACTAAGATGACACTCAGCAGCAATAGCTGCGCCTGGATACTCTTAAGGCCGATAGTCTGAAGTAGCTTTCTTATTATTTTCATTCTTTTTATTACTCTTATCTTTAGATAGTTTTGATGTATTTCAGTAAACGCTGCCATGGTGCCGCTTACACCACGTCGAATTGGCACTCCGCTCGCCAAGGCAACCCGACTTACTGAGCAGTAGCTATCAGGGCAATCACTGAGTTTTGACATCAGGCTGGTTTTGATCGCGACACAACCCGTCAAACAAATGACAAAAGCGTCAAAACACGGACATACTACATTAGAGGTATCAATCAGGAATATGGTTTCAAATCAAAAAGTAGTGTGAATTATGGATTATTTGTCGCATATTTGATCAGGCGTCAGGTTTTAGAAAACTAGACAGGCGCCTCGTCAAGCAATTGACATTAGTTCGCATAAAAAAAAGCCCCTAATACGAATTAGGGGCTTTCAGCTATCTATCTAGTTTTGAGCAAGACAATCCATAACCATGCGACAATTTGATACTGATCGTATGTTGGTATTGATCGCATGCTCAGGCTTGGTGATTACATCTGCGAGAACACATTCATGATCACGCCGCCTGTGATGATCAGGCCCATTGCCAGCATGGCCGGGAAGTCAGGCTTCTGCTTGTAGAGGATCATCGAGAAGATGGTTACACCGATAATACCGAAGCCACACCATAGCGAGTACGCAATACCGACAGGGATATAACCCATCGCCTTGGTCAGCGCGAAGTAACACAGGCTGTATGCACCAATCACCAGTGCCGACATCGCCGGATTACGGAAGTTGTTGGTTTTCTTGATGTATGATGTACCTGTGATCTCAGAGCAAATTGACAGTGCCAGCCACAAAAATCCTACGTTGAACATGGTGTCTCTCCTTACCCTTTCGCTTCTTCAGTGTTAAGTTCGATTGCTTCTTCTTCGCTTTCTTCTTCACCCATCTTGGAGAACAGGTTCATGATGATGATCCCGCTGGCGATGACCAGCATGCCGATCATCGCGGCCATATCCGGATGCTGGCCGTAGAACACCATGCCCAGCGTCGAGACCAGCAGGATACCGGTGCCAGACCAGGTGGCGTAGGCAAGACCAACCGGCAGGTATTTCACCGCCTGGGACAGCGAGTAGTAACACACCACATAAAGCAGAACGATAACTGCCAGCAAGGCTGTTTTGGTAAAGCCTTCACTGGTGTCGAACATTTTCAGGGTTGAGGTGGCCGAGGTTTCAGAGGCGATAACCAACGCCATCCAGAGCCATTTTTTTACAGATTCAGACATAAATACTCCTAAAGTTTTCTTTCAATTTTTGTTTTCGAATTAGATAAAGCGTTAGCTCGCCTGCTGAGCCTTTACATACTCCTGAGCCAGATCGGTTAACCGGTCCTGCTCGGAAAATGCGGCGATCCCCTGCTCCATCACCTCGGAAAGGGTGATAAAGCGTGGCGATGCCGATTCAGCCGGCACACTTGCATTTGTTCTTACATTTGTTGTTATTGCGTTCGTTGCTCTTTCGTTAGTAGAAAGCGACTGGCAGCCCTGCTCCTGTGGTTCTGCGTCAAATACCGCTATCGAACCAAGCGTTAAACCCAGTGCCTGTACCGTCTGACGCTGTGCTGTCAGCCTTGCGGTCATGGCCGGGTTATTGGCCAGTCCCTTCAGCTGGTTCAGCTCGCTGTCTAACCGGCACTGATAATCCAGAGCGGCTGTCGGTATCCCTTTCATCAGAGCGGTTTGCACCAGTACAGCACCCGGCGATCCGAACAGGCCATTGGCGATCTCGGCCAGCGTTGCCGGATCGAGAAACGGTAGCCACACCGCCTCGAAGCCGGACAGAAACTGCACCGGATCGCTGCCGTCCCACGTCAGGATCTCCCCCACTTCCTGCCACTGAATCGCTGAATGCGCGGCAGTTGCCGAAGGCGGGATGTAGATGGAAAACCGGCGCTGCTGGCACTGCTGAAGACGCGCAATGATCAGGGACTGATAGTCCGCATCACCGCCCAGAACAACCAGCGTGCGAGGCTGCATGCCCGCGAGCACACGTTTCACCAGGGCTTCAATCTGTTGCTCGTTCATTCCTACCTCTCTTAGCTCAGTCATTTGTCTGGCTTAATTACCGAGCCAGATAAACGTCTTCTCCCGAGCGGATCCCTGCCGCATTCGCTTCATCGGTGTCGATATGGAACTCCAGCGCATACGAAGGGCTGACTCGCACCACCACCTGCTCGAATACCACGCCGCAACCGCCACCAGCACGCACCTTCACCCGCTGGCCGTTCTCGACCTGAAAGCGAGCGGCGTCTTGTGTGCTCATGTGGATATGGCGCTGGGCACAAATCACTTTCGAATCGAGATGGCAGTAACCCGCCGCTCCGACCAGCAAGGCATCTGCCGAGCCAGTCAGATCGCCCGACTCGCGAACAGGCGCCTTGATACCAAGGGTGTAACAGTCGGCTTTCGAGACCTCGAGCTGCGTTTGTGGCCGGGCCGGACCCAGCACGCGTACACGCTGGATCGAGCCCTTAGGGCCGACGATAGTGACGCACTCTTTGGCTGCGAACTGACCCGGCTGCTTGAGCTCCTTGATAGGCGTCAGCTGATAGCCCGCCCCGAACAGCGCTTCGATGTCCTGCTGGCTAAGGTGAACGTGGCGGTTTGACACCCCGGTAGGAATGCCAAGCTCCGACACCGCACCTGCCATGACCGAGCTCAATACCGCTGCTTCCTGTCGGCAGCTCGGCGGCAGTTTCTGCTCAATCTGTGCCATTAACGTTGCGCTGATCATTTGCGTGGTCCTTGTTTACGGGTTCGGGTAGAACGCTTCGCCGCCGGTTTGTCGCCAGCCGCCTTGCGGCTTGTTTCTGGCTTAGGCTCTGTTTCCTGTGCAGCTTCTGGCCCTTTAGTAGTTGTTGGCTCTGGCTTTTGCTCGGGCTCGGGCTTTTGCTCTGGCTTAACCAGCACCTCAGGTGCAGGCTGCGCTTTTTCCGGTGTTGCAGTATCGACTTTCGGTGCAGGGGGATCGGCTTTCGGTGCAGGTTCACAATCTGCATCGGCAACCGGCTCCGGCTCCGGCTGAGCTGATGATGTGTTTTCCAGCATCGCCAGCACACTCTCGTCAGGGCGGGCAATCACCAGTGACGCCACGACGCCCTGCGCCGCTTCGACACCGTTTTCTACCGCCGCCGAGATGGCACTGATCTCGCCGTGAAACATCACGGACACCAGTCCCGAACCTATTTTCTTGTAACCCACCAGATTGACGGCTGCCGACTTGCAGGCCGCATCAGCGGCGTGAATGGCAGGCGTCAGACCCCGGGTTTCTATTACGCCCAAACTGGTCGTCATCGTTTCCTCCTTAATGTCGAACCAAGCGGATATCGAAATCGAACTGGGTAAAGAAGGCGCTTAACTGGTCTAGCTCTTCGTCGCTATAGCCAAGGTCTTGGGTGATTGGGTAAATCATGTCGAGCTTGTCGTATTTGGTTTTGCCAAACTGGTGGTATGGCAGCACGTCGATACGCTGGATGTTGCCGCGCTTGGCAAGCTCCATGACATAGCTGAACGCCCCGGTGATCGAATCGTAAGAGTCGTTGTAGCCGCGGATCAGAGGCATACGGATCACGATGTTGGCACCAATATCGACCAAGTATTCGAGGTTGCGTTTTACCCCTTCGTTACCAATTCCGAGCAACTGACGGTGCTGGTCGGTATCAATTTGCTTGATATCAAACAGGAACAGATCCGTGCAGGTAGCCAGTTTCTGGTAGCTCTCCAGGCTGGTGGTGCCCTGGGTTTCAATCGCGGTGTTGATCATCTGCTTTTTGCATTCGGTCAGCAGCGCCGTGGCGAAATCCGCCTGCAGGCTCAGCTCGCCGCCGCCCAGCGTCACCCCGCCGCCGGAAGACATGTAGAAGTCGTAGTCCTGCATGATGATTTCCATCAGCTCGGAGACCGTGACATCTTTGCCCATCACATCCAGCGCATCGCCCATGCACACTTCTTCACACTTACGGCAGCCAATACAGTCCACCGTCCGGTTGATTTTGTGGACTGCCTTGCCGTCCGCACCGGTGCTCATCATGTGCACACCAGCAGGACATACCTGGGCACACTTGCCGCATGCGACACACTTGTCCTGGCTAAACATCACCTGGAACTTGCTGCTCAGCCCCTCGGGGTTGGCGCACCAGTCACACTGCAGGTTGCAGCCCTTGAAGAAGATCAGCGTCCGGATCCCGTCACCGTCATAAATGGAATATTTCTGGATATTGAATATCCGTCCTGTTAGCTCTGCGTCTTTGCTCACTTGTGCTATCCCAGTCATTGTTTTTTCTCCTCACTTCGCTCGCGCTTAGTGGCTTTATAAGGGGCCTTGCGGCCCCTTGGGCTGGGTTAGAATTTTTCCAGTACGGTACGGCTGATGATTTCGTCCTGAACTTCCTTACAAAGCTCGACGAAGTAGGCACTGTAGCCGGCAACACGCACGATCAGGTCGCGGTATTTCTCAGGCTCCTGCTGGGCTTTCTTCAGCACTTCGTTGTCGACGTAGCTGAACTGCATCTGGCCGTTACCAAGAATGGAAGCGGTTCGCAGCAAGGTGATCAGGCCGTTCTTGCCTTCCGGGGTATCCAGCAGGCCTTTGAGGAACTTGAAGTTGTGAACCATACCGATGTTCATGGTTTCAACGTTCATCTTGCTCACCGACTTGATAATCGCCGTCGGGCCCTGCTTGTCCGCACCCTGAGTCGGGCTGATACCGTCAGACAGCGGCATCCACGCCAGACGGCCGTTCGGTGTCGCGTTGGTCAGTTCGCCAATCGGGGTGTTGTTAGAGATAGACAGGGTGCCGTGGCTCAGACGCGAATAAAGCATCTCGTACTTGCCACACTCACGCTCGGTCCACTCGGTGATATCCAGCGCGAAATCATCGGCGTAGTTATCATCGTTACCGAACTTCGGTGCGTTCAGGCAGTCACGGCGCAGCTCTTCGAAGCCTTCGAAGTTAGCCAGCATCGCATCGCGCATTTGCTCCAGGGTGTACTTCTTGTCTTCAAAGACCAGCTTGCGGATCGCCGCCATTGAATCGACGTACGTTGCCAGGCCAGAGAAGATCAGACCCGGACCGTAGTTGACCACGGCACCACCGGCACTGACGTCTTTACCCTGCTCCATACAGCCTTCCACCAGCAGTGACATCAGCGGCTTAGGCGCCACATCACGGTGCACGCGCTGGCTGATCACCGTACCGACGGCAGACAATTTGACGATATGGGCGATTTGCTCCTTCACTGCCGCATCAAAGGCGTCGAAGGTTGTCATGCTATTCAGATCACCGGTATCCAGGCCCTGATGGCTATCGAACAGCACCATGCGGCCGCGGTTCAGCACGAACTCAATCGCGATAGGCCACTGGGTGTAACCGGTAGAAGTCCACTGGTAGATACGGCCGGATTTCTGCGGCTCTACACAGCCCATCAGGCAGTAGTCACGGGCATCTTCGAAGTCGTAACCTTTGCGCAGCATCATCTTGATGTGTGAGTCATCGAAGTGACATGCCGGGAAGCCCATGCCCGCCTTCACGACATCAACGATTTTTTCCATGTAGTGCTGTGGCGACTGGTTGTGAATACGACACGCCAGCGACGGCTGGTACACCTTCACAAAACGCACCGCATCCATGATCAGCAGGGTCAGATCGTTGGTCGCATCACCGCCCATACGCTTCTGGCCGCCAACGGTCAGGTTGATGAACGGCTGGTAACCGGCGAAGTATTTCGCGCCCAGCTCGCTCGACATCCACATCAGCTCGGCACACTTGATGATAAAGGCCTGCATCATCTCCAGGGCTTGTTCCTGAGTCAGACGACCAGATTCAATATCCGCCTGGTACATCGGGTAGCAGTACTGATCAAGACGGCCCAGTGACAGACCTGTCTGGTTCTCTTCCACCTCGAACAATGACTCGACTGTCCAGATGCTCTGCAGCGCTTCCTGCAGGGTCTTCGGCGGGTTGGCCGGAACGTTTTCATTGGTTTCAGCGATGGTGAACAGCTCGGCACGGCGCGCCGGATCCGTTTCGGTCAGTGCCAGTTCGCGGGCGTGGTTTGCCAGACGCTTGGCATAAGCCATCACACCTTCACAGCTTTCGATAGACGCCTTGTAGAAGTAAATCTTGTCGATGTCTTCCGGGTTTTCCATGCTCAGCTGAGCCAGTTTTTCCTCGGCATCGGCCTTGATGCCGTTCATGCCTTTAGTGAACAGCAGGACGTCGTAACCCGGACAGGTATCGCCACCACCGTTGATCTGGTGGTAAGACAGATCACTGACGTAAGTCTCGCCACTGAACTCCCACAAACCGGCTTCGCGGTACTGGGCTTCACAGATCTCATCTAAAGAGCGGCCTTCCCAGAACGGTACGATCTCTTCGCGGATCACCTTCTTGTCTTCTTCGGAGATCTCGAACGGATCCTGCGGACGGGTGCTCATGGTATCGAGCTCGTCACGAACCCAGCGCCATGCGATATCCGGCGAGAAGGCACCGGCACGCGGCTTGCCACATGGGTGGCCGACAATCAGCTCGTCATCCTGGATCAGCAACGGCGCAGTTTCACAGGCCACGCGGAATGCCTTGGCACGCAACAGGATTGGCGGCAGGCCCTGGTGCTGCTTGGTCACCTCGGTGAATGCCAGCGCACGGTAGATAGAGACGCTCGGACGGGCTTTCAGGTAGTTATGACGCAGGCGCTGCATACGCGGTGTCAGGCCTTCCATCTCTTTGACTTCAGACTCGGCGGTTGTTGCAATCTGCGGAGCCGCTGCAGTAACGGGTGCACCACCGGCCTGGTACAGGCGAACCGCCAGTTTGCTATCAAGGCTTGCCAGGTTGTTACGGGCAGCCAGCAGCATCTTGGACAGATCGTTGATCATCAGCTGGCTGTCCTCGAAACGGCCGCCCTGTACCATCCAGTCGAACATCGGGTAACCGTCGACCGCTTTTTCTGCGCGCACTTCAGACAGCTCGCTCAGTTTCAGCCACAGGCTTTCGATCACTTCATAGGCCTGCTGCTCGGTGATCACACCGGCCTGCAGATCACGCTGGTAGTAGCTGTATAGCGCCTTGTCGAAACCTGCTGCACCCACGGCGTAGCCACCGTTGTCCAGATGCATCATTAGCTGGAACAGATAGAAGGCCTGACAGGCTTCCTTGAATGTCTGAGCCGGTTGCGCCGGTACGCGGCGAAGGATCGCGGCGGTTTCTTTCAGCTCGGCCTGACGGTACGGGTGGGTTTCCGTTGCCGCCATACGCTCCATTTCGGCAGCCAGTTTGTTGGCCAGTGCCACGGCACCGTTGCAGGCAAAGATCATCGCCTTGCCCTGATTGACTTCGTCCATGCCGCTGCGGCTGATCGCGCTGCCGATGTTTTTCAGGCGCATCTCGATGTGCTGTTCCAGTACCTGGAAACCAGAGCTGATCACCGACATGTAGTCAGGGCTGTGGGTTTTATCGCAGTTAAGGAAACCAAACACAGACTCGTTGTTCAGTTCGTCTTCGGTGTGGAAGATTGCACCGCGGGCCTGAGACGACTGGCTGCCGACAATCAGTTCATCCTGACCGATATGGACAGGCATCTCAGCCATTAGCTGGGAAAACTGATGGGCATTTTTGACCATCGGCGGCATACCGGCGATATCGTCGCCCATTGATGCCAGAATGGTTGCACGCTCGGCGCTAATAGTACTTTTTTGCGCAAGCAGTCTTTCCGCCAGCATTTTTACACGCGGCGTAAGGGAATAGTTGGCCATAATTCAGCCTCTCCTAATAATATGTTTCACTGTCGGCCGGGCCTGGACGGCCCGCCGTTTGGGTATTGGATTGTTATGCGCTATGGCATTGCCTAGGTGTGAGCAATACCTGCAAACGCTTGTCGGTATAGGGTTTCCAAGTGGTGGGTGTTCACCTCACGCGGATTGGTCGGGGTACAGCTATCTTTCAGCGCCGGACCGACCAGGTCGGGCAGCGAGGCAAAGAACGCCTGCTCGGCCACCTCGCAGTCGCGGATGCCTGCCGGCATATTCATCTGCTCTTTGAGCACATCAATCGCCACGATAAGGCTCATTACACCTTCCCGCGTAGAACGGCTCGGCAAGCCAAGCTGCTTGGCCAGATGGGCATATTTTTCTGCCGCCAAGGTCTGGCAGTCGCCGTGCAGGTTGGCGTTAAAGGCCACAACATGCGACATCATCAGGGCGTTCGCCCGTCCGTGCGGAATGCCGAATACGCCACCCAGCGCGTGGGCCAGGCTATGGGTGATCCCCAGCGAGGCATTGGTAAATGCCATACCGGCAATGCACGAGGCATTGTGCATTTTCTCCCTTGCTTCGAGGTTGCTGCCGTTCTGGTAGCACTCAAGCAAGTGGGCGAAGACCAGCTGCACGGCCTTTTCGGCCAGGGCATCGGTAAAGTCAGACGCCATCGTCGAGACATAGGCCTCCAGCGCGTGACACAGCACATCCATCCCGGTATCGGCGGTAATGCCCGCAGGCACCGACTTCACCAGTTCAGGATCTAAAATGGCGTGATCGGGCAACATAAACTCGTCGACCACTACCCATTTTTCGCCCTTTGACTTAATCACCGAAAATGCCGTGACTTCCGATCCCGTGCCGCTGGTGGTCGGGATAGCGACAAAGCACGGCTTTTTCGCCAGTTTGCCACTTTCCCACAGGGTGTAGATCACCCCTTTGGCCGCATCGATCACCGAGCCACCACCCAGCGCGACAACCACATCCGGCGCATCGGCATCCATCTGCTTCATGCCGTTGACGATGACCGAGATGTCCGGATCCGAGGTCACATCAGCAAACAGGCTAACCACCATCTGGTTGGCAAGCAGACGCTGGCGGACCATGTCGGCCATGCCAAACTTGACCATCGCCTGATCGGTAACGATCAATGCGCGCTGACCCGTCAGTGTGCCCAGCTTGTCTAGGGCGCCGTTGCCAAAATGGAGCGTCGGCTTAATCTGAAATTCATTCATGCGCTCTGTTATTCCTTATTTGTCCTGATGGACTTTTTCCACGATGGCAACGATTGACATGGCCTTGTACTGCTGTTTGTGCAGCGCAAAATATTCCTCAACCAGGACCAGGTCGCGAATGCCGGCTCCCACACTGTCGACGGCTACATAGGTACGGTCCTTGATGGGCTCGAGATCGTCCCCCAACGCCGTTACCAGCAAGAGGTTGCTGCCTCGTAGTTCGTCATTTTTCTGCGGGGCGACGACATGCCCGGTTACCTTTGCGAGAATCATAGTTTTGCCACCTTCTGTTGCGTTGCTACCGGTTAGGACGCCATGCGACCCATCACCTGCTTGATGATGCGCTCGACATTTTCTTCCGTTATGTCATTCCGGGCGTCAGTACCAGCGTCATTGCAGGCAGGAGCCGGAACGCCGCAGCCAAAGCGGTCATCCGCCGATGTTGTTGCTGCAGGTGCAGGAGCGGCGACAGGTGCCGGGCCACCGGTAAAGCGCGTATCTTCGAAGATGCTGGCCGGTGCACTTGCAGCCACAGCAGGAGCCGGAGCAGTAACAGGCGCAGCTTGTACTGGCTGTACCGCTGGCGCGATAGACGCTTCAGGCTGGCGAAGGTCGTCAATATTGCAGACGCCGTAGCCGACCTTGCGGACATTGAGCAGGTTCATCGGGCCGACGTTATCTGAGCTCGAGCCGCCGCCAAGAGCGCCGCAACCTAGGGTCAGAGCGGGGATCAGGTTGGTTGTCGCACCAATGCCGCCAAGGGCTGCCGGGGTGTTGACCAGCATCCGGAACACCGGTTTTTCCAGCGCAAACTGGCGCACGATGTCCTGGTTCTGGGTGTGGATCACCAGGGTATGGCCCATGCCTTCGTTGGTCAGCAGTTCCACCACGCGGTCACACGCCGAGCGCCAGTCTTCCTCGATGTACAGGCCCAGTACCGGGCAGAGTTTTTCACGGGAGTACGGGTTTTGATGGGATACGCTGTCCTGGCGCGAAATCAGTACCTTGGTGTTAGCCGGTACACTGAATCCGGCAATCTCTGCCAGTGATTGTGCGCACTTGCCGACGATAACCGGGTTAATCATGCCGTTCGGACGCAGCAGGATATTCGCCAGTTGTTGCGACTCCTGCTCATTCATGAAGTAAGCGCCCTGAGCCAGCAGCTCCTGGTGCACCTGCTCATAAATGCAGCGTTCGGCGATGATGGATTGCTCGGATGCGCAGATCACACCGTTGTCGAAGGTTTTACTGGTAATGATGTCACTGACCGCCTGCTTGATATCGGCGGTACGCTCGATAAAGGCCGGGCCATTACCCGGACCACCGCTGATTGTCGGTGTGCCCGATGCGTAAGCCGCACGCACCATGCCTTCGCCACCGGTTGCCAGGATCAGCGAGACATCCTTGCTGTGCATCAGCTCTTTGGTCGCTTCCATTGTCAGCAGCGTCACACCGTCGACGATACCGGCAGGGGCTCCGGCTTCCATGGCGGCGCGCTTGACCAGCTCAATCGCTTTCTGGCTGCATGCCTTGGCATTCGGGTGCGGCGAGAAGATGATCGCATTACCGGCTTTGAGCGCGATCAGCGTCTTGTAGAAAATCGTTGATGTCGGGTTGGTCGACGGAACCAGCGCGGTGATCACCCCAAGCGGTACACCTACTTCCATCACCTTGTTCACCGGATCATCGGAAATGATGCCAACCGTTTTGATCGGCTTGATATGCTCGTGCACCTTGGTCGACGCAAAGGTGTTCTTCAGTACCTTGTCCTGCCAGCGCCCGAAGCCAGTTTCCTCATGGGCCAGTTTCGCCAGCTCTTCGGCATGGCGAGCCGCTTCGGCCGCAATGTGCGCGACAATACTGTCGACTTTTTCCTGCGAGAACTGCGCAAACTGAGCTTGAGCCTGTTTGGCCTGTTTTAGCAGCTCACGGGCTGCCTGGATGGATTGTAAATCCTTGTCTAAAGTCATGATCTCTAGTCCTTCACTAATGCGTGAATGAGGGGAGGAAGGATTGCCTTACAACGATTGGGTAAGGCAAACTCGCCCCGGCATCTTGCACAGCGGCAACGTTAGGCCTTGTGCTGGGATGCAATTTTCTCGATGTCATTGTGTGGGCGGGCAATCACGCGAGATGACACCACTTCACCCACTTTCTGAGCCGCTTCAATGCCTGACTCAACGGCAGCGTTTACCGCACCGACATCGCCTTTCACCATGACTGTAACCAGACCGGAACCTACATTTTCGTAACCAATCAGCTCGATATTGGCGGCTTTGCACATGGCATCAGCAGCTTCAATACTTGGAACCAAACCCTTTGTTTCGATAAGACCAAGTGCATCTTTCATAGAACTTTCCTTTTATTCAGTCACGGTGTACTGAGAGACAATTTTTTCGATATCGTTATGCGGGCGGGCAATCACCAAAGACGTGACAACCTCGCCGACGCGCTGCGCCGATTCCACACCGGAGTCCACCGCAGCCTTCACCGCACCGACATCACCACGGACCATGGCCGTTACCAGGCCAGAGCCCACGTTTTCATAGCCGATCAAATCAACGTTGGCGGCTTTGCACATCGCATCAGCGGCTTCGATACACGCAACCAGTCCCTTAGTCTCGATAAGCCCTAAAGCATCACTCATTGTCAGATCCTCCGTTAACGCTGCTTATGCTTTGTGTTTAATAACGATTTTGTTGATATCGTTATGCGGACGAGCAATCACCAGCGAAGTCACCACTTCACCCACGCGCTGTGCCGATTCCACACCAGAGTCAACCGCCGCTTTCACCGCGCCGACATCGCCTTTCACCATCGCTGTTACCAGACCTGAACCCACGTTCTCGTAACCGATAAGTTCTACGTTTGCTGCCTTGCACATTGCATCTGCAGCTTCTACACAGGCAACCAGCCCTTTTGTTTCAATCAAACCTAATGCATCACCCATATTTATTTCCTCCGTACATAGGTCTCGAGTAAGCGTTATTGAGAAAAGGCCTCCAGGCCTTTGTATGTGGTTTTCTTATGGTTTTATTGGCCTGTTCCAACCACGAAAACACTATATTCCTCAACAAAAACAAATGGCATTAAACTCCAAGAATATGGGCAACTTAGTTGTTTGTTCTACCACGAAGGCGAATTCACGCCCTGATTCACAGAACCATCCTGATATTTATCTTTTGGCGATATTGGCAATCAACCTGAATAAGCAGCAAAAACGGAGCTAAATCACAGTAATGACAACCGTCGTTATAACCGAACAGTCAGCATGAAAATTCCGGCATGTTTACCCGGTGAAAGTATTACCAATAAGCCAGGTCAAAAGCTAAAGCGGAAATAAAAGCAGCAGAGAGAGTAAATATTCATCAGAGAGATGAATTAAAAGAACCAAAAATAGAAGTAGAAGTAGAAGTAGAAGTAGAAGTAGAAGTAGAAGTAGATAATTAATTTGAAGGGGTAAACAAGGAAGAGGTTATACCGAAAGTCGGCCGTCAGTGGGAGATGAACATAGCCGTCGACAACCAGTAGATTATTGACGGCTTAAGCCCTAGATATAAAGACAATTAATAACTTGAGATTGAATAATACAAATAAGAAAGAACGGGTCGCTCTATTTGTCACTTAACGCGCAGACAAACAACGGCGAGTTGATCGAGCTCAGCAATACGGTTCTGTAGCTAAGCTTTTCGACTTTGATCAGCAGTTCGTCATGACTGTCAGACATTTCACGCATGAAATAATCAAACAGCACATCGGGGGATTCATCAATTGAGGATTTGGTCGAAGACCAGCTATGCACCTGATAATGGCGTTCATACCCTGAGACTCGCTCACTGGTATAATCGAACTGAACATATCGTTGCAAATACAGCCACCCCGCCTTGGAGTCGGAATAGCCCTCGACAACCAAGGAGCCTTTGCCACGGTCGCCAAAGCGAAAGTGAACATTCGCATTCACGGTTTCTGTCACCGTGTCTTCGAAGTGCATGATCGCCCGTGCCGTACAATTCAGATCACCAGATTGCGAGGGGATCACTTTGGATACGAAGGGCAAGCTACAGAGGAAAAATAAAATCAGCGCGTAGAGAAAAAAAATCTTACCGCTTTTGCGTGTTAGCATTATTTCTTCCAAGAATAATAAAAATAGTTATCACAGTAGGCGTAGGGGTTATTTTCGTTTTCGGCACATCGCGCAATGTAGGTTCGCCCTAACCCATTGCTTTGCAACTTATCCCCATAGTAAAAAATGAACCTTTCATGCTTGGCACAAGACAGACCCAGCTTGTCGCGCACCGCCTTGAAGTTGGTGACGTATTTATCTCCCATCGCACTGTTTATCATCAGCTCAGGCGAAAAGAGCTCGCACAGACCGCTCTCGACCTCTGTCAGGCTGACAATATGCAGTGAGCGCTCAGTAATGATGGCCGTCCATAACAAGCCCAATGCCGCGATAAACAATATCGCGCTGGCTATCATCCAGTTCCGTTCCTGCTGCTCGGTTTGTGGCGGGAACTCTTGCTCCTTGATGCCTTTTACCAATGGTTCGGGGGCTATCTCTTTATCATCACTCGCCTGCTGCAACAAAGGGTGCAGATGATTATCATCAACAACCTCAATCACCAGTTCGGGATTAAACTCCAGCCGCCCACGCGGAATGGTTACAATCACATTTTCAATATCGTAGCTGCGAAAAGATTTTCTCAACAAACTCAGGTATTGATTCAAATTACTGTTTGATGAAATAAGACCGTTGTCATCCCATACCTTTTTCATCACTTCATCGCGCGTCAGCACGCCCGGGTGCTGAATTAAAAAAAACAATAATGCATTGGCGGTAATAGAAAGCTGAGTGTCATCTGCCGCTTGTCCTTCAAGCTTTAGCGTGCCATCTATTGCATCGTAATATAGAAACCCATTTATTTTATACTTCATTGGTATAGGCTAATTCCGCTCAAAATGACCGCAATTCCCCGTATCCTGATTCTTTTCCATGACAATAAAATATACAACTGCCACCAACCCTGTATTTATCAGAGTAAAAATGGACCCGTGGATAATAACAATCGCAGAATCTAATTGGAGTGGGGAAATAATCGAAGGTGAATCATACCGTCGGGATGAGAACTCTATTTTTGATGCAGATCAAGAGAAGCTGGTCAGACAAGATCACATCGCTCTATTATGTCTACCAAGTCACATGAAACTATTCACACTGACTGAAAAATAATCCACCGGATATTTATTTTCTATAATGAAATATATCAATATTCTTTATTGTGAAAAAATAAATGATATAAGCGGTTATCGAGTTAGTGAACGGTGGCTAACAACTCTTTTTATTTCCACTCGATATTTTCAACATTATAACTTAGCTGTTACTTTTGCTGATTATACTTAAGCAACCTCAAGAAGCTCGTTTCATGGCCCAAACCTCGATAGAGATTTACCAAAACGTATTTAGCTGTGATGGCAGCGTCAGGTTGACCTGCAACGCAATCATACCCTGTCAGCATCATTACGACTTACCTCCACCAGCAAAATCAGCGTGATGAAAAGCGCTTAGCGCGCGATGAAATCACCCGCTTCAGCGTAATAAAGCCAAAGAAAATAACCTTGAACCAGCACCGGGCCGAGCCTCATTTTCTAGCCCAATTTATCTGAGCTGGAACATAGAGCCCCCTGATAACACAAAAAGAACAATAAAAACATGGCGTTATATTGATTAACTACTGTTTTCCCCAATGCCTATTGTCATATATTGACAACAGGGCATGAACGTTCAGCGATCTTGCTTCCAGTTTCTGGTTTGCCGCCTGATCTTATTTCGCCGTTAGAAATTTGTTCCATTTTTTACCCATCACTACAAATAGGTATATTCCTTTAACGAAATCAATCGCACTTTTTATGCTTCATAGCTCCCTTCGAAATCGTTATCAGTAAAATAGTTTATAACTTTTAAGAATGCCATTTGCATTTAAATTCTGTGAGCAGGAAGCTAGAGATTATGGAATATTTAGAGAGAATTAAGCGATTAGCTAAAATCCAGGGGATCAGCCAAAAACAACTTGGCGAGGCTTTAGATCTTCAGCAAGGTACAATGAGCCGCAAACTATCGGGCAAATACGGTATCGAAGTCCGTGAACTTGAAAAAATTGCGCAGACCCTGAGCACGTCTATCAGCTACCTGCTTACCGGACAAATTGATACCGGTACCCAGGCCACAACGGCGATCTCCGACGAGTCGACCCAGGGTTCAACCAGCACCTATATCCCGATCATTCACCGCAAGGATTTTATTTCCTACAGCCAGGGCGGCTCTGTGGATGTCGTTAGCAAACGTGCCATTCCGCAGCACCTTGATCGCGAAGAGTGCCTGGGGCTGTTGGTCGACAACGAGAACATCTCCCAGTGTGCTCCGGTAGGCAGCTACGCGCTGGCAACACGTAAGGCTTCATATCGTCCGAAGCAACCGGTTTTTGCTTCTGTACGTGGCAGTGAGCCGGATTTCTACCACATGACCCAACTGGCAGACGGTGTTGTTTTTTCAACCTCACAGCCTGATTTTCCGAACCTGTTTGTGAATAACGACGAGTTCCAGATCCACGGCTATATCATCCAGTCTGACTGGGCATACGACCGTTAAGGCTTATCTGTCTAATTACGTGACTTCATGCCGGTAAACCGTAAAATAGCCGGGTGGAGGTAATCGTATGTCATCAGTTATTGTCGCCTCAGCGAACCCGGCCAAGATATCGGCCGTCGCTGAGGCTTTTTCAGCCGCATTCCCAGACCAGACCTTCTCTTTTGAAGGGATCAGTGTCGCCAGCGAGGTTCGCGATCAGCCAATGTGTGCTGACGAGACCCTGTCCGGTGCCCGCAACCGAATCACCAATGCCCGCCGCAGCAAACCAGGTGCCGACTACTATGTCAGTATCGAGGCCGGTATCGACGGCCAGTTCACTTTTGCCTGGATGGTGATTGAAAACGCCCATCAGCGGGGCGAATCCCGCTCAGCCTCCCTGCCGCTGCCCCCCGAGGCCCTGGAAAAAGTCCACCAGGGGATCGAGCTGGGTGATGTCATGGACGAAATGTTCAACCAGCACAACGTCAAACAGCAAGGCGGGGCAATTGCCATGCTGACCAACCACAAGCTCAGCCGCAGCTCGGTCTACCAGCAGGCACTTATCCTGGCCCTGATCCCGTTTATGAACCAGGAACTCTTCCCGGTGTAAAAACCAACCGGTGCCAGGCTTCTAGCTTCTATAAGAAAGCAGATATAAAAAACCCTGCCGAGTGGCAGGGTGATGTGTCCATGCAGCGCACCAGCGAAAAGCTGGTACTACGCAATCAAAGCGCCTTCTTGGCACTCTGCTGTTGCAGCAAATCAGACAACCAGGCTTTGGTTGCCTCATCATGATGCTTCAACTCATTGGATCCGCGGGTGATCGTCGCGACACCCACTCCCAGCAGTTCACTGATCTTACGCTGGCTGCGATCTCCATTTAACAGTTCATAGAAAATATTGATGCGGGACAGCAGCACCGTGCGCTCATCCGGTGTCAGCAGCAATTTCAGCAAGGTATCATCTTTTTGCTCGGTCGCGGCCTGATGCAAAATATCGATCACCTGCTGCCAGTCAGTAAATTCAGGTGTTTCTGGAGTAGAAGACATTTAAACCTCATCAATGAGTACAGTTCTCAGTCAGGATTCTACCGCGTTCTGGATACGCAACCAAGCCAAGGTGACATATCGACTAGTACATGGCTTCTAATTCATTCGGCTTAAGCAACGGGTTTTTATCGCCGGTCAGATCGCCATAGTAGACTTCAAACATCAGAATGTTCTGCACATAGCCCCGGGTTTCGGTAAACGGGATCGCTTCAATAAACTCAAACACATCCAGTTGTTCATCGGTTTCCTGACGCCAGCGTTTCACCCGGCTCGGACCGGCATTGTAGGCCGCAAAAGCAAAGATGCGGTTGTTGTCGTAACGCTCCAGCATCATCTTCAGATACCCGCTGCCGAGACGAATGTTCACTCCGGGATCAAACAGGCTTTTCTTGCCCTTGTAGTTACGTCCGAGCTTTTGCGCGGTCTCCTTTGCCGTGCCAGGCATTAGCTGCATCAGGCCACGCGCGCCGACCGGTGATACCGCCTCGACATTGAGGGCACTTTCCTGACGGGCCAGTGCCATCATCGTCGTCGCCGGCAAATCTCGTTTCTTGCTGAAAAAGTCGAACCACCATTTATGGGCTATCGGGAACCGCAGCTCGACATAATCCCACAGCTGACCGGAGATCGTCGCCTGCACCGCAAAGTGATGCCATTTGTTGGCCGCAGCATAGGTGGCAAGCATCACCACCTCGTCATTATTCATATGGTCCAGCAGGTAGTGCCATTCCCTGTCCGCCGCAAAAATCTTGTCCAGTGCAATCAGCTCCTTGATCCGTCGCAGTGCCTTGCCGTACTCGTAGGTCAGCGACATCGACTGGTTAGGGTTCTTGACCGGATAAACAATGGGTTTGTTCAATACCGTGGCGGCCGCAGCACTGTAGAAATCACGCTGGCCGAGAATAGATCGGTACAGCTCCTCGGCAGCGGCCTCATTCCCCGCTTTGGCCTGTAACTTGGCACGCCAGAAGGTCCAGCGCGTCGATGCCTTGTCCGCCTCGGACAGACGATCTATCCAAAGCCCGGCATCTTTCCAGTCTGCCTTGCGAATTGCCACCCGGATCCGGCGCTCCAGCAAATTGGTACTGTTACTGGTGGCGACCTTGTCATCTCGCCAGCGCAGTAGCGTCTCGTCCTCGGTAGAGAACAGCCGGCTGGCAGTATAGTCAGCCAGTCGCTGGCGCTTGGTCTTGGAATAATGCTGACCGTCCATGGTGCGCTGGTATTGCCTGACGGCCTCTCTGACATCCTGCCTTGCCAGGCGCTTGTAGGCCAGCACCGTCAGGCTCTGGTTAAACGGGGTCACCTTGCTGCGTTTGGAAAAAGCCGCCACGCCATCGGGATTATCGTACAACGCCAGTACTTCTCTCCCTTTGGCTTTCCCGCTGCCCGACAGCTGCTTGTTGAGATACTTGAGGCGATTTCGGTGGCCTTCTTCATACACCAGCAACATACGATCGAGGATCAGGGTATTGGTTCTCTGGCCTGCTTTCTGCCACTTGTTCAAAAGCGGGTCGCAGGCATCACTCAGCGACTTGCCGGTCAGCCAGAGTGACTCCGCACCCTGCCAGGCCACTTCGGTATTGCCCAGTTTGCTTTGGGCATAGTAATAGTGGCACTTCAGCACCTCCCCGCGGGGTGGCATCGGCTGCACCTCGACAAAGTTCTGCCAGCGCTTGGTGCCGGCCAGGTACTCAAGATAACGGGACTTGATGGTGGTACTGAACGGCAGATTTTTGTATTCCTCAATAAAGTCTTCCACCTGCTTGGGCGTCTTCATAAACAACAAACGAGAAAAGTCACGATAGTCGAGATAAGGGGTAAGAGGGTAATCGTCCAGCTTGTCCCTGAGCTTGCGGTACTCGTCGATATTGTCCTCTTCCAGCGCGATACCAGCTTGCTCATACCAGTCGCGCTGCTGCTCAAGATCGGCAGCCAAAGAGGTGGGGGCGGCAACGATGCCTGCTGTGATAATTACAACCGAGAATGCCTTACGAAGAAAATAGCCAATCACAACACAATCCTATTCTGGCCCTGCCAGCAGTGCCAACTGAAACATGTATACCCAATACTATGCTTATTTGCCTGAACAACAAGTGATAACACGATCCAGGAACCGGCTGGTATTTATTCATCTTAAACGCTAATTATGAACAATGCTGTTAAACTTATGTCCAGAACAGGTAAAATACCCCTCCACTTTATATTAGAGATTGCAAACGGATATGGCTGAATACGTCTATACCATGTCGCGCGTGGGCAAAATTGTTCCGCCTAAGCGCCAAATTCTGAAAGATATTTCCCTTAGCTTCTTCCCGGGCGCCAAAATTGGTGTTTTGGGCCTGAACGGTGCCGGTAAATCCACCCTGCTTCGCATCATGGCAGGTATCGATACCGATATCGAAGGTGAAGCTCGTCCACAGGCAGGCCTGAAAGTCGGTTACCTGCCTCAGGAGCCGGTACTGGATGAAGAAAAAACAGTCCGCGAAGTGGTTGAAGAAGCGGTATCAGACGTTAAAGAAGCGCTTGTTCGCCTTGACGCAGTTTACGCCGCCTACGCCGAGCCGGATGCCGACTTCGACGTGCTGGCCAAAGAACAAGGTGAGCTGGAAGCCCTAATCGAAACCAAAGACGGTCACAACCTGGATATGCAGCTAGAGCGTGCGGCCGATGCACTGCGCCTGCCTGAGTGGGATGCCAAGATTAAGGTGCTGTCCGGTGGTGAGCGTCGCCGTGTGGCTATCTGCCGCCTGCTTCTCGACAAGCCAGATATGCTACTGCTCGATGAGCCGACTAACCACCTGGATGCAGAATCTGTTGCTTGGCTGGAACACTTCCTGGTCGACTACAACGGTACTGTTGTGGCGATTACCCACGACCGTTACTTCCTTGACAATGCTGCTGGCTGGATCCTGGAACTTGACCGTGGTGAAGGTATTCCATGGGAAGGTAACTACACCTCTTGGCTAGAGCAGAAAGATGCCCGTCTGAAGCAAGAGTCATCGCAAGAGAAAGCCCGTCAGAAAACGATCGAGAAAGAACTTGAGTGGGTTCGACAGAATCCGAAAGGCCGTCAGGCGAAATCAAAAGCACGTATGGCGCGCTTTGAAGAGCTTAACAACAACGATCACCAAAAACGTAACGAAACCAACGAGCTATTTATCCCGCCAGGTGAGCGCCTGGGTGATAAGGTGCTTGAGGTGAACAACCTGACCAAGTCATTCGGTGACCGCGTTCTGATTGACGATCTGTCTTTCAGCCTGCCGAAAGGGGCTATCGTCGGTATCATTGGTGCCAACGGTGCGGGTAAATCGACCCTGTTCAAGATGCTAAGTGGCGTTGAACAGCCTGATGCGGGTACCATCGAGTTGGGTGACACAGTCAGCCTGGCGTCGGTTGACCAGTTCCGTGACAGCATGAACGACAAGAACACGGTATACCAGGAGATTTCGGAAGGTGCGGAAATCATCCGTATCAACAACTTCGAAATTCCTGCCCGTGCTTACGCGTCGCGCTTTAACTTCAAAGGCAGCGATCAGCAGAAACTGATTGGCGATCTGTCCGGTGGTGAGCGTAACCGTGTTCACCTGGCGAAACTGCTTAAAGCCGGTGGCAACATGTTGCTACTCGATGAACCGACCAACGACCTGGACGTAGAAACCCTGCGTGCACTGGAAGAGGCGCTGCTTGAATTCCCTGGCTGTGCCATGGTTATCTCGCACGACCGCTGGTTCCTGGACCGTATCGCAACGCACATTCTTGACTACCGTGACGAAGGTCAGGTTAACTTCTACGAAGGTAACTACACCGAGTACACCGACTGGCTGAAGAAAACGCTGGGCGCGCAAGCAGCCGAGCCACACCGTATCAAGTACAAGCGTATCTCCAAGTAAGGGTCCCCCTTTCTTGTCAAAAGGCTGCAAAATGCAGCCTTTTTTTATAAATAGCCTCTGCGATCAGACATTTCAATTGATCTCACTGCCGGACTAGCACATTTTTGTGATCCGATTCCTGGAGAAATGTCGCATTTCTCATTACACTTAAGTTACTAATAATCAAAAAAGTATTGTTATGGCTGAACGACGTCACTTCATACGCATCCTCTACCGGACTCCGGCTAAGCTACAGCAGGCGCAGGAACAGTGGTCTGCCGAAGTGCGTGATCTGTCGCTACAGGGGATTCTGCTA
The DNA here is from genome assembly GCF_009910675.1 of Photobacterium alginatilyticum. Lineage (GTDB taxonomy): Bacteria > Pseudomonadota > Gammaproteobacteria > Enterobacterales > Vibrionaceae > Photobacterium > Photobacterium alginatilyticum. The sequence goes on along the minus strand of NZ_RSEJ01000005.1, from coordinate 185,071 downwards.
ACTTGCCCGCCGGACTGGACACCCAGACCGGAGGAGAACTACTGCATCAGTTTCTGCCTGCATGACTGTGATATCGAGCTGAAAATGGATACCCGGCTGGTACATCACGACAGCGACTATCTGCGCATGCAGATCCTCCATATCGATATCGAAAGCGCCAGCCACCTCAAGCGCCTAGTCGAACTCAATATCGGCACGGATGAACTATTACATCGAGAACTAGAACAACTGGCTGATTTAAAAAAGCACCTTAACGAGTAGTAGTCATTCACCATGTCGGAAAATATCTGTATCTCGGTCTCCGATCACCGAGGCACCTCTCATTACTTGATCAATCGCTTCAAGAAGCGCTACCTGGCCCTGACGATGAGCCTGATCCTGGCCATCATTGTGGCTGGCAGCTTCAGTGTCTATCAGCTCTATCAGCAGAACCTGCTTTCCAGCCAAAGGCTTAACGAGCTCAACCTCCAGACCGAGCAGCTCACCACCTCGCTGTCCGAAGAAAATGCAGCCAACCAGGCGCTGACCCAGGAGCTGGCGACCAAGAAAGCCGCCCTTGGCATGCTGACCCAACGTATCGATGACGTCGAAACGATCCTCGGGCTGCAGACCGGTGACGGCGATGCACTGCCGCTGGAGCAGCGCGTCGACAGTGCCGCCATCAGCTCGGCAGTCAGGGGAACGCTCTTCAGGCTGCTGCCAAACGGCAGCCCGACACCGGGGATCAGAATGTCATCCGGTTTTGGTACCCGTATCCACCCGGTAACCGGAAAACGCAAGCGCCACCGCGGGCTCGACTTTGCCGCCAATACCGGCACACCTATTTATGCACCGGCCGATGGCGTTATCGAGGTCACCCGCCCGAGTAACAAGGGATCGGGAAACTTTTTGAAACTCAACCACTCACTGGGATTTGCCACCACCTATTCCCACATGAGCAAATTCAATGTCAAACGCGGCAAGTTTGTTCGCAAGGGGGATTTGATTGGCTGGTCGGGAAATACGGGGCTGTCGACCGGACCGCACCTGCACTACGAGATCCGTTTCCTCGGCCGCGCCCTGAACCCGCGCCCGTTTGTCGAGTGGACACCGGAAAACTTCAAATCTTTGTTTGAAAAAGAAAAAACCGTGCAGTGGGCCTCATTGCTGGAGATGATTAACAATGTGGTCTCGATGCAAGTCCAGCTCACCCATGCCCCAGAGCCCCTTACCCCGATTGAAACGGCGAGCAATCAGGCGTTGGCTTCCGGTGAGCAGCGCAAGCTGTAGTACCGAGCAGATTTAACCAGTACAAAAACGAGAGCCAGTTTGGCTCTCGTTTTATATCAGCTACATGGCAACGCGCTCAAACGCCGTCAGTGCCTCCTGCAGATCCTCCACCGCAATGATTTCGATCCCGTTGACCTTCCGGCTGGCATTGGCCTTTGGCACGATAGCACGGGTAAAGCCCTGCTTGGCCGCCTCGCGGATCCGCTCAAGGCCATTGGCTGCCGGACGAATATCGGCATTGAGGCCAATTTCGCCGAACACCAGCACATCCTGCGGAATCGGGGCATTCTTGAAACTGGAGAAAATCGCCAGCAATACGGCCAAGTCCGCCGAGGTTTCCTCGATCTTGATCCCGCCGACACAGTTAACGAAAATATCCATGTCCGAGAGCATCACCCCGCCATGGCGCGCAAGAACCGCTATCGACATCGCCAGACGGTTGGAGTCATAACCGACCGTCAGGCGGCGCGGATTCTCCGTCACCGAGTTATTACACAGCGCCTGTACTTCCACCAGCAAAGGGCGCGTTCCTTCCCATAGCGTGGTACACACCGAACCGGCGTGGTTCTTGTCGGAACGGCTCAGGAAAATCGCCGATGGATTTTTAACCTGCTTCATACCGGTTTCCGTCATCGCAAAAAAGCATGACTCGGAATCGGCACCAAAACGGTTTTTCGAGGTCCGTAACACCCGGAACTTCTCATCCGATGTTGATGACAGTGCAAACAGACCATCCACAATATGGATCAGCTGCATCGGACCGGCAACATTGGAATCTTTGTTGATATGACCAACAATAACGAAGGTCACCCCCTCCGTCTTGGCAAAGCGGGTTAGTGCTGCCGCCGACTCTTTCACCTGACTCGGACTGCCCGCTGCCGATTCGTTATGGGCAACCGTCATGGTCTGGATCGAGTCAATAATCACGAACTCCGCTTTTTGCTGGGTCACATGATTCAACACCTGCTCAACGGAGGTCTCCGCAACCACGCTGATCTTATCGATATTCTGAGTCCCCAACCGCTTGGCACGCTGCGAGATCTGATGAATCGATTCTTCGCCCGACACATACAGGGCAGATTTGTCTGCCGCTACAGCGCCGATGCTCTGCAGCAGCAGGGTCGACTTACCCGCACCGGGATCGCCGCACAGCAAAAGAACTGAGCCCGGTACGATACCGCTTCCCAGCACGCGGTCCAGCTCGGAGATCCCGGAGCTGAAACGGGGAAGATCTTTGCTCTCGACTTCAGAGAGCTTCTGAATTTTTGTTGCAGCCCCGGCATAACTGCTTGTGGCGGCCTGCGCCCCGGTCCCGATTGCCGAGCGGGTCTTCGGAACGGTAAATTCTGTAATGGTATTCCAGGCGGCACAGGCACTACACTGCCCCTGCCATCGAGGAAAATCCGCACCGCAATCACTACACACATAGGCACGCTTTGTCTTGGCCATGTTTCCCCTTTACTCGTTGATCGTCAGCACACTATTTGCTGCAGGAATAACTTTACTGGTACATCCAGCAAGAAATACTAACGACAGACTAAACTTTTGCTGCAAAATGCAGATAATAGACTAAGGACTAATGTATCAGAAAGAGCTATGTTGCTGGACGATTATAAAGGATTGATTGAACAACTTATCCCTGTCTATGACAGTGAGGATTTTGAGGACGTCTTTCAGATGATGACCCAAGAGGCCAGTGGCCCGGCCCGGCTCCAGATCAAAATGGAGCTAAACCGGATCATGGCCCCGTGTCATCAGCTTGTCGATCTTCGCGGCCGGGTCAAGGGGGAATGCCGCCCCTATGAGTTAAACGGCCTCAAACACTGGCTCGATGACGTCGCAATCAATACCTACCACAAGCGGATCAAGGTCTTTGGCGGCAAGTATCGGATCGGGCTATACGAAGCCCTGATGAATACCCGCAACAACTTCCGCGTCCTCCACCAGCAGGAAAAGCAAGATACCAATACCGCAGAGCAGCCTCAGCGAGATACCCAGTTTGATGCCAACCTTATACGCTTTGGCCACTATCTGACCCGGGGCGAGAACCGTCTTCAAATTACCACCCAGGTCAACCTGGCACTGCCTTTCAACCAGTCGGTTCACGGCGTGACCTCGGATTTGTCCTACTCCGGTGCCAAGTTCAAGGTACCGGCGGCATTTAAATACAACCTCGGCCAGACCATTGTCGCCAAGTTTCCGAAAATGGCCGAGAAGTTCAATGATCCCCGGCTTGACCTCGGTACCGAATACCGAATTCTCGGCATTGATGATCACAAGGAAAATGACAGCTTCAAGTGGCTGCGACTTAAAATCACCAGCGACAACACCGTCATCAAACAGGCGATTGACCGCAGCCAGCAAGTCTTGCAGCGCCGTACCCGCAGAAACCATGAAGACAAGGTTATTCAGGTCCGGACCAAGGGGTATGAACACTGCTACCTCAAGCACACCACCAGCATGCCGCTGTTTTTTGCCGGTGACGAGCTGAAGTATTGCCTGCTAACCGATCATAACCGGCACATCTGGGATAGCTGGCATGATGAGAGAAACCAGCCGGTCATCAACCACCTGCTTTCCAAAGAGCGCATGGCCAGCCTTGGCAAGGCGGGGCTCAAACAGTGCAGTACCTTAATTTATAGCTTCGCTCACGAACATGACCGTAAGCACTTTTTCTACTCGGCCGCCTTGCCGGAAATGAGCATAGAAGAACGGCACCTTTTCTGGCACGTCGGAGCAACCAGAAAAAGCTGGCAGGTGACCCGCCTGACCGTTCACCCTATCAGTGAAGAAGACCTGAAACGACTGCAGGATATTGCCCCCGAGATGTTTGACCAGCTGAGCAAGCTGACCCACATCGGCATTTTGCAGGATATCACCAATGAACAGGCGCAGCAGGACTACCGCCTGCCGGTCAAGCCCAAGCTGCCGGGCAAAGCCCTCCAGGCCTTCCGGCACGTCAGGAACCCGGTATCGACAGCCAAGGCGATCTATTTTGATCCCAAGCCCCAGCGCAGCGAGTCGCGGTTTAAGTTCCAGACCCCAATAGAGCTGCACCACCCGGACTTTCCGGCTGTTACCGGTATTACCCTCGATTTCTCGATTCGCGGCCTGAACCTCGATCTCAGCCAGCCGCTCCCTATCAAGCGCGGCGATGAGGTCACCATCAAGTTTGTCGATCTGCTCAAGCTCGACAAAAATGCGCCGCTGAGCCATATGCCGTATAAGGTGGTCAGGGTAAGCCCCGACTTTAGCAACATCCAACTCACCACTGGCAGTGGTGACTGCGCATTGAAGGGAGAGCAGTTTCTGCGCCGCCTGATCCAGCACAACGAAAGCAAGTTCAAGCTGCTGGAAGAGATCCTCCCGACCGGCGAGCTGCTATTGGCGATGCACCAGATGCTGCTAACCCGCCTCAACTGCATTCCATACTTTACGGAAAAGCTCGACCACAAGATCAAGGTCAAGGCCATCGGCTGCAACTTCCCGATACCGCCACTGCCGAAGCTGTTCAACCAGGTCGCCGGCGGGCAGGATTATTCGCTTGAGCCTATTTTCAAAAACCGCCTCAAGCGAATGCTGGCCGAGACCATGCGCCCGGTCGAGATCCGCAAACCCTATGTTCACGAACTCTATCTATGGATTGAGAGAAAGGGCAATACCATCACCCGCCTGGACAGCAAACTCACCGAAGAATTTGGCACCATTGACGAACGGATCAATTTCATCAAGGGCGCCAAGGCGAAAGGGGAATTCATGGCACTGCGGGTAACGGCCGTGCCGGTGCTGAATCCGATGACAGCCCTGACCGGTATCGAACTCGGTGAACTGGCCCGAATGGCCCTGCACCGTGCCCGGGCACTGGAAGTGGAATTCAACTCGCTCATCGGCTGTGGCGAGATTTATGATATTACCGATGAAGTGCAGATCAGGCTGGAAATCGGTTAGAGGTACTAGGTACTAGGTACTAGGTACTAGGTAGAAGATACAATAAGAAAGCGAGAGGTGTACGCCTCTCGCTTTCTTTTTAGCCCAAGGCTATGTAATAACAACCTAAGAAATTAAGCTCTTCCTAGAAACTCGCCTCTAAAAACGAGTACCTTCCGTCTACCAACTGATCCCCTGTGGCATCAGTGAGGCAGACAGAATACACATCACTCCCCCTAGGTCCGCATGGCGGATCACCGCGGGGGCTTCTGCCTCGACTTTCGGCTTGGCGTGGTAGGCAACGCCCAACCCTGCAGCCTTGAGCATCAGAAGATCATTGGCACCGTCACCGACGGCAACGGTATTGTGCAGGGCAATCTCGTGCTGATCAGCCAGCTCGCGCAAAATATCGGCCTTGACCTGGGCATCAACCACATCGCCAAGCACCTTGCCGGTCAGCTTGCCATCGACAATGTCCAGCGTATTCGACTGGGCATGGACCAGCTGTAATTCGTCTTTGAGGTAGTCCGAAAAATAGGTAAACCCACCCGAGGCAATGGCGACTTTCCAGCCATAGTGATGGAGGGTTGCCACCAGCTCGCGCAGCTCCGGCATCATCGGCAGTGTCGAGCGCACTGATTCCAAAATCGATTCATCAGCACCCGCCAGTGTTGCCACCCGCTGACGCAAGCTTTGTTCAAAATCAAGCTCGCCCTGCATTGCCCGCTCTGTCACCTCGGCGACTTGCTCCCCGACCCCGGCCAGCACGGCAATTTCATCGATACATTCGATCTCAATGGCCGTCGAGTCCATATCCATCACCACAAGGCCGGGTTCGGACAGGTCAGGCAGCTCGCTACTAGAGACATAATCGAGCTGATACTTAATCAATGCCTGTTCCAGCAAGGCCGACAGCTCATCCCGGATCAGCAATGCATCATACGATCCCACCTTCCATGCGGCGACCACATCCAGCTCATCACCGACATATGCCGCAATGTCCGCCAGCAGCTCAGGCGTTATTCGCCGCCCGTAAACCAGCAAGCCGGCTTGTTGCCTTATCAGGTTAGAGGCTGAATTTATGCTGGGGAAGCGCTGTTGCAGCGAAGTGTGTTTTTTAACTTTTAGCACGCTATCTACATCCATGTTTAAGTTTGGTCATATTAATCCACTGCTACCAAAGTACCCTATTGCAATTTATTAGGGCAAGCCCCAATATGGCATTCGTGCATTTCGGCTTAGATTCCACTATATGTTGATATGATGATACTGAAAAAAACGCGACTACAGCGAACATGGCAACTTCTGGTATTGATAGCCTGCCTGGGCGGCTTGGTTACCATGCTGGAATATGGCTCGGACTTAAATCTCCGCAGCTACCGGGCGCTCAGCGAGCAGACCCAGTCTCTGTCACGCATTATCGTTCGGCAAGCCGCCGGGACGGCAGCCAAAGATATTCTTGATAACAATCAGGACAAGCTTCAGGCGCTGGTTCAGCAGCTCTCCGAGGAGCCACTCATTCTTGATGCCAGCATCTACGATCTGGAGGGTATCGCTATCGCCAAAACAGAAGAGGCGATGCCGTTGGAGCAGGTTACGGGGATTTCGACCCCGCTGTCTGTTGCCAGCTTTGGCCGCCAGCAAATTGTCGAGCCGGTGATGGCCGACAAGCAGGTGATTGGCTTTGTCCGTATTACCTTAGAGCACGGCAAGCTATTGGAAGATGCCGCCAGTCAGGTTGAATACATGACCAATATTATTCGGGGACTGATATTGGCCGCCTTGTTCATCGGCTTCTTGCTGGCCTTCACCTTCGGCCGCCGCAAAGATATCTGGCACTTCCCGTTCCTGCTAACGTCAAATGCCAAAGATTAACAACAGGTACGAGTGGCGAGTCACTCGTATCTAGAAGCTCATCACCGATGTTCGCGTATAAAAAAAGACGGCCTTGGCCGTCTTTTTTACATATCCTATCAAACGTGCTTATTCAGCATCACCTAGCAGAACAGACTCAAGTGCAATTTCCATCATGTCGTTGAACGTCAGCTGGCGCTCTTCAGATGTTGTTGCTTCACCACGTAGGATGTGATCTGAAACCGTACAGATAGTCAGTGCTTTAGCACCAAACTCTGCTGCCAGGCCGTAGATGCCTGCCGCTTCCATTTCAACACCAACGATGCCGTATTTCTTCATCGTCTGGAAGAAATCGAAATCAGGGTTGTAGAACAGGTCTGCAGAGAAGATGTTACCTACTTTAACGTCGATACCCTTCGCTTTTGCCGCTTCTACTGCGTTTTGCACCATACCGTAATCAGCCAGTGCTGCGAAATCGTGATCGCCGAAACGGATACGGTTTACTTTAGAGTCAGTAGATGCACCCATACCGATAACAACATCACGCAGGTTTACATCGTCACGTACTGCACCACAGCTACCAACGCGGATGATTTTCTTCACGCCGAAGTCTTTAACCAGCTCGGTCGCGTAGATTGAGCATGAAGGGATACCCATACCGTGACCCATAACAGAGATCTTACGGCCTTTGTACGTACCTGTGTAGCCGAACATGTTACGAACGTTACACACTTCTTTTGCATCGTCCAGGAACGTTTCAGCAATGTACTTGGCACGTAGCGGATCACCCGGCATCAGAACTACGTCTGCGAAATCACCCATTTCTGCATTAATATGTGGAGTAGCCATCGAAATTTCCTTCCATTTCTCCGTCGGCCCGATTCTAACCAACGGCTGTCATTAGTATTAGGTTGCTGTTTCGAACTATAACAACTATAGAACGAAACAGCGGCAGGGATATGTTATATGCGTTACAGGAACGACTTACCGTATTCCATGTCCGACGTACCGAAGTACTCAGCCAGGGTCTGGCCGATATCGGCAAATGTCTCGCGGCGACCCAGTGAACCTGCTTTCACTTTAGGACCTGTTACAAGAACAGGGATGTGCTCACGGGTGTGGTCAGTACCTTCCCATGTTGGATCACAGCCGTGGTCGGCAGTCAGGATCAATACATCGTCTTCCTGAAGCAGCTCAATGATCTCAGGCAGGCGCTTATCGAAGTATTCCAGTGCAGCCGCGTAGCCAGCAACGTCACGACGGTGGCCGTAAGCTGAATCAAAGTCAACGAAGTTGGTGAATACGATAGTGTTGTCACCCGCTTTCTTGATCTGCTCAAGGGTTGCCTCGAACAGAGCCGGGATACCGGTCGCCTTCACTTTCTGGGTAATACCGCAGCCGGCATAGATGTCAGAGATCTTACCGATAGAAACAACGTCACCGCCTTTCTCGTCAACCAGTTTCTGCAGTACAGTGGCTGCTGGTGGCTCGACAGACAGATCACGACGGTTACCCGTACGCTCAAACTGGCCTTTGCCGGCACCGATGAACGGACGCGCGATCACTCGGCCGATGTTGTACTCTTCCAGCTCTTCACGAGCAATCTGGCAAAGCTCCATCAGGTTATCCAGGCCGAATGTCTCTTCGTGACAGGCAATCTGGAATACAGAGTCAGCAGAGGTATAGAAGATAGGCATGCCTGTCTTCATGTGCTCTTCACCCAAGTCATCAAGAACCTGAGTACCTGATGCGTGGCAGTTACCCAGGAAACCTGGCAGGCCGGCACGCTCAAGAATGCGATCAGTCAGCTCTTTCGGGAAGCTGTTTGAGTGATCAGTGAAGTAACCCCAGTCAAACAGTACAGGTACACCGGCAATTTCCCAGTGACCTGACGGCGTATCCTTGCCTGAAGACAGCTCTTTAGCATGACCATACGCGCCGGTGATTTCAGCAGCCGCGTCAAGACCTTCAGGGAAAGTACCTGATGACTCTTCACACGCCTTACCCAGACCCAGCTTGTTCAGGTTAGGCAGGTTAAGCGGACCGCTACGGTCGCCGTTGTCAGCCTCGCCACGGGCACACTGCGCTGCAATATGACCCAGGGTGTTCGAACCTACATCGCCGAAATCAACAGCATCTTCTGTTGCGCCGACACCGAAAGAATCAAGTACAAGAATAATTGAACGTTTCATTTTGACTCCATTAAACATCTTCAGGGCGAACGCGACGGTAAACCTCAGGAGTAGGCTCAGGCTTCTGCTCTGAAATCGTGATGTTCTCACGAACAGCCTTCGCAGCTTCTTCCCATTGCGCTTCGGTACGCGCATGGATAACCGCTAGCGGGGTATCAGCATTCACTTCAGTACCCAGTGCGATCATATCGCTCAGACCCACAGCATAGTCGATAGTGTCGGATGCAACGCGGCGACCGCCACCCATACCTACAACAGCCATACCCAGACCACGCGTATCCATCGCGAATGCATAACCTGTGCTCTCGGCATAAACAGGTTTCACGATTTCTGCTTTATCCAGGTAGTTGTCGTAGTTTTCCATGAAGTCAACCGGACCACCAAGACCTGCAACCATCTTACCGAAACACGCTGCGGCTTTACCGTTATCCAGTACTTCCTGCAGTTTCGCGTTCGCTTGTTCCAAATCAGTAGCCAAGCCACTGTTTACAAGCATTTCGGCACACAATGCCATGGTCACGGCAAATAAGCGAGGGTTACGGTATTCACCGGTCAGGAACTGAACGGCTTCACGAACTTCCAGTGCGTTACCCGCAGTAGAAGCCAGTACCTGGTTCATGTCGGTTAGCAGTGCGGTCGTCTTGGTACCCGCACCGTTTGCTACGGCAACAATTGATTTTGCCAGCTCTTCAGATGCTTCGTAAGTTGGCATGAAGGCACCAGAACCCACTTTAACGTCCATAACCAGCGAGCCAAGACCGGCAGCCAGTTTCTTAGACAGGATTGATGCCGTGATCAGCGAGATGTTGTCAACAGTGGCGGTTACATCGCGAGTAGCATATACACGCTTGTCCGCTGGTGCCAAATCGCCAGTCTGGCCGATAATTGCCACGCCAGCATCTTTTGTCACCTGACCAAATACTTCATTGGTCGGCGTAATGTTATAGCCAGGAATAGATTCTAGCTTGTCCAGCGTACCGCCGGTGTGGCCCAGACCACGACCAGAAATCATTGGTACATAACCACCACATGCAGCCACCATTGGACCAAGCATTAGCGATGTTACATCACCAACACCACCGGTAGAGTGCTTATCAACAATCGGACCGTCAAAATTCATATGATCCCAGTTGATCACCATGCCTGAATCACGCATTGCACATGTTAGGGCTACACGCTCGTTCATGGTCATGTCGTTGAAGTAGATTGCCATCGCAAAAGCAGCAATCTGGCCTTCAGAAACAGTGTCTTTAGCAACACCCTGGATAAAGAAGTTAATTTCGTCTGCAGATAGTTCGATGTTGTCGCGTTTTTTTCTAATGATTTCTTGTGGTAAATACATGGTATTCCCCGGTCAGATAATAATGTAGGGCAGATGACAATTTACCTTGCGTAACCCTTTTTATTGGAAAAAGTGGCTCACAGTATGATTCTCAGCCGCACAGGTGCCGCTCGCGCCGCAGCCGGGCAAGAACCAAACAGTAAATAGTCACAGGCAAAAAAAGTAAGGTGGCAATAAATGCCACCTTACGGGATTAGATTAGTAGCCGCCTTCAGCAGCTTTTTCGCCTTCACCTAGAGTGTGAAGTAGGTTAGCTAGCAGGCTAGATGCACCAAAACGGTAGTGCATGTTGTCAGCCCACTCTGCACCGTGAATACGGTCAGCCATGTCTAGGTATTGCTGTGCGTCTTCAGCAGTACGAACACCACCTGCAGGCTTGAAGCCAACAGTTTTCGCTACGCCCATCTCTTTGATCACGTTCAGCATGATCTCAGCGTATTCTGGTGTTGCGTTAACAGGCACTTTACCTGTTGATGTCTTGATGAAGTCAGCACCGGCTTTGATAGACAGCTCAGATGCTTTCTTGATTAGCTCTTCTGTTTTCAGCTCACCAGTTTCGATGATCACTTTCAGCAGAATGTCGCCACAAGCTTCTTTACACTGCTTAACCAGCTCGAAGCCCACTTCTTCGTTACCCGCCATTAGGGCACGGTATGGGAATACAACGTCAACTTCGTCCGCACCGTAAGCAACAGCAGCTTTAGTTTCTGCTACTGCAATTGCGATGTCGTCGTTACCGTGTGGGAAGTTTGTAACAGTTGCAATACGGACTTCAGGTGTACCTTGCTCACGCAGTTGCTTCTTCGCTACAGGAATGAAACGTGGGTAGATACAGATAGCTGCTGTGTTGCCTACAGGTGTTTTCGCGTTCTTACACAACTCGATCACTTTTGCATCAGTGTCGTCATCGTTCAGAGTGGTAAGATCCATTAGTTTAAGTGCACGTAGTGCAGCAGCTTTTAAATCGCTCATGACTATCTCCAGTCCAGTTATTTTCTACCAAGCTTATAGAAACTGTTCCATACGCTTGACGGCAATCTGTTGCTATACCGTCAAACGGCCCGCCTACAGCGAACAGTTAGATGAGCGGACTTGGTTCCTTGAAGACTCAGGGAAACAATGCGAGATTGCCGACCTGATTGATATCCTTTTCACCGCGCAAGAAGCTCAGGAAACCTGAGCCCTTGCAAATTTTTATGCCGTCCAGCAAACCGTGACAGTACTCCCATCACGACGGGGAAACGCTGTAACAGCAATCGTCAGTTAATGATGGTGCTCACGTATAATACCAAGCTCCGGTACGCCTCACCATCAAAGTCGTGTTTCCAGTGGTGGATAATGTGTTTACCGCAATAAAAGCATGTAAACATATGTTATTACTCAAAAATCCTATTTAAGTAAAGAAACGTTCCACAATCCACTGATAAGCAATACCTCCTGCGTATACCCCGAAAATTCCCATCACTCCGGAGAGGACCGGCGGTGCCGGTATCGGCAGCTTTATCGCGGAAAATAACACCCCGACGATAAACCCAGCTATCAGCGCTAGTATGACTTCACTCATAACGTTTCTCTCTGTGTTTTACAGAAACAAACAAAGTGTAGCCTGCAGATACTGAGGTGTCGCTTGCAACGTGAAATGATGGTAGCAAAGGAATATGGCAGAAACCGGAGCGCAATCGATTTTATGATACAAAAAATGAGCGTGTTACAAGTTTTTACCGAATCTGTTGATCAATATTGAGGGGCTGAAGCCCTGGATTTTGAATCCGGGGAAGGAGTATCGAGGGGTCAGTGACTCAACGCGAAAAAACAGACCAGTCTGGGTAAATAATTATTCAGTTAGTGGCGCATGAGGTGCCCTGAATAAGTCGCAGGAATAAGAGGTGAATTGCAGCTCGAAACCGACAGATACAAAAACGCCACGGTATAACCGTGGCGTTTATCATTCAGCTGAACGAGTCAGTGATTACATTGCGCTTAGTGAGAAGAACAGACCAGCGATAGTTGCAGACATTAGGTTAGATAATGTACCTGCTGCTACTGCGCGCATACCAAAGCGTGCAATGTCGTGACGACGGTTTGGCGCGATGCTACCAAGACCACCTAGTAGGATTGCTACTGAAGACAGGTTCGCAAAACCACATAGAGCAAAAGAGATGATTACTTTTGTCTTTTCAGAGATAACTGCAGGAGCAGCATCGCCTAGGTAAGGAACGTAGCTCAGGTAAGCAACAAATTCGTTCAGGATCAGCTTCTGACCGATGAAAGAACCAGCAATGTTTGCATCAGCCCATGGAACACCGATTAGGAATGCTAGAGGCTGGAATGCGTAACCAAGTAGCAGTTCCAGAGTTAGATGCGGCATGCCGACCCAACCACCGATGCCACCTAGCATACCGTTAATAAGAGCAATCAGACCAACGAATGCCAATAGCATTGCGCCGATGTTTAGAGACAGTTGCATACCAGCAGACGCACCGCCAGCAGCTGCATCAATTACGTTAGCAGGCTTGTCGTCGCCCTCTGCTTCGTCACCACCAAGCTGCTCAACAGGCTCGTCTGTTTCAGGCTTGATGATTTTAGCAAACAACAGACCACCAGGTGCTGCCATGAAAGAGGCTGCAATCAGGTACTCTAGAGGTACACCCATTGCTGCATAACCAGCAAGAACACCACCAGCAACCGAAGCCAGACCACCACACATTACGGCAAACAGCTCAGACTGCGTCATTTTTGGTACAAACGGACGCACAACTAGCGGTGCTTCAGTCTGACCAACGAAAATGTTAGCTGTTGCAGACATTGATTCTGCGTTAGAGGTTCCAAGTACCTTCTTCAGACCGCCACCAAGAACGTTGATTACAACCTGCATAACGCCTAGGTAGTAAAGAACACTGATCAGTGCTGAGAAGAAGATTACTGTTGGCAGAACTTTAAATGCGAAGATAAAACCAATACCTTCAACAGAGAAGTTCACTAGGCTACCGAATAGGAATTCGATACCGATGTTACCAAAATCAATGACGCTCTGAACACCGCTACTCGCAGCACCAAGAACATCTTTACCCCAAGGTACATACAGAACAAATGCACCTAATGAAAATTGGATGGCAAATGCGCCACCAACAGTACGTAGATTAATAGCTTTACGGTTATCAGATAGTAGAACAGCTAGACCTAGCAGTACTAACATCCCAACCAGGCTCATAAACAGGCTCATAGTTTATGGCATCCCTTTAGTTAAGTTTGGCGTCTCGACAATTTGGCTCTTTAAGAGTCCGGCGCATTATACTAACGCAGCGGCGGATAAAGTAATGCCGCCATCACACTTTCCAAGGAAAGAGAGTGAAAGTTTAATCACAAACGTGACATAAATCACAAACGAAAACACAACTTACGCAACCGTTTCGCGCAATCGTTTTCTTTTAGATCCAGATCACATCAATATCCGAAAAAGTTCAGCCGCGGTTAAGCTGGTAGCTGAAGCTATTTCAGCTTCAGATTCCTCTCTGATCTCGACAAGTGATTGCATAATATTGAATAACCGATCAGGACGATTGGGCTCTCCCTGATAGCCGGAAACAGGCATATCCGGCGCATCGGTCTCTAGCATCAGTGCGGTCAACGGCAGTGCAGCTATTGTATTGCGGGTTTTGTTGGCACGGCGATATGTAATCGTTCCACCTACACCAATTTTGATACCCAGATCGATTAATTGCTCTGCCTGCGGCAGGCTGCCACTGAAACCATGATACACCCCACCCGCCCTCGGCGGTGTTCGCTTCAGTACACTCACTAGCTCGGGAAAGGCCTTCCGGCAATGCAGGATAACAGGCAAACCGTATTCATTCGCCAGTACCAGCTGCGCTGACAGTAGCTCTATCTGCCGCTCCCGATTGGCACCCGCTATGGCAAAATCGAGCCCGCACTCGCCCACGGCGACACATTTGCGATCCTTCTTCTCTGTACCGGCTACTTCTGCCAGTTGCTCTGATAACAAGGACAACGCATATTGGCTGTGCTCCTGAGAAAAAAACGGGTGCAGCCCCAGAGCATAATACAAACCGTCAAACTGCTGGCAGAGAGATTTCACCACCAGCCAGTTCCGCTCGCCGACGGAGGGGATCACAATGGTCCCCACCCCGGCACGGCGTGCCAGCGTTAGGTAATAAGCAGGATCGGAGGCAAAAGGCTCAAAGTCAAAATGACAATGGCTGTCAATGAGCATTGGAAAAGCCCCTCATTATGTCTTCTCGTTCTGCAAGCTGCATGCAGGGCCCTGCGGCGGCTTGTCGTCCGGCCTTTGACGAGAGTGTCTCCGCATAGACGGGTTTCTAGGATCGTCATCATCATAATGCACAGGTGCGCAACAGCGGCGGTTCTCCGGGACCAACCCCAATCGCTCACACCACCTGTCATATTTGGCGATCCCTCGTTTTAGCCACTTCAGCATCAATCTCTCCTACCGGCTGGTTGATTTGGCAATCATGATTATCATACTACGCCCGGTAACCAAAATCGTATCGCCACGATATCTCGGTGCCTGCTCGATAGTATAGATATCACGGGGGCTTGGCTCAGCGGTGTTGACCAGCAGGTGCCAGTCCCTGTCACCACTATCCGGCAAGGTGAACACCAGCGGATCCCAGTAGGCATTGCAGATGACATATAGCTCATCCTCACTGATAGGGTGAATCACGGTTGTTGCCAGCGAATGAGAATGTTCAGACCAGTCAGGCTGGTGCGGCTGAAGCCCATGCCAGTTGATCCCGACATTCTCGAGCACCGAGCTCAGCGACATATGCATGTTCCATTCAATGGTCGGCTCGGTGCGCCGGATCTGGTTCATTAACATCACGAACCGCAGCATATCGGCATGCTTGTCGACCAGGCGCCAGTCAAACCAGCTGATTTCGTTATCCTGGCAATAGGCATTGTTATTGCCCTGCTGGGTACGCCGGACTTCATCCCCCATCGAAATCATCGGTGTTCCCAGTGAGAGCAATAGTGTTGCCAGCATATTTTTACACTGGCGGTTTCGCAGCGCCTCGACCTCGGCAATATCCGTCGGCCCTTCCACACCATAGTTGTTCGACAGGTTATGGTTGTCACCGTCCCGGTTGGCCTCGCCATTATCCCAGTTATGCTTTTCGCTATAGCTGACCAGGTCATTGAGGGTAAAGCCATCATGAGCACAGATGAAATTGACCGAGCGATGCGGCGAATGGCGGTTACTGCAGTAAATATCGGGCGATCCCAGGATCCGGGAGGCAAACGGGCTGATACTCCCGCTGTCACCGCGCCAGAAAGCCCGGACATCATCACGGTACTTACCGTTCCACTCGTTCCATCGGTCGCCAATGAACGAGCCAACCTGATACAGGCCGGCGGCATCCCAGGCTTCGGCAAAGATCTTGGTACTGCTCAGGATAGGATCCGAATCGATTGACCATAACAAGGGCGGCTCTCTCATCGGGTGGCCCTGGCTATCTCGCGCCAGTACCGATGCCAGATCAAAGCGAAAACCGTCTACCCGCATCTCGGTTACCCAGAAATGCAGTGCATCAATGATCATCCGCCGCAGAACGCTGTGGTTGGCATTGCAGGTATTGCCGCAGCCGCTGTAATTGGCATACTGGCCATTTTTCTTATCGACAATATAATACGCCCCGTTCTGCAGCCCCTTGAAGCAAAACGTCGGGCCGCTCTCGTCACCTTCTGCCGTATGGTTGAACACGACATCCAGGATCACTTCAATATCGGCCCGGTGTAGTTCCCTGACCAGGGTTTTAAATTCAGTGATCGCGGCAAGCGGATCTTTCTCGACGCTATAGTCGGCATGAACGGCAAAGAAATTGATCGGACTATAGCCCCAGTAATTTTGCCGTCCCTGCGGCGCATCATCGACATCAAACTGCTGGATAGGCATCAGCTCAACGGCCGTCACCCCGAGCGACTTAAGGTAGGGGATCTTATCGATAACACCGGCAAATGTTCCCCGCCTGGCTTCGTCGACGCCCGAGGACGGGTGCTTGGTAAACCCGCCGACATGCATTTCGTAGATCACGGTATCTGTCATTGAATGGCGCGGAGCCTGAGTGCCCTGCCAGTCAAAGGCCCGCTGATCAACAACAACACTTTTCATCCCGCTCGCCATATTCGGCCCGGGACCAATGGCGTTGTCACGACAATAGTGACGCCCGAAGCTAATCGCCTGGCTGTAGGGGTCAATCAGTATTTTTTCCTTGTTGAAGCGAAGTCCTGCCTCAGGTTTCCAGGGACCATCCACCTGAAAGGCATACACCTGACCGTGACCGATATTGGCAACAAACAAAAACCAGTAATGCCCCCGCTTGTGCATAATAGGATCAAGCTCAAATGAATGAAACGGCGCGGTAGCATTCTGACTGTCAAACAAGTGCAATATCACTTGGGTTGCGTCTTTGGAATACAGGCTGAAGTTCACGCCCTGCTCTTTGATGGTGGCGCCTAGCGGGTAGGGCTCCCCTGGCCATGAGTAAATATCCCTGCCGGTCGAAAATTCCATAGTCCCCATTCCTTCCATTGTTCTTTCAATACGCAACAGGAAGAATACTAGACCGAGAATAAGGGAATAAAAGAGAGGGGAGGCAGATTCGCCAGAAAAGGATAAAAAAAGCCGCCACAACTGTGACGGCCTTGGACTATTGTAGGCAGGCTCTCGCCCGGAAAGCGCGATTAGTGCTCGCGAGTCGCCCGGAAGTCGACGTCAGGGAAGCGCTCTTTCGCCAAGTTCAGGTTCACCATGGTTGGCGCGATGTAACTTAGGTTATCACCGCCGTCCAGTGCCAGGTTCGTCTGGTTCTTGCGCTTGAACTCTTCCAGCGTCTTGGTATCGTCGCACTCTACCCAGCGTGCCGTCGCAACATTGACGCTTTCATAAATCGCTTCAACGTTATATTCCGCCTTCAGACGGGCAACAACCACATCGAACTGCAGCACACCAACCGCACCCACGATCAAATCGTTGTTCTGCAGCGGACGGAACACCTGCACCGCACCTTCTTCAGACAGCTGAACCAGACCTTTTAGCAGCTGCTTCTGCTTCAGTGGATCTTTCAGGCGGATACGACGGAACAGCTCCGGTGCAAAGTTCGGGATACCGGCAAACTTGAGGCTTTCACCCTGGGTAAAGGTATCACCGATCTGGATGGTGCCATGGTTATGCAGACCGATAATGTCGCCCGCATAAGCCTTTTCCGCACGTGAACGGTCACCGGCCATGAAGGTTACCGCATCAGAAATGCTGACGTTCTTGCCGGTACGGACATGGTTCATCTTCATGCCCTGGCTGTAGGTACCCGATACGATACGCATGAAGGCAATACGGTCACGGTGTTTCGGATCCATGTTCGCCTGAATTTTGAAGACAAAACCCGAGAACTTCTCTTCGCTGGCTTCAACGTCACGCTCGTTGGCCTTACGTGGCATTGGCGTCGGTGCCCATTCAGTCAGGCCGTCCAGCATATGGTCAACACCAAAGTTACCCAGTGCCGTACCGAAGAAGACAGGCGTCAGCTCACCGCTCAGGAACAGTTCGCGGTCGAACTCGTGCGAGGCACCGATCACCAGCTCCAGCTCTTCGCGTAGCTGCTCAGCCAAATCATCGCCAACTGCTTCATCAAGCTCCGGGTTATCCAGCCCTTTGATGATGCGAGCCTCCTGAATCGTGTGGCCCTGGCCTGTCGAGTACAAAATCGTCTCATCACGGTGAATATGGTAAACACCCTTGAACTCCTTACCACAGCCAATTGGCCATGATACCGGCGCACAGGCCATGTTCAGCTCGGTTTCCACTTCATCCAGCAGTTCCATCGGATCACGGATATCACGGTCAAGTTTGTTCATGAAAGTGACGATCGGCGTATCACGCAGACGGGTAACTTCCATCAGCTTGCGAGTACGATCCTCGACACCCTTGGCCGCATCGATCACCATCAGGCAGGAGTCGACCGCGGTTAGGGTACGGTAGGTATCTTCCGAGAAATCTTCGTGTCCCGGGGTATCTAGCAGGTTGACCAGACAATCGTTGTACGGGAACTGCATAACCGAGGTGGTTACCGAGATCCCACGCTCTTTTTCCATTTCCATCCAGTCTGACTTGGCGTGCTGGTTGGAGCCACGGCCCTTGACCGTACCGGCTTTCTGGATCGCGTTTCCGAATAACAATACTTTTTCGGTAATCGTGGTTTTACCCGCATCCGGGTGAGAAATGATCGCAAACGTACGACGTTTGTTCACTTCAGCTAAAAAAGACATAAGCGTTGATAATCCTGTGAGAGATTTCAATAATCGAGCAGTAGCCCATCAAGCGTGAGCTACCCGGCTCCAAATAAGTAGACCGGAACCAAGTCCCGCTGCGAGACCCAGCCGGGTTCCATCATCTGCAAGGCAGAAACAAAGGGTGATTTAATTACAGTGAATTACATGTTTGCCTCTATCCTACGCAGCATGATCGTTGACTAGTGGAGCCTGAAAGATGGCGGAATTATACGCAAACTCCGCAGAAAGAAACAGCAGTAACACGGTGCTGATTCAAGTACCTGGCCCATCGAGAGCGGCTACATGATCAGATAGGTCATGATCAGGGCGTCTTCGCGTCCGGTTTCGGCCGGGTAGTAGCCGATCCGGCGGTTGATCTCATTGAAGCCGACCGCTTCGTATAACTGGTAGGCACGGGCATTGCTGGCCCTGACTTCGAGCCAGATTTCCTCGGCATTCATGGCCGAGAGCTGTTCGATAAAGCCTTCCAGCAATATCTTGCCGTACCCCTTGCCCTGGCAGGCAGGATCAACGGCAATGTTGAGCAACGTCGCCTCGCCCGCCACATTCTGGCCAAAACAGTAGCCTACCGTCTGCCCGTCGATCTCAAGGACAAAATTGGCGGCAATCTTGCCCGGTGCTTTGCGGATCATCGATTCTGCCCAGGGAAACGCATGAGCAGCCTGCTCGATACGCCAGACGTCATCGAGATGGTGTGCGACTAAGGGAACAATTTTATGAGTCATAAGAACAAATCTGCTGCCATAAGGCTTTCTTGCTTGCTGGGTTGGTATGCATTTGCTTCAGTGATACTGATGTCAGCAACTGACACCCTGCCGGGTGCGCCGCCTGGCATCCGGCCAGCCAGCACCACGTCAAATGATGTTCACGGACCTGGTCCAGCGCCTGAGGAGGAAGTAACAGCGCCTGCTCGGGAGCCAGCTTCATACTCTTCAGGATCCGGCCAAAGAGCCAGCGGTCATGCTCATCCAGCGCCTCTGAACAGACAAACAGCAGCTTACAAGTCTCCGGAAGGTCAATCACAGGTACTTGCATATCAGGAAAAAAGGACGGCTTCCTTACCTGCCAGTAAGTCAGGCCCATCTCCTGCAATACCTGTATATCTCTCTGATTCATCGTATTACCATTTTCTGTCTGGTGGCATCACTTCGGCAGGCGATCCTACCAGATCATGTGACGAAATAGAGCCATCGGTATCCGAATATTTTCAGGACCAATAAAAATACCACCCGCAGGTGGTATTTGACGGGCTCAGAACCTGCCGGGATCAGAGCTCGGAAAATTCCGCACAGTATTCCACCAGCCCGGTAATACCGGCCAGAGAATCCGGAACCAGCTCCAGCACCATGAACGCCTCATCCGGCACCGACCAGCTACAGCTCAGCCCGTGCTCAGAGGCTTTGACAAAGCCAGCCTTCGGATAATAATCGCTGTGGCCCAGCACGACAGTCACCGGGTATCCCAGCTCAGCCAATATGCTCTTAGCCTCTTCCATCAGCGCCTGGCCAATACCTTGTCGCTGGTATTCCGGCTTCACGGCCAGCGGTGCCAGCCCCTGCCAGTTACTATCCTGTCCATCAACCGTGACCGGGCTGAAAAACAGGTGGCCAATCAACTCGCCGTCATCACTGCATGCCACCAAGGACAGAGTCCGGTGACCATTTTCACGCAGCTTCATCACCAGGTTTGCTTCCGCCTCGGTGTCAAATACGGCTTTCAGCAAACTGTCGATAGGAAGAATATCTGCCGGCGCTTCTGTTCTAATGAGCATTAATGACCTCTTTATCAGCCGCCATGTCCTGCATCCCTTTCTGGATGAAGTCTGCTGACTGCTGCAAAACAAATTTAACCGGGGCCGGAAGCAGCTCAAGATCAATACTGTCCATCAAGTTCTTTACTTCCAGTCCCAACTCGGTATCCCCTTCGATGCGAAGGCGACGCTGGAAGAAGAGTGTATCAGGATCTTCCTTGCGCGCGGCAATTAATACCAAGTCATTACATTCGCCGCTGAAACTGACATCTTCCTGTTCAGCATGCTCCGAGACGACCAACTGCTCATCCTGGTAGCTGATATACCAGCGCAGACCAAGATCTCTGACCTCAACCTTTAGCCAGCGATCTTCCAGGAACTCAAAATCACCATCTTCCAGCGCTTCTTTAAACACCATCGCCAGACCATCAAGCATCACTTTTTTCTGAATGGCAAACGGGGTCATTTGGGCTGGCACGCGGATCAGAGCCGGGCCGTATTGCACCATGTGCTTTCGTAGTTGAGCAATCACTGTCTTATTTTTCCTGTCTCTGTCGCAATTATTGACTGATTGTATGGCAATTATGGGGGAGCTTTTCATGCCTTGAGTCAAAAAAAACGCTTCTCTGAACGCAAAGTTTGGAATTACGGCATTATCACAGGTTATAGTACATAGCACTTAATTTACGGCTCCTCCCTGCCGGAGGGCAACGGATACGGATATACGCACTTTCAATGCCGACTGAGCAACTCAACTACTGGTTTCCGCTGCTGACCGATAACAGCCCTTTTCTGTTTGCAGTGCTAGATCCGGATCATAACTACCTGGTCGTCAACAATCGCTATTGCGAGATTAGCGGGCTGGAGCGCGAAGAATTAGTAGGCCAGAACGACAAAGACATTCTGGGTCAGGCATTCTATGACTCCCTGCGTCCCTATTACGAGCGTGCATTCAATGGCGAATCCGTCGAAGGCGAGGTGGTACTGAACGACAACCGTCATGATACCAGCATGCATTTCAGCCTGGCTCCGCTCAAAGATCAGATTGGCGATATTCCCTATATCGTGCTGCACTCTGCCGATACCTCGGAGCGCCAGGTTCTGGTCAATTCACTGGCCGAACTGGAGCACCAACTCAACCAGCTCAATGAATTAATCACCGACGGCAGTTGTCTGATCGAGGGAGAGATCATCATCTCGGCCAACCAGACCGCCGCCGATATGCTGGGTTTTGAATCCCCGCGGGATCTCATCGGCGAAGAGCTGGGACGGCTGCTGATAGATAGTAGCAGCCAGCGCATTCTGGGCGAGCAGATCAACCAGCTGGGCAAGAACGAGCAGCGAAAGTGCCAGACCAGCCCTCGCTGCAGCACCGACAAGGCCCTGCAGGTATCATCGTCGGATATCACCCTGCTGGGTGCCCCGGCAAAACTTATTCTGCTGCAGGACACCTCCGAGCGCGCAGTCCAACAGGGCCAGGTTGAACAGCTTGTCCAAACCGACCCGCTCACCGGGCTCTATAACCGCCACGGTTTCAGCCGCCGGCTGGAGCAGTTGATCAACAACGAATCCCCGCTGGTGATGCTGTACCTTGATCTTGATAACTTTAAAAATATCAATGATTCCCTTGGCCACCACATCGGTGACCGGGTACTGCAGGAGATCTCCCTGCGCCTGCGCCGCCTGCTGCCGGATAGCGCCATTATCGGCCACCTGAGCGGCGACGAGTTTGCCATCATCCTGCAGGAACCCGAGCATGACCGCAGCGGCGAGTTGATTTCGCAGCAGATCATCGCGCTGATCAACCAGCCCTTTGATCTGCACCACTTCAGCAAGCATCTGGCCTGCTCGATAGGCATGGTGACCTACCCGGGCGACGGTAACGATGCCCGTATTCTGTTGCAAAATGCCGATACCGCGATGTACGAGGCCAAGAACCGTGGTCGCAACCGTCTGGTCAAGTTCAGCGAGGAAATGAACAAAGAAGCCCGGATGCAACTATGGCTGGAAATCGAGTTGCAAAAAGCGCTGCAGCAAAATGGCCTGGAGGTCTGGTACCAGCCAAAGGTCAATGCCAAAGACTATGCCATCGACGGTGCCGAAGCCCTGGTACGCTGGAAACATCCGGTAGAAGGCTATATCAGCCCGGCACAGTTTATCCCGGTCGCGGAGCGCTCCGGCATGATTGAGCAGCTCGGCCAGGTCGTGATGAGAGAAGTTTTCACCACGGTACGCAAATGGAAGCAGCAGGGTCTGCTGTCCGGCCGGGTGGCCATCAACCTGTCACCGCAGCAATTTGGTAACCCGAACCTGATCAGCTTTGTTGAGAAGCTAAAGAAGGCTACCGGGATCAACCCCAATGACATTACGTTCGAGCTTACCGAAAGTGCCGTCATGAGCGACGGCGAGCATACTATCCAAATGCTCAATGCCATCAAGAAGCAGGGTTTTGCCCTCTCGATCGATGACTTCGGTACCGGCTACTCTTCCCTGTCCTACCTGGCACGCTTCCCGCTCGACGAACTGAAGATCGACCGGGCGTTTATCAAAGACATCGAGACCATCCCCAAGCAGGTCACGCTCATCGAGAACATTATCAACCTCGGAAAGGCGCTGAGCATGAGTATTGTGGCGGAAGGGGTCGAGACCCGTCAGCAGGCGACCTTGCTGTCGAACCTCAATTGCGACTATATCCAGGGGTTCCATTTCTACAAGCCGCTGCCGAAAAATGAGCTGGATGCCATTTTGCTCAAGCACAGCCGCCACAAGGACTAAGCACTACCACTTTATGGTTATAAAAGCTAGAGAAAAAAGTTGTCCTAAATCAACAAAACCTGCCTGACATCAAAACAAGGGGGCACTAAGCCCCCTACTATTTGCTCCATCACTTTTATTCCCACACTGGTAGAAATAATAATATGGAGCTACTTTGCCCCGCCGGTAACCTTCCGGCGCTGAAAACTGCCATTGATAACGGTGCGGATGCCGTGTATATCGGCTTTAAGGATGACACCAATGCCCGCCACTTTGCAGGTCTAAATTTTACAGGCAGAAAACTCGAAAAAGCCGTGCAGTATGTGAAAGATCACAACCGCAAACTGCATGTTGCGCTCAACACCTTCGCTCATCCGGACGGCTTCGAGCGCTGGAAACGTGCCGTTGACAATGCTGCTGCGATGGGGGTAGATGCCCTGATTGTGGCTGATATAGCGGTACTGGACTACGCGGCAACCACCTACCCGGACCTTGAGCTGCACCTCTCGGTACAGGCATCGGCAACCAATACCGCCGCGATCGATTTCTACCAGCAGAACTTCAACGTCAAGCGTGTCGTGCTGCCCCGCGTGCTGTCGATCCATCAGGTCAAACAGCTGGCCCGTAACACCGATATGCAACTGGAAGTATTTGCCTTCGGGAGCCTCTGCATCATGTCTGAGGGACGCTGCTACCTGTCCTCCTACATGACCGGCGAGTCGCCGAATACCGTCGGTGCCTGCTCGCCGGCGAAATTTGTCCGCTGGCAGGAAACCTCCCAAGGGCTGGAATCTCGCCTCAACGACGTATTGATCGACCGTTACGAAGCAGGTGAGAACGCCGGCTACCCTACCTTGTGCAAGGGACGCTTCGAAGTGGACTTCGAGGGCGAGAGCAGACGCTATCACGCGCTGGAAGAGCCAACCAGCCTCAATACCCTGGAGATCCTGCCAGAACTGTTCAAAGCCAATATTGCCTCGGTGAAAATTGAAGGCCGCCAGCGCAGCCCTGCCTATGTTGAGCAGGTAACCCGTACCTGGCGCGCGGCTATCGATCGCTATCTGGCTGATCCGGAAGGCTACAGCGTCGATCCGGCGTGGAACGCCTGTCTGGGCAATGTGTCCGAAGGCAAACAGACGACCCTCGGCGCGTATCACCGCAAGTGGCAATAAAGGAAAACACGATGAAATATTCACTAGGCCCGCTCCTTTACTTCTGGTCAAAGCCGGATGTCGAGAACTTCTACCAGCAGGTCAAAGAAACCAATACCGATATTGTCTACCTGGGTGAGACGGTCTGCTCCAAGCGTCGTGAAATGCGCCCGGCCCATTGGCTTGATATCGCCAGGGATATCTCGGCCACGGGCAAGCAGGTCGTACTGTCGACCATGGCACTGCTGGAGGCGCCAAGCGAGGTCAATGTAATGAAAAAGTACATTGATAACGGTGACTTCATCATCGAGGCCAACGATGTCT
Organism: Photobacterium alginatilyticum; assembly: GCF_009910675.1. Lineage (GTDB taxonomy): Bacteria > Pseudomonadota > Gammaproteobacteria > Enterobacterales > Vibrionaceae > Photobacterium > Photobacterium alginatilyticum. The sequence continues at coordinate 160,183 of NZ_RSEJ01000005.1, read as the reverse complement.
CCGCCATTCAGATGGCGCACGAGAAAGGCATACCGTTTGTCGTGGGGCCGGCAGTCAACTGCTACAATGCCCAGACCCTGAACCTGTTCCTGAAAAAAGGCATGGTTCGCTGGTGCATGCCTGTCGAGCTGTCCCGTGACTGGCTCCAGAATGTGGTTAACGAGTGCGAGAAAATGGGCATTCGTGATCAGTTCGAGACCGAGGTTTTCAGCTACGGCTACCTGCCGCTGGCCTACTCGGCCCGTTGCTTTACCGCCCGTGCCGAGGACCGTGCCAAGGACGATTGCGAAACCTGCTGCATCAAGTATCCAACCGGGATCACCGTCAACAGCCAGGAGTCGCAGAAGGTCTTTACCCTCAACGGTATCCAGACCCAGTCCGGCTACTGCTATAACCTGATCAACGATCTCAAGAGCATGGATAACCTGGTCGATGTGGTACGTCTCAGCCCATTAGGCAACGAGACCCTGCCGCTGATTGACACCTTCCGCAGCAACGAGCAAGGTGCCACGCAGCACAAACTGGCAGGCGGCCACCAGTGCAACGGTTACTGGCATAACCTGGCCGGACTCGATATCGCATAATGTCCTTGCCGTTATGACCCAAACAAAAAGCCGCGTCTGATGACGCGGCTTTTCTTTGTCTTTTTACCTTGGTTTCGCCTTAGCTATCACCAGCAGCAACCGGCTGCTCGACACTAGCTTCTGCCATCAGGCGGCTGAGCTCCAGCAGCGAGAACCGATGCTCGACAAACTCGTAGACATTACCGGCAAGCGCCAGTTTATACAGCATCAACGCAGCCTGGAAATCTTTGTTGTAGTGATACAGCTTGGCCATGTAGAAATACGCTTCGGTCAAGCGCTGGGCCAGCATGTCGTTGTCTTCACTTTCGGCGGTGATCTGTGCAAGCAGCTCGCTCTCGGTAAGCTCGCCGATATACATCCTGACAATTTGCCACCCCCAGTCCTGCTTGTCGCTAACGTCATAGCGGCGTTTCAGCTTATCTTTGGCCGTCTCGGGCTCTCGTTCCAAGTCAACGAGGTACAGCCAGATCACCCGGTAGGGGTCGTTCACATTCTGCTGGTAGTGGGCAATAAGATCTTCATGGGCCAGCTCGTAGCGCCCGCCGTAATATAGGGCAATGCCCCGGTTGCGCTGAGCAAACGGGTGGCTGATGTTCAGCTCGAGCGTAGAATCAAACGCCTCATAGGCCGCATCAAAGTGCGCACTCTGAGTGAAATACACACCCAGAATATTGAAGACATCAGGTTGATCAGGCTTAAGCGACAGCGACTGGTTGAAGTCAAGGCGGGCAAGATCACGCAAACCAATGCTGTCGTGCAACAAACCGCGCTCGTAGTAGACTTGTGCCAGGGTGTCGTCATTAAGATCATTGCGTTTTAGTAACTGATCAATACGAGCCAGCTGGATCTGCTGTTGAATCGTTGGCTGGAACGGTACCGCCAGCGGCGGATTGGTCCAGTTAGACTGAGGGGCTGCCGTACAGCCAGCCAACACCATAATCATCGCAACGCATGCGATTGTTAACCTGTTTGCAATCAATGCAATTCTCCCTGAGGTGAAACTGACGAGTCTTCTTACTAGCTTATACCATCAATACAAATAAGGCGGCTATCGATCGATGCCGAATACCCGCCTAAGTAACTCATGAGTATAAAAAAGGGGCTGAAGAGCCCCCTTTATAACATGCTTTTAGAAGAAAGACTTAAGCTTCTGGCTTTTCGTCTTGAGCGGCTGCCGGTGCTTGCTCGGCGGCTGCTTCTTTCATGCTTAGACGGATACGGCCCTGACGGTCAATTTCAAGAACTTTAACCTTCACTTCCTGGCCCATCTCTAGGTGATCGGCAACCTTCTCGATACGCTCCTGAGCGATTTGAGAAATGTGTACCAGACCTTCCTTCGTACCGATAACAGATACAAACGCACCGAAGTCAACGATACGCATAACCTTACCAGTATAGATACGACCAACTTCAACGTCGGCAGTGATTTCTTCGATGCGACGGATTGCTTCTTTCGCAGCAGTTCCTTCAGTCGCAGCAATCTTCACGGTACCGTCATCTTCGATTTCAATCGTAGTGCCAGTCTCTTCAGTTAGCGCACGGATAACCGCACCGCCTTTACCGATAACGTCTTTGATCTTCTCTGGGTTGATCTTCATGGTGTGGATGCGAGGAGCAAACTCAGAGATATCTTCACGGTGCGTGCCGATTGCATCGTCCATCACGCTCAGGATGTGCTTACGCGCACCTTTCGCCTGGTTTAGAGCGATCTGCATGATTTCTTTGGTGATACCTTCGATCTTGATATCCATCTGCAGCGCTGTGATACCGTCGTCAGTACCTGCTACTTTAAAGTCCATATCACCAAGGTGGTCTTCGTCACCCAGGATGTCAGAAAGAACAACGAAATCATCGCCTTCTTTCACAAGACCCATTGCGATACCAGCAACAGACGCTTTGATTGGCACACCAGCATCCATAAGAGCCAGAGAAGTACCACAAACAGACGCCATTGAAGATGAACCGTTTGATTCAGTGATTTCAGAAACCACACGTACTGTGTACGGGAATTCGTCAACAGATGGCATTACCGCTGCAATACCACGCTTAGCCAGCTTACCGTGACCAATTTCACGACGCTTAGGCGAACCGACAAAACCCGTTTCACCAACACAGTATGGAGGGAAGTTGTAGTGTAGCAGGAAGTGATCTTTCTTCTCGCCAGTTAGGCCATCGATGATTTGCGCATCACGCTGGGTACCCAGTGTCGCGGTAACCAGTGCCTGAGTTTCACCACGAGTGAACAGAGATGAACCGTGAGTACGAGGAAGTACACCAGTACGTACATCTAGTGCACGAACCATGTCTTTTTCACGGCCGTCAATACGCGGGTTGCCGGCAATGATGCGGCTACGTACAACGTTCTTCTCAAGAGAGCTCAGCATGTCGCGAATTTCGCGCTCTTCCAGTGTCTCGTCTTCTGCAAGCAGAGCTTCGACAACGTCATTCTTGATCGCGCCAACTTGCTCGTAGCGTGACATTTTTTCAGTAATCTGGTACGCCTCAGACAGACGTGCTTCTGCTTTCTCGGCAACACGTGCTTTTAGCTCAGTGTTGACTTCAGGTGCAGTCCAATCCCATGCCGGCGTAGCAACTTCTGCCGCGAACTCGTTGATGGCATTGATTACGGTTTGCTGCTGGTCGTGACCAAATACTACAGCTTGTAGCATCTGCTCTTCAGACAGACGGTCAGCTTCTGATTCAACCATCAGAACCGCACCTTCCGTACCGGCAACAACAAGATCTAGACGGCTTTCTTCAAGCTCAGTATTGCTTGGGTTAAGAACGAACTGATCGTTAACGTAACCAACACGTGCAGCACCGATAGGACCATTGAATGGAATACCAGAGATAGCCAGTGCCGCAGACGTACCAATCATAGTAACGATATCTGGGTTTACATCTGGGTTTACAGAAACAACAGTCGCAATAACCTGCACTTCGTTTTTGAAATCATCTGGGAATAGCGGACGGATTGGACGGTCAATCAAACGTGCAGTCAGCGTTTCGCCTTCAGATGGACGGCCTTCACGCTTGAAGAAACCACCTGGGATTTTACCAGCCGCGTAAGTACGTTCTTGGTAGTTAACAGTCAGTGGGAAGAAGTCTTGGCCTTCTACCGCTGTTTTTTTACCAACTACAGATACAAACACAGATGTGTCATCCATGCTTACCATTACAGCAGCTGTTGCTTGACGTGCCATAACACCAGTTTCGATAGTAACCGTGTGGTTACCGTACTGGAAAGTCTTTACGATAGGATTCACGTGAATTTCCTTAAATTTATTCCGCTTTCTATTTGCGTCGTTAAGTATATCTGACACAAGGAAAAGCGTCATGTGATGAAAGACACTTTACGGTGATTTCACGTATCGCGACTAATGAAAATTCTCTATGGCTAGAGGAACTGTCATTAGCCGCGACCTAAAGGTCGACGAAAACGACTCGCGAGCTCACGGTGTAAAATATCAGTGATGGTTCATCAATCAACTCGCTACAGGATCATTCAATCAGCAGTGACGATGCAGGTATCGGATGAGACGGTAGAGAGGAGTATTAACAAACATAAAAAAGAAAGGAGCCATCAGGCTCCTTTCTCAAAGCAATCTTAGCGACGTAGGCCTAGACGCTTGATTAGGTCTTGGTAGCGATCTAGGTTCTTACCTTTAAGGTAGTCTAGAAGCTTACGACGACGAGAAACCATACGTAGCAGACCGCGACGGCTGTGGTGGTCGTGTTTGTGGTTAGCAAAGTGACCTTGAAGGTGGTTGATTTGTGCTGTTAGCAGTGCAACCTGAACTTCAGGAGAACCAGTGTCGTTTGCGCCTTGCGCGTATTCAGCAACGATTGCTGCTTTAGTTTCTGCATTCAGAGACATAACTCATTCCTAATACAAAGTGTTTCTAAATTTGTGCCAGCCAATCTCTGATTCAGCCGACACCCGAGCCGCGAATTATACGTGTAGCCCTGCATGACTACAAGGAAAGATTCAAATAAGTCGCGTAAGTGGCGAGTTTCGGGTTTATAGTGGCGAGATGCGAGGAGAGTCGGTTCCTGCTGGTAGAGACGAAAGAGCAGAATATTCTTATCAAATATTCTGCTCTTAAATACAAAACCTCAAGGAAGCTTTTTCCTAGGACCCAGCGACCTAGAACCCGCTCTTTCCGCTTTTTCTAGGAACTAGCTTCTCGGTTCTCGCCCCTTAGTCCTGCTTGTTCGCCATCACACGCTTCGGCGCCAGCATGCCATCTTCGTCGATAACACCGACGCCGATAAACTCACGCTGTTCGCCAACCGTAATGCGAACCAGCGTCCCCGTCTCGGGAACACGGCCAGCCTGCACCGGATTACCGTTAAGGATATATACCGCCAGTGCTGGCAATATATTGACTTCCGGCAAGTCCTGTACCGCACTGTCAGTCGGCAGCAGCAGCGGGTCAAGCAGTTCGCTTGGCGCAATGTCCTGCTCCTTGGCCTGATCCAGCAATGCCTGTAGCTGCTCCAACGTCACGATGCGATCCATCGGATAGTTGGACACCCCGGTACGACGCAAATAGGTCACATGGGCACCGCAACCGAGCATCTCGCCCAGATCATCAACAATCGTGCGGATGTAGGTTCCTTTCGATACATGCAGCTCCATTTCGACTTCGTTGTTGTCAAAACGAAGAAGCTCGACAGAATACACGGTGATCTTGCGAGATTCACGAGGCACCTCAATCCCTTCGCGGGCGTATTCATACAGCTTACGCCCCTGGTATTTCAGGGCCGAGTACATCGATGGAATTTGATCGGTTGTGCCGCGGAACTTGGCAATGCAGCGCTCTAGCTGACCACGGTCTACTTTCACCTCGCGCGTCTGAACGACTTCACCGTCAGAATCCGAGGTATCAGTACGTTCACCTAACTTGGCCACAACGCGATAGCGCTTGTCCGAATCGAGCAGGAACTGGGAAAACTTCGTCGCTTCACCAAAGCAGATTGGCAGCATACCGGTTGCCAATGGATCCAGTGCCCCGGTATGACCCGCTTTCTGCGCGAAGAAGATACGCTTTACTTTCTGCAGGGTATCGTTCGAGCTAAGTCCGGTTGGTTTGTCGAGGAGGATAACCCCGTCGACCGGACGCCCCTTACGACGACGTGCCATGGATTACTCCTCGCCTTCTTCAGCATCATCACCGCGACGATCTTCATCATCACGGACAGCCTTGCTGACCAGGTTAGAAATACGCATACCTTCGGTCAGTGACTTGTCGAAGATGAAGTTAAGCTCAGGGGTAACGCGCAGACGGATCTGCTTGCCCAGTAGCGAGCGGATATAAGGTGCCAGTTCGCGCAGTGCTTCCAGGCTGTCCTCAGGGGTTTGCTCACCCACGGTCAAAAATGTCACGTACACTTTTGCGTAGCCCATATCGCGTGATACATCGACACTCGAGATAGTTGCCATTGCGATGCGCGGATCTTTAATTTCGCGCTGCAGGATCACCGCCAGCTCTTTTTGCAACTGCTGTGCAACTCGCTGGGTACGGCTGAATTCTTTTGCCATATTCGTTTTCTCTCTCTAAGAATTGAGCTCTTGAAAGAATGGGGAGCCGAAGCTCCCCATAAGATTAGTTGTTATAAAACAGCTTGTTGTCTTGAGTAATTAGTCAAGAGTACGCTGGATTTCAACAATTTCGTAAACTTCGATCTGGTCACCAACGCGAACATCATTGTAGTTCTTAACGCCGATACCACATTCGTAGCCGTTCTTAACTTCGTTCACGTCGTCTTTGAAGCGACGTAGCGATTCTAGCTCACCTTCGTAGATTACAACATTATCACGTAGAACACGGATAGGGTTGTTACGCTTGATGATACCTTCAGTAACCATACAACCCGCAATTGCGCCGATCTTAGGTGACTTGAACACATCGCGTACTTCTGCAAGACCGATAATTTCCTGCTTGAACTCAGGAGATAGCATACCGCCCATTGCCGCTTTCACTTCGTCAATCAGCTGGTAGATGATTGAGTAGTAACGCAGATCCAGGTTCTCGTTCTCAACAATACGACGAGCCGGAACATCAGCACGAACGTTGAAACCAAGTACGATAGCGTTAGATGCTGCAGCAAGTACTGCATCAGTCTCGGTAATACCACCAACACCAGAGCCGACGATATTCACTTTAACTTCATCGGTAGACAGTTTAACCAGTGAATCGGCAATCGCTTCGATAGAACCCTGTACATCAGCTTTTAGTACAACGTTCAACTCAGCTACGTCACCTGCCGTCATGTTAGAGAACATGTTTTCAAGTTTCGCTTTCTGCTGGCGAGCAAGCTTAACATCGCGGAATTTACCCTGACGGTAAAGTGCAACTTCACGTGCTTTACGCTCGTCACGAACAACGGTTGCTTCGTCACCAGAAGAAGGTACACCGGAAAGACCTAAGATCTCTACCGGGATAGACGGGCCAGCAGACTCGATGTCTTGACCAAGCTCATCACGCATAGCACGCACACGGCCATGCTCCAGGCCACAAAGAACGATATCGCCCTTGCGTAGCGTACCTGACTGAACCAGAACAGTTGCAACCGGACCACGGCCCTTATCAAGGCGAGATTCAACAACCACACCGCTCGCCATACCATCTTTAACTGCAGTCAGTTCAAGAATTTCAGACTGAAGCAGGATAGCTTCTAGCAGACCGTCAATGTTAGTACCTTGTTTCGCAGAGATGTGAACAAACATGTTCTCACCGCCCCACTCTTCAGGGATAACATCGTACTGTGCCAGTTCGTTCTTCACGTTGTCTGGGTTAGCGTCTTCTTTATCGATCTTGTTTACAGCAACAATCAGAGGTACACCGGCCGCTTTTGCGTGCTGGATAGCTTCAATTGTCTGTGGCATTACACCATCATCTGCTGCAACAACCAGTACAACGATATCCGTCGCCTGAGCACCACGAGCACGCATAGCGGTAAACGCGGCGTGTCCAGGAGTATCAAGGAAGGTAATCATACCGTTGCCAGTTTCAACGTGGTATGCACCGATATGCTGGGTAATACCACCGGCTTCGCCAGAAGCAACGTGAGCTTGACGAATGTAATCCAGTGTTGATGTCTTACCATGGTCAACGTGGCCCATGATAGTAACAACAGGTGCACGAGATTCAGTTGCGGCATTCTCGTCACGATCAGACATGATCGCTTCTTCAAGTTCATTCTCTTTACGAAGAATAACTTTGTGACCCATTTCTTCAGCAACTAGCTGTGCTGTTTCCTGGTCGATTACCTGGTTGATGGTAACCATAGCGCCCATTTTCATCATCACTTTGATGATTTCTGTCGCTTTCACTGACATTTTGCTAGCCAGTTCAGAAACAACAATGGTTTCACCGATCACAACGTCAGATTTAGCAACGGTTGCTGTTTTGTCAAAGCCATGCTGCATCGATGTCGGTGCATTAACCTGAGACTTTTTCTTACCACCGCGACCACGCTGGTTACGAGAGCCACGACCTTTGTTACGGTCATCAGCTTTCGCAGCAGGTTTTTTCTTCTTACGACGACCGCCTTCTTCTTTGCGGTCGGCTTCATCTTCAGCTGCGCGAGCGTAGCTAGAAGTTGTTGTATGGTAATCTGATTTTTCCATGCTCGTTGTCGCCTGATCAGGTTTTGACCAGTTTTTCTCGTTCTGTTCTGCCATTTTGCGTGCCTCTTCTAGCTGGCGCTGACTCTCTTCTTCGGCTTTACGCTTGGCTTCCTCTTCCCTGCGACGTTGTAGCGCCTCAGCTTCTTTCTTAGCCTGTTGGTCAGCGGCGGCGCGCTTAGCTTTTTCGTCAGCTAAACGCTTGTCCTCAGCGTCACGATCCAGCTTGTCCTCAGCGTCACGATTGGCCTTATGTCCTGCATTTTGCTTAGCTTTCTCTTCAGCTAAGCGCTTTTCTTCAGCGGCACGCTTAGCTGTTTCTTCAGCTTCACGTTTCGCCTGCTCTTCTGCTTCACGCTTGGCAGCTTCTTCGGCTGCGCGCTTAGCGGCTTCTTCAGCTTCACGCTGAGCCGCTTCTTCAGCTTGGCGTTTCGCATCTTCAGCTACGCGCTGCTCTTCTTCAAGGGCAGAACGTTTTACATAGGTGCGCTTTTTGCGCACCTCTACCTGAACACTTTTATTCTTGCCGCCAGAGCCCGAGACACTCAGAGTGCTTCGAGTCTTGCGCTGCAGAGTAAGGCGTGTAGGAGCCTCACCAGTCGTGCTGTCACCACCATGTTCTTTCTTAAGGTGAGACAACAACGACTGCTTTTCTTGTTGGCTTACGCTTTCTTCAGCTTTCTTGCTGATACCAGCATCGGCAAACTGTTGAAGCAAACGATCAATCGGAGTACCAATTTCCTCGGCTAATGCTTTAACTGTAACCTCTGACATGCTGCTCCTCCCTTGCTTTTTAAAATTACGCTTCGTCGCTGAACCAGCAAATATTACGTGCGGCCATGATTAGCTCGCCCGCTTTAGCTTCGTCCATACCTTCGATGTCGGTCAGGTCATCAGTGCCCTGATCCGCCAGGTCTTCAAGCGTGCTTACACCTTTCGCAGCCAGTTTGAACGCCATTTCGCGCTCAAGGCCGTCAAGACCAAGCAGGTCGTCAGCGGGTTCAACACCTTCAAAAGACTCTTCTTGAGCAAGAGCAAGCGTTGTCAGTGCTTCTTTAGCACGACTACGAAGTTCGTCGACCATGTCTTCATCAAGACCGTCAACAGCCATCAGCTCGTTAACTGGTACGTAAGCGATTTCTTCAAGTGTGGTGAAGCCTTCTTCAACCAGTACGGTTGCGAAGTCTTCATCAATATCAAGATGCTTGGTAAACACCTCGATAGATTCCTGTGCTTCTTCCTGATGCTTTTTCTGCAGATCTTCTACAGTCATTACATTCAGTTCCCAGCCAGTCAGCTGAGATGCCAGACGCACGTTCTGGCCACTACGGCCGATTGCCTGAGCAAGGTTATCCTTCTCGACAGCAATATCCATAGTGTGGTTGTCTTCATCAACGATGATCGAGCTAACTTCTGCCGGCGCCATCGCATTGATAACAAACTGTGCCGGGTTCTCATCCCAAAGCACGATGTCGATACGCTCACCGCCCAGTTCACCAGATACAGCCTGAACACGAGCACCACGCATACCCACACAAGCGCCGACAGGATCGATGCGCTTGTCATTGGTTTTCACAGCAATCTTGGCACGAGAGCCTGGATCGCGAGCGGCACCCATCAGTTCGATAAGCTCTTCGCCGATTTCCGGCACTTCGATACGGAACAGCTCAGAAAGCATCTCAGGCTTAGAACGGGTCATGAACAGCTGGAAGCCACGCGCTTCAGGGCGAACAGCATACAGCAAGCCACGAACACGGTCACCCGGACGGAAGTTTTCGCGCGGCAGCTGATCGTCACGCTGGATAACGGCTTCAGCATTGTTACCCAGATCAATGATAACAGCATCACGGTTTACTTTTTTGACCACGCCCGTGATTAGCTCACCTTCATTGTCGATAAACTGTTCTACGATTTGCGCACGCTCTGCTTCACGTACTTTCTGTACGATAACCTGCTTCGCGGTTTGCGTCGTGATACGGTCGAAAGTAACAGACTCGATCTCGTCTTCGACGAAACCGTCAAGTTCGATGCTTTCATCTTCGAACTGAGCCGCTTCAAGGGTAATTTCAAGCGTCGGCTGAGTCACTTCCTCAACAGCTTTCCAGCGACGGAAAGTCTCGAACTCACCGGTTTTGCGATCGATAGCGACACGCACGTCGATTTCAGCTTCGTGCTTTTTCTTTGTCGCTGTTGCCAGTGCGATCTCTAGCGCTTCGAAGATACGCTCACGAGGAACAGCTTTTTCGTTGGATACCGCTTCAACGACAGCCAAGATTTCTTTGTTCATTTCTAATGCCCCAATTTTAGCGGTTAGAATTTTGGAACCAGATTGGCTTTGGAAATATTGCTCAGCGCAAATGTTTCTTCATTGCCATCAACTTTCAGAGTGACTAGCTCGCCTTCAACAGCAATGATGTCACCTTTCCACTTACGACGATTGTCCATCGCCATTTTTAATACCAAGCTGACCTCGTGGCCAATAAATTGCTGGTAGTGTGCAGCTTTGAATAGCGGCCTTTCCAGACCAGGGGAAGATACCTCCAGGTTGTAAGCCACAGTAATAGGATCTTCTACATCCATTACAGCGCTGATTTGGCGGCTAACTTCGGCGCAGTCGTCAACCGTAATGCCGTTTTCATGGTCGATGAAAACACGCAACGTCGAGTGCTCGCCTGCACGGATAAATTCCAAACCGACTAGTTCATAGCCCAAAGCCGTTACCGGCGCTTCAAGCAGTTCGGTTAATTGCATCTCTAAAGCTGTCAAAACAACCCCCTGGAAACAAAAAAAGGGCACTAAAGCCCAGTAGATACCTGAATGGTCATTTTTCAGATAATAAAAAACCCCGAATTACGGGGTTTTTTATCACTGGACCCTGATTGCCACAGCCTTGGCTATGACAGAAAAAACATACTTCCTTAATAGGATAGTCGTTTTTTCGGAAAGTGGTTGCGGGGGCTGGATTTGAACCAACGACCTTCGGGTTATGAGCCCGACGAGCTACCAAGCTGCTCCACCCCGCGTCCGTAATCTGAGGCGATTATATCGCTCAGATGTTGCCCTTTCAAGCAACGAATAATGGTGCCGAGAAGGGGACTTGAACCCCTACACCTTGCGGCACTAGCACCTCATGCTAGCGTGTCTACCAATTTCACCATCTCGGCTAAATCTTTAATTACTGAGGAATGTCACTATTTACTGGTGCACTCTCAGTTTTTTCTACAACTTGCTCAGTCGCTGGAGCACTCAGGTCTTCCCAGCCACTTGTTTCCTGCGCTTGCTTAGCACTCATGTTGCCAAGAACAAGACTGATTGCAAAGAAAACAGTCGCACAAACTGCAGTCATTCGGGTCAGAAAATTTCCAGAGCCGCTAGCGCCGAACAATGTTCCTGAAGCGCCAGCCCCAAATGAGGCTCCCATATCTGCGCCTTTACCTTGCTGAACCAAAACTAGGCCGATAACACCAAGCGCAGCCAACAGATAAATCACAAGTAGAATTTCGTACATGGGTTCCACCTATGGTTAAATTGTTGTGCCGGCTTTGCTAAAGCAGTGCCAGCGCACCCCCTTCAATCAAGGAGCGAATGCATACTAGCGAAAGCCTAAACCTGTGACAAGTAAAATTTCAACAAAAAGCTATATCAGTGAATCACTTGACCAAGTTTTAAACAAAGCCGACGATAAAATCACCGTTTCCGGTGAATCAAATTAGCAGTTATCTTTTACTGCCTGAGCAATAGCTAATGCAGATTCTTTAACTAAATCAGCATCTTCGCCTTCAACCATCACACGAATCAACGGCTCAGTGCCTGATTTGCGCAATAATACCCGGCCGCTATCACCCAGTTTAGCCTCAACCGCCGCCTGTGCCGACAATACCGCATCTGATTCGAGCGGATTGGACTCACCGGCAAAGCGGACATTCTCCAGCACCTGCGGGTACATTGTCATTCCGTCACACAGCTCTTTCAGTGACATCTTACTACCGACAATGGAGGCCATCACCTGCAGACCGGCAACAATGCCGTCACCCGTGGTCACTTTATCCAGCATGATCACATGACCAGAGTTCTCGGCACCAATCAACCAGTTCTGCTTAACCAGCTCTTCCATCACGTAACGGTCGCCGACTTTGGCACGGACAAACGGGATACCGAGATTTTTCAGTGCCACTTCCATACCGAGGTTCGTCATCAGTGTACCGACAACCCCGCCTTTCAATTCACCTCGGCGCAGCGCATCACGGGCAATAATGTAGGCAATCTGGTCGCCGTCAACCTTGTTGCCTTCCTCGTCGACCATCATAACCCGGTCGCCGTCGCCATCAAGGGCAAAACCAAAGTGTGCTTTTTCCTCCAGCACCTTGGCTTGCAGGGCTGCGACATCCGTTGCCCCGACTTTATCGTTGATGTTGGTACCATTTGGCTCACAACCTATAGTGATCACCTCGGCACCCAGCTCTTTAAGCACATTCGGGGCAATGTGGTAAGTCGCACCATGGGCACAGTCGACAACGATTTTATAACCAGCCAGGCTCAGTTCAGATGGGAAGGTACCTTTACAGAACTCGATATAACGACCGGCCGCATCGGCAATTCGTTTCGCCTTACCCAGCATCGCCGACTCCACGCAGGTCAGCGGCTTTTCCAGCTCTTCTTCAATCGCCAGCTCAATCTCGTCGGGCAGCTTGGTCCCTTCCGAGGAGAAGAACTTGATCCCGTTATCATAATAAGGGTTGTGCGATGCCGAGATCACAATACCGGCCTCGGCACGAAATGTCCGAGTCAGGTAGGCCACCGCAGGGGTAGGCATCGGACCGGTAAAAGCAGCCTGAAGACCAGCTGCCGCCAACCCGGCTTCCAGTGCCGACTCCAGCATATAACCTGAAATACGGGTATCCTTACCGATGATCACTTTCTTGGTGCCCTGCTTAGACAGCACACGACCCGCCGCCCAGCCCAGTTTCAGGACAAAGTCCGGGGTAATTGGGGCCTGTCCGACCAAGCCACGGATCCCATCGGTACCAAAGAACTTACGTTCAGCCATTTTCAGCTCCTAGCTATTATTTATTTTATTCCTGCTCTAATGTCATCCGACACACTTTCAAGACATCAACGGTTTCTTGTGCGTCATGGACACGAATGATCTGCGCGCCTTTCATGGCAGCAATGGCTGCACATGCCAGGCTTCCGGCCATACATTCGGCAGGTTTTTTATCAAGTAACTTAAATATCATTGATTTACGCGACATGCCGACCAGCAGGGGTAAACCAAATTGGTGAAATTTATCCAGATGCGCGAGCAACTGATAATTATGCTCCAGACTTTTACCGAACCCGTACCCCGGATCCAGCAACAACTGTTCGCGGCGGATCCCAGCCGCCTCGCATGCCTCGACCCGCTCAGCGAGGAACTGGCCGACATCGGCAATCACATCTTGATAAGTTGGTTGCTGTTGCATTGTACGCGGCTGCCCCTTCATATGCATCAGGCAAACCGGCACGTTGGCCTTCGCCGCTGCCGCCATCGCCCCCGGCTCTTGCAGAGCGCGAACATCATTGATCAGATCCGCACCTGCTGCAACCGCCTCAGTCATTACCTGCGCCTTGCTGGTATCGATAGAAATCCAGCAGTCAAACCGCTGGTGGATCGCCTCAATCACCGGAACGACCCGATCAAGCTCATCACTCAGCACAACATCGGCAGCACCCGGACGGGTTGACTCCCCCCCGATATCAATAATGCTGGTTCCGGCAGCCAGCATCGACTCGACATGAAATAGCGCATTATCAAGGCGGTTAAATTTCCCCCCGTCAGAAAACGAGTCCGGGGTAACATTGAGGATCCCCATTGCATGGGAGTGCGAAAGATCGAGGGTTTTGTCTTTACTGGTCAGAATCATCACAGTGTCCATTTGCTACAAACCACAGAATAAAAAAAACCCCGAGCCAGCTCGGGGTTTCATTTTCAGAACAACGATTACGCTTGTGGCTTGTCGTCTTCTTTATCTTCAGTCTTCGGTGCTTCAGCACTATCAGACACCGGCTTTTCTTCAGCAGGTGCTTCAGCCTTTTCCGCATCAGAATCCGAGTCGACATCAGACGCCTTCAATGTATCACCTTCATCAGTCCAGCCTTTCGGCGCACGGATTTCAGCTTTACGGGCCATCAAGTCGTCAATCTGGCCAGCATCGATTGTCTCATACTTCATCAATGCTTCTTTCATGGCATGCATGATGTCCATGTTCTGACTCAGAATTTCACGCGCTCGCTCGTAGTTACGATCAATCAGCGCACGAACTTCCGTATCGATGGCGCGGGCTGTTTCATCAGACATGTGCTTTGTCTGCGTTACAGAGCGGCCAAGGAATACTTCACCTTCGTCTTCAGCATACAGCAGCGGACCTAACTTGTCGGAGAAGCCCCACTGGGTCACCATCTTACGGGCGATGTCAGTCGCGCGCTCGATATCATTCGATGCACCGGTCGATACCTTGTCTACACCGTAGATAAGCTCTTCCGCCAGACGGCCACCGTAAAGGCTCGAAATCATCGACTCGAGGAACTCACGAGAATGGCTGACTCGGTCTTGCTCAGGCAAGTACATAGTCACACCCAGCGCGCGGCCACGAGGAATAATCGATACCTTGTAGACCGGATCATGGTCCGGTACCAGGCGACCGATAATTGCGTGACCAGCCTCATGGTAGGCGGTTGACTCTTTCTGCTCGTCCGTCATCACCATTGACTTGCGCTCTGCGCCCATCATGATTTTGTCTTTGGCAAGCTCGAATTCCACCATAGAAACGGTACGCTTGTTGCCGCGAGCCGCAAACAAGGCAGCCTCGTTAACCAGGTTAGCCAGATCGGCACCAGAGAAACCCGGTGTACCACGTGCAATCAGTGATGGCTTAACATCACCGTCCAGTGGCACTTTACGCATGTGCACTTTCAGGATTTGCTCACGACCACGTACATCAGGCAGACCAACCACGACCTGACGGTCGAAACGGCCCGGACGAAGCAATGCTGGGTCCAGTACGTCTGGGCGGTTAGTCGCGGCAATAACGATGATACCTTCATTGCCCTCGAAACCATCCATCTCAACCAGCATCTGGTTAAGCGTCTGCTCACGCTCATCGTGACCACCACCGACACCAGCACCACGCTGACGGCCGACGGCATCGATTTCATCGATAAAGATGATACAAGGCGCCGCTTTCTTCGCCTGCTCGAACATGTCACGGACACGGGATGCACCCACACCGACGAACATTTCTACGAAATCAGAACCCGAAATGGTAAAGAAAGGAACCTTCGCTTCACCGGCAATCGCTTTAGCCAGCAAGGTTTTACCGGTACCAGGAGGACCAACCATCAGAACACCCGTCGGGATCTTACCACCCAACTTCTGGAAGCGGCTCGGATCACGCAGGTAATCCACCAGCTCCTTCACGTCTTCTTTGGCTTCGTCACAACCTGCAACGTCGCTGAAGGTCGTTTTGATCTGATCTTCACTCATCATGCGTGCTTTAGACTTGCCGAACGACATGGCACCTTTGCCACCGCCGCCCTGCATCTGGCGCATAAAGAAAATCCAAACACCAATAAGAAGCAGCATTGGGAACCAGGAGATGAAGATTGAAGCCAGCAGGCTCGGCTCTTCAGGTGGTGTACCCATCACCTTCACATTAGCGTTAATAAGGTCGTCTAATAGCTTTTGATCGTTGTAGACAGGCAGATAAGTGACGTATCGCGTGTTATCACGTTTATATACGGTGATCTCACGATCATTGAATCGCGCTTCCCTTATCTGATCCTGACCGATTTCACGGACAAAGGTTGTATAGTCGACTTGACGGCCAGCACTATCACCGGGACCAAAGCTCTGAAATACAGACATCAGAACCACAGCGATGACCAACCACAAAATCAAGTTTTTTGCCATGTCACTCAAGGTGTTAACCTCGCGATAACTTAAAGATGAATTTAGGGTACTACAGTTTGTAACCTGTAGCTACAATATAGACCTCACGAGAGCGATCTCGTGACGAATCCGGTTTACGAATTTTAACCACTTTGAACATGCTACGCACGTCAGCCAGGTACTGGTCAAAGCCTTCACCCTGGAAAACTTTTACCGCAAAGCTGCCGTTCGGCGCAAGTACTTGCCTACACATATCTAATGCTAGTTCAACAAGATACATTGCTCTAGGTTGATCTGACGCCAAGTTGCCGCTCATGTTAGGCGCCATATCTGAAAGTACCACATCAACCATGTCTGGCTGAATACGATCCAACAGTGCATCCAACACGGCCTCTTCACGGAAATCACCTTGCAAGAAGCTTACTCCCGGCAGCGAATCCATAGGCAGAATATCACAGGCAATCACCTGTCCTTCATCGCCGACGACTTCAGCAGCATATTGTGACCAGCCCCCCGGTGCCGCCCCCAGATCGACAACTGTCATACCGGGCTTTAGCAGCTTATCCTTATTTTGAATCTCTTCAATTTTAAAGATAGCGCGAGAACGGTAGCCTTTCTTCTGTGCCTCCTGAACATATTTATCATCAAAATGCTCTTTCAGCCAACGTCCGGAGCTCCCCGATTGTTTTTTTCGACTCATGATTTACCTAATGAGTTAGCGTACTTATAAAGTATACTCGACCACTTTACAGTGACGTATACTAAACAAATTAGTCTTCTAGACTAGATGGCGTTAGAATACCGTGTTTTCAACCCTTATCATCAAAAAATAGAGTCTCCATGAACCTAAGCACCAAACAGAAGCAATACCTGAAGGGTCTTGCCCACAACCTAAAGCCTGTTGTCCTTATGGGTGCAAACGGCCTGACAGAAGCGGTTCTGGCCGAAATCGAACTCGCGCTTGACCACCATGAACTTATCAAGGTTAAGGTTGCTGCAGAAGAACGTGAAACAAAAGTTTTGATCGTCGATGCAATTGTTCGTGAAACGAAAGCAGAAAAAGTACAAGTTATCGGTAAGACACTTGTTCTTTACCGCCCGAGCGAAGAGCGTAAAATCGAACTTCCTCGCAAATAAAAAAGGCCGCCGACGCGGCCTTTTTTACACCCAGATAATGGCACGGAGCGCCACTATCTACCGCAATCCGTTGTTACATTCACTAACAATAAAAGCGCATCTGCTGCCAATTAGAGGTACGACACTTCCGCAATTTCGAACTCTTTTTGACCACCAGGCGTGGTAATGACCACTTCATCGTCCTGCATTTTACCAATTAGACCGCGCGCAATCGGCGAGTTGACCGAGATCCGGCCCGCCTTGATGTCTGCTTCATCGTCACCAACAATCTGGTATTTAACTTCATCTTCGGTATCAACATCGATCAGCGTCACAGTCACACCAAAGATAACCTTACCGGTGTTCTCCATCTTGGTGACATCAATCACCTGAGCCACCGATAGCTTATATTCGATATCGCGGATCTGCGCTTCACAGATACCCTGCTCTTCGCGTGCAGCATGGTACTCGGCATTTTCCTTCAGGTCACCCAGCTCACGAGCCTCACCAATCGCCTGAGAGATAATAGGACGGCGCTTCATTAATGCATCCAGTTCATCACGCAGCATCTTCTCACCGCGTACCGTCATTGGAACCTTATCCATAACTTTACTTACCTCAAACCCCGTATAGTACCTAGCACTATTTTGGGCAAAAAAAAGCTAGTCCAGCTCCATGCTGAACCAACATCGTTAATAGGGAACAGAATTCATTTTAAACAAAGATGAGCAAGAGATCACCCTAGATACTGTCTCCGGTAATATAAGGCTTTTCTTCCTACAGGAACCTGACTGATTTTAATGTGGATTAGTTCACAAATATAATCAATCTTACAAAATAAGTACCACAAGAAAATATCAATCATTTCTAAAGACAACTAAAAGCCCATCTCGGTAGAGAACTTTCCCACTTAAGTATAAACACCTGATAAAGAACAGCTTTTAGAACCAAAAAACACCAAAAAGTATTCCGGAAAAGTATTTTTCAGTTTTTTTTACTAACTGTCTGCCTGCAATAACCAGTAAAAAGAACACCATGCATTTAGCACTCTCATGCATACAACAAAATAATTCCAAAAGGATTCGACAATGAACAAGAAACTGATTGCTTTGGCAGTAGCAGCAGCATCAATCTCGGGCGCAGCAACAGCGGCAGAAGTCTACTCTGACGAAACTTCTAGCCTGGCAGTAGGCGGTCGTTTTGAAGCTCGTATGGTTATGGCTGATAACGAAGCGGGTGACAGCAAAGTTACTGACGCAACCCGTGTTCGTGTGAACATCGCAGGTAAAACTGACATCACTGAAGACATCTACGGTATCGGCTTCTGGGAAGGCGAATACACTGACGGCAATGATCTTGACAACCGTCACCTGAATGCTGGTATCGGCGGCGAGTTCGGCCAGGTTCGCTACGGTAAGACTGACGGCTCTCTGGGCATGCTAACAGACTTCACTGATATCATGGCTTTCCACGGTAACGAAGCGGGTAACAAACTAGCCGCAGCTGACCGTACAAGCAACAACCTTGCTTACGTTGGTTCTTTCGACCTTTCAGGCAACAACCTGACAGTTAAAGCAAACTATGTGTTCACTGGCGAAAACGAAAACGCTAACGGCACTTACGATGTTGACGGCTACTCTCTTGCGGCAATGTACGCAATGGACATGGGCCTGGCATTCGGTGCAGGTTACGGCGAGCAGGACGGTCAGGCTGTACTAAACACTGAAACTGGCAAACAGGCATTCGGTGCAATTTCTTACACTATCGGTGACTTCTACTTTGCAGGTCTATACCAGGACGCAGAAAACACTGAAGTACACGGCCTGAACGTTGAAGAGTCTAAGGGCTATGAATTTGCTGCATCTTACACGATGGGCAACACAGTATTCATCGCGACTTACAACTACCTGGAAGACTCAAACAACGACAAGGATCTACGTGATTCTATCGCTGTTGACGCAACTCACTACTTCAACAAGAACTTCCGTACTTACGCTTCATACAAGTTCAACAACCTAGACACAGATTCTACTGTTGGCATTACTAAAGCGAAGACATCTGACGAGTTCGTACTGGGTGCACGTTACGACTTCTAATCCCGACTGGATTAGCAAGGCTACATGCTAATAAGGGCGCAGACCTTCGGGTCGGCGCCTTTTTGCGCTATGATAGTTAAACGACTTTCATATGGTTATTAACTTAATGCTCCGTGCTTTTCCCCTATTGCTAGGCCTGCTGCTTAGCCAACCCGTATTGGCCAACTTTCCCCCCCAGACTGCAATCAAACACTTACCAGGAGGCCATGACGCCGCCCTGATAGTTGTCGATCCGGCGAGCGGCCAGGTGATGTACTCCCAGCGAGAAAAACAGCTCCAGGCTCCAGCCAGTACCCAAAAACTCATCACCGCACTGGCAGCCAAACTCTACCTGGGTGACAGCTTTCGCTTTACCACCGATTTAGAGCACAGCGGTGACGATATTATCGTTCGCTTTAGCGGCGATCCGACCCTGTCTCGCCCGCAGCTGGCCGCTCTGCTGGCCCAGCTAAAAAAAGCTAAAATCAATCAGGTTAAAGGAAACATCGTGCTCAATGGAGCTGTATTTAGCGGCTATGAGCGGGCACCAGGATGGCCCTGGGACATTCTCGGGGTTTGCTACAGCGCCCCTGCCAGCAGCATTTCGCTGGAGCACAACTGTGTCCAGGGTGCCCTATACAGCAACAAGGGACTTGGCCAGATAACACGAATCAATGTGCCAGCCCACCAGCCTGTCAGGGTCACGACAGATGCGGTGATTGTCAGCAAGGAACAACAAAAAGCACGCTACTGCGATTTAACTCTGGTTACCGATAATAGCAATACCTACCGGCTAAGTGGGTGCTTACCTAAACGCAGCCAGCCATTGCCCCTTAACTTCGCAGTGCAAAATACCGAGCTCTATGCCGAGGCAGTGATCCGCAGCGAACTCAAACGCTTAGGTATTGGCTTTGAAGGTAAAATCGTTCGTGATGATACGGCTCGGGGCAAGCGCATAGCCCGCCATCAGTCCGACCCGCTCCCTTTGTTACTCGATACTATGGTCAAGGACTCCGATAACTTGATCGCAGACAACCTGGCAAAGACTCTTGGCGGTCAATATTTCAAGCAGCCGGGCAGCTTTAGTAATGGTGTGGCCGCTATCAAGGCGATCTTGAATGAAAAAGCGAGGATTGATTTGAGCAAGGCCGTACTGGTCGACGGTTCCGGTCTGTCGCGCAACAACAGGGTTTCGGCGGCCCAGATGATGGAAGTGATCACTTACCTCTACCAGAATGACAAGCAGCTCAACTTGCTCAGCACATTGCCGGTAAGCGGAAAAAGCGGGACCTTACACTACCGCCAAAGCATCCGCCATCAGCCGCTCCAAGGCAAGATAGCAGCCAAAAGCGGCTCGCTATTCGGCACCTACAACCTCGCCGGGCTTATTACGGCCCAATCAGGCAAACAGTTGCTGTTCGTCCAGTTTGTGACCAACTACCACCCAGAAGAACCTGAGGAAGGAGCTCCGAAGGTCGCGCCACCCATTGAGCATTTTGAAAGAGAATTGTATCGAAGCTTGTATGAGAGTTTCTAACGGTGTTTTTCGATACTTTAAGAGAACAAAGAATGATCCTCCCCATTTTCAAGGGGGAGGGGACTAAAACAGCGTCCTCAAAGTTTGTGCCCCTACTATAGGGGCACAAAACTTACGCCAGACCCAGCATCCAATTTACCGTGGTGAAGTAGATCATCATCCCGGTAATATCAACCACCGAAGCCAGCACCGGGCTGACCAGCACTGCCGGATCCAGTCGACAAGCCCTCGCGATCATTGGCAAGATACCACCGACAGTCGTCGAGAGGACAACCTGCAGCGAGATAGCCATGCCGATTGCCAGCGCAATATCATGCAACTGCATCCCCATCGGCAGAGCCGTACCATCGCTGAACATCAGCACCCGGCCGACAATCACCACGGCCAGTACCGCAGCGATCACAATCGCGACCCGGAACTCTTTCCACATCACGGCCACCCAATCCCGGCACCGTATTTCTTCCATCGCCAACGCCCTGACCACCAACGTGGCAGCCTGAGAGCCGGTGTTTCCCCCGGCAGCAGCGATCACCGGCATATAAATTGCCAGCAATACCAGTTGGCTCAAGGTATCTTCGTAGTGGGAAATAATGAGGCCCGAGACAATCCCCAGCAGCGCTAAGCCTACAATCCAGCCGATACGCTCGCGGACGTGACTGAACACACTGTTTTTCAGGTAGTGTCCGGCCGGTTCGGCTTCAGAGCAGATCAAGCCAAGCCCGTTGGCCAAATGACGCATCCGAACATGTTCGTTCATCTCATCCAACAGATCCAGCAGCGTCTGGACATGACGCAACGGACACTCATGTAACACTGCAATCGCCTCTGAAATCGGCATTCTCGCCAGCAGAGTGGCCTGCTCTTCAATGTTGTATTTCAAAAAGGCATTACGTACTGCCAGAACATCATTCTGACCAAGATTTTCTGTTGCAGCTACAGACTGAGCTGCATAGTTCATTACCGCCATGGCGAATCTCCCGATTGGCAATGCCCGCCCTCTCAGGCGTAGCATGGGTAACGACCACCAGAATGGCGCTATACACCAGCATAAATGTGCCGAATACTACCGGAACCGGGCAGCAAATAAGCCCAGATAGCCGACAGCATAAAGCCTGTCATTCATTACAAATTAGCGACATTCACTATTGAGAAATAGGCAAGAAAACCAGGAATGGTTTGTCAGAAAAGGTATCAAAGAAGAGAGATACAGAGACATACTATTCCGAACCCGGGCAGGCTCGGAATCACAGGAGACCGACACCGCTAGCGGGTTTGATTTTCCACCTTCATACTCGGGGGATGGTCGGTATCGTTCATTAAAGTCTCCAAAAAATTTATCGCTTATGCGACGCCGCCAATTGTACGCAATTCAGTTATCAGTTCAAGCAGTATCCGCTGCGAATTTGACACAAAATATGAATGCCATCATTTGGGTGGCAATAATAAAACAGCCCGCACAAGGCGGGCTGCAGGTTTATAGCGATAACGACCGGTTAGGCGTTGTTAACACGTGCATGAAGCTCCTGTACCGATGTCACCTTATTACGGTCATCGGCAGTCCAGGCCATACAGGTAGCAAAAGCAGCATTAAGGGTGGTGGTAT
Source organism: Photobacterium alginatilyticum (assembly GCF_009910675.1). Classification (GTDB taxonomy): domain Bacteria; phylum Pseudomonadota; class Gammaproteobacteria; order Enterobacterales; family Vibrionaceae; genus Photobacterium; species Photobacterium alginatilyticum. Next base: position 137,708 of record NZ_RSEJ01000005.1, on the reverse strand, counting down.
AGTTCACCTTTTCAGCCAGTGCGCCGCGACGAAGTACCTTCGAGTCTTCAATTGCCTGACGCCCTTCGGCGGTGTTCACAATGTAGGAGTACTCATTGTTCTTGATACGGTCAAGGATATGAGGACGGCCTTCGTGTACCTTGTTCACCAAGCGAGGGTTGATACCCGCTTCACCCAACACAACGGCTGTGCCGTGAGTTGCGTCCAGCTCGTAGCCCTGTTTCACCAGCTTAGAGGCCAGGTCAACCACGCGCTGTTTGTCATTTCCACGAACAGACAGCAAGGCACGGCCCTTGGCCAGCTTCTCCTTGCCACAACCCAGCTCCGCCTTGGCAAACGCTTCGGCAAAGGTGTCACCCACGCCCATCACCTCGCCGGTAGAGCGCATTTCAGGGCCCAACAGCGGGTCAACACCCGGGAACTTGTTGAACGGCAGTACCACTTCTTTCACCGAGTAATAAGGAGGAATGATTTCCTTGGTAAAACCCTGGGATTCCAGCGTCTGGCCAGCCATCACACGAGCGGCAATTTTCGCCAGCGGCGCGCCGGTTGCCTTCGAGACAAACGGTACCGTACGCGCGGCACGCGGGTTCACCTCAATCAGGTAAACATCATTGTCCTTCACCGCAAACTGGGTGTTCATCAGACCGCGAACGCCCAGCTCGAATGCCAGCTTCTCAACCTGCTGACGCATCACGTCCTGAATCTCCTGGCTTAGGGTGTAAGCAGGCAGTGAACATGCCGAGTCACCCGAGTGGACGCCAGCCTGTTCGATGTGCTCCATGATACCGCCAATCACCACGCGCTCGCCGTCGCAAATCGCATCGATATCCACTTCCGTCGCATCGTCCAGGAAGCGGTCTAGCAGAACTGGTGATTCATTCGACACGCTCACCGCTTCGTTGAAGTAGCGGCGCAAATCAGACTCGTCATAAACAATTTCCATCGCGCGACCACCCAGTACATATGACGGGCGGACGACCAGCGGGAAACCAATTTCTTTTGATTTCTCGACGGCCTGCTCCATGGTCGTGACCGTGGCATTATCGGGTTGCAACAAGCCCAGACGTTCAACCGCAGCCTGGAAACGCTCACGGTCTTCTGCGCGGTCAATGGCATCCGGGCTGGTACCGATAATAGGCACACCCGCCGCCTCAAGGGCACGCGCCAGTTTCAGCGGCGTCTGGCCACCGTACTGCACAATCACACCTTTTGGCTTTTCGACACGAGCAATTGCCAGTACATCTTCCAACGTTACCGGTTCGAAGTACAGGCGGTCAGAAGTATCATAGTCGGTTGAGACCGTCTCAGGGTTACAGTTAACCATGATAGTTTCAAAACCATCTTCTCGCAGTGCCAGAGAGGCATGTACGCAGCAGTAATCGAACTCAATCCCCTGACCGATACGGTTTGGACCGCCGCCCAGTACCATTATCTTGTCATTGTTCGTCGGGTTAGCTTCACACTCTTCGTCATATGAGGAGTACATGTAGGCCGTGTCCGACGAGAACTCGGCTGCACAGGTATCAACACGCTTATAGACCGGGTGAATATCATACTGGTCACGCAGCTTGCGGATTTCAGTTTCCGCAACACCCAGCAGCTTCGCCAGACGCGCATCGGCAAAGCCCTTGCGCTTAAGCTGACGGAGGACATCTGCATTCAGGCCGGCAAAACCGCCCTCTTTCACTTGTGCCTCAAGCTTGACCAAATCTTCGATTTGAACCAGGAACCAACGGTCAATGTTGGTCAGATTGAACACACCGTCTACCGACAGGCCGGCACGGAAGGCATCGGCAACGTACCAAATACGCTCGGCACCGGCATCCTTCAGCTCGTGGCGGATCTTGGTCAACGAGTCCGGTGCATCAAGGTCAACCATTTCGTCAAAGCCAGTCGCACCCACTTCCAGGCCGCGAAGGGCTTTTTGCAGAGACTCCTGCTGGTTACGGCCAATCGCCATCACCTCACCGACAGACTTCATCTGGGTGGTCAGACGGTCGTTGGCACCAGCAAACTTCTCGAAGTTGAAGCGAGGGATCTTGGTAACAACGTAGTCGATTGTCGGCTCGAACGATGCAGGTGTTGCACCGCCAGTAATGTCATTCATCAGCTCATCAAGGGTAAAGCCGATTGCCAGCTTGGCTGCGATTTTAGCAATCGGGAAGCCTGTGGCTTTCGATGCCAACGCAGAAGAGCGGGATACACGCGGGTTCATCTCGATGATAACCATACGGCCATCTTTCGGGTTGATACCAAACTGAACGTTTGAACCACCGGTTTCTACCCCGATTTCACGCAGTACCGCCAGGGAGGCGTTACGCATCAGCTGGTATTCTTTGTCAGTCAGCGTCTGGGCCGGCGCGACAGTAATGGAGTCACCGGTGTGGATCCCCATCGCATCGAAGTTTTCGATAGAGCAGACGATAATACAGTTATCGTTCTTGTCCCGAACCACTTCCATCTCGTATTCTTTCCAACCAATCAGCGATTCATCAATCAGCAGTTCATTGGTCGGCGACAGATCCAGGCCGCGGCGGCAGATCTCTTCAAACTCTTCTTTGTTGTAGGCGATACCACCACCGGTTCCGCCCATGGTAAATGAAGGACGGATAATACACGGGAAACCAACCATATCGAGGACTTTGTAGGCTTCTTCCATGGTTTTCGCCGTGTCGGCGCGCGGACACTCAAGGCCGATTGATTTCATTGCGGCATCGAAGCGCGAGCGGTCTTCCGCCTTGTCAATCGCATCAGCCGTGGCACCAATCATCTCGACACCGAATTCTTCAAGCACACCGTGCTTTTCCAGATCCAGCGCACAGTTAAGCGCCGTCTGACCACCCATGGTCGGCAGTACAGCATCCGGACGTTCTTTCTCAATGATCCGGCGAACCACTTCCCAGTGGATCGGCTCGATATAGGTGGCATCGGCCATGTTCGGGTCGGTCATGATGGTAGCCGGGTTGGAGTTAACCAGGATAACGCGGTATCCCTCCTCACGCAGCGCCTTACAGGCCTGTGCGCCCGAATAGTCAAACTCACACGCCTGACCGATAACAATTGGGCCAGCACCCAGAATCAGAACACTTTTAATGTCATTACGTTTTGGCATCTCTTACTACTCCGGCTTAGGCGCTGTGCTGCTTAATTAATTCGATAAAGTGATCAAAAAGTGGCGCTGCATCATGTGGGCCAGGGCTTGCTTCCGGGTGGCCCTGGAAGCTGAATGCAGGCTTGTCGGTACGGTGGATTCCCTGCAGGGAGCCATCGAACAGCGACTTGTGCGTTGCACGCAGGTTATCAGGCAGCGTCGCTTCATCAGCGGCAAAACCGTGGTTCTGGGAAGTGATCATGACGACATCGCGGTCAAGATCCTTAACCGGGTGGTTCGCACCGTGGTGGCCGAACTTCATTTTCACCGTCTGGGCACCGCTTGCCAGTGCCAGGATCTGGTGGCCAAGGCAGATACCGAAAATCGGCAGCCCTTTATCCAAAAAGACCTTGGTGGCTTCAATCGCGTAGTCACAAGGCTCCGGATCACCCGGGCCGTTTGACAGGAACACGCCATCCGGGTTCAGGGCCAACACCTCTTCAGCCGAAGTCTGGGCCGGGACGACCGTCAGGCGGCAGCCACGGTCAACCAGCATACGCAGGATGTTACGTTTGGCACCAAAGTCATAGGCAACCACGTGATACGGCAGTTCGTTATCATCTTTGGCTTCAGGCAAGCCATTTTCCAGAGTCCATGACCCCTGCTTCCACTGGTACGTTTCGGCCGTGGTCACTTCCTTGGCTAAATCCATGCCCTTCAGTCCAGGAAACTCTTTCGCCTTCGCCAGTGCCAGTGCTTCGTCCAGGCTGTCGCCTGCCATAATGCAGCCGTTCTGCGCTCCTTTCTCACGCAACACGCGTGTCAGCTTACGCGTATCAATATCGGCAATACCGACAATGTTTTGTGATTTCAGGTAGTCAGAAAGGGATTGTTGATTACGGAAGTTTGAAGCAATGAGGGGAAGATCGCGAATGACCAGGCCTTGCGCGTGGATTGAGGAGGATTCTTCGTCTTCGGAATTGGTTCCGGTGTTGCCAATATGGGGATAGGTAAGAGTAACAATCTGTTGGGAATAAGAGGGGTCAGTGAGAATTTCCTGATACCCCGTCATCGAGGTGTTAAAAACAACTTCACCAACGGCCGAACCATCTGCCCCTATGGACACGCCGCGGAACACTGTCCCATCTTCAAGGACTAACAGCGCAGATTTGCTCAAGACAACCTCCAAAAAAAATAATCATGCAATTAAAACAGATAAACTTGCAACTACCCATTCCATACAAAGTCAAAAAGCGAGTCAAGCTGATTTTTGACAAATTCCGCGCAGTCTAGAGATCGCAGATAATTCTGTCAAGAAATCGACAAAAATAAATTTAATTTATATCAACCTTACACCATAAAGCCACCAAAGGCGTAAAAATAACAAGCTTTCTGTGGTTTTTAGGCCTAACAAATGACGCCCGATCTCATTTTATCGTTTGCTAAAATTTACCGAACAACACAAACAACAAAAACAAGAAAAAAAACCAAAAGCAGCGAGGTTAAGCCACGCTTTTGCAGCTCAGCCAGAAAAACAGACCCAAGACCCACAAAAACAAAAGAAAAGAGAGAGTGTTCAAGGAAAAAAGGAAGTGAAAATAAAACAGCAGAAAAACGACACCACAAACCACTGTTTATGCAAAGCTGACAACAAGACGCATATCTCTTCACCTCTTCTGGAGCAACAAGGTGCCCAGAAGAGGGAGTCAATCGAGAAAAACCAGCTTACAGCTCGTCCAGTCCCAGCACATCCTGCATGGTGTAGAAGCCAGGCTCTTTATTGTCCAGCCATGCTGCAGCACGCACAGCGCCATTGGCAAACGTCATGCGATCTGTGGCCTTATGGGTAATTTCCACCCGCTCGCCAATATCGGCAAACATCGCGGTATGCTCACCGACAATGTCGCCGGCACGAATGGTAGCAAAACCGATTTCATCCCGGCTGCGCTCTCCGGTGATCCCCTCACGGGCATACACCGCAACATCATTGAGCTGGTTCCCCATCGCACCGGCTATCGCCTCGCCCATACCTATCGCGGTTCCCGACGGTGCATCAACCTTGTGGCGGTGATGGGCTTCAATGACCTCGATATCGCAATAGTCGCCCATCACCTTGGCCGCTTTCTCAAGCAGCTTAAACACCAGGTTCACCCCGACGCTATAGTTAGGGGCCATTACAACCGGGATATGCTCCGCCGCCTGGTCAATCAACAAGCGTTCGTCATCACTGAAGCCGGTCGTCCCGATCACAATTTTCTTGCCGTGCTGACGGCAAAACTCGATATTCGCCAATGTGGCAACCGGCGCCGTAAAATCAATCAGGACGTCGAAGTCATCTTTAGCCGCCGCCAAATCATCGACAATAGCCACTGAGACAACCCCGACACCGGCCAGCTCACCGGCATCGGCGCCCACAAGCGTCGAACCGCTGCGTTCTGTTGCAGCCCCCAGCTGTGCCTGCTCGGAAAGGTATGTGGCTTTTAGCAGCTGGCGGCCCATGCGTCCTGCCGCTCCAGCAATCGCAATTCTAACCATTGCGTCTATTCTCCCTGTTTCTGGATCTTGTTTGTATTACGACAATGTAGCCTGTTGGTGAATATAAAAAAAGCCCCGGCAGTGGCCGGGGCTTAATTGAGGTTCGATTCGTACCGTCTAGCTAGACATTTTTAACCTGTAGCTCACGCGGTACTTCGAAGAACATATTTTCTTCACGGCCGCTTAGCTCTTCCACTTCCGCGCCGCTCAACTGCCGGATACGCTCAATGATCTGGTTGACCAGCTCTTCCGGTGCCGATGCGCCCGCCGTGACGCCGACCTTGCTTTTGCCTTCGAACCACACCGGCTCGACATCTTCCGGGCAGTCCGTCAGGAACCCCGGCGTACCGAGCTTTTCTGCCAGTTCGCGCAAACGGTTGGAGTTCGAGGAGTTTTTCGATCCCACCACGATCATCACATCGACAGTCTCGGCCATTTCGCGCACTGCGTCCTGGCGATTCTGGGTGGCATAGCAGATATCGTCTTTACGCGGCCCCTGAATGTCCGGGAACACCTGGCGCAGCTTGTCGATCACATCCGCCGTTTCATCGACCGACAATGTCGTCTGGCTGACATAATGCAAGTTAGATGGATCTTTGACTGTTAGCTTATCCACATCTTCCGGTGTCTCAACCAGATACATCCCGCCGGTTTCGCTGGCATATTGTCCCATAGTCCCTTCGACTTCAGGGTGGCCGGCATGGCCGATCAGGACAACTTCCATATTGCGGCGGCTGGCTCGAGCCACTTCCATATGGACCTTGGTTACCAGCGGACAGGTTGCATCGAATACCGTCAGCTGACGGGCTTTGGCTTCGTTGCGCACCGCCTGCGAGACACCGTGGGCAGAGAAAATCACAATATTGTCATCAGGGACTTCATGCAGCTCTTCGACAAAAATAGCACCACGCTGCTTGAGTCCCTCAACCACAAAGCGGTTATGGACAACTTCATGGCGGACATAGATTGGCGGCTGATACATTTCGAGTGCGCGCTCGACAATACTGATGGCACGGTCAACACCGGCGCAAAAGCCGCGTGGATTGGCTAATAAGATTTTCATTGCTAACAGCTCTTAATTATCTATGGTCACAACTTCGACATCAAAGGTGACGCGTTGTCCTGCAAGCGGGTGATTGAAGTCAACAGTCACCGAGTCACCGACAACGTCAGTTATAATTCCGGGAATATCGTTACCATCAGGGCCGGCAAAAGCGATGATGGTTCCCACCTCGGCCGGCGCATCAGCACCGAACCTGGCTAAATCCACATGGTGGATGTTATCGGGATTAGACAGACCAAATGCATCTTCCGGCTCAAGCGTAAAACTACTTGTCTGGCCTGCGGTCAATCCCAACAAACACTTTTCAAAATTATCCGTCAGGCTTCCATCGCCCATCCGGAATTTTGCCGGCTTCCCCATCGCCTGAGTCGACTCTGCTACCGAGCCATCTTCCAGCTTGATGGCAAAGTGCATCAGTACTTCACTGCTTTCCGTAATTACCGACATGCTTACTTCCTAGTATCGAGGTTTAATTTACCGAGTTGCGAGATGGCTCTCGTCACTATGAACTCGCCTCTCGAACCTACTTTTATCCGCCCATTTAACAACAAAGCGCCGCCCGTATCAACGGACAGCGCTCAGGGTTATAGCTTGTAACGGCTTTTAGCGGTTAACTGGTTGTTTATTCTTGTCAGCTAAGAAGCCTTCCAAAATAATCAGCCCGGCACCACAGCAAATAGCAATATCGGCAATATTGAATGCCGGCCAATGATGGGTTCCGACGTAAAAATCAAGGAAGTCGACAACGAAGCCATGATACAGGCGATCAAACAGATTACCGAGCGCGCCACCAATGATCAGGGCATAGGCACTGTTGGCCAATCGGTTCGACGCCGGAGAACGACGCATCCAGAATACCAACAGACTACATACCGCCAGTGCAATCGCCGTAAACAACCAGCGCTGCCAACCACCCGCATCACTCAAAAAGCTAAATGCCGCCCCGTAGTTATGGACATAAAGCAGATTGAAGAATGGCAACAGCTCAATACGGTTAGGCCAACCGTATTCCATGGTATTCATGACCAGGAGCTTGCTGCCAATGTCGAGTACAAACACCAGAGCGGCCAGCCAAAGCCAGCGAACTCCAGATTGTTTAAGCGACAGCGTTTGTTTCGGCGATAACTTAGTCATTAGGCAAACTTACGCTCTTCACCTTCACCGCTGATGTTGCTCACACAGCGACCACATACTTCTTCGTGCCCTTCGATCGTGCCCACATCGGCCACGTGGTGCCAACAACGGTCACACTTCGCCGCTTCCGAAGCCGCAACTGTCACGAACAGACCTTCAACGTCAGTATCCTGCGCACCTTCCGGCTTGCTGTCGGCAACCACAACTTCCGCTTTCGATGTCAGCATCACAAAGCGCAGCTCGTCTTCCAGCTTGTTCAGCTTCGCTGCCAGTGCTTCGTTAGCATGAAGGGTGACTTCTGCCTGCAGAGCACCACCAATCACTTTATCTTTACGCGCACCTTCAAGCAGCTTGTTCACGGCACCACGTACCTGCTGGATCTCAGCCCAGAACTCGTTGTTCAGCTCTTCGCCTTCACCCAGGCCGAACAGGCCGTCGAACCACTCGCCCGTGAATACGAACTTCTCGCGCTCACCCGGCATCTCGTTCCAGATCTCATCGGCAGTGAACGACATAATCGGTGCCATCCAGCGAACCAGTGCCTCGACGATGTAATATAGCGCCGTCTGACAGCTACGCTGCGCGTGGCCACCACTCTTCGCGGTGTACTGGCGGTCCTTGATCACATCAAGGTAGAAAGAGCCCATTTCGATAGAACAGAACTGCATCAGGCGCTGAGTGACCGTGTGCAGGTTGTACTCGTCATACGCTTTGATGATTTCTTCCTGCGCCGCCATTGCTCGGCCCACCGCCCAACGGTCCAGCGCCACCATCTCTTCCGGTGCGACCAGATCAGTCTCTGGGTTGAAACCGCTCAGGTTGGCCAGGAAGAAACGTGCCGTGTTACGGATACGGCGGTATGCATCGGCAGAACGCTTAAGGATTTCATCAGAAACAGCCACTTCGCCCGTATAGTCAGTCGAGGCAACCCATAGGCGCAGAATGTCGGCACCCAGCTTGTTGGTGACATCCTTCGGTGCAACCACGTTACCAATTGACTTCGACATCTTGCGGCCCTGGCCGTCAACCACGAAACCGTGGGTCAGAACCTGGTTGTAAGGTGCCTTGCCTTTCATCGCCACAGAGGAAATCAACGACGACTGGAACCAGCCTCGGTGCTGATCCGAACCTTCCAGATACAGATCGGCCGCGTTGCCGTTGTACTCTTCGCGACTATCAACCACTGAGAAGTGGGTAACACCGGAGTCAAACCATACGTCCAGGGTATCCAGCACCTTCTCGTAGTTTGCGGCGTCTTCTTCACCCATCAGTTCGGCGTGGTCAAGATCCCACCATGCCTGAATACCTTTCTCTTCAACCAGCTTGGCAACTTTTTCAATCAGCTCAGGCGAGTTCGGGTGAAGTTCCTGTGTTTCTTTATGTACGAACAGGGCAATCGGCACACCCCAGGTACGCTGGCGTGAGATACACCACTCCGGACGGCCTTCAACCATACCTTCGATACGGCTCTGGCCCCACTCAGGCATCCACTGTACGTTTTTGATTTCTTCTAGTGCCTTGGCACGTAGACCCGCCTGATCCATCGATACAAACCACTGTGGTGTTGCACGGAAAATGATCGGCGTCTTGTGGCGCCAGCAATGCGGGTAGCTATGCTCATAGGCATGGTGGTGAAGTAGCGCACCGTGCTCTTTCAGCGTTTCGACCACAGCATCGTTGGCTTTGAATACGTGTTGGCCGGCAAACAGTTCGGTATCAGGCAGATACACACCGTTGCTACCGACAGGGTTAGCCACTTCCAGGCCATACTTCTGGCCGACAACAAAGTCTTCCTGACCGTGGCCCGGCGCGGTATGTACACAGCCAGTACCTGATTCGGTTGTGACGTGATCACCAAGGATTGCCGGTACGTCAAAGCTATAAAAAGGGTGGTTGAAGCGCATTAGCTCCAGCTCCGCACCTTTACAGAAGCCAAGGTTGTGGAAGTGCTCGATACCGGCACGATCCATAACCTCTTTTGCCAGCTCAGCCGCGACGATCAGACGCTGAGGCGCTTGTTCACCATCAGAGCTGCCTTCGGTCTGGATCAGCACATATTCAAGATCATCACGGATAGCAACCGCACGGTTCGCCGGCAGTGTCCAAGGCGTTGTTGTCCAGATAACAATCGAGACATCACCCTGACCTTCGTGACCTTCTGCACAACCAAACTTGGCAACAACCGCCGCTTCATCGACAGCTTTGAACTTCACGTCGATAGATGGCGATACTTTATCTTTATACTCAACTTCCGCTTCAGCCAGTGCAGAACCACAGTCCGTACACCAGTGAACAGGCTTGAAGCCTTTTAGCAGGTGGCCCTGATCGGCAATCTTGCCCAGAGAACGAATGATGTTCGCCTCTGTTGCAAAATCCATTGTACGGTAAGGCTTGTCCCACTCACCCAGTACACCCAGGCGAATGAAGCTTTCTTTCTGGCCTTCTACCTGACCGGCAGCATAAGTACGGCACTTCTCGCGGAACTCCGCAGCCGTCACTTTGTGGCCCGGCTTGCCGACTTTCTTCTCTACCATCAGCTCGATTGGCAGACCGTGGCAGTCCCAGCCAGGGATATAAGGTGCATCAAAGCCAGAAAGAGTCTTTGACTTAATAATAATGTCTTTAAGAATCTTGTTCAGTGCGTGACCAATGTGAATATCACCGTTGGCATAGGGAGGGCCATCGTGTAATACGAAGGATTTTTTACCCTTCTTGGCTTTACGGATCTCACCGTAAAGATCTTCATCATACCAACGCTTAAGCATCGCAGGCTCACGGTTGGCTAGATTGCCTCGCATCGGAAACCCTGTTTCAGGCAGGTTCAGGGTATCTTTATAGTCGCTCATTGATTCTCGATTCCGTTACTTGGGCGAAGTTGGACATTATTACGCTCAGACAGCCACACCCGTGCCGTTTGAGCATCACGCTCTATTTGCGCTTTTAGCGCATCAAATGATTCAAATTTAATTTCGTCACGCAGCTTATAGTGCAGCACGACTTCAATCTGACGTCCGTAGAGATCAGACTGGAAATCAAACAGGTGTACTTCTAGTTGCTGGCGTACACCATTGACTGTCGGCCGTCGGCCGACATTGGCTACTCCCGGTACGGGAGCACCTTCGACGCCGAAGACCTCGACCGCATAGACACCGGATACCGGTGACACACGCCGTTTGAGAGGGACATTTGCCGTCGGGAAGCCGATTGTACGGCCAAGTTTTCGTCCGTGGGATACCCGCCCGCTTATACTATACGGGCGACCCAGCATCACCTCGGCCTGCTGCAAGTTGTCACTTGCCAGCGCTTGGCGAATCGCCGTGCTGCTGACCCTTTGCTCAGAGACACAGAAGCTCTGTGTGCTGACAACGGTAAAGCCATATTCCTTACCGGCTGCTACCAGCATAGCAAAATCTCCGCTGCGGCCCTTGCCGAAGCGAAAATCATCGCCGACTACCAGAAACTTAACACCCAATTGCTCAACCAACAAGCGGCGAACAAAATCTTGCGCCGACATATCGGCAAAATGGGCATTAAAATTGACGCAAAGCAAACGATCTACACCAACTTGCTTCAACTGCAAGTACTTATCACGAAAACGTGTCAGCCTTGCCGGCGCCTTTTCACCTGCGAATAGTTCCATCGGCTGCGGTTCGAAGCTCATTACCGTGGCCGGGCATCCCAGCTCATGCGCTTTGGCCAGAACCCGGCGCAGCACCGCCTGGTGGCCTAAGTGAACACCATCAAAATTACCAATCGTCAACACGTTACCGTGATGCTCTGGCTTGATATTATGTATACCTCGGATTAATTCCATGCGCCGCTTTCATTTTCGCAGAGTGAAAAACTGACGGATTATATACTACTCTGCGCCCATCATACCAATCTGAATCAGATTCTGACTAGTTCACCACATTAATAGCGGCACTTAAGCCAATCATCCCTCGGCCTTCAGATGGTGCAGACGGACTCCCAGTACAAGTACCGTCACCAAATAGGCCGCAGCACCGAGAGCAATCAGACCAGCCAGCCAGAGAACCCGGTAGCTCAGACTCCAGGCCAGCCACTGGCTCATCGCCGGCAACAGCCACAACAGGGCAGCAACCATCACCGCCCCGGCAAACACCAGACGCAGGACAAACAGCAATGTTGTTTTTGATACCCGGTAGACATTGGCACGGTGCAGGCCACGGTAGAGCAAGGAGGCATTCACCAGCGCCGACAGGGCCGTTGCCAATGCCAATCCGATGTAGCCATACAGGTAGGCAAAAATCGCATTAAACACCATATTGGTCAGCATCGCGATAATGCCGTAGCGCACCGGCGTCTTGGTGTCCTGGCGAGCATAATAGCCTGGAGCCAACACTTTGATTAACATGAAATTTAATAATCCTGATGCATAGGCAAGCAACGACAGCGACGCCTGTTCAACATCCGCAGGGGAAAACTCACCGCGCATAAACAGCACCATCAGCATCGGCTTGGCCAGCACCATCAGTCCCAGCATCGCAGGGATCCCCAGCAGCAGTACCATGCGGACGCCCCAGTCCATGGTCTGGGCAAAATGCTCGCTGCTCTTCTCGACATGCTTGCGAGACAGGGCCGGCAGGATCACCGTGGCTATCGCAATCCCGAACAGCCCGAGCGGGAACTCCAGCAAACGGTCCGAGTAGTACAGCCAGCTAATCGAGCCAGTCATCAGGAAACTGGCAATGAAGGTATCAAACAACAGGTTAATCTGGCTAACGGAGACCCCGAACAGAGCCGGGATCATCAGAGTGCGGATTTTGGTAACACCAGGATCGTTCCATCCCCATTGCGGCTTAACCAGCATTCCCTCTTTATATAGGAAGGGGATCTGGAACAAAAACTGAATTAGCCCCCCCAGAAAGACGCCGATAGCCAGGCCGATTTCCGGCTGCTCCAGATTGGGAGCCAGAAACCATGCACAGCCAATGATCGCGACATTGAGAAACACCGGGGTAAAAGACGAAACGGCAAACTTACCCAAGGTGTTGAGAATCGCCCCGGACAGGGCAACAAAGGTAATAAACCATAAATAAGGAAAGGTAATTTTCAGCAGCAGGCTGGCCAGCTCGAACTTGGGGGCCGACGGTCCGTCGTTTAACCAGTCAATAAACCAACCGGCACCGAACAGGGCGGTCACAATCCCGGAGCCCAGCACCCCAAACAGGGTCACGACCGATACGATAACCCCCAGGGTACCCGAGGCCCGCGCAATCAGCAGCCGGGTCTTGTCCATATCTTCAGAAGCATGGCTTTCTGTCAGTACCGGGACAAATGCCTGGGAAAAGGCCCCCTCGGCAAACAGACGACGTAAAAAATTAGGGATTTTGTTGGCAAAGAAAAAAACATCTGCCGCGGCTCCTGCTCCCATCAGGTTAGCCACCACCACATCTCGCACCAAACCCAGCACCCGAGAGACCAAAGTCATGGTGCTGACTATCAGTCCGGAGCGCAAAAGACGCTTACTCACAAAAAAAACCTCATAAAGATAGCCCAGAAAGGTGACTTACAGGGCGAAAAGCTGGTAAAATCTGCCGCCATATTAACCGTGTTAATCCGCAAGTGCCAACTCTGTTGGTTAGGCGGTTATTTGCACAAATCATTTGACAATCTTTGGTTTTGCAGGCATAGTCCTCGGCCTTAAATTGTCACCGTACCAAGAATTTGGGAGTTACACCCTTGGCAAATATCAAATCTGCTAAGAAACGTGCTATCACTTCTGAGAAACGTCGCCAGCACAATGCTAGCCGTCGTTCAATGATGCGCACTTTCTTCAAAAAAGTTATCGCTGCTATCGAAGCTGGCAACAAAGAAGCTGCTTCTCAGGCGTTCGCTGAAATGCAACCTGTTATGGATCGCATGGCTACTAAAGGCCTGATCCACAAAAACAAGGCTGCACGTCATAAAGCACGTCTAGCTGCGAAAATCAAAGCTCTTTAATTGAAGAGTTGCGATTGAGCATTAAAAAAACCGGCATCAGCCGGTTTTTTTATGTCTGGAATTCAGACCTTACGCTTCATTGGTATTTTCTGCACTGCAATACATTTTATGCAGCAGCTCGATCATCGCCCGAACTTCTTCGCTCTTTAGGCGATAGTAAACCGTCTGAGCCACTTTCCTGGTCTCAACCAACCCGTCTCGACGAAGCCATGCCAAATGCTGAGAGAGTGCAGACTGGCTCAAGCCCAGCTTGTCACTCATCATTCCCACGGACATTTCCCCTTCCAGCAAGTAGCACAGAATAAACAAACGTCGTTCATTCGCCATGGCTTTCAGCAATGCTACGGCCTTGGGAGCATTCTGCTCCATCTGCTGCAGTTCCATTCTTCCACCATTATTAAAATTAAGTTAATGCTAATGTACTTAATTTATGCCGGGTTTACTAGCCATCAATGTTGAATTTCCGTGCTAACAGCCGGAAATTAGCAACATTATTTAAACATCTTGCCGAAATCTGCCTCGCAGATCTTCTTTACTGCCGGGTGCATGATCATGCGCTCTGCAAAAATCACATAATACTCTTCCTTGATCTCCTTCACCCGCTTCACTTCGCAGATGGTATTGGACTCAACAATCTCCATCGCATAGATAGAAGGCGCAACGAACATCGACTGGTGGTAGGAGCCAAACGCCTTCATCAGCGCGGCATCGTCAAACTCGCCGAGAATGTTCGGGGTGATCCCCTGCTGATCAAACCAATGGTGCAGCTTGCGGCCCATGGCGGTACGGCGTCCCGGCACCAGCAGCTTGTAATCTTCGATACAGGCGGGAAAGTTAAGTGCCTTGGCGGGCTTGGAACAGAAAAAACTCATGGTCGACTCACCCAGCTTTTTACTATACAGGCCAGGGCTTTGGGTCGAGTCCACCGGACAGTCCGAGAGGATCATATCCAGCTTGTGCTGCGAGAGCTGCTCCAGCAGCATCTCGTGGGTTGACTCATAACAGCGAAGGTGAATCCGCTCGTCTTCCGGGACCCCTTCCAGCAAGATCTTGCTGACAAGGCGCTTGGAGAGTGCATCGGCCACCCCCACTTCCAGCAACTGGTTTTCACGCTGGGTATAGTTAACGATATCCAGCATCTCGTAGCTCAGGTCAAACATCTTGTCGGCATACTTAAACACGAGCTGCCCCAGCTCGGTCGGCTCGATGTTCCGTCCAACGCGTTTGGTCAGCTTACCCTTGAGTCTTTCCTCCAGTGCCCGGATCTGACCGGTAACCGTCTGCGGAGCCAGAAACAAGGCGTCCGCGGCTTTGGTTACCGAGCCCTGCTTGCAAACCATCCAGAAATAATAGAGGTGGTTGTAATTTAGATGAGACATCCTGTTTTGCTAACTTCCCAGATATAAAAAACCCCAGACGCGCAGCTTACGCTGTGCCTCCGGGGTCTTCAACCATAATCATCGCGGGAATGATTAAGCGAGCATATATCTCGTCAGTTTGTCGACTGAATCGACTTTTTCTCGAACTGGACAGTCTTACGGTAACGCTCTCCTACACGTTGCTCCAGCGCGCGTGAGCGGAATGTCTCATCCTGCTCAATCATCGCGGTGTCTTCAACGCTAGCCTTACCATGGCTAAGACCGGCCAGGTAGGCCTGACAAACTTCCGTATTACTGTTATTGATGCAACTGTCATAATCAGGTGCCGCGATGGCAGCTGAAGATGTCAGTAATGCAACGGTTAGAAGATAACGCTTCATATTATGCCTCCGTTTTTGGCAGAGAACGGCTCAGTAAGAAATAACCCAATACCGCTGATAACGTTGACCCCAACAAGATCCCTAGACGCGAGTAGGTGCTGAAGTCATCTGGTGCGCCGACAAAAGCCAGCGACGAGATAAAGATAGACATGGTAAAACCGATACCACATAGCACTGATACTGCCGAAATATGCGTAAAGCCGATGCCGTCAGGCAGTTTCGCAATTCCGCTCTTTACCGCCAGGTAGCTCGCCGAGAAAATCCCCAATGGCTTACCAACGAGCAGACCGAGGGCAATACCGAGTGGCAGCATTGATGTCAGGCTTTCAACCGATACGCCTTCCAGTGAGATACCGGCATTGGCGAATGCAAACAACGGCAGAATCAGGAACGCAACATACGGGTGCAGAGCATGCTCCAGGTGCTTCAGCGGAGAGTGCTTCTCAGAGCTACCATCCTCACCCGAGAGCGGTATCGCAAAGCCAAGTACAACACCGGCCAGCGTGGCATGTACACCAGATTTCAACACACTGAACCACAGGATCAGACCAACGACGATATACCAGGACAACTTGGTAACATTCTTGGCATTCATGACAAACAGTGCTGTCGTCGCCGCGAAGGCCACAGCCAATGCGATGGTAGACAGGTCGCTGCTGTAGAACAGCGCAATAATGACGATAACGCCAAGGTCATCAATAATCGCCAGCGCCAGCAAGAAGGCTTTTAGCGATACCGGTACTCGCGGCCCCAGCAGTGCCATCACACCTAATGCAAAGGCAATATCGGTCGCGGCAGGAATTGCCCAGCCTTTGGCCGCCATAGGATCGGAAAAGTTAAAGGCAAAGTAGACCAAAGCCGGTGCAACCATTCCCCCTACCGCAGCAATTGCCGGGAAGATCGCTTTCTCTTTCGTATTTAGTGCGCCTTCGATTAGCTCACGTTTAACTTCAAGGCCAATCAGCAAGAAGAAAATAGCCATCAGACCATCGTTGATCCAATGCGATACAGAGAGACCTGCAACGTAGGAATGCAGCGTCCCGTTGTAAAGAGGCTCCAATGGCGAGTTCGCAACCATCATTGCGATCGCAGCAGCGATAATCAAAATAATGCCGCCGGCGGACTCTAATTTCAGAAAATTACGAATTGCATCGGTCATCGACCGTAACTCCTTTACATGAAACAAATATCACAACGAATGTGTAAATTTAGTTTAGTCGTCACACTACTGATGTGGGAAATCGTTTGTTTAGAGATTAAGACTCGGAAAAACCGAATTATTAGAGCTATAACAAAGTAATATCCGCACAATAAATTTTGTGCTGTCATAAACCGTCTTATTTCCTACTGCCAATCTGCTCAATAGGTGGAAAAAATAGCTGATTTTCACTCATTGAAGAGCAAAATATCTCGTTTATTACGGATTTCAGATAAACAATAAAACCAAAATAAAAACAAAAACTTAAAGCAAATGGTAAAGTAATAATTACACTTCCTCATCGTCTTGCTGGTCACAAAATAAGCACAAATTCACTTTATGACAGACAGTGTCATATTTCTGAAATATTCGATCTCTACCATCGCCTCCAGATTTCAAATAAATGAAACCCAAACGACATCTTCTTGTCATGGAGAAATGATTATGACTACCCAAGCCACTACTGCTGAGCCAATGAACAGCTCTATGCGCTGGGTCCGCTGGGCAAACCTGGCGTTCATGCTGTACGTTCTACTTGTTGCTGTCTCAATGGTCAGCAGCGGCTTTAAATGGTCGGTAGGCGAACAGGCTAAAACGCTGTTTGAATTTGCTTCCCACCCTATCGCCGGTCTGATGATTGGTCTGGTGGCAACATCGCTTATTCAGTCGTCCAGTACTGTTACTTCAATCATCGTCGGCCTTGTTGCTGGCGGCCTGCCGGTTGAGACGGCAATCCCAATGGTAATGGGTGCCAACATCGGTACAACCCTGACCAACACTCTGGTTAGCCTTGGCCATGCACGCTGCAAGGATGAGTTCCGTCGGGCGTTTGCAAGCGCAACAGTCCACGACTTCTTCAACCTGCTTGCTGTTGTGATCTTCCTGCCACTAGAGATGATGTTCGGCCTGCTAGACAAAGTATCGTCATGGCTGGTATCGCCGATGATGGATGCTGGCGATATGAGCATGAAGGGACTTAACTTCATGAAGCCGCTAACTAAGCCTGCCGTGGAAGTCGTAAAAGGCCCACTGGAAGCATTTGGCAACATGGGTGGCGTCGTTCTGATTTTCATCGGTATTGCTCTGATCTTCGTAGCAATTACGGCAATGGGCAAGCTAATGCGCAGCCTGATGGTTGGCCGTGCCCGTGAAATTCTCAAGAGTGCAATCGGTCGTGGCCCACTTCACGGTATCGCCTCTGGTTCAATCGTTACGATTCTGGTTCAGTCTTCTTCTACGACGACCAGCCTGATGGTACCGCTGGTAGGTACAGGAGTGCTGAAGGTACGTGATGTGTACCCTTTCACCCTGGGTGCCAACATCGGTACGTGTATCACAGCCCTGCTGGCTGCAACGGCAATCTCTGGCGACAATGCGGTATTTGCCCTGCAAATTGCTCTGGTACACCTGTCGTTCAACGTGCTGGCGACCCTGTTTATCTTTGGTATCCCGCTGCTACGTGAGCTACCACTGAAAGCCGCTTTCTTCCTAGGTGAGCTGGCGACCAAGAACAAAATGGCTGTTGCCGGCTACCTTGGCCTCGTCTTTGTTGCAATTCCGAGTACTATCCTGGCCGTGACGGCCTAAGTCCTCGCAACCACTACCAACGGTCCATCAAAAAAGCCCCGCATTGCGGGGCTTTTTGTTGTTCTGCATTTCTGTTCCGGGCAAGCAAAGTATTTCAGCTGCGGTTTTTTGTTACCCCGGGAAACAGTTTTATACAGAAAAAGGGTACTTGATTAGCTCGTGATGCTGGTAGCCCACCACTTCAAAGTCATCCATCGTCACCCAGGTTTCCAAATCTTCCAGCGTTTTGATGTCTGGGTTGATATTCAGCTGAGGTGAAGGAAACGGCTCGCGTTTAAGCTGAACATCTCGCATCAGCTCCAGTTGGTCTTCGTAGATGTGGGCGTTGATGATCTTGTGGTAAGCCTGACCTGGCTTCTTGCCCGTGATCTGTGCCATTAATGCCAGCAGAGTATAAACCTGGATCTGGTTGAAGTTCAGGCCGAGCGGTACATCGCAAGAACGCTGGTAGCTGGTCAGATACAGAGTATCGCCCAGTAGCGAGAATGTGTGGGTGTGCATGCACGGGCGCAGACAGCCCATATCAAATTCGCCCGGGTTATAGAACGTCAGGATCTCGCCGCGGTCATCAATGCCCCGACTGAGATCATCGACAATCTTGCGCAGCTGATCGATGGTCGAGCCATCCGGCTTTCGCCAGCTCCGCCCCTGAACCCCGTATACCCGGCCCATGTCATCGTGCCCCTTGCGGTGAGGGTTGTTCAGCCACGCCTGGTTATCGTTGGCATTCATGTCCCAGGTCTTGGTTCCCAGGGCCCTGAAGTCGGCGGCATTGTCATAACCGCGAATATAGCCCAGCAACTCCGCAATAGCCGCTTTCCAGTAGCTCTTGCGGGTTGTGATCAAAGGGAACTGGTTATTTGCCACATCATAGGTCAAGTCTGCATTTACCACCGTCAGGCAACGCTTGCCGGTTCGTTCATTCTCAATCCATACACCGTCATCGACAATCCGCTGACACAGATCCAAATATTGTTTCATCATCCTGCCCGTTAATTTCTCAGCTGTACCAGTAAGGTACAATTGCGCCCAATATTATCAGAATACAAAAAAGGCAGCACCCTTGAGTGCTGCCTTGGTCAAAACGTCTGCGCTTACGCAGTGGTATTTCTCGGCTGGGTTTTATACGCCCACAGCATCATCAGCAAACCACCGATCACCATCGGCAAAGACAGGATCTGCCCCATGCTGATCCAGCCGCCAAACAGCCCCAAATGGGCATCCGGCTCACGGAAGTACTCGACGATAAAACGGAAACTGCCGTAACCGAACAGGAACAGCCCCGACACCGCCCCGGCAGGGCGCGGTTTGCGAATAAACAGGTTCAGGATAATCAGCAATACCAGGCCCTCGAGGAAAAACTCGTAGAGCTGGGACGGGTGGCGCGGGAGCGGCCCGCCAGTCGGAAACACCATGGCCCATGGAACATCCGATGTGCGTCCCCACAACTCACCATTGATAAAGTTGCCCAAGCGGCCAACCCCCAGCCCAAACGGCACCAGCGGTGCGACGAAGTCTGCTACGTTGAAAAAGGTTCGCCCGTGCTTATAGGCATACCAGAACATCGCGGTAATGACACCGAGCAATCCGCCATGGAACGACATGCCGCCCGTCCATACCTTAAACAGATAAAGCGGATTATCCAGAAACAGGTCGAAGTTATAAAAGAGCACATAGCCGATGCGTCCGCCAAGGACGACACCGAGGAAGCCGGCAAATAGCAGATCGCTGACCTGTTCCCGGGTCCAGCCGCTGCCCGGCTTGTCCGCCCGGCGGTTGGCCAGCCACATGGCAAAGACAAACCCCAGCAGATACATCAAGCCGTACCAGCGTATCGCTAGCGGGCCAATCTCAATCAAAATCGGGTCAATATTTGGAAACGTCAAATAACCTTGGCTCATTCAATCTATCTCAGAAAGCAGGGAGGAAAGAAAACGCACCGTTTGCGCTCTTCCCGTCCTAATCAATTATCCCAAAAACATCTCCAAGCTGATAAACAGCAAGAAGACGGCAAATATCTTTTTCAATGTCATGGTCGGCAAACGGCTGACCAAAGCAGCACCATAACGGGTCGTGAGCATTGAGGTCATTACAATACCAAGCAATGCCGGAAGATACACATAACCAATACTCATCGGTGGCAGCGTCTCGTCACCGATGCCCGCGGTAATAAATCCCGCCATTCCCGCTACCGCAATCAGTGCCCCCGACAGTGAGGCACTGCCGATCGCGCGGCGCATTTCAACACCGTGCAAGCTGAGGTAAGGCACGGTCAACGACCCACCGCCAATCCCGGCCAGACTCGACACAACCCCAATGACCCCGCCACTGCATACCGTTGCCATTGGCCCGGGCAAAGGGCGCATACTGGTAAAACGCATCGACGCCAGCATTTGCAGTGCCAGCAGCAGCACAATCACGGCAAAAATTTTTGGCAACAGTGCCGTCGGAACCAGTTCGGCAATCACGCTACCGCCAAGGCCACCGATAATCACCCCTGGTGCCAGTGTTTTCACAATCGAGAAATCAACATTTCCCAACCTGATGTGATTACGGGCCGACGAGCCGGAGGTTAGTACAATACTGGCCAGCGAGGTCGCCAATGCAATATGCATTACCAGCTCACTGCCGACTCCTGCCCGAGGCAACAGCCATACCAGTGCAGGCACCACCACCAGTCCGCCTCCGATACCGAGCAAACCAGCCAGCAAGCCAACACCACTGCCCAGAACCAGGCACATGGCAAACAACCATAACGCATTATCTATCATCTTAACCTACTACTTACCGGCACGGATAAAGCCCCCCAAACCGCGCTCGTCAACAAACTCCGTCGTTTGGGCACGTACATCATCAGCGAATGTCGCCTGCAAAGCAAATCGGCTTAACTGCTCCATTTCGCTCACCGAAATATGGCGCAAAATATATTTAATCCGGGCAACATTGCGGGTGTTCATACTCAGGGAGCGATAACCCATTCCCACCAGCAACAGCGCTCCAATCGGATCACCGGCCAGTTCGCCACAGACACTAACCGGGATATTCAACCCCCGGCTGGTATCGATAATATGCTTCATGGCATGGAGCACGGCCGGATGCAATGCATCATAGACACTCGCAACCCGGGAATTGTTCCGGTCAACGGCGAGTAAATATTGCGTCAGGTCGTTGCTGCCGACCGAAATAAAATCGACCTTTCCTTTCAGCGCCGACAATTGGTACAAAATCGACGGCACCTCGATCATGATACCGATCCTAGGCCGCTTCAGTTCTTTCCCCTGCTCTTCAGCATATTTTGCCACTTCGACAAAGGCGCGCTCGATCAAGACCTTCGACTCGTCCAGCTCGGCAATGCCAGATATCATCGGGAGCAAAATATCCATATTTTCAAGGCCGATACTGGCCTTGAGCATAGCCCTGACCTGGATCAGAAAAATTTCGGGATGATCGAGCGTAAAGCGGATCCCCCGCCAGCCCAGAAAAGGGTTATCCTCTTCGATAGCCAAATACGGCAAAGGCTTGTCGCCCCCGACATCCAGGGTCCGCATCACCACCTGCTTATCACGGTAGGTCGATAAGATAGCCCGATACTGTACCGTCTGTTCTTCTTCCGACGGAAAACTACGCTGCAACAAGAAAGGCACTTCGGTTCGATACAGCCCGACCCCATCAACGCCCTGATTCACGGCAATACTGGTATCGGCGCTCAGGCCCGCATTCAGATGTATATGAATCCGCTGATTATCCTGGGTATAGGAGGCCTTGCCGAGTTCCTCCTCGACCGTTTTGGTCAGCTCGTCTTCTTCCTTGAGCAGCCGGTTATATTCTGCGAGGACATGCCGGTTGGGATTAACCAGAAAGTCTCCCCGGTACCCGTCAACAATGACCTTGCAGTTGTGCACTTTCTCGGGAACAAAATCGACCCCCATAATTGCTGGCAGGCCCAGCGCCCGCGATAGGATCGCGGCATGAGAGTTGGCGGCACCTTCCTGGGCGACAACCGCTGCCAGCTTGTCCCGCGGAATACTAGCCAGCATAGCCGCTGTCAGTTCACGGGTCAGCAGAACAACCGGTTCATCCCACTGGTGCTCGGCAACATCATCATTATGGAGGAAAAACAACAGGCGCTGGCCCAGCTCGCGAATATCCTGCGCCCGCTCTTTAAGGTAGTCGTCTTTCATATTGGCGAAGCGATCGGAATATGCCTCGACCACCTGACGGATCGCCCACTCGGCCTGATCGCCGGCGGCAATTTTGGCAAACAGATCTTTGCGCAGCATCGGATCATTGAGCAGGTGGCTGAACAGGTCGAAAATCGCCAGCGTCTCTTTGTGCAACTCGCTGTCAAAACGCTTACGCAGCCGGCGGAATTCGGCACTGGCAAGCTCAATCGCGATGCTCAGCCTTTCCTGCTCTGCCTCCAGATCGAGACAGGACGCCGGTGATACCTGTTCCAGTCGCGGCTGGTTATCATCCCACCAGGCACGGGCTACCGCGACCCCGGTCGAGGCAGCCGAACCAATCAGGTGCAGGCCGTCACGTTGATCCGGCCACATCCCCTGGGCCTTGGCATGGGCAAGGATCACCGCCAGCTGCGCCGCCAGCGTAACCATAAAGGACTCTTCGCTTTCATCGAACTCGCGTCGCTGCCGCTGCTGGATAACCAAAACACCCAGCACCTGGCGCTGGTGAATAATGGGAGTGCCAAAGAAGGAGCCGAAAGACTCTTCGCCAATACCGGGAAAATGTTTGAAATGGGGGTGATGCCGGGCATCGGCAACATTGATAGGCTCTGCGCGATTGCCGACCAGCCCCACCAGCCCTTCACCAAAAGCCAGCTGAATCTGGTAGTGGGGTTTGGTGAGTCCCTGCGTCGCCATCAGGGTAAACTGCTGTCGTTCGTGATCGGCAATATAGACAGAGCAACAGTCTGTCTTCATTGCCCGGCAGGTACTGACAACAAGCTGATCCAGCGCTTCAATTAAATTTGGGGCGCTTGCGACTTTTTCAACAATTTCTCTTAGCTGCGTCAGCATAGTAAACCTTATCCGGTAATCCTGAGTTATCCCCGCTTGCCTCTGCGCTTTATCTTGCGCTCTTTTCTCTCTTTGAAAGGCATGGCCATAGCCGCGAACTCCTTTAGTGCCCGCCGGTAGACATCACGCTTAAAGGACACGACCTGACGCACCGGGTACCAGTAACTCACCCAACGCCAACCATCAAACTCAGGCGTGCTGCCACGCTGCATATTCACCTTTGACTCATCACATTCCAGGCTGAGCAAAAACCATTTTTGCTTTTGCCCGATACAAACAGGTTTAGAGTCCCACCTTACAAGACGCTTCGGTAATTTATAACGTAGCCAATGCCGGCTTGACGCCAAAATTCGGACATCTTTCTTGGTAAGCCCTACTTCCTCATACAGTTCGCGGTACATGGCTTGTTCCGGGGTCTCCCCCTCATCAATGCCGCCTTGCGGAAACTGCCAGGAGTGTTGTCCATATCGTCGAGCCCAGAATACTTGGCCATGGCTATTACAGATCACAATCCCTACATTAGGGCGGTATCCATCGCCATCAATCACTGGACGACCTCAAGTATAAATCTCTATTAACAGTGATTTTTTCACAGACGATGCAACGGGTAAACAAACATTCTAATTAATAACCGTTTTTTCCTACCTAGCACTCAGTTTCTGGATAACTTCGAATGGCCGACGACTTTATAAACAGACAAATGAGACCTATGCCACATTTATACACGCTTTCTGTGGATAGATTTGTGCAGAAGCTCTATTTCAGCCTAATTCAAGCCAGTTTTTGTTTCGTGCCATTTCAAATGGCACATCAGAAACAATAGATAAAAACATATAAAAACAATAAATTAAATCATCACACAAAATAATTAACCCATGGTATTGAATGATCATCCATACCAAAAAAACAGATCGGTCAAAGATCAACCAACAACGCGTTTATCCACATCACTCATAGCCAACTGCTGATTTATCACTCAGCACAACGGATAAAATACCAACAAACACCTGGATAAATAACCAGATAGCGAGAAATTAAAATATTTATCCAATTATCCTGTGGATATCTTTGTGAAAGATCCTTACATTTTGCTTGTATAACCCTCTTCCTGCTAAGCCAAGCAGCAATTTGCAATCAATAAAAATGACTTTAAAATGATATTTTTCAGCACCTTAAAAGGAAATCTCATAATCTTCCGTGATGATCATCCACTCCGTGCAATTAGGATCGTGCATAAATTGACCACCCATTTATTCACAGCTGTCCCATCATTTCCCATACTCTTATCAGCATAGAGGGGCTATGCTAGTATGCTCGGCATCAGCGACTATTCACCTTAGAGTACCTTCGTACCGATATGCGTCCAACTCCCCAAACAGAGCAAGAGCTCCTTAGCCGCGCCCATGAACTGGCAGGATTGTCACTCGGCGAACTCGCCCAGGAGGCAGGTATTGTCACCCCTCCCGATCTAAAGCGGGACAAGGGCTGGGTCGGTCAATTGCTGGAGTGGCACCTCGGCGCCACCGCAGGCAGCAAGCCCGTACCGGACTTTATCGAGCTGGGTATCGAGTTGAAAACGATCCCGATCGGCTATAACGGCAAGCCGCTGGAAACCACTTTCGTCTGTGTGGCACCGCTCATTGGCCTTCAGGGACTCAGCTGGGAAAATAGCCATATCCGCCATAAGCTGGCCAAAGTACTGTGGATCCCTGTGGAGGGTGAGCGGGATATTGCCCTGGCCGATCGCCGCGTTGGCTCTCCCTTGCTATGGAGCCCGTCCCCGGATGAAGAACAGCGCTTGCGCCGGGACTGGGAAGAGTTGATGGATATGATCGTGCTCGGCCATGTCGAGAAAATTACAGCACGCCATGGCGAGATCCTGCAGCTTCGGCCAAAAGCAGCCAACAGCAAGGCGCTAACCGAGGCCTATGGTGCCGACGGACAACCGATAAAGACCCTGCCTCGCGGCTTTTATCTCAAGACCCACTTTACAGCAGAGCTGCTGGAGCGTTATTTCATCTTACAGTGAAATCGTCATGTCTTCCCGGCAGTCAGAGACCTTTCCGTCCGGAGAGAACTCATCATAGGGATCCGTCACCCGCAGTATCACCGAGGTGATCCCCAGCGGACGGAGGAGATCCTTGACCTGCTCGATGGACTGAAAGCGGACCATTTCGTCGTTGTCGTCCTTCAGCGGCTCAAGTTGGTGCTTAAACTCCACTTCCATCAGATAGTCCGAGCAACCGGCATAGCTGGTCACAATGCATTTAGGGACTTTGCCATCATCAACTTTAAGCCAGTGCTTCAACTGCGATAGTTTCATTATAGCTCCTCGGATCCTTACCCTGACGATCAAACATTATTGTTATATCAGTCTATAACTATGTGCCACGTTAACCATATCGGCAAGGTGAAACCGATAGCTTCCCCAACAAGCCCAGCATCAATGCCGGCCTTCTCACCCACGGACAGACAGGTTATATTCAATAGATAGCAATCAGTCCAAGGAGGGCTTATGGAATATCATCGACTCCCCCACTCATCGCTCGACGTCAGCAAAATCTGTCTCGGCACCATGACGTTTGGCGAGCAGAACAACGAATCGGAAGCGCACAGCCAGCTAGATTTCGCGTTTGAACGCGGTGTCAACTTTATTGATACCGCCGAGATGTATCCGGTTCCGCCGACGGCCGACACGCAGGGACTGACCGAAACCTATATCGGTAACTGGCTAGCCAAATCCGGCAAGCGAGACAAAGTGGTACTGGCAACCAAAGTGGCCGGCCCAAGGGGACTTCCTTATATCCGTGACAATATGGCACTGGACCGCCGCAATATTCACGACGCTGTCGAAACCAGTCTCAACCGGCTGCAAACCGATTATATCGACCTCTATCAGCTTCACTGGCCGCAGCGGGAAACCAACTGCTTCGGCAGCCTTAACTACCAATATGCGGATGATCATTCCGGCGTGACGCTGACCGACAGCCTGGAAGCCCTGGCCGAGCTGGTGCGAAGCGGTAAAATTCGCTATATCGGGCTCTCCAACGAAACACCGTGGGGCGTTATGTCATTTCTTCGCCTTGCCGAGAAACACAACCTTCCTCGGGTCATTACTATCCAGAATCCGTATAACCTGCTCAACCGTAGCTTCGAGATCGGGTTGTCGGAAATCAGCCATCATGAAGGCGTCGAACTGCTTGCCTACTCCCCCTTGGCATTCGGAACGCTAAGCGGCAAGTATCTCGATGGTGCCCGGCCGGACGGTGCCCGTTGCACCCTGTTCGAGCGATTCTCACGCTACTTTAATTCGCAGGGGCTGGCCGCCACCCAGGCCTATATCGATGTCGCCAACAGGCACGGTCTGGATCCGGCCAGGATGGCGCTCGCCTTCGTCAATCAGCGTCCTTTCGTCGCGTCGACAATTATAGGAGCCACCAACCTCGATCAGCTGGAAGCCAATATCGACAGTGTCAACCTCACGCTCGACAGCGAGGTGCTGGCCGATCTGGAAGCTGTCGGCGTCACCTACTCCAACCCTTGCCCGTAGGCACCTCCGTATAATCCTTTGAAAAAGCAAAGCCCCCGTCAGACGGGGGCTTGATAGTATTGTGCTTTATCCATTACGCCTTGCTCGCTACGTATTAAGAGCAAGGCGTTACGATTATGTCACGAGTCTAGACTTATACTCTCGCCTTAGGTGACGGATCATACGACCGGCTTTATCGGACAACAAGTAGTTTTCCACCCGGTAGTCTTTACCCACACCGATATCTTGCAGCAAGTGCTCAGACAGGTGAGGGATATCCAAACGGATCCGGCGGTGTGCGCGACGCCATGCGGCATCCTCGCGATGGACGTCAAGACGAACTAACAAGACTGCGATACGTA
This sequence comes from Photobacterium alginatilyticum, assembly GCF_009910675.1. Taxonomy (GTDB): domain Bacteria; phylum Pseudomonadota; class Gammaproteobacteria; order Enterobacterales; family Vibrionaceae; genus Photobacterium; species Photobacterium alginatilyticum. The sequence continues at coordinate 110,447 of NZ_RSEJ01000005.1, read as the reverse complement.
AATAGACAGATTGGCGCATAGTAGTGCTCTCCATTAATTAGATAATAAGAGGGACACGGATACTGCCGTAGTAAGCTGACAATTTGACTCGCCGCGACAGATATCCGCGGCCCATTTACACAGCGAATTGCTGTTAGTGGTTGGTGTACTTCAAGAGATCACCAGCAGGACGCAGACATTTCAAGATACTGATAGTCATCATGTTTTCCTCCTGGTAATAAATAAGAAAGGGATAAAGCTGGGGTAATTTTAACCAGCAGAACGAATAAAACAAGCATATATTAGCACTTAATTGCATAAAAATACTTTATGCTGAGATAACAGGTCCAAACATGGATATCCGCCGGAGATAGCGCCTTTCTGATGAATAATGCAGCATAAAACAATCACTGATTTTTATACAAAAGGGACGTTTGTCTTTATTCTCAATCGATTAACGCTAGCCGCAAACAATAAAAGCGCCCAGAGGCGCTTTCGGCAATCATCAGCTTTGTCGGAAATGCCGGGGGGGCGGTACAAGATCATGCTTATTCAGCAACCGGTACATCGTCGCCCGCGATACGCCCAGCTCACGGGCGGCAGCAGAAATCTGGCCTTTGTTATTCTCCAGTACCGATAGCAACGCACAGCGCTCAGACTCCTCGCGAATCGTCTTCAGACTCTGCTTGTCATCGCTCAGCCGCGGGAGATCCAGGTGATCGGCTTCGATCACCTTGCTCTCCGCCAGCAATATCGCTCGCTTCAGCTGACTGATCAGTTCACGGACATTACCCGGCCACGGGTAGCTCAATATCAGTTTCTGCGCTTCGTCCGACAGGGACTTGGCCATACTGTTATATTGGCGGGCAAACTTCAGCAACAGGTACTCTGCCAGCAGCACGATATCTTCTCCCCTATCCCGAAGAGCCGGTACAGCCAAGCCTAAGACGTTCAGGCGATAATACAGATCCTCGCGTATTTTACCTTCGGCCAGTAACTCTTCGAGCGTATGACGGGTTGATACAATCAGGCGAAGATCCGATGTTACCTGCCGCCCGCACACTGTCGTAAAGCAGCCATCCTGCAACAAGCGCAATAGCTCTTGCTGGCGTTCATCATCCAACATGGAGATTTCATCAAGAAATAATACCCCTTTATCGGCGGCCCCAAAGCAACACCGGCCGGCATTGCTCAGGCTGCCCTCGTCAATCAACCAAGAATCATTAAGTGCCTCGCAGCTAACAGTGACGAAGGCCCCCTTGGCCCGAGTCGAGGCCTGATGGATCGCCTGAGCCACCAGCTCTTTGCCCGTCCCGATTTCACCCTGTACAAATACCGGCATATCAGCGGCAGCCATACGTTTCACCTGATGGCGAAGCTTTTTCATGACAGTGGTATTGCCCTGCAGCCCATGCTGACCGAACTGCCCAAGCTCCGGCCACACCTTGCGTTCCAGCCTCAGCATCCCCAACTGGTGACCAATGGTTTTGAGCAACTGGGACTCAGGTACCGGGGAGGTAAAATAATCGATACAGAAGTTGACGATAAACTGACAGGTCGCCTCGGTATCCAGTTGCTCCTCGCGGACCAGTGCCAGCCAGCGTGCCTGCTTGTTGCGGTTAACCACCCCGGCAATACCATTGAGGCTAAAGTTATCCTGCGTCAGGTCAACCACACCGATACAGGGGCCAACCTCCAATAGCAGCGACTCGGCAGTTCGAAGATCACTGCAGCGATAGCAACGCCACCCCGCCTGTTCCAGTGTCGTTATCCAGGGTATATTGTCGCCCCCTAGAACGATTAATGTTCCCAGGGCTGAAGCTCGCTTCAATTCTGTCTTCATTCCGTTACCGCCTTTCCATCTGCCAGTACTCAAACATCAAATCCGGTTGCGAACGGCTTTGGCCTATCGTTGTAAAAATTCTGCTTATTTGATGATAAGTCGCTCTCGCAAAATAATGCAACTCGTTTACTATTATAATCAATATCTTGGTAATGGTTTCACATTATTTATCGTCCCAAAACGCAAAAAGCGCCCGAAGGCGCTTTTAAATCATCATCTTACTGTGAGTTAACTCACTGTTGCCGTTGCAGGCTGGGCATCGTTTTCCTCAACACCAATTTCGTTTTCACTCTTAGCAACAATGGTGTTGACTGCGGTATCACCGACTACGTTCGAGCTGGTACAGAACATATCATTGATACGGTCAACAGCAGCAACAATCGCCAGACCTTCTGGTGGCAAGCCCAGTTGGTGAAGCAGCACGCCAACCATTACTACACCGCCGCCCGGTACACCACCAGCACCGATAGACAGAAGCAAAATGGTCAGTCCGAGAGTAAACAGGTCAGCACTGTTGATTGGCTGGCCGAATGCATTTGCGACAAAGATAGTCGCCAACGCAATGTAGATGGATACACCAGACATGTTCATGGTCGCACCCAGCGGCACACCGAAACCTGCCACTGACTTAGAGACGCCAATTTTGTCTGTCAGGGTACGCATTGTCACCGGAATCGTCGCGTTAGAGCTAGCCGTTGATAGCGAGAACAGGATCTGCTCGCGAGTATGACGCAGGAACTGAGCCGGCTTGATGCCCGTTGTCAGGCCAACCATCATTGGGTAGAAGAAGAAAATCCAGAATACCAGCATCGCAACAACCAGCGCGACATAACCCGCAACCGACATCAGCGTATTGGCATCCAGCGTTGCACCTAGCTGAATCATCAGGGCAAATACACCATATGGTGCCAGACCCATTACCAGGCCAACCAGCTTCATCATGATTTCGTTTGCCATCTTGAATGTCTTGATGGCAGGGCCACCACGGCTATCAAGCGCCTGAATTGCAAGACCTGTCAGAATCGCCATGAAGATAATCTGCAGCATATCTCCACTTGCAAAAGCTTGTACTGGGTTACTTGGTACGATGTTAACAATCAGTGAGAAAATATCCGGTGTTTCAGTGGTTGTCAGAGTAACCGTTTCTGATACCGTCCCGGCAAGGTTCGCGTCAGCGCCTGGCTGGAAAATCATCCCAACCGTCAGTGCTGCGGTGATCGCAATAATGGTATTAATAATGTAAAGACCAAAGGTTTTACCACCCAAGCGACCAAATGCCGTAATGTCTTTCAGGTCAACGATACCGCAGACGATCGAGACATATACCAATGGCACAACCAGTAGTTTGATCAGTGATACGAACATACCGCCAGCACCTTCAGCCAGGCCAAGTACATAAGTATCCATCAGTGTCACGCCGTTAAACAGGTACTGAATCGCGGTACCTATAATCAGACCAGCAAATAGGCCTGCGAATATTTTTCCTGATAGCGATTTCTTCATCGTCCATCTCCAGTAGGTTGTGCTTGTTAATGTTTCGCTTACTTCCTGTTCCCACTGTTCCTCGTGGGTTGGGCGACATTTTACACAGTTAAATTCGACTGGAAAGAACAAATTTTACAAATAAACTACAATTAAAACACAAAATTAAACACTATTAGATCAGACAAATCACAGCACAACAAACTAATTCATTTAGATATCTGTAACTTATAGACACGAGGAATAGAATAAAATTCGCAGAATATCATTCTGTTAAGACGGTTGAAAAATACTGTTAATGTGAATCCAATCACACACAATAATCCACTATAGGAATAAAAAGTGAACATTTTCCACTATTGGAAATTGGAGAGGAGGGAGGAGAAAAAACAACATTTCCAATGCCGAATGAATACACCTCGGCAAGGGAAAGGTAGGCAGTATTAGCTGTTCTAAGACTGCTCTAGCTGATGACAGGTGCCTTTTGTAACAATATCAGTAGTGAAACCGCCATTGCCGGCATACCAGTAACGCACACCCAGACCATTGTCAATCTCATGGCCAAAGGTCTCACAAACATACGGAAAAATATCCTTTTCCGCTTCCGATTTTCGCACATCCCAATACCAGCGCGGATTAGGTAAGCGATAGATAACCGTCAGCAGGGACGTCTCTTCCTCAAACTGGAACGTCTGGACGCCACCACGAAACGGCGTAGAAGGTAGATCATTTAGATGCTTAAGCTCCTCCTTGTACGCATCAGGCAGATTACCACTGTAATCCGATGGCGGCGGAACCAGTTTTGTCGACATACAGCCAGACAGCAAGACGGCAGAAATAGCCAATGACGCTATACGGAATTTCATGAGGATCCCTTTTAGTTATTGATTGCGTGTATCATTTGAATGCAATGATACACAAACACAATGCAACAAGGGACACTTGACAGTATAAATTGCTGATACACTACATAAAAAAAGCCACCTTTACGGTGGCTTTCGATAATTAAGCTCAGCTTAGCGCTTACTGGCCGTTCTGCGGACGCATTGCCGGGAACAGGATCACGTCACGGATGGTGTGCGTGTTGGTAAACAGCATCGCCAGACGGTCGATACCAATCCCCTGGCCCGCTGTCGGCGGCAGACCGTGCTCCAGTGAAGTGATGTAATCGGCATCGTAGAACATTGCCTCGTCATCACCTGCATCTTTCGCTTCAACCTGTGCCTTGAAGCGCGCATCCTGGTCTTCAGCATCGTTAAGCTCAGAGAAACCATTCGCCACTTCACGGCCACCAATGAAGAACTCAAAGCGGTCAGTAAAGAACGGGTTGTCATCGCTACGGCGTGCCAGTGGCGAAATGTCTGCCGGGTAGCCCGTAATGAAAGTCGGCTGGATCAGTTTCGGCTCAGCCGTTTCACCGAAGATTTCCTCAAGCAGCTGACCACAGGTCCAGAAATCTTCTACTTCAACGTAAACTGACTTGGCAATAGAGACCATCAGCTCGCGGTTCTGCAGATCTTCTTCTGTCAGCGCCTGGATTTGCTCGTGGTTCGGGTTATAGTGCTTGATTGCCTCGAACATGCTCATACGAGTGTATGTGCCGCCAAACTCAACCATTTCGTCACCGTAAGGCATAGACGTCGAGCCCAGTACCTCTGTCGCAACGGCTGACAGCATCTCTTCGGTCAGATCCATCAGATCTTTATAGTCCGCGTACGCCATATAGAATTCCATCATTGTGAATTCCGGGTTGTGACGTGGCGACAGACCTTCGTTACGGAAGTTACGGTTGATTTCGAACACGCGCTCAAAGCCACCTACAACCAGACGCTTCAGGTACAGCTCAGGAGCAACACGCAGATACATATCGATATCCAGCGCATTATGGTGAGTGATAAACGGACGTGCTGTTGCACCACCCGGGATCACGTGCATCATCGGTGTTTCTACTTCCATGAACTGCTTAGAGACCATGAAGTTACGGATAGCCGTTACCAGCTTAGAACGGATGATGAAAGCGGTACGAGACTCATCGTTCACAATCAGGTCAACATAACGCTGACGGTAACGCATTTCCTGATCGGTCAGGCCGTGGAATTTCTCAGGTAGAGGACGTAGCGCCTTAGTCAGCAACTCGTACTCGTTCATGTTCACGTAAAGATCACCTTTACCTGACTTATGAAGCTCACCTTTCACACCGATGATGTCACCGATATCCAGACCCGAGTATTTCTCTTTCAGCGCTTTCTGAACCGTTTTATCTGCATAAGCCTGAATGCGGCCAGACACATCCTGAATCGCCAGGAATGGGCCACGTTTAGCCATTACACGGCCAGCAATCGCAACCACGTTGCCCGCTTCTGCCAGTTCTTCTTTAGATAACTCGCCGAATTTAGCCTGCAGGTCTGCCGCTAGGCTATCGCGACGGAAATCGTTCGGGTGGCCGTTTGCCTTACAGTTGTCGCGGATCATATCCAGTTTCGCGCGACGTTCGGCTATCAGCTTATTCTCATCTTGTACTTGATCTGTCATGGTGAACCCTTAAATAGTTAACCGAATTCGGTTACAGACCTGATTTCAGGCTAGCTTCAATAAAACGGTCTAAATCGCCGTCAAGTACCGCTTGGGTATTTCGATTTTCTACCCCGGTACGTAAATCTTTAATTCGGGAGTCATCCAGAACGTATGAACGGATCTGGCTGCCCCAGCCGATGTCGGACTTGGAGTCTTCGTTGGCTTGCTTCTCAGCATTTTGCTTTTGCATCTCAAGCTCGAACAGCTTCGCTTTCAGCTGTTTCATCGCCTGATCTTTGTTCTTGTGCTGAGAACGGTCATTCTGGCACTGCACCACGGTATTAGTCGGAACGTGAGTAATACGCACCGCCGACTCGGTAGTGTTGACGTGCTGACCACCCGCACCTGACGCACGGTATACATCAATACGCAGATCGGAAGGGTTGATCTCGATAGCGATGTTGTCATCCACTTCTGGATAGATAAACGCAGAGGCAAACGAAGTATGACGGCGGCCGCCTGAATCAAATGGCGATTTACGGACCAAGCGGTGAACACCGGTTTCCGTGCGCAGCCAGCCGTAAGCGTACTCGCCGCTGATGCGGACAGTCGCAGACTTCAAGCCCGCCACTTCACCTTCAGACACTTCAATCACTTCCGTCTTGAAGCCCTTGGCATCAGCCCAGCGCAGGTACATACGCAGCATCATCGACGTCCAGTCTTGCGCCTCGGTACCACCCGAACCCGCCTGAAGATCGATATAACAATCTGATTCGTCGTGATCGCCGGCAAACATACGTCGGAACTCCAGCTTGGCCAGCTTGGCTTCCAGTTCTGCCAGTTCCGGTTCGATCTCGTCAAACGTCTCCTGATCGCTCTCTTCTATCGCCAGCTCAAGCAGACCTTCGACGTCTTCAACGCCCTGATCCAGCTGATCGATAGTATCAACTACAGCCTCAAGGGCTGCGCGTTCTTTACCCAGAGCCTGAGCACGTTCTGGCTCATTCCATACATCTGGTTGCTCTAGTTCTGCATTGACCTCTTCTAGACGCTCACTTTTGGCATCATAGTCAAAGGTACCCCCTAAGGACATCAGTACGTGCTGACACATCCTCAAGTCGGTTTTTAATAGGATTAATCTCGAACATTGCCACTCTTCATAGCCGAAATGGACGTAACCGGAGGATTCTATCGAATTGTTGATAGAATATACAGAGCGGAAGAAAGGTTATCGGTGAATTTATTTTATAAGCACGGTCACAGAAACAGTGTCGTCACCAACTTGAAATATTTTCTTTACCCGCTAGGGCATCAGATAAAGAGTGAATGGGATCACAGGGCAGACAACCGGCTTTCTGCCCCAGGCTAATTACGACTGCAATGCTACTGCGCTTCGATATGTTCAACCATCAGCTGGGCGCTGCAGTTTCCCCGGAACTCATTGACATCCAGACGATATACCAGCTGAACCTGCTGGACAGAGGCATCCGGCCAGCGACGGATATCGATATTGAAGGCAATCCCGTCGATAACATTGCCACCGTCAATGGGCTCCAGCATCATCTTGAGGTGCTTGCCCCCCACCAGCTTCTGGTGCAGAAGGCGAAACTTACCGTCAAACATCGGCTCGGGAAACTGCTGTCCCCAAGGGCCGCCCGAACGCAACAGCTCGGCCGTTTGCAGGTTGAGCTCGTTACGATCCAGCTCGCCGTCAGTCAACAACACACCTTTAAGGGCATCTTCATCCAGCTCGTTACGCACCGCCTGATCAAACGCCTTGCTAAAAGCCGCCAGCTTGTCTTCGGGAATGGTCAGCCCGGCCGCCATGGCGTGGCCGCCGAACTTGGTGATCAGTCCCGGGTTTTGGGTATCAATCAAATCAAGAACATCGCGCATGTGCAGGCCGGGAATCGAACGACACGACCCTTTGATATCGCCGTTTCCGGCATCGGCAAAGGCAATCACCGGCCGGTGGTACAACTCCTTGATCCGGGATGCCAGGATCCCTATCACGCCCTGGTGCCAATCGCGCTGGAACAGCGCCAGGCCATAGGGCATATCTTGCTGGTTGAATTTAAGGCGCTCACAAATAGCCAGAGCCTCTTCTTTCATACCATGTTCGATTTCCTTGCGGGTCTGGTTGAGGGCATCCAGCTCCGAGGCCATTCGTCGCGACGCCTGGATATTGTCGCAAAGCAACAGCTCGACCCCGAACGACATATCATCGAGCCGGCCTGCCGCGTTGATCCGCGGCCCGAGGGCAAAGCCCAAATCACTCGAGACCAGCCTGGCCGGATCCCGGTTGGCCACTTCAATTAGCGCCCGGATACCCGGTCGGCACTTTCCGGCACGGATACGCTGCAGCCCCTGATGGACCAAGATACGGTTGTTACCATCCAGCGCCACCACATCGGCCACTGTCCCCAGAGCCACCAAATCCAGCAATTCGGCCAAGTTAGGCTCTGCAATTCCCTGTTGGGCAAACCAGTCCCCCTGGCGCAGCTCGGCCCGTAAGGCCAGCATCAGATAAAACGCCACCCCGACGCCGCAAAGTGACTTGGACGGAAAATCGCACTCGTGCAAATTGGGATTAACAATCGCATCGGCCTGCGGCAACTCACTCCCCGGCAAGTGGTGATCAGTCACCAGCACCTGTATTCCCTTGGCCTTGGCCGCAGCGACTCCCGAAATCGACGAGACGCCGTTATCTACCGTCATGATCAGCTCGGCCCCCCGGTCCTCGGCCTGGGCCACCACCTCCGGACTTAGCCCGTACCCGTCATCAAAACGGTTAGGCACCAGGTAATCGACGTTACTACAGCCCAGCATCTTTAGCGCCAGTACCGACAATGCCGAACTGGTTGCGCCATCAGCATCAAAATCACCGACGATAATAATTCGACGGTTATCTGCCAGTGCCGACACCAACAGCTTGACCGCCGGCTCAATACCGTGGAGCTGGTTAAAGCCCAGCAGTCCCCGGGCACCTCGCTCGAGATCAGCATCTCCGGCCAAACCTCGGCTGGCGTAAATTCGCTTTAGCAGCGGGTGAATAGCATCGGAAAAACCGGCGGTATCAGCCGGGGGACGGCGTTTTATTTCAATCATAACAGGGCTAAGTCTATGCTGGGTAAGTACCCTGTGCTAAGCACGAGGGATAAGGGTTCTAGGTTCTAGGTTCTAGGTTCTAGGTTCTAGGTTCTAGGTTCTAGGTTCTAGGTTCTAGGTTCTAGGTTCTAGGTTCTAGGTTCTAGGTTCTAGGTTCTAGGTTCTAGGTTCTAGGCATTATAGGCGCTACACCAAATATAAAAAACCCGAATTCGATTTCTCGAATTCGGGTTGTTTATTGAAGTACAAAAGTTAGCTACGGCTGTCCAGCATCTTACGTAACATACCCGCTGGCTGATAGCCCGGGAGCATTGTACCGTCTTCCAGCACCATTGCCGGCGTACCGCTGACGCCCATCGCCACGCCTAGCTGGTAGTGCTTACGTACAAGATCTTCGCGCTGGGCAATGCCGGTAATATCGAACTGGCCGTTCTTCGCCTCGTCCATTGCCTTGGCGGTATCTTTGGCTCCCCAGATAGCACTCATCTCTGCAAAGTTGCGCGAACGCTCGCCACCGCGTGGGAAGGCCAGATAACGAATAGTGATACCGGCATCGTTGTAGGACTGCATTTCGTTATGTAGTTTGCGGCAGTAGCCACAACTGGTATCGGTAAATACAGTAACGACATATTTCTCGTCTTTGGCCGGGTAGACAATCATCTCGCCTTCCATGCCTGCCAGCTTGGCCTTGTTCAACTTGGCCATTTTCTGCTCGGTCAGGTTGACTGGCTGAGCACTATCATTTTGGTATAACTGACCTGCCAGGAAATAGTTACCATCATCAGAGACATAAATAATTCCGCGGTCTGTCACTACCTCATTCAGACCGGCTAGTGGCGATGGTGTAATTGAGACTGGGGCCAGCCCAAGGCCACTGAGTTTCGTCTTGATTGCAGCATCATCAGGTTTAGCCGCTGCTGTAAACGCAGTCAGTGCTACAGCAGTTGCAAGAATCGTACGGCCAAAAAAGTGCATTCGACTATTTCCTTTCAGCAAAATTATGGATAACCAATAAGACCTGTAAGAGTCCAGAAATCTTTCAGAGTTCAAATAATAAATCGACTCTTCCAGTATAACGACCCCAAGTGATAAGCAACCAGTATATCGTATTTTACCGCTTTCCCCCTACGGATGATTATTATGCCCGCGGGTGATGGGTTTCATGCAGTTGCTTGAGTCGCTCCGTTGCCACATGGGTATAGATTTGTGTCGTCGAGAGATCGCTGTGACCAAGCAACATCTGAACTACCCGCAGATCTGCCCCGTAATTGAGCAAGTGTGTGGCAAAAGCATGGCGCATTACATGGGGTGACAACTTATCCGAGTCGATACCCGCCAGTACGGCATAGTGTTTGATCCGGTGCCAGAAAGTCTGCCGCGTCATCTGCTTGGCACGCTTACTGGGAAAGACGACATCGGAGCTTTTCTCGCCCAGCAGCTGCGGACGACCACTCTCGATAAACTGTTCAATCCAGTCGACAGCATTTTCCCCCATCGGCACCAACCGCTCTTTGCCACCTTTACCGGTGACGCGCACCACGCCCTGACGCAGGCTGACATTTTCCATCGTCAGGCTGACCAGCTCGGTCACACGCAGTCCGGTAGCATAGAGCAACTCCAGCATCGCCTTGTCCCGCAGTTCTATCGGATCGTTGGGATCGGGCGCATCCAGCAGTGCATCCACCTGTTCTTCGCTAATATCTTTCGGCAGGCGCTTGGGCAGTTTCGGACTGACCAACATCGCGCTGGGATCATCCTCGCGAATTTTCTCCCGGTGGAGGTATTGGTACAGCCGCCGAATGGCAGACACCATCCTCGCCCTGGAAGTCTGCTTATAGTCAGCATCAAACAACCATTGCTGGTAACGCTGCAAATCATCGACCGACGCCTTTTCCAGGCTCAGTTTTTCCTGCTCGATCCAGCGGCATAGTTTGCTCAGGTCATTGCGGTACGAAGCCAGGGTATTGTCAGATAGCCCCCGCTCCATCCACATTGCATCAAGAAAGCGTTCAATGAGCGTTTCGTCGTTTTCCACCACAACCTCTAACCAATCGACTAATCCATCCAGCTAACACATGGATAAATACACAGTAGTTTGTGCCATAGTAGTCTATTTCAGGACAAAAGTAACTTGTCATTTAACCACGAATTGCCAGGCACCTAGATTGACAAAACCGCTTATTCCCAGCCTGACGCCGGCAGGCCCTACACAGAATTAGTCAACGGGCGTTAACCTAGGTAAAATCCACGCTATTGTTCTAATGCAAAAACCAACTGGACTAGCAGCATGAAAATTGGCTTATTCTACGGCTCAACCACCTGTTACACCGAAATGGCATCAGAAAAAATCCGTGACTGTATCGGCGCGGAGCTGGTCGAACTGCATAACATCAAGGAAGCAGCGCTCAGCACCATGAACGATTTCGACATGCTGATCCTGGGTATCTCGACATGGGATTTCGGTGAGCTACAGGAAGACTGGGAAGCGGTCTGGGAGCAGCTTGACGGGCTGAGACTGGAAGGCAAGACAATTGCCCTGTTCGGGCTCGGCGATCAGGAAGGCTATACAGAGTGGTTCCTCGATGCTATGGGCATGCTGCACGACAAGCTGGTTCCTACCGGTGCACACTTTGTCGGCTACTGGCCCAACGAGGGCTATCAGTTTGAAGCCTCAAAGGCCCTGACCGAAGACCACAAGTTCTTTGTCGGCCTGGCCCTGGACGAGGACAGCCAGTATGAGCTCAGCGACGATCGCATTACCCAGTGGTGCGAGCAGATCCTGACCGAGTATAGCGAAACCCTATAACCTTTTACTTCAGATACTAAAACGGGATGCCATGGCATCCCGTTTTTTAATATCGCTAGCAGTTAAGCCGTCTGGACATTCTGCTGCTCGGCCTCGCCGCCGACAAAGCGGGAGATCACCAGCGCGGCAAAGGTCGGAAGTACCCAGGCCATACCGAAGTCAAACAGTGGCAGTACGTTCAGCGCCGACATGTCGAATCCCATGAACTTCGCTGCATCAATCAGGCTAAAGATAAAGGATACCAACAGTACGATGCGGTACGCGGCACGTGGATTTGGCATCCACTTGCGAACGAACGTCAGCGCAACCAAAGCGACCGCTACCGGGTACAGCGCAAACAGTACCGGAATTGACAGCGCAATCAGCTGGTTCAGACCAACGTTGGCAATCACGGCACACACAACAGCCAGGATCACAGCCCACTTCTCGTAAGACAGCTTGGTCAGCGAGCTAAAGTAGTCAGAACACGCACTGATAAGGCCGATAGCCGTTGTCAGACAGGCAAGCAGTACAATGGTAGACAGGATCATCTGGCCAACCGGACCAAACAGCGCCTGAACATACACCGCCAGGATAGCGCCGCCGTTATCCGCACCCGCTGCAACAGCCGAGCTGGTTGCGCCCAGGTAAAATAGTGAGATGTAGACAAACGCCAGACCTGCCGCAGCAATCACGCCAGCGTAAATCAGGTAAGTACAGGTTGCCTTCTCGTCAGTAACACCCTTCTTGCGGATAACATCGACAATCAGCATACCGAACATCAGTGCCGCAAAGGTGTCCATGGTGTTGTAGCCTTCAAGGAAACCCTTGGTGAATGCCATATCGGCGTAGTCACCCTGCGCCGCCAGGATCTCGCCCTGCGGGTTAACAAACACAGCAATTGCCAATACCACCAGCACAGCAAACAAGGCCGGCGTCAGGAATTTACCGATCATGTCAATCAACTTGCCGCGAGACCATGCAAAGAACAGTGCAACAGCAAAGAAAATCACGGAGAAGACAGTCAGGCTAGCCTGTCCGGCGTCGGCAATAAACGGCTTAACCGCCATTTCGTATGCCACAAGACCTGTTCGCGGTGCTGCAAAAGCGGGACCAATAATAATGAAGATCAGCACGGCCATCAGGGTTGCCACTTTCGGTGGCAGGTCACGAGTCAGTCCTTGCCAGCCACCACCGGCAACTGCAACTGCAATGATACCAATCAGCGGCAGACCCACCGCGGTAGATAGGAAACCGAACATAGCCGGTAGCATGTTTTCACCAGCAGACAAGCCTGCCTGAGGTGGGAAAATGATGTTACCTGCGCCTAAGAAGAACGCAAAGGTCATAAAACCCAGCGCCAGTATATCTGTAATCTTGAGTGATTTATTCAAACTGCACCTTCCACTCGATGTTTGTATGATGTGTTTACATATTTAGAATTATTTGTCACAAATTACTTATTGCTAAATGTGACATGTATCGCAGCATAATGAAGAAAAAGAGAACAATAAGCAACCACCCAGTGAAAAACACCACAATCTTTGGCTATCAACCTTGAAAACCAGCACAACACACCAAAATCAAAAGCCAGTAAGGCATATAACCCTAACAAAATAAGAATATAAAAAAGATAAAAAATAGCATTAATAGCTAAGCAACAACAAATTAACAAAATTAAAAAATTCTGCCGATGCACACTTACTGGCTATAATGCTGCTCAGGTGAAATGACTTAACTTAGCGGAGATAAAATGGCGAAGGGCTTTACTTTCAAACAGTTCCACGTTGATGATTTTGGCTGCGGCATGCCAGTCAGTACCGACGGGGTGCTGCTGGGAGCCTGGGCAGAGCTCAGCCGGCACGGCCAGATCCTCGATATTGGCACAGGCAGCGGCCTGCTGGCACTGATAGCCGCCCAGCGCACCGCCGCTACCGCACCACAGGTCGTGGCTATCGAAATTGATCCTACAGCCGCTAAGGCCGCCAATCAGAATTTCACCCAGTCGCCGTGGTCAACGCGTCTGGAGTGCATTGAGCAAGATGTCGAGAGCTGGGCAGCCCGGCAACCAAGCGGCAACTTTAATACTATCGTCTGCAACCCGCCGTATTTTAACTCGGGCTTGAAAGCTGACAGCCAATCCAGAGCGACAGCCCGTCATACCGACAGCCTGTCCCATCCTGCACTACTGGCTACGATCCGCCACTTGCTCTGTGATACCGGCTCGGCCAACCTGATCCTTCCCGAGTTCGAAGGCCGGCAGTTAGTCAAACTGGCACCGGCATACCAACTCTCCTGCCGCCGGTTATGCGAAGTCCGCAGTACGGAGAAAAAGCCTGTCAGCCGTCTGCTCATCACCCTTTCTCGCCAGCCGGGCGATCGGGAGACTGAGCAGCTCTCCATCCATCACCAGGGGCAGTATTCCGAGCAATTCTCCGCCCTAACCCGTGATTTCTACCTTAAGCTTTGACCATATTGCCGGGGCGCCCTGTGGCAAGATGACTTTATTCCGAAGTTTTTATACTTTAATCGGTGATACTTGCGGCAATAATCTCTATAATGCCGCCCCTTATATCAATGCCTCGTACCATTACTCTCCGCATGTTTTCGAGTAATGGCTGGCGTTAGTCTTAGTCCCGAGGAGAGATGACTGGTGAGAGACTTTACCGAATTAGAGTTAGATAGCGAGCTATTAACAGCGATTGAAGAAATCGGCTATAACCGTCCGACCGTAGTTCAAGCCCAGGCCATCCCTCATGCCCTGGACGGTAGAGACGTTCTTGCTTCCGCTCCGACCGGTACCGGAAAAACGGCCGCCTTTCTTCTGCCTATGCTTCAGCACCTTCAGGACTTCCCGCGCAAAAAACCGGGACCAGCTCGTGTACTGGTACTAACCCCGACCCGAGAGCTGGCGATCCAGGTAGCCGATCAGGCCCGTGCCCTGGCGAAATATACCAACCAGAAAATCTTCACCATCACCGGCGGTATCTCCTACGACGAACATGCGGAGCTGCTAGGCAAGACCCAGGACATCGTGGTAGCCACACCGGGACGCCTGATGGAATACATCGAGGCCGAACGCTTTGACTGCCGGGCAATTGAATGCCTGATCCTGGACGAAGCTGACCGAATGCTGGATATGGGCTTCGGCAAAGTTGTCGAGCGCATCAACAATGAATGCCGCTGGCGTCGCCAGAGCCTGTTGTTCTCGGCCACCCTCGAAGGCAAGGGCGTACGCGAGTTTTCGACCACGATTCTGACCGATCCCGTGGAAGTCAACGCCGAGCCGTCTCGCCGTGAGCGCAAGAAAATTCACCAGCTCTACCTGCGCTGTGATGATATGCCTCACAAGCTGGCATTGCTTGAGAATATCCTCAGCCAGCAGGCCGAGCGCAGCATCGTCTTTATCAAAACCCGTGAGCGCCTGGCTGCATTGCGTGATCAGCTGGCAACCATGAATATCAAATGCAGCTGGATCCAGGGTGAAATGGCCCAGGCTTCGCGCAACAATGCGATTGCCCGCTTCCGCGATGGCGAAGTCAACGTTCTGCTGGCAACGGATGTCGCCGCCCGTGGTATCGACCTGCCGGACGTAAGCCATGTCATCAACTTTGACATGCCGCGTACTGCCGACGTCTACCTGCACCGTATCGGCCGTACCGCCCGCGCAGGTAAGAAAGGCAATGCGATCTCGCTAATTGAAGCGCACGATCAGCCAATGATCGAGCGTGTCAGTCGCTATATGAAAGAAGAAGTGCCGGAGCGATTTATCAGCGGATTACGCCCTGCGAGCAAAAAGGCGAAAACGGTGAAGAAGAAAAAGGTGAAAGTCGACAAGAAGCTCAAGGCAGCCAAACAGAAGAAAGTGGCCAAGAAGAAAAAGAAAGCGGCCAAGCCAGACAGCAAATAAGCCAGATAGATACAGAAAAGGCAGGGAATTCCCTGCCTTTTCTTTACCTGGCGAGTCATCGAGGCTGCTCGCTACTGCTCCTCGCGCTTGAAGACCAGCTCTTTGTCTGTCGATTCCGCCGGTACAAAATAATACCCCGCCACATCAAACTGCTTCAGGTCTTCCACCGAGTTAATCTTATTATCAATAATATAGCGGGCCATCATGCCACGCGCTTTCTTGGCATAGAAGCTAATCACCTTGTAATTGCCGTTCTTGCAATCCTTGAATACCGGGGTGATCAGCTGGGCATCCAGCTTCTTCGGTTTCACCGACTTGAAGTACTCATTCGAGGCCAGGTTAACCAGTATCTTGTCACCCTGCTCGGCCAGCGCGGCATTCAGTTTGTCGGTAATGATATCGCCCCAGAACTGGTACAGGTTGGTGCCTCGCGGGTTGGCAAGCTTGGTTCCCATTTCCAGGCGATACGGCTGCATCAAATCCAGCGGGCGCAGCAACCCGTACAAGCCTGATAGCATGCGAAGATGCTGCTGGGCATAGGCAAAACCTTCTTCAGTCAGGGTTTCTGCTGCCAGTCCGGTATAGACGTCGCCTTTGAAGGCCAGAATAGCCTGACGCGCATTCTCGGTCGTAAACTCTGGCTGCCACTCAGCAAAACGAGCCGCATTCAACCCGGCGATTTTGTCACTGACCTTCATCAGGCTGGCTATGTCCATCGGTGTCAGTTCCCGGCACACCTCGATAAGCTCTGCTGCGTGCTCAGTCAGCGCTGGCTGGGTATAGGTCTGTGTTGCCAGAGGCGATTCGTAATCAAGTGTTTTTGCTGGAGAAACCACAATTAACATAAGGCTTTATTCCCATTAAGGCTAACTGCACGAAAGATTAACACTGATGCAAAAAAAAACCACGCGATAGTCGCGTGGCTGTGGTTATTTTTCTGATAGGCAGGACCAATCAACGTTTGTCAGACTGATCCCAAATCCCTTCTTCCAACTGGGCATGCAGCTCCGGATAGTCGTTGCTATCAAACGTCGGCACTTTACCCAGCGACAACTGCTTGTTGTAGTCCCGGGCCAGCTTTACCACGGTGCCCGACAACAGCACGATAGCAATCAGGTTGATGATCGCCATCATCCCCATCGAGACATCGGCCATCGCCCACACGGTCGGAAGATCCGCCACGGCACCAAACATCACCATCCCCAGCACCACGATCCTAAATACTGTCAGGCCCGCTTTATGGTTATGCTCGAGGAAGATCAGGTTGGTTTCGGCATACGAGTAATTGGCGACCAGCGAGGTGAAAGCAAAGAAAAAGATCGCAACGGCAATAAAGACCGAGCCCCAGCTTCCGACCTGCGAGCTAAGCGCACGCTGTGTCAGCTCGATACCGGTGATCTCGCCGTGTGGTACATACTCGCCAGACATCAGAATAATGGCGACGGTTGCCGAGCAGATCACTATGGTATCCATAAAGACCCCGAGCATCTGCACATAGCCCTGCGAGGCAGGGTGAGGCGGATAGGGTGTCGCCGATGCTGCTGCATTGGGCGCCGAGCCCATCCCCGCTTCATTGGAGAACAAGCCACGCTTCAGGCCATTGATCATGCCCTGGGCAATGGAGTAGCCCAGCGCGCCCGAGGCCGCTTCTTCGAGGCCAAAGGCACTGCGGAAAATCATCAGCAAGACATCTGGCAGCTTGCCCAGGTTGGTAAACATAATAAAGAGTGCCAGCACCAGGTAACACAGCGCCATTGCCGGTACCAGGATCTCTGCGGTACGTGCGATCGCCCGCAGCCCGCCAAAAATAATCACCCCGGCCATCAGCACCAGCACCACACCGACATAAGTCGGGTTCCAGCCGAACGCCACATTCATCGCCAGGGTAATGGAGTTGGCCTGCACCGAGTTAAACACCAGCCCGAATGCAATGATCAGGAAAATCGAGAACACCACACCCATCCAGCGCATGCCGAGGCCTTTTTCCATATAGTAGGCTGGCCCGCCCCGGTAGTTACCGTCATCATCACGAGTCTTGTACAGCTGCGCCAGCGCACTCTCGGCAAAGGCCGTCGCCATGCCCAGCATGGCAATCAGCCACATCCAGAAAATAGCCCCCGGCCCCCCGAGGGTCAGAGCCACCGCAACCCCGGCCATATTGCCAGTTCCCACCCGTGCAGCCAAACTGGTACACAGTGCCTGAAAGGAAGAAATCCCGGCCTTGTCCGATTTACGGCTGTTTTTCATGACGCTGAACATATGGCCGAAATGCCTGAACTGAATAAACCCCAGGCGATAGGTGAAAAAAATACCCACCCCAATCAGCAAGTAAATGAGCACGGAGCCCCATAACAGATCGTTTAGAAAATTAATCTGGCTTGACACGTATACCCCTCGAAAATGATACAAAGGACTATTTCCAGCACATTTTCCAATGGTGCTGAATATAATCAAAAAATAATAGGGTTGCCTGTTGTTACAACCTTAGACGTTCTTTTTTATGTGGTAAATGACAGGTACACGATTCGCTAAACCTCACGATTATGTGCTACCTGAATGCAGCTTATCAGTGTTGTATCACTGCAGATGGCATATGATCATGCAAAGATATTGGCTAAAAATCAATATGCACAAATGGAATATAAGCACATTTACGCCTTGCCGATACGCATTATATTCAAGTGCTTAAATGAAAATTATTAACAATTTCAATGAATAGTGACAACACCGTTACCCTGGCCTAGCACACTATTTTCGCCCTCTCGTTATCCTGTCCGCATATTCTTCTACCCGGCCCCGGTTAAACCTTCTTGTCCTATCAATATTGGCTGAGAAAGCGATAATGCTCTTCAGGAGCAGCCCGATTTGGACAGCCTGAAAAGCGCTTCTTTTCCTTCGAGCATTTGAGTTTAAAATCGACCATTTTTTAATCAACCAAGTGCTAACTGCGAAGTAGCACTCATAAAAAGTTCATAATTAGATAACAAATGCGAAACAGGTCAATTTTATTTTAATTGCCGATATGATATTTAATTAGTGACCAATCTGGTAAGGAAAGAGGTGCTCTATGGATAGCTTTGCATTCGATGACATTCTTGCAACAGATACACCGCGCCGTGCTGCACGCAGCAAACCCGTCAAGCGTAAGTGGCGTGAAATTGAAGCTCTCAAGGACAAGCAGAGACTTCGTAAAGAATTAGAAGATATTGATATGTTCCGCGACTATTCCGACGATATCGATATCGGTTAATTCACTCATCAACGCTAAAAAGCACCGGTGTTATACCGGTGCTTTTTCTATCCGCTCAGGGAACCTGCCTGAATTGTCGCGAGCTATACACTCAGTCGTTCTGCCAGGTTACGGTAACGCTCTGACACCTTGTCTCCGAATAGCGGATCACAATCGCACTCTTGGTATTCAGCCGATACGGCAATCCAGTCTTCGGCCGTAAACGTTTTGCGGATCAAAGGAAGAACATGCTTTTCCTCAAACTCCAGGTGGGCTTTTTGCCTTGCCACAAAAGTGTTGAGCTTCTCGGCAAAGACATCAAGGGGGATGACCGCATCCATCAAGATCATGTCCACGGCATCGGCGAACTCATGGGTTAGCTTGGCCAATTCCTTATGTTCGGCCTCCAGGCTTTGCATTTCGCCACAATGTGCATAATGAGACTGATAATAGCGATACAGCAGATCTTCTTTCGGGTGATGGCAACACTCAGCGTGCTTTTGCAAATATTCGACGATGTCTTTAATCAAACTGTAATTCACCGGCTTGCCATTTTGAATCGCAACCAGCTTTTGCTTCAGGATGTTCAGCAACCGGTTAATATAGCCATGCTCAGTGTGAATACTCTCCAACATCATAGCTCCCTCCCAAATATTCTTCCTTAAACATTATTTTGAGTGTAAGCCGAACAGGGCAAAGTCGCTTTGATCCTGATTACTTAACATTCATTTTAGTTACAAAAAGTTCACATTCCACCCAATCAGATACAATCTTCTAACTTCCAATCTATTGCTGGTTTATTCATCTGCTCAAGTAACATATTGGTCTGGGAGAAATGCTTGCAGCCAAAGAATCCGCGATAAGCTGACAACGGAGAGGGGTGAGCAGAGGTCAGGACATGGTGTTTGCCAGTGTTTATTTTCTTTCCCTTTTTCTGTGCATGCGATCCCCATAACAGAAAAACCACCCCGTCAAGCTGTTGATCCAACTCTTCAATCACCCGGTCGGTAAACGTCTCCCAGCCAATTTTGGCATGTGAATGCGCTTTGCCCTGCTCGACGGTAAGGACAGTGTTCAGCAGCAACACACCCTGGCGTGCCCAGTGCTGAAGATAACCGTGCTGCGGTATCGAAAAGTCCGGAAGATCGGTGGCCAGCTCTTTATACATATTGGCCAAGGAAGGCGGTGTCTTGATACCGGGGCGCACAGAAAAACTCAACCCATGAGCCTGATCCGGACCATGATATGGGTCCTGCCCGAGTATAACCACTCTGACATCTTCAAACGGGGTGGTATCAAAAGCACTGAATACATCTTGTTCTGGCGGGAAGATCACTTTACCCGCTGCGCGCTCGGCGGCGACAAACTGCTCGATATGTTGAAAATAAGGCAGCTCCCGCTCTTGGCGGATAAGCGCCTGCCAGGTCATCACTTGGCTCATTGCTTGCTCCTGATACTAAACTAAGCCGCTTATTTTAATCCCCTTTCAACGAATAATGAAATACGGCCTGCCCTCAGGAGCAATCACTCTGACACCTCACAGCCTACTTCTGCTCGGGCGTATGATGGTTATGGTGCTGAGTCGGTGTCCGCCAGTGACCTCGCCCTTGAACAGGGCGATTCGCCTGGGGAAACCGCATTGCATAGCCAATATACAAGATCATCATGTCGGTATTCATAATAGCCTCCAAGGCCTTTCTACAAATAAAATTAGGTTCATACCAAGCTATGAAAGATCGATGCCAAAAAATCAACAACGAGAAATAACACTTAATAATCAACAAATTATATTTATGGCAACTATATTATATACCGAAGAGAACCGCACCCAATACGGGCAGATGCCCAGTTTAGGTGCGACCGCGTACTGCGAAAAGATGCCGGCCTATTGCGGCACAAACGAACGAAGCGTATTGATCTCTTGCTGCCAGATCTCCGGATTAATGGTCTCCAATACCAGCGGAATACCGTCAAAACGCTGATCCTGCATCAGAAACCGAAAACAGTCCCAGCCAATCTCTCCTTCACCCAGGCTATGGTGGCGATCAAGTCGGCTGCCCAGCCCTCCCTTAGAGTCATTCAGGTGCATACCGCGCAGATAATCCATGCCAACCACCTGGTCAAACTCAGCAAACGTTGCCTCGGTCGCCGCTTCAGTACGCAGATCGTAACCGGCGGCAAACGTATGGCAGGTATCGATACACACCCCGACCCGTGTCTTGTCTTCGACCTGCTCAATGATTTCGGCAAGGTGTTCAAATCGCCAGCCCAGGTTGC
The DNA here is from genome assembly GCF_009910675.1 of Photobacterium alginatilyticum. Classification (GTDB taxonomy): domain Bacteria; phylum Pseudomonadota; class Gammaproteobacteria; order Enterobacterales; family Vibrionaceae; genus Photobacterium; species Photobacterium alginatilyticum. Next base: position 89,320 of record NZ_RSEJ01000005.1, on the reverse strand, counting down.
TGCCCTGGCCAGCGGTGTTTTCAATCACAGCAACAACCTCCGGTACCTCTTGGTGGGCCAGATTAATCGACTCGGCAATCAGTGCCAGGCAATCACGCTCGGAGATCTTCTTGAGATGGCTCCCCGGGTGGAAGTTAAGCAGGGTCAGCCCCAGTTGCCGGCAGCGCTGCATTTCATCAATAAACGCATTACGCGACTTTTCCAGCTTCTCTGCTTCCGGTGATCCCAGGTTAATCAGGTACGAGTCATGGGGCAAAATTGCGTCCGGTGAAAACCCGTATTGCTGACAGCGCGCCTTGAACGCAAGGATCACATCTTCCTCCAACGGCTTGGCAACCCACTGGCGCTGATTTTTGGTAAAAAGTGCAAATGCATTTGCACCTATGCTGGCGGCATTTTGCGGGGCATTAAATACCCCACCGGCGGCTGATACATGCGCCCCAATTAACTTCATTGCTCTACCTTCTGCTACTGCGTTGTTGTTGGCGGACAGCGTTATTTTCAAACGTTTTCCACTACAAAATGATCTGATATCGGCCACATTATTGCGACCAGCCGTGATTGTACACGCAATAAATTGTTGTAATTTTACTACATTTGATCAATTCAAATATTTTTGAATATATAAAATTCAGATAAATAACCAATAAATATAAAGCTTAGTTGACCTAGCTCAAGAAAACAGCCCTAGTTAATTAAAGGTTTTTTGTTGTTTTTTGATCTAAATCAATACCAATCTCGGGTTAACGAGATATATAATACCCAGCTCGACACAAAATCGAAAAAATTAACGACATCCTTCGGAGGAGTAAGTCATGATCACAGGTATTCAAATCACCAAAGCTGCAAACGACGATCTACTGAATTCAATTTGGCTGCTGGACGGCGAGAAAAATGAAGCGCGTTGCGTAAGTGCAAAAGCGGGTTTCGAGGCCGATCAAATCGTAGCTACTTCTGATCTGGGCGACATCGAGTACCGCGAGCTGCCAATCGAAGCACCTGCAAAAATCGAAGGCGGTCAGCACCTGAACGTTAATGTTCTTAAGCGCGAAACACTGGAAGATGCTGCCAAGCACCCAGAAAAATACCCACAGCTAACTATCCGTGTTTCAGGCTATGCGGTACGTTTCAACTCGCTGACAACTGAGCAGCAGCGCGATGTTATCGCTCGTACCTTTACTAACAGCCTATAATCGCTGGTAAGTAATCGATAATAAAACGGCACTTCAGGTGCCGTTTTTTGTCTCTGCCGATAAGCCATTTCTGCCCCAAATTCATCAATTCCCCTTCTTTTGTTTAGTTTATATTCAACTACAAACGCACAACAAGTTTGATATATACCTCTCACTTCTGACCAAAACTTAGACATTATGACCAGCATTTGCGTACATTGTCAGCATTGCCTGCCGAGACCAGTTATCGATTCAGCAGACAATGCCAACTGATGGAGTCATTCAAACACACATATCAGGAGCCAGCTTAATGAAGTTAATACTAAAACTAATTACAGGTATTTTGGTCGGTATCCTACTCGGATTTTTTGCCCCCGATGCAATCATTCGTGTCCTGCTCACAGTGAAACTACTCGGCGGACAACTCATTGGATTCACTATTCCCCTAATTATCCTTTTCTATATCACCAGCGGTATTGCCAGTCTGCCAAAAAACTCTGGGTCGTTATTAGGCAAAACCGTCGCACTATCATACGGGTCGACCATCATTGCCGGCAGCCTGGCTTTTCTCGTCGCCAGCCTGGTTATTGCCGGTCTGCCAGAGCCAGCCGCAGCCGCTTCGGATGCATCGGATAAACTCGCGAGCTATATCAATCTGGAAATTCCACCACTCTTCGGGGTGATGACAGCCCTGGCCACCGCCTTCTTGTTTGGCTTGGGTATCAGCATTACCAACAGCACGCAGCTGAAAGCCCTTGCCGAGGAAGGGCGCGGGGTCATCGACCTGCTGCTGGCCAAGGTGATCATTCCGTTGCTGCCGTTCTATATTGCTGGCGTCTTTGCCGAAATGTCAGCCGAAGGCACGGTCTTTACCACCCTGAAAACCTTCGGGGTGGTACTGGCACTTGCCATTTTCATGCATTGGATCTGGATCACAATCCAGTACACGATTACCGGTATGGCCGTCGGCCAATCTCCGGTGAAACTGATCAAAAACATGCTGCCGGCTTATTTCACCGCGATAGGCACGATGTCTTCTGCCGCTACAATCCCTGTTACTCTGCGTCAGACCAAGGCAAATGGCGTCGATGACTCCATCGCTAACTTCACGATCCCACTGTGTGCCACCATCCACCTATCAGGCTCGACCATCACGCTGGTTACCTGCTCAACGGCTGTCATGGCACTGAGTCAGCATATTGCCATTCCGTCTTTGATGGATATGCTGCCGTTTATCATGATGCTGGGTATTACAATGATTGCCGCACCGGGTGCGCCGGGTGGTGCGGTGATGGCCGCGCTGGGATTGATGGCAAGCATGCTGGGATTCGGCGAGGCAGAACTGGCTCTGATGATAGCCCTGTATATGGCACAGGACAGCTTCGGTACCGCCTGTAACATCACCGGGGACGGTGCTATTTCCCTGTGGGTGAACAAATTTGCCAAGCGCCAGCCTGAGACAGAATCAGCCCCGCAAGTCCAAGAAGAAAGCTAAAGTCGATAACGCAAAATAAAAAACGCAATAAAAAAGGTAGCCGGAAAGCTCATACTTCCCCTCGGCTACCTTTCTTTTTATTGGCTCTTGTCGGCTCCGGTTATCCCGCACCCGACAACAACAAATAAATCTTAATCCTGAACGCTTCTCAGCACCGCCTTCAGCTGTTCAAAATCATTGTCACGCTCTAGCGACAGCAGTTCCATGGCGTTGTGCTTGGCCAACGGTGCCGGCAGTTCGATGTCTTTTTCAAGGATCTCATCAACCACTTCCTTGAACTTCGCCGGATGGGCCGTACACAGGAACATACCGGTTTCGCCCTCTTCAAGCTGCTCGTTCAGGATTCGATAGGCAATAGCACCATGCGGTTCACACAAGTAGCCTTCGGCATCCATCTGGCGTAGCGTTTCAGCCGTCTGCTCATCAGTAACCGCACCATAACCCAGTTCACCAAGTCCCCAGCCTTTTAGCTTGCAAAGCTCTTCAATACGCGGCCAGTTGTTTGGCTGGCTCACATCCATGGCATTGGAAATCGTCGGGATCGTCGGCTCTGGTGCCCACTCGCCATTTTGGAGGTAACGTGGCACCGTATCGTTGACGTTGGTCGCCGCAATAAAGCGCTTCACCGGCAAGCCGAGAGATTTAGCCAGCAAACCCGCCGTCAGGTTACCGAAGTTACCGCTAGGCACTGCAACCACCAGGTTGTCGCGCTCGGCTTTAGGCAGCTGTGATACCGCCTCGAAGTAATAACAAATCTGGGCCATCAGACGGCTGATATTGATGGAGTTGGCCGAGTTAAGACCCACTTCCTGACGCAGGGCTTCGTCATCAAACGCCTGCTTCACCAGCGCCTGACAATCATCGAAGGTACCGTTAACCGCGACGGTGCTGATATTGCCCCCCAGGGTACAAAACAGCTTTTCCTGCAACGGGCTGATCTTGCCTTTCGGGTACAGGATCACCACCTTGATGTTGTCCATTCCGTAGAAGGCGTGAGCCACCGCTGCCCCTGTATCACCCGATGTCGCGGTAAGAATGGTGATCTGGCCGTCGCTGTCTGTGACTGCCGCCAGTGACTGTGCCATAAAGCGGCCGCCAAAATCCTTGAACGCCAGTGTCGGGCCATGGAATAACTCAAGGGCATACACCCCGTCTTTCACCTTGGCAACCGGTGCCGGGAACTGAAAGGCATTGCCAACCATCTGGGCGACGGTTTCATCAGCGAGCTCTTCTCCAATGAAGGCCGAGAGGATCTTGCTGCTGCGGCTGACAAAATCCATCTCCAGCAAGGCATCAACATCGCCCAGCTCAGGTAGCTCAGAAGGGAAAAAGAGTCCCTGGTTGCGCCCGAGGCCCTGACGGACTGCCTGACCAAACGAAACCTGTTCCTGATGTTCTTTTAGGTTATACAACTTCATTGTTATAGCTCACTTCCTGTTACTTTTGATCCCTGCTCGTCAAGACGACAAACATGAACGAATCCATCTTCATTCTGAACATAATGCTCTTCGAGCCAACGTGCAATACGTTTGGCCACCTCAATGTCATTGCAGACACTGAACATAGTCGGGCCCGAGCCGGAAATACCACTTGCGAGGGCACCGGCTTCCAGGGCGTACTGGCGTGCTTCGGCAAAGCCCGGCAGCAGCCTTTCGCGATACGGTTCTGCTACCACGTCTTTGATCATTGTCGCTGCCAGTTCCGGCTGCTGCGAGTGGCAGGCATGAATAAAACCGCCCAGATAACGCCCGTGGGCAATAATATCCTGGCGGCGGTACTGCGACGGTAAAATCGCCCGCGCCTCTGCCGTCGGCACCTTGATGCCGGGATAGGCCATCACCCAGTACCAGTCATCAAAGCACGGCACCGACTGGCTGATGATCCCCAGCTCTTCCACCATAAACTGCAGGCCACCCAGATAGCACGGTGCCACATTATCATAGTGCAGGCTGCCGGAAATCTCCGCCTCCATCTCGCCCATCAATGCCAGCAGCTCGGTCTCGTCAAGAGGCATATCGTGGTAACGGTTGAGTGCATCCAGCGCGGCAACTACCGAGCAGGCACTGGAGCCCAGCCCCGAACCAATCGGCATGTTCTTCTCAAGCGTCATGGCAACGGGCTTAAGTTGTAGCCCTTTCTTGTCCAGTTCACGGCCATAGACCTGCCAGCAGCGGTAGACAATGTTTTCCTCGGCTACCTGAGGCAGTTTGGCGACAAAATTCCCCACGCACGCCAACGAAAACGGCTGATCGCCAGCGGCTACCTTGACCCGGTCGCCAAGCAAAGAACCATCGACCGGGGACACGGCGGCCCCCAGTACGTCAAAACCGACACTCACATTGCCAATCGATGCTGGCGCATAAACTACAACACTCATTGTTAGACTCCTAGCTTCCAGCCTAATGTACGCATCAAATCGGCAAACACACCGGCGGCAGTCACTTCGGTACCGGCACCGTAGCCGCGCAGCACCAAAGGAATTGGTTGATAGTAACGGCTGTAGAATGCCAGGGCATTTTCACCGTCCTTGATTTTAAACATCGGGTCATCCGGATTTACAGCGGCAATTTTCACCGAGCAGCAACCGTTGTCAATCTCACCGACATAGCGCAATACCTTACCTTCTTTGGCAGCATCGGCTGACAGCTGGCCAAAGTAGGCATCAGCCTCTGGCAGACGGGCCATAAAGTCATCAACCGATCCTTCGGCATCGAAGCCCGGCGGCAGCGCCTGCTCGACAACGACATCGTCAAGTTCCAGTGATAACCCGGCCTCACGAGCCAAAATCAACAGTTTACGCGCCACATCCATACCAGACAGGTCATCACGCGGATCCGGCTCGGTAAAGCCGTTATTGCGCGCCACGGTTGTGGCTTCGCTAAAGCTCATGCCCTCGTCCAGCTTACCGAAGATGTAGGACAATGAGCCAGACAGAATTCCCGAGAAACGCTCCAGCTCGTCACCGGCAGCCATCAGATTCTGCAGGTTCTCGATAACCGGCAGACCTGCACCCACCGTAGTGTCATACATGAACTTACGGCGAGTCGAACGCGCCGCCTGCCGTAGCTGATGGTAGTAGGCCATGCTGGCGGTATTGGCTTTCTTGTTCGGGGTGATCACATGGAATCCGGCCGCCAGGTAATCGGCATATTGCTCGGCGATGCCCTGATCAGAGGTACAGTCGATGATCACCGGGTTGATAATATGGTGACGCTGCACCAGCTGGATCATCCGTGCCAGGCTCAGCGGCTCGCTGGCCTGTCCCATCAGATCACGCCAGTTGTCCAGCGGCAGGCCGTTGCTGTCGAGCAGCAGGCCACTGCTGTTTGCCAGCCCGCAGACCCGGATCACAATGCCGTTGTCAGCCAGTTTCTCTTGCTGACGACGTACCTGATCCACCAGCTCGCCGCCGACACCGCCGACACCAATCACGAAAACATCGAGGAAATGCTTACTGTTAAACAGGTTCTCGTGACAGGCCTTGACCGCTTCGGAGACTTTGGCCACCGGGATCACTGCCGAAATAGCGCGCTCCGACGACCCCTGCGCAATCGCGATAATATTGACGTCAACCTCTGCCAGCGAGGTGAAGAAACGCGAGGCCACACCGCGAGAAGTACGCATACCGTCACCGACCAGGGTCACGATAGCCAAGTCATCAAGAAACTCGACCGGCTCCAGCAGGCCTTCCTTGAGCTCCAGCTCAAAGTTGTTCTGCAAGGCCTGCTGCGCAGTCGCCTTGTCTTCGCTTTCTATACAGAAGCTGATGCTGTACTCCGAGGAAGACTGGGTGATCAAGACAATTGACACACTGGCTGCCGACATCGCGCCAAAGACCCGCGCCGCCATGCCGACCATGCCTTTCATCCCCGGACCGGAGACATTGACCATGGTCAGATCTTTCAGCGTCGTAATGCCTTTGATATCGAGCTTGTCTTCACCGGTGTCCAAGCCAATCAGGCTACCGGCACCCTGCGGGTTGAAACTGTTTTTGATCAGGCAGGGAATCTGGAACTGGGCAATCGGTGCAATTGTTTTCGGGTGAAGTACCGAGGCACCAAAGTAAGACAGCTCCATGGCTTCCTGGTAACTAAGGGACTTGAGCAGTCGGGCATCCGGTACCAGGCGCGGATCGCAGCTGTAGACACCATCGACATCGGTCCAGATTTCACAGCACTCGGCACGCAGACAAGCTGCCAGTACGGCCGCGGAGTAATCCGAACCGTTTCGTCCCAGGGTAACCAGCTCACCTTTCTCGTTACCGGCAGTAAAGCCAGGCATGATATGGACATGCCCCTCGGCCAGCGGATCTTGCTTGAAGTTATTGGTCGAGACTTCGATATCGACATGGGCTTCGAGGTAGTCCCCATGCGCCAGCAGGCGTTCGACAGGATTGATCAGGCTGGCAGGCTGGCCCTTGGCCTCAAGCATGGCCTTCATCGCCACGATGGACAGGCGCTCCCCCTTGCTGATCACCTTGGCATAAACATTGTCCGGGCATAGCCCCAACAGCTTCATGCCATGAACATACTGCCTCAGCTGGCCCAGCGAGCTGGTCAGTTTGGCATCGAGCAAGGCTTTGTCGAACTTAGGCTCCAGTTCCAGCAAACCGGCAAACAACTCTTTGAATACCGCTTCCAGATCCGCAATCTGCAACTCGGCTTCGCCGGTGTTAACGGTGCTTTCAATAACCGAGACCAATTTGTTGGTTACTTTCCCCGGTGCCGACAGCACCACCGATACCTCGCCCTGCTGGGCATTGTTGGCAATGATATCTGCTGCCCGTGAAAAACGGTCCGCATCTGCCAATGATGAACCACCAAACTTTAATACTCGCATTCCCTACTCCAACTTCCTGATTCACTGACGACCGAACCGCATAACTCGCGCTGGTGTGAGCAAACAATATTCCAAATTAAAAGGTAAAAAAAAGCCCGCACTTTTTGAGTGCGGGCTTTTTTCTCAAATCTTATGCGTATCAGCCCGCCCCAACACGCATGGTGCCGGTAATAATAATGGTGGTGGTAATGCTGATCGCTGAAAACATAATAGCCTTAGGTTTAGCCAATATTCTGTATTACTTAACGTTTACCTGATTCCACTGGCTGAGTCAACAAGCTTTTTTGCATTTCTCGAATAAGCTGCTAACAAATAGGTGACAAAACACCCACGTTATCAATCGCTAAAAGGAATAAAAAAACAGGGGATAGATTGAAGTTAAGCGTGCAGCGTTGCATAGTAGTGTTTATGATGAATAATAATTAGCCAAATTTGAGACAGAAAATTTATATTCTCTGTCTACTCTTTAGTTCGGAGGGATCCCGAATGGCAGCAGTAATGGAACAGCTAGTAGCCCACACAATTTTGCAAGGCTTTGATGCCATGTATGGCCGATTTCTGGATGTCACCGCCGGTGCCCAGGAACGTTTTGAAAACCAAAACTGGCCTGCCGTCCATCAGGCTCTCAAAAAACGGATCAGTTTTTACGATCATCATGTCGGGCTGGTCACCAGCCAAATCCAGATCATGCTCGGCGAGCGTTATGCCAACCGGACCTTTCTCATGGCAGTGAAGTCGGCCTACGAAGATCTCCTGTTAGACTACCCGCGATATGACATTGCAGAGAGCTTTTTCAATTCCGTCTACTGCCGGATCTTCGAACACCGCAACATCAACCGGGACAAACTGTTCGTCCACAGCTCGCAGGAAGGGCGAATTCCAACCTACCCGACCTCGCTCACTCGCATCTACAATAACGGCAACGGGCTGAAAAGCGTGCTCGAGAGAATGCTGGACGACACCCCGTTTGCCTTAAGCTGGGAAGACAAGAATCGAGATATCGACCTTATTGTCCAGCGTCTGCAAAACGATCTGGGCTCCACGCTAGGCAACGCTCCGGTCATAGAAATGATCCGGGAGCCCTTCTACCGCAACAAGGCAGCCTACCTGATCGGCCGGATTTATCTCAACGATAACCGTACGGTACCGCTGGTATTGCCCGTGCTCAATAACAGCAGCAGGGAGCTGTATATCGATGCCTGCCTGTTCCATGTCGACAACGTCAGCATTATCTTCGGCTTTGCCCGCTCCTACTTCATGGTCTATGCCCCGGCCCCTGCCGCTCTGGTTCGTTTTCTGGCCGAGCTGATCCCCAACAAGACCAAAGCCGAACTCTATACCGCTATCGGCTGTCAAAAGCATGGCAAAACCGAGCTATACCGGGAGTTTCTCCACCACGTAGAACACTCCGACGATCAGTTTATTTCGGCCCCGGGGATCAAGGGGATGGTGATGTCTGTATTCACCCTGCCCTCGTATGACTTTGTGTTCAAGATCATCAAGGACAAATTTGCGCCGCAAAAAGATATCTGCCACGCCACGGTCAGGGAGAAATACAAGCTGGTCAAGGAGCACGACCGGGTAGGCCGGATGGCCGATACCCAGGAATACCGCAACTTTTCCTTCGAACGTCACCGGTTCAGCGATGAGCTGCTGGAGGAGTTGCTCGAGGTGGCTCCGTCGATCATCAAAGTCACGGATGATCAGATCATTATCAAGCACCTGTATACCGAACGGCGCATGATCCCGTTTAATATCTATATCGAGCAGGCCAATGAGCAGGAGCTTCGCCATGCGGTCGACGAGTACGGCAAGGCCATCAAGCAATTGGCCGCGGCCAATATTTTCCCCGGCGATATGCTATTTAAAAACTTTGGCGTCACCCGGCACAAACGGGTGGTGTTCTACGACTACGATGAAATTAGCTATATGACCGAAATGAACTTCCGCAAGATCCCGCCTCCCCGCTACCCGGAGGACGAGATGGCAGCCGAACCCTGGTATAGCGTGGGGGTCAATGATGTCTTCCCGGAAGAGTTTCGGACATTTCTATTGATCAACCCGACCGTCAGGGCCTTGTTCAATGAACTTCACAGCGATCTGTTTGAGGCCAGCTACTGGCAGCAGCTGCAGCAAAATATAACCAACGGCCAGTATGAGGACGTGTACCCCTACAGCAACAAGCAGCGGCTTAGAAAATAGATCCAGGAACGGATCCTAAAAGGGCGGATAACAGAGCGGATAACAAAATTGCTATGCCTAATATCTCATAAGAGCAATTAATGCGTACCAATCTTAAGAATTCTGTCCTAATATTGATAAGGCTGACTATGACCAGCACAGCATAAAAATAGAATCATAAACAATAACAAGACACAGGGATGGTGGCGCAATGAAAAACTTGCTGATCACAGTTGCCCTGCTGGTAGTGGCATTACCAACAACAGCAGCAGAAAAAGGACTCTTTAGCCTGATCGGACAGAATGTCGATTCTTCCGGCTGGTTTATGTCGTCCCAGTCTAAAAGTGCCGAACAGTTCGATGTCTGGCAGATCGACAGCGGCTATGCCTATTCCCTGAGTGATAACACCGAGCTCTATCTCAGTACACGTCTTAAATCAGGCAACCAGGCCCAGGCTGCCACCCGCGGACTACTCTCCGGGGTGAAATACAGTTTTACGCCGAAAATCAGCCTGCAAAGTGCATTAACCTCTGAAACCGTCCAGAAAGACACAGTGATGGGTGTAGAAGTGTCAAGCCAGTATGAGGTTACCGAACGGGTAAACCTTCATGCGACCGTCGACTACGAGGCACTGGAACAAATCTACCAACTGGGCATCGGGTTTCGCTTCTAGCCCCCTCCGCCCATTTAGCTCAACGAATACAAGCACCGGATGCCTATATTCGTTAGCTGTGCGTTCAACGGTTGCCGGCGGTGAATTTACTCCCCCGCATCAAGAAACGAGAGATCCAGCGGCTTCTGGCTCAGCAAAATCCCGTTCAGATCGGCATACAGCATATCCCCCGGATACACCATGGTATGGGCAACGGTCAGGGTGACATTGCGATCGCCGGTTTGCCTTTTCTCCGTTTTGAGCGGACAGGTCGCCAGCGCCTTCACCCCGATATCCATGGTGGCCAGGGTGCCGACGTCTCGCGCCGCCCCATTCACCACGATGCCTTCCCAGTGATTCTTCTGGGCTAACAGGGCCAGCTGATCGCCCAGCAGGGCCAGCCGGCAGGAGCCGTGACCATCGATAAACAAAACTTTGCCGGTGCCGTCTTCTGAGACAATATCTCGTACCAGGCTGTTATCCTCGAAGCAGCGCAGGGTCACCACTTCGCCATAAAAGACCTTTCTGCCGCCGTAGTCCTGCATTGTCAGAGGTAGCCAACGAACATCCTGTCCAAAGCGATCACACAAATCGGGTAGTAAATCTAGCATCACACTCTCCTTTGTCTTCAAAGCAAGTACCGCACCTCTACTCAGTGTAGAAAAAGTCTTTGATTTCACCCAGTTTTGTTATTGCTACATCTGTCATCAAGGCCGGCACCAGACGCAGCTCCCCCTGCTCAACCCAGTAAAATGCGTTCTGCTGCCAGCGACAGGCCAACTGCCGAGCCTCTGCCATCGTGATGTCGGCGGCAAAGCCAATCTCCTGCCAGCTACCGTCCGGCGCACTGGTTGTCACCCTTTGTACCCCATTTGTCATACTTAGGAGCTCAATTTTCAGTAATTCGTTCCGTTTTAGGTTGTCAGGGTTATTAAGAACAATGCTTCTGGGATTAAATGCTGTTAGAATTGCAAAGCGAGGGTAAACAGGGTGTTGCTCGGCTTTGAACAAAATAGCCTGGTAGCTACACCATAACGAGATGTTTTCACACATTTTCAGTTTTACCTTCAGTGCGACGTAGTATTTTGTAGCTAATGTTAAACAAACTGAAGACTCGTAATAGCATTCATTCTGTTTGATATAAATCAAGAAAGCGCCAAAAAGCAGTCACGAAACAAAGCCGCAATATTGTTAGCGAGCTGTTAAGTGCATACAATCGTCGCCATCCCACGGAGATTGTAGCCAATGCCCCTAATTTTCGGGCTTTTTCAGTACAGATTGTAAGATAACATCTCGCTGAATAAAGGATGGCGTACCAAACAGGCAGTTTTCAGCTTAGAAAATGTATTTTGTCCAATACTTTGCCTGTATGTGAATTTTTTTTATAGAATTTAACTATTCTGTTTTTGACCAGATTCCGTTTTTAGAAATTTAGGTACTGCCAATGCAAACCCCTCACATTCTAATTGTAGAAGACGAGCACGTAACACGTAATACCCTGAAAAGCATCTTTGAGGCAGAGGGTTATACTGTATTTGAAGCCAACGACGGTGCAGAAATGCATCAGATGCTGTCTGAACACCCAGTTCACCTAGTTATCATGGATATCAACCTGCCGGGTAAAAACGGCCTGCTGCTAGCACGCGAACTGCGCGAGCAAGGCGATATGGCACTGATGTTCCTGACTGGCCGTGATAACGAAGTTGACAAGATCCTGGGTCTTGAAATTGGTGCTGATGATTACATCACCAAGCCATTCAACCCGCGTGAACTGACTATCCGTGCTCGCAACCTGCTAACCCGTGCGATGAACCAAGGTTTACCAACCGAAGACAAGCGCCTGGTTGAGCGCTACGAGTTCAACGGCTGGTCTCTTGAGATCAACAGCCGTTCATTGGTGAGCCCTAGCGGCGACCAGTTCAAACTACCACGCTCTGAGTTCCGTGCCCTGCTTCACTTCTGTGAAAACCCAGGCAAGATCCAGACCCGTGCCGAGCTACTGAAGAAAATGACGGGCCGTGAGCTGAAGCCACACGACCGTACTGTTGACGTTACGATCCGTCGTATTCGTAAGCACTTCGAATCTGTTGCCGATACGCCAGAGATCATTGCTACGATCCACGGTGAAGGCTACCGCTTCTGCGGCGATCTGGACGAAGAGTAATTCGTTAACTCGCCCCGTAAAAAAAGGCTCCGAATGGAGCCTTTTTTGCTGAAACTAGAATACCTCTCCCAGCGCCACATCGTGCTGGACAATAATGTGCTCAGCGCCTCCGAGCAAAAAGATCACCGCAATATCGACCCGGCTGCCCGGCGCCCACTCCGGCCCTTCACGCAGTACCACTTCCAGTGTCAGTTCGCCCTCTGCACGTATCTCAAGATTATCTTTCACCAGCCACTGCTTGCCCTCACTCTCAAGTAGCACCTGGAAGATATCGATTCCCTTGGGCAAGGTTTTCATATCACTTGTCTGCAGCTTCACAGACGCATGCAACCGGTTGGACGGCTTGGTACCGTCATCACCGATAAGCGGCATGCTGTTTAACCACAAGTCACTGCTAAGACTCACCGTGGTATCGTCGAAGGTCAGCTCAGTAGGCGACTGCCAGACATCGGTCGCCAGCGGGACCTTGCCCGGTTCGGAATCTGGCACTGCTTCTTGCTCAGTCTCAGTAGTCTCGGCCTCGGGAGCATCCCCTTCAGTGACCGGAGCCTGCACCTCGGTATCAGGCTGCGTAGCCTCATCGGTTTTCTCGGGCTCTGAACAGGCAGCCAGCAGCAGACTGCCTGCGACCAACAGAACGTATTTCAGCTTCATCATGATTTCTCCTGACTTGCCAGCCAACCTTTAAGCACATTCAGATCGTTCTGGTAACCGTCCTTGATTTCATCGACCCAGTCATTAATGTTCTCCCACCAGGCCGGCAACTCTGGCGACTGTGCTTTCTGGGCAACCTGCTGGATATGTTTCAACCCAATCGATCCCGCCGCCCCTTTGATCTTATGAGCCTCAAACTTGATGCCGTCTTTGTCCTTGGCGGTCATGTTGGAGTCGAGGATCTCAATATACTCCGGCATTTTCTCCTCAAACATCGCAATGCTGTCGTAGACGGGTTTGGTACCAACAATCTCAACATAGGAACTCAGCATCTCAAGATCCAGCAGCTGATTGACCATATCCTCGCTCAAGCCCGTATTTTCCGGCTCCGGTTGCAGGTCTTCCATTTCCTCATCCTCATCGATTGGGCAGGTCAGCACCAGGCGCTGGATCACCTCCGTAATCGCTTTCACGCTTAACGGTTTGCTCAGCGCATCGTCCATCCCCTTTTCCAAGTACTCCGCTTTATCCTTGATGACATTGGCCGTTAACGCAACCAGGGCAGGCAGATAGTCATATTTCTCCCGCAATATTCGGGCAATATCAAACCCGGACATATCCGGCAGCTGAATATCGAGTAATACCAAATCATAGGCTTCGGGATCAAACTTCTCCAGCGCCTCATCGCCACGCATCGCGATAGTTACCTCATGGCCGAGGCTTTCCAGCAGCGCCTTGGCCACCGTAATATTCAGTTCAATATCTTCCACCATAAAGATATTCAGGCTGACCTGAGGAGTGGCTGGCATCACCTCTTCCTCTTCCACTTTCTCGACCAGCGGTACGCGGATGGTCACGGTGAAGGTACTGCCCTCGCCTACCTCGGAGGACACCGTAATATCCCCGCCCATCATCTGGACCAGCTGGCGCGACACGGCCAGACCGATACCGGTTCCCACCGCATGAAGGTTGTCACTGCCTTCCTTGACCTGGTAATACATCGCAAAGATCTTATCAAGCTCAGATGACGGAATACCGATCCCGCTATCTTCCACCTCAAAGGTGATCTCGGCCTGCTGATCAACTATCTCACTGCTGACCGACAGGACCACACCGCCGTCCTTGGTAAACTTGGTCGCGTTGCTCACCAGGTTCCACAGCACCTGACGCAGGCGGGTACTGTCAACCTCGATACAGCGCGGTAAATCCGTCAGCCGCTCAAGATCAAAACGCAATCCTTTCTGTTCGGCCATCAAACCGGAAATATTTTCCATCTCCACGACAAACTCTTCGAAGTCGAGAGGTTTTGGCAGCAGCTCCAGACGGCGGCGATCGGATTTATCCATATCGATAATGTCATTAAAGATATTGCCCAGGGTAATGGCACTGACATGGATAGTGCGCATGTAGCCGCGCTGCTCTTTGTTGAGACGCGTTTCCAGCAACATACGGCTTAGCCCGACAATACCGTTGAGCGGGGTACGCAGCTCATGGCTGATTGTCGAGATAAAGGCCGTCTTGTCCCGGCTGGCCTTCTCCTGGGCATCCTGGTACTGCTTGCGCTCGGTGATATCACGGCCAAAGCCCATCAGTCCCAGGCGACGGCCGTCACGGCTGTAGAAAGGCACTTTCCGCAACTCGAAAATAGCCTTGCGGCCATCCGGGTATTCCAGCCATTGTTCATAGGTCAGCGAGACACTCTGGTTAAAGACCTGCTGATCGGTCTCGACGATCTTGCTGGCCACCTCCTCGCTGTAGACATCCCACGGAGTCAGCCCTACCAGCTGCTTCTCGGTTCTGTCCGTCAGCTCTTCCATGGCCCGGTTACAGCCGGAAAACTGGCCTTTTTCATTGCGGTAGTAAATCAGATCCGGCGACGCATCGAGGAAGGACTTCAGCAGCGCACTCTGCTCAGCCAGCTCAAGCTGGGCATTCTCCCGCTGGTAGACTTCATTTTCCAGATCCTGCATTGCCACCTGGCGGGCTTCCTCGGCTTTTTCCCGCTCTTCAATCTCGAGATTCAGCTGGGAGATGTTGTCCTGCAGCTGCTTGTTGAGCTGCATATCCCGCGAACGCATTTCCTCCAGCTTGGTCACCAGCTTGGACAAGCGCTGGCGCGAGTCTTCCAGCTGATCAACGACGACCGATAAGAAATACACCGCCCACGGCGTGATAAGCAGGCCAAAAAAGACCGAGCGCACAATATCAATATCGTGTACCTCGCCCTGCAACACCAGGGTGACACCTACCTGTACGACAACGGCCAGGGCCACCAGGGCCAGCGCCAGCAACAAACTGAACCGTACGATGCCGAGCTTAACCAGCAAGTCGACATAGAACTGGGCCAGTACTTTGATTTGTTTCATTATTCATTCCTACCAATGAAAGGCTTCAACCATGATAATCGTCCCGGCGGCAGAACCAAAGGATTCGCCCCACAGATATACCATTTATAGAAAAGCCTGCAGGAGCAGGCTTGGTTGTCTGTTGATCTATCGTATTAACAATCGCTGTCAGACATCGACATAGTACAGTTGCGTCCGGCCGCCTTGGCCTTATACAAGGCAACATCCGCCATTTCGACCAAGTCACCGTAATCCTGGGTGGGAAGCGGCACAATAGTGGCTACGCCCAGACTGACGGTCAGCTTGGTATCGACATCGGAATAATGGTGAGTGATCTCCTTTTCCGCCATATGCCGATGGACTTTCTCGGCAACCACCTCACCACCTCTGATATCGGTATTGGGCAGCAGGAAAGCAAACTCTTCGCCGCCATAACGTGCAACCTCGTCCGTCTCGCGCCTGACGACCGAGCGGAAGACTTTCGCCACTTCACGCAAGGCAAAATCGCCTTGCTGGTGACCATAGTTATCGTTGAACGCCTTAAAGTTATCGATATCGCAAAGGATCAGGGTCAGCGGCTTCTGTTCCCGTATATGGCTATGCCAGAGCTTGCGCAGCTGCTCGTCAAAGCTACGCCGGTTGGCAACCTTGGTCAGGCTATCGACAAAGCTCATCTCCTGCAGTTCCATAATCGCATCGGCCAACTGCTGCTCAGCCATCTTGCGCTCCGTCACGTCACGGGCCATCACCAGTACCCCGGCGGTTCCGTCCGTCGGATCGCGATAAGGCGACTTCACCACTTCATACCAGATAGGGGTGCCGTCCTCCAGAATCACATAGTCATCCATTTTCATCGCTAAGCCATCCCGGAGCACCTGCTGATCGGTTTCCTGAAACAGTTCCCACTTATCCGGCTCAAGCACCTCAGAAGCAGCCTTGCCCAGCAGCTCCTCCTGTCTGAAGCCCAGCGAGCGGGCAAACGGTTCATTGCACCCCACATAAATGCCATGCTCATTATAGAGACCAATCGGATCCGTACTGGCATTCATGATGCTGTCCAGCAACGTATTGCGCTGGGCCAGCGCCTGCTCGGTGATTTCGCGCTTCTCGATCTCCTGCTTCAGGCTTTCCTGCATCTCATGCCAGTCTGTCACATCATGGCTGATGCTCAGGGTGCCGATCGCCTCGCCGTTATCGCCGATCAGCAAGGTTTTATTGGTCTCCAGCAACCGGCTGGAGCCATCCGGAGCCGTGGTCCAGGTATGGCTTGAGGTATTGGTGATTTTCACGTTGTCCTCGTCATCCATGACCCCTTCGCTGACTCGCCCGCGCCAGAAACGATCAAAGGCCCGGTTGGTGCCAATGATATGACCGCTCTTGTCCTGGAAATACACCAGCTCGGCCAGCGAGTTCAAGACCTGCTGGAAGACCCGCTGCTCTTGCTCCAGTTTGGTTGCCGGGGTTGGTTTCTGTGGTTTGACGATAAACAGCAGCCAGGCAGACTGCCATTGATACCTCACTGACTGACCAGATACCGTCAGCTTCAGCGTCCGCCCGCGGGCAAGCTGTAACTCTTCGCTCACATTGCGAAAACCGCGACGAAAAGGGAACGGACGCAAAAAGTCGAACATCATCTGAGCGCTGATTTCATCAGGGTATAAATAGCGGCCACCCAGCTTGCGGATCCCAAGTAATTCACGACAGCTCTTATTACCATACAACAAGGCACCGTCTTTGCGCCGGATGATGGCAACAGCTATCGGCATATAGGTCAGGGAGGCGTGCAGCTTACGAAAGGAAGAAGAGTCGAGATGGTGCAAAAGCAATACGATCAACCCTCCCCCGACAATAATGACCATCAGCACCAGGGTAAAAACGAGAATAGAACTATTGAGGCTGTCGACCGTTTCCAGTGCCAACCCCGGAAACGGGGCAAAGAGGCTGGCAATGGCAAAGCAAAGGCGTGTCGGTGCCAGAGGGGTTATCCGGCATAGTTTCCGGAGGAAACTCCCTGTTTTTTTCCGGTTGTACGTCATCGAGGTCCCTTGAATACCCGTTGTCCTTAACTGGCGTTCAGGGCAACGGGCTGAATCTAGAGCAATGGCTGGCAGCATGCTATTAATTGAATATTTACTTATTAGACACCTGCTAATCTACCATATTTCTACTTTCTACCAAGATCCTACTTAACAGGCTGATAAATAAATGGCTGCTCCAGGGCACTTCCCTGAGCGCCGTCCTGATCAAGGCGGCGGCCAATTTCCGTCATCGCCAGCCAGCGATTCTCGCACCAGGTAGGGGCCAGCAAGGTAGGACGCCGGGCACTGGCAGAGACCCTATGGTACACCACCTCCGGCGGCGTCAGGCGGATCATCTCCGCGGCAATATCGCTGTAGCACTCCAGGCTGATCTCATCCAGCCTGCCGGCCTTCCAGGCCTGCCCCATCTTGCTTCCCTCGACAATGTGCAGCGGATGCAGTTTGATACCGTCAGTGCCCGCCGCGACAGTACGGACAATCGTATCCAGGTTATCCGCCTTGCTGTCACCCGGCAGCCCGACAATCAGGTGGGTACACACCTTAATTCCGAGTGCCCTGGCCCGCTTGGCAATATTCTCGTAACAGGCAAAGTCGTGGCCGCGGTTTATCCGCTTCAGGGTCTTGTCATTGGCGGTCTGCAACCCCAGCTCAAGCCAGATTTCATAACCCTGCTGGTGATAGCCGGCCAGTAGCTCAAGCACCGCATCCGGCACGCAGTCAGGCCGGGTACCGACACACAGCCCGACAATATCAGCCGCTTTCAGCGCTTCCTCGTACATTGCCTTGAGAGTCTGCACCTCGGCATAGGTACTGGTGTAGGCCTGAAAGTAAGCCAGATAACGCTTGGCTCGGTTAACCTCCCCGGCACGCTGGGCAAGCTGTTGCTGGATAGGCAGGTATTGCGCCTGCTCATCGGCAAACGAGGCAACATTGCAGAAGGTGCAACCACCACGGCCAATCGTGCCATCACGGTTTGGGCAGCTGAAACCGCCATGCAGGGTGAGTTTGTGTACCTTCTCTCCGTAGCGGCGTTGTAAATCCTGTCCAAACGTATTGACTAGCTCGTGCAACTGCATCATGTCACCTAAGGGGTAAAAGAAAAAAGCAGCGCAGACTAACACCAATTGGTCTGCCAAAGTTTGTGCCAAAGCAATAAACTTCGCTTAATCCCGCTTGCTGTAGCACTCCTACAGTGTGTTGACATAAAACTACAAAACTAAATCCGTTCAACAGCCATTACCCGCAATTATCTAGGGGTTAATTCACAGGGGAAAATTCCGCTTATTCATAGTGAGAACCATTATCGAATAAAAAATCAATAAATGGCTCTATAAATTCATATGACTAGCGATTTTATGCTAAGCGACCGCCATTTTTTGTTGGTAATTAACTAATCAAAATTGTAGGATAGTTACAGCTGTGTGCAATTTATGAACAATAATTGTGACGTTTTCACCCCTAAAAATAGTGATTTATGTCACCACCTCTAAGTAGTCGTAGAACTTTTGCAAACCAGAGCAAGGGTGCTACAGAATTTAGTTTGCTAATGATTCGAAACATCATCCCACAGCAAACATGCGTTTCACCGGCTGGACAGGAGTCCATTTTATACCGGTCGCGATGCCAAAAAACAAATTAGGGATAACTCAGTCATCTGGATTGATGTCTGTTGAAACTGGAAGGAAGTATCTATGACAGATCAAGAGCTTAATGCTCAGGGACTTTACGTGCCTGAATTGGAGCACGATGCCTGCGGTATCGGCTTTGTGGCCCACCTGAAGAACCGCAAATCCCATGAAATTGTAACCCAAGCCCTTGATATGCTTGCTCGGATGGAACACCGTGGCGGTCAGGGTTGCGATCCATGCAGCGGTGACGGTGCCGGTATTCTGCTACAGAAGCCCCACGAATTTTTACTGGAAGAAACCGTCAAACAGGGCATTAAACTCCCATCGTTTGATCAGTACGGTGTCGGTGTGGTGCTCTTTCCAAAAGATGAGTACAAACGCCAGCAATGCCGCGATATTCTAGAGCGCAACGCCAAACGCCTGGACCTTGAAGTCATCGGCTACCGTGTACTGCCCGTTGACAACTCGATGATCGGGGACGACCCGCTCAGCACCGAACCACAGTTTGAGCACGTCTTTATTACCGGCGGTGCAAACCTGGATCCAGCCGTTCTCGAACGCAAGCTGTATGTACTGCGTAACTACACGGTACGCGTCTGCCTGGAAAGCATCTCCAATATCGGTGATGATTTCTACATCAACTCGCTGTCTTACAAGACACTGGTATACAAAGGCCAGCTAACCACAGAGCAGGTTCCCCAGTACTTCCTGGATCTGCAAAACCCGACCATGGTGACGGCACTGGCGCTGGTACACTCGCGCTTTTCGACCAATACCTTCCCGAAATGGCGTCTGGCCCAGCCTTTCCGTTACATTGCCCATAACGGTGAAATCAACACCGTGCGCGGCAACCTGAACTGGATGAAGGCGCGCGAGGCGATCCTAGAATCAGATCTGTTCAGCCAGCAGGAAATCGACATGCTGCTGCCGATCTGTCAGGAAGGCAGCTCGGATTCATCAAACTTTGACATGGCGCTGGAGCTACTGGTGCTCTCCGGCCGTAGCCTGCCGCATGCCCTGATGATGCTGATCCCGGAAGCATGGCAAGAAAACAAAAACATGGATCCGAAGCGTCGTGCATTCTACCAGTACCATGCCAACGTCATGGAACCGTGGGATGGCCCGGCATCGGTGTGTTTCACCGACGGTGTCCAGGTAGGTGCAACCCTTGACCGTAACGGTCTGCGCCCTTCTCGCTATACCGTGACCAAGGACGATTTCCTGGTCATGGCATCAGAATCCGGCGTGGTTGAGATCGAGCCGGAAAACGTCCAGTTCCGTGGCCGTCTGCAGCCGGGGCGTATCTTTGTCGCCGATCTGGAACAAGGCCGCATCATCTCTGACGAGGAAGTCAAAGACAGCATTGCCTCGGCGCAGCCATACGAGCAGTGGGTTAAAGACAACCTGCTAACGCTCAAGGCCCTGCCTGAAGCGGATAACATGCACCACCAGCCAACACCTGAACGCCTGCTTCACCATCAGCAAGCCTTCGGTATGAGCTCGGAAGAAGTCAACGATATTATCGTTCCGCTGGCAAAAACCGGTTACGAGCCACTCAGCGCCATGGGTGCCGACTGGCCGCTGGCCGTGCTTTCGCACCAGTCCCAGCACCTGTCGAACTACTTCAAGCAGCTGTTTGCCCAGGTGACCAACCCGCCGATCGACCCGATCCGCGAGCGCATGGTCATGTCACTGAACACCTACCTGGGTAAAGATCAGAACCTGCTGAGTGAAACCCCTGAGCACTGCCAGAAGGTTGAACTGGAATCACCGGTTCTGTCCAATGCCGAACTGGAAAAACTGCGTGCTATCGATAACGAGCACCTGCAGGCCAAGACACTGGATATCGTATTCCGTGCCAACGGCGAACAGGGCAAGCTTGAGCGCGCACTGAAGCGTATCTGCCAGTACTCGGAAGATGCGGTTGTCGACGGCTACTCGATCATTATCCTGACTGACCGTGCCGTTAACTCAAACCATGCCGCTATTCCGGCAATGCTGGCAGTCGGCGCAGTTCACCACCACCTGATCCGCAAGGGCCTGCGTGCCAAGTGTGACATCATCGTCGAAACCGGTGATGCCCGCGAGACGCACCACTTTGCGACTTTGGTCGGCTACGGTGCCAACGCCGTTAACCCGTATCTGGTTACCGAGACACTGGTTGACCTGCAGAACAAGCGTAAGCTTGATCCTGAAGTATCGACCGAAGAGCTGTTCAATAACTACCGCAAGGGCGTTAACGGCGGCCTGCTCAAGATCTTCTCGAAAATGGGGATCTCGACCCTGCAGTCCTACCACGGAGCCCAGATCTTCGAGGCACTCGGGATCAGCAAAGCCGTGGTTGATAAATACTTCACCGGTACCGTTTCCCGGATCCAGGGCCTGACAATCGATGATATCGCCCAGGAAGTCCTGATCCGCCACCGTGTCGGCTATCCGACCCGCGAGATCCCAATCCAGATGCTCGATGTCGGCGGTGTCTACCAGTGGAAGCAGCGCGGCGAGAAGCACCTGTTTAACCCGGAAACGATTTCCCTGCTGCAGCAATCAACCCGCAACAAGGATTTTGCCCAGTTCAAGCAATACGCCCATGAAGTTGACGCGCAAGGCGACAATGCCGCCACCCTGCGTAGCCAGCTGGAATTCATCAAAAATCCGGCCGGCTCGATTCCGCTAGCCGAGGTAGAGCCTGCTGAGAATATCCTCAAGCGCTTTGCTACCGGGGCAATGAGCTTCGGTTCCATCTCCTACGAGGCGCACTCGACCCTGGCCGTGGCGATGAACCGCATCGGCGCGAAATCGAACTCGGGCGAGGGCGGTGAAGATCCGACGCGCTTCGAGAAAAAAGACAACGGAGACTGGGAACGCTCTGCCATCAAGCAGGTCGCATCAGGCCGCTTCGGTGTGACTTCCTACTACCTGACCAACTCTGACGAAATTCAGATCAAGATGGCACAGGGTGCCAAGCCGGGTGAAGGCGGTCAGCTACCGGGCGACAAGGTCGATGACTGGATCGGCGCAACCCGTCACTCCACACCGGGTGTCGGCCTGATTTCGCCACCGCCGCATCACGATATTTACTCTATCGAAGATTTGGCCCAGCTGATCTACGATCTGAAGAACGCCAACCGTGCCGGTCGCGTCAACGTGAAACTGGTATCGGAAGCCGGTGTCGGCACCATTGCCTCCGGTGTTGCCAAGGCAAAAGCGGATGTTGTGCTGATTGCCGGTTTCGATGGCGGTACAGGTGCATCACCGATGTCATCAATCCGCCACACCGGTCTGCCTTGGGAGCTTGGCCTGGCCGAGACTCACCAGACCCTGCTGAAAAACGGTCTGCGTAACCGTATCGTCGTTCAGTCTGACGGCCAGATGAAAACACCGCGTGACCTGGCTGTCGCCACCCTGCTGGGTGCCGAAGAATGGGGTGTGGCAACCGCTGCGCTTGTTGTCGAAGGCTGTATCATGATGCGTAAGTGTCACAAGAACACCTGTCCTGTCGGCATCGCAACCCAGAACAAAACACTACGTGAGCGCTTCGACGGCCGCGTAGAAGACGTCGTGACGTTCTTCCAGTACATGGCGGAAGGCCTGCGTGAAATTATGGCCGAGCTTGGTTTCCGGACTATTGATGAGATGGTCGGCCAGTCACAGAAACTGAAGATCCGTGAAGATATCGGTCACTGGAAATACCAGAACCTCGATCTGAGCCCGGTATTGTTCACCGAGCAAGCTCGTGATGAAGACGGTATCTACAACCAGCGCGAGCAGGACCATAACCTGGAAAATGTGCTTGACCGCAAACTGATTGAAGCGGCAGCCCCTGCCCTTTATGAAGGCAAGCAGGTCGATGCCGAGTTTGACATCATCAATACTGACCGTAGTGCCGGTACCATGCTGTCGAACGAGATCTCCAAGATCTACAAAGACCAGGGTCTGCCTCAGCCACTGAACGTGAAATTCAAAGGCTCAGCGGGTCAGAGCCTAGGTGCCTTCCTTGCCAAGGGCGTGAAGTTCGAAGTCGAAGGCGATGCCAATGACTACTGGGGTAAGGGCCTGTCCGGCGGCACACTGGTGCTGTACCCGGATGCCAACTCTGACATTGTCCCTGAAGACAACATCGTCGTCGGTAACGTCTGTTTCTACGGTGCGACCTCGGGTGAATCATACATCCGCGGTTTGGCAGGCGAGCGTTTCTGTGTCCGTAACTCGGGTGCCAAAGTGGTCGTTGAAGGTGTCGGTGACCACGGTTGTGAATACATGACAGGTGGTGTGGCCGTTATCCTCGGCCAGACAGGACGCAACTTCGCAGCCGGTATGAGCGGCGGTGTCGCCTATGTCTGGGATCAGTTCGATGATTTCGAAACCAAGCTAAACCCAGAGCTTGTCGACCTGGATCCGCTGGAGCAGGAAGACAAAGAATTACTTCATGACATGCTAACCAAACACGTTGAGCTGACGGGCAGTACGGTGGCGCAGACTTTCCTTTCCAACTTCGAGGGCAACCTGCAGAAGATGGTGAAAGTGATGCCGAGGGATTACAAAGCTGTATTGCAAAAGCGCAAAGCGGAAGCAGAAAACAAGGAAGAGTTGGAGGCCGTAAATGGGTAAGCCTACTGGATTTTTAGAATTTGGCCGTGAACTGCCGAAAAAGCTGGATCCAAGCGTTCGTATCCAGGACAACAAAGAGTTCGTTCTTAACGAAGAGTTTGGTGACAAGATCAATACACAGGCGTCACGCTGCATGGACTGCGGTGTGCCTTTCTGTCACAACTCATGCCCGATCGGCAACATCATTCCCGAGTTCAATGATGCGGTTTATCGTGACAGCTGGGAAGAAGCGTGGAACATCCTAAGTTCCACCAACAACTTCCCGGAGTTTACCGGTCGTGTTTGCCCGGCCCCTTGTGAAAGCGGCTGTGTGCTGGGTATCAATCAGGATCCCATCACGATTTGTAATATCGAGAAAACCATTGTCGAAACCGCCTATCGCGAAGGCTACGCCAAACCGAAAACACCGCGTTCCCGGACCGGCAAAACCGTTGCTATTATCGGCTCGGGCCCTGCCGGGCTTGCCGCAGCCGAGCAGCTAAACAGTGCCGGCCACTGCGTGACCGTGTTCGAGCGTGACGAAAAAGTCGGTGGCCTGCTGCGCTTTGGGATCCCGGACTTCAAACTCGGCATGGATATCATTGATCGCAAGATCAACCTGATGGCCGAGGCCGGTGTTAAGTTTGAGGTCAATGCCCATGTCGGTGTGAACATCAATGCCCAGCAGCTGCGTCAGGACTTTGATGTCGTGCTGTTGACTGGTGGCTCGACCGTGCCTCGTGATTTGCCTATCCCGGGACGCGATCTGAAAGGCGTACATTTTGCCATGGCGTTTTTGGGGCAAAATAACCGCCGTGCCAACGATATGGACCTCAAGACCGAGGAAATCCATGCCAAAGGCAAACACGTCGTCGTTATCGGTGGTGGTGATACCGGCTCTGACTGTGTCGGTACCTCGAACCGTCACGGTGCCGCCAGCATCACCCAGGTAGAAATCATGCCGATCCCACCGGAGAAACGCCCGGTCAACCAGCCATGGCCTTCTTATCCGATGATCATGAAGACCTCGACCTCTCACGAGGAAGGGTGTGATCGTCACTGGAATATTCTGACCAAAGAGTTCATCGGTGACGAAGCCGGCAACGTCAAAGCACTGCGTATTGCCGATATCGAGTGGCAAGAAGCCAAGCCTGGCGAACGCCCGGGGTTTGAGGAAGTGGCCGGTTCAGAGCGTATTATCCCATGTGATCAGGCCTTCCTGGCGATGGGCTTCCTGCACCCGGAACCAACTGGTGTGCTGGCTCAGCTGGATATCAAACTCGATGATCGCGGCAACGTGGCGACCGAGGGCTTTGCCACCAACCAGAAAGGCGTGTTTGCCGCAGGTGACATGCGTACCGGGCAGTCGCTGGTCGTTCGCTGCATCAATGAAGGCCGCGAATGTGCACGTGAAATCGACAACTACCTAATGGGTAATTCTAACCTGGAAGCAAAAGCCAATTCACTGATGCTATCCGGCACCTGATTTCAGCCCGATTTATGCTAACAAACAAGCCAGCTCCCAGAGCTGGCTTTTTTTATAATTATTCTTTCGACTTAGCCACATATTGCCACCTTCTTCCTCTCTGAGGGATCACGATATTCTGTGATAACCGCCGTTTTCAGAACACAGCCCAACCCTGAAGCACTTCTAAGAAAGTTCTCATTTTTCATACAGTTCCAAGTACTTTTCAGCCCCAGCCAAATGTAAATAAAGTGTTTAATACCAATCAAAAAAGTCAGAATACCAATGTTTTATACAGAAAAGTGGCGGTAATTCCTGGGTTTAGACCGTTTTGTGATGGAAATTTGACCTTTTTGTAAATTATCGTTAACTTCAAATATTGCTGGAAGCAGAAATGGCGATCAGGGAGATTGCCATAAATATGCAGTAATCCTGCTCGAATGAGCAGAAGCAAGGGAGAGTTGCAATGACACTGTATGACCCAACGCTGGAAAAAGATAACTGTGGTTTTGGCCTTATCGCCCATATCGAAGGGGAAACCAGCCACAAACTTGTCCGTACAGCTATATCCGCATTGGATCGTATGACCCACCGTGGCGGCATTGCCGCGGACGGCAAGACCGGCGACGGCTGTGGTCTGCTGATGAAAAAGCCTGACGGCTACTACCGAATTGTCGCCGAAGAAGCAGGCTGGAAGCTCGCCAGAGAATATGCCGTGGGCATGATCTTCCTCAGTCAGGATCCCGTCAGGGCCGAGCAGGCCCGCACTATCATCAATGAAGAGCTGGCGAAAGAAACCCTGTCAATTGTTGGCTGGCGAGAAGTGCCGGTCAACCCGAACGTCCTGGGCCCGATTGCCTCCGAGTCACTCCCCCAGATAGAACAGGTCTTTGTCAATGCACCGGCGGGCTGGAAACCCCGCGATGTCGATCGCCGACTGTATATTGCCCGTCGCCGGATAGAAAAACGCATCAGTGACGATCCTGACTTCTATATCTGTAGCCTGTCGACCCAGGTCACTGTCTATAAAGGGCTGTGCATGCCGGCTGACTTGCCGAAATTCTACCTGGATCTGGGCGATCTGCGCCTGGAGTCTTCAATTTGTCTGTTCCACCAGCGCTTCTCGACCAACACCCAGCCCCGCTGGCCGTTAGCGCAGCCATTTCGCTATCTCGCCCATAACGGCGAGATCAATACCATTGCCGGTAACCGCCAGTGGGCCAGGGCCCGGGCCTATAAGTTTTCCTCGCCGCTGCTGCCGGATCTGCAGACCGCGGCCCCTTTTGTCAACGAAACCGGATCGGACTCCTCCAGCCTGGATAATATGCTGGAGCTGTTTTTGTCTGGCGGTATGGATTTGTTCCGCGCGATGCGCATGCTGGTTCCGCCGGCATGGCAGAACCACCCGGACATGGATCCGGAGCTGCGTGCCTTCTATGATTTCAACACCATGCACATGGAGCCCTGGGATGGCCCGGCAGGTATCGTGATGTCCGACGGCCGATATGCCGCCTGTAACCTCGACCGCAACGGCCTGCGCCCGGCACGCTATGTGATCACTAAGGATAAGCTGATCACTCTGGCCTCCGAAGTCGGGATCTGGGACTACGCACCGGACGAAGTGGCCGAAAAAGGCCGGGTCGGCCCCGGTGAGTTGCTGGTGATCGATACCAAGTTCAGCAAGATCTGGCACTCGGCCGATATCGACAGCGAGCTGATGAGTCGCCATCCCTACAAAAACTGGATGGACAGCCATGTCAAACGCCTGGTGCCGTTTGAGGCACTTGGCGAGGAGCAGGTCGGTAACCGCTCACTCGATAATGCCGAGTTGCAAACCTACCAAAAGCTCTTCGGTGTCAGCAACGAAGAGCTGGATCAGGTACTGCGTGTGGTAGGCGAAAACGGTCAGGAAGCCACGGGCTCGATGGGCGATGATGCCCCGATGGCCGTACTGTCATCAAAAGAACGAGCAGTCACCGACTACTTCCGCCAGATGTTTGCCCAGGTCACCAACCCGCCGATCGATCCCCTGCGGGAAAAACACGTGATGTCGCTGGCAACCTGTATCGGGCGTGAAATGAACGTGTTCTGCGAAACCGACGGCCACGCCCACCGCGTAGCCTTCAGCTCGCCGGTTCTGCTGTACTCTGATCTGGTCCAGCTGCTGGAGCTCGATAACCAGTACTACCGCAACAGCATTATTGATATTAACTACGATCCGAACGAGAAGGATCTTAAGCAGGCCATAGTCGATATCTGTGATCAGGCCGAGCGGCTGGTCCGAAACGGTACCGTTCTGGTGGTGCTGTCCGATCGCGGTATCAACAAAGACAAGCTCCCTATCCCCGCGGCCATGGCTGTTGGCGCAGTACAGACCCGGCTGGTCTCGACCAACCTGCGCTGTGATGCCAATATCGTTGCCGAAACAGCTACTGCCCGCGATCCGCACCAGTTCGCCGTCCTGCTCGGCTTCGGCGCAACGGCGGTGTATCCATACCTTGCCTATGAGTCACTCGGCAAGCTGACCGACAGCGGAGCGATTAACAAGCCATATCGCGACGTCATGATTAACTTCCGTAACGGCATGAACAAAGGCCTGTACAAAATCATGTCGAAAATGGGGATCTCGACCATTGCCTCCTACCGCTGCTCGAAGCTGTTCGAGGCCGTCGGGCTCAGTGATGAGGTGGTCGAACTGTGCTTCCAGGGTGTATCCAGCCGGATTGCCGGGGCAGATTTCAGTGATTTCCAGCAGGATTTGTTTAACCTCTCGCGCCGCGCCTGGCTGAAACGTAAACCCATTGAAAACGGCGGCTTGTTGAAGTACGTTCACGGCGGAGAATTCCACGCCTATAACCCGGATGTCGTCGGCACCTTGCAACAAGCGGTTAAAACAGGTGACTACCAGGACTATCTGGCCTTTGCCAAACAGGTCAACGAACGCCCTGTCGCGGCACTGCGTGACTTATTAAAGCTGAAAGACACCGACAGCCCGATCGATATTGATAGTGTCGAGGCGGCCACCGAACTGTACAAACGCTTTGACTCGGCCGCCATGTCTATCGGTGCCCTGAGTCCGGAAGCCCACGAGGCCCTGGCCATTGCCATGAACCGACTGGGCGGCTACTCCAACTCCGGCGAAGGCGGGGAAGATCCGCGCCGCTTCGGCAACGAGCGAAACTCGCGCATCAAGCAGGTGGCTTCCGGCCGCTTCGGGGTAACGCCTCACTACCTCGCCAATGCCGATGTCATCCAGATCAAAGTGGCCCAGGGTGCGAAACCGGGCGAAGGCGGCCAGCTGCCCGGCCATAAAGTGACGACCGAAATTGCCAAGCTGCGCTTTGCCGTACCGGGGGTCACGCTGATTTCACCACCGCCCCACCATGATATTTATTCGATTGAAGACCTGGCCCAGCTGATCTTCGACCTGAAACAAGTCAACCCGAAGGCCATGGTCTCGGTGAAACTGGTGTCGGAACCCGGTGTCGGTACCATCGCCACCGGTGTCGCCAAGGCCTATGCCGATCTGATCACCATCTCCGGCTATGACGGCGGCACCGGTGCCAGTCCGCTGACCTCGGTCAAATACGCCGGTAGTCCGTGGGAGCTCGGCCTGGCCGAGACCCAACAGGCGCTGGTGGCCAATGGCCTGCGCCATAAAATTCGCCTTCAGGTTGATGGCGGTCTGAAAACCGGTCTGGATGTCGTCAAGGCAGCGATTCTCGGGGCCGAGAGTTTCGGCTTCGGCACCGCGCCTATGGTTGCTTTAGGCTGTAAATACCTCCGTATCTGTCACCTCAACAACTGTGCAACGGGCGTCGCCACCCAGGATGAGAAGCTGCGTCGCGATTTCTTCAAGGGGCTGCCCGAGCAGGTGATGAACTACTTTGTCGGTCTGGGCCAGGAAGTCCGCGAACTGCTGGCACAACTTGGCGTCGAAAAGCTCACCGACCTTATCGGGCGTACCGATCTGCTCGAGGTGCTGGAAGGCTACACCTCCAAGCAGAGCAAGCTCGAACTCGATGGCCTGCTGCATGCACCGACGCCGGTAGCCGGCAAAACGCTGTATTGCAGCGAGCCAAACACCCCGTTTGATACCGCCGAGCTCAGCAACACCTTGCTAGAGGAAGCCTTACCGGCAATAGAAAGCCGCAGCGGGGCCGACCTGTACCATGACATTCGCAACACCGACCGCTCCATTGGCGCCCGTCTGTCCGGAGAGATCGCCCTGCGCTACGGTAACCAGGGCATGGCGGCCCAGCCCATCAACCTGCACCTGTCAGGCACTGCCGGTCAATCGTTCGGGGTATGGAACGCCGGCGGCCTGAACCTTCATCTTACCGGTGATGCCAACGACTATGTCGGCAAAGGGATGACCGGCGGCAAGATCAGTATCCGTCCACCGGTTGGTTCTGCCTATAAATCGAACGAGGCAACCATTGTCGGCAACACCTGTTTGTACGGGGCCACCGGCGGCAAGCTCTTTGCAGCCGGAACCGCGGGCGAGCGTTTCGCGGTACGTAACTCGGGTACAATCGCCGTGGTCGAAGGGGCCGGCGATAACGCCTGTGAGTACATGACAGGAGGCATCGTTGCCATTCTCGGCAAGACTGGAGTGAACTTCGGGGCAGGCATGACAGGAGGTTTTGCCTATATCCTTGATGAAGACGGTGACTTTGCCGGGCGCGTCAATCCGGAGCTTATCGAAGCACTGCCGCTGGGCGGACTGAAGATCCATCAGGAGCACCTGCGCGGTTTGATTGACCGTCACCTGGAAGAAACCGGTTCGAGCCGCGCCCAGGAAATCCTGGCCGATTTTGACCGTTGGATCCCGATGTTCTACCTCGCCAAACCCAAGTCTGCCGACGTGAATACCCTCTTGGGTCACCAAAGCCGTTCTGCCGCTGAACTGCGTGTTCACGCACAATAAGGGAGGGAAACCGTATGAGCCAGAACATATACCAATTTATCGATGTTGCGCGGGTAGATCCGGCAAAGAAACCGCTCAATATCCGCAAAATCGAATTCGTAGAAATCTATGAGCCTTTCACCCAGCAGCAGGCCGGCGCCCAGGCAGATCGCTGTCTGGGTTGTGGCAACCCGTATTGTGAATGGAAATGCCCGGTCCATAACTACATCCCGCAGTGGCTCAAACTGGCCAACGAAGGACGGATCATCGAAGCGGTCGAGCTGTCGCACCAAACCAACACCCTGCCGGAGGTCTGTGGCCGGGTATGCCCACAGGACCGCCTGTGTGAAGGGGCCTGTACCCTCAATGACGATTTCGGTGCCGTTACCATCGGCAATGTCGAGAAGTACATTACCGACAAGGCGTTCAAAATGGGCTGGAAACCCGACATGTCCGCAGTCGAGTGGACAGACAAGAAAGTGGCCATTATCGGTGCCGGTCCAGCCGGCCTGTCCTGTGCCGACATTCTGGTCCGAAACGGGGTCAAACCTGTGGTGTTTGACCGTTACCCGGAAATTGGCGGCCTGCTAACGTTCGGGATCCCCTCTTTCAAACTGGAGAAAGAGGTAATGATCAACCGCCGCGAGATCTTTACCGAGATGGGGGTCGAGTTTCAGCTCAATACTGAAGTCGGCAAAGACATCCAGATGGAACAGTTGCTGAGTGATTATGATGCCGTATTCCTCGGCGTCGGTACCTACAAGAACATGCGGGCAGGATTGGAAAACGAAGATGCCGAGGGCGTTTACGATGCCCTGCCATTCCTCGTATCCAACACCTACCGGGTGATGGGGCTGGACGGCAACAAAGACTTCACCGACATGAAAGGAAAAAAGGTCGTAGTACTCGGCGGCGGGGATACCGCAATGGACTGTGTCCGCACCTCGGTTCGCCAGAGCGCGACGGAGGTCATTTGTGCCTATCGCCGTGATGCGGCCAACATGCCAGGCTCCAAGCGCGAGTATAAGAACGCCCGCGAGGAAGGCGTCAAGTTCATGTTCAACCTGCAACCGCTGAGCATCAACATCAACGAGCAGGGGCAGGTTACGGGGATCAACATGGTCAGAACCGAGCTGGGATCACCGGATGAAGCCGGTCGCCGCCATCCCGAACTGGTCGAGGGCAGCGAACATGTCATCGAGGCCGATGCCGTGATCATGGCCTTCGGTTTCCAGCCTCACAGCATGCCATGGCTGGAGCAGTATAATGTCGAGCTGGATCAGCGCGGCCGTATCAAGGCACCATCGGAAGGGGCTTTCCAGTTCCAGACCAGCAATGCCAAGATTTTTGCCGGGGGCGATGCCGTACGAGGCTCTGATCTGGTCGTTACGGCGATCGATGAGGGACGCAAGGCGGCCGAAGGGATCCTCGACTACCTGGAGGTATAACGGTGTAGTCTCTTCTGCAGCTCCAACAACGCGGGAATGCCCCTCAGGCCATTCCCGCTTTTTATTGGTTCATGTTACAATTCTTGCCACACATGCTCCTGCCTGGGAGCCTCAATTTACCGACAAGAGAACGAATTGATGAAAATCGGCATTATTGGTGCGATGGAACAAGAAGTTGCCATCCTGAAAGCGCAACTGACCAACAGCGAAACTCACAACAAAGCAGGCTGTACGTTCTATACCGGTACCCTAAATGGTGCAGATGTTGTCTTGTTGCAATCGGGTATTGGCAAGGTAGCGGCGGCCGTGGGTACTGCGGTGCTGCTTGAAGTCTTCCAGCCTGATGTAGTGCTAAATACCGGCTCGGCTGGTGGTTTCGACTCAAGCCTGAATCTGGGTGATGTTGTTATCTCGACCGAGGTTCGCTACCACGATGCCGATGTTACGGCATTCGGTTACGAAATCGGCCAGATGGCCCAGCAGCCTGCTGCATTCATCTCTGATGAAAAGCTGATGAATACCGCAGAGCAGGCACTGACGGCAATGGGTGATATGCATGCCGTGCGTGGCCTGATTTGTACCGGTGATGCCTTTGTCTGCTCAGCCGAAAAACAAACCTTCATTCGTGACAACTTCCCAAGCGTCGTTGCGGTTGAAATGGAAGCGGCTGCTATCGCCCAGGCGTGTCACCAGTTCGAAGTACCATTTGTTGTGGTTCGCGCTATTTCTGACGTGGCCGACAAAGAGTCGCCAATGAGCTTCGAAGAGTTCCTGCCGCTGGCCGCGAAAAGCTCATCAATCATGGTGGCCAAAATGGTTGAGCTTCTTAACCAGTAATGACAGAGACCCTGGCGTTTCTGCTTGAAAACAGCTCCCTGCTCGTCTTGTGGGGAGCTTTAGCCATGCATTGGCTACTCCCAATTCCGACCCAGCTCCATCCGCTTCACATCTGGCAGCAACTTGCCATTGTGATTGCCGACAAAGTCAACAAACCCGACGAGCCCCGCCAGCAGCAGCTACTCTCAGGCAGCCTGGCCTGGTCGCTGATGTGGCTGACCGTGCTGATCCTGCTGGTGGCACTGTATCAGCTGGTATGGATTGAGAGTATGTTCCACCTTGTCCTGTTGTGGCTGGCGCTGGACTGGCGATCGACAGCCAAGCTAAGCAAGCGGTTTATTGGTGCCTACAGCCGTGAAGACAAAACAACTTGTCGCCAGTTGCTGGAAACCCCGCTAAATCGGGAAACCCGTAACCTGTCTCTGCTTGGCCTCGGCAAAGCCGGCGCCGAGACCCAATTGCTCGCCTATGGCCGGCTGGTCGCCGGCGTCTTGTTCTGGTACGCCCTTGCCGGTGGCATCGGTGCCCTGATGTACCGGCTGGCCGTCAGCCTGGCCCGAGTCTGGTCGCCCAGCCGTCAGCACTTCCACACCTTCGGTCTCCCGGCCGTTCGCATTCTCGCGACCCTGGACATAATTCCGCTGCGCATCTTCGCTCTGCTATTCTGCCTCGGCCATAACGGCAAAGCTGCCTTGCAGGGGATCATTCAGCAGGGAGAAAACTGGCTGTTACCCGGCCCCGGATGGCTGCTGGCTGCAACCGGGCATAAACTGTCCCTATCTCTCGGCGGCCCCGCTATTTACGGTAACCGCAAGATGGAGCGCCCGCGGCTGGGCGGGAAAATTGCCCCGGCCGCTTTTCATCTCGCACAGATAGACAAAATCGCTAACAACCGCCTGCTGGCTTGGGTGGCGATACAAAGTGTGCTTATCGTTATATTCCAAGGAGTCCTCTAAGTGCGTCTGGCTTGTCTCTGGCTATTGCTGTTCTCGTCGATCACTCTTGCGGCCCCCGCTCAACGCGTGATCAGCCTGTCCCCGCATACAACCGAACTGGCTTATGCCGCCGGGCTCGGCCAACAGCTTGTTGCGGCCAGTGACTATAGTGATTACCCGGAGGCCGCCAAGTCTCTCGAGCGGGTTGCCAACTACCGCGGTATCAAACTGGAACGCATTGTGGCACTAAAGCCCGATTTGATCCTGGCCTGGAAAGGCGGAAATCCGCCTCGCGAAATGACCAAACTGGAACAGCTTGGGTTTACCATTTACTACTCGAACCCGCTGGAACTGGAAGATATCCCGCATACCATAGAAACACTCGGGCAATATTCGGCCAATCCGAAGCAAGCCAAGCAGGCTGCAGATGCTTTTCGCCAGACCTTAACCGCGCTAAAAAGCAAATATAGCGACCAGCGCCCTGTTAAGTACTTTTATCAGCTCAGCAGCTCGCCGATCATTACCATCGCCGACAACAGCTGGCCCAGCCAGGTGTTTGCTCTTTGCGGCGGCATAAACATCTTTGCCGATAGCCCAGCAGCCTACCCGCAGGTTTCCGAAGAACAGGTAGTGGTACGCCAGCCGGAGGTCATATTCGGTTCCCGGCATTCAGGAACGGAAACCAGCGCCTGGCAACAGTGGCAAGGCAAGTTGCCAGCCATCGATAACCAGCACGTTTTTACCCTTCAGGCAGATTGGCTTAACCGACCAACACCCCGTACAATCAAGGCCGTAGAGCAAGTGTGCGAGCGCCTGAACCAGGTAAGAAACAGCAGCCTGTAACAGGCATTCAACATTCATTGTGAATAAGCTCACAAAGCCACTGCAGCAAGTTGTACCGCTTACATATCGTCGTACAATCTCAGCCGATTTCACTTCACTTCAGAGCTAGCAGGTAAAGATATGCTTATCTATGTTCTCGATATGTTCGGCACCGCCGTGTTTGCCGCATCGGGTGTATTAATGGCGGGCCGTCTGCGTATGGATCCATTTGGCATCGTCGTGCTTGCCAGCGTCACCGCAATTGGCGGCGGGACAATCCGCGATATGGCGCTCGGGGCGACGCCTGTTTTCTGGATCACCGATACCACCTATCTGTGGGTGATCTTTATTACCTGTCTGATCGCCATGCTGGCGATACGCAAGCCTAAGCAAATGCCCTGGTATTTCCTGCCCGTAGCCGATGCCATCGGGCTGGCCGTGTTCGTCGCAATCGGGGTCGAGAAAGCCCTGCGCTTTGGCGCCTCTCCGATGGTCGCTGTGATTATGGGGGTAATGACCGGCTGTGGCGGCGGGGTGATCCGCGATATTCTCGCGCGTGAAATCCCGATGGTGCTGCGAACCGAAGTGTACGCCACTGCCTGTATTCTCGGGGGGATAGTCCATACTAC
The DNA here is from genome assembly GCF_009910675.1 of Photobacterium alginatilyticum. Taxonomy (GTDB): domain Bacteria; phylum Pseudomonadota; class Gammaproteobacteria; order Enterobacterales; family Vibrionaceae; genus Photobacterium; species Photobacterium alginatilyticum. The sequence continues at coordinate 54,516 of NZ_RSEJ01000005.1, read as the reverse complement.
CGCGCTGATGGTGCATGTCGACGCCTCGGTAGCCACACTGGCCGGGGTCATCACCACCCTGACAATCCGTCTGGCAGCAATCCGCTGGCACCTTTCATTGCCAACCTTTGTCCCGCGGCAATGACCGCAAACCAGGCGGACCAGTTGGTTCCGTTTCAGCCGATAGCATCACGATAAGGAGCCGCCGGAAGGCGGCTTTTTTACCCCCAGAAGACTGCTATAGCCCAGGAAACAGGCATAAAAAAAGGCGCTCGAGGCGCCTTTTCATCAATGCAGAATGACCGGGTTACTTTAGGGTAACACGTGCAAACTTACGCTTACCAACCTGGTAGACCGCCGTACCGGCAGCAGGTACCAGTTTGGTATCTTCAATCTTGTCACCGTCAATCTTCGCAGCACCCTGGCGGATCATACGCATAGCATCTGACGTTGAGTTTACCAGACCAGCCTCTTTCAGCAGGTTACCGATGGCAATACCGGCATCGAATTCAAATTCCGGCATTTCATCAGGCATCGCACCTTTCTGGAAGCGATTGATAAACTCCTGCTCGGCAGCATCGGCATCGGCTTCAGAATGGAAGCGCGCAATGATTTCCTTAGCCAGCAGAATCTTGATATCACGAGGATTTTTACCGTTCGCCATATCTTTCTTGAATTGCTCGATCTCTTCAAGCGGACGGAAAGACAGCAGCTCGTAGTAGTTCCACATCAGATCATCAGAGATCGACATAATTTTACCGAACATTTCGCTTGGTACATCTGCGATGCCGATGTAGTTGTGAGCAGACTTGGACATCTTCTTCACGCCGTCCAGGCCAACAAGCAGCGGCAGGGTCAGGACAACCTGCGGCTTCTGGCCGTTAGCCTTCTGCAGCTCGCGGCCCATCAGCAGGTTGAACTTCTGATCAGTACCACCCAGTTCGACATCTGTCTCCATCGCTACCGAGTCGTAGCCCTGCAGCAGCGGGTACATGAATTCATGGATAGCAATTGGACGGCCTTCGTTGTAACGCTTTTTGAAATCATCACGTTCCAGCATACGCGCCACGGTCTGGTTGGCCGCCAGGCGGATCATGCCTTCGGCACCCAACTCGGATAACCACGAAGAGTTGAACTCAATCTTGGTCTTGGCCGGGTCAAGGATCTTGAAAACCTGCTCTTTATACGTTTCTGCGTTCGCCAGAACGTCTTCACGCGTCAACGGTGGACGGGTGGTATTTTTACCCGTCGGATCACCCACCATACCGGTAAAGTCACCAATCAAAAACGTTACTTCGTGTCCCAATTCCTGGAAAGTACGTAACTTGTTAAGAATGACGGTATGGCCCAGGTGAATATCCGGCGCTGTTGGATCGGCACCTAGCTTAATTCGCAAAGGACGGTTTTCTTTTAACTTAGCAATTAGCTCTTCTTCTGGTATCAGCTCGTCGACACCACGCTTAATTTCCGCTAAAGCTTGTTCAATGCTGGCCATTCTTGTTCGCTCCCACAGAATTGGCAAAAAAGTCATAGTCGACCATCTTACTTGAATAGCGATGTTTTTTGAAACCAGTTAGACTAAGCGTTGTCTTATTTTTCCCTTATTGCGCAAAAAAAACCTATCAATGCTAGTATCGAAACTTCTCCGGCTGCCAAGGATGCACCAAATACTGATCACACTGCTCAGTGCCATTGTGGTACTGCTGATCCTACTGCCGGGCTCAGAGAACAGCGGCCATCCGGAGCGCAAGTTTGAAGTCGGTAAAGTCTACCCGCTTGATATCAACCTCGAGGCCCATCAACTGCGGCCGTTGGCAAAAGACGAAAAACCAGCCGTACCGGAGCTGAACTGGAAAGAACATACCGTAAAGTCAGGTGAGAGCCTGGCCGTTATATTTGACAAAGTCGGGCTGTCACCAGGCACACTCTACCGACTGGTCAATGCCGATGAAGGCACCAAGAGCCTGACCCGTCTGCGACCGGGTGATCTGCTGAAGTTTGGCTTCGACGAGAACAATGAGCTGGTCCAGCTTATCCAGCCCCAAAGTGCCACCGACACCCTGGTGATCACCCGCACCGGCGATAGCTACCACTCCAGCGAAGAGAGCAAGTCTGTTGATACCCAGCTTAACTTTGCCCAGGCGATTATTACGTCCAGCTTCTGGAATGCCGCCGACAAAGCCGGGCTGACAGCCAACCAGATCATGGAAATCGCCGGGATCTTCGGCTGGGATATCGACTTTGCCCTGGATATCCGCCAGGGAGACAGCTTCTCAGTGCTGTTCGAGGAACGCTTTGTCGAAGGCGAGCCTATCGGACGCGGTAACATTGTGGCTGCAACCTTTACCAACCTGGGGGAAACCTTCACCGCGGTACGCAGCAAAAGCGGTCAGTATTATGACAAGGAAGGCCGGGCAATGCGTAAGGCATTCCTGCGCTCGCCGATTAACTTCCGCTACGTCAGCTCCAACTTCAACCCTCGCCGCCTTCACCCGGTGACCGGCAGAGTCAAGGCGCACCGTGGAACTGACTATGTCGCCCCTGTCGGTACACCTATCTGGGCCGCCGGCGACGGTGTAGTCATGAAGTCTGGCTATAACAAGTTCAACGGCAACTATGTGTTCATCCGCCATAGCTCGACCTACGTGACCAAATACCTGCATATGACCAGACGCAAGGTGAAAACCGGCCAGCGTGTGAAACAGGGGCAGACCGTCGGCACGCTGGGAGGAACAGGCCGGGTAACAGGCCCTCACCTCCACTATGAATTCCTGGTCAATGGCGTACATAAGAACCCACGAACGGTGAAACTGCCCCAGGCCAACTCACTCAAAGGAACCGAGAAGACACAGTTCAAGAAATATGCCAGCGAGCGCCTGAACCAGCTGTCGCAGTACAGCCAGTTTATCGCCGATAACAGCCCGCTGCTTATCAACCGGGGTTAACCGCGCCGTTTTAGCCCAAATGCCCATCAACAAAAAAGCCGTCACTGATGTGACGGCTTTTTTGTTATCTGAGTTGCTCTCACTGCATCAGTAGAGCAGCGTGAAAGCTATTGCTGCTTTCGGGCGATTAAACGCTGAATGATGCACCACAACCACAGGTTGTCGTTGCATTCGGGTTGTTCACAAAGAAGCGGGACCCTTCTAGGCCTTCGGTGTAGTCAACCGTACCGCCGAGCAGGTACTGCAGGCTCATAGGGTCTACCACCAGCGTCACACCACTGTTTTCAATCGTGGTATCGCCATCATTCACTTTTTCATCAAAGGTAAAACCATACTGGAAACCGCTACAACCACCGCCGGTGATGTAAACGCGCAGCTTCAGCTCCGGGTTTTCTTCCTCGGCGATTAGCGCTTTCACTTTATTCGCTGCAACATCAGAAAAATTCAGCGGTAAATTGGCATCGCTCATTAAAAACCTCTCAAACACATACGGTAATTAACCTGATTATCTAATACCTGACTATCTCGTTCAAGTATTGACCACTTCAGACTGTGCTCTTTGGGCATTTTTTTCCTTTTCCATCTTACGGCGCAAGAGCAGAGAGTAAATAGGTTGCCCACCCAGCACCTGGGCCAGCATGGTCGCTCCCAGCGTAGTAATAATCAGCGGCAAAATTAGGTGGTAGTTGTTGGTCATCTCAATCACCAGCAAAATCCCGGTAATTGGCGCCCTTACGGTCGCCGCAAACAATGCCCCCATCCCTGCAATGGCAAACATACCCGGCTCGAGTCCGAGATCGGGAAAAGCCAGCTGTGCCACCGAGCCAAAGAAAGTCCCGAACAAGGTGCCAAGGGCCAGCATCGGGGCGAAAATGCCTCCCGGCGCACCGGAGCCAAAGCACAACAAGGTTGTCGCGACACGGGCCAGAAACAGGATCAGCAGCAGGCTGACACTGTATTCACCATTGGTCGCGCTCGGGATCAGGGCTATTCCTCCCCCGGTCAGCTCCGGCAAATACAGCAGCAATAGGCCAAAACACCCACCCAGTATGGTCCCGGTCAGGATATAGCGCCTGCGCTCATTTCGGTGAATACGGTCAAACAGGTCCTGAGACAGAGTCACCAGGCGGTTAAACACAACGCCGAACACCCCGAAGAACATCCCGAGCAACAAAAACAGCCACAGAGACTTCAGTACCGGCGCATCATACTGCGGCATGGTGATCACCGCATGTTGTCCCTGAATACTGCGAAAGACAATATTGGCGACAATGGCCGATATCAATACACACTTGATAGAGATTAGGCTATAGCGAAACTGCGGCCGCATCTCCTCGACCACAAACATGATCCCGGCCAGCGGCGCATTGAACGCCGCCGCCAGTCCGCCCGCGGCACCGGAGGCCAGCAGGGCATGGCGCCCTTCCTTATCCTTGAGGCGGAAAGTATCCGAAACCATCCGGCCGATGTTACCGCCCATCTGTACCGAAGGACCTTCCCGGCCAAGCACCATCCCGGAGCCCAGCGCGCCCAGGCCTCCGATAAACTTCACCGGCAGTACCCGCCACCAGCGAACCGGGCGAACGTCATCCATCGCCCCCTCGATTTCGGGGATCCCGGATCCCGCCGCCTCCGGGGCAAAGCGATGGACCAGGTAATAGCCGATCGAAGCCAGTACCGCACTGATCAGAAATGCCGCCAGCCATAGTGGCAGCCAGCTGCTAATCACGTCTCTCAGCCACTCCGTTCGCTGCTCGGACACCCAGTGAACCGTGATTTCAAACAAGGTAGCAATCAGGCCGGCAGCCAGGCCGACCAGAGCAGAAAGAAACAGTACCGATACCGGTGTTTTATCACGAGAAAGAAAACGCCGAACCAACCCGCTTGGTTGCAGGCGTTCAGGCGCAGGAGTGCCTTGGGTGTTGTCAGTCATTAGTCAGCCGTATCTTTGAGTAGATTGCCCCGGCAGGGGCAGACAGGAAGGACGAAATTCGTCTGCGCTAAGAGTAGCCGACAATGCCCTTTTTTTACACTGCCAATGTTGAAAACTAGCTTTCCATCCGTGCCAAAACGACGGCGGGATCAGGCCGGGCGCACATTCCTTCAATTCTCTCGCCAAGTTCCCGGAATTTTAGGTACAATGCCGACACTTTAAATCAGGTAATATTTGAAAAATAGGACATAACCATGAGCAAGTCAGCTGATTTATTTGCTAAAGCACAAGAAACGATCCCTGGCGGTGTGAACTCACCGGTTCGTGCATTTGCCGGTGTCGGCGGCAGCCCGCTGTTTATCGAGCGAGCTGACGGCGCCTACATTTTTGATGCTGATGGCAAAGCCTATATCGACTATGTTGGCTCTTGGGGTCCTATGATTCTGGGTCACAACCACGTCGCTATTCGTGATGCCGTGATCAAGGCAGCCCAGCAGGGGCTGAGCTTCGGCGCACCGACCGAAATGGAAGTGACTATGGCGGAGCTGGTCTCCAAGCTGGTACCGTCAATGGAAATGGTACGTATGGTGAGCTCAGGTACCGAAGCGACCATGAGCGCCATCCGCCTTGCCCGCGGCTTTACCAGCCGCGACAAAATCATCAAGTTCGAAGGCTGCTACCACGGCCATGCCGACTGTCTGCTGGTAAAAGCCGGCTCGGGCGCCCTGACACTGGGCCAGCCAAGCTCACCGGGTGTACCGGCAGATTTTGCCAAGCACACACTGACATGCACCTATAACGATCTGGATTCTGTCCGCGCGGCATTCGCCGAGCACCCTGAGCAGGTTGCGTGTATTATCGTCGAGCCGGTAGCCGGCAACATGAACTGCATCCCGCCGGTTCCGGGCTTCCTGGAAGGCCTGCGCGAGATCTGTGACGAGTTCGGTGCCCTGCTGATCCTTGACGAGGTGATGACAGGCTTCCGTGTATCGGAAGGCGGCGCGCAGGGGTATTACAATATCAAGCCGGATCTGACCACGCTGGGTAAAGTGATCGGTGGCGGTATGCCAGTCGGCGCATTCGGCGGCCGCCGTGATGTGATGCAATATATCGCGCCAACCGGCCCGGTATATCAGGCGGGCACCCTGTCGGGCAACCCGGTTGCGATGGCTGCCGGCCATGCCTGCCTGAGCGTTCTGACTAAAGAAGGTAACGAAAAGCGTCTGGCCAATACCACCCAGCGTCTGGCTGACGGCTTCAAGGCACTTGCTGACAAGCACGGTATCGCCCTGCAGACCAACCAGGTTGGTGCGATGTTCGGTTTCTTCTTTACCGAGCAGTCCTGTGTTAGCTGCTTTGATGATGTCACCAAGTGCGACATCGAGCGCTTCAAGCGCTTCTTCAACCTGATGCTGGAAAAAGGGGTTTACCTGGCACCCTCTGCCTATGAAGCCTGCTTTACATCACTGGCTCACGGCGAGAAAGAAATCGAAGCGACCCTGGACGCTGCTGACTTTGCCTTTGCAACCCTGGCCGCTGAAGCCAACGCCTAAGCCGTCAACAGCAATCCCTATTGAAACGCCACTCATCGAGTGGCGTTTTTCGTAGCAGCATGCCCCCTTTACTGCCAGAAAATGGCCGCAAGGACTGCCAGTATCACAAGTACCCATACCGCCAGCGGAATCCGACGCTTTTTTTTCGTTTCGCAGCCGCAGTCACAACACCCCATCGCTCCGAGCCTCTCAATAGTTAAAATATTTGATTTATAAACCAAGCAGATGCAATTATAAGCCACGCTCGATGCAGTGTTAACAAACAGAAAGGATAATCACAGTGCCCAAACCCTTTAAAGCCGAATCACGCCACTGGATGCTGATCGCCGCACTGGCGCTCGCCGCCTATGCGAGCTACCGTCTGATAGAACCGTATCTGGGGCCGATTGTGATGGCCTTTATCATTTCTCTGCTCTATTACCCGCTGCATGCCAGGGTAGAGGCGAAAATTCCACGCCAACCCAATGCGGCATCGATGATTTCATGTACCCTGCTCACCTTTATCATCGTGATCCCGGTACTGGTTGTCTTCACCTCGATTGTCCATCAGGGCTCGACCTTTTCCAAGGACAGCTATGTCTGGCTAACCACCGGTGGTGCCAAGGAAGTGCTGTCTCACCCAATCACCGTAAAAGCCCTGTCGCTTATCGAGCAGTACTCGCCTTTCGAGCCGCTTGATGCCCAGGCCGTTGTTCAGAAGATAGCCGCGGCGGCCTCCAAGTTTGGTGCCCAGCTGCTCAATATCAGCGCCAGGCTTCTCGGGGATGCCACCAACTTTGTGATTAGCTTTATGCTGATGCTGTTTGTGCTGTTTTTCCTGCTTCGGGACCACAAGAAGATGGTATCGGCCATTCGCCATGTCCTGCCGCTATCCCGCAGCCAGGAAGATGCCGTACTGACAGAAGTCGAGCAGGTAGCCAAGTCGGCGGTACTGGGATCATTCCTCACGGCGCTGGCCCAGGGTTTCGCAGGCGGTTTTGCAATGTGGCTGGCAGGTTTTCCCGGCCTGTTCTGGGGATCGATGATGGCCTTTGCCTCATTCATTCCGGTATTCGGTACGGCCCTGATTTGGCTGCCGGCCGCTATCTACCTCTTGCTGATCGACCAGTGGGAATGGGCTATGTTTCTGGCTGGCTGGGGTATTGTCGTGGTCGGCTCCATCGACAACTTCCTTCGCCCGCTGTTGATGCAGGGCAACTCCAGCATGAACACCCTGCTGATCTTTTTCTCCATCCTCGGCGGCCTGCATCTGTTCGGCTTAATCGGCCTGATTTACGGCCCGATTATCTTTGCCGTCACCCTGGTGCTGTTCAAGCTCTATGAAGTCGAATTCAAAGACTTTTTGGACAATCAGGATCAAAGCTAGCCCCTGATTTCCAGCCTGTCGCAACAAAGCCGCCTCTTCGCGGCTTTGTTCGTCTTTTCATAGCCAGTGATTTATGGAACAATTCGCGCCCTTAACTCCATGTAAAGCTAAACTGAGGCCGTTATGTCCTATACTGCTGCAAGCCAGGTTGTTGCCCGCCAGCTTGAGTTTTTTGAAAATCGCAAGGTCCTTGTCGTCGGTGAGCTCTCTGACTCATTTCCGCTTGAACTGACGCAGGTGGCCCAGTCAGTGGCAGTATTTACCACCAATTACGGCTATTACCGCAGCATGAGTCGATATAGCCAGATCCAGTCCTACTTTGGTGCCGAACTGGTTGATGATGCCGATATCGACATGATCCTGCTTTATTGGCCAAAGGCCAAGGCTGAAGCCGAATACCTGCTGGCCATGCTGCTGGCGAAATTCGGTCCCCAGACCGAAATCTGTGTCGTCGGTGAAAACCGCAGCGGTGTCCGCAGTGCCGAGAAGCTCTTCAAATCTTACGGCCCGCTGACCAAATACGACTCTGCCCGCCGCTGCAGCTTCTACTGGGGACGCTGTGACAATGCCGCGCCGGCATTCGAACTCGGCAGCTGGTTCCGTAGCTACCCAATCAAGGTGGCCGGCACAGAACTGACGATCCGCTCCCTGCCGGGCGTATTTAGCCACGGCGAGTTTGACAAGGGCTCGGAGCTGCTGCTGGATACCCTGCCGGCACTCAATGGCAAGGTACTGGACTTTGGTTGCGGTGCCGGCGTTATCGGCGCCGTCATGAAAACCAACAACCCGGATATTGACCTGGAGCTTTCTGACATCAGCGCCCTGGCGGTTGAATCGGCCCGCGAGACGTTCCGGATCAACAATCTCGACGCCACGTTTGTCGCGACCGATGTCTATGCTGCACTGGAAGGCCCGTATGATTACCTGATCAGCAACCCGCCTTTCCATGCCGGCCTGAAAACCTTCTATGCCGCCACTGAGGACTTTATTGCCCAGGCTCCGGGCTACCTGCGCCCTGAAGGCCAGCTGATCATCGTAGCCAACAGCTTCCTGCGCTATCCGCCATTGATAGAAGCCAGTCTGGGTAACTGCGACACCGTTGCCAGTACTAATAAATTCAATATTTACGCCGCGAAAAAATAACCTTTCCGGGCTGAGTATATACTCAGCCCCATCCTTCCGTTCACGAGAATTAACGGCAATTCTTCTAATTTAGTGCCAATTTCACCCCATGGCCTCGTTAAGATTGTCAATAATGTGTTTCGGCACACGCTTCCCTGCTCACTTACTTGATCGGGTAAAAAAACTCAGTAAAACTGGAAACCTTGGTGTAATTGCCTTTTTTAGCCACAGGTCCGGCCCGGAGCCCCCCACGCTAAAAACGTCAAAATCACCCCTATATTTCAGTCAAACTGAGTTGCGATTAATCATACGTTGAATTTTACCACCCACATCCAATAGGTTAATTTCAGGCACAGGAATGCAGAATACTACCCGTTTCAAGCGCCTCCAGCATACGCTCATGCTGGCTTTTCTCGTGCTCAGCATTACCCCGCTGACACTCTCGGCCCTGTTCTTTCTGAACTCTCATACCAATGATCTCACCGCGCAAAGCACCAACCATCTGGCATCGCTGCTGGAGAACAAACAAAAACAGCTTAACAGCTACTTTGCCGCCAGGGAGTCAGAGGTACAGAGCTTTGCCCGCTCAGAACTGGCCAACGCCAGTGGCGGACGTTTCTACGGACTGGTCGGTGCCTATCATCAACTGGGGGATATCTCGGCGCTGACCAAGGGCGGAGACACCAGCCGTTACTTTACCGAAACCCTTATTGCCAAGCCCCATAACAGTGCCTATAGCGGCAACTATGTCGGCCATGAACGCTACCGCCTGATGTATAAGCGCTATAACTGGGCGTATGACGAATACCTCAAGCGATCAGATTTCAGTGATATCTTGCTGGTCGATATCAAGGGGAACGTCGTCTATTCCGCCCATAGCCCCGATAAGTTCAGTGCCAACCTGCTGGCCGATGACAGTCCTTTCGAGGCCCTGCAGCAGACCTTTGCCGCAATAAAGAACAAGACCAAGCAACAGCAAAGCGAGCCGGAGCAGGTTCCTGTCGCCTTTACCGATTTCACCGCCGCCTCTTCGGGCACAGAAAACGCCGCCTGGTTTGCCGCCCCTATCATTCAGCAGGGCTACCTGCACAGCTATGTGTTCTTCAAGCTCGGCAACCAGTCGATCAGCGACTTTATTGCTGATACCAGCAATAGCTCCAACCGTGTGCAGACGCTGCTGGTCGGCAGTGATCACCTGTCGCGACTGCCAAACGGCGACACGCTACCGCAGGATCTCTCGAGCCCGAGCATTGAAAAAGCCCTCAGCGGCCAGACCGGAGTCGGCAGCTTCCTCAACTTTAACCAGATCCCGGTATTGAGCGCCTTTGCCCAAATCAATGTGCTGGGCAACCCCTGGGCGCTGGTGGTCGAGCTCCCTGAAGAAGAGGCCTTTGCCCGGATCCGCCAGCTGGAGAAAATCTTCTCGGTCGCGATGATCACCGCCATCATTCTGGTAATTATCGCCTCCCACTGGCTCTCCAACTCCATCACCGCTCCCTTGCTGCGCCTCACCTGGGCGGCCGAGCGGGTCTCGGCCGGTGATATGGAGCAAGAGATCACCAGCACCGAACGCAGTGACGAAATTGGCCGCCTTGCAACCAGCTTTGCCAGAATGCAGCGCTCGATCCGTGAGAAAATCTCCCTGATCCGCAAGCAAAATGCCGAGCTGGAGCAAAACCTGCAGGTCATCCAGCAGCAAAATGACGATCTGCAAACTGCCGACAAGCTGAAAGATGAATTCCTGGCCACCACGTCGCATGAGCTGCGTACACCGCTCCACGGTATGGTCGGCATTGCCGAATCTCTCTTGGCCGGTGCCAGCGGCCCGGTCCAGCATACCCAGCGCCGGCAGCTGGAGATGATGATTAACAGCGGCCAGCGCCTCACCAATCTGGTCGATGATCTGCTCGACTACCACAAGATGCGCTATGGCGATCTGGACATGAACAAGCAGGCGGTTGATCTGGCATCGGCCGTCCGCCTGGTGCTGGAACTATCCGGCCACCTGCTCGGCAGCAAGCCGGTTCGGATCATCAACCAAATACCTGATGATCTTCCGCTGGTGCTTGGCGACGAGCAGCGCCTGGAGCAGGTGCTGTATAACCTCGTCGGCAATGCCATCAAATATACCTCGGAAGGCAAGATCATTCTGTCGGCAACCATCCTCGAAAGCCAAATCCGTGTCCAGGTGGTCGATACCGGCCAGGGGATCCCGCCCGAGCAACTGGAACATATTTTCGAACCGTTGATCCAGGCCAACACCAATGCCGCCCGCTACCGGCAGGGGTCCGGGCTAGGGCTGTCAATCAGCCGCCAGCTTATCGAACTGATGGGAGGCCGACTGTATGTCAGCAGTCAGCCTATGGTCGGGGCAACCTTCAGCTTTACCCTGAACCTGGCATCGGAAGAAGATATTGCCGATAGCCAGCTGGCCAGCCGCAGCTCCCATTTCCAGGTTCCCTCGTTGGATACCACCTTCTGCGAGACGGAAGACATCCCGGAAAACCCGGACGGCGAGTTGCTGCTAATAGTCGATGACGAACCTGTTAACCTGCAGGTCCTCAATAACTTCCTGCGCCTTGAAGGCTACCGGGTAATTACCGCAGAAAACGGCCCGAGTGCATTGAAACTACTGGAAAACCACAAACCGGCCCTTATTCTTCTCGACATCATGATGCCCGAAATGTCCGGGTATGAGGTTTGCCAACACCTTCGGCAGCAGTATTCCCGTCTCGAACTGCCTATCATCATGCTATCGGCTCTTGGACAGGTACAGGATCGCGTCAAAGGATTCGAGAGTGGTGCCAATGACTACCTGACCAAGCCTTTTAACAAGGAGGAGCTGACAGCACGGATCGGCGCCCACATCAGAGCCGGGCAAACAGAAGTACAGCACCAGAAGAATCAGGCGCTGAAGCAGGAAATTGAACGCCGGGAACAGGTCGAGGCAGGCCTTTTAGAAGCCCAGACCCGGTTGCTTGGCCTGCTGGAGTCCACCAGCGAAGCCATTCTCTGCGTCCAGGGCGGAGGACGCATACGCTATGCCAACAGTGCTGCTGGCAAGTTATTTCAGCGTGCACCCGAACAACTGGAACGGCACAATATTGCTGATATCCTCGCCACTCACCTGCCTGAGGATATCAGCACCAGCCATCACTATAACGGCAGTCTGCTCTACCGTATCAGCGATGAGCTCGTCTCACTGGATACCGACGTGATAAATCTTCCAGAGGAGTCCGGTCTCCAGCGCATGTTCGTGTTCGACAATAATGGCCCGGCCACCCAGCAACGGGTCGAGGTGCTGGAAAATGCGATGGAGGTGCTTTCTGGCTTTGCCTTTGATGGCGACAAGGGATGCCTGCAGCAACTGCGTGAGCTGGGCGGTGAATTTACCCGACTGGCCGACAAGCTGGATGACAACGGCAAAAACAAGACCGATTCGGTACGGGAGCTACTGGTCGAGGTCATGAAAGCCACCTTGAGTTTCTGGGAAGAATCGGCCAACAAAACCAAGTTCGAGCTGGCGGAAGAAAGCGGCCTGTGGCGCGTCTACCTCGACCGCAGCACACTGCAAACCCGCACGCTGGATAAGTACCTCCACCTTGAAACCCTGCCCAAGACCCCGCGCTGGCGCACGGTACTCAATACCATCGACTTTGTGCTTGAGCGCTGCAGCACGCCGAGTTCCGAGCGGCAACACATCGAAATGATGAAGGACAAGCTCCAGCACTTGATCGGCCAGTAGACTGTTTAGCGTTGGCGTAATCCACCATCAACAAGCCCGCAGATGCGGGCTTTTCTCAATCCCCCGCTATTGCATTCACATACCCGCCACCATCCCGCTTTTAATCTGACAGACAGCACAACCACACCCCCTCTAACGGGCTCACAGAGGCTCTGCGCTGAGCGTATTCCGCCCATACGATGATGCCCTCAGAGAGCTATTGCGAGGCTTATTTCCAGCCGTAAAGTATCCATTATTCCCATCGAAATATAGCCATTAAGGCACGAAAAAATCGCTCAAAATTAGCGCTAATTCGCCCGTTAAAAGGCCTATTACCCTTCAGATAGAAATATCTTTTAGTTTATGAGAAGCCAATCACAACAAATCAGGCCATGAAATTTTCCGCAGGGAATTAACCCTAACACTTACTGTGCGTTACATCACAAAGGAATATTGAACGCTCTAAAACCTTTAACCTTAAGCGCCTAGAGAGAAGTGGTCACTAACCAACGCAATGAAACACGGCGTATGAATCGTGAGTTACCGCACACCGCCTCGGATCTATTGACTAGCTCAACAATGGAGAATTAACGTTTTTTACAGTAACCCCCTTGGTTTTGACGTTTTTGACGGGCGGGCAGATTGACGATCATGTCAATCAAGGGTTTCCTTAAGGCACTTAGAGTCTACAAGGCCATTCGATATGAGTGTGTCATTCACTCTGTCGGAGTGGGCTCGAAAGAGACCCTTCGGGGCATTCATTTTCCACAAGTGAAACAATAAGCAATAGAGTAAGGAACAGCTATGCTTGCCAATATTAAGAAAACCAAGTTAGCACTCGCAGTCGTTGCTGCAGCTTCCACAATGCTGACAGCGCCGGTAGCCTCTGCAGCCGATCGCACTGAACTAACCATGGTACCTAAGTTCTACCCTACTTTTGTTCGTAACTTTAACCCGTTCCTGCAGACTCAGTTGGATACGGTCCAAGACTTTATCTACGAGCCTCTCGTCGTGTTCAACGAACTTCAGGGCAATAAGCCAGTTATGCGTCTGGCAACAGACTACTACATGTCTGATGACCTGATGAAAGTGACTTTCGAGATCCGTGACGGTGTCAAATGGTCTGACGGTAAAGCCTTTACCGCAGAAGATGTTGCCTTTACGTTCAACATGCTCAAGCAGTACCCTGAGCTTGACCGTACCGGTATCAACCAGCGTCTGAAGTCTATTGAGGCATCGGGCGACAAAGTAACCTTCAACCTGACTGAAGCGAACTCAAACGTACCGTACCTGATCAATGAAGTGTCCGTCGTTGCCAAGCACATCTGGAGCAAGGTTGAAAATCCGACACGCTTCACCAACGAAAACCCTGTCGGTACCGGTCCATTTACCGAAGTCGAGAAGTTCACTCCGCAGCTTTACACCCAGTGCCGTAACCCACAATACTGGGATAACAGCAACCTGGATGTTGACTGTCTACGCCTACCTCAGGTAGCGGGCAACGACCAGTTCCTGGGTCAGGTCCTAAGCGGCCAGTTCGACTGGACATACTCGTTCATCCCTGATGTTGACAGCACATACGCAGCAGCCAGCCCTCATAACAAGTACTGGTACCCTGCGGGCGGCAGCCAGGCATTCATGTTCAACTACAAGTCGCCAAATGCCGGTAACAACGAAGCAATCAACAACATCGACTTCCGCCGTGCCTTCTCTATGGCTATCGACCGTGAAACCATCATCGATATCGCCTTCTACGGCGGCGGTGTGGTGAATGACTATGCTTCAGGTCTGGGCCAGGCATTTGCCTCTTGGTCTGATAACACTGTCTACAACAAGTACAAGCCATTTATGACGTACAACATCGAGAACTCAAAAGCATTGCTGAAAAAAGCAGGCTTCAAGGATCTTGATAAAGATGGCTTCGTAGAAACACCATCAGGCAAAAAGCTTGAGCTATCGATTCAGTCTCCAAGTGGCTGGACTGACTTCAACAACACCGTTCAGCTAGCCGTTGAAATGCTTGAAGAAGTCGGCATCAAGGCGAAAGCAAGCACACCTGACTTCTCTGTCTACAACCAGGCAATGCTGGATGCGAAGTATGACGTTGCCTACACCAACTACTTCCACGGTGCAGACCCTTACACCTACTGGGACAGCGGTTACCACTCACGCTTCCAGGCGAACCAGGGAATGCCTCGCTTTGCGCTTCACTACTGGAGCAACAAAGAGCTAGACACGCTACTAGAAGGCTTCTACAAAACGGCTGATCGCAACGAGCAGATGAACATCGCTCATAAGATCCAGAAGATCATTGCCGAGAACCAAGTAACAGTCCCTGTTATGTCTGGTGCATACACTTCTCAGTACAACACCGCGCGCTTTACTGGCTGGTGGAACGAGAAGAATCCGAAGGGCCGTCCGATGCCTATCACCAATACACAAGAGCGTCTGCTACAAGTACTTGATCTAAAACCTAAAGCATAATTTTAGGTACTAACTTGCGGTGTGTACATTGCACACCGCCTCTTCCCCCCTCTCTATTTGAAAGTTATGGCGCCTTGCGTCAGGGGGATTTCTGTCCTGAATCCAGCGCGGTCAATACAGGCTGGATGATTAAGGTGTGAGTTATGGGATTCTTTATACGACGGCTGTCTTTTTATTTGATAGCGCTTTTATTTGCGATAACGCTGAACTTCGTTTTACCACGCGCCATGCCCGGCGACCCGGTTACTATGATGTTCGCCAATGCAGCGGTACAGGTAACCCCTGAGCGCATCGCTGCCATGAAACAGCTACTGGGCTTTGTCGACGGCCCGATCTACGAACAGTATTTTGTCTACCTCAAAGGCATCTTGACCTGGGACCTGGGTATCTCTATCCAGACCTACCCGCAGACAGTAAACGATGTCATGGCCGGAGCCGTAGGCTGGTCACTCTTTTTGGCAGGTACCGCTGTTGTTCTCGCTTTCTGCCTTGGCTCGACACTGGGTATTTTTGCAGCCTGGAAGCGCGGCAGCAAATATGACGCCTTCATTTCGCCGGGAATGATGGTCGTGCAGGCCGTTCCACCCGTCGTTGTCGCGATGATCGTGCTCTACACCTTCGCAATCGGTCTGCGCTGGTTCCCGTCTACCTATGCCTATACCGCAGGTACTTCGCCAGACTGGACCAGTTGGGAGTTCATCAAGGACGTGCTCTACCACGCGGTGCTGCCGCTGTTCTGTGCCACCATCATCCAGATCGGCGGCTTCTTGATCAACATGCGTAACAACATGATCAACCTGCTCAACGAAGACTATATCACCATGGCCAAAGGTAAGGGCCTGAGTGAAAACCGCGTTGTTTTCAAATACGCAGCACGTAATGCCATGCTGCCAAGTGTCACCGCCCTGTCGATGGCACTGGGTATGGCAATCGGCGGCCAGCTTATTATCGAAATGATCTTCAACTACCCGGGTCTGGGTACGGTACTGCTAAAC
Organism: Photobacterium alginatilyticum; assembly: GCF_009910675.1. Classification (GTDB taxonomy): domain Bacteria; phylum Pseudomonadota; class Gammaproteobacteria; order Enterobacterales; family Vibrionaceae; genus Photobacterium; species Photobacterium alginatilyticum. The sequence continues at coordinate 38,415 of NZ_RSEJ01000005.1, read as the reverse complement.
GCCATCAACGCGCGTGACTACCAAGTTCTTCAAGGTCAGCTGCTCATTATGACCCTGTTTATGCTGTTCTTTAACTTCATGGCTGACATCCTCATCGTCGCACTTGACCCTCGCCTACGCAAGGGAGGCAAATAATTATGAAAGGTCTAATCAAGTTACTTTCCAGTAACCATAAAGCCCTGGCCGGCTTAACCATTATCATGCTCTTTATTTTGGCCGCAATCTTTGCCCCGTTCATTACCAAGCATGTACCGAACAAGAAAACGGGTAACCCGCATGAGTACCCAGCGTTCGTCGTCAAGGCCGCGCAAAACAATCCTGACGGCTGGGTTGCTGAAAACCTGGCCGACAGCCGCCGTACCCTGCGCATGTCCAAAAAAGCGGACCATGTCCTGGGTACCACCCGCATGGGGCGTGATGTCTGGTCGCAAGTCGTCTACGGCGCACGTACATCGCTAGCCGTCGGCTTCGGTGCCGGCCTGATGGTATGTTTCCTGGCCACGCTCGTCGGGGTGTCTGCCGGTTACTTCGGTGGACGGGTCGATGACATTCTTTCCGCCGCCATGAACATCATGCTGGTTATTCCCCAGCTCCCCTTGTTGTTTGTTATCGCCGCCTTCATCGGAGAGGCTGGTCCCGTCACGATAACCCTGGTTATCGGGATCACCGCCTGGGCATGGGGCGCCAGGGTTGTACGTGCACAGACCTTGTCTATCCGGGAAAAAGAATTTGTCAAAGCCGCCGAAGTACTCGGTGAATCATCTATGCGGATCATCTTCGTCGAGATCCTGCCCAACCTGATTTCCATTGTGGGGGCGAGCTTCATCGGCTCGGTGATGCTGGCCATTATGACCGAGGCAACCCTGTCATACCTTGGTCTTGGCGACCCGGGCACCATCAGCTGGGGCAACATGCTGTACAACGTCCAGACATCATCTTCAATGCTGGTCGGCGCCTGGTGGGAACTCCTGGTTCCATGTATCGCGCTCACCCTGATTGCTGTCGGCCTGGCCCTGCTTAACTTTGCCGTCGATGAAATTGCCAACCCGCAGCTGCGTTCTCACAAAGGCATGCGCCGCTGGAAAAACATGGCCAAGCAAAACACCGAAAAACAACAAGAGACACTAGAAACCGCTCAGCCTGCCATGCAGGGAGGAGAAAAGTAATGACCAATCCACAGATCTCCATTCGCAATCTTTGTGTCGACTACATCACCGATGCCGGTGACGTCCGTGCGGTAAACAACGTCAGCTTCGATATCGGCAAGGGCGAGGTCTTTGGCCTTGCCGGTGAATCAGGCTGCGGCAAGTCTACTGTTGCCTTCTCGCTGATGCGCCTTCATAAGCCGCCAGCATTTATCACCGGTGGTGAGGTTATCTTTGACGGCCATGGCGATATTCTCAAGTACAGCGAGGCCGACATATCGGCTTTCCGCTGGAGCCAGATGTCCATGGTGTTCCAGAGTGCGATGAACGCACTCAACCCGGTACTGACGCTGGAAGAGCAGTTCTGCGATGTGATCATGCGCCATACCAACATGACGCGCCAGCAGGCTGTTCGCCGCGCCGAAGGGTTGCTGGAGATTGTTGATATCCACCCGAGCCGCCTGCAGGACTTCCCGCACCAGTTTTCCGGCGGTATGCGTCAGCGCCTGGTCATTGCGATTGCCCTGGCCCTGAACCCGAAGATGATCATCATGGATGAGCCGACCACGGCGCTGGATGTGGTGGTCCAGCGCGAGATCCTGCAAAAGATCTACGCACTCAAAGAAGAGTTCGGCTTTTCTATCCTGTTCATCACCCATGATATCTCACTGATGGTCGAGTTCTCCGACCGTATCGGGATCATGTACTCCGGCGAGCTGATCGAGGTTGCCCCGTCACGGCAGATCCTTGAGCAGCCGTTCCACCCATATACAGAAGGATTGGGTAACTCCTTCCCGCCGCTGACAGGCCCGAAAACACGCCTGACCGGTATTCCCGGTAACCCGTTGAACCTGCTGGAAGTGCCTCAGGGGTGCCGTTTCCAGGCCCGCTGTAGCAAAGCCCATGATGCCTGCTTCAGCAAAGCGACACAGCTACGTCAACTTGAACCCGGTCGTTTTTCAAACTGCCACCTATTCAATAAATGCAGTTAATAAAAAAATAGGAAGCAATTAGGAGGCAATATGAGCAAACCTATCGGACAACCAATTATTGAAGGCAAAAATCTGATCAAGGATTTTGAGGTCAACAGTAATTCATTAACCAAATCCAAGATGCGCGCCATCAATGACGTATCTTTCAAGATGTACAAGAGCCGCGGCCTATCCGTTGTCGGCGAATCTGGCTCGGGCAAATCCACCACGGCGAAAATGATCGCCAAGATGTACCCGCCAACCGGCGGCCATATCGAGTACTACGGCCGGGATATTGCCGACATTAACAAGCACAGCGAGCTCATGGAGTATCGCCAGGGTGTCCAGATGGTATGGCAGGATCCGTTTGGGTCCCTGAACCCGACCCATACTATTTTCCACCACATCGCCCGCCCGTTGCTGATCCACAAGAAGATCACCTCCGGCAATAAGAAGGAGCTGGAAGAGAAGGTCTACAGCTTGCTTGAACAGGTGGGGCTGATCCCGCCCAAAGAAACGGCGGCCAAGTTCCCCCACCAGCTTTCCGGTGGCCAGCGCCAGCGCGTCAACCTGGCCCGCAACATTGCCGTCGGTGCCGAGGTTGTCCTGGCTGATGAGCCGACCTCGATGCTGGACGTCTCGATTCGTGCCGGGGTTCTCAACCTGATGGAAGAGATGAAATTCGAGCGCGAGATGGCCCTGCTGTATATCACCCATGATATCGCGACTGCCCGCTATATTGCCGAGGATCTGGCCGTGATGTATGTCGGCCACATGGTGGAATGGGGCGATACCGAGGAGATCATCCATGATCCCCAGCACCCGTATACCCAGCTGCTGGTCTCGGCGGTGCCGGATCCAAGCAAGTCCATCCACGAGAAACTCAAGGGCAACAAGGGCGAGATCCCGCTCTGGACACCGGAAAGCCTCGGCTGCCCGTTTGCCGGTCGCTGTACCCATGCAACCAACAAGTGCCGCGAACAGCTTCCGGCCGTAACCCAGCTATCAGAAAACCATTTCGTACGTTGTTACCTATACGAGAACTAATTGGAGGATAAATGCAGCTGTTAACGAACCACCTAGGCTATGAGCGTTTTGGTGCCAAGCAGGCTATCCTGCTGGCGGAACCCGGTTTGCCGGCACCCCATGCAGAGATTATTCGCTGCCAAGATGCCCAACCTATTATGCAGCTGCCACTCAAAGCCTGTGGCCCAGTCGCACAATGGCACACGGGCTACACCTACTCGATTGACTTCACGGCGTTCACTGGGTGCGGTGAATTCCGCCTCCAGGTTGGCGAGCTCCTCTCCGAGCCTTTTACCATTGCCGAAGGGCTGCTTATGCAGCGTACCTTCAGCGATGTACTGCACTACTTCAAGTCCCAGCGTTGCAGTGGTGTTTTTGACCATGCCGACCAGCATGCGCCGTTACTTGGCAGCATAGACACGGCTGATGTCCGCGGCGGCTGGTATGACGCCTCGGGCGATGTCAGCAAATATCTCAGCCACCTGTCCTACAGCAACTACCTGAACCCGCAGCAGACCCCGATGGTGGTCTGGAATATGTTCAGGGCCTTTGAGCTGCTCGAAGGCGAGGAAGATATAGCCGACATTACCCGGATACGCCTGCTTGAAGAGGCCTACCACGGTGCGGACTTCTTGCTCCGGATGCAGCACCCGCAGGGCTTCTTCTATATGACGGTATTCGACAAGTGGAGCAAGGATACCAAGCAGCGGGAGATCTGTGCGTACACCACCCAGGACGGTATTAAATCGGACGATTATCAGGCTGCATTCCGTCAGGGCGGCGGCGTAACCGTTGCCGCGCTGGCTGCGGCATCACGTTGGCTCGCATCAGAACAGGTTACCCGACTCGGATGGAATGACGAAACCCAAGGCGAAGCCTACCTGCAGGCCGCCGAGAAAGGCTACTGGCACCTGGTTGAGATGAACACCCAGTACCTCAACGACGGAACCGAGAACATCATCGACGAGTACTGCGCCTTGCTGGCGGCAGTAGAGCTGTTCAAAGCCACCGGCAACAACCGCTATCTTGATCAGGCCCGAGGCTGGGCCAAGAAACTGGCCTCCCGGCAAATGTCTGATCAAGACCAGCAGCATTTCTGGTCGGCCAACAACGACGGCAGCCGCCCGTACTACCATGCTGCCGAAGCAGGATTGCCAGCCATCAGCCTGATGCAATACCTGGCGATAGAAACTGATGAAACGCTGCACCAGAGCCTGAATCAAACACTGAGCAATGCGCTGCACTTCGAGCTCAGGATCACCCGGGAAGTCACCAACCCATTCGGTTACCCGCGTCAGTATGTCAAACCCGTAGACGGTGAGAAATCCAGCAGTTTCTTTGTTCCTCACCACAACGAAAGCGGCTACTGGTGGCAGGGTGAAAATGCCCGCCTGGCATCCCTGGCCTCCATGGCGTATCTGGCGCAGGCCTACCCGCTCGACAGCACCCTGAAGTCAGAACTGAAAGCCTACGCGCAAAAGCTGACTGACTGGCTGCTGGGTCTCAACCCCTTCGACATGTCGATGCTGGACGGCCACGGACGCAACAACCCGGACTACCTGCCCGAGCTGGGGTTCAGCAACGCCAAGGGCGGTGTGTGCAACGGCATCACCTCTGGCTTCGACAACGAGCAGGATATCGCCTTCAAACCGATTCCGTACAAAGATGACATGCTGCAAAACTGGCGCTGGGGAGAGCAGTGGATCCCGCATGGCGGCTGGTATTTGCTCGCAATAACAACTCAATATAAGGAGCGACACCTTGGCTAGTACAATCAAATATTACGTCGGCGTAGACGGGGGCGGCACCTCGTGCCGGGCCCGGATCTGCGATTTGGAAGGTCACTGTCTTGGCGAGGCCAAAACCGGCAGTGCCAATATCATGCTGGGCGGCAGTGTCGCCATGGCATCGATTCAAGATGCCATTGCCACCGCGGCCTCTCTGGCAAATCTCACCGAGGCCGACTACGGCAGCATGTCGGTCGGCCTGGCTCTGGCTGGTGCCGAGCAAAAAGAATCCTGGTACGAATTCATGGCGCTTCCCCACCCTTATGGTGCCGTCACGTTAAATACCGACGCCTACGGGGCATGTCTTGGGGCCTGGAAAGGTGAAGAAGGCGCAATCCTGATCGCCGGTACCGGTTCGTGCGGGATTTTGCTGAAAGATAAGCAGCAACAGGTTATCGGCGGCCGCGAGTTCCCAATCTCCGATCACGGCGGCGGTGCCGTCATGGGACTTCGCCTCATCCAGCAGGTACTGCTCAGTGTCGACGATATCGTTCCTCACACGTCGCTGGCCCAACATGTCATGAAGCATTTCGACAATGATGTCGATGCCGTTGTCAGCTGGTCCAAAACAGCCCGTCCGTGCGACTACGGTCAGTTCTCGCCAGCCATTTTTGCCCATGCGGCCGAAGGTGACAGCCTGGCGATCGAGATGCTCAAACAGACGGCGGCAGATGTCGAAATGTTGCTATCTGCACTGTTCAGGCGCGGTGCCGAGCAAGTCTGCCTGATGGGCAGTATCGGCGAGCATATCCAGCCTTGGCTGGCACCTCCGTTCAAAGCCCGGCTTGCTCTTCCCCAGGGAGATGCCATGGACGGGGCAATTGCAATGGCAAAAGGTTGTCACAACCTTTACCCACTTTAAGAGGCTACTATGAGTTACCGTCTCGATTTGACCGTGATAAGCAAAAATGAGCAGCAGTCTCGTTTTGCCCTGACCTTGCACAATCTGAGTGATCAGGCACAGAACAACTGGGCGCTGCATTTTACGTTCTGCCGCTGGATTCAGGCAGAATCGCTTTCAAACGGCCAACTCAAGCAACTGGGTAGCTACTGCATTCTGACGCCGGGAAACTCGGCGTCATTAAGCCCTAACTCCCATTTCTATACGGAATTCACCGTCAATACCAAGCCCTTCACGATGTACGACGAAGGGATCGTCGATGCCTTCCTGAATACCTCGCCAGAAGGCAGTTTCATCAAGCCGCTGCCGGTAAAAATCACCACGGTCAACCTCGATCAGCCGGCTACCGAGCCGTTGCCGATCCCGCTGCCCGACGCCAAGCCCATCAACCTGATCCCGCTGCCGGGGTCACTGATCAGACTGCCCGGCGAATTCATGCTGAAATCGGGAACGGCCATCACACCTCCGACGGATAAGGCCTGCGGCAGCTCACGCTGGCTTCAGGCCGAGCTATGCCAGCTACTGCACGAAGATATCCCGGTTTGCCAGGACGGTAATATCAGCTATCAGTATCACGAAGATCTTGCCGACGGCGCCTACTGCCTGCTGGTCGAACCCGATCATATCTGGCTTCAGGCCGGATCGGAGAGCGGTTTTGCCCATGCAACCGCCAGCCTGCTGCAGCTGATCCCGACCTGCCCCACCCATCAGGCTCATGCGGCCTATATGATCCCGATGGTGGAGATCCAGGACCAGCCCAATTACCCGTACCGCGGGATGATGCTTGACTGTGCCCGGCAGTTCCACCCGATAAAACGCCTCAAGCACCTGATCGATCACCTGGCTCGCTATAAATTCAACACCTTCCACTGGCACCTGACGGATGACGAAGGCTGGCGGATTGAAATTGATGCCTACCCGGAGCTGACACGGATCGGGGCCTGGCGGGGACCGAACGAGGTTATCCAGCCACAGTACACCAACATCAGCCAACGCTATGGCGGCTACTACAGCAAACAGGAAGTACGCGATCTCATCGCCTACGCCAGTGACCGCGGAATTACCATCATTCCGGAGATCGATATTCCCGGCCACTGCCGTGCGGCTATCAAGTCGTTGCCGGACCTGCTGGTCGACCCACAAGACCGCTCGCAGTACCGCAGTACCCAGTGGTACTCGGACAACATTCTGTCCCCGGCACTGAAAGGCACCTATACCTTTATTGCTAACGTACTGGACGAAGTCTGCGAGCTCTTTCCTGCCCCCTACATCCATGTCGGGTGTGACGAGGTACCGCAAGGTGTCTGGACCCAAAGTCCGGCTTGTCAGGCAATGATGGAACAACACGGCTATCAGGATCCGCGAGAGCTGCAGGGACATATCCTGCGCTTTGCCGAGGAGGTCGTCCAGGCCAAGGGCAAGCGGATGATGGGGTGGGAAGAGGCAACCAACGGCAACAAAATCAGCAAGGATACCCTGATCTTCTCGTGGCAGAACGAAGAGGCCGGACTGAACTGTGCCCGCGAGGGGTATGACGTCATCATGCAGCCAGCCCAGTATACCTACCTGGATATGGCTCAGGGCTACACGGCAGACGAACCCGGCTCCGACTGGGCCTGCAAGCTGCCACTCGATGTCGTCTATAGCTACAAGCCCCTGTCGTCGCTGACCGACAACGACCCGGCCCACCGGCACATTCTGGGCATTCAGGCCGCATTGTGGTGCGAGCTGGTCAACAACCAGAGCCGCTTTGAATACATGATTTACCCACGCCTGCTGGCCATTGCCGAGCTGTGCTGGACTCATCCTGACAACAGAAACTGGAAAGACTTCAAGGCTCGTCTGAGCGGGCAGTTAGCCTACCTGGACAAAGCTGGCATTAATTACCGTCGTTGTGACTAGCAACTCACAGCAAGTAAAAACATTAAAAGGATTGGACAATAATGAAATACGGTTATTTTGATAACGACAACAGAGAGTATGTCATCACTCGCCCTGATGTCCCGACCCCTTGGACCAACTACCTCGGTACGGAAAAGTTCTGTACGGTTATCTCGCATAATGCCGGAGGCTACTCCTTCTATAACTCTCCGGAGTACAACCGGGTCACCAAGTTCCGCCCAAACGGCTCTTTTGACCGTCCGGGGCATTACGTCTACCTTCGCGATGACGAAACCGGCGATTACTGGTCGATTTCCTGGCAGCCAGTGGCAAAGAGCCTCGACGAAGCCAAGTATGAAGTGCGCCACGGCCTGTCTTATTCGAAGTTCAAGTGCGAATACAGCGGTATCTCAGCCTCGAAAACCTTGTTCGTTCCTAAGGGTGAAGATGCGGAGATCTGGGATGTTGTTATTAAAAATGACAGCGACAAGCCGCGCACCATCAGTGCCTTCTCGTTTGTCGAGTTCTCATTCAGCCATATCCAGTCGGACAACCAGAACCACCAGATGAGCCTGTACTCGGCGGGAACCTCGTATAACGAAGGCGTGATTGAGTATGACCTGTACTACAACACCAATGACTTCGAGGGTTTCTACTACCTAGCCTCGACATTCGATCCTGATAGCTATGACGGTCAGCGCGATTCATTCCTTGGCCTGTACCGCGATGAGTCCAACCCGCAGGCCGTCGAACAAGGGCAGTGTACCAACACGGTCAAGACCTGCTACAACCACTGTGGCTCCCTGCACAAGCAGTTTGTTATCCAGCCGGGCGAAGAAGTGCGCTTTGTCTATATCCTTGGCCTGGGCAAGGGCAACGGCGAAAGACTGAGAGCCAAATACCAGAACCTGGACAATGTCGATACCGCATTCGCAGCCATCAAAGAGCACTGGGCTGAGCGTTGTGCCAAGTTCCAGGTGAAATCACCAAACGAAGGCATGGATACCATGCTGAATACCTGGACCCTGTACCAGGCTGAAACCTGTGTCGTCTGGTCCCGTTTTGCCTCCTTCATCGAAGTTGGCGGCCGTACCGGTCTTGGTTATCGCGACACTGCCCAGGATGCGATGGCCGTGCCTCATGCCAACCCGGAAATGACCCGCAAGCGCCTGGTGGATCTGCTGCGCGGTCAGGTCAAAGCCGGCTACGGGCTTCACCTGTTCGATCCTGACTGGTTCGATCCTGAAAAAGCCGATGTTGCCCCGTCAAAGTCACCGACGGTTGTTCCGACACCAAGTGACGAAGACAAGATCCACGGTATCAGCGATACCTGTTCCGACGACCACCTATGGCTTGTACCGACTATCTGCCGCTACGTGATGGAAACCGGCGAAACCAGCTTTTTCGACGAGGTGATCCCCTACGCCGACGGCGGCGAGGCAACCGTCTATGAACACATGAAAGCAGCGCTGGACTTCACGGCCGAGCACGTTGGCCGTACCGGTATCGCCAAAGGACTGCGTGCCGACTGGAACGACTGTCTGAACCTCGGCGGCGGCGAGTCCTCCATGGTGGCCTTCCTGCACTACTGGGCCATTCAGGAGTTTGTCGATCTGGCCAGGTTCCTTGGCAAAGACGAGGATGCCGCCCGCTACGAAGATATGGCCGGCGGGGTACAGAGCGCCTGTGAAAAACACCTTTGGGACGAGGACGGCGGCTGGTATATCCGTGGTATCACCAAAAACGGCGAGAAAGTGGGTACCAACGAACAGGTTGAAGGCAAAGTTCACCTTGAGTCCAACACCTGGGCTGTCGTATCTGGTGCCGTCTCTCAGGATCGCGGTGAGAAAGCAATGAACGCTGTCGATGAATACCTGTTCTCCGAGTACGGCCTGCACCTCAACGCCCCGTCTTTTGCGACCCCGAACGACGACATCGGTTTTGTGACCCGTGTCTACCAGGGCGTGAAAGAAAACGGCGCCATCTTCTCGCACCCGAACCCATGGGCGTGGGTGGCCGAGGCAAAACTGGGCCGCGGTGATCAGGCGATGAAATTCTATGATGCGCTGAACCCGTACAACCAGAATGACATGATTGAGAAGCGCATTGCCGAACCGTATTCCTACGTTCAGTTCGTCATGGGCCGCGATCACCAGGATCACGGCCGCGCCAACCACCCATGGCTGACAGGCTCATCCGGCTGGGCATACATTGCCGCCACCAACTTCATTCTTGGCGTACGCGTCAGCTTCGAAGGCCTGGTGGTTGACCCATGTATCCCGACAGCATGGCCGGGCTTTGAAGTAACGCGCCAATGGCGTGATGCGACCTTTAACATCAAGGTTGAGAATCCGAATCATGTCAGCAAGGGCGTGAAATCCATCATTCTTAATGGCGAAGCTATCGAGGGAGCAATTCCGGCACAGGCCGAAGGGTCTGTAAATACCGTTACTGTCGTAATGGGTTAATTACTTTTTAGGGGTGTTTTTCACCCCTACTTTTCATTTTCCACAGAGAGAAATAGGAGTTCCATCATGATCCAATTTGGAACTGGTGGCTGGCGTGCCCTCATCGGTGAAGAGTTCACCAAAGCCAACGTACAGCTGGTGGCGCAAGCGGTAGCCAATATCATGATTGCCGAGAAAGTCACCAACAACGGCTTCGTGATCGGCTATGACCGTCGCTTCTTATCCGACAAGGCAGCAGCCTGGTTTTCGGAAGTGCTGGCCGGCAATGGTATCCAGGTCAGCTTCATCGACAAGTACGTCCCGACTCCGATCGTCATGTTTAAGTCCAAACAGATCGGTGCCACCTACTCGGCATGTATTACCGCATCGCATAACCCGGCAGACTACAACGGCATTAAGGTCTTTATTGAAGGTGGCCGTGATGCCGACGAGGTGATCACCCAGAAAATTGAAGCGCAGGTTGCCAACCTGTCCGAGGCTGATATTCAAATGGCCGAATTTGACAATGCACTGCGAGACAACCTGATAGAAATCATCAACCCGATGAACGAGTTCGTCGACTCGATCATCGACTTTATTGACGTCGAGGCTATCAAGCAGGCCAACCTGCGAGTATTGATCGATCCGATGTTCGGGGTCGCGAAAAATGCCCTGCAAACGGTTCTGATCAGTGGTCGCTGTGATGTCGACGTTATCAATGACACCCAAAACCCCGCTTTCGGCGGTTTGATGCCGTCACCGAGTGCCGCAACCTTATACCGCCTGAAGCACATGGTGTCTCACGAGGGCTATGACATCGGTATTGGCACCGACGGCGATGCCGACCGCCTGGGTATTATCGACGAGAAAGGCAACTTCATCCATCCCAACGAAGTGCTGTTGCTGCTCTACTACTACCTGCTGGAATACAAAGGCTGGACGGGCTCTGTGGTTCGCAATATCGCCACCACCCATCTATTGGACAAGGTGGCAGAAGCCCATGGCGAGAAATGCTTTGAGGTACCGGTCGGCTTCAAACACGTCAGCTCGCAAATGGAGGCCGACGACTCGCTGATCGGCGGCGAAAGTTCAGGCGGCCTGACTATTCGCGGCCATATCAAAGGCAAGGATGGTGTCTTCGCCTCCAGCCTGCTGGTCGAAATGATCAGTACCACAGGCAAGAAACTGTCCGAGATGCTCGATGAGATCTATGACAAATATGGCTACGCCTATACCGCGGAGGGAGACTGCACCTTCAAGCCTGCCGAGCGCCAGCGCCTGTACGACAGAATTTATGTCGAGAAAGAACTGCCGGAATTCGCCTACGAGATTGAAAAAGTCAGCTACGCCGATGGCGCCAAGGTCTATTTCAAGAATGGCGGCTGGGCACTGGCTCGCTTCTCGGGCACGGAACCATTGCTGCGCCTGTTTGCCGAGATGGAGAACCAGGAGCAGGCCGAGGCAATCATTAAGCAACTGAAAGATTTTCTACACGTCTAGCAGCGCAATTCAACCGTCCTGATCAGCGCCCACCACTGCCGAGTCGCTGGTAAAACAGGAATCGTTGCTCCATTGGTAACATGCGGCATAGCTGTTACATTTCGCAAGCCTTTGGTTTCGGGCTTTAGCGGTAAGGGTAGCCTGGCTACCCTTTTTTCTTGTCTTTTATTTTTGACCCGTTTGTCCTCTTGGGCCTGTAAAAAACGTAAGGCCAGCTTGGGCTGGCCTTTATGAAAGTAGAACCGTTTTCTTCGATTCAATTTATTTAGGATCAGGCATATACATCAGGTAAATTGCGTAACCAGCTCATTCAATCCTGCACCGATCCGAGAAAAGTCCGCCCGACTGAAACTGTTATTGTTTATCGCCGACGAAAGCATCAGCTCATCCTCCCACGAATAGACAAACACCAGATCAAACAGCGCGTTCCTTTTTACTGCCTTACGGTCGTCATTAGCGATATAGATACTGCAATGCCCTGATTTCTCCGGCGGCAGCAGTTGCCTCAACGCGACAACCGTCATCCCGGCAACCGCTTCCCCAACACGCTCAAAGAAACCCGGCAGGCTGTCTATGCCTGACAGGTCAACCGTGACGAGCTGGCACTGAACATCGCCGTCACCCAGATAAATATCAAGACGGTTGAGCTCCGTGGCAGCCGCCAGCGCGTAGACCGTCAGGCCGGTCAACAAGATATCTCGGGACACGCCAAGCTGCTCCCCGAGAACGTCCAGCTGTCGGCTCTGCCCGGCAGCATAACGGTAGTCCCACTCGGGGGCCGTGGCATCATTGTCGATTGGCGCAGACGGGAACGGGATCCCGGCACAAGGTATCATCTCGACCTCAGACTGCTGACTGTCGTACCAGTCAGCCAGCCTACAAATCGTGGCATGTTCGAGGATATCTATCGCCATCACATCAATCCCCTGCTCTGCCAGCGCTTTTTGCACCAGTACAACATGGAACGAATTCCCGCCGACATCAAAGAAGTTGTCATGGAGCCCGATATACGAAATCGGCAATATTTCAGCCCAGGTCTGGTAGATCACCTGCTGGGTGGCTGTCTGGGTCTTCACCGGCTGTAATTGAGGCTTACTGCTTTCAATGGCCGGGAACGCCCTGCGGTCTGCCTTGCCGTTGGCGGTTAACGGAAACTCCGCCAATCGGGCCCATGCTTCCGGCACCATGTAGTCAGGCAAATGAGCCCTTAAGTGCTGACGGAGCAAATCTTCTTCGATGTCACTCTCTGACAAATAGAATGCACAGAGGTAGCTTTCGCTGAACCCTTGTATCTGGCGCTCTCTGACCAGACAAACCGCATCACGGATAGCCGGATACCAGGTCAGCACCTCTTCAATTTCATGCAGCTCTATCCGGTGGCCTTTCACCTTGACCTGGTTGTCCTGCCGTCCGCACACACAAAGATCGCCACCTGGCAGCCAATAGGCCAAATCGCCGGTACGGTACATCTTCTCTCCGGAGCGGAAAGGATTGGCAACAAACGCCGTGGCCGTTTTGTCCGGCAACTGGTGATAGCCTCGTGCCAACCCGTCACCGGCGATATACAGCTCGCCCATCGTTCCCATCGGACATAGTTGCCGGGCGTTATCCAACACATACAGTTGGGTATTATCGATAGGTCGGCCAACCGTGCTCTGTATCGCATGGGTCAGCTCGCACACGGCCGACCACACGGTCGTTTCTGTCGGGCCATACATATTAAAGACTCGGGCCGGGCAACAGCGCTTTATGCTCTCGACCAGCTCGAAGCCGACATACTCGCCGCCCATCAGCACCTCGCCGACTCCCGAGAAACACTGCAGGTCAGGCTCAAAGGCCAGAAACATCTTCATCCGCGACGGCGTAAACTGCAATGTGGTGATCGACTCAGTCCGGACCAGTGCGCTCAGGGCCGCCATATCTTGCTGCTGTTCTCGGCTGGCAATCACCAACTGGGCGCCGGTCAGTAGCGGAAGGAAAAACTCAAGCACAAAGATATCGAAGGAGAACGTCGTCAGTGCCAACATCGTTTTGTCGGCCGTAAAGTCCAGCGAACGCTCCATCCCGTTGATGAAATTGACCACTGAGTGGTTTTCGATCATGACGCCTTTTGGCTGCCCGGTCGAGCCCGACGTATAAATCACATAGGCCAGCTGGTGGGGATCATACGTCACCCCGACCGGCAACGACGTCGGATACTGCGCAATCCCCTTGTCACGACAGTCAAGGATCGTTTCGCCGGACAACTTACCAGCCAGCTCAGGAAGATCCGTGAGCAGCAACTCGACGTCGGCATTGCGGATCATGTACTGCAATCGCTCATCCGGGAAATCAGGATCCAGTGGCACATAGATCATTCCGGCCTTCAGCACAGCCAGGATAGCAACGGCCAGATCAACCGACGGCGATACCATGATCGCTACCCGGGCAGGACGCCGTCCCAGCCGCTCCAGCAAGGCATACGCCAACTGGTTGGCACGCTGATCCAGCGCGAGGTAACTTAATGACAGCCCCTGACTGCGGCAGGCCTGCTGCTCGGGATCCCGTGCAACCTGCTGGTGAAAACGCTCAATCAAGGTCTGAACACCGTCAACGGGCTGCGCGGTTTGATTAAACGATTCCACCAGCTGCAACCGCTCGGCCGGCGGCAGTGTGTCGATGGTCCCCACTCGTTGCGGCGGCATGAACTGGGGAATACGCTGCAGCAAGATCTGCATATGGTCCGCCAGCTGACGGATCCGGCGGCTATCGACTATGTTGACGGCATGGGAGAAAGCCAGGGTCAGCGAGCCCCCGTTACGGTAGGCATCGACAACAATATCGGCCTTCACCTGACGCTGAGCAATATGTATCTCCCGGGCTGAAACGCCCAGCGACTCAGACTGCCACGACATCGCATCATGCAGGGCAAACATGGTATCAAACAGCGGTTGCCGACTGGCGCTACGGGGCGCTTTGACCGCCTCGACAAGATGCTCGAAGGCAAAGTCCTGATGGGCCACCGCGCCGGCAAACTGCTGCTGGATCACTGCCAGATAGTCTCCGAAGCTCATTTCACTCTGATACGGAGCCCGGACGGGCAGCACGCGCATGAACACCCCGGGAACATCCGCAACCTCAGGCAAGTCCCGCCCGGCCACAGGCACCCCAATAACAATATCATCCTGCCCGCTCAGCTTGTGCAGCGTCAGGGCATAGGCCGCATACAACAAGACGAACAAGGTACAGCCTTGACGGCTGGCCACCTGTTGCAACTCACTCAATAGTGCCGACTCGATGTCCAGATACAGCGTGTCTCCTGCACCGTCAAACTGCAACGGACGATCCTGGCCGGGCGAGAGTTGCAAAGGTTCCGGCAAGTTGGCCAGCACCTGCTGCCAGTAGTTCAGGTTGTCCGCCTCGAGCCGGGTCAACTGCTGCAGGTTATAGCCGATATAATCATGGTACTGCCACGGCAGAGGAGCCGGCAACGATGCTCCCAGGCTTAGGCTCTGATAGCTATCCAGCAGCATTGTCAGCAACTGAGTAGCGCTCATTCCGTCGGCAATACTGTGGTGAATATCCAGTGCCAGGAAAGTGCTGCCCTCCGCTACCGACCACAGCCCGACTCTCATCAAGGGAGCTTGCTCGAGGGCAAAAGGACGCACAAAGGCATCCTGTGCCATAGTGAGCTGCTGCCTATCCGCCAAGGAAACCGGTTCGACCGGTATGGATACCTCGGGCATAACCCTGGTTACCACGTCTCCGTTGTCGATATCAAAGACCGAGCGCAGTACCGCCAGTTGCCCGACACAACTATCAACGGCCTGTTGCAGGATCGAGATATCAAGAGAGCTGTCAATTTCTACCACCCGGGTCAGGTTATAGCTGGTATTTTGTCGATGGAACTGGTGGGCCAGGATAATATTACGCTGCAGGACAGATACCGGACCGACTTGCTCCAGCGGCACCGGCTGTAATTGACAGGCCGGCTGCTGCGCTGCACTGGTCTGCGCATATTCCAGCTGTGTGGCCGGCGTAAGATGCTCGAATAATGCCGCCATTTCGACCGCCACAGCGAACGCTTTTTCCATTTCAGCCTTGAGCGACATCAGCAACAAAGAGTGGCCGCCACGGCGGAAGAAATGGTCGTCCATCCCGATCCGCTCTTGCTGCAATACCTGACGCCAAACCGCCAGTATTTTCTCTTCCTGCGGTGTCTGCGGACCACGATAGGCATCGAACCTCAACTCGACACCGGATAAGTTCGACAGCGCCTTGCGGTTGATCTTGCCATTGGGCAGCATTGGCAGCGCATCGACCAATTCCCACTCGGCCGGTACCAGAGCCTGATGCAAACGCTGGCCGACAAAATCAAAAATTTTCGCCCCGTCAGCCTTGTCCGAGACGATAAATGCCTTCAGCCTTGCCGAGGGCAGTCCGCTGTCCATAACCTGGACAACACATTGCCCGACAGTCGGCGCCTGCTGAACGACTCGCTCGATCCCTAACAGATCCGCCCGCACCCCGCGAACTTTAATCTGGTTATCTTTACGTCCGAGGCATACCAGCTGACCGTCTGGCTGGCTGACACCAATATCTCCGGTAAAATAATAGGGCGGCGACTGGCGGAAACAGCGTCGGTTTTCCTCTTCCTGGCCCAGATAACCGTAAGAGCGCATCGCCGTTTCAATCACGATTTCCCCAGGGTCACCAGCGGCGCAAGGCTCACCCTGCGCATCCAGAATGTGCACCTTCACCTGTTCGTCAAGCGGGCGGCCAATAGGGATCACATCGAGTGCCTTGTCGTCCGGCGTCACCCGGCGGAACACTTTTGCCAGCGTGGTTTCGGTCGGGCCGTAAAGGTTCACCAACTGGCACTGCGCCTCGCCGTAGCGGGCATAGAACTGCTCGAGATCCTGCCCCCGAAGCTGCTCCCCGGCCAGGAATAAGTATTCCAGGCTCAGTGGATGCGGAGCGCCATCCTGTGCAGCATCACCCTGAAGCAGACGCTGCCTGAACAAGGTCGGTACCATATGAAGCGCACTGATTTCCTTCCGGTTGAGCCACGCAAATAACTCGTCGCTCAGCACCAGATCACGCACCTCGGGCATCACCAACACAGCCCCGGACACTAACGGCAGCAATACCTCACGTAAGTAAGGATCAAACGCCGGTATCGTCACCTGTCCGACACGGTGGCGGGCAGAGATACCGAATTCGTGCTGCTGCCACTGGACAAAATGGCTGAGCCCCCGGTAACTGCCGAGGATAGCCTTCGGCTCCCCCGTCGAGCCCGAGGTAAAGTAGATGTAGCACCGATCCTGAAAACGGGGGGGGGCCAGCGCTAAAAGCGGGACCGGCTCCAGAGAGGGAGTGATCTCGTCCCACACCACAATGTTGGGAGGCTCGGGCAACAACACCACGATCTTCTCCAGTTTGGCAGCATGACGCGCCGAGGTCACGATGCAGGCAGGGGCGATACGCTGCATCATGGTTGCGGCCAGTTGCTCCGGCAAACTGACATTAACAGGAGCGAAGACATGCCCGGTATGCAGACAGGCAAGCAGCGTACTGACCAGAGTCGGGCAGGAGTCTAGATACAGGGCAATATTACCCTGTCCCTGCCGGTGCAGAAACTGCGCAATAGAGGCCGTTTGCTGCCTCAGGGCACCATAGCTTAAGGAGTCCTCGCCCCACTCGATCGCCGCAGCCTCCTCCCTCGTGGCACATTCCCGGGTAAACATTTCGACTAAATCGTATTGCCTCATGCTACTACCACCTCTTCCTGATCAGATTGCATCACCAAGTCAAAATAAGCACCTTGCCTGCGCATCAAGGTATCGTGATCGCCGTGCTCCACCAGCTGTCCGTCTACCAAGACAAAGATTTGATCCACGTTACGGATTGTCTTGAGCCGGTGCGCAATCACGATGGCGGTTTTTTGCTGTAGCAACTCATCCAGTTCAGCCTGGATCTCTGCCTCTGTCCGGGCATCCAACGAAGCCGTCGGCTCGTCCATAATCAAGACCTCGGCGTCTTTGACCAGTGCCCGCGCTATTGCCAGACGCTGCTTTTGCCCCCCGGACACATTACCGCCGCCTTCCGTTATCTGGCTCTCATACCCGTTCGGCAGTTGAGCAATAAAGCCCGAACATCCCGAGCGTTCGGCAGCCAGCTTGATATCCGCCATGACACAGTCCGACCGACCGTATGACAGGTTAGCCTTGACGGTATTGGAAAACAGAAACGAATCCTGGGGAATAAACGAGAAGTGTTGACGCCAGGTATCGACATCTAGCTGCCTGGACTCGCGGCCATAGGCAGCAATACTTCCTTCAGACGGTGCATACAGCCCCATCAGCAGTTTCATCAGGGTAGATTTACCCGACCCGCTCGGGCCAACAATGGCGACCGTTTGCCCCTGCTGTACCGCAAAGGAAACGTCGCGGATCACCGCCTCGCCCGCGGGATACGCAAACGACAGGCCCTTCACCTCGATCACAGGCTGACTCAAATCCGGCTCTTCCGCCTGCTGCTTGTCGGTTAACTCGCCAGGCAGTGCGAACAGCTCGAAAATGCGCTTGGCTCCGGCGAGAGATTTTTGCAGGTAGGCCACCAGCCCGCCGAGCTCGCGGAACATCATATTGAGCGCCGTCAGCAACTGGATCATGGCGATGATTTCGCCCAGCGGCGTCACACCCATCGCCATCAGAATTGCGCCGAGTACCAACATGCCGGAGAAATTAAGGATCTTGAGGCTGAAGTTAGCCAGTTCCAGCTTCGCTCTTATTCCGCTGTTCTCTTTGGTGTTATCCAGCCATTTCCCGTTACTTTTCTCATAGTTGTCCTGCTGGGCCGACTGCATATGGTAGATCCGGACCTCTTTAGAGCCGTAGACCGCATCCATGGCCGTCGCCGACATTCGTCCGAGCGTGGCCTGAATACGATCACTGACCACCCGCATCTTTCCGGCATAGTAGTGATTGACGACAGCCGTCAGTACGGCAACGATCACCAATACCACCCCAACCTTCCAGTCTATGACCATCATGGCGATCATGGCGCAGATCCCCGTCAGTACGGTAAAGACCAATTGCCTGAACTGATAACCAAACACCTCGGATACGGCGTCAACATCACTGTTGACCCGAGATATCAGCTCACCGGGATGGTATTGCTCGATATCTCCGACCCGGCCGGCCGACAGGTGATCAAACAGCTGCAGGCGTAAATCAGCCAGTGTCTTGAACAAACTATGGAAAAATAACTTACCGAAAATAATGAAGGTCAGGCCGGTAAATATCCCCATTCCGATCACGGCAATACTGGAGCGCTGAAGCTGCACCATATCCTGCTCGACGATGGCATTAATCATGTCTCGCATGATAAAGGCCAGCGAAATCATAATAATCGTCTCGCTGAGCGCATGGCCCAATACGCCGGCCATATATCCCAACCGCCGCTTTTTCATCAGCGTAAACAGCTGCAATAACTCGTCCCATTCCGCTCTTTTAAGCATGACTCAGCTCCTCATTGGCTGCATGGTCGTAATAAGCCTGATGAAGACGGTAGAAATGTCCTTTCCTGTTCATTAGCTCGCTATAAGTTCCGTTTTCAATCACGCGGCCCTGATCCAGCACCACCACCCGGTCCATCATCGACGTAATGGCCAGCTTATGGGTGATCACGATGACAGTTCGCTCGTCGGCCTCCCGCAGGATGGCCTGTTCAACCAGGCTTTCACTGGTTTGATCCAGCGAGGCCGTCGGTTCATCCATCATCAGTACCGGTGCCGGCTTCAGGAACGCCCGGGCCAGAGAGATGCGCTGCTTCTGCCCGTAGGAGAGCGACACACCGTTTTCGCCCAAAATAGTCTCGTACCCTTGTGCCTGTTCGCGAATAAAACTATCGGCATAGGCTTTTTGAGCAGCCGCTATCACTTCGCTCTCGGTCGCATCCGGTTTGGCCAGGCGAATGTTTTCCATTATCGAAATAGGGAAAAGAAAAGTTTCCTGATTGACCACCGACAACTGCCGGCGATAGCCGTCATCCTCCGGCTCCCTCTCATCGAACATCCGATCCGCCGCCAGGCTTATCTCGCCGGTATGCAGGTAGAATCCGGCCAGAACCTTCAGCAAACTGCTCTTTCCGCTGCCGCTTTCACCGACAATCGCCACTTTCTCGCCGGGCTCAATAATCAGATTGATATCTTGCAGGGCCTGTACCGCCTGGTTATTTTCGGGTTGGTAAACCAGTCCGACCTTGTCCAGTTGTAGCTGTGGTCGTTCGAGATGAGAAAGCGTCAGGTGATCCAGCTTTTCATCGGCCTCGTCCAGCAAGTGAAAAATACGCTTGCTTGCGCCCAGTGCATCTTTGCAGCCTGCAATATGGGTCGGCATCTGGGCAACCGGGTCAATGACAAAATTGAGCAGATAGAAGAAAGCAATAAGTTCCCCGAGACTAAAATCGCCGGCAAGGGCACGGCCACCGCCGACAATCAGGCAGACAATACTGGGAACTAGCCGGATCATCACCTGTACCGGACCCATCCAGGCGTACCGGTCTACCAGCTTGAGTTGGCTGGACAGCCCGGTGTCCATCTGCTTTTTAAAATCTTGATAGAGGTAGCCACGCAAGTGAAATACCTTCATGGTGGCAAAGCCTGCCAGCATCTCGGCCAGGACACCAAACCCCCGACCGAAATAGGTTTGGGTGTTCATCGACAGCTGGGACATCGACCGCGTCATTAGCATGATCAGGAAAAAACCGACAGGGATCGGAATAATGCTCAGCATCAGCAGTTGTGCATCCAGCACCGCCAGGTAGGCCGCGCCCATGACAAACATGATCGGGTGGAGGATCAATAACGGCAGGCTGACTTCGGCAAAGGTATTAATTTTACGAATATCACTGCTAAACCGGGCAACAACATCTCCCGCATCGTAGTTCTCAAGGGCCGAAATTGACATTCGGGTCACCTTCCGGAACAAGCGCTGGTTCAGTCGGTGAACAAAGCTGCCGCTGAAATAACCCGCCAGCTTGAAGCGGTAATAGGTCGCGGTCGCACCGACTGCCAATACCGCCAGTAACAGCATGATATTGCCAACCTGGCTACCCAGTTGCTGATCCGCAGACTCATCAATAATCGTTTTTAGCAAATAGGTCTCAGCAACACCGGCTGCGACGGTACCAAAGGCCGCAACAATAACCCCCAGCAACAGCCCCCGGAAAACAAAGGCATCCTTTAACAACCGGATCAACAATTTCAGATCCGAGCGGGAAATATCCATCTTCTCTTTACCCCACAAATAATAATATTGGCTCCTAGCCAGCAAGGCCCTCTGCCAGGGCAGAGGGCCAGCATTAACGGCTAGCAGCGCTCACCGACTCACTCAACCAGATGATGCAGGAAGGCGCCAAATTGCTCGGAAAGCTTCCTGATCGTATCGATATGGTGAATTTTTCGGTTGTACCCCCAGATCATCGTCAACTGACCGTTTTGGATGCTGCCGCGCACATCGAGAATATCCGCATGCACCAGATGATCATCATCCACCTCAATAGAAATACCATCGACAACACGTACCGGGCTGTCCTCATCCACTTCGAACATATCCCCCAGATAGTTGATCGATACCTGCTTGCGCAGGTAGTCATACCGACTGCCCGGCTCGCGAGTCTCGATATTCTGGGTAATAAAGTTCCCACATCCCTTGGCCGGCAGCGACAATAACTGCGACTGAATATCCTGCAGGTAAGCCAGCGGTGACTCACTCGGTCGATGCTGCAACACAAAGTCACAGCCCACCGCAAACAGCCCCAGCGTCTGGGTAAAGTCATGGCTACGGTCATGGATCACATCACGCCCGGTGATCACGTTATGGATTTCTACCCACTCCCCTTTGGTCCAACCGGCAACAGTGTGGGCCAGTGCCGCAACCAGAAGATCCAGCACGGTCACCTGGTGCTGCTTCACCAGCACCCGGCAGAGCTTGTCGGTAGTCTCCTTGTCGAACACCTGCTTATGCTCTTCCTTGGAATAGCGATAGTTAATGCCGTCGGCATAGTCTTGCGGAAGCAGAGGAAGATCCTGCAATGGCGTCTCGGTCATAAACCGTGTCTGTTCATCGCTGATTTCACGCGCATAGCGCTGACTTTCCTGGATAAACTGGAAATATGACAACGGTTTGCTGCCAAGGGTGAGCGGGCCGCCATGGGTCACCTGGTTGTACAGGGTCAGCAAACTTCCCATATAGAGGTTGAGGGAGAAGGCATCCATCAGTACATGGTGGAAATAAGCCGCAAGATAGTCCGGCTTACCTTCGCCCTGAGTGAAGACCGTAACGGTATACAAGGGTCCCGATGCCAAATCCAGGGCACACAGCTTGCTGTTGACTGTTTCCTCGATAAACCTTTTATGCTCCTGTTCGGGAACTTCAGATATATCAATGTGCTGGAAGTTAACCGCTTCACCTTCGGGAGCAATAGCCTGGTGCCACTGGCCGTCAGTCTTGGCAAATCGTGCTCGCAACATATCGTAGTAGCCATCCAGGTACTGCACGGCATCACGCACTCGCTCCGGTACCAGCGAGTATTGTACGGACAGCACCACACCCACGGTGAGGTGGCCCGGATTCTTGAGGGTATCACTGATCCCCAGCATAAAGGCCTGCGTCGAGCTGATAGGCTGCTCGCCGGTGATCATCTCCTGTATCGGAGCCAGTGCCTGAATGTCAGATTCCGGTTTTTCTTCCAGCACCGCCGCCAGCGCCTCGATAGTCTGATACTGATACAGCAGCTCAGGTTTGACTGTTTTATGCAGGTTATGGCTCAAGCTCTGAACCAGAACGGCTGCACTCAGGGAGTTACCGCCATAATCGACAAAGCTCTGATCGATGGCGATGGTGTCCAAGCCAAAAAGCTCCCCCCATATCGCCCCGATGGCCTGCTCGGTCTCGCTGTAACCCTCATCACCGCGCCCGGTCAATTGCACCTGATGCGCAGGATGCTCCTCATACTCATCTTCCTGCTCACAGTCAGGACGGAAAGGACGCAGGGCGGACTTCGGTGCCCAGCAGCGATCGGTATTTCTCGGATAACCCGGCAGGCTGATCCGCCTGAAAGTATACCCGTCATATAACGACGACCAGTCAACCTGCTTGCCGGCACGGTAAAGCGCCTCAACCTGCTCTAGAAGATGAATCTCACGACCTGCACCTGCCGGAGGCATTGCCAGTCCCTGCCTTGATGTCGGTACGGGCGCCAACACATGGTAAACAGCCCCCTCCTGAGCACTGGATTCCCAGTTATCACCAAGATCTTTACGAGCCGCCTCCAGCCTTTGCAGGCACTCGGTACGAGAGGCAAACGCTAGCGTGATCACATGGCTGCGAAGCTGGCGACCGGTATTGGCCGTATAGCACAACGCCCCCAAATCAAGCTGCTCGTCCTGACAGAGACGAGTATGCATGGCACTCAGCTGTCTTTTCAGCTTATCGATGTCATCGGCCGTCACCGTCAGCAGCAGCGGCACGTCCGGCAGTTCGGTCTCGGGGGCCTGATACTCCTCAATCACCATGTGGCAATTGGTCTTGGTCATACTAAAGGCGCTGACACCAACCAGTTTTGGCTTGTCAGGCTGCGGCCAGTCCGTCAGACAGTCCTGGATATAGACCGGTGACTGCTCCAGCTGCAGATGGTGATTGGGAACATGAAAGTTAGGCGAGGCCGGCAACTTGTTATGCTTCATGGCCAGCAGAACCTTAATCACTCGCGCCAGACCTGATACCCCGGCGGTATGACCAATGTTGGCCATCAGGGAGCCCATCCCACAGAATTGCTTCTTCTTGGTATACGGCTTAAAGGCACTGATAATCGAGGAAAGCTCAATCGAGTCGCCTAAATGGGTACCGGTGCCATGGGCCTCGATATAATCCAGTTCTTCGGGATTAATTCTCCCATCCTGCCAGGCCTTCTGCATCACCTTGCTCTGCCTTACAGCCTGCCCGTCATGGTTAACAGCGGTTCCCCGGATCACACCATAGATGTTATCGCCCGCCTCGATGGCTTTTTGCAGCGGTTTAACAATCACACTACAGGCGCCTTCCCCCCAGAGCATGCCGTTGGCATTATCATCAAACGCGGCACTGCGTTCCGACGTTGCATTCATGCCTTCCATGCCGTCGGCCACATCGCTCTTATAGAGGTTAAGCAGGTTAACGCTGGCGACAATTGCCTGCTCGCAGGTATTGTCACGGATGGCGTTAACCGCAGCATCCAACGCCACCAGCCCCGAGGAGCAGCCCGTATCCATCGCCAGGCAAGGTCCGTCAACATTGAGCGCGGCGGCAATACGGCCCGGGAACCACCCGGTCATCGAGCCCATACTGCTGTAAAGACTCTGTTCGCGGATATAGCGGTCAAGGTTAAACTTGCCGTTACTGTCCACCCCGACGAACACACCGGTATGGGTGTTCATCCACTGTTGCGGGCTGTATCCCGCATCATCGATAGCCTGCCACGCTGCCAGCATTAACTCCCGCTGGCCCGGATCCATCAACTGGGCTTCCTTGGCCAATAGGGAAAACTCGCCGGCATCAAACTTATCGATATCACTTAGCAAGTTATTGATACAAATTTCGGCATCTTTCGGCACGGCCGGATCGCCGAACAAATAGCGCATGTCTGCGTGCCGATTTGGCGAGTATTTCCCGCCACCGGTCTTCTCCTGCACCAGCTTCTGCCAAAACGCCAACGGCGTTTCGGCAGCAGAGAAGCGACAGGAGATACCGACGATAGCCACATCAGTCCGGGCACGGGTTGCGCCAAGCGCCTTGATAAGCGCCAGTGCATGACCTTTGTCAAATTTCCCCGCCTGGACCTGTTCCAGCAGATACCGGGCTAGTGCTTTGTTATCACTCATATCGGTCTCTCCGTGTCTATTACTCAACAGCTTGCAGGATGTCATCGATAGAGGAATCACCGCTATCCAGTCCGTCGAGCATTGCCATCAGTTCATCGTCATCAGGTTGCGCCTTGGTGGCAGGCTCTTCTTCTGAGCCTCCGTTGAGGTAATCAGCCATCATGGCTACCGACGGGTAGGAGTAAATATCGGTAATATCAAACTTGCCAGGGAAGCACCGTTCGAGCGCTCTTTGCAGCTCAATCGCCAGAATTGAATCCCCCCCCAGACTGGTGAAGGTATCGTAGATATCAATCTCTTTCAGACCCAGGGTAGTAGCCCAGATAACCGCCAGTTGCTGGGTGTTTTCATTGGTCGCCCCCTGCTCAAAACCGGTCAGGGTTACATCCGCCGCATCCACGGCTTCAGGTGAACTGGCCGGGTTCTTGGCTTGGTTGTCTTTGTCGGCATGCTTGCGAACCTGCAGGCTGATCCCGTCAGACAGAGGTACGATAGAACCGCGTTCGTTAAAGACAGACAGATTCAGGCGACCGCTGCACAATACCGGCAGATTGCTATCAAGCATGGTATCGAGCATATCCAGGGCTTCGGCATCCCCCAGACCATAGACATAGGTGCCTTCACCCGAACCGACGCCGTGCTCAACCGCCATACCGGTTTCCATCCAAGGTGCCCAGTTGATCGCCAGAGCTCGGCGCCCCTGCAGCATGAGGTTTTCTGCATAGGCATCCATGAAGCTGTTCGCAGCGGTATAGTCCGCCTGTCCCTGACCGGCAAACAGTGACGATATCGATGAGTAGAACACCATAAAGTCTGTTTCATCTTGTCGGGTCAGGCGATCAAGCAACACGGTACCGCGGATCTTAGGCAACAGAACCTTGTCGAAGACCGACTGATCTTTATCCATGATCAGGCCGCGGCCCGCCGCCCCCGCACAGTGGAACACACCATTGATCCTGCCATACAGCGATCTCGCCTTGTCGAGGGCAGCAGCCAGTGAGGCTTCATCGGTCACATCGGCGCTGAAGTACTGCACATGGCTGCCAGCCACCTCAATGGTACTCAGGGCTTCGCTTACCTTCTCCATACGTGGATCGTCAGGATTCAACGGCGAACGGCTCAGCAATACAACATTGACTGGCTGCTTGCCGGCAAGGTGAACCGCGGTCTCCAGGGCCAGCCCGCCCGAACCACCGGTGATCACATAGCAGCCGTCAGATTTTAGCGAAAGCGGCTCTGAACCCAGCTCGGTCGGATTGACAATGCCAAACTGCGGCAGGTAACGTTCTTCGTCCCGGAAGGCTACGCTGAACGGCCCCTCGACATTGGCAAACTCTGTCGCCAGAGATTCAACGCTGGTATGCAAGTCAGTATCAATAACCCGGGTAGCGACTTTCCCGTATTCCATTTTGACGGATTTACACAAGCCCTCGACAGCCCTGCCATAGGCATTGACCTGTTGCTCCGAGGAAGTCTGCTGTGCCTGATGGGTCAATACCGAGAAGGCAACGTCGCTGTTAATTTTATTCGCCAGCATGGCTTTGATGGTATAGATAACACTGTAAATGCCCTTGCTTAGCAAGGCATCGTCATCCGGAGTAGAGTTGACCAGGAAGCCGTGAACAACATGGGCTACAGGCTCGACAGCCAGCAACTCGAAGAGCGCCAGATAGTCAGCCTCGCTGTCTCCGACGGTATAGGTATGATCATCTACCTTGGCAACCTGATCGCCCAGCGTCACATCAATCACCGTGGCACCACGATGCTCGAACGCAGACTTGAGCTGGCGGCTGCGTGCATCCCCTGAATTCAGGAAGATCAGACGCCCTGGCATTTCAGCTATCTGGCTGTCAGCCGCCTCGGCCTGCCAGTCGACACGATAGAACGCCGAGCCTTTGTCGTTCTGGACCTGGAACCGCTTACGGTCAACCCGCTTGATGTTGTAATCAGTCATCTCGGCAAGAATATTGCCTTCGACATCACACAAGGTCAGATCAAAGGTCAGTGTTTCATTGTGTCCGCTTCGAGAGCTCTTGAGGCGGGTGACGGTATAGAACTCAGCAGGCAGCGGTGCGTAGATCTTCATCGACGTATAGATATACGGCAGATACATAGTACCCGGAATGATAGTCTGGCTAAAACCGTTGGCACTCTGATCCAGCAGGCTCGGGTGGAGGTAGTAGGTATCCAAGTCTGGCCAGAATTCCGACGCCAGTTTGTTGTTATGGATAAACTCGTTCTCGCCCACCCACTGACGCTCGGAACACCGCCAGCGAGGTCCGAAGGAGAAGTCAGTGTTATTACTGTACATGCTATCCTGAGCTTCCTTGCCCGCTTTTAGCGCCTCAAGATCGACACGGTGTTCTGGCACAGACGTCAGCTGGCGCAGTGAGCCACTGATGTGCTTGATCCAGTCAGAACCGTTATAGCTGATCACCTCGATATCAACACCCTGATCACGGTGCGTCACCACAAACTGGACTTCGTAGCCATCAGTTTCTGGTGTCACAACCAGCGGTGCCAGGAAAGCCATATTGCTGATTTCGACCGGTACCTCTCCCCAGTAATAGGCGGCAATCTGCTTGAAGGCCTCGACATAGGCTGTGCCCGGAAGGATATTGATCCCCAGGATCAGGTGCTCGGTCAGCGGCCAGTGCTCTTCCAGCGACAGCTCGGTCGTAAAGATATCCTTGTCCCTGCTCGATACGGCCAGTTTGTGCAGCAGCGGATGGATGTTTTCCTGCACCTTGCCGGCGCCGCGGAAGGCATCAATCATGGCCGGCTCGGGCCAGAATTCCTTGCGATCATAAGGATAGACCGGCAACCTTACGCGCTGGCACGGCGATGAGTAAAGTTTGTCAAAGGCAATGTCGGCCCCTTTGACATAGTAACTGGCCAGGAAGGTCTGCTTGATCACCGAGACGGCCGGCTTTGCAGTCAGATCCGCAATAAGTTGCGCCGCAGCCCTGCTGTGATCTTTCTTCTCGTGCTCGGTCAGCTCATCCTGCTCCCGCTGACGCTTGCTGTCGCTGACAACCTTATGCTCAGCAAACAGGAACCAGTCTTCGGTACATTCTTCGTAGCCTGACTCAATCACAGCCCGGATCTTGGCGCGCAGATCAGACACAGAGCTGGCAATGATCATCGCGCGCAGGTTGTAGTGCCCACGGCCGGTCGAGGCGGTATAGCAAACATCCTGAACAGCCAGGTTATCGCCCTCGGCATCAAAATAGGTCAGATAGTTTTTCAGCAGAGCCTCAAACGACTGGACTGACTTAGCCGATATCGGGAACAGGTATGAAGTCTCTGTCACTTCGTTACGGGCCGGCTGAGCAGGCGCCTCCTGCACGACGACATGACAGTTGGTGCCGCTAAATCCGAACGAGTTGACCCCTGCGGTTCGCGGCACATCGCCGATAGTCTGCCAGGGGGTCATTTCGCTTGACACATACACCGGAGAATTGGGGAAGTTTATGAACTGGTTCGGCTTTTCAAAGTTGATTGTCGACGGCAGTTTTTTCGCCTGCAGGGCCATGACAACCTTGATCAGTCCGGCAATACCCGACGCTCCGACAAGGTGCCCCATGTTCGATTTTGCCGTCCCGATGGCACAAAACTGCTTCTTGTTGGTAAAGCGCTTGAAGGCATTGCTGAGCGCCTTGATCTCAATCGGATCACCCAGCGCCGTCCCGGTACCGTGAGCCTCTATGTAACTAACCTGCTCAGGGTTGATCTCGGCATCTTTCCAAGCTTTGACCAGCATTTCTTCCTGAGCCAGTGCATTTGGCGCCGTATAGCCATTGGAGCGACCGTCGTTATTGGCAGCACTACCCTTGATAACCGCGTAAACCCGATCACCGTCCTTGACTGCCTGCTCCAGAGATTTGAGCATCACAACACCCGCCCCTTCACTCCAGACAGTTCCGTTGGCACGATCATCAAACGTCTTAACGATACCGTCAGCCGACTCGTAGGTCGCCAAAGAGGTATCTGCGCCAATTACCGGGTTGTACTGCACGCCGCTGACCCCGCCGGCGAGTGCCATCTCACACTCTCCGCTACGAATGGCCATACAGGCCTGGTGGACAGAAACCAAACCTGCCGAACAGGCGGTATCCGTGACGATACTCGGTCCTTTCAGGTCAAACAGGTACGAGATCCGGCTAGACAGGATCCCGGTCCATGTACCCGTCACCCCGAGCGGCTCGTCCTCGACCATAATGTCGAAGCTCAGGCTCTTGGTATGGTTACGGCCGATAAAGACACCGGTATTCGAGCCGAGGATCTTTTCGCCGCCATAACCGGCATCTTCCATCGCGTGATAGACCTCCTCGAGGAAAATCCGCTGGATCGGATCGATAACCGCTGCTTCACGAGGAGAAATACCAAATACACTGGCATCAAACTCATGAATTTGCTCAAAGTACCCCTGCTTCTGGTAGTTAATTTTATCTTCGCGAAAATCGGTAATCGCCCGATCGGGATACTGCTTGTTGAAAACGTTTTCAATGTAATACTGAATCGCCTTCTTGCGTGCCTCGGGTAAATCTCGGATTAAATTGGTACCACGAACAATGTTGCCCCAATAGGCCTCTTTGTCCGGACCGCCGGGGAACCGTCCGGCCATCCCGATGATGGCAATATCTTTGCTCTTCTTCTCGCCACTTTGCAGTTCGTTAAGCAGCTTCTTGGCTTCTTCCTTCGATAAGGTATTGTTTGCCACTTGGCTGAATATGTATTTTTTTAAGTCAGACATAACGCTTCCTTGACCCTTAATATCTCATTCTTTATCGATAACTAGTTAAATGACTTCGCATTCGCTTCTTCGACCGAAATATCCCCGGACTCCAACTGGCTCAGTAAGGTATCCAGATCGGTATCATCGTCTTCAGGCTCGTGTTCCTGCGGTTCAGGAGGTTGGATCAAGGGACGAATGTACTCTGCAAGCTGCGAAACGGTGGGATAGGTGAAAATATCAGTGACATCTATGATGTTGCCGAACTCTTTCTCGAGTAACTGAATCACTTTAACCGCCAGGATGGAATCGCCACCTAGGCTGAAGAAACTATCAAAGAGGTCGACTTCGCCAAGACCGAGCACCGAGGCCCATACGGCAGCAACAGACTGGTGAATATCATCCGTCGCCAGATCGCCACCTCCCTTGAGGACAATAGGTTCATCAGTCGGTATGGTTTGTTGCCGTGTGGTTTGCTGCGGTCTGGTTTTCTGAAACGAAAAGCCCAGTGTCACCGGGAGCTCCTCCACGGGCTGGTCATAGGATGGATTGAGCTGTCCCGGCATCACAGTGCCCTGACTGCCGCTGGCAAGCAGGCTCTCGAAAGCAGCCATTCCCTGCTGGGTCGTCAGCGGTGCCATCAGACCGTCAAACTTGGCCTGCTTCTCGACAGCCATCCCGATCTCTGACCAGGCCGGCCACTGAATCGACAAGGCCGGAAGCCCTAGCTGACGGCGCTGTTCAGCCAACCCGTCGAGCCAGGCGTTGGCGTAGGTGTAATCAGACTGGCCCATACCGGCAAATACCGCCGTGACCGAGGAATACAGGACGAAAAAGTCCAGCTCGTCTTCCCGGGTCAATCTGTCCAGTACATGAGCTCCGGCAATTTTGGCCTGGGTAACCTGACGAAATTCAGCCTCGTCCTTGCGGAAGATGAACCCGTCCCCCGCCAGTCCCGCGGTATGGACCACACCGCCTATTCCGTCATAACGTTGGCGGGCCTGGGCCAGCACTGACGCGATGCCATCGGCATTGGCGACATCAAGCTGGTGATGCTCAACCGTTGAACCCTGGCCCCGTAACTGCTCGATAAGCATTTTGAGCTGGTGAGACTTAGCACTGTTGCCTTGGGGATCGGTCCGGCTAATCAGACATAGGTGACAGGCGGCCTGAGCCGAAATGGCCAGCGCGGCCTGCCGAGCAAGTGCGCCTGATGCCCCTGTTATCACGTAGCTCTTTCCGGCACGGATCACCGAAGACGGTAATAGTGCTGCTTGAGACATCTGACGCGGCTGCAGAACAGGCTGGTAACAGCATTTATCCCGCCATACCAACATCTGGTAGCCTGCTGTCGGGTAGAGCAAAGGCAGAATTTCAGCAACCTGTGTATCTGATTGCAGATCAATACAGCTCACCGAAACATGGTGAAGCTCCTGGCTAACCACCTTTGCCATGGCATACATCGCGTGCACAGCCGGATCTACGGTGGTCCCGGACTCTGAAGCAAACCCGTTCGCAGCAATGATGTTTAGCTGAAGTGGCTGCTTACGCTGGATCTGTACCAGCTGTTTGGTAAAACGGAACAGCTCAACGGCCGTTTCCTCGACAGCTGTCATGCCATCACCGGCGTGATTACCGAGGTAAAATACGACCCTGTCGGCAGCGACAAGAGGCGCACTATTCGGTTTCAGCTCCTCAAGGTTTTCGTAACTTATAACCCGGTTACTCTGCGACAGCGCCGTTGCTAACGACGATAGCATTCCGTGCGGCTCAGCTCCCAGCAGGACAATATCCTCCCCTTCAGGGGAACGGGACTGTGAAAGCTCCTGAGGTAGCAGTACGGTCTCGAAACCGTCACCCGGTTCGGCACGGAAATTCTGCTTGTACTGCTTGATAACATAGTCCCGGATAACCATAACGGGTTCATTGTCCGGACCGACAATGTCGATATCATATTTCACCGTTTCCGGTGCCGGATCCTGACCTTTTTTCATCGTCAGCAAGGCCGAGAACTGAGCAGGAAGCGCTTTGTAGACCTTAATCGAGCGGTAGGAAAACGGCAGGTAGGTATCGGTCCCCGCAAGCCCGTTGGCAATATTGACACAGTGATCCATCAGTGCAGGGTGAATATGATAGTCAGCCACCTCGCCGACAAAACGCCGATCAAGCGAGAACTCGCCAAGTACCTGATACTGGTACCGGCAGGCTCGAGTCAAACTGTCCCAACGCGGGCCGACATCACTGACTTCCTGCTGGTTGATCTGGGCTTCGGTAACCGCCTCAAAGTTAGCGAGGCTGGCTCCTTCCGGTATCATTACGTCGGAAGTATCAGGCTGACAGCGGTGGATCTCACCCTGGGCGTAGGTGATCCAGTCCCCTCCCTGATGCCCCGTCACAATAAACCGCTCGTGATTGTCTTCATGGATCATCACCAGTTGAATATCACGAGGGGAATGTTGCTCGACAATCACCGGCTGTAAGAAGATAACCTTGCGCAGCTCAACGGCTTCATACCCCAGGTAACTTGTCGCCAGCGCCGAGGCCATTTCAACATAGGTCGTCCCGGGAATAATGTAGTTGCCATCAATGATGTGCTCGTTCAGTACCCAGTGCTTGTCGACATCAAACCGCGTCATGAATATCGTACGGTCATAGGAGTCAGCCAGAACACAGTCAACCAGAGGATGGTTGACCTCACGCTCACCGCGAAGCTTCACAGACTTAGGCAAAGAAACCCAGCAACGCTTGGCCTCGAAGGGATAGGCAGGCAAAGATAGACGCTGATATGCGCCACCTTTGTACAGGGAGTTCCAGTCAATATCGGCACCTTGCAGGTATAACTCGGCAACCTCTTGATCAATCCGGCTTGTTTTCCCGTTCAGTCTGTCTCTGACTGTGTCGGTTAGCTGACGGAGATCATCATCCGTAAGCTCTCCCTGAGAGCGAACCTGTTTGCTTGGCGGAACAACCTTGTGATAGCCGTACATTGGGCTATCTGACAGGTCTCCGGATTGCAGTTGCTGCAGCTGCTGGCGCAGAACCACCAGATCTTCTACGCACAGAAGAAGGCGATGTGCATGATGTGAACGTCCACAGGCCAGGGTAAACGCCTGATCTCTCAAAGACTCCGCCCCCAAAGGAGCTGACAGCCAGTCGGCATAGTCAGCAACAACTCGCTCCAATGCTGGCAGGCTGGTAGCAGATAACGGTATCCAGTAAGTCGTCTCCGTCGGCGCAGCGATTAACGCAGCCTTGCCTGCTTCGCAGTCGCTTACATCGTGGGAATATTCTTCGAAAATTGCATGGGCATTCGTGCCACTCAGGC
This sequence comes from Photobacterium alginatilyticum, assembly GCF_009910675.1. GTDB lineage: Bacteria > Pseudomonadota > Gammaproteobacteria > Enterobacterales > Vibrionaceae > Photobacterium > Photobacterium alginatilyticum. Next base: position 5,793 of record NZ_RSEJ01000005.1, on the reverse strand, counting down.
CAAATGCACTGAGGGCTGCCCGGCGAGGAAATATCGCCTGCGGCCATTCGGAACAGGTATCATTGACATATAATGGGCTGTCGATGAAATCAATTTCTGCATTAGGCGACAAAAAGTGCAGGGTCGCAGGAAGAGTCTTGTGCTTGAGCGCCATGATAAGTTTAATCATCCCGCCCATGGCAGCGGCATGATCCAGGTGGCCAATATTGCTTTTTACCGCACCAATCGCACAATACTGCCTTTTATCGCTAAATAACCGATAGGCTTTGTTAATCGCTGACAGCTCGATAGGATCTCCCAGCTTGGTGCCCGTTCCATGCGCCTCGTATAAGGCAATGGTTTCCGGATCGATATCCCCTTTCCTCAGGACATCCTGGAGAAGCTGGTGCTGGGCATCGGCATTGGGCGCCGTAATTCCTACCGAACGGCCATCCTGGCTAACCCCAGTAGACTTCACCACGGCGTAGATGTGATCGCCATCTCGCTCAGCCTCACTCACTGACTTGAGGATCAACGAAACAACACCTTCCCCAGATCCAATACCATCCGAACGCTCATCAAAGGTTTTGCAGCGCCCTGAAACAGAACGTAGCCCCAGTTCATTTTCATCGGCTAGCGGCAGCAGACGGACCTTAACGCCTCCGAGCAAGGCCATCGTGCACTCTTTCTTCTGCAACGACTGACAAGCCAAATGCAAGGCGGTCAAGCAGGAAGAACAGGCCGTATCAACAACAAGGCTTGGACCTTTCAGATCCAGGATATAAGCCAGCCGGCTCGCTATAACCGACTGAATATTGCCGGCTTCAGATAGCATATCGGCACTATCAGGCGCGATCTGCTCGACGTATTGACGGTAAGTGGGGTCGAAATCGCTATTGAACCCAACAAAAATGCCCACCTTGCTCCCTGACAATGCCGCCTTGCCATAACCGGCATCCTCAAAAGCACGCCACGAACTTTGCAATAACAGGCGCTGGTTGGGATCCATGCCGCACGCCTCGTTATAGGACAAGTTAAAAAACTCGTGGTCGAACTGATCGACATGCTCAAGGAAAGCCGCTGGATAAAAGCTGGCATCACCTTGTTCGCTTTGTCCGGCATCTAACGCACGAGAAGCCGGAAACGGGCGAATGAAGTCTTTGTCTTTCTGCAGCTTATGCCAGAAATCCTCTAACCGATCGGCATCGCCAATACGGCAGTCTATGCCGATAATCGCAATATCTTGATGGCGTGAACGAGACTGAGCTCTCGCCTGTAAAGGCGGCGAATCGGGTTTCGGGGGCTTTTTCTCCCCCTTGTTCACTTTAAGAAAATCATTGAACATCCGACTAACCCACTAATTCTGAAACAGAAAAATCAGTGATCAGGGTATTCAGCTGTACTTCGTCGGCGACCTGGTTAAAGCGCTGAAGCTGTTCGTGATGCGATACACCCTTGGTATCTAGAATGGTCTTTAACAGACTCAAAGCTTGCTGTGCCGTATCAGCCGTCACATCACCGGCCTCATTCAACGCTTTCAATGCGTTATATGGCTGAACAGCTCCTCTCTCATACGCTTCAATATCGTCATTGGTATTACGGGTACTAACAGCTACAGCCATGCATTTGTTGAACACATTGATATTCTGTTCCTGGTTAAACTGAGCCCGCTCTGAGCGGTTCATTACCAAGGCACTTAAGTGCTCACGATCGGCCTTGAGATCATAAGAAAGGGCTTCGACGGCATAATGATGTTTCGCCAGCTTTTTCAATACCGAGCCAGGCCCAAGCTCCAGTGCCAGACTAATACATTCCTGCTGGATATAATCCATCGTTTGCCTCCAGCAAACAGGACTTACTAACTGATCAACCAACAGCTGCTTAATCTCACTGGCTCCCTTGTATGCCTGGCCTGTTACGTTTGAAATAACCGGGCAGACAGGTTCGGCAAAGGTATATTTCGCAATTTCCTGCTCAAAATGATCAGCAGCAACCTGCATCAACGGCGAATGGAAGGCCCCGCTAACTCTTAGTCGTTGATTTTTGATGTTAAGATCATCGAAATATTGCTGGATGGCCTCAATGCCATCAACCGACCCCGAGACAATAATCTGATCACCGGCATTGAAATTGGCTGGCGCTACGACTGTGCTACCCACCGAAGCCTGCTCACAGTATTGCTTCACAAGAGCTTCGTCAGCACCAATAACTGCCAGCATTGCACCCTGGCTATTGGCTGCCGCCTCTGCCATTAGCCTGGCGCGTTGCTCAACCAGTTTTAATGCATCAGAAAATGACAATACACGACTTGCAACCAAGGCGGCATACTCGCCCAGGCTATGACCGGCTACTGCGGATGGCATAATGCCGTATTCACTCTCAAACTGACGATACAACGCCACATTCATTGTCAAAATGGCTACCTGGGCATTTTCAGTCTGTGTTAATACCTCCGGGGAAGACTCAAAACACAGCTTGGCTATATCTCTATCTAATACTTCAGAAGCTTCAACAAATGTATTATTAACGACAGAATTTAATTTAAATAACTCCTGCCCCATACCAATATATTGAGACCCTTGACCAGGAAACAATAACGCAACTTTTCTCATGCCTAACCTCTGAAAATATTAAATTAAAAGATATCCAGTTATATTTACCACACCAAGAGATATAGTAATCAACAAGCATTGTTACATCTGGAAACACCTCAAGAAATTAAACGAAAAGTTAATAACACAGCAGACAAATTGCGATTCACTTCCAAAAAACAGAATAAAATAAAAATAATCGCTAGATAACCAATAAAGAAAGATATTATTAGAAAACCTTTTCATTATTTAAATGATTAAAATGTCAAAATGGTACTCAAGATATAATTCAGACAATGCAGAAATCCGAATCATTTTCCTTCCCTATGCCGGAGGGAGCGCCTCTATATATCAAGACTGGGTAAGCCAACTTCCCCCAGAAGTGGAGGCAATTCTTGTTCAACTACCAGGGCGAGCAAATAGATTCAGTGAAGCATTAATCTCCCAAATGGACAAACTTGTTCCTGAGCTTGGTAATGCCTTACTAGAACTGCCGCCGCGGCCCTACATTATATTTGGCCACAGCATGGGCGGACGGATTGGCTATCAGCTATTGGAATTTTTCAAGGAAAAAGAACAGCCTTTACCCATGCACTTTATCGCATCAGGGTGTAAGGCTCCACACCAGATAAGACACAAATCAGGAAGCTATTTATTACCAGAAAAAGAGTTTATTCAAGAGATAGAAAGACTCAATGCAACACCTCATGAAATACTTGAAAATAAAGAGCTTCTCAACATATGCATTAATATTCTAAGAGCCGACTTTGAAGTTGCAGACTACCAGACGGAACACCCTGAGAATAAATATGATATTCCATTTACTCTGTTGTTTGGATTACTCGATGAAGAAGTGAGCTTAGATGACATCGAGGAGTGGAGGTTACATTTCAATGGAAAAATTAATGTAAAATTATTCAATGGCGGTCATTTTTTTATTAACTCACATACAGACAAGGTAATTAATGAGATTAATAAATTATGCTATTAAATAGAGAGGGGGTAACCCTCTCTATTTGAAGAAGCTCTCAAACTAATCAAGTAATGATAGCTCTTCTATTCTCTTAACCAAATTATCAGCCATCACTCGATGCTCAGATTCAATAGGGTGCCCCATACATCCTAAATGTTCAGTCATGTAATAATGACTATACACATCTTCAATATTTCGAGCCGCCAGCTGTGCTTCTACTGCCCCCATTGGCTCTTTGAACCAATCTTTTGAAATCATCAGAATAGGAACATCACCATACCGAGCTCGCTGCTGAAGAATAAAGTCAACATAGGTATTCACCCAAACATCGAAAAAAGTGCCCATATCAGGCCAAGGTTCACCGGGCTGCAAGGGTGTACTAAAGTCATTACTTCCCAAGTTAATTACAACAAGGTCCGGGTGGCGATCTTGATACTCTTCGCCTGTATTAAAAATAGAGCCGGCCTTATTCTTGTAATGAGGAAGATTATGATACGGCTCACCACCGTTCCAGTTTCTTACCATCCCCAAACCTGAATAGGCAACTAAAGTACGGCTAGCATCGAGCTCATCAGCAGCAATAGAAGCATATGATAAACGCGCATTTGTCGTATCTATCACCTCTGCCGTTGTACACTCCCGCTTGTTAGATTCATTACCGTACCCCACGGTAATCGAATCACCATAGAACAAGATATGCGGTTGCTGTTCCCAGACACCTTCAATTTCGCCATCCGTTTCAAAACTATCAACTCGGATCATGGCATCATAATTCTCATTACGTTTTATGATCTCTACATGCACTTCCTCTTCCTCGGGGAAGTTCAAAAGATCATAGTTGGCCAAACCAGCAGATGTCTTTAGAATATGGCTAAACTCACCATCAACCATCACATCAAATTGCGTACCACGACCATCTAAATTAACCGCTAACCGAGTACCGGAGAACTCAAACTGAATACTTGAACCAGGCCAACTCAGTTCGACATTGCCTTCATTCCAGTTTTTGACATGCCTCCCCTCGTAGTTAATTCGATAATCTGTTGCAGAGATCGTTGTAGCAAGCACATTACTACTCAAAACCACCGAAGCCATTAAAGTCGCCGCTTTCACCAGTGACATAACCATACCCTCCATGCACTTGGTTTCACAAAAGTTGCAACACGCTATCAAGATTCCTACTAAGTAACAATTCAGTAGCTAACGGATAAGTGTGAAATTTTATGTGTAATTGCAAGCATTCGGGACACCATACAACCAGTATGAAACGCCTCTTATTTCACTCATATCAGTTGGAAGGTAATTCAATATTCTAATCGCAATACGATTCACTTTGATATTGCTATAAACAATATCATCAGCTAAAAGCAAACTGCTATATACATCCCAAGCAGTGATTATTTATTCCCTGGCAACACATCCCTCCAATCTAATCTCATCCCACTCAAGCATGGCTTCATCCCCCTTTGTGTATAGATAAGTACTGCCCACCAGATCACGATACTGTGCCCCAGAAGCCGAACGTCGTCGCTCAAGTGTTCGCGTATCATTCAAATAATTCACGATTGCTGACTCTGCAGTAGGGTACGTTAATGTAAAGTACTGCCCAGCCTGGCAATCATAGGTGATCTCGGCCGGAAAGCTACTTTGATCCGTTGTACAGGCAACTAAAGACCATAGACTGATAATTAATACTACCTTTCGCATAATAAAGCCCTCATAGGGTTTATTGATAAGTCTAGCAACAGAAATAAGGTCTGAAGTTCAATGATGTACAAGAAGCGAGAAGTCTATTTGTAAGATGCAAAAAAACCTCAGCATTTCTGCCGAGGCTTTCGAAGAAGTGGTAGAGCGGCAGGGCCGGCATTCCAGCGGGACTCTTTTGCTCGAAGAGCAAAGTTAAATCACAGATATAAAAAAACCCAAGCATTTCTGCTTGGGTTTAGTATAAGTGGCGGACGGCTGGGGTCGCACACGACCGGGACTCATTCGCCCGCAGGGCGAACATAACCTTCAGATATGAAAAAAGCCCCGTCTTTCGACGAGGCTTCTTAATAAGTGGCGGAACGGCCGGGCTTGCGCACAAGCGGGACTCATTCGACCGCAGGGCGAACATATTGGACAGATGGAAAAAAGCCCCGTCTTTCGACGAGGCTTCTTAATAAGTGGCGGAGCGGACGGGACTCGAACCCGCGACCCCCGGCGTGACAGGCCGGTATTCTAACCAACTGAACTACCGCTCCACACTAT
>NZ_RSEJ01000272.1 GCF_009910675.1 Photobacterium alginatilyticum | reverse complement strand
GATAGCTCTAAGGCAGGAGCTTTCCAGAGAGTTACTATTACACAAGAAGACTTAAAAATTCGACGAGTCTCTAAGAATCGAGGGTATTGAACCTGCTCTAAGAAAACTAGACACTGATCCTTCAAAGTAAGAAAAGTTCAAAATGAGGTAGAAATGTAATTGACGATGTCTCTAGCTCCCACCACCCTTGAAAGAGGATCTCAGGTTGTTACATTGGGAGCTCTCAGAAGGCGTTCTTTCCAGGTAGGTCTCATAGCCTGTGCTTTAGATGGGGACAGAGCCCAAGCCAAAACTTCCCAGCTCTCGAGGCATAATAATCCGCTCCCAGCCGCCCGTTAAGAGGTGGGTGCGGATTGCGTCGTAACACCGGAACATCATTATTTTTAAAACCGCCCGTTAAGAGGTGGGTGCGGATTGCGTCGTAACACCGGAACATCATTATTTTTAAAA
>NZ_RSEJ01000271.1 GCF_009910675.1 Photobacterium alginatilyticum | reverse complement strand
CGCAGGGCGAACATATTGGACAGATGGAAAAAAGCCCCGTCTTTCGACGAGGCTTCTTAATAAGTGGCGGAGCGGACGGGACTCGAACCCGCGACCCCCGGCGTGACAGGCCGGTATTCTAACCAACTGAACTACCGCTCCACACTATTCTGTGTGCCAAACAAAGTCTTACTCTTAAATGCTTTGTTTAGAATATCTTGTGTTATGCGATGYAGGTTTTGAACTGAGAAGCGCAGTGTGCGTTAGCACATGAGCATCGCAAGTATCAAAAGATGCAAGCAATAACCAAGATAGGCAAATAAAGCCTGGCGATGTCCTACTCTCACATGGGGAGACCCCACACTACCATCGGCGCTATTACGTTTCACTRCTGAGTTCGGCATGGGATCAGGTGGGTCCATAATGCTATGGTCGCCAAGCAAATTCGTTTTATTACCTGCCGTAGCAAGT
>NZ_RSEJ01000270.1 GCF_009910675.1 Photobacterium alginatilyticum | reverse complement strand
TTAATTAAAAAAGCCTTGTAGTTTTTATTTAAAGCATTGTTGTAATTTTCTATTTAARCCAAGCATTGTAATATCCAACTTCTCAAGCTTYATATAAAATTTCTACTGATTTTTGTTGTCTTGTTACTCTATCAAGTCCTTTTCTTTAAGCTCTCCTCTTATTTATTGTAATATCTCTWATATTAGTAGTATTATTAAGCTTYTAAACCAAAAATACAARAAAATACACAACTTAAAAAAAAATTCCAGAAAAAAAATTTTCCTGTAGMTTTTTAATATATATTAAGGTTTAGCAAAGTGAAAAAATTAGATTAGTTTTGTATTAGCCATTTATTAAATATATTAGAGCCACTTTTTAACCCGAAAAAGACCAAAAATAATAGCCACTTCCGTTCCAAAATTAGTTTTTCCAGTCCAAGTAGTGTTTTATACTGTAGTTTAGTTGTAGTAA
>NZ_RSEJ01000269.1 GCF_009910675.1 Photobacterium alginatilyticum | reverse complement strand
CTCACCACTCAACTCATGCTTCTGTTCGACTCCYGACTAGCCGCACCTTTTCAAGCAAGTAAACTAGTTGCTTCGCTTCGCTTAGCCTACTGTGTAGCCTTCTTTCACTGTAAGTAAGGTAAGGATTTCTTCTTGCTAGCGGTATAAGCAAGCTCGGGTAAATAGATGAGCCGGCAGACGGAGGCCGTTAGGGGAAAAGGTCTGTGTCTATGAAACAAGCAAGCTTAGCTTTCTGTAAACTGGAGTTAGAGCATGGTATAGGAGAAGTGGGAGATTTATTCGTTTAAGTAGTTAGGGTAAACGAGCTAGGTAGCTTGCTTCTTCTTTGAGTTGAATA
>NZ_RSEJ01000268.1 GCF_009910675.1 Photobacterium alginatilyticum | reverse complement strand
TAGCCTACGGGCAGTTACAGGATTTTATTGTTTTTCAGATGTTTGTAAAAACAGATACCAGTTTATTTTATAAAGTTTTTGTTTTACCGACCAGGAGTTACATGTATTGTTTATTTAGTCCTTTATGTTTCAAAAAATTTCAATTCCMCCCCGGTGACCCATGTTTACGGAAACCGGGGCGTGACAAGTTGGTATCAGAGCTTAACCGGGTTATGAATACTTTGGGACGACGGGAARATGGGYAACCATYGGATCGAWGTTCAAAGGTTTTCGTTATCCTATTTTCAAACCTTCAGTTTTCCTAGTAAATCGCTTTTCTAAATGGGGGTGTGCATTAGTTKAGGRCATRTAGAATARGMACCTAGRTAGGTTCGGGAAAATTAGTTGATTCGATATCTGGGGGCAACTACTAGTGTTGCATCTAGAGATTCGAGTTAGTGAAATGACTGAAC
>NZ_RSEJ01000267.1 GCF_009910675.1 Photobacterium alginatilyticum | reverse complement strand
GAAGAAAAATGACTTTTAATACAATTAAATACTCAATAAATACTAGATACTTATGAAAATTATACTAAAAATATAGATAAATATTATTGACCTACTGGAACTCAGTGAAACTGGRAAAACTGAAAAAAYKTTATTTTTTGTATTTTTGGTRCTTTTTWAAGTGGATTTTTAAKRCTATTAATACAACGAAAAATAGAAATAAGATGAGAAAACGTACCAAACTTTTACTACAACTAAATTACAGTATATTAAGCTACTGGAACTGAGRAAAMTAATTTATGGSCAATAAATCCTATTTTAAGTGCTTTTTTRGTGCTTTTTTAAGGCTAAATCTATGACTAAAAATAGAAATAAGATCCTAAAACTTACCATATTTTTATCACAGCTATATTATATTATACTACACTACTTAAACTGGTAAAATTAATTTTTCCCTAATTTACCACGGATTTT
>NZ_RSEJ01000040.1 GCF_009910675.1 Photobacterium alginatilyticum | reverse complement strand
TCTGAAAGCCTTCCCAGAAGGAAGATAGGAAAGTATTATTCGACATGAAAACGGTAGTTTGTGTAGGTTTTTGTTTGGCGACTAAACCATATCACTTACTACCGTTTTTGTTTTCAGTTCCCGCTAATCTGCGAAGAACCTAAAATAAGCGCTACGATTCCCTATCGTTACCCGAGTGCTCACGGCGTGTGGGCACTTCGGACCTAATCCCACACAAATTGACGATATTTCATTCCGCTGCAATCAGTTACACTAGCTGCATTATTCAATGGAACTTCGTTACTTATTCATATGGGATATCTATCTGCTATCACCCTGCTATGGGCATTTTCCTTTAGCCTGATCGGCGTTTATCTGGCTGGCCAGGTCGATGCCTGGTTTTCCGTTTTAACCCGGGTAGCACTCGCAGCACTGGTCTTTTTGCCCTTTCTGCGCAAACAGCACCTCCACCCTAAACTGGCCGTCAAGCTGATGGTTGTCGGAGCCTTCCAGCTCGGACTGATGTACTGCTTCTACTACCAGTCCTTCCTGTATCTCAGCGTGCCGGAAGTCCTGCTGTTTACTATCTTTACCCCGATTTATGTCACCCTGATCTACGATCTGCTGCACCGGCAGTTCTCGGCCTGGTACCTGATCACCGCCGCCATTGCCGTTGTGGGCGCAGCAGTCATCAAGTTTGAAGGGATCAACGAGAACTTCATTATCGGCTTTTTCATCGTACAGGGCGCCAATCTGTGCTTTGCCATCGGTCAGGTCGGCTACAAGCGCACCATGGAGCAGGAAAAGGCCGAACTGCCGCAGCACACTGTGTTCGGGCTGTTCTACCTCGGGGCAATTTGCGTTGCCCTGCCGATGTTCCTGCTGTTTGGCAACCTCGACAAGCTGCCGACCACCAACACCCAGTGGGGTATTCTTATCTACCTGGGGATCATCGCGTCCGGTCTGGGCTATTTCATCTGGAACAAGGGCGCCACCCTGGTCAATGCCGGTGCCCTGGCCATTATGAACAATGCGCTGGTTCCGGCCGGGCTTATCGTCAATATCGTCATCTGGAACCGCGATGTCGACTACCCGCGCCTGATCATCGGCGGGCTCATTATCATGGCCTCGCTGTGGGTCAACGAGACTTGGGTAAAACGCAAGGTAGACATGGCACGGACTTAAATCATGGCTTGAGGGGCAGTACATACAACAAAGGCGAACCCGGTAGGTTCGCCTTTTTATTATATCAAGCCCTCACTCTTGCAAAGCCCGTTCTTCCTAGAAACTAGGGCCTAGCACCGAGGAACTGCACTTAGATAAACGAAAACGCGTCGGCAAACATGCGATCGCGTTCGGCCCCTTTCTCTGCCGTAAACTGCTCTCGTGCAGCCCCGGCCATCTCAAAGCGACCACACAGGTAGATGTCGTAAGCCGACAGGCTGATAAAGTCATTGTCGACCGCTTCCAGCACATTGCCTACCTTGCCCTGCCAGTTCTCCGGGGCGGTTTCAACCACAGGCACATACGTCAGGTTACTGTGTTCCTTAGCTAGCGCCTCAAGCTCATCATGGGCATACAGCTGACAGGCGTCACGGCCACCCCAGTAGACAAAAATCGGCTGGCTCACACCGCGGCTCAGGCAGTTGTCCAGAATGCTGCGCACGTAAGAGAATCCGGTTCCACCGGCAATCATCAACAACGGCTTGTCGCTGTCTTCGCGCACCCAGGCCTCGCCATGCGGGGCTTCAATCTCAAAAGACTGGCTATTTTCAAGCGCAGCCTTCATCGCATCAACCACTTCGATCGCATACGGGTTATGCTCGGCAGCACCGATATGCAGCTCCAGCTCGCCCTCACGGCACGGGCTGCTGGCAATAGAAAACGGACGCTTGTCTTTCTCGCCCATCACAGCCAGCAGATACTGACCCGCTTTGAATTCTAGTTTTTGCTCTGGCTGAAGCAGAATACGGTAGGTATTGCACGCGAGCGATTCAACTGACTTTACTTCACATTTAATAGACATTGTTTTCCTCTAGTCTAACTCTAATACCAAGTCACTTTTGGCGGTGGCCTGACAGGTAAAGATCCAACCTTCGGCTTGCTCTTTCTCAGTAAGCATAGGCTCAAGCTGGTAACTTATCTCGCCAGATAGCTTGCGACAAAGACACATGGCGCATGCCCCGACCTGACACCGGTTAGGAAAAGCGACACCTGCGTTGAGCGCAGCCTGCAAGACAGTTTCCCGCTCATCGGCAGTAAACGTAATATCATGAGGCAACAGGCGTACTTGGTGCATATAATTACTCTCAAAGTGGTTAACTCCCGCTAGCCACTCATTCTCTTTGGGTTATTTCAAAATACCCAGCTCATCCCAGACAGCATCAACTCTGGCAACGATTTCCGGGTCTTTGCTGATAGGGGTCCCCCACTCGCGATCTGTCTCGCCCGGCAGCTTATTGGTGGCATCCATCCCCATTCTCGAGCCTGAACACAAGTTGTCGATAAGCACAGTATCACGGCTTGGATCCATCCGGGTCGTGACCGCCCAGATCACATCATTCCAGTCACGAACATTGACATCATCATCGCAGGCTATCACGAACCGGGGATCGGTAAATTTATCCAACAATGCCCAGACACCATCCATAACTCGCAGGGCCTGACCGGCTGTCTCTTTGCGAAGACTCACGATAGCCATTTTGCTGGCATCGGCTTCCGGCGGCAGATAAAAATCGACGATCTCAGGGTACTCCTGCATCAAAGCAGCGATCCCTGCTTCGATATCGAAACTAGCATCAAACGGACGCTGTTCTGCTGGCGAATTAGCGGTTTCAGCCTCCCACTTAATGGTGGCATCCAGTCCCATTTTCGAACCGAGACCGACCACCGGCGAGGCAAAGTCCAGCGAGTCGATCGGAGTATGCTCGATCATCACCGTATCACGCGTCGGCGCCATACGGGTCGTCATCGCCTGGATCACACTGTTCCAGTCCCGGGCGTTGACATCCTCGTCACAGACAATCACAAACTTGGTATACATGAACTGACGCAGGAACGACCACACGCCCATCATCACCCGTTTGGCATGGCCCGGATACTGCTTCTTCATAGTAACGACGGCCATCCGGTACGAACACCCTTCCGGCGGCAGGTAGAAATCAACAATCTCCGGGAACTGCTTTTGCAAGATAGGCACAAACACTTCGTTCAGTGCCACGCCCAGTACCGCGGGCTCATCGGGCGGACGACCGGTGTAGGTACTGTGGTAAATCGGGTCATTACGCATTGTAACGTGCGTAATCGTGAATACGTGGTGGCGCTCGACCTCGTTGTAGTAGCCGGTGTGATCACCATACGGCCCCTCATCGGCAAACTCATCGGGATCGATGTAGCCTTCCAGCACAATCTCGGCACTGGCTGGCACTTCCAGATCATTGCTGATGCTTTTCACCACTTCCGTTTTGCTACCTCGCAGCAAGCCGGCAAAGGCGTATTCAGACAAGGTATCCGGCACCGGGGTCACCGCGCCCAGAATGGTAGCCGGATCGGCACCGAAGGCCACGGAAACCGGGAAAGGCTTACCGGGGTGCGCCTCCATCCAGTCACGCAGATCCAGCGCCCCGCCACGGTGGGCCAGCCAGCGCATGATGATCTTGTTCTTGCCCAGCTTTTGCTGGCGGTAAATCCCCAGGTTCTGGCGTCTCTTGTTCGGCCCCCTGGTCACCGTCAGCCCCCAGGTCAATAGCGGGGCAACATCACCCGGCCAGCAGCTCATCACCGGAATTTTGTCCAGATCCACCGCATCGCCTTCCCAAACCACCTGCTGGCAAGGCGCTTTGCGCAGCCGTTTGGCCGGCATATTCAACACTTGCCTGAACACAGGAAGCTTATCGATGGCATCACGAAATCCGCGTGGCGGCTCGGGCTCTTTCAGGTAGGCCAGCAACTTGCCGACTTCACGCAGCTCTTTAACATCCTGCCGGCCCATTCCCATCGCCACCCGCTCGGGGGTGCCGAACAGGTTGCCCAGTACCGGCATGCCATAGCCGACCGGGTTTTCAAACAGCAAGGCCGGACCGCCGGCACGTAGCGTACGGTCACAAATTTCTGTGATTTCCTGATCCGGATCGACAGGCTGCTTAATTCGCTTCAGCTGGCCGATTTGCTCCAGATACGCAATATAGTCTCGCAGATCTTTGAATTTCATAGGCTCAATGCTATCCACTATCCAAAAGGCATCAAATCCCGATCTGGTCACCTTACCAGCCGGGATCTGCAATTAAAGTGGCAACATTATAACGAGTTGTTAACGTGAACACACTGGAAAATCAGTGAACTGGGGTATCAGGGCAATCTCGCCATCGCTGCCTTGAGGTTGTTTTTGACCACCTGGTTGCGGCTGTCGGAAGCCAACTTTTCCAGCCACTGCACGTAGCCTTGCTGGGCCAGCTCATAGGCCACCATCTCGCCGTCATCCACTTCATCCAGCTTCTCTCGCAGAAACTCCCTGGCCTCAATCGGCAGGGGCTTGAGAGTCACGAGGGCTTTGTAGGCAACAGGCTTCAGGGAAGGGTTAATCGTGGCGGCCATCAATTGTTTAACCGCGGCCGGAGCCGGAGCCAAATCGGCCAGCCGGTTCACCTCTGCCAGGCTGTATCGGTCCGTTCGGCGAAGCCATAACAGGTGATACATTTGCTCATCACCGGAAACCGCCGCCAACCGGGCAATAACCCCGTTATCCGGCAGCCACATCAGCTTGCTATCAGAGGTAAACTGGCTCACCAGTTGCGCGACCGCCTGCTCGGATAGCTCCGGAAGGTGTTTCAGAAAGAGATCCCGGCGTTTCTTCTGGCTGCGCAGATCCCCGGCCAGCCAGCCAGATAATACCAAGTCGCCAGACTCGGCATCGCGAACCATCTCCTGTGCCAGCAAAATCTGCTGCCACTCCATCACCAGGCTTCGAGCCTGGGCGCCGTAATGAAAGGCTGACTGGGTAACAAGGTAGCCATCACCTTGCTCGACCACGGTAAAGGCAGGCTTTCGCTCTGCCTGCGCCTGGAGCCAGATGGCCTTTGCCTGATCCAGCTCGCCGCTATCGAGCGCATGCTGCACCAGTTGGGCACGCACCGCTTCCTGCTGCAACAGGGCCAATTGGGAAAGATTAAACTCCAGAGCGCGAAAGTCACTCCGGTCATAGAGGGTTATCAGGGCCGCTACCCGGGTTTGTACCTGGGGAGAAGCAGCCACCTGTTTTACTTCCTGCTTCGAGACTTCAACGGCGACGGCAGGTTTCAGGCCGCCCGCCAGAAGTAACAACAGCATGCACCATCCTTGTCGCATGTCACCTCCTCACGATGAAGAACGCATTCCTTGCTAAGCGCTGCAGCCTGCTCACCCTCCTGGTGCACAATCAGCTGCGAAGCTAGCGCCTACAGTACCTCAATACAGTGATCAGCATCTACAATGAAATGTAATCGAATACTGTTTGATAGGATTATGCAGGATCTCTGCCCAATAAAAAACGCCACACAAGGTGGCGTTTCAGAAAACTGTGAGTTAGACAGCTAAATTATTACTTCTGACGGCGCATCGCGTCAAAGAACTCGTCGTTGGTCTTGGTCATCGACAGTTTGTCGATCAAGAATTCCATGCTGTCTGTTTCACTCATCGGGTGAACAATCTTACGCAGGATCCACATCTTCTGTAGCTCATCCGCTTTCGCCAGTAGCTCTTCACGACGGGTACCAGAGCGGTTGAAGTCAATCGCAGGGAAGACACGCTTCTCGGCAATCTTACGTGACAGGTGCAGTTCCATGTTACCTGTACCCTTGAACTCTTCGTAGATAACTTCGTCCATCTTAGAACCGGTATCGACCAGCGCGGTAGCGATGATAGTCAGGCTGCCGCCTTCCTCAACGTTACGTGCAGCACCGAAGAAACGCTTAGGACGGTGCAGGGCGTTTGCATCAACACCACCTGTCAGTACCTTACCAGATGAAGGCACCACGGTGTTGTAGGCACGCGCCAGACGGGTAATCGAGTCAAGCAGGATAACCACGTCTTTCTTGTGTTCAACCAGACGCTTAGCCTTCTCGATAACCATTTCTGCCACTTGCACGTGGCGAGATGCCGGCTCATCGAACGTCGAGGCAACCACTTCACCCTTAACCAGACGCTGCATCTCGGTCACTTCTTCCGGACGTTCGTCGATCAGCAGTACCATCAGCTCACACTCAGGGTGATTGTAGGCAATGCTCTGGGCAATATTCTGCAACAACATGGTTTTACCCGCTTTCGGCGGTGCCACGATTAGACCACGCTGACCTTTACCGATTGGTGATGCCAGATCAAGAACACGAGCCGTAATATCTTCCGTCGAACCGTTACCACGTTCCATACGCATGCGATCATTGGCATGCAGCGGAGTCAGGTTTTCAAACAGGATCTTGTTACGGGCATTGTCAGGCTTGTCGTGGTTAACTTCGTTGACTTTCAGCAGGGCAAAATAACGCTCGCCATCTTTCGGAGGACGGATCTTCCCGGCAATGGTATCACCAGTACGTAGGTTGAATCGGCGGATTTGGCTAGGAGATACGTAGATGTCGTCAGGGCCGGCAAGGTAAGAGCTGTCTGCAGAGCGGAGGAAGCCGAAGCCATCTTGAAGGATCTCTAGAACACCATCGCCAAAAATGTCCTCACCACTTTTTGCGTGCTGCTTGAGAATAGAAAAGATGATGTCTTGTTTTCTCAAACGCGCCAGGTTTTCTAACCCTAAGCTTTCGCCAAGCGCAACCAACTTCGAAATAGGTTGGTTTTTCAGTTCTGTAAGATTCATAGTGGTGGGTTTCTTGTCAGTCAAAATCGGGGTTCTATGTTAGTTGAGATAGTGTTGACCAATGGGGCTGGTCAAGGAATGAACAAATATACAATTTACGTGCAATAAGTTAGCACTAAACACGCCATCCGTCTAGCATAGTCGGAAGTCAAACCATGCACAACTGAGAAATTGCGCACGGTTCGGGCAAGAAGCGGCTTACAGGTTCGCGTCCAGGAACTCTTTAAGCTGGCTTTTAGATAGCGCACCTACCTTGGTAGCTGCCACACCGCCGTCTTTAAACAGCAGCAGTGTCGGAATACCGCGGATACCAAATTTAGGCGGCGTACCTGCATTCTGATCGATATTCAGTTTACCGATCGTCAGCTTGCCTTCGTATTCGTCCGCGATTTCGTCAAGAATTGGGGCAATCATTTTACAAGGGCCACACCATTCTGCCCAAAAATCGACTAATACAGGGCCCGCAGCGTTAATCACGTCATTATCAAAACTTGCGTCTGTCAGCTGCACAATCTTGTCGCTCATCTTCCACTCCAATGGTTGATTTTGTTGGCTGATTTCATTTTAACCAGCAAATCGATGCTCTATTTGAATGGAATCCGTTTCGTATTGCAACCCTAAGCTGATATTCTATACGAATGAAGACGACTCACATCACAGAGCAGAAATTTGCCGACCTGGGGTTAGACCCTCAGGTTTTACAAGGATTGGAAGCCAAAGGTTTCCATAATTGTACGCCTATCCAGGCGTTGGCATTGCCGGTATTGCTCACCGGCCGAGACATTGCAGGTCAGGCTCAAACAGGTACAGGGAAAACCCTGGCCTTCCTGACGGCGACTTTTAACTATTTGCTACTCAACCCGGCTGCGGAGGACCGTAAAACCAACCACCCTCGTGCCATCATTATGGCACCTACACGCGAACTGGCAATCCAGATTTACAACGATGCCAAACCGTTGCTTGAAAGCACTGGCCTGAAAGCCGGCCTTGCCTATGGCGGCGAAGCATACGAGAAACAGCAAAAAACACTGGAAGCCGGTGTGGATATCCTGATCGGTACCTGTGGCCGTATCATCGATTTCTACAAGCAGCGTGTTATCGACCTGCGCTCGATTCAGGCTGTTGTGCTTGACGAAGCCGATCGCATGTTCGATCTGGGCTTTATCAAAGACATTCGCTTCTTGTTCCGTCGTATGCCGGCACCAAAGGCACGCCTGAACATGCTGTTCTCGGCTACCTTGTCATACCGGGTAAAAGAGCTGGCGTTTGAGCATATGAACAATCCTGAAAGCGTGATTGTCGAGCCAGAGCAAAAGACGGGACACCGAATTCAGGAAGAACTGTTCTACCCGTCGAACCAGGACAAAATGTGTCTGCTGCAGACCCTGATTGAAGAAGAGTGGCCAGATCGCGCCATCATTTTTGCTAACACCAAACACCGCTGTGAAGACATCTGGGCGCACCTGGCAGCCGACAAGCACCGCGTGGGCCTGCTGACCGGCGATGTACCGCAAAAAAAACGTGTCCGTATTCTGGAGCAGTTCACCCAGGGTGAAGTGGATATCCTGGTTGCCACCGATGTTGCAGCCCGAGGCCTTCATATTCCTCAGGTAACGCACGTATTCAACTACGATCTGCCTGACGATGCAGAAGATTATGTCCACCGTATTGGCCGTACCGGCCGTGCTGGTGCCAGCGGTCACTCAATCAGTTTTGCCTGTGAGCAATATGCGATTAACCTGCCGGCTATCGAGACCTATATCGAGCATGCGATCCCGCTATCCAAATACGATGGTGAAGCACTGCTAGACGATCTGCCTGCGCCGGTCAGTATCCCGCGTTCACCACGCCAGGGCGGAAACCGTCGCAATAATTCATCTCGCCAGGGTCAGTCGCGCCAACGTAACCGTCGCCGCCCGCAGCACCAAAAACAACAGTAAGATATGTCTATGGAAAGAACAGTATCACCTCTGTACGCCGCGATAGATTTGGGGTCGAACAGTTTTCATATGTGGATTGTGCGGGAAGTCGCCGGCAGTGTGCAGACACTGGCCAAGATCAAGCGCAAGGTCCGCCTTGCTGCAGGTCTCAACAGCCAGAATGAGCTGAGTGAAGAAGCCATGCAGCGCGGATGGGACTGCCTGAGCCTGTTTGCAGAAAGACTGCAGGACATCCCCGACGACAACATCCGCATCGTCGGCACAGCTGCGCTGCGTACGGCCGTAAACTCAGATACTTTTCTTTCTAAGGCCAAAGATATTCTTGGCCATAGCATCGAAATCATTCCCGGTGAGGAAGAAGCCAGGATTATCTACCAGGGGGTCGCCCACACCTCAGGCGGGTGCGGCAAACGCCTGGTAGTTGATATCGGCGGCGCCAGCACCGAGGTTATTATCGGTGAAGGTTTTGACGCCAGTGCCCTGACCAGCCTGAAGATCGGCTGTGTCACCTGGCTAGAGCGCTACTTCAAAGATCGTTACCTGACGGCAGAAAACTTCGACGCGGCAATCAACGCGGCAAAACATGCGATAGAGCCGATCGTCGAGTCCTACCACGAGCTGGGCTGGGACACCTGTGTCGGTGCCAGCGGTACCGTTCAGGCGCTGCAGGAAATCATGCTGGCCCAGGGGATGGATGAAATCATCACCCTGCAGAAACTCAAGCGCATGCAGCGTCAGGCCATGCAGTACGAACGCCTGGAAGATCTGGATATCGAAGGGCTGACCCTGGAACGCGCCCTGGTATTCCCGAGCGGTTTGTCAATCCTGATTGCGATTTTCGAGTCACTGAATATCCAGTCGATGACCCTGGCCGGTGGTGCCCTGCGTGAAGGTATGGTTTACGAGATGATGAGCCAGATGCGCCATCATGATGTTCGTGAGCGTACCTTATTGAGCCTGCAGTCACGCTTCCAGCTCGACAGCCAGCATGCCGATGCCGTTGCTCACACAGCCCTGTCGCTCCTTGGCAGTTGCGAGCAGGCATGGCAGCTAGAGCCGCAGGCCAAATACCTGCTCAATGCCAGTGCCACCCTGCACGAGATTGGTACCAGTATCGAGTTCAAGAAAAGTGGTGACCACGCCGCCTACCTCATCAACAACATCGATCTACCCGGTTTTACCCGCGCCCAGAAGCACCTGATCGCCGAGCTGCTACGCCGCTACCGTGAACAACTGACCAGTTTACCGGAACAGCATGCTCTCTCGGCCCAAAGTGCTGCACGGATCCTGCGCCTGCTACGTCTGGCCGTGATCCTGTGTCACCGTCGCGACCATAACCACCAGCCACCGTTTACCCTAACCGTCGATGACAACACATTGACCCTGACTCTGCCTGCACGTTGGCTCAGCACCAACCCGCTGACCAAGGCAGAGTTACAGCAAGAAGCGGTTCGCCAGACAGACATGGGCTGGCCGCTGGTTATTGACGAAAGCGAGTAAAACCACAGCAACAAACCGTTCGATCAAAAAAGGCTCCCCAGGGAGCCTTTTTTATTCACTTAACGTGCGTCTGATTTAGCTACACGCCAGGGCTAAGAGAACAACCTATCACCATGATCTAATTGGATAATCAAACGCCGGAATTTAGCCCAAATTCAAAGAGAAAGCGCAGAGTTGATAACTATCAATGAGCACTTTCGATACAGAAGTTGGGCTAAATAACCAGTTTGAAATTCAATTAGCCAGTGATGCCTGAATGACGGAGTAAAGCATCTATCTTCGGCTCCCGGCCACGGAAGCGCTTGAACAACGCCATCGGCTCCTCGCTGCCGCCACGCTCGAGAATGCAGTCAAGGAAATCGGCACCGGTCTCGGTGTTGAAGATCCCCTCTTCCTCGAAGCGCGAATAGGCATCAGACGACAGCACTTCTGCCCACAGGTAGCTGTAGTATCCGGCGCTGTAGCCACCGGCAAAGATATGGCTAAAGCTGTTCGGGAAACGGCCCCACTCCGGACTTGGCACAACCGAGACGCGAGATTTGATATCCGCCAGGGTATCGAGTACCTGAGCACCGACTTCCGGATCGTAGTTGGTGTACAGGGTAAAATCGAACAGACCGAATTCCAGCTGGCGCAGGATGCCCATCGCCGACTGGAAGTTCTTGGCGTCCAGCATCTTGTCCAGCATTTCTTTCGGCAGAGGTTCACCGCTCTCATAGTGGCCGGAGATAAACGCCAGCGCCTCTTCTTCCCAGCACCAGTTTTCCAGGAACTGGCTCGGTAACTCGACGGCATCCCACGGCACACCATTGATACCGGACACGGCAGGTGCATCGACCTGAGTCAGCATATGATGGATACCGTGGCCTGTCTCGTGGAACAGGGTGACCACCTCGTCATGGGTAAACATGGCAGGCTTATCACCAAGTGGTTTGTTGAAATTACAGGTCAGGTAGGCTACCGGCTGTTGCAGGCTACCGTCAGTGCGGGTACGGCGTACCATACACTCATCCATCCACGCCCCGCCGCGCTTGTGTTCGCGGGCATAGAGATCCAGATAGAAGCTGCCACGCAGCTCGCCCGACGCATCGAAGATATCATAGAAGGTCACGCTGTCATCCCAGACATCGACGCCGTCACGTGGTTTCACGTCCATACCGAAGACGCGCTTCAGCACTTCGAACAGACCCGAGACCACCTTGTGCTCAGGAAAGTACGGACGCAGCTGCTCGTCAGAAATACTGTAACGGTGCTGCTTCAGCTTCTCGGCATAATAGGCAAAATCCCAAGGCTCCAGCGACTCGGCACCGAATTCAGAGGCCGCATAGTCACGCAGCTCGGCAACTTCACGCTCGCCCTGCGGCTTGGCGCGGGTTGCCAGATCATTCAAAAAGCCCAGTACCTGATCCGGCGTTTCAGCCATCTTGGTCGCCAGGGATTTCTCGCTGTAAGTGCTAAAGCCCAGCAGTCGGGCCAGTTCATGGCTCAGCTTCAGCTTTTCTGCAATGATATCGGTGTTATCCCACTTGCCGGCATTCGGGCCGCGATCGGAGGCACGGGTCACAAACGCCTCGTACATTTCCTGACGCAGCTCGCGGTTATCACAGTATGTCATCACCGGCAGGTAAGACGGAATTTCCAGGGTAAACAAATAACCGCTCAGATCTTTCGCCTCGGCGGCCGCCTGAGCCGCCTGCAGTGCTGATTCCGGCAAACCGCCCAGCTCGTCAGCGTTGCTCACCAGCTTGCTCCAGCCCATCGTGGCATCAAGCACGTTGTTGCTGAACGTCGAGGCCAGCTCCGACAGACGCTTGCTGATCTCGCCATAGCGGTGCTGATCGGCCGCTGGCAGGCCGATGCCCGACAGTTCGAATTCTTTCAGGGCATCGGTGATGGATTTTTGCTGCGCCGGGGTCAGTTGCTCGAAACTCTCATCGGCCTTAATCGCCTTATAGGCTTCATATAGACCTTTGTGCTGACCCACCCAGGTTCCGTAGTCGGAAAGAATCGGCAGACAACTCTCATACGCTTCGCGCAGCTCGTTGCTATTTTTCACCGCATTCAGGTGGCCAATTGGCGACCAGATCCGGCTCAGGCGATCATCGGTCTCGGCCAGCGGGGCGCAAATCGTCTCCCAGCTTGGCGCGGCTTCATTTGCCAATACCGACTCGACATGGGCACGGCAGTCGGCGATAGCCTGTTCAACAGCGGGCTTGATATGTTCAGGCTTGATTTGGGAGAACGGAGGCAGATCCGTCATGGTTAATAATGGGTTCGACATGCGCTAATCCTTAATTCTTCTATCCCTTATTAGATGTGTCTTCGGGCTTGTAAATTCAATCCCTTAATCGCGGTTTGTGATCGTGCTTATCCTTTCATTTTAACGTGTAATTAACCGCCTGTACGACTAAAGATCTGACCGCTTTCTGGATATTCGCCAACAATCCGCCATAATATGCCCCCTATCCCAACACTGACTACCTGTAGAGATCTCATTCATGCTGAGCTATCGCCACAGTTTCCATGCCGGCAACCATGCCGACGTGGTCAAACACATCGTACAAAGTCTGATCCTCGATGCCCTGAAGCAAAAGGATAAGCCATTTGTCTATCACGATACCCACTCGGGCGTCGGCCGCTATGATCTGCAGGATGAACGCAGCGAGAAAACCGGCGAGTTCAAGCAAGGCATTGCCCGCCTATGGTCGCGTGATGATATTCCCGCTGACATCACCTCATACATTGATGCGATCAAGGCACTAAACGACAGCGATGATCTGCGCTACTACCCGGGCTCGCCGCGTGTCGCCCGCGCCCAGATCCGCCAGCAGGACCGTATGGTTCTGACCGAGCTGCACCCGACGGACTTTCCCCTGTTGCTGCAGGAGTTCCGTAGTGACCGCCAGGTAAAAATCTACAAGGAAGATGCCTTCCTGCGACTAAAAGGCAGCCTGCCGCCGAAAGAGCGCCGTGGCGTCGTGTTGATCGACCCGCCCTATGAGCTGAAACATGAGTACATGGATGTCGTTAACGCCATCGCGGAAAGCTACAAGCGCTGGGCAACCGGTACCTATGCGATCTGGTATCCGGTTGTCTATCGCGAGAATATCGACAAGATGCTGAGAGGCCTTGAAAAGTTGGGAATACGCAAAATCCTGCAAATCGAGCTGGGCGTCGAGCCGGATACGACCGAGCGAGGCATGACCGCTTCCGGGATGATTGTCATCAACCCGCCGTGGAAACTGGAAAGCCAGATGCAGGCCATTCTGCCCTGGTTACAGCAGGCTATCGCTCCAACCCATGGTCATCACACCGTGCAGTGGGTGGTACCGGAATAACCGGCTTCGAGCATAATTAACCGAGGCGGGTACCAGCCCGCCTTTATTCTTTCCTGCCATCAGTTATTACTATCCAGCCCGACTTTCTCGATCCTCCCCTCTCGTAACTCCCTGCGTTCTTGATTACACTAGGTTTAGCTAATAAATCGTAGAATTAAGCGGAGAAAGTCATGGCAAAGCATTTTGATTACATTTGTATCGGTGGCGGCAGCGGCGGTATTGCATCAGCAAACCGCGCAGCAATGCACGGCGCCAAGGTTGCGCTGATCGAAGCCAAAGCGTTAGGCGGTACCTGTGTAAACGTCGGCTGTGTTCCGAAGAAAGTCATGTGGCATGGCGCGCAAATTGCCGAAGCCATGCACCTGTACGCCAAAGATTACGGCTTCGATGTCGATGTCAAAAAATTCGACTGGAGCAAACTGGTAGAAAGCCGCGAGGCGTATATCAGCCGCATTCATACCGCATACGATAATGTGCTTGGCAACAACAAAATTGAAGTGATCAATGGTTTTGCCCGCTTTGTTGATCAAAAAGAAGGGGGCGATAAGAAGACCATCGAGGTAAACGGCGAGCACTATACGGCCGATCACATCCTGATTGCCGTCGGCGGCGAACCAACTATTCCTAACGTACCGGGTGCCGAGCACGGCATCGACTCAAACGGTTTCTTTGAGCTTAACGAGCAGCCAAAGCGCACTGCCGTGATTGGCGCAGGCTATATCGCCGTTGAAATCGCCGGCGTACTGAGTGCACTGGGTACCGACACTCACCTGTTTGTCCGCAAGGAATCCCCACTACGCAGCTTTGACCCGATGATCATCAATACGCTGGTCGAAGTGATGGATGCGGAAGGCCCGACCCTGCACACCCACTCAATTCCGAAAGAAGTTGTGAAAGAAGCAGACGGCTCTGTCACGCTGCACTTCGAAAACGGCGAATCTCACAATACCGATGTCCTGATCTGGGCTATCGGCCGTAACCCGACCACGGACAAAATCAACCTGGCCGCTACCGGTGTTGAGACCAACAGCCGCGGCTACATCAAAGTTGATGAGTACCAGCAGACCAACGTCGACGGTATCTACTGTGTCGGCGATATCATGGAAGGCGGTATCGAACTGACACCTGTCGCTGTCAAGGCCGGCCGCCAGCTTTCTGAGCGCCTGTTCAACGGCAAAACTGACGCCAAGATGGACTACAAGCTGGTCCCGACCGTGGTCTTCAGCCACCCGCCAATCGGCACCATCGGCCTGACGGAGCCTGAAGCCATCGCCGAGTACGGCGAGGACAATATCAAAGTCTACCAGTCCGGTTTCACCGCCATGTATACCGCTGTAACCGCGCATCGCCAGCCATGCAAGATGAAGCTGGTATGTGCCGGTCCGGACGAGAAGGTTGTCGGCCTTCACGGTATCGGTTATACCGTTGACGAAATGATCCAGGGTTTTGGTGTCGCGATGAAGATGGGAGCTACCAAGGCAGACTTCGACAGCGTCGTGGCTATCCACCCTACGGGCTCGGAAGAATTCGTTACCATGCGCTAAATAACTACAGGCTAGTGGCAGTTTCCACCAGCCTAAAGATAAGTCTTCTGTAGACAACCTACCAAGCTGGTTAGAAGCCTCACTGCAGCGCATCTAACCAGCTTTTTGTTATACGGCTTTTCACTACACGCTACACCTCTCCTAATCAGCTCAACAGAGATCGTTACAGCCAACTCCGCTCAACCGCTTTAGTACATAACCCCCGCCACCATTATTAACCCCTGATGAACATAACCCTCACCATTCATTCAAACCCCAAATGAGAAGATCGAGACATATTGACCCATTAAAGGAAAACCACCAATGGAATGTCGCTGTACTCAGGTGATTAGAATTAAAAGGAACTTCTGGCAACGTTTGCTCTATAAATCGATCTATCGCTGCAAGCAATGCAGCAAGGTTTTCAAATTATAAAGGGAACAATGAACGGTGGAGGACATGCCACAGCCTCCATTTCAATTACTTAACAAAGTGCATATCTTGTCATCACACCTTAACTGCAAGTAACTGCAAACAAGCTATTTGACAGAATAAAAGTGAATAAATACACATTAAACACCGCAAAGTATTCCATTTCCAAACTAAAAACTGTAACCTTTCACCACCTGATTATGGATGATCAGTGAATATTTATTCCGAAAGGCATAGAGCAGTTATTTACTCCCAGTCAATACAGTTAGTTAAAGGTCGAGTATGCAGGATCAGGCGATAGCAACATCATCCAGAAACAAAGCCACGTGGCTTATGTTTCTTCTTCCTTCACTGTTAGGTGTGTTTCTGTTCATGGCACCTATCGAATACCAGGACACCCTAACCATTCCTATTGCAGTGCTGGCCAAGTCCGTTCAGACGCTGTTTGACGGTATGCTGACAGCCATTGTGACATTCGTGATCTCCCTGACCGCAGGGGCAGCCATTTTGACCAAACTCTTCAAGCCTCGAGCGATCACCGAAAACAGCTTTTTGAGCGGCCTGCTCAACCCGACGTTGCCATGGTTTGTTGTCCAGCAAATGGGCGCCGTATTCGTCCTGATGACCTTCTTTGGCATTGGTCCAGAGATGATCCATGATGGCGCGACAGGCGGCCTGGTACTCAATGACTTGTTGCCTGTTCTCTTTTCGGTATTCCTGTTCGCTGGCCTGCTATTGCCGCTTCTACTGAACTTCGGCCTGCTTGAGTTTGTCGGTGCCCTGTTTACCCGTATCATGCGTCCGCTCTTCAACCTGCCGGGACGCTCTGCCGTTAACTGTATTGCCTCTTGGCTGGGTGACGGTAGCGTCGGTGTACTGATGACCAGCAAACAGTACGAGAGCAAAATCTACACCGAACGTGAAGCTGCCGTGATCGGTACCACGTTCACTGCCGTCTCTATCACGTTCAGCCTGGTGGTTATTGCTCAGGTTAACCTGGAACATATGTTTGCCCCGTTCTATATGACGGTTTGTCTGGCAGGTCTGGCAGCAGCTGTCATTGTGCCTCGCCTACCGCCGCTATCCTGGAAAAAAGATAAGTACATCGACGGTACCGATCTTACCGAAGACTACGAAGCCGTACCGGCAGGGAAAACAGTTGTGAGCTTTGGCCTGGAACAGGCTCTTAACAAAGCGGCTGAAGTAAAGAGCCTGCGCCATGTCATCACAGAAGGCGTGAAAAATGCTGTGGACATGATTTTCGGTGTGCTGCCTGTAGTAATGGCAATCGGTACTGTCGCACTGGTGATCGCTGAAAATACGCCGGTATTCAGCATCCTCGGACTGCCGTTTATCCCGTTTCTGGAGCTACTGCAAATTCCGGAAGCGACAGCAGCGTCTGAGACCATTGTGGTCGGTTTTGCCGATATG
Organism: Photobacterium alginatilyticum; assembly: GCF_009910675.1. Taxonomy (GTDB): domain Bacteria; phylum Pseudomonadota; class Gammaproteobacteria; order Enterobacterales; family Vibrionaceae; genus Photobacterium; species Photobacterium alginatilyticum. The sequence continues at coordinate 21,592 of NZ_RSEJ01000040.1, read as the reverse complement.
TTCCTGCCGTCAATACTGGCATCCGGCATCGAAAGTGATCTGACTCGCTTCGTCATTGCAGCGATGTCTGTGACCCAGCTGATTTATATGTCGGAAATCGGTGCCCTGCTGATCGGCAGTAAAATCCCGGTTAAGCCATGGGAGCTGTTCATGATCTTCATCCTGCGTACTATCGTAACCCTGCCGGTCATTGCGCTGATGGGACACCTGTTCTTTTAACCACTAGTGTATCCTTATATAAAAAACCAGCTGCCCGTCAGCTGGTTTTTTTGTATCTGCCTATCTGCACCTTCACCTCATCCTGACACCACCGATTAATGCCTATACTCGCCTTGATCTTTTAAGCATATAAATCAAATAATTAAGAGGAAAAATGCATCCACAAGAATTCAGTGCACAAATATCAAGCATTCAGCTATGAAATGAAGGTGAGGTGTCACATATATAAAAGCGAGACATTGATCGTAAAAACATATCCGGTATATATGTGCGCGAAATTATGTGAGCAACAACACATAAAAAAACTAAAAATCATAATCTTAATCACATAAAACACATTAGCTAGGAAATCTTCATGCACTTTAAATACTCAGTGTTAGCAGCGTCTTTAGCGGCGACTCTCTCAATGACAGGCTGTGGCGGGGATGGCAGCAGTGGCTCGGTCACTCCAGCACCTCAACCAGAATCTCAGCCAAAATCTTTTACTTTTACGGTCATTGACGGCTATATTGCCAATGCAGCGATTTCTGTCGATACAGATAACAGCGGTACCTGTGAGACCCCCCTTCATCAGACAGATCTGAACGGCCAAATCAAAATTCCTGCAACCTACCAAAACAATAAGGTTTGTGCAGAAACCACTGATGACTCCATTGACTCAACACGTGGTCCACTTAAAGCCGGCATTAAACTATCCGCTCCTGCCGGTTCTAAAGTCGCAACACCGTTTACCACGATGAAAGTTAACCTGATCGAAACCGGACTCTCCGCATCAGACGCTGAAAAACAAATCATCGACGCACTAAATACGCTCAACCTGACATCAGAGCAGGTATTTGGCGATTACATTGCGGCAGCAAATAACAATACAAGCGCTGATCTTAACCTCGAAAAACTTAACCTTGTTGGCGAAACACTGGTTGATCACCAGAACCAGGTAGAACTGAAGACACTAAAAGAAATCTCAACGGTAGTCGCTGCTATCGATGATGCTGAAATATTGGAAAAAACGGCTATCACCGTCAGCGATGAAGGTCTGGTTAGTAAAAATGAACGGCCAAAAATCACTTCTGACAGTGAGGCAAAAATAGCCCTCGTTCAAGATATGACGATGCCAGAGATTCTGCTCACTGCCACGGATGCTGACAGCGACAAGATCAAGTGGACATTTAGTGGCCTGCCTAAGGGTATCTCAGCCACTATCAATGAGCAGAACAATACTGCAACACTTGCGGGCACAACTGCTCAAACAGGGACATTCAAGGTACAAATTGTTGCTATCGATGCGCAAGGTGCTCGCTCCATGGTAACTCACCTGACCTTCACGGTCGAAGGCAACCAAGCCCCACAGCTAAAGCCTGATATAGAAATGAAAGACGTGGTGGCCTCATATGATCAAACGATTGATCCGATTGAAACAAGTGGCTATTTTGACGATCCAGAAAACGACCTGCTAACCTATAGCGCAGCTGGGCTACCTGCAGGTCTAGCAATCAATGAAGGAACGGGTGATATTACCGGTACAATCAAACAAGCGGGAAAATTTAACGTTGAGGTTACCGCGAAAGATTTACGTAATAGCTCTCAGGCCCTGCAATTTAGCATCATCATTAAAAATGAAACACCGCCAGTCACTGGCCAAATCGCACCACAAACCATCAAGCAAGGTCAGGACATTCAGCCTGTCGATCTATCTATGTTGTTCGGGACTGATCCTGATGGTGGAGAAGTTACCTATGAGTTTGAGAATGCACCATCGGGCATTATTCTTGTGGGACACACTCTGAAAGGAAACAGCCAGAAAGCCGGGGTTTTCCCAATCCGGATTTACGCTGTTGATGATGAAAAGGAGCGCTCTGAAGCCGTTTCATTTGAACTGACCGTAGAGAAGAAAGAAGGTGAGTTACCGGCACCTGAGTATTCTTTTGCCGACTACGAAGGTAAGCCGCTCAGTTGGCTGGTATGGGAAAACAGCGAAGGGTTTATACAACTCGAGCTTACTCTTGCCGATAACACAATTATCAGCGAAGAAAAAGCTATGGGTTCCTACACTGTTCAGGATAACGGCAGTATTATCTTTGACTTAGATGATGAAAATGTTCAGGAAGTCATCTCTATAGCCTACTCTAACAATGGCACCGAGCTGCTGATCGATGCCATTGAGGGTATAAACGAAGTTATCATCCAGAATAAAGACAAAGCGGCGCTAACAACACTGCGTGATAATTTAACCAAGGTTAAATCTAATGGTCAGGCTTTTGCACCCGATACTCCATACGTGAGGGTGTATGACGAGAATTCAGACTCATCGAATGGCAACCCAGACTGGCGCTGTGAAACCGTCACATTCACTTCCGGTAACACCGTAAACATCGCAACCTGCGATGCGCCGGAAAAGCAAGAAAAGATCAAATACGTGTATGACAAAACCAGCCATATTTACACCCTGTCAGAAGGTGAAGACTCTTTTGAGTTAGCAATTGCAGGCGGGAAAGATCAATTACTGCTTGTGGCAGAGAAAGATTTTCCAGCCTCTTTCTTCTTCAAAGATCATAAAGAAGGCAAAGATTTCCACCAGGCAGTCTATAAAGAAAAACCAGCAATGGGTAAGGATCAGTTAAAAGCACTGATTCAAGATATCAACACCCTGACTAACAAAGGTTTTGTTGAAGGTAATTTAAATCAGTTTCTAAATGGAACGCCAGAACTCCCTATGTTTGAGCAACAAGGGACTTTCCGCTGGGATGTCAGCCCAAGCAACCCGATTAATATCTATATTGTCGGTAAGCAAGGTACTGCCATTGATGCTCGAATCACAGATGCAATTGCGTACCATGAAGCGTTATTAGGTGATATTTTTACCGAACCTAGATACCTTGATATCGACACTAGCAGTTACCGTGACTTTAACAAAGGTGGTAGCCAATCGGTTGACAACGTTATCGAGAAGCTACAACAGGACTATCAATCCGTAGGCGGAATCGAGCGTGCTTTTGTCTTCAGTTTAGACACTGCGGTTGTGATCCCTGAAGTTGGCGATTACTCCAACATGAAAGCCAATGTAAGCTACGGACCTTACACCGGCGCAACAACAGCCATGGTCAATCCAACTACACATGCCTTTAGCAATGATTGGGTATCTTGGATTAACTTAGGTAACATGCCGACAGACGGCACACCCGGTGCCGTGTGGGACAAAGAGATAGTGATCCATGAGATGGGACATGCACTTGGTTTACGACACCAGACTGATGGTAAAGAACAGTATTACGGTAAATGGTCACCAGAAGCTGCATGGGCGTTAAAGACAATTTATACGAATGAGCCAAACACACCGTTTGATGCCATCGAAATCGCCACTCAGCCAGAAGTTAATTACTAGCCTTCTTTTCTCAGCCAAGTAACAAAGGCGGCCTCCCGGCCGCCTTTTCAATCTCGCAACTCTAACCTAGTAACTCGCCGCTACCCTTTGTAAATCTTCGGGTTAAAGACATCGCGCAGCCAGTCGCCCAACAGGTTGATAACCAGTACCAGGGTCACCAGTACCAGACCTGGGAAGGCCGTGATCCACCATGAACCCGAGAAAATGTAGTTAAAGCCGATGCTGATCAGCGAGCCCAGTGACGGCTGATCAACCGGCAGACCTAACCCGAGGAAAGACAGGGCGGCTTCGGACATAATCGCATTCGCCACCTGTACGGTCGAAATAACCAGAATTGGAGACAGGCAGTTTGGCAGAATATGACGGAACATGATACGAGGCGCCTTAAAACCCATAACACGAGCGGCCTCAACATACTCTTTCTTCTTCTCGGCCAGTACCGAGGCACGCACTGTCCGCGCGTACTGCGGCCATTCCGCCACCCCGATAATCACCACCAGCATCACTACCGCATACTGGGCAAATAACTCGGCACCCAGTGCAGTACGGAAGATAGCCGAAACAATGATAGCTACCATCATGGTCGAAAAAGACAGCTGAACATCGGCAAAGCGCATCAGGAAGCTGTCGACACGGCCGCCGTAATAACCGGCACTCAAGCCGATAACCACGCCAAGTATCAACTGCAAACCAACGGCCAGAAGACCAATCGTCAGCGACAGACGTGAGCCGTAAAGCATGGTCGAGAAAATATCTCGTCCCTGATCATCGGTACCCAGCAAGAAACGGCTATCACCCTCTTCCATCCATGACGGCGGCAACTCAGAGTCCATGATATCAATGGTAGACAGATCGTACGGGTTAGTCGGTGCTACCCAAGGTGCCAGCACCGCCGAGACCACAAAAACCATAAAGACCGCAAAGCTGAACATTGCCACTTTGTCTTTGAGGAAATAATACAGAATGTCCGATTGCTTAAATCGTTCCCAACGGCTCGGCGCTGCTACTGTCGTACTACTCATGACTTACTCTCCTTTGCCAGTCAGGTTGACAGTCGGGTTAACCAAACCATACAGCAGGTCAACAATGGTGTTGGTGACGACGAAGATCAGACCAACAAAAATAACGTATGCGGTGATCAGCGGGGTATCAACACGGTTAATCGCTTCGAGGAACAAGAAGCCGGTACCCGGCCACTGGAACACCGTTTCGGTCAAAATGGTATAAGCCACCATGGTACCTATCTGCACGCCGCCTACCGTCAGCACCGGTAGCATGGTATTTTTCAGTGCGTGCTGATAATAAATTTTATTCATCGCCAGGCCCTTGGCCTTGGCAAACTTGATGTATTCCGAGCTCAGGACTTCCAGCATCTCAGAGCGAACCAGACGGATAAACAGCGGCAGCATGATTGATGCAAGAGCCACACAAGGCAACACGAGATGGCGAAGTCCGTCGAGGGTAAAGAAGCCTGACTCCCAGCCAAGCAGGTTGTAGGTGTCCCCCCGACCGAAAGAAGGCAGCCAGCCAAGTTCAATCGAAAATACATACATCAGCATGATCGCTGTCAGGAACACAGGGATCGAGATCCCGATACTACTGAAAGCCATCACCACTTTGGTAAACAGGCTATTGGGGTGGATAGCGGAATAAACCCCGAGTGGTATCGACACCACTATAATGATTAACGTTGCCCCGAACACCAGCTCCAATGTGGCTACCAGCTTGTCGAGAATAACGTCGACTGCCGGACGCTTAAAGAAGTAGGATGTTCCTAAATCTCCCTGAACGGCATTGCCGAGAAAACGGCTGTATTTGGCTACAAACGGGTCGTTCAAACCCAACTCATCACGTAGTTGTTGACGTTCAGCTTCTGATACCGACTGCCCCACCAGCTCGCGCAATGGGTCGCCAAGGTTATCCTGAATGGCAAACGCCACCAGACTGATCACAAACATCACTATCAGTGCCTGAAACAGGCGCTTGACCAGAAACGTAAACATTCCTTGCCCCTTTTATCATCCTGAAAATCAGTGCCGGAAAACCCTTTCCGGCACTCAGCTTACTTTATTGCTTGATTTCTTGGTGACATAACGTCTTATAACAAGTCGTTAGTCGACAACAAGATCACCAAAATATGGCATTACCATCGGGTTAACGATGTCGGCAGCATGAACGTTCGACTTAGCACCCCATGCTTCACTCTGCCAGTGTAGAGGGACAAACGCCGCCTCGTTGTACAGGGTTGCTTCCACTTTCTGCAGGATCGCAGCACGCTTGGCCGGATCAGTTTCTACGTTTGATGCTGTAACCAGCTTATCAACCTCGGCATTTGAATAGTGGCCACAGTTGTACTGACCTTTACCGGTTTCCTTATTACGCGTCATGGTCAGGAACTCAGAGAAGTTCGCTGAGTCCTCTGTATCCGAGTGCCAGCCGATCATCATCATGTCAGCCGCACAGACATCGAACTCAGGCCAGTATTGCGCTTTTGGCAACGTCTTCAGATCAACCTTGATGCCAATTTTCGACAGCATCGCCGCAGCAGCCTGAGCTACCTTGGCGTCATTCACGTAACGGTTATTCGGTGCCATCATGGTTAGCTTGAAGCCTTTCTCATAACCGGCTTCTTTCATTAGCTGCTTGGCTTTTTTCAGATCGTAACGTGGAACCAGCTCTTCACTGTAGCCCGCGTAACCAGAAGGCCCCTGTTGACCAGCCGCTGTCGCAAAGCCTTTCATGATTTTCTTCACGATGCCTTCGTTATTGATCGCATGCACAATCGCCTGGCGAACACGTACATCTTTCAGTGCTTCATTGCTGCTCTGGTTCATCTGGAAGGTGATAATACGAGTACCCGGCAGAGTAACCAGATCGATACCCTTAGCACTCTTCACGCGCTTATGATCATTCGGGGCAACCGGATGAATCATATCTACACCGCCAGAAAGCAGCGCGGCAACACGGGTGGCATCTTCTTTGATTGGTAGCAAGGTCAGCTTATCAACATTACCTTTGGACTCGTTGTCCCAGTAATCCGCAAAGCGCTCAAACTCAACCTTCACACCCTGCTCACGGGCAGTCACGATGAAAGGACCGGTACCGGACAGGTTGGTTGAGGCAAAAGAGTTGCCGTGCTTAACAAGCTCTGCTTTATCTCTGCCGTCTTTTGTTTTACCGCTATAGAACTTGCTGTCCATCGGGAAAATGTAAGTTGCAGTCTGCAGTACCAGCGGGTAAGGACCGGAAGATATCAAATCGATCGTGTAATCGTTAACTTTCTTAAGCTCTGTATACGGTTCGAAGATCGCTTTAAAGTCTGGCGAGCTCTTCAGACGATTGAATGTCCATACCACATCATCTGCGGTCATGACGTTGCCAGAATGGAACTTCACACCTTCACGAAGCTTAAAACGGAAAGTGGTGTCATCGATACGCTCCCAGCTTTCAGCCAGACGCGGCTCAAAATCCATCTCTTGGGTAAAACGTACCAAGGGATCAAATACCATATGGGACAGTTGCAGTGTGCCACCGGAAAGCTGCTCATGCGGATCCAGTGATACAGGGTCAGCACTATAGCCAACTTTGATGTCAGCTGCTGCTGCACTAAAACTCAGGCCTGCGGCCATTAAAGCGACTGCCAGCTTGGTCTTGATGGTTTTCATTGCATAGCTCCTTTATGCGGGGGAGAGAACTCCCTTGCCGTTGTGTTTGCTTGTTATTGGTTCTTGCATATACCAGCCCCTGCCACCGCGTCTCAGGCGATGGCGGCAGAGGTTAAGCTAACTTCAATCCTTCTTGGCTCATGCCTTTAAACTCTGGCATCAGCGAGATAAGTTGTTTGCTGTATTCATGCTGTGGCGCGGTAAACAGCTGCTCGGTCGGTGAGACTTCCAGCAGTGTGCCCATTTGCATCACACCGATGCGGTCACACATCTGGCGGATCACAGGCAAATCGTGGCTGATAAACAGCATGGTGAGGTTCAGCTCGTCCTGCAGATCTTTGAGCAGGTTCAGAATCTGTGCCTGTACCGACACATCCAGTGCCGAAGTCGGCTCATCACAAATCAGCAGCCGCGGGCGGGTTGCCAGGGCACGGGCGATAGAAATACGCTGGCGCTGCCCTCCGGAGAATTCGTGCGGATATTTCACTCCCGAAGCTCGGCCCAAACCCACATGATCCAGCAAATCATTTACGATTTGACGGGTCTGCGCTTCGTTGTCAGTCAGTTTATGGAAGCGAATCGGCTCGGCAATGATGTCGAAAATTTTCATCCGCGGGTTCATCGAGGTATACGGATTCTGGAATACCATCTGCATCTGGCGACGCAGCGGACGGCGCTCGGCCTCGCTCTTGAGAGCAGTAAGGTCGATACCTTCAAACACCACCTTGCCGGAGTTAGGCGGATACAGGCCGGCGATCACCCGGGCAATGGTTGATTTTCCTGAGCCAGATTCACCAACCAAGCCAAATGTCTCACCTTCGAAGATTTCAAAGCTGACATTATTGGATGCCTGAACGTATTCACGGCGACTTTCAAAGAAAGAGTTCTTGGTGATAAAGCGCAAATTGACATTTTCAACCTGCAGCAAGGCGCCACTATAGCTGCGCTGATCTTCACTTTGGCCCAGCCAGTGGTTCTTGACGTCCAGCTGGGTCATTTCCTGCGCTTCTTCAATGTAGCTGACCAGCGGGAAACGCTTCAGCTTAACATCAGAGCGCGGTACCGCAGAGATGAGGCTCTGGGTATAGGGATGATTCGGACGGCCTAACACCTGCTCGGTGGCACCAATTTCAACCAGATCGCCACGGTACATCACCGCAACCCGATCCGTCACATTGGAAACAACCCCCATATCATGGGTAACCAACATACAACCGACGTTTTTCTTGACGCAGAGATCGCGAATAAGATTAAGAATTTGGTCCTGAATCGAAACATCCAATGCCGTGGTAGGCTCATCGGCAATAATCAGATCAGGCTCACCCGCCAGTGCAATCGCAATCACCACTCGCTGGCGCATCCCGCCGGAGAACTGATGGGGATACTGCTTGATCCGCAGTTCAGGCTGAGGAATACCGACCTGCTCCATTAAACCCAGAGCACGAGTATAGGCTTCTTCCTGACTCACCTGTAAATTGGTGATGATCGTCTCTGTCAGCTGTTGCTCGACCGTAAACAGAGGGTTCAGTGATGTCATCGGATCCTGGAAAATAAAACCAATTTTCGACCCACGCACTTTTCTCATCTGCTCAGGCGTTAAACCTGACACTTTTTCACCGTCGAGATACACATCACCACTGGCGATTTGTCCCGGCGGGCTCAGCAAATCAATCACCGCATTACCGACTGTGGATTTACCTGCGCCTGATTCTCCCACCACACCGACGATTTCACCGCGCTCAATCGAGAACGACAGCGATTTCACTGCGGCATGAACACCATGACGAGATGGATATTCAATGCGGAGATTTTTAACTTCTAATAATGCCATTACCAGACCCCAACTGCTTGGCAGCGTTCTGCCCTGTCTGAAAAATTGAATCCTTTCATTTCCAGCACAAATTGCTGAATACATGTTAAGCAGTCAATTTGGCAAAAATTTCACAGAAAATCAACAAAACAAGCTGAAAAACTGCAGAAATGAATAATTTTCGAATAATTAATCATTATATCACGTTCAAAAAGCAAACAAAGCAAGTTTAAGCAGTCATCTCCACCGCCAGCGAGCGCTTTGTTTATCAGCACATCACGCTAGAAATATCGTTATAAGCTATACCATCACCACAGCGCATGATGAATAATTTCTCACACGCAAAAACCCGCACCATTAACAATATATAAACAAAAACCTGAAAAACCCTATCTTACCAGTGGTAATGGTGGGTTAAGTAACAATTTGTAAAACAGATAACTGCATATGGATAAAATTTGCAGCAGATCACACCAAGAGGGATTAAGAGGTTTGATCATCAGCTAAGTGCGTTTTTTATAAAAACGTCAAGATAGCTTTACTAATAAACAGCAAGGGGCACCGACTCATTCACTCAGCTTATAGCGATGAGCAATACAGCTTGCAAGATTCGACTGAAAGCGAACAAAGATCTACAGACATAAAAAAACCCCAGTCTGACGACTGGGGTTTCGAATGGTGGTCGGTAAAGAGGAATTCGACGCGGCTGGGCTTCCGTCGGGGCGGCCAGCCCCCGACCTGTATGCGGTTTCCTACAACCGAAACTCAAATGCAAAAAAGCCCCGTCATTTCTGACGAGGCTTTCGAATGGTGGTCGGTGAAGAGGGATTCGAACCCCCGACCCTCTGGTCCCAAACCAGATGCGCTACCAAACTGCGCTATTCACCGAGCAATTTTAGGCTCATGCCAAGGAAATGATAACATTACCTGAAAAATGGGGTGGCTAACGAGGCTTGAACTCGCGACAACCGGAATCACAATCCGGGACTCTACCAACTGAGCTATAGCCACCATTGTAAGTGGTCGGTGAAGAGGGATTCGAACCCCCGACCCTCTGGTCCCAAACCAGATGCGCTACCAAACTGCGCTATTCACCGACAAAATTCTTTTCTTGGTTTGCGTCAGAAGGTTTACCCTCTGGTCCGCTATTCCAAGAGCCGTGATGCTCTATCAAACTAGGCAATTCAACGACTTAATTCTTCAAGGGATTTACCCTTAGATACTGATATTATAATCAATACCTGTGTAATATGGGGTGGCTAACGAGACTTGAACTCGCGACAACCGGAATCACAATCCGGGACTCTACCAACTGAGCTATAGCCACCAAAATGTTGCTGCCAATATTTCTTAAGACCGGAATGGCGCGCCCGAAAGGATTCGAACCTTCGACCTTTGGCTCCGGAGGCCAACGCTCTATCCAGCTGAGCTACGGGCGCCTTGCCCTATCGGCGGAGGTGAATATTACGGATCACACTGCCCCTCGTCTAGTCTTTTTTTAAATTTTTTTCTTGTTCGCTGTAAATATAAACAAATATCTGTTGATTAGTATCATACAAATACAGCCCCCCGGTTTATCACAGTAAATTTAGGGGATATAATCACGTAGTTTTTACATTTTAAACAATCTGTAAATAATCACTGCCTTGTCTCAACAGTACGATTAACAACAACTCATGCAATACGACTGTGGCAATCGCATATAAGAATCTGGAAGTGTAAGGTGAGCTCAATGGAATTATCTCTTCGACAACTAATGGTAGCCGCAGTAGCAGCAATTACTTTTGCCGGCTCTGCCGTGGCAGCCGATATGTCAGACGAAGCTATTGCGGAACGAATTCAGCCTGTTGGCTCGGTATACCTTGAAGGAGATGCGCCCGCAGGACCTGCCGTAGCCGCTGGCCCGCGCAGTGGTGATACCGTTTATGGCACATTTTGTGTTGCCTGTCATGGTGCTGGCGTTATGGGTGCGCCGAAGAAAGGCGATGCTGCCGACTGGGAAGCCCGTCTTGCCAAAGGCAACGATGTACTGGCCGATCACGCCATCAACGGTTTCAATGCCATGCCGGCCAAAGGCTCATGTATGGATTGTAGCGATGACGAAATCATTGCCGCCATCGACCACATGATTGAAGGCCTATAAGACGGCCTTAATATAAAAAGGGTTGATGTATTGGCATCAACCCTTTTTTTATCTTTATTTCTTAAACATAGCCCGGATATTGGCAATGTGCGCCTGCCCTTTTTGCATCCGCTCCTGCTGGGTAACCGGCTTTCTTTCCGTCTCCCAGTCCAGATCATCCTGAGGGAGTTCGTACAAGAAACGGCTCGGCTCGGGTTTCAGTAGCTCGCCGAACTGTCTGCGCTCCTTACATAAGGTGAAGGTCAGCTCTTTCTGGGCACGGGTAATACCGACATAGGCCAAGCGGCGCTCTTCCTCGACATTGTCTTCGTCAATACTGCTCTGATGCGGCAAGATGCCTTCTTCTGTACCAATCAGGTAAACATACGGAAACTCAAGCCCCTTTGAGGCATGCAAGGTCATCAGCTGGACCTGGTCGGCATCATCGTCATCTTCACCGCGCTCCATCATGTCGCGCAGTGTCAGCCTCTGTACCACCTCTTTCAGGGTTTTCACTTCCTGATCGTAGTTGTCGCCTTCCAGGTCGGCGGTGATCCAGCTATAGAGATCCGACACGTTCTTCATCCGCATCTCGGCCGCCTTCGGACTCGCCGACGTTTCATACAGCCAGTCTTCATAATTGATATCACGCACCAGCTGACGAACAGCCGCAACCGTATCACCACGCTCGGCATTATCGGACAGCTCAACCACCCAGCGGGTAAAGCGCTGCAACGATTCTAGCCCTCGACCGCTCAGGTGCTGCTCCAACCCCAGCTCAAAACTCGCGGCGAACAGACTTTTCCCTCGCATATTGGCATAGGTGCCGAGCTTCTCCAGTGTCACCGGGCCAATCTCCCGCCGCGGGGTATTCACAATCCGTAAAAAGGCATTGTCATCATCGAGGTTAGTCAACAGGCGCAGGTACGCCATGATGTCTTTGATCTCGGCGCGCGAGAAGAAAGAAGTGCCTCCCGATATCTTGTAGGGGATCCGGTTTTGCATCAGGGCTTTTTCAAACAGCCTTGACTGGTGGTTGCCCCGGTACAGGATTGCATAGTCCTTATAACCGGTATTGTTCAAAAAGCGATGGGCAATCAATTCACCCACTACCCTTTCCGCCTCGTGATCCTCGTTCTTGGCGGTGATCACCTTGAGCAACTCGCCATCGGGGATCTCCGAGAACAACGTCTTCTCGAACAAGTGGGGGTTATTGGCGATCAAGATATTGGCCGTACGCAGGATTCGGCTGGTCGAGCGGTAGTTCTGCTCCAGCTTAATCACCCGTAATGACGGGAAATCTTTATTTAGCAAGCCGAGGTTTTCCGGCTGGGCACCGCGCCAGGAATAGATCGACTGATCATCATCGCCCACCACGGTAAATCGTGAACGCTCACCCACCAGCAACTTCACAAACAGGTACTGGCTGGTATTGGTATCCTGATACTCGTCCACTAGCAGATAGCGAATTCGGTTCTGCCAACGCTGGCGAACATCCTGGTTATCGCGCAACAACAGTACAGGCTTCAAAATCAGGTCATCAAAATCCAGTGCGTTGTAGGCTTTCATCTGCTTCTGGTACATGTCGTAGCAGTGGGCAAAGAGCTGATCTCTTTCTGTCTTGGCATAGGCCATCGCCTCGCCAGGCGACAGCATGTCATTTTTCCAGTTGGATATAGTCGACAGCAACTGCTTGAGCAGGTCTTTGTCACCGTCAATCTCGGCCTCGGTCAGCTCTTTAAGCAGCGCCATCTGATCCTGATCGTCGAACAGGGAAAAACTCGCCTTCAGACCCAGTGCTTTATATTCGCGGCGAATAATATTAAGCCCCAGGGTATGGAAGGTAGACACCATCAGCCCTTTGGCCTCCTGGCGCCCCAAAGTCTGCCCGACCCGCTCTTTCATTTCACGAGCCGCCTTGTTGGTAAAGGTCAACGCCGCAATATTTCGGGCTTTATAATCACAACGCTGAACCAGATACGCGATCTTGTTGGTAATCACCCGGGTTTTACCCGATCCGGCACCAGCCAGCACTAAACACGGCCCGGCGACGTAATTTACTGCTTCGGTTTGCCTTGGGTTCAGTTTCATCAGCGTATCCTATGTCGTTTTTGATCATCTAGAGGTCAGCAGGCGCATTGTAGCGGGTTCCTGTCACATGTCTATTCGCCCCCGAATATTCATAGCTGATACCGTCTTCTTGTTAAGAAAACACTTGCACAATAAACAAGGCTCAATAGAATAATGAATGAACATTCATTCATTACCTTTTTTTACATTTGTGACTTTTATGAGTGATAAGAAAACACGCATATTGCAGGCAACTGAAAAGTTGCTGGCAGTATATGGCTTTCACGGTATATCCATGCAGATGGTAGCCAAGGAAGCAGGTGTCGCGGCGGGGACCATTTATCGCTACTTCGAGGATAAAGACGACTTACTCCACCAGCTTCATGACCATATTTTAACTCACGTGGCGAACAAAATTACTCAGAACGTGTCAGATGAAATGCCTCTGAAAAATCGCTTCCGTACCATGTGGTTGAATATTTGGAACATGGCAAATCAGGGGGATGCCCCACTGATAAACCGTGGTCAGTTTGAAAATCTGCCAAGGCGTCAGGGACAGGAACAGCACCAGTTGGAACAAAAGCTCTTTGCCAAGGTCAACCAGCTGTTTGATGAAGGAAAAGCCAGCGGTCAGTTTAAGCAACTCGATAATGAAATTTTAAGTGTTTTAAGCCTTGAGCCAAGCGCTTGCCTGGCTCGCAAACATGTAAACGGTGTTTTCAACGTTAGCGACGATGCACGAGATGCTGCACTTGAAGCGTGTTGGGATGCCATAACACAGCATTAACATTAGCAATTCCGGAGCACACCATAAAATGAAAAAATGGATAGTGATGCTACTTCTCGCACTTCTGCTGTTCGGTAGTGTGATTGGTTTCAATCTGTACAAGCAGAAGATGATAGCAGAGTACATGGCTAACATGCCTGAGCCTGAATTTCCTGTAACCATTGTGGAGACTCAAGCAACCAACTGGGTACCGGCGATTGAAGCCATTGGCTTCATCGAGCCAAACCAGGGGGTGACGATCACCACTGAAACCTCAGGTGTGATTAACAAGATTGATTTCGAATCTGGCTCGACGGTCAAAACAGACCAGCCTCTGGTCAGCCTTGATTCAGATGTTGAAATTGCCAATCTGAAGAGCTCTGAGGCTCGCCTGCCAGCAGCAAAAGCCAAGTATGCTCGTTACCAAGGGCTATATCAGAAAGGATCTATTTCCAAAGAAGCCTATGATGACGCCGAAGCGTCTTACTTCTCGCTATCAGCTGATATTGAAAGCCTGAAGGCGACCATTGACCGCCGTACAATCAAAGCCCCATTTGACGGTGTAGTCGGCCTGCGTAATGTTTTCCTTGGCCAGTACATTCAGCCGGGTGACGACATTGTTCGCCTGGAAGATACCACGCTGATGAAACTGCGCTTTACTGTACCGCAGACGGATATCTCGGATATCCACCTAGGCCAGGACATCGAAATTTTTGTCGACGCCTACCCTGAAACACCGTTCAGCGGCAAAATCAGTGCTATCGAACCAGCCGTCAACTATCAAAGCGGCCTGGTACAGGTTCAGGCTGATATTCCAAACAATGAAGGCCAGCTACGCAGCGGTATGTTTGCCCGTGCCCACATTATTTTGCCGACCCTGGAAGACCAAATCACGCTGCCACAAACAGCCATCACCTTTACGCTATACGGTGATAACGTCTATCTGGTAGGCAAAGATGACAATGGCGATCTACGTGTACGTCAGTCAGTGGTAAAAGTCGGTGAACGCAAAGGCGAGGTCGTACATATCCTTGATGGCGTCAAAGCCGGTGACACTGTTGTCACATCCGGTCAGGTTCGCCTGAGTAATGACGCGAAGGTGCGTATTGTCGAAAGCAATGCACTCGAAGCACCAGCAGAAACACCAATGCTGTAATCCGGAGGATTAATGCGTTTTACTGATGTTTTTATTAAACGTCCTGTTCTGGCGGTGTCGATCAGCTTTCTGATCGCCCTGCTCGGCCTGCAAGCCATCTTCAAAATGCAGGTACGAGAATACCCAGACATGACCAACACCGTGGTAACGGTGTCAACCAGCTATTACGGGGCCAGTGCCGATCTGATCCAGGGCTTTATCACCCAGCCTCTGGAACAGGCCATTGCCCAGGCTGATAATATCGACTTCATGACCTCATCATCAGTGTTGGGTTCGTCCACCATTACGGTGACCATGAAGCTCAATACCGATCCGAATGCGGCGTTGGCGGATATTCTGGCCAAAACCAACTCGGTACGCTCCCAGCTACCGAAAGAAGCCGAAGACCCGACAGTAACCATGTCGACAGGTTCGACGACGGCGGTAATGTATATCGGCTTTACCAGTGACGAGCTGGCTTCCAGCCAGATCACCGACTACCTGGAGCGCGTGATCAACCCGCAGTTCTTCACGGTAAACGGTGTATCTAAAGTTGATCTCTACGGCGGGATGAAATATGCCCTGCGTGTCTGGTTGGATCCAGCCAAAATGGCGGCATACAACCTGACGGCAACCGATGTGATGAACGTGTTGAATGCCAACAACTACCAGTCGGCAACCGGTCAGGCTGTCGGTGAGTTTGTCCTGTACAACGGTACGGCAGACACCCAGGTATCCAATACCGACGATCTGGAGAAATTGGTTGTTTCAACCAAGGAAGGCCAGGTGATCCGTCTGGGTGACATCGCCAAAGTCACGCTAGAAAAGAGCCATGATGTCTACCGTGCATCGGCAAACGGTGAAGAAGCCGTCGTTGCCGCTATCAACGCCGCACCGAGTGCCAACCCAATCAACATCGCCGCCGATATTCTTGAGCTGTTGCCTGAGCTAAAACGCAACATGCCTGAAAATATCTCAATGAACGTGATGTATGACTCCACCATCGCTATCAACGAGTCAATCAACGAAGTAATCAAAACTATCGCTGAAGCGGCTCTGATCGTATTGGTGGTGATCACCCTGTTCCTGGGGTCGTTCCGTGCCGTTATCATTCCGATCGTCACCATTCCGCTGTCTTTGATTGGTGTCGCCATGGTCATGCAGAGCTTCGGTTTCTCCTGGAACCTGATGACCCTGCTGGCAATGGTACTGGCCATCGGCCTGGTTGTTGATGATGCCATCGTGGTACTGGAAAACGTCGACCGTCACCTCAAGCTGGGTGAGTCACCGTTTAGGGCTGCAATTATCGGTACCCGTGAAATTGCCGTTCCAGTTATCGCCATGACCCTGACGCTGGGTGCGGTATATGCACCTATCGCTATGATGGGCGGGATCACCGGCTCGCTGTTCAAAGAATTTGCCCTGACCCTGGCCGGGGCGGTATTTGTCTCCGGTATTGTGGCATTGACGCTATCGCCGATGATGTGTTCAAAAATGCTCAAGGCTAATGAGAAGCCGAGCAAGTTTGAAACATCTGTCCATAACTTCCTCGATCGCATGACCAACCGCTATGAAAAAATGCTTGGCGGCGTGATGAACATGCGTCCTGTCGTTATTGTTTTTGCGGTTATTGTATTTGGCTCGCTGCCGATGTTGTTTAAGTTCATCCCGAGTGAACTGGCGCCATCGGAAGATAAGGGCGTTTTGATGATGATGGGTACATCACCGTCCAATGCCAACCTGGATTACATCGACAACACCATGGCCAAGGTCAACCAGATCCTGACCGAGCAACCTGAAGTGGCCTATGCCCAGGTATTCTCCGGGGTACCAAGCTCCAATCAGGCCTTTGGTATTGCATCTATGGTGCCTTGGAGTGAGCGTGAGGCAAGCCAGGCAGAAGTTGTGGATCGTGTCACTAACTTGGTTAAGGACATTCCTGAAATGGCTGTCACGGCATTCCAGATGCCGGAACTGCCGGGTGCGGGCTCTGGTCTGCCGATTCAGTTCGTCATTACGACGCCAAACCAGTTCGAAAGCCTGTTCCAGGTTGCCACAGATATCCTGGCCGATGTGAATGCCAACCCGATGTTCGTCTATTCAGATCTCGATCTGAACTACGACTCGGCAACGATGAAAATCCATATCGACAAGGATAAAGCCGGCGCTTACGGTGTGACGATGCAGGATATCGGTATTACCTTAAGTACCATGATGGCCGATGGTTATGTCAACCGTATCGACCTCAATGGCCGCTCTTACGAGGTGATCCCTCAGGTTGAACGTAAGTACCGCCTGAACCCTGAATCGATTAAGGGTTACTACGTCCGTGCAGCTGACGGTAATGCCATTCCGCTGGGTAGCTTGATCACCATTGATGTCGTTGCAGAACCTCGTTCGCTACCTCACTTCAATCAGCTTAACTCTGCAACCATTGGTGCCGTGCCGGCACCGGGTACGGCGATGGGTACGGCGATTGACTGGTTCCAGACAGATGCGGCCAGCCAGCTTCCTGCAGGCTACCAGTACGACTTTATGGGTGAGGCTCGTCAGTTCGTTACCGAAGGAAATGCCCTGTACATGACCTTTGCCCTAGCACTGGCAATCATCTTCCTGGTTCTGGCGATTCAGTTCGAGTCATTGCGCGACCCGCTGGTTATTCTGGTCTCGGTACCGCTGGCTATCTGTGGTGCATTGATCGCCCTGTCTTGGGGGGCCGCTTCAATGAATATCTACTCGCAGGTCGGTCTGATCACTCTGATTGGTTTGATCACCAAACACGGTATCCTGATCTGTGAGGTGGCCAAAGAAGAGCAGCTTCATCACCAGAAAGACCGCATGGCAGCCGTGATGGAAGCGGCAAAAGTTCGTCTGCGTCCTATCCTGATGACCACTGCAGCAATGATCGCGGGTCTGATCCCATTGCTCTATGCAACGGGTGCTGGTGCCGCACAGCGCTTCAGTATTGGTATTGTTATCGTATCGGGCCTGGCTATCGGTACGCTCTTTACCCTGTTTGTACTGCCGGTGATCTACACCTACCTGGCGAGTATTCACAAGCCGCTGCCAATCTTTGTCGAGGACAAGGATCTGGAAAAGCTGAAGCGGGCGGACGAAGCACGCAATGCTTTGAAAGCTCGTGACTGCTAAGCTAGTTAGGTAAATAATAAGGCCGCTTTATGCGGCCTTTTTTAATTTATGATTGAACGACGACAACCCGACCATATTTGAATAAAATAACCGCAACAGATTAAAAGCCGTTACGGAGTTAACTCAGCTATGTTTGATCCAAAAAAGCTTGAGCAGGTTGCCAAGCAGATCCACGAGTCAATGCCTCAGCCAGTCAAAGAGCTAGGCAACGATGTAGAACAGAAAGTTCGTCAGGTGATTCAGGCGCAGCTTGGTAAACTAGACGTTGTTAGCCGCGAGGAATTTGACGTTCAGACTCAGGTTCTTTTACGCACCCGCCAGAAGCTTACTGAGCTGGAACAAAAGATGGGCGAGCTGGAAACGAAGCTGGCTGACAACAAGCAAGATAGCGACGCGTAATCTGCCGTCTCTATTAAACAAGTAACAAAAAGCCCGGCAAATGAAATGTGCCGGGCTTTTTATTTATCTAGCTGGAATTAACCACCTACAGCAATGCGCTTCATGTCAGTCATGTAACCACGTAGTTCTTGTCCAACCCACTCAACCGGGTGACTACGTACCGCTTCATTCACATCAATCAGTGTCTGGTTATCAACCTGATTGCTGGTTTCGCCCAGACCTTTACCTATCACATCAGTACCTACCGAAGGCATGAACTTCTCGCGTAGTAATGGAGTGGCAACATTAGCGAACAGGTAGTTACCGTATTCTGCTGTATCAGAGATAACAACATTCATCTCATACAGGCGCTTACGTGCGATCGTGTTCGCAATCAGCGGCAGCTCATGCAGAGATTCATAGTAGGCCGACTCTTCGATAATGCCTGAGGCTGTCATCGCCTCAAAGGCAAGCTCAACACCGGCACGCACCATAGCAACCATCAGGATACCGTTATCAAAGTACTCCTGCTCCGCAATCTGCAGATCCGAGTCAGGGTAGTTTTCAAAAGCGGTTTCAGCCGTCTCGGCACGCCAGCCCAGCAGGTTAGCATCATCATTGGCCCAGTCTGCCATCATAGTGCTAGAGAAGTGGCCGGTAATGATGTCATCCATATGTTTGTTGTAAAGCGGACGCATTAGCTCTTTAAGCTCTTCTGACAGCTCGTACGCTTTAACTTTCGCCGGGTTAGACAGACGATCCATCATATGAGTGATGCCACCGAACTTCAGGGCTTCGGTAATCGTCTCCCAGCCAAACTGAAGTAGTTTACCGGCATAAGCAGGTTCGATACCTTCGGCAACCATTTTCTCGTAGCAGACAATGGAACCAGCCTGCAGCATACCGCAAAGAATAGTTTGCTCACCCATTAGGTCCGACTTCACTTCAGCCACAAACGAAGACTCAAGAACACCGGCACGATGACCGCCAGTTGCCGCAGCCCATGCTTTGGCAATATCCAGGCCCTCACCTTTCGGATCATTTTCAGGGTGAACAGCAATCAGGGTCGGAACACCAAAGCCACGCTTGTACTCTTCGCGAACTTCGGTACCCGGACATTTAGGAGCAACCATCACAACAGTCAGATCATCACGAACCTGCATGCCTTCTTCAACAATGTTGAAGCCATGCGAATAACCCAACGCGGCATCTTGCTTCATCAACGGCATTACGGTTTCAACAACATTTGAGTGTTGTTTGTCTGGCGTTAGGTTAACCACAAGATCAGCTTGCGGGATCAGTTTTTCGTAGCTATCGACTTCAAAACCGTTTTCTTTGGCGTTCTTAAACGACTGGCGCTGCTCATCAATTGCCGCCTGACGTAATGCATAGGCAACATCCAGGCCTGAATCACGCATATTCAGACCTTGGTTCAAGCCCTGCGCACCACAACCAACGATAACCACTTTCTTGCCTTTCAGGAAATCGGCTTCTGTTGCAAACTCTGCACGATCCATAAAACGACAACGGCCTAGCTGATCTAACTGCTGGCGTAGATTTAGGGTATTGAAATAATTAGCCATAACTACAAACTCCGTGAATTCTGTTCCTTGGGTCGACATCTTCCTGTCGAATAACCTGATAGTAGAACAGGTACTTTGTTGCGCAAAGTGATATATTCACAACAACTCATTGCAAAAAGTGCAACATGGACGATGAACATCAAGAACCTGCAATTTTTCCTGCACCTGTGTGATTCAAAAAGCTTTAGTCAGACCGCGCAGGCTATGCATATAAGCCCGTCAGCGCTTAGCCGCATTATCCAGCGACTGGAAGATGATACCGGGCAAACATTATTTATCCGTGACAACCGCAGTGTGGAATTAACCTCTGCCGGAAAAAAACTATTGCCAGTCGCAGCCCAAATTGTGTCTAGCTGGCTAGAACTCAAAACGCAGCTCAGCGAGCAACAGCAGCAGCTACAAGGAAAGCTCAAACTATTTTGCTCTGTAACAGCAAGCTATAGTCATCTACCAGCTATTCTCAATGAGTTCCGCCAGCTCTATCCACAAATCGAAATTCAGCTCATCACCGGCGATCCTGCTCAGGCAGTTGATAAAGTATTACAGGATGAAGCTGATATCGCCATAGCAGCCAAGCCCGAAGCGCTTTCAGCTAAGTTAACCTACCTTGAACTAGACAAAGTAACTATGTCTGTTATTAGCCCGCTGATCCCACCTCCAGGGCTACAGAAGTACCTCACCGATACGCCAGACTGGAGCCAGCTTCCATTTATCCTTCCTGAATCAGGTACAGCAAGGGAACGTGCCGACAAGTGGCTGAAGTCTAAGAAAGTAAAACCGAGTATTTATGCCCAGGTTGGAGGACATGAAGCGATTGTCAGTATGGTTGCTCTGGGCTGCGGCGTCGGCATTGCCCCCGATGTTGTCATTAACAATAGCCCGGTAGGAAATAAAGTCCGTCGTCATTACCAAGAGAATATCGCCCCAATGCAGTTAGGACTCTGCTGTAAGCGCAGCAGAGAGCAAGAACCTTTGTTATCAGCCTTGCTTGAACTCTTCTTGAATCACCAGTGACAAACCATTGATGAGAGCATCTCAACCTCCTGCAACTTTAGGTGGCTTACCTTGTAGAGGATTGATATAAGCGCAGTCTGAGGCTTTCGGAGAAGTAGTGGAAACGGTGAGCGCCTAGTCCGGGCTTGCGCGCAAGCGGGACTCATTCGGCAGATGTAAAAAAGCCCAAGCATTTCTGCTTGGGCTTAGTATAAGTGGCGGAGCGGACGGGACTCGAACCCGCGACCCCCGGCGTGACAGGCCGGTATTCTAACCAACTGAACTACCGCTCCACTCAAATCACCGCACGTTCACTGCG
>NZ_RSEJ01000266.1 GCF_009910675.1 Photobacterium alginatilyticum | reverse complement strand
CACTGAACTTTATACCAAAACCGCCGAGTGTAACGGGTCACCTTGATTGCTTTGTTATGCAACTCCATCCATTAGTGCGTTCCCTATTTGGTCGCAAGTCTATCGACTCATAGTGTCTTTTCGGTGAAGCTGCCACAAATCATGATTTGAAGATTGCTTCTCCCTCCTAGCGCCTTTGAGTCAGCTGAACTTTCCCCATCCCAAATGCCAAACCAGATTGGCTGCCCTGCAATGAAGCTGAAAGCCTAAGGGAGCGCTGCTTCCTGAAACCACGGAACAAAAAGGGTGTTAAACGAAAGCCTGAGGATTTGTTCTCAAAGACAACAAAGAGACTTCCAACACGCTTATCCCCTAAGCTAAACGGCAGCCTATTGATGAACGATAGCCAGAGAAATCGTGGTAGTGAACAATGAACCTTCTACCATCGATGAGCATGGCTCTTAGGTGCATAACGC
>NZ_RSEJ01000265.1 GCF_009910675.1 Photobacterium alginatilyticum | reverse complement strand
TTACTATCCATATTCTGGGAACCTCGGCTCAGCTTATACTCCTAGATATATACATTACGGTACTATCAATCAACAAGCTCTGTCAACAGGTAAAAAAACTCCGCCATCAGAGAATCAAAGCTTTAAGTCAGTTTCTCTCGCTGCTGGTGATGGGTCTTTAACGGATGCAACTCTTTTTTATTGTTATGCCTCAACCGAATCAACAGGATCTACTGTTGGCTTTGAAGGGGAATTGATCTATGGTCGATCTCGTAACAAATAAATAAGGATTTCTAGTTGTACCTCGTAAAAAKACTTCTTTCTTTTTAGTTCTTTCAAGGGTTCATAAGGGAGAGTTAAGCGAAGGAAGGATAAGAATAGATTAGCTGGTAGCTCTTTCTCTTTGAAGAGCTGTATGTAAGTACGGTTCTTTCGGGAATGAAATAGAAAGCAACCCTGTTCTCTTCTATTCTACA
>NZ_RSEJ01000264.1 GCF_009910675.1 Photobacterium alginatilyticum | reverse complement strand
ACTGCAGCTAACCTCCAACGATCTTTATGAAAGCAAGTTTCCTACAAGAAATTCCTAATTAAGTTTTACCCCTTAAAAAAAACTCTCTCAAATGAGAGATACAAGTGAGAGAAAGAAAAATATGGGGGTTTTTAGCAGAAAAATGATCAAAATTTCAAGATTTTTTGAAAAATTTTACCCCATTTTCACATGCAATCAACGGTAATGTCCTCACCCCCCAACTAGCTCGGACAGTGTCCTCACTGACTGAAGTGATCATAAAACATTAACGTTGATGGCATGCAAATCCTAGCATGCAGACTCAAAAACAGGACTTAAACAAAATTTTTAAAGACATATTTTTGTGTTTTCTATTTTTCGAGTTCTTTTCTTTTTCAAAAATAAACAAGTTATTTACAAACAACTATTTACAAAAAAGAAAGTATTTTTGATTTTTTCAATTTTTAATTTTTTTTG
>NZ_RSEJ01000261.1 GCF_009910675.1 Photobacterium alginatilyticum | reverse complement strand
TACGCTGAGAGTTTGGCGGTCAAGTAGGAAGGTCGCATGTGGAAATGCCTAACAAGGCAATCAAGGTGACCCGTTACACTCGGCGGTTTTGGTATGAAGTTCAGTGTGCTTGGTAAGTTGGCCGTGGGGCACCTTATCGCAGGCGTTAGGCATGGTAAAAGCCTGCTTTTGGATCTGGTCGTAACCGCATCGCYCAAGAACGGGAAATCTTAGGCCACTCGTTCATCCTAAGGCTGTCCTTAAAGATCTGGGAAATGCAGGTTGCTACGTTCTTTGCTGCCTCAGGCGGTGGCAATAAACGWTCCWAGTTTCCTCGATGCATTGYTGTGAAAGGCTTGTCGTAAACTCAACCCATCAGTCCAGTGATGCAGCCTTGATTAGGATCTCATCAGGATGTCATGTAAATGCATCTGGCTTTAAGGTGCTGATAGTATTAGTGTTACTTGAGATTTATTGCAT
>NZ_RSEJ01000039.1 GCF_009910675.1 Photobacterium alginatilyticum | reverse complement strand
AGTAAACTCGCCCTTTGGGAGTGAGCCAGCAAACCCATTTCTGTGTCAAATAACGTTGAAAGGGAAAAGCCATTCCTACCGTCATTTTCCTTGAACTGAGCTCGCTGGTCTCACTCTGAATCCTGCATCTTGAGGTAGCTTGGGTATAGAATGCTTTATAATCAATACTCTTTAATTGGTTATATCTAAGAGGGCTTGCTTGCTTATTAATCAAAGAGCGAGAACATTAATTCAGTGCGTTTTCGGTTCTGATTAATAATTACTACCTGCCTTAACAAATTAGCATCTACCTCAACAAAATAGTGCAAATTCTCATCCCCACAAAGAATAGTTTTATCATTAAGTGCGGTGGCTCGTAGCTTGATGAATTGCTTTTGATTTAGTCATCAGTTTCTTTTTATATAATTCATAGCGTATATCAATCTGATATTTATTCTGACTGCTTAAGGTTTCAGTATGGTATCGCTATCTCTTTACTGTCTCTTTTATTCACATGGGTAATAATATGGATGTTAAAAGAAGCTGGGGGCTGATATCAATTCTTCTTGGTGTGCTTTCATTATTGTGGGGAGGCGTGTCACTGGGCGGTATGCTCGGCCAGGAGCAGGTGTTCTCGGACATGAATCAGTTTTTGGCCGCAGGCGGTAGTGATTTGCTTTCCTCATTCAGCGCAGAGCACGCTATTGCCGAAGCCAAGAATAAAAACGTGGTCATTATCTCTACTGGAATTGTGCTGTCTCTGTTTGGCATGCTCATGATGCGAGGTCGGCTCGACAAGTTTTAAGCTCAGCTAATGCCGTTCAGCAACTACACTATTACTCAGATGATCTTACAGCGAGCGATTATCGAGAGAGGTGTGTATGGAAGGGTTTATTCGAGCGCTGCCTAAAATTGAGTTACACCTCCATATTGAAGGCACATTAGAGCCTGAAATGATGCTGGAATTGGCAAAGCGGAATCAGGTTTCTATCCCATATCAGACCATTACTGATGTGCATGCGGCTTATGCTTTTAGCGATTTGTCAGCATTTTACGCACTGTATGGCCTGGGTGTTTCAGTACTGAAAACCGAGCAAGACTTTTATGATCTGACATGGGCGTATTTAAAGCGGTGCAAAGAAGAGCATGTACTGCATACCGAGATTTCCTTTGATCCACAGCTCCATACCCGAAGGGGCGTTGAATTTGGTGCGGTTGTGAATGGCATTTGTCGCGCCCTGCAGGAAGGATGTTCAACACTGGAGATCACTAGCCGTTTGATTATGTGTTTTCAACGGGATTTATCGCAAGAAGAGGCATTGGAGACATTGCAGCAAACGATGCCGTATAAAGACTCCATCATTGCTGTTGGCTTAGATTCATCAGAGGTGGGAAACCCGCCCGAGAAGTTTGCTCAGGTGTTTGAAAAGGCCAGACAGGCTGGCTTTCTAACCGTTGCACATGCTGGGGAAGATGGCCCTGTTGATAATATCTGGCATGTTTTGGGGAAATTACAAGTTGCCAGAATTGACCACGGTGTCCGTTGTACTGATGATGAAAAGCTGGTCGAGCACTTGGTCGCTGCGCAAATCCCATTGACTGTCTGTCCTCTGTCGAATGTCAGGCTGGGCGTGTTTGCGGCGATGGATGAACACAATATTGCCGACTTACTTGAAAGGGGCGTATGTGTCACGATCAATTCCGATGATCCGGCTTTCTTCGGTGGCTATATGGTTGATAATTTTATGGCGGTTGCTAACGCGTTTAAGTTATCTAAAAAGGATATGGCCAGGTTTAGTTCCAATGCTATTGAGGCGAGCTTTCTTACATCTGATGAGAAGGAAGCACTTCATGCGCGCTTGCAGCATTATTTGGACCTGAACTTTAGACCGATTATTTAAGACGCCTGCCTGTGTCAGGTAGGCGCCATATCAATAGGAATACGATGGGTAACGATTTGTTAGCGGTTACCAAGAAGTCGTTTTAGGCCGTTTTTGATGGCTTCAGCGAAATTAGCCGAACGGTTATTCTTGTTAGACTCTTTACGCGCAAAGTCGATGCCGGTGTAATAGGCTTTCATAAAGCGCTCTCGGTATTGCTCTGTCTTTTTCTGCCTTGTCTCGGCGGACGCATCTTGATTAAGTTTTTCTGCGATTTCCACTGCATGATCATTGGCATAGCTATAATCAATACCGGTATAACCTTGAGCCATAAACCACAGGGTTGAGATAATGGTAACTTCATCGTGGCTCAGTTCGGTGAACTTATCGGCATGTTCGGCACCGACCTTATTACTGAACATTGCTTTTAGTTCAGCTGTTTTAGGTTCAGTGGCCTGGTAGTTATCGAGTGCTTCTTGGTGGGATTTGGTTAATAGCCCGAGTATCAAATCATGACAGGGCTTGTCTGGCCGGTGCTGGCAGATCTTGTCGAATAAAGGAGCACTAATGTTCAGAAACTGATCGAGAAAAGTATGCTCGTGTTCGCTGAAATCCAGCGCGGAAAGCCCCATTTGTTGAAGCGCGTTGTGTAGTTGCGTCATGGTACCCGATAAAAAGGATATGTCTTGCTGGTAGTATACGCATGTCGAAACATGAAAGGCAGAACCTTTTCAGCGATATGGTTATCGTTGAGTTAAGGTCCTGCAGGTGGGAGATTCGGTTATGTGTTTCTCCTGGCCAAAATTTCTTATGCCTCTGAAGGTTTCAGTTCAGTTGTTTCGCCAGTGGTCGCATTCTCTTCTTTTAGTAATTGTTTCTCGTGTATTTTAAAGAAGGGGTAGTAAATCACGACACTGACCACAACGCACAATACAACAACTATCGCAGCTGTACTCGAGTTGGTGGCAATGACTGCACCAATAGGTGCCGGCATTGTCCAGGGTGGAAGGGCGATGATTTTTGAAATGATCTCTGTTTTAAAAGCTAGCCATACAATACTGGTATTCACGATCGGTGAAAGCATCCAGGGAATGAAATAGTTAGGGTTCATTACGATAGGCGTACCAAAAATAACCGGCTCGTTAATATTAAATGAGCTTGGGATAATTGACATCTTGCCAATGGTTTTAAGATGGGTTGATTTAGAGCGCATCATAAGAACAACAAATCCCCATGTACCGCCAGCGCCGCCGACAAAGATGAAAAAGTCGAGGATCGGGTTGACGAATATCTTAGGAAGCTCTTCACCAGCGGCTAGCGCGTCTTGATTGAGTCCAAGGTTGATGATTAATATCGGATATAAAATACCACTAACGACAACGGATGAACCATGAATACCACCAAACCATAGCAGCTGAATCATAATGACAGCAAAAAGGCATGCAATATATGAATCTGAGGCAGAGATAAGCGGTGCAAATAAAGCCATTATTGCCGATGGAATATTTAAATCATAATTACCCAGTATTGCGTTGATTGCAGCGACAATAATGCTGATAACGATAACGGGGATCAACAAGTCAAATGATGCAGAAATTTTTGGCGGAACAGCTTCAGGAAGGTTGAGCCTGATATTCTTGGCTTTAAGGAAGCGCTGTAGCTCTGGGACGAACAAGCCGGATAAGATGGCTGTAAACGCACCGGTACCTCCCATATTGGTGATCGGCATTATGCCGCCGACATTGTCGATGAACTGCACCGGGGCAACGGCTAGCAAGAAGGTAAACATTGATAGCAAGCCAGAGTTAAGTGCTCTCAGGCCGTAGGATTCTGCCAGGCTGTAGCCAATGCTGTATGCGGCATAGATGGCAAAGATACCCATGCTGATTTGGAAAGGAGCCAGGATGTTTTGCTGCCCTATGATGTCTATCAGTGCATGCCAACCATCTAAAAAGAAGTTACCGTCGCCGGGAGGGTAAGCCAATACCAGCAGCAGTGAGCCGACAATCAAGAACGGCATTGTAGCGACAAAACCATCCTTTATAGCGTTGATATGGCGTTGAGAGGATATTTTCGCCGCCAAGGGAGAAACTATTGTTTCTACAAAGTCCATTGTTTTAGAGAAAATAGACATGGTAGGTCCTTCTACGTTATTGGGTTATTAATTGTTATTACACGTTCCACTATTGTTTTTGGCATATGGATATATATGCCAACTGCACAGCAAAGATGTAGTTTCATTGCATAAGCCTTGTTTGTTTAAAGTTAATGCCTGTTCAAAAATTGATTTTGATTTAATTAATGGTGTTAATATTGATTCTCTATTCTCTATTCTCTATTCTCTATTCTCTATTCTCTATTCTCTATTCTCTATTCTCTATTCTCTTATGTTTATATTGCTCAATGTATAGTGATAAACTAGTTTCTAGTTTCTAGTTTCTAGTTTCTAGTTTCTAGTTTCTAGTTTCTAGTTTCTAGTTTATATTTTCCTATATTATGGATTGGCCTGATTCTGGTAATTGTGCTTTAAAGTAGCTTGAAACGCTGGCGCCGATATCGGCCATTGTTCTTCGTTTACCTAAAGCAACGCCCTGCATTTTTGAGCTATAAAGCATTAATGGAACCTGTTCACGGGTATGCTTGGTGTGACCGATGAACGGATCGTTACCGTGATCAGCCATAACTACCAGAAGATCGCTCTGGTCCATTGCATCTATGACGGCAGCTAATCCGCGATCGGCTTTTTCCAGAATATTCCAATATCTCTTGGGATCTTGTTGATGACCGGAGAGATCGGTTTCTTGAACGTTGGCGCAAAAGAAGCCACTTTTTTCTTTAAGATCATTGATGAGTAACTCGAATACCTGATCAGTATCGACAACAGAAGTGTAAGACGTCCCAGTCTCGTTTTGGACTATATCGGCGACTTTGCCGTACAGGTAGGTGTGTATGCCAACTTTGTTTAGCTGTAAAGGGACCTGGGTATTGGCGTCAACACCATACCCCAAGTGAACAACCTGAAACCCATCGTCATAGGTTCCCGAGTCAGGCGAGTTAATCCCGATATACTTTTCGATTCCGAATTCATCTGCTTTGAGTTCGATGGCGTTGAGAATATTGTCCATTGAGGGGACATAACCACCAAAGGCAATATTTCGGCTCACCGCATTGGCAGATCGCACGATTTGACCGATTTCTTTGAGCTCTTCGAAGGTAATTTGGTTGAAGTTTGCGGTCAGGTTGTAGACTTGGCCCAAGTCAGCCTCGAGGTTATCTCCGATAACAACACTGTCGCTGACCATGAGTAGCTGAAGGTGTTTGACGAAGATCCTCTTAACTTGATAACCGGCGAGTTGCAATGCTTGCTCTATATCGTCGATTGATTCACTGAATGGTTTTTCTAAAGGGGGCTTTGGCCGGGTCCCCATGATTTCCTGGTGACCCATGAAAGTGTCGCAACCGTAGTGGGCTAAGTCCGCTATCCCCCAGTTTGCCTTCGGGTTGGGGGTCATGACTGAGTTTGTTGCGTCTACGATGTTAATCAGTCCCAGCTTTTCCAAAGTAGGTAATTGTTTGAGCGGAAAGTGATTGAGTAGTTTACCGGCGGTGTTGGCACCGCAGTCTTGTGGACGAACGGTCGGTACATCTGGCATCTCACCGACACCGAAGCCATCTAATACCACAACAATGAATTTAGCCATGATGAACCTCATTTCCGAGTGAATCGTAGATGCCAAACAGCTTGGGGGTTGCAGTAGAAATGCCTTCAACAAGGGCGATATCGCTACGGGTGACGAACACCTGGGTTCGAAATGCCATAACGACCGGTGTACCGACGGCGCAGGCGTAATCAAGTTTCAGGTGATAGTCGATATTCGAATCGTCGTCGTTGCTAATAGTGACGAGCTTGTCTTCGGTGCGGCTTGGCAGCTGTTCTCTTACCAAGCCTTTTTCGAGTTGGCAGCGATGATAGTAGCCGCCGCCAAAGCAGTAGCTATTATTTTTGAACTGATGAGAGACTTCGGTGATATACAGCATGGCAACCTTTTCAGGCTGACTTCCGTTTCTGTTTGATGGCGTCGTCCCTGTCAGGGCATGGCCGGGTTCACCGTGGGTACCTCCAAGTTGCTTGATAAGAGGGATGGTTTCGCAGCTGGTGGAAGAGGGGCAATTGAGCTGCTCCAATTGATAACCCAGTTCGATTGCCTGCTGATTTGCCAAACGCAGTGTGTCCATATTCGGGGTTGCCTGCGTGCTGTCTTCCTCCTTATCGTAGAGAAAGCAGGGAAAGTGTGTAAGGCCCATAATATGGATGTTTGGTAATTGGCTGACTTGCGCGATGATCTCGGCGAGTGACTCTAATGGAAACCCTGCTTCCTGATTGACGTAGAGACGGTCTGTCGAGCGATAGAACTTAAGCAGAATGTTTTGGCATCGGTCTGCTTGTTGCGCGGCGAGTGATATTTCTTGTGCTTTGTCTAATGAGTATACGGTGATGACTTCTGGTTGGATGGTTGAAACGACGAAAGGTACATGATGGCTGGGCGGCTGCACCAAGTGACCAATATGACCTATTTTTACCCCAGCCTGATGCATTGTCCGGGCTTCTTTGAAATCGACACAGACAATGCCGGCATAGTCGAACTCATCAATAAGTATCTTTGCCAATACGGGGTTGCGGCCAAACTGCTTGGTCATGGCGTAAAGGCGGATTCCGTAGTTATCTGCCTGTGTCTTTATCAGCCGGGCATTTTCCCTGAACTGATCAACGTCGATCACGTAGGTATCGGGAAGGATCAAGCCACGTTCTAGCATTGTGATGGCGCTATCAATAAGAGCCGGATTTTGCTGTTTTAGCGCTGTAAGAAACATGAAATTACCTTTTTCAAGACGAGGTGAGCCAGTCCCACAAGGGCAATCAAATAATCATGACCATTTTGGGGGAGTGAGACTGGCTCTGTTGACCCGGTGGTTAGAGAGCGAACAGTCCCAGAATATAGAGCAGGTTTAAAATGATACCTGTCAGTATGGCCGCCACTGCCGGTGCTGCTATCTTCAGGATCGGCCGTCCCATCACTTCGTTGAGGAAGTATAAAACAGCGAAAATGGTGAAGCCGGTTGTCTCGCCCATTTTCATTACGGCAAGGACACCACCAATTAGCAACGCAAACTCCATGAGGGTATTCATCGAGTTCCGGATATTGTCGGACGCGTTTCGGATAGATGGAAAACGCTCAAGAAAGTGGCCGACTTTACGTAGCAACATCACCTCGACGCAGATTGTCAGTGCGCCAAGTATGGCTGCGACTGGAATATTGGGTGAAAGGTAGCCCACGACAAAGACGAAGGTCATACCGACAACGCCGTAGACCCCTGTTGCCAGAGCGGTGGTAGCAATCAGCGGGATGAAGCCAAGTCCCCGCATAAACTCAGAGAGTGCGACCTGCTTGATAGCACTATCTTGCTCGAGAGGATCAGCAATCTTGTAGGCGTCAGCCAAGGAATAAATAGATACCTCCGAGCCTGCGAAGATCCCGGCATTGGTGATAATGGCGATCAATGCCCCTGTTGCTGCCAGTAATGGCAGGTTTTTTACGATGCGCTTGGTGCGCTCTTCGAACAGGCTATGCATACCGGACATATCAGGCGGGTTAATGCCGTTCTTTTTATCCGTAATATCCTTGTTGATAGCAATACCGACCAGCATCAGCATACCGACAAAGATTTGAATAGACTCGGGATAAATACCGGTATATTTCATCACTAGCAAGCGTGATACCAGAATGACGACACCGGCTAGCGCCCCGGCTTTCCAGCCAAACTGATAGAAGATGGCTAGCAAAGGGAAAAGTGCAAAGGCAGACATAACGGGTGTGCCGAGCTCGCCTAATGCGCCCAGTGCATCGATAGGTAACCCGGTCAGGACGGCATTAACCCCGCTCAGTGAAGTTACCACCAGTATGCCCCATAGACCGCCTGCCAATGCCGCAAGTAGCCTGCTTCCGATCATAACGCCGAGAATATCGGTCGGGAGAAAAAGCAGCCATGGGTTTAGCAGGCCGGTTGACAGGGTAAACGAGATCCCGACGGAAGCAACAAAGCCAATCGACAGGCCGAAGGCGACAGAGCCGGCATCACGGCGGGTCATATGGCCCTCGACCAGTTGCGGCAAGATGGGGCGGATCCCGTCATGAAAGACAGAGGCGCTCATGTTGGCAATAAGTGCCGTCATGGCGCAGAGTATGGCGACCAGGCCTAAGTTCATGATATCCATATTCTTGCCCTATCAGTTGTTAGCAAGTGCTGAGACGAGAATAGGGACAGCATGTTCGACGTGCTCGACAGATAAGCCAAAGGCAACTTTTCCTTCGGCGACAAAACGCTGTACTTCATCTTCTTTGGCTCGTATTGCCGGTTTGGCAATGGTGCAGCTCTGGCTAAACCCGATAATGGCTATCGCGATGGAGAGTGCGGCGCCAGCCCCTGTATTACAACAGCCGATATAGTAGTCAAGCTCACCGGCTTTCACCTTTAATGCCGCATCCATATCGTTGAGGATGAAGCACTCGAACTGATCCGGTGCTGCGATATTGATTTGTTCTTTTATTTGCTCACGTTGAAGGCCTGCAATACCAATCTTTTTCATAGGAATAACCTTTTGTTTAACCAAATAGAGAGTAGGGGGCATGTATTAGCATGGCGTCGATTTCCTTCTGGCTAATGCCGTTGTTCCGAAGCATTGGAATGAAGGTGTCGACCAGGTAACAAAAACCCAGTCCGCCATTTTGTTTTAAGTGGGAGCGACGGGTGATATCCATGGATAACATCACCTGGTCGAGTAAACCGTACTCGGATAATGCCTTGAGCATAGCTACACGCTTGGCGTCAGGGTAATAACGGTTTTTGCCAATTGTATCGAACTGGACGAAACAGCCCTGATCAAGCAACCAGAGAATATCGTCAAGATTATCTTTTAAATCACAGTGGCCAATGGTGACTTTTTCCATATCGACGCTGTAGCTCTTGAGCAGTTCAATTTGGTGACGTCCCATGGTGCTCATCGACTGGTGGGTTGAAATTGGTCTGCCTGTTTCATAGTGCGCCATTGCTGCGGCTTTGAAGACTTTTTGTTCGGTATCGGTAAAGCGGTTCTCACTACTGCCAATCTCCCCGATGACACTGGCTTTGAGTTGGCTACCGTCGATACCGACGACGATTTCTCTGACCATTTCTTTGCAGATCGTTTGTGCAGATTGCGTGTAAAGCGCTGGCGGGAAGAAGCCATCAATGTAATAACCTGTTGAAAGAACAACGTTAATACCAGTGTCTTTGATTAAATTTTCAATAAATTGAGGATTTCTTCCCATAAAAGAATTGGTCACTTCGATGATGTTATATACACCGGCGTGGATTAAATCACGCATCTCGTCGCGAAGAAGTTCGTAATGGTCGAGTCGGCAGTCGATATCCCCTTTTTGCAAAGAGAGATCAATGTGCAGGTGCTCGTGGCAGTAGGTATAACCGTCGGCGTTGATTAGCATGCTTCTTCCTCAAATTGACCGGCGCAGAAGAGCGAAAATAAATTGCTGATTAAAAAAGAATTCTCAGCCTCGGGCACTGCAGCAATATCATAAAATGTCAACGTGGCGAGATTGAGTGCTGATATTTGTTCATATGCGTCATCCTGGTAGATTTCGCCGAGGAGTTCAGGATCCAACCCGTTTGAAATAGGCTCTCCGGCAGTGATGCGATCAATAGCCCTTGCCAGATGCGTCATTGCCATCTGGAATTGCTCATTGCGAGTGTCGATATTCAGGTGCCCGGAAAGAAACTGTGCCGCTTCGAGTGTCCCTGTATAGGCATGTTGGCTTATAACATCAGCTTGCCTTAACAAGGCGAGTCGTTCCTTCATAGCAACCTCTATTATCTGTTGAGCGATACACAGCCAGTGTTTAGTAGCTAGGAGTAATCATCCCTTTTACGACCTGCTGCTGGTGGTCCAGTAACTCGGCAATATTGATGAGCTTTCGAAGCAGTGCATTGATATGTGTTGCATCACCGCGTACTAACATCACAGCATCTGAAGCCAGGTTACATTGCTCGATATGGCCAAGTGATTTTTCTGTCAGGCCATACTTTTTCATGTCGATGGCTTCCGGCAGCCAGACAACAGCATCAATTTCACCGTTAACTAAGTGAGTAAGGCTATCGGCATAATTGATTTCTACAACCTCGACAGGCGAGTTTTCAAATGCGAGTTTCGTAAGTACTTTCTGATCCGGTGAGTCGGGGTCAACACCGACACGTTTAATGGCATCATATTCACCTGTTCGATAAATCAACCTATGTTCGTGGGAATAGGAGTTTTTACCAAGGTCGATGGCGGTTACAAAGCCGTCTGAATAGGTTTGTGCAGCTAGCTTGGACATGATTGCAATGTCATAGGTGCCTGCCTTTAAACATTCGGCTCGAACGTCTGCACCTCGCATATGGGCAAAATACAGCGGCAGGTCGCCAATTTGTTTCTTTAGCCCGCTGGCAAGTCCTTCATAGTGTCTGGTATAGGGTAGCGGCATGGCACAAACAACATGTAAAAAACCAGCAAGTTTGACCAGTGCCTGATAGTCAAGCCGTGAGATAAAGGTGCCATTTCTTCCTTGTTTGGATAACGAGACAGCGTTTTGTTTTTCAATGGTGATCAGCGCTTTTTGAATAAAGCCGACAGACACACCGATTTCTTCAGATAATGAGTCTATGGTTCTTAGTCTGTCATTGACTGAGGTTGTCATTAAATACCGGGCAACGTTGATGATCGCCGCGCCTTCTTTACTGATGTACTGTGCTGTCATAATGCTGTTATTTTATCTTCAATATTCTGAAGTTTTAATTTAGCAACAGCAGTGGTTTATTTATA
The DNA here is from genome assembly GCF_009910675.1 of Photobacterium alginatilyticum. Lineage (GTDB taxonomy): Bacteria > Pseudomonadota > Gammaproteobacteria > Enterobacterales > Vibrionaceae > Photobacterium > Photobacterium alginatilyticum. The sequence goes on along the minus strand of NZ_RSEJ01000039.1, from coordinate 36,285 downwards.
GTGAGGTAAATTAAATATGCGATCAGGTTCTTAATTTAAAGTTAGAATAATAATTCTAATCTGATCTGATAAGTTACTACGTATAAGTGCTAGCATCAGAATGATGGCAAGGCAGCTAATGGAGATTCAAAATGACAACGTTTTACGACCTCTCTGCTAATTCAATTCGAGGTGAGCAGATTTCAATGAGCGATTACGCCGGTAAAGTGGTGTTAGTTGTTAATACGGCCAGTGAATGTGGTTTCACTCCTCAGTACCAGGGCCTGCAAGACTTATATGCCAAGTACAAAGATCAAGGACTGGTTATTTTGGGTTTTCCGTGCAATCAGTTTGGTGGTCAGGAGCCGGGTGCCAATGATGAAATCGCTGAAGCTTGCCAGATTAACTATGGCGTTGATTTTCAGATGTTCGAAAAAGTGGATGTGAACGGTCCGGATAGCCATGAGGTGTTTAAATATTTGAAAAAGGCGCTGCCTGGTTTACTCGGACAAAAAGTGAAATGGAACTTTACCAAGTTTCTGATCAACAGAGACGGCAAGCCCATGAAACGCTATGCTCCGACCAAAGCGCCGGAGTCGATTGAAGGCGATATTAAAAGAGCCTTGGGTTGATTGTGATTCATTGCTGATAGCATATCTCTGGAAGCCTGATCTCGTCAGGCTTTTTTAGGACTAGACAAAACTTTGATGTCGGAGGCGGCGACGGCTTTGTGAATAGCCAGATATAAGTCGTCCATTTTAATAGGTTTGGGAATGACACCTTCAAACCCCTTATTGAGGTAGTATTTGATATCATTCTCTTGGGCATTTGCTGTTACAGCGATTATAGGAAGTTCCGGTCTGGATTGTTTAATGTATTGACATGCGGTCACACCATCCATTACCGGCATTTGAATGTCCATTAAGACCAGTTGAGTATCATTAGAGACTGATTCCAGGGCTTCTTGTCCGTTATTAGTGATAACAGGGAAAATACCAACACTCTTAAGGAGCTTACTTATGATGAACTGATTCACTTTGTTGTCCTCTACCACAAGAACATCGAGTTTTTTTAGTGAATCAAGATAATCAGGCTTACATGTTGTATCTGGTTTCGTTATCTCCTCTCTGGAGATAGCCAAGTTAAGCTGCAGAGAAACTTTGGTTCCCATGTTCGGTTCACTTGAAACATGTATTTTTCCACCCATAAGTTCCACAAGCGCTTTAACGATAGACATCCCCAAGCCTGTGCCGCCATAAACGCGCGTGATTGAACTGTCACCTTGTTCAAAATCGTTAAATAACTTGGCTTGTGTTGAATGGTTCATCCCGATTCCGGTGTCGGTAACTTCTACGAATATTACCTCCGGGGTAGCTTGTTCTTTTACGGTAAGAGAAACGGTGCCACTGTGAGTAAATTTTACGGCATTGTTGAGCAGGTTAAAGATTATTTGTTTCAGGCGTAATCCATCGCAGAATCGATTTGGGCAGCTTATCTTCTGAGATAAATGGAACTTGATGCCTTTGGCATTGCATTCTTGAGTGTAAATCTGTTGAACAGAAGCGAACAAAGCGCAGAGGTCATACTCATCTGCATTGAGGGTGTATTTGCTTGATTTTAGTTTGGAGAAGTCTAGGATATCGTCAACTAGCCTTACTAGCATGTCGCTACATGATATTGCATTATTAACCAGCAACAGCGCCTCTTCGTTGACTTTCTTATACTTAATCAGTTGTAGGCTGCCATGGATGCCATTGATAGGTGTTTTGAGTTCATGGGAGATTTTCGCCAGTAGTTCAGATTTTGCATTATTTGCTGAGTCCAGCTCAAAGGCTAACGCTTCGAGTTCTTGCACTTTGTTGTTTAATTCATCAATTTTTGAGCGAATTAAAGCTTCTGTTTTCTTGTTGTAAGAATAGAAGTAGAGAACCAGTGAAAAAAACAAAATGGATAGTAAAAACGCTGAACTGAGTAGCCAGTTTTTGGTTTTGGTAATCTTTTGTAAGATGACGACCTCGTTGTGGTGTATGGCATCTTGCAGTGCTCGGTGTACATACTCTTCGTACTCGGCTTTTAATTCAAAGTACTGATCATTTAATAGTAAAGATTGAGCATCGGTGAAGCGTTGGTTTTTGACTAACTCGATAGCATTCATTTCTATCGCAATGAGCTGGTTATTAGTTTTTGTGGTGGCTTGAATAGCATCTTTTACTGTTGGCTCTAAAGACTGCGCCACTTCTAATGCGTTATCTAAACTATTTGCCGTGTGCAAATAGCGTTTTTCCCATGCAGGACTTTGGGTGAATGCGTACATTCGGGCTGACATGGTTAACACTTCGTCAAAGTAAATGATGTCTTGAGTTGCCTGTTTTACCGCTAGAAGGTGTTTGTCTAAGGCATTTCTCTCTTGCAGGTTATTGACCAAAAATGGGATAAGCGAGATGACAATAAACCCCAAGATGCATATCAAGGTAATGATATAGATTTTTAGCTTTCTCACCTTGTTCAGGTTCTGTGGCATGATGTCACCTAGTTGCAATTAAATCGGTTTCACATGCAAGTGTAGTTCAACAATATGAATTATCACGGGAAAGAGCTACTTCTTAGGAGAGTAGATGTTATAGCTTTCAACGTTATCAGGCTGTGTAAACAATGCGATTTTGGTAATAACTTGCCGTTTTGACTCGATATGGTGTCGCTGAGTTATCTCTTTGAGTTGGGTGACAGCCTTATAACGGTGGGTGCTTGTCTTCTTACCAAGGAGGTAGTGTTCGAAAAACTGTATCTCTACCGAAGAGTCATTGAACTCACCGAGTTCATCTTGCAGTTGCTTCAAACTCTTTATCTGCTTTTTACGGACTTTAGGCGGCAAGATAGGGGCAAAGTACTCGAGTAGATACCTGAGCTTCTTACTGCGAATTCTTAGTCGGTGTATGGCATTGTCAGTACTATTACTATCGAGTTGATTGCAGAGTGACAGTGTTCCCTGAAAGTGGCGCCAAATGACCAGGTGGCCAAACTCCTGACTATTGATATGTCCTTTTTCTGTTTGGTTACTTTCCATCTCGGCCAGTAAGCCTTGAATGAGAGTACATTGCTGCTCATAGTTTTCTGTTTTCAGCCATTTCTTTAGCTCCTTGAAAGCTTTTTGCCGTTCATCTTGCAGCTCGTCGATAAAACGGATCAGCCCTTGATGATGCGAGTGGTCCAGGCAGACAAAATACTTATCCATCTTGAACAGAAAGACATCGAGATCTCTCAGCAGATTGGTTTTTTGCATCATGGTTTTGAGTTCATTGTTGAGCATGGCTTTTTGGCGGGGCTCGAACAAGGCCTTGAGTAAGCTGATCAGCGTCCTGCAACGGCGAAGTGCTACTCGGTATTGGTGAAGAAACTCGATATCATCGTCACGGATAATACCTTTTTCATGCCGTACTGCATGGAGAAATTCATTATTGAGAAAATGGAAAGTGGGTAGGTATATTTCAGCTGAGGCCGACAGCTTTATTTTAGGGTTAACTTTTTTGGGTAGTTTTAGTTGGTCTCTCTTATTAACGTTCATTCCTTCACCTCTTTAACAAAGCTTAGTTGTTGTAGCAGAGGAATGGCGTAAAGCTTTCGAAACTGCTAGCTGGGTTGCAAAAAATATAAATAAATTTGTTACCAATATTAGCTGGCAACTTTTTACTCTTTACCTTGTTAGTGACTTAAGTTGCATATTGTCAATCTGAGTTTACGAAATTGATTTACATTTGTGTAACATCTTTTGCCCGGGAAATGTCTCATCATTTCGCCAGAAATGCTAATCCTATTAGTAAGCGCCGGATCTCCTGAAACACGGCAGCTGAAGACATAGTGAGGATAATACGGATGAGCAAGATGATTGATAATCCAATGGGCACGGACGGCTTTGAATTTGTGGAATACACCGCACCGACCCCAGAGGGTATCGCAAACTTGAAAAACCTCTTTCGCTTAATGGGGTTTGCAGAGGTTGCCAAGCACAAACACAAGTCGGTATGGTTGTATCGACAGGGCGATATTAATTTTATTGTTAATGGTGAGGCTCATTCTCAGGCGTCAGGTTTTGCTGGTATACACGGTGCCAGCGTGAATGCCATGGCGTTTCGCGTGGTTGATTCTAGTCAGGCACTTGCCTATGCGGTTGAGAAAGGTGCCACGGCGTGCGCACCTCAGGCGGGACCGATGGAGCTGAACATACCTGCTATCTATGGTATCGGCGAGTCCCTGATTTATCTGGTTGACCGCTATGGCGAGCGCGATATCTACGACATTGATTTTGACTACTATCCCGATTACAAAGAGCGGATGGCAGCGCTGGATGCAGGGCTGGAGGTTATCGATCACCTTACCCACAATGTTAAGCGCGGGAATATGGATTTGTGGGCAAGCTTTTATGAAAAAATCGCAAATTTTCATGAAATACGCCATTTCGATATCAAAGGCAAAATGACCGGTTTGTTATCGCGCGCCATGACGGCACCATGTGGCAAAATTCGGATACCTATAAACGAGTCCAGTGATGATAAGTCCCAGATCGCCGAGTATCTGGATCAATACAACGGTGAAGGCATTCAGCATATTGCCCTGAGTACCGAAAATATCCTGGCAACGGTCGAGAAGCTGAAACAGGGTGGGCTTGGGTTCATGGACACCCCTGATACCTATTATGAGGGGATCAACAAGCGTGTTCCCGGTCACCATGAAGATGTGGCCAAGCTTAATGAGCTGAAGGTTCTGATTGATGGCGACGAGACCGGTATCTTGCTGCAAATATTTACCGATACCGTGATTGGGCCTGTCTTCTTTGAAATTATTCAGCGGAAAGGGAATGAGGGTTTTGGTGAAGGTAATTTCCAGGCCTTGTTTGAATCTATAGAGCTAGACCAGATCCGCCGCGGCGTGCTGGATGCTGGTGATAAATGATAGCGGCTGAAATCGCTGTTTGCGTAGGGCAGGTGAGTCGCCACTCTCCTGCCCACTTTGCTTAGTGGCCAAATCGTTTGGAGGCATGGGCGAGCAGAAGATGGTATAGGTCATGAGCGGCCGGTCCGGTCTTAGCACCTTTGGGCAGGGTAATATGCAGCGGCACCTGATAGCGCTGTGCCCCCTCAATTGAGAGTTTAACGATGTCACTGCTGTTCATCTCATTGACCATATGCTCCGGCAGTCGGCAAAACCCAAGGCCACTGACGACGGCACGCCACGCATGATCAAAATTATCAACGGTTATGCGTTGCTGAGATTTAAGCCAGCCGACGTTTTGTTTTTCCTTGTCCGGATCGGCACCCAGATCGCGAATGACGATCTGGGTTTCGGTTGTTAAGTCTCCGAAACATAGATTCGCCTTTTGAGCCAGTAAATGGTTCTTGGCAACAACAGGTACCATAGTTATGACGCCGAACGCATCTGCCGGATGATTGGTTACCGGAAGGTTGATAATTGCCACGTCGGATTTCTCCGATGCTACAGCGTCAGTGGTGCCTGATAGTGATGTTTCAATCACCTGAACCGAGGTGTTTTTGTTTTGCGCGAAAAACTCGGATAACGGTTGATATAGCCATTCCCGGCAGCATAAATGATCGATAGATACCGTGATTTCAGATTCGACCCCCATGGATAGCTGGCTACTGATCAGTTCAAGATCTCGGGCTTGTTCAAGCATGGATGTTGCCCTGCGGAGTAAAGACTGACCGTCTTCGGTTAGCACCGCTCTGCGTCCTCTTACCTCAACTAAGGGTATTCCCAACTGCTCTTCGAGCTTCCTGATCGCGTAAATCAGAGTGGTATGGCTTTTGTTTAGCTGGGTTGCAGCCGCCTGAATACTTCCCGAGCGGTTGATCTCATGCAAGGTAAGCCATTGTTCGAGGGTGGTTTTGAGTCTCATTGGTCGATTTTTTGCACACTAAATTGAGATATTTTGAACTTTTCTGTTCAATTTTTGCTGATTATGATTATTGCACATAACGAAGAGAGTGGAGTAAAGAATTATGCGTAAGTTGCTACAGGTAGACTTTAATTTTCAAGGCCCTTTTGGTGAGGAGATGTCTGTATTGCTAAAAGAATTGGCTGAATCTATCAACCATGAGCCGGGAATGATTTGGAAAATCTGGACCGAGAATGCTCAGACTCAACAGGGGGGAGGGGTGTATCTATTCGAGGATGAGCAAACGGCCTTGGCTTACCTTGAGATGCATACGGCGCGATTGCAGCAAATGGGTATTACCGACGTGAGAGGCATTGTGTTCGATATCAACGAGCCTCTGTCTCAGATTAACAAAGGCCCGATTAACCACTAATGTATTAGGAACAATGAGATGAACAGTAAAACATTCCTGACGGTACATGCTGCAATTTATGGTGTTTTTGCACTGGCTTTGTTTTTTGTACCCGCTTTGATGTGGCCGATGTACGGCCTTGAACTCAATGATCAATACGCCCTTTTTCTGTCGCAGCATAACAGTATTTTCCTGGGCGGGATCGCAGCGATCAGTTTCTTGCTTCGTGAGATTGAACAGGGCTTAGTGGCGAAAAAGTTGTTTAAGGGCTTGTTGGTTACCAATCTGCTAGGTGTCGTGATTACCTTGTATGCGTGTTTTACTGGTATTTTCGTTGGATTCGGCTGGAGTGATCCTGCGTTTTTTGCTCTGCTGTCTTTCCTAAGCTATGCACAGTACAAGAAAGTACAACTTGGCTGATACGTTAATCATCATACTCACATAACAAAGCCCGCAGTATTGCTACTGCGGGCTTTGGACGTTGCGGAGAAGGGTTAGCTTTCTGTTACACCATGCCATTGGTAATGGTTATTGGGCTTTTTGCTCACAATCCCTTCCTCAAGTAGTTGCTTGAAGATGTCATCCACCTCCTCGCTGTTGATCTTAAGAAACCGGGTGACAGCTCGCTTGGTGCAGTTAACCTGGTTAGAACTTAAGGCTTCAATCGCTTTCTCATAAGGGCTCTTGGGTAGTTCGGGTTCGACTTCCTGTACTGCAGTAGGCTCGGCTTTATTACTGGTTTCTATTGTGTTGGTAAGCAGCTCAGGCTCTTTGGGCTCAGCTGCTTCGAACGCATCGATAGTGATAGGGTTGATGCGGCGGAATTGGTTCCTGAAACGCAGCTCTTCACCAATTAATCCGACAAAGAAAGCCGCGAAGAAATCCAATAGCACAGACAGGAAGATGACCAAACCTAATTGTGCTGTTTGCGTTTGTACATTGAGCGACTTAGCCAAACTGTCGATAAGGCCAATGACCGATCCCTGATTGACTACCGGCAGGCTGTCCCGCTCTGTTGCCAAAGCCTGTTGCTGGCGACGAAGCTGGTCATTTTCTTTCTGGATCCGGGCGACACCCGTTGCGATTCGCTCCATCTGGATATATTTTTCGGCAGCAATATTGTTGAGCTCGATTTGTTTCTCAATCGCGTCAATTTGCATGTTGTAGGTGCTGATCTTGCTCTGCTGAACATTGACATGTCCTTGCGCCTTGTTGGTGGCGCTGTTGATACCACCGACCGAACCGCCGATAGAAATAGCAGCAAGAACGGCATAGAAGGCAAAAGCCGAGAAGGCACCGGTATAGTTGCGGCGGGCTCGGCGTTCTCCAAATTCATACCAGGCAAAGAATTTTCCCAGTTCGAAGATAACCGCAAGGCCGCCAAACAGCAGTTGCATCACTGGATCTTCATCGATGGAGAGGAAAAGAAGCAGCGAAAATATGATGGAAGCAAGAATGGATGCGCCGGTGAAACTGTATACCGTCCACATCGCGAACGTTCCTTTCGGGAACCGTACCGGTAGATTGTCGTTGTAAAGCATATAACAGTGTCTTTAACTATGAGCGCTATTGCTCATGTTTAACCCGCCGGTTTTAGCCGCCGGGTAATAAAAAAAGGTGGCTAAGCATACCCTAAAACAAGGTGTTAGCCCTTATAAAATAAGGCCTCCGCAGATTTTACGACGGAATTTTACACTGAGCTTTCATAACTGAAGAAAAGTTCGCCAACTGCTGACTGTGTGGAAAGGCTAATACGTCTTTTTAGTGCCACTAATGTCCGTCTGTATGGAAGTGCTCGTTTGTCGGCAAGGTTTTTATACAGTGGTGAGATCAAGGTGATACACGCTCAAATGTTGCTATATTGTTAGTGCGAGGTTAGATTAAAAGCTCTACGGCCGGTATCCAGTGTTCTGAGTGTGCAGTATCGGGCAGGACGGCATCAACACCACAAGGCAAGGAGCATGTATGAAAGACCTATTGAAAGGCTACCCTGTGATTACAGAAATTCCGGTGGCGTGGGGTGAAATGGACGCGCTTAACCATGTAAATAACGTCGTGTATTTCCGCTATCTTGAAACTGCGCGCATTGAGTACTTCCGAGAGGTCGCCCTAATGGAAGAAATACAACATACAGGTATCGGCCCGGTGCTGGGTGAAACCAGCTGCCGTTACAAGTTGCCGGTGACGTATCCGGATACGCTCTATGTCGGTAGCCGGGTTTCCGAACTCAAGGAAGATCGTTTCACCATGGAATACGAAATCGTCAGCAAGAAGCTCGGGGCGGTAACGACGTCAGGGACAGCAAAAGTGGTCATGTTCAACTTCAAAACCAACAAGAAAGCCATCTTGTCGCCTTCGCTAGTTGAAGCCATTGAAAGCATTGAGTCGCGCGTTTCAACCGAGCAGGTAACGGTAGAGTAATTCTTGTTGAAACAACGACCTTAAGACAGTTCGGGTATCGATGCGGCGGCTCCCGCTGCCGCTTTGGCCACACAACATTATCTAACCTTTTCTTACAATCCCTTTTTCTTTGTCCTCCTGCTTTTTTTTCGCTCTATAGCATGACACTTCGGTCGCGTTTTACTTCGTTTCGCTCTCTGGTTCTGCAGTTTGTCGCATTGATACACGCCGTTTAATCCCCGTGTTTACTATCGAGACAAATATCAACGTAAATGGAGAGACACATGATTCAGATGATTACCAAAAAGTTACGGGTGATGTTAGTCAGCACTCTGTTATTGGTACCTAGCTTTGTCCAGGCAAGCGAGATCGAAGCCATTATCAACCTGTACAATCAAGCTGCTTCAGGGGATGAAGCTAAAGTTGAAGCGGTATACCAGCAACTTGAGAACCTGATTGAGGCTGAAGGGCCACAGCCGCTGACAATGGTCTATTTAGGCGGAACTGAAACACTAAAAGGTCGTGATGCCTGGATGCCCTGGAACAAAATGAAATATGTCGAGCAGGGTCTGGCCAAGATTGATAAGGGTCTGGACATGCTTGATGCCAATCCGCTTTCTCTTGCCGATCAGCGAGTGATTTCTGGTATTCATGAGTACTACCTGGCGCAGGCTATCTCTGCCTCAACATTTACCCTGCTACCTGACATGTTTAACTACTTCGAGCGTGGTTACGACATTTACCTTTCTTTGCTGGAACAGCCGGAATTTGCAAAGGAACCCTTTGCAGCGACAGCCTGGATATATGGCTTTGCTGTGCAGGCGGCAATTCGGGCAGAAGATATGCCACAGGCGAGAAGCTGGCTTGCGCAAATGCAGCAACAGGACGCCAATCATCCGCAAACGCTTAAGGCTATTGATATGGTCAATCAGGGCTGAGGGGGAAACATGATCCAGTTTTCTGGAATACGTAAGCAATATTGGTTGGGCAATCAAGAGGTGTGCGCACTAAACGGTGTGTCAGGGGGGATTGATAACGGTGAGATGGTGGCGCTCTGCGGGCCTTCGGGCTCGGGAAAAAGCACCCTGCTCAATATCCTTGGTTTGCTGGATAGAGACTATCAGGGGGAAGTGTTGTTCGGGGAAACCACGTCAGCCTTGCAACCAGCACCGCAATCGTCTGCTGATGCAGCGAGATTTCGCCGGAGCCAGCTTGGGTTTGTTTTTCAGCGGTTCAACCTTGTTCCTGTAATGACAGCGCTGGAAAACGTCGCCTACCCATTGCATCTCAATGGATGTTCGAAACAAGAGCAGCAACAGAAAGCAACTGAGATGCTTGAACGAGTCGGGCTGGAGAAGTGGCTTCATCATCGCCCTGATCATTTATCTGGCGGCCAACAACAACGTGTTGCCATTGCCCGCGCATTGGTGCATCGACCGAGTTTGGTGATAGCTGATGAACCTACCGCCAGTCTTGATAGCCAGACAGCCAATGCTGTGGTTGAGATCATGAAAGATCTCGGCCATGAAATAGGAACCACGTTTATTGTCGCGACCCATGATCCGCGGATGGCTGAGCGCTGTGATCGTCGGATTGAGTTATTAGACGGATATATCCAGCAGGAGGCAATGCGATGGGTAAGCTAACGATTAGCAAGTTGGCTGACAAAGTGATGCCTTATTACTTTAAGTTGGCATGGCTTAATCTGCAGCGAAACGCCCGCCGCAGCTTGCTCTCGGTGATGATCATTGCGATCACTGTGTTTGCGATGACAGCCGCTGGCGGCTTTGGCCTGTATACCTATCAATCACTGCAGGAATCTACTGCCCGCGATGTCGGCCATATAACGTTAAGTGTGCCGGGCTATTTCGAAAAAGACGAAGAGATGCCGTTGAGCAATGGCCTGAACCATTCGCAGATTCTGATCCGCGCGTTACTGAAACACGACACTGTTCGTGCCGTTCAGCCCCGGATCTATTTTACCGGGCTGGTGTCCAACGGCAGCAAGTCCGCCATTTTCACCGGAACAGGGGTGAATGATCGTGAGTTTAGCCTCAAAGGCCCTTTCCTAACGATGAGGGAAGGTAAAACGCTCTCTGATGTTACTTCGAGTCGCTATGATCCGGCTGAGCCCGAAGTTATGTTGGGTGCCGATTTGGCTAACAATATGAATGTCGGAGTCGGAGACTGGATAACCTTGCTGGCCACAACCAGTGAAGGGGCGTTAAATGCTTATGACTTCAAGGTGCGTGGCCTTTATTCTACGGGCGTTCCTGAGCTAGACAAACGCCAGCTCTATATTCACATCCAGTCTGCACAAGAGCTGTTGCTGTCTGATAAGGTCAGTACCTTGTCTGTCTTTCTGAATGATACCGCTCAAACCGATGCGATGATGCCGCTTATCGACAGTCAACTCAACTTAATGGTCGAAGGGCAGGGCATTGAACTGACGCCATGGCAAGACCGGGCATTTTTCTACAATAACGTAAAAAATCTCTATGACCTTATCTTCGGCATGATGGGATTGGTAATGGGGCTAGTCGTATTTGTCTCCCTGTTTAATACCATGACGATGTCGGTAACAGAACGCACTCGCGAGATCGGTACATTGTCGGCGCTAGGCAGTTTTCGCGGTGAAATTATCAGAGGTTTTTTACGCGAGTCCGGTTTGCTGGCCGTTATTGGTGCCGGGACCGGTGCCCTGATGAGCGCAGCTCTGAGCCTGTTTTTGATGCTGGTTGAAGTCAATATGCCACCGCCTCCCGGTTACAGCGAGGGCTATCCGCTACAGGTTAACTTCTCACTGGAATTGGTGCTATACGCCACGAGCGGTGTACTTGTCATTTGCCTGGTTGCAGCATTTTTCTCAGCCCGTAAAGGGGTCAACAAACCAATTACAGAGGCTTTGTCATATGTGTAATGTGTCTAATTTCAAGCAAACGGTTGGCTTTTTGATCAGCATTTTGGCTTTTAATGTCAGTGCCCAGCCTGAAAAAAGCGTTGAGGAAATCTTGCAGCGGGCTGATCAGTATCGGTTGGATAGTGCGGCAGCCAAAGTGGTGTCTGAGGTACAGCTGTATGAAAACGATGAGCTGGAGAAAACGCGCCATTATACCGTGTACACCCGTCCTGAACGTGAATCGCTGGTGGTGTTTAAGTCGAAAGTTGAAGCAGGACAAAAAATGCTGATGTTGGGAGATAACTATTGGTTGTTGATGCCAAAAAGCCGCCGTCCTATCAGGATCACCCCCATGCAGAAATTGCTGGGCGAAGCATCAGTCGGTGATATCTCGACTTTAACCTGGAGTGCCGACTATCAGGGTAAATGGGTCCAGTCTTTAGAGCTGAAACTCCCGATGTCCGAGAGTGTAATGGTCAACCAACTGGAGCTGACAGCCAAAACCTCGGGCGCCAGTTATCAGCGTATTGAACTGTGGCTCGAAAAGGGGAGTGACTTTCCCATCCGGGCAACCATGTATCTTCGGTCAGGTAAGTTGGCAAAAGAGGCCTGGTTTACCAAAGGGGAGCGAAACGCCCGTACTAGTGTTGTAGCCATGACTCTGCACGATCGTATTCAGCCAAGTAAAAAGACAGTCATCAACTATCAGGAGATCTCTCCTGTGGCCTTGGCGGCGAAGTATTACAATCCGGCTTATTTGTCTCGAAATACTGTGTCGGGGCTATAACATGAACTGCTCTTCTGCTTTGTACTGTTGGCTTAGGTTGGTGTCGCTGATCGTTTGCCTGTTTGTTTCACGACAGGCATTCGCCAATACATTGGATGCGAGCTGGGACTGGATGGTCAGTGTCGAGCATCATGATACAAGAAACAGCGTATACCTTCCTGATGAACAGGATGAGCAATGGCAATCGGTAAACGCCTTGCTGGATGTCGAACTAGGTTACGAACAGTGGCTTGGAGTGTTGGCGCTAAAAGGTAATGATCTTTATTCTTCCCAGTCCGGTGTTGATCGCGATAGCGAGCTGATCGTCAGGGAGCTGTTCTGGCAGGGAGCAATATCGCTGGCAGGTACTGACGTAGATATTACCCTCGGCAAGGTGCGGGTGGATTGGGGTGTTGGTTATGGTTATCGGCCGCTGGATATTATCAAGCCATATAGAACTAATCCGGTCGGTATCCAAGTCGAGGAAGGGGCAGGAGTCGCTGCTGCCTCTTATTTTGACGCTAATGGTGAGTGGACGCTAATTTATGCTGATTCTTCCTGGACCACGCAACAAGGTAGCGAGCTGGATCAACTTAATGAACAGCAAGGAGTCGGCATCAGACGTTACGGGCTTGCTGGCGATAGCGAATGGCAGGGAATTGTTTATTACGATGATGTCAGGCGTGGTCTACTTGGTGGTAGCTGGGTGACTATTCTGGATGATGCCTGGGAGTTTCACACTTCCGCGGCGTATCAGAAAGAATATTTTAGCTTCCGGGTGCCAGATTCGTTGCGTGAGCCTGTTATTTCTGACAAAAAGGATAACGGGCTACAAGCGTTGGCCGGGCTGACATGGACCAGTGAAAGTGGGCAGAGCGTGATTTTGGAATATTGGTATGACAGCAGAAGCTGGGATTACGGCCAGTGGCAGCAAGCTTATCAGAATGCTGAGCAAATTCATGCCAATGAAATGCCTGTCGGATTGAGGCATGCTTATGCCCAGCCTCTACAGCATGTCAATCTGGTTAGCCATAACGTGATGTTTCATTGGACACTGGATCCGGTAGCCTGGCAGCACTGGGACTGGTCTCGCAATGTATCCTGCCTGCAAAATGTTAAACCGACCTTTGATGTGTTGTTTTCTCCGCAAGACAAAGGGGCAATAATGACCCAGTGGTTAGGGTATTCCATTCTTGATACCGGCGATGTGCAATTTGACGTAGAGATTGCGGCCCGTTTTTTGACTGGTGACAAACAATCCGTCTACCGTAATTTATCTGATAAGCGTATGATTTTGCTAAATCTTAAAGGACGATTTTGATGAGTCAGAGTGAGTACACAGGTAACCCGTTTCCCTGGTTGAAATCGGTGGCGATCACCAGTGCGTTTTGCTTGGGGATTGCTATCGTCACTTACATTGTGTGGCCGGATAATTTCTATGAAGATCTCGCGATCAGCTTTGGCTACGGCGCGAGTGCCATCGCGACGGCAAGGTTTACCACCTACTTTTTTCCGAGCTTGAGTTACCGACAGGTGAATGTCTTAACGGTACTGTCTGCCATGGTGCTGGGTACGGCCAATGCCTTTTTTTGGCTAAGTGGTCCAGATACCTATCAGTCACTAGCCGAAATGAAACCTGTCATTATGCTGGCGTTATTGTTCACGCTTATCTGTTTCTATTACTTTTACTCCTATGAGCAAAAGCTATTGGCTCAACATGAGATGGAGCAAGTTCGGAGAAAACAGTCTGAGCAGGAAAAAGCCTTGGTGTTAAGTCAGTTACGTCAGCTGCAGAGCCAGATTGAGCCGCATTTTTTGTTTAATACACTGGCCAATGCGATTGCATTGATCGATCAGGATACCGCTAAAGCCAAGTTGATGCTGGTTCGTCTGACTGACCTGTTACATACCAATCTGCACAGAACCCGCGCAGATGTCACGACGCTGGAAGAGGAAATCGATCTTATTTCGGCATACCTTGATATTCAGCAGATCCGATTGGGTGACAGGTTGAGCTATCAAATTATCAGCAATGATGTGAGTTTGACGCTGCCGATTCCGCCGTTTCTGATCCAACCGCTTGTTGAAAACGCTGTCTATTATGGTATCGAGCCAAAGGGAGAAGGGGGCGCAATTGAGCTGCACATAGAAGAAGACAACCATGAGCTTGTGGTGCAGGTTAAGGATAATGGGAAAGGTATTCAGCCGACGATGTCTTCCGGCGGGAATGGAGTCAGTTTGGAAAATATCCGTGGTAGGTTAGTGTCTTTGTTTGATAATAAGGCCAGTCTGACAATAAAAGAACCTTTAGAGGGTGGGGTGACGGCGACGATCCGCTTACCAAAGGCACAATTGATGACATTGCAGGAACAAGGAGAAGTGCATGGGTAAGTTTGCCAAGGCCGTAATAGCAGATGACGAGCCGATCTTACGCCATCATTTGAGCCGGGCATTGGCAGAAGTATGGCCTGAGCTTGAAATTGCGGCAGCAGCGGGCAATGGTGTAGAAGCTCTTGAAGCGATAAGTACTCACCAGCCTGATGTTGTTTTCCTTGATATCAGAATGCCGGAGCTAGACGGAATGGGGGTCGCCAAGGCACTGTCTAAACTGGATAAGACGCCGCATATCATTTTTACCACCGCTTATAGAGAGTATGCGATAAATGCGTTTGAGCAAAATGCACTTGATTACCTGTTAAAGCCGCTTTCGGAGCAGCGTCTGGAACAGGCATGTGACAAGGTGAAGGCTCGCCTTGCTGAAAGGGCTGATAGTCATACCGCACAAGGGCAGTATAGTCATGAACAGCTCGGTAGCCTGATTGAGCAAATCAACCAGTTGTCTCAGCCTAAGCCGGTTGAATATCTGAACTGGGTGAAAGCCAGCAAAGGAGACGATATCTATGTTATTTCGGTTGCGGACATTTTATATTTCAAAGCCGAGGACAAGTATATCTCGGTCTACAAGAAGAACGAGAATGCCGCGAAAGGAGCGGATGAATATGTTATTCGCAGTGCGCTGAAAGAACTGGTGAATCAGCTCAATCCTGACCACTTTTGGCAGATCCATCGCTCAACGATAGTCAATGTTTCAGCAATCGATAAAGTACATAAAGACTTTACCGGCAGACTCTCGGTACTGATCGGTAAGAATAAGTTGCCTGTTAGCCGTAGCGCTCAGAGTCTATTTAAAGGGTTATAAAATAGGGTTCTGATTGAGTTTTTGTTGAATGAAATCCATAAAACTTTTTGTTTTTAGAGGAACATTACGGTTGAGGGGATAAACGGCATTAATAGGATAATTCTTATAGTAATCCTGCAGAATGTGTACAAGCTGACCTGATTGGATATAAGGGGCAACCAGCCAGTTTGGCATGAATGAGATCCCAGCATCGGCTAGCAGCATTTCCATCAACCCACATCCGCTATCACCCTGAAAATTTCCTGCGACCTGGACCGTTGTATCGGAGTGTTGATCAGAAAAAGTCCAGGTATTACCGCTTGCTCCCAAACTGTAGACAAGACAGTTGTGTGTACGTAACTCACTTGGGTGTTGAGGGACAGAATGCTTTTCCAGGTAGGTGGGTGAGGCGACAATAATCAGGTCGTCATCACCTAAGTGCTTGGCTATCATCGAAGAATCCTTTAAGTCTCCCAGCCGAATGGCTACGTCTATGCCTTCTTCAACCAAATTCACCATCTTTTCACTGAATTTTAGATCAAGTTGAACCTCAGGAAAAGCCGATAAAAACTCGGGGATAACAGGTGCAATGTACAAAGTACCAAACATTACCGGAACAGATACGCGCAGTTTACCCCGAGGCGTAGCTATTAAAGAACGCGCTTCGCTTTCGGCCTCTTCAAGGTCTCGTAAGATACCAACCACCCGTTCATAGTAATTTTGCCCAGCCTCCGTAAGGCTGTGAAGGCGGCCCCCTCTTACAAGTAACTGCGTACCAAGGTTTGATTCCAGAATAGCGACTCGCTTGCTAATTGTTGACTGGGTGGTGTTTTCCTCCCGGGCAACAGCCGAAAAGCTCCCCGTCTCAACAACTCTTACAAATGAACGCATTGCAGTGAGTGTATCCATTATCTCTACTATTCCCACTAAGAATACCCAGTATTCAAATTAACATAGATTTAATACTGGCAGGAATGGTTTATCGTCTTTAACAAAGGAGCAACCCTATGGGTATTGACTAAACTCAACTAGATTTACGGATGCTTACCGTGTGCAAGAGCCGTAAGGAGAACACAAAATGAATACACAACCACTACGCATAATCCATCGTAATGATCTCCCGGTGGGTGGTTTTGCGGGCATCGTCGAAACTCATATGGTGAAGAGCCCGTTGATTTGGAAAGATGCAAAGAACCGTAAAGACATCAGCCATGGTTTGGGGGATTTCATTTACCTTGCGAGCGGCTATTTTAAGCCAAATGAAGGGGCGCCTCTGCATCCACATAATGATGTTGATATCGTCAGCGTTATTTTGAACGGTGCTGTCGGGCATAAAGGTAGCCTGGGAGACGGGACCGTTATCGAAGGTCCCGGTGTTCAGGTTCAACGTGCTGGTACAGGTATGCAACATGCCGAGTTCAGTAGAAATAATACCAAAGCTGAAATACTGCAGATTTGGTTTTTGCCGCCAGAAACCGGGCTGGAGCCTGCGTACCAGAATTTTGCCTTAAAACAGGGAGATCTTACGACTGTATTAGGTGGCAATAACGGTGAGAGCTTCAACAGCAATATGGTCTGTCAGGTTGGTTTCATTGCAAAGGGGCAGACCGTTGAATGTGAGCAGCCATTTATCGCCATGATCTCTGAGGGTACCGCTAAGGCTAATGGTGTGTTTGTTCAAGCCGGAGATCTTATTGAAGGTGATTCACTGGAACTTAAGTCAGATGACAGTTTTGGTTTGGTTCTGATAAAGAGTAAGTAAAGAAGAGGTGATTATGAAGAAGTTAAATGTACTTGCGCTCAACGTGATAGCAGCACTTTCTTTTGGTACTGCCAGCCAGGCAGCCATTGCCGGGGCTCAGCCTGTATCAGCAACTATTCTTGAGTTTGCAGAGAAAAATACATTGTTTGTGGCCGATTCTGACGGCGGGCAGATATTTGCCTATACCTTGCCAGATGTGAAACCGGCGAAAACGTCAATGAGTTATAACCTTGAGGGGGCTGGCACTAAAATCGCCAAGTTGCTGGGAGTGGATAGCCACCTACTGCATTATCATGACATTGCGATTCATCCGGTCAGTAAAGAAGCCTATATCTCTTTGTCGATTCAACAAAAGGGCAAGCGGACGCCTGTTATTATTCGTGCCAACCAGGCAGGAGTAATCACTAGAGTAGATTTGAGGTCACTGCCGAATACGGTAAAGAAATTAACTAAAACTGCAACCGATGGGGTGAAGTTCTGGCGTGACATTCCGGCATCAACATTAGGGATAACAGATCTGGATTATGTGAATGGTTCACTCTACGTATCCAGCTTGTCCACGGGCGAGTTTTCTTCTACGTTGCGTAAGATTCCATACCCATTTGATAAATCTTTGACCACTTCTCATGTAGAGATTTATCACACCGTCCATAATCAGACTGAGACAAGAGCACCGATTCGGGCGATGACAGTATTGGATCTGGATGGAGAAGAAACTGTTGTCGCAGCTTATACATGTACCCCACTGGTGACTATACCGACAAGCAAACTAAACGACGGTGCCCACGTAAAAGGCAAAACCATTGCTGAGTTGGGCTATGGCAATACGCCTTTGGATGTCGTTCATTTTACTGCCCAGAATGAACAACAAAAGATGGAAGATTATGTGCTGGTATTTCATAAAGAGCGCAGTGCCGATTTAATTCGTGTAGCAGATATTGTTAATGCTAATAAGCAGCAAGGCCTCTCTGCGCCAGAAATGTGGGCTAAAGCAGGTGTTGCCACACGCCCGGTACCGCTGGCTGGAGTGCTTCAGGCTGCTGATCAGGATGAACAGTTCATCGCAACGCTAAAAAGAAATTTGGTGACGGGTGACATGGACTTGGTTTCTTTCCGCAAAGGGGCATATTTCCGTCTGAATGACTTTATTAGTGAGTATAACTTCTCCAACTATAAATATATTCCTGAGCAGGAAATGTTCAGGAACTTTCAGAATCTATTGAAAACCGATGCAGGATATAGCGATCTGGTTCGTTAAAGGAGAGGAATATGAGAGCTGCTTTTCTGTTTAGCCTGGCCATTGGGCTAAGTATTTTTTCATCTACGATTATAGCTTCAACCTGCGAGCCAGCAGCAGAGAAAGCACATGTATCAGCAGTCTACCCGACTGCTGATAGACTTCCCGAGAACTTGCTTCGATTTTATGTGTATTTCTCTAAGCCAATGTATCGTGAAGATATTTTATCGTCAGTGTATTTAGAGGATAAGGAGGGTAATAGGCTGCACGGTGTATTTCTTGATAACAAGTTTGCACTTTGGAGTACAGACAGTTCACGCCTGACATTGCTTTTTGATCCGGGCCGAGTAAAAACAGGTCTTGTTGCTCATAATGCAATGGGGAGAGCTTTGACATCGGGAGAGGACTATCAGCTAGTTATCGATACTATGGCGAAAGATGCCGACGGTTGCCACTTAGAAAAGGAATACCGGAAGCCCTTTAAAGCCGTAGAAGCTGATTATGAAGTGCCTGATGTGGATAAGTGGGTTATTCATCACCCTAATAAGGGCTCAAGCGAAGCGTTGACTATTGAGCTTAATGGCAAGATGGATCATGTTTCGCTGGCATATCGTATCAGAGTGAAAGATCAGAAGGGGCAAAGTGTTGCTGGAAGTATTGAGCTTTCAGAACATGAAGAGATGTGGCTATTTTATCCGGATATAACGTGGGACAAAAACCAGTATCAGTTAGTTATTGATCCCATATTAGAAGATGTTGCGGGCAACAGGATAACAGGGCTATTTGATCAACCTTCGTTAGCTGCTGAAAGTGCAGGTCAGGAGCAATGGATTAGCATCCCGATAGTTCCTGAATACTAACACTGATATTATCAAAAAGTTATTGAGAAGCCTCATGAAAGCTTTCTCTTTAGTGTGCGCGAAATGCATACGCTTCCTGAGGCTTTTCTCGACAAACTATTCAGTGAGTGTATTTAACAATAGGTGGAAATTTGTTATCGTGCAGCATTAATTTGCTATCGAAAACTTTGGCAAGAAAAGTTATCCAGTCCGTTCCTTTCAAAATTATGTGCTCATTATTGACACGTCCGCAACACACTAACATCAAAAGATAAAAGCAATTGCATATTGTGAAATGTACAATATACGCAATTTGTCGTCCGCTCTGTTTATAAACCTAACTTTAGCAGTTATATTTATTAATATATTGAAAAGGAATATTAATAACTTAACATAATGTTTGTCATACATATATGAGAGGATAGATTTTTAAGGAAATATCGTTTGTTTTTTAAATATGTATGATGAATAACCTGGCTGATATAGGCGGATAAGTGAAATAGATAAATTTTTATGGGGTAAAAAATGATAATTTAGCAAAATAACAACTAGCGAGAGGAGATTTTTGATATGAAAATCATTAAGATTATTCTCTGGGGAAGTGGTAATGACGAGTTATTCTATGAGAATAAAGCAAAGCACTGTGTTGCATATAAGCTTCCGATTGACATTATCAGAATTATCTTCGCTGTCGCTGTTTATGTGAACTTCCTCTTTGCAAGAAACGTAAGTAGTAATCATGGCTCTGTGAAATTTGGTGTAAATCAACATGTGAAAAGAATAACAAAAAAGTTAGCAAGTGCATTTTTATCTGTTTTTAAAAATGATGAAACTACATTTCAATCCTTACTATTTAATACTGATGATGCCATATATATAATTAACCCAATTTCAATGAAAATTATTGGATGCAACCGGAATGCATTTGGCCGATTGCAATATAGTTATAATGAAATGTTGAGAATGAGGTTTTCTCAGATTGACTCTACAAATGGAGCAATAGGGCGATGGAATGAAATTATTGATTTAGTAGAGAGAAAAAAAAGTATTACAATTGAGTCAACACACTTGAGAAAAGACAACTCTCCGATACCGGTGGAGGTTAATATATCAGTAGGCCGTTACAATGGCTCTGAATGTTTTGTCGCTATTGTGAGAGATCTAAGATTACAAGAGCTAGATAAAGAGAAACTGTGGATAGAAGCAAATATTGATCCCCTGACAAGGTTGCCGAATAGAAGAATATTCAAAGATAAACTGATTAAAATACTTGATGACAATATGGGTGTCGACGGGTTTGTAGTTATGTTTTATATTGATATTGATCACTTCAAAAAGCTTAATGATACATTAGGTCATTCAGTTGGTGATGAAGTTCTTGTGACTGTCGCACATCGACTAAAACACTGCATAAGAGGTGATGATTGTATAGCAAGATTTGGTGGTGATGAATTTGTCATGGTATTTACAGGATTAAAAAGTTCAGCAATTAGCCCAATTACAAATAAAATAAAAGGTGTATTTTCAGAAAAAGTCAAAACAAGAGAGTACTTACTTAATGTTAACGCAAGTATAGGCGTTGGTGTTTTTGATACGAATAACTTGGATCTTGATATGGGTATAGATTTAGTAGATAAAGCCATGTATCAGGCAAAAAAATCCAATGGGACATCTATTTACTTTCATTTAGAAGAGATGTGAGTAATACAATTACCAATTACTTTCGTAAAATGATAGAAGAATTTGGAGTATATGGTAAAAATACGGCATTTAACTTATGACTCGATAGAACAATATAGCCTTTCATGTGATCCATTAAATCAAGTCGTATGCCAGTTATCAAGAGGAGAGTTTGAAGCATCTAGGTATGTATTAAGCTTTCCGAAATTAGAAGCATCAAAGGAAATAACCAGTAATAAAGTGCTTTACCATGGCGTATGTACTAGTGATTACTTATATATAGCTTTCTTTAATAGAGATGATGCTATTACTGTAAATGGAGTTAAGTTAGGCTATGATGATGTTTTTATTGTGGCACCGAATGAGGAAATCGTTTCTGTTTTACCTCCCGGTGTCGAAGTCTTTGTTCTCTTAATCAAGAAAAGATACTTGGTAGATGTGCTAGGGGAAGAAGAAGTTAGCAATATAATTAAGTTATCGAGTGAAATTAGAAACAGAAAAGTGATCCTGCCAAAGACTCAGCTGATTTCAAAAAGAGTTATCAGCATCATTGAATATTCAATAAGGTATAATGTTTTCATTTCACCGGAAATGAGTCTTCTTGTTCAGGATTATATATTGAGAAATGTTAAGTTATTGTTTAATAAGCCTGGTATTTATACGGAATCGAGCTTTGTTTATGATAAGCGGTTTGTCATCATTCTGCGTGCCTTTGCTTATATCAACCTAAATATAAAATCAAAACTTGAAGTAGGCGATCTCGCAAGAAACTGTTTTTGTAGTACGAGAACGCTAGAGTATGCTTTTAAGAAAGTGATCTCTATTTCGCCAAAGCAATTTTTATTAATGGCGAGATTGAATTTTGCTCGGTTTGAGTTTGAAAGAAAATTTGGTAGCTTGTCTGTCGGAGAGACTCTAAAAAAAATGAATGTCGAAAATCCTGGACGGTTTAGTGGTGAGTACTTCGAATTGTTTCATGAGTATCCTAAAGATACATTAAAGCGAAATAAGGCTGAGTAATTGTATGATATTTTACGCTTTAAATACTTGTTCTATAAATAATAAAAGCAAGAAATTATAACTTGATAATAATGTACAAAAAACGAAAAAATGTCGGTATATCTATGATATGAGTGTATATTAATTCAATCTTTTGTTATTGTTATTAATAGAATTAGTGGAACAAGCCTCACATTATTGACTGATAATGATTAGCTCACTGCTAAATATTGTACAGGCAGTTTTTTGCTATATTCAATATTAGTGTTTGTGTTGTTGTAGCCGCTAGAACTGTAATGAATTATTATAAGGATGATTCTTCATGTTTTCACTTCTGTTTGACAGTGATGTTAGAAATTATGAGTTTCAGATAGAGGCTCTAAAAAGTGAACTTGATAGATGCAATAATCAGCGTGATGAACTTAAGCATAAGATTGATGTCTTAACAAGTGATGTCACCAATGAAATAAAAAAAAGATATTACTATGAGGGGTTGTTCTCTAGGGTGTTAGATACTGCGCACCCACTTGAAGCTATAAGGAAGAGCATATCGGACTCTGTGGAGAATACGAAGATTTTCTTAGATTCATACGAGACTGAAACTCGTGATGGTATTGAATTATTAAGAAGCTTCCAGACTACGTTACTTGCAACAAAAGATCGTGTTAATGGAGTGGGAGAGCAGGTTAACATGCTTAAGCTTAACTCCGATGAAATCACAAAATATATCGTTTCAATTGACAGTATTTCAGAGCAGACAAATCTACTTGCGCTAAATGCTGCTATTGAATCCGCCCGTGCCGGGGATTATGGACGTGGTTTTGCCGTGGTGGCAGATGAAGTAAGGGTGCTCGCGCAGACTGCTCGCAATTCAGCAAAGCATATCAAAGATGTTGTTAAAGAAATTGGCGTAAATACATCATCTTGTCGTCAAGGCGTAAGCGATGTGACGAATGATTTTTCCCTATTAGGGGAAAAGCTTAATATACTTGTAGATATGGTTTCCCGTTTTGTTGATAACGCAAATACCTTGTACAAGGTGGTGAGAGACAGTTACATTCAGCTCTTTATTCATCTTGTTAAGTTAGATCACGTCTCATGGAAAATAGATATTTACAAGCGTATACGCGAGACACGTTTAGATACTAATCAATTGGTTGATCATTGCCATTGCAGACTTGGTCAGTGGTATTATAAAGGCAATGGGAAGGCGTTTTTCTCTCACCTACCAAGTTATAAGTTATTGGAAAAACCCCATATTGATACTCATTATTATGGCGCTAAAGCGATAGAGGCGTTCAAGAATGAGCAAAATGATGATGCTTTTACGTTATTGGCCAAAATGGAAGAAGCGGGAAGTTTGGTTATTAGCTATTTAGAAAAAATGAGTAAAGAAGCGTATGAAAATAATGTTGAGTTCGCTTGAACAAATGTTGAGTGTAACTTAATCGTAAATGAAAAGTTTAATGAAATTGACATCAAGCCATACTTTGTTGTGTATTAATTATATAAGGCCACTCAGGGATGGGGGGGAGAGTAATGATACAGGCAGTTAAAGTTGAAGATATTTGCCAAGGTCTTTTTGTTGTAGAACTAGAAAATGCCAAAGGGCGTCTTCGTGTTAATCACCCGGGAAGAATCCATACAGAGAAGCAAATATCTCAAATTAGAGGGAATGGTATAAAAGTCGTTTGGGTTGATTTTAACCAGTCAGATCTTAAAAATTATATCCCCAGTATAAATCAACTCAACACAACGCAATTAAAAACTACATCTTTTGAAGTCGAGCTGAAACGCGCGGAGTCCATTGTGACACAGTCAAAGGATCTGTTGAGTAAAACTATAGATAATTTATATCAAGGAAAGAATATTGATGTTCGCCCTGTCGAGGAGCTATCAGATAATATTGTTTGTTCTATTCTAAGTAATCCGGATGCGATCCAATGTGTATCGGCGATACGTAATAAAGATACCTATTTACTCGAACACTCATTAAATGTCGCTTTTTTATTGGTGAATTTTGGCCGATATTTAGGGTTCAATAAACATATCCTAAAACAGTTAGCCATTGGCGGTTTATTGCATGATGTAGGTAAAACCCAAATTGATGATGATATCTTGCATAAACCTGGTCGGTTAACCGAAGAAGAGTTTGAGCATATTAAGCAGCATCAAACATTGTCAGAGCCCATCATCGCCAGTATGCCGGATTTGTCTGAGATGAGTCGTCAGGTTAGTCTGCTTCATCATGAAAAGCTTGACGGCAGCGGCTATCCCAAAGGTTTGACAGGTGATGAGATCTCTTTAGTCGGCAGAATGAGTGCAATCGTTGATATCTATGATGCATTAACCGCAGCCCGTTGTTACAAAGAACCTCTGAGCCCTGCAGCAGCTTTTAAAATCCTTAGATCTATGGCGCCGCATCAATTAGATAGTGACTTGTTAGACAAATTTATTTGGAACATTGGTGTATACCCGGTTGGCTCTCTTGTCGAGCTTTCAGACGGGCGAGCCGGCATTGTCTGGGAGTCCAATGAGTCATCGCTTCTTCAGCCAATGATTAAGTGCTTTTATTCGACAAGGCATAAGCGCTATATCGAGGTTGATATTGTCAATCTGGCTAAACATAAAGAGCTTGTTATTGAACGTGGATTAAGCCTAAATGCCGAGAATATCGACCCTACGCCTTATCGTTAATTTCATTTGGATTAAACCATAATGCTTATTCCTCGCTATACTTTTTATAGAACTAAGGGAGCGGGATATGTTTATTGCGATTCAACATGAAATCACTGATCCTGAGTTATTCTGGCAAAAAGCCAGCGGGGCGTTAACCCATCCACCGTCTGGGATGCGGCTCCATTCTACTTTGGTCAGCGTACAGCAACAAATGTGTCAATGCATGTGGGAAGCAGATTCTATCGAGAGTATAAGGGATTTTCTTGAACCTGAACTCGCGAGCTCGAGTGTTAATACTTACTATCAGATTGATCCCGATAAAGCGATTGGTTAGCAATATCGATAAATTGAAAACAATGGCGAGCCGGAGCTCGCCTTTGTTGTTTTTGACTTCCCGCTTTCGCGTTAGCTGCTATTATTGCCGTCCTTTATTTACCGGCAATGCTTAGCTTGTTGAAGCGAATTTGAGGGGCAAAGAAGTCACGTTCGTAGTCGTGGTTCAGGGTCTTACCGACGGCATCAACTTCTTTCAGTAACTGATAGAAATTGCCGGCAACGGTGATGCCACGTACTGGCTGGATGCGTTTGCCATCACGGCAAAGGAAGCCGCTGGCTCCGAATGAGAAGTCACCGCTGACGGCATCGGCCCCAGAGTGAACCCCCTGCAGTTCAACCAATTCCAGATATTCTCCGGCTGTGATTTCAGCATCAGAGCTGGTACCGGTTGCTATCACCGTATGGCGTGATGAGACACCCAGTCCGCCTTTCGCCGAGCGTGAGGCGTTCGCAGTGTTGTCGATACCAAAGAAGCTCGCTGTGTGGCTGTTGTGCAGCAAGCTCTGTAGTTGGCCTTCACCGATCAAGATAGTATCTCGGGTTGCATAGCCTTCGCTGTCAAATGCTTTGATGGCTGAGCCGCCCTCAATGAAAGCGATGTCAGAGACGGTTAATAGCGGGCTGGCTACCTGCTGATGTAGCGCCTCACGCCATGGGTTAATGCCCTTCATCGCAGACTGACCAGACAGGCACATACCGAATGCACCAAACAGGCTACTCAGACAGCTGAGATCAAAGATCACCGAGTAGCTACCAGTGGCAATCGGTGAACCATCCAGCAGCGCCTTGGCAGTTTCATAGCCGTGGTTAATACAGTAGTTAGGATCAAGATCGTCGAAGCGTCGACCCGATGACATACCACCGTGCATAGACTGCTTGTCATCATGCTCGTAAAGGGTATAGGCGTAACAGTAGGTCGAACGTTCCTGATGCTGACACAAGGTGCCCTGGGTGTTTGCAATAATGACCTGGCTGTCTGACTCGCCGAAACCGTTGTAAGGAGCGGCTTTGGCGTTAGGCTTGGAAACAACGCCGCTCTCTAATGACAGGGCAAGGGCTATTTTGTCATCAACAGTTGCTTCGTCCTGTTGATAGATTTCGGCAACGTCAGTGGTTAACTGGCTGTTGATACAGCTGATTGTCTGGTGTGCGTCCTGTTTGGTGTAAAGGGCGTTTTGCAGTGCATGCTCCACCATGGTATCCAGACTGGTTGGCTCCAGTGATTCTGAGTAGCAGGTCGCAATACGCTGATCTTTGACGACACGAACACCAATGACCTGGCCTGACGTTACCTTGTACTCATCAAGCTCACCGCCGTTGGCTTTCAGTGAGAAGTTATTGCTGCAGTTGGCAATAACATCGGCTTCGGCACCGGCTGCGCTGGCACGCTCCAGTACCTGATCAATCGCTTGTTGAAGTTTGTTTTGATCGGCCATTAGTTGCCACCTCCCACGAGAATGTTGTCGACCTTCAGAGCCGGCTGTCCCACAGTTGTCGGCACAGAGCCACTGACGGAACCGCACATGCCGGCGGCTAATTCAAAGTCCTTGCCCACCATGCTGATTTCTTTCAGCACTTTTGGTCCGGTGCTGATCAGCGTGGCTGATTTCAGCGGTTTGGTGATTTGGCCGTTTTCAATCAGGTAGGCTTCCTGCACGGCAAAGTTGAATTCCCCCGTTCCCGGTTGAACCGAACCGCCGCCCATCTTCTTGGCAAAAATACCGTGCTCGACGCTGCTGATCATTTCGTCCAGTGAACTCTCACCCGGCTCGATGAAGGTATTGCGCATACGCGATGTCGGTGCGTATTTGTAGGATTCACGACGGCCAGAGCCTGTCGGCTCATAACCCGTTTTGAGCGAGCCCATATGATCAACCATAAAGCTGGTTAACTTGCCGTCTTTGATAAGCTGAGTGCGTTGAGTCTCCATGCCCTCATCATCAATATTGATAGAGCCCCATTCGTTGGTCATGGTGCCGTCATCTACAGCATTGACGACAGGGTTGGCGATCATTTCGCCCATCTTGTCGTGGAATACCGAGGCTTTCTTGGCCACCGATGTTGTTTCAAGCAGGTGACCACAGGCTTCGTGGAATATCACGCCACCAAAGCCGTTACCGATGATAACGGGCATTTCGCCTGACGGGCAGTTATCGGCAAACAGCTTAACCATTGCCTGCTTGGCAACGTGCTGGCCTAGCTCACGGGCATCAAGGCGGGTATTGAACTCCCAGCCAGTCAGGGCGCCAGGCGCTTCAAAGCCAGTTGACTGCTCGCTGCCGTTCTGGGCGATGGCTGTTGCCGCGACACGTGTATAGTGGCGGGTGTCGCCGATATGCAGGCCGGTCGAGTTAAAGATTTCTATCTGTTGTTCGCGCTGCAGGATACGGCCGATAAACTGAGAAATCTTCTCGTCTTCACTGCGGGCAGCTTGATCGGTTTCTTTAAGGAAAGCGATTTTGGCTTCAAGGTTGGCCCCTTGTGCCAATGGCTGTTGGCATTGATGTTTGCTGTTATAACGGCTGAGGTTCAAGGCTGCCGCATTGGCAATCTGGTCTCGCTTGTCCTTGGCTGCCAGCAGCCCGGTAACTCGCTTGAGCTCTTCTTCATCAGTACTGTTGGTGTAGCCGTACAGTACTTTATAACCGAAGAACAAGCGGATCCCGATACCGAAGTCGATACCCGAGTTTACCTTGTCAATGTCGCCGGAGATAAGCTCGACGGAACTGGACTGGTGATGCTCAACGAAGAGTTCAGCAAAGTCAGCACCGAGGAATAGCGCATGATCAATGACTGCTTTCGCAGTAGCAGGGTTTAGCATATTTGCTCCTTGCTTGTGATTAGGTCCATTGCCAAACAGGGCCTTCAATGGACAAATTAATTCTGTTCGACTGCAATTTTAATGCTATCCATACTCATTATTAGCATGAAATTCAAAATCTTGACTCGCCAATCATGATTGAACCGTGACCAGAGAGCACAGGATCTCCTCTAGCTCGTCCCACGGTAGTGCTTCTTTGTCGATAAATTCTATCCGTGACTCGAACCCGTTCAGCGATAGTTCGTTGACAGAGACGACCTGGTTGACCACGTTGAAGGCAAAGCAGCCACGCTCTGTATTAACCACGGCTTTGACACGCTGGGCGTTGACATTGGAAAGCAGGGTAAAGAGTTTCGAAAAGTCGAAAATTTGATCGGCGGCGAAGAACCAGCCGCAGCTGCGATATCCCTGGCCGCTGTTTTCGCGACGAGCAAAGGTTTCGCCGGGAGCCAGTTCAAATTCTTCCAATGGCGCGGCTTCGCCGTGACTGTGGTGATGATGGC
Organism: Photobacterium alginatilyticum; assembly: GCF_009910675.1. GTDB lineage: Bacteria > Pseudomonadota > Gammaproteobacteria > Enterobacterales > Vibrionaceae > Photobacterium > Photobacterium alginatilyticum. Next base: position 7,908 of record NZ_RSEJ01000039.1, on the reverse strand, counting down.
TGTGCTGTGCCTGACGTTCAGTTCGTTCGATAGCCAGCCAGTCGAGGTCAAGCTGACCTTGCTCAACTTTGCCAATGGCGGCTTTTGCCGGATCGGATTTAGCGGTAAATGCCTCAAAAGCAGCCAGATCTTCGTTAGCGCACTGGTCTATTTTGTTAGCGACAACGACATCTGCCAGCGCGAGTTGATCCTGGAAGTTTTGGTTGTCGGTATACTGGGTATCGGAAAAATGACGCGGATCGACAACCGTAATGGTTGCCTTCAGGTCGATATAGTTACGGTAGCTCTCAGAAGTGAGCTTGGCGATCACTTCCTTCGGGTGGCCAAGACCGGTCGGCTCGAGCAGCAGACGATCAGGCTTTTGTGCCAAGAGAGCATTAATGCCAACGGACATCGGCAAGCCTGCTACACAGCACATGCAACCACCCGGAACTTCTTTCACGATAGCGCCTTGCTGGTCAAGAATCGCACCATCAACGCCGATATTGCCAAACTCGTTGATTAGAATCGCCCACTTTTCATTTTCTGGCTTACGTGCCAGCAGAGAAAGTATGGAAGTCGTTTTTCCGGCACCTAAAAAGCCGGTGATAATGTTGGTTGGAATGCGCTTCATTTGGGTAACAGTTCTCCTTGTAGCCTGATGAAGGCATCATATCATTCTATAAACCTATCCGAGCCAGATTGGACAACTTAATTTGCTTCATCTTGTAACTCTGGGTGATTTTTATACTGTTCAAGGGCTTGCGGATTTGCCAGAGCCCCGACATTCTTGACCGGCTGGTGATGGACGATGTTGCGTACGGCCAGCTCGACCAGTTTTCCCGACTTTGTACGGGGAATATCCTTAACTGCCAGAATGACAGCCGGCACATGGCGCGGTGAACAATGTTGTCTGATCCGCTGGCAAATCGTCGCCTTTAGTTCATCATCCAGTTCGTATCCCTCTGCTAGCTGGACAAAGAGTACCACCCGAACATCATTGCGCCAGTGTTGGCCGATAACCACTGAGTCGGTGATCTCTTCGAGCGGATTTACCTGACGGTAGATCTCGGCGGTACCAATTCGGACACCGCCAGGGTTCAATACGGCATCGGAGCGGCCATAGAAGGTCATTCCGCCCGTCTCGCTCAGCGAGACATAATCGCCATGGTGCCAGGTGTTGGGGAAGGTGTGCCAATAGGCTTTGTGATAGCGGCTGCCACCCTCGTCACTCCAAAAGCCGACGGGCTGGTTGGGGAAGCTGTTGCAGCAAACCAGCTCTCCCTGTTGCTGGAATAGTGAACGGCCGTTATCGTCAAATACCTGTACATCCATACCGAGCGCTCGCCCTTGGCATTCCCCACGGTAGACTGGATTGAGAGGATTCCCGATGGCAAAACAGCCACAGATGTCAGTGCCGCCGGAAATAGACGCGAGCTGTAAATCGGATTTTATCGCTTGATAGACGTAGTCGAACTGCTCGGGGGCCAGTACCGAACCGGTCGAAAACAAGGTATTGAGTGATGATAAATCATGGTTTGATCTCGGCTGGTAGCCTTGTTTTTCCAGTGCCTCGAGGTATTTCGCCGATGTACCAAACTGAGTGACCGATTCCTGTTCAGCCATATCCCACAATACATTGCCATCAGGAAAGAAGGGCGAGCCATCATAGAGAACCAGGCTGGCCCCGGATGCCAGACCGCTGACCATCCAGTTCCACATCATCCAGCCGCAGGTGGTGAAGTAAAACAGCCGGTCTCCCGATTTCAGATTGCAGTGGAGCTGATGTTCTTTCAGGTGGTTGAGCAGGGTTCCGCCGGTACTGTGGACGATGCATTTGGGTTGTCCTGTTGTTCCCGAAGAGTAGAGGATATACAGCGGATGATTGAACGGTACCTGAGTGAAAGAAAGGGGGCATGCAGGGAATTGCTCGAGCATATCATCCCACCACGCAGTCGCTACCGGTTGTTTGCCAGAAGGCCGAGAATCAGAAGATCGAGAAATGGCGCCCCTTTCATTTTCTATTGTATTGTCACCTTCTGTCTTGCTGCCTTCCGTATAGGGGATGATCAGTAATTGCTTCACACTGGGGAGCTTTTCCAGCATCGCACTGACTTTATCCAGACTGTTGTGCACTTTTCCGTTGTAGAAGTAGCCATCGGCACAGATCAATAGCTTGGGCTTTGTTTGGCCGAATCGCTCAACGACGCTCTCCACGCCAAAGTCCGGAGAGGTTGACGTCCATATTGCCCCCAATGAAGTCGTAGCCAGCATAGCTACGATTGCTTGGGGAATATTGGGGATATAGGCCGCCACGACGTCGCCTTGTTTAACCCCGTTTTCAGCCATAAAAGTGGCTACTTGTGAAGTCTGGCGGTATAGCTGTTGCCAGCTGAGATGCTGTCGCCGCCCGGGAGCCCCTTCACAATGGAAGATAATGGCATCGGCGGCAGCGTGAAGATTCCAGTTTTTAAGTAAATTTTCGGCAAAGTTGAGGTTTGCATGAGGAAACCATTGGGTTTCTTTGGCCGGCAACTGGCTGTTAGGGGGGCATTGGGTGATTGGTCGGTTTTTTTCGCCCCTGACGTCACAAAAGTCCCACAGCATATCCCAAAATTCTTCGCTATGTTCGATGGTCCAGTGATGAAGCTGGTTGTAATCATGGTACAAGGTGTTCTTTTTTTCGCTGAGATCCACCATGAACCGGTACAGCAGGCTGTCATGAATGCGATCTTTCTCTGGCATCCACATCATTTGCGGATGAGCTGTCGAATTAACCTGAAAAGTAGGATCATCACCGTTCTCTGTCATCAGGAGGTTCCTTGTTCACTTTGGGCGTCAGGGTGGGCACGGACGAACGCATCAAGATGAAGACAGTGCTGCTCAATGCGCTGCAGGGTAGGGTAGGGGCCAACATCAAACCCAAAGCGCCGTGCGTTGTAGATTTGGGGGAGCAGGCAGATATCGGCCATGGTTGGCGTATCGCCACAGCAAAAATGATGGGTACTGTCACTTAGCAGCGTTTCAAGGGTTTGAAATCCCTGGCTGAGCCAATGGTGATACCAAATCATTTTCTCGTTTTGGTGCACCCCGAACTCACTGTGAAGGTAGTTCAGGACTCTCAGGTTGTTCAGCGGGTGAATATCACAGGCAATCGCCAGCGATATTTCTCTGCATTTGGCTTTCTCCCAGCGAGAACTCGGTAAGATCGCGGGCTCGGGGTAACAGTCTTCCAGGTACTCCATAATGGCAATCGACTGGCCTAACAATCCTCTGTCCGATTCAAAGCTCGGAACCAGGGCACTGGGATTGAGGGACGTGTAACTGGTGCTGCTCTGTTCGTTATCCAACAGCGACACCGGATAATGCTCATAGCTCAACCCTTTGAGATTAAGGGCAATGCGTACCCGGTAGGAAGCGGAAGAACGATAATAGTCGTAAAGCTTCATGATTTCCCCGCTCAGCTTGGTCTGTGGTGGTTGAGGTCTTCATCATGGTAGCGATGTTCATAACGCGCCACTTTCTGTTCAATTGCCCCAAAAATGGACTGGCCGTTGTCGTCGAACATTTCAATTCTGACCGTATCGCCGAAGCGCATGAAAGGTGTTTCGGCGACCCCGTTGTCGATGATTTCCAGCATACGGCGCTCGGCAAGGCAACAGGAGCCGCTGGAACGGTCTCGGTTTGAAACGGTGCCGGAGCCGATAATTGTACCGGCACTGAGCGGACGGCTTTTGGCAATATGCTGAACCAGTTCGGCAAAATTAAATGTCATATCCGTTCCGGCATGGGGCTGGCCGAATAGGACATCATTGTGATGAACCGTCAGGCGATGGTGAACCTTGTAGTCATGCCAGTTGCCGCCCAGTTCGTCCGGGGTAACCGCAACCGGAGAGAAAGCCGAGGCCGGTTTGGACTGGAAGAAGCCAAAGCCCTTGGCCAGCTCGGCCGGGATCAGGTTACGGAGCGAAACATCATTGACCAGCATCAGCAACTTGATGTGCCCGTGGACTTCCTCGGTACGGATCCCCATGTCGACATCATTGGTGACAATGGCGATCTCGGCTTCGAAATCAATGCCCCAGTTTTCGTCGGCAACGGCGATATCCTGGGTTGGGGTGAGGAAGGCATCGGACATGCCCTGGTAGACTAGCGGATCCGTCCAAAAGCTTTCCGGCATTTCTGCGCCACGGGCCTTGCGTACCAGCTCGACATGATTGACATAGGCACTGCCGTCAGCCCATTGGTAGGCACGGGGAAGCGGCGAGGTGCAAAGCTTGGGATTGAACGGGAAGATATCATGGGCCGTGCCGTCGTTGAGGTTTCGGTATAGGTGCTGAAGATCGCCTTCGACCTGCTCCCAGTTGTCGAGAGCAAATTGCAGGGTAGGAGCAATGTCATGGGCATGCACGGCTTGGGTCAAATCACGAGAGACAACAACGAGTTGTCCGTCTCGGCCATGGTTTAAAGAAGCTAGTTTCACTCTCGACTCCTTATTTACAATGTAAATTATTTCATCGGGTTAATCGTTGCCATCGCAGCCGTAAGCGGCTTATTTTTTGTTTAACCATGAATAAACATAGTCTTTATTTTCAACACCTTCAGGTAAATCGGCGATTTCAAGCGGCCACCGGGTGTCGAGCATCACCGCAACTTCATCGGTTTCCTTTTTCGGGTTTTCCATACTGCTGGCTAGTGCCTTGGGGTGTGGTCCATGGGAAAAGCCGCAAGGGTGGTGGGTGATCATGCCGGCTTCGATATTATCCCGGCTGAAGAAGTTGCCTCTGTGATAGAACAGTACTTCGTCATAATCATCATTGTTGTGATAGAAGGGCACTTTCAATGCCTCGGGATCACTCTCGATCGGCCGGGGGACAAAGGTGCAGATCACAAAGCCATTGGCGACAAAGGTCGTGTGTGCCGAGGGCGGCAGGTGATAGCGGTGACTCATCAGTGGCCGGATATCGCGCCAGTTAAGCTTGAAAACGGTCAGGTTACCCTTCCAGCCCTGGGCATCTAACGGGTTGAACGGATAGGTAATGGTATTGAGCTGGTTGCGGGCTTTCAGTTTCACTTGCCATTGCTGCTCCATGCTTTGCTGGGCCAAGAAAGCATCATCAATACGGGCATACTCCAGAATTGCCGGATCATACACCGCGTGCTGGCCGACCAGGCCGCGCTCTGCCATCTGGTATCCACTGTTAGTGGCCTCGATGAGCAGCATGGACACCGGCTCTTCAATCTCGATACGCCAGCTTGTCGCCCGGGGGATCACAATATAATCGCCGTCGCGGAAAGAGAGGTGGCCATAGTCACAGAAGAGCTGTCCGCGGCCCTGATGGATGAACAGAACTTCGTCGCCGTCGCCATTGCGCACCAGATGGTCCATGCTCTGTTTGCTGTTCCATACCCGCATCTTTACATTGTTGTTGAACAGCAATAATGATGCATCCCAGGGGGAATCACCTGGCTGCTCCAGCTTGGTTGTATCGATGGCGCGGGGACGAAGCGGGCCTTCCCACTGTGTCCAGCCTGTCGGCGGGTTGGCGTGATACATATGGCTGGCCGGGCCAAAAAAGCCCTCCTTGCCGCATTCACGTTCATAGGTCCCTTCGGGTAAATCGCAGTGAGCCTGACGGGATGCCTTTCCCTCAATGATTGGAAACTGAAACCAATGCCGCATTGCCTTATCCTTAAAGTTAATGTTTTGTTAACTCAATATATTAACTCTGGCTGAGCAAGGACGAACAAGCAACTAAATCCGTATTATTTTATCCGCTGGAGTGTGCGGATAATTTTACATAACCATTTATTTACTAACACTATATTTTGAAAATGCAAGCTCAGCTTCGAGACGTAATTAAAGTTATACCCAAACTACCTCAAGATGCAGGATTCAGAGTGAGACCAGCGGGTTCAGTTCAAGGAAGATAACGGTAGGAATGGTAGCCCCTTTCAACGTTATTTGACACAGAAATGGGCACGCTGGCTCACTCCCAAAGGGCGAGTTTACTTGGCTTCTATGCGTTGTTACCGATTATTAATTTAGAGCCACTAGATTAATAATCGGTGCCTAGCCTACAAGCCAAGTAATTCTCGCTGAAGCGAGCATCTTGAGGTAGCTTGGGTATATTACCCTAACAAATAATGTAAAAAATTTGTTACACCTGTGCGTGGGTTTGTTTTCCTTCCTGTGGTTCCATAGCCGTCATGAAAGCACCTAACCTTAATGAAGATAGAGGGAATTCGGCATTGAAGACGGGAATAATTGAAGATTGCCAGGGTGAGGCGAACAGACAAAGTAGGTTATTTTATGGGTGTAGCGAACAAATATGTATCGAAGAAGCCGGATGAAAATGGCTTTATTGACTGGAACGCGGAAGAAGATCAAATCTGGCATGATTTGGTGATTCGACAGCTCAATAGTATCGATGGCCGGGCCTGTGACGAATACATCAAGGGGCTGGACTTGCTAGGTTTGCCTCTGGATCGGGTACCGCAACTAGAAGAAATCAATCAGGTGCTACGGTCAACAACCGGATGGGAGTGTGTCGAGGTGCCGGCATTGATCAATTTTGATCGTTTCTTCAGCCTGTTGTCTAACAAGCAGTTTCCTGTTGCCACTTTCTTACGCCGTCGCGAAGAGTTCGATTATCTGCAGGAGCCTGATTTTTTCCACGAGATATTTGGCCATTGCGCCATGCTGACTAACACGGCTTTTGCTGAATTTACCCACACCTATGGTCGGTTGGGGTATGAAGCCAGCAAAGAAGATCGGGTATACCTGGCTCGTCTGTATTGGTTTACGGTCGAGTTTGGCCTGCTACGGCGGGATAATAACTTGCGCATTTACGGCGGGGGAATTTTATCGTCACCCGGCGAGACAGAATATGCCGTAACCAGTGATAAACCTGTTTATCGCCCGTTTGATCCGGTTGATATTATGCGTACCCCTTACCGTATCGATATTATGCAACCGATATATTTCGTGCTCGACAGTATTGAGCAACTTTACGATTTGGCCCAGAGAGACATTATGAGTATGGTGTTAGAGGCTAAATCGCTAGGCTTGCATGAGCCAATGTTTCCACCGAAAGATAAGGAGATTGTGGGAGACTATGTCTGAATTACATGAATTGAAGTGTGAAGCCTGCCAGGTTGGTGCGCCGATGGTCACCGAGCGTGAGATGATCGAGCTGTCTCAGAATATCCCGGAGTGGGATGTGCTTAGCAGGGAAGGAATTAAGCAGCTTGAGCGGGCCTATAAGTTCAAGAATTTCAAGCAGGCCTGGGCTTTTGCCGACAAAGTGGCCGCGCTTGCCGAAGAAGAGTTTCATCATCCGGCCATTACGCTGGAGTGGGGGAAAGTGACGGTTTGCTGGTGGAGCCATTCAGTAAAAGGGCTGCATAAAAATGATTTCATCTGTGCAGCGAAAACGGATTTAGCCTTTCAGTCGTTAAATCTATAAAGGTTGAATGTTTAAAGCAGGGCAAGATAGCTTGGATATATACCCATATATTTAATATGGTCATGAATTGTTAACTATACTGTGAGTAGTAGTGTTATAGGCGAATAAACCACTTGATCCATCCATAAGTAGATTTGCTCATATGAGCTTCGTAGTAACTAGACGTTCACTTTATCTTGCTTGACTTAACCTCCCACTTGGGAGGTTTTTTATTATGTCACTAATAATCGGCTCTACTAGAGTGCTATACCCAAGCTACCTCAAGATGCAGGATTCAGAGTGAGGCCAGCGGGCTCAGTTCAAGGAAAATATCGGTAGGAATGGTAGCCCCTTTCAACGTTATTTGACACAGAAATGAGTTCGCTGGCTCACTCCCAAAGGGCGAGTTTACTTGGCTTCTATGCGTTGTTACCGATTATTGATTTAGAGCCACTAGATCTTCAAATCGGCGCCTAGCCTA
>NZ_RSEJ01000260.1 GCF_009910675.1 Photobacterium alginatilyticum | reverse complement strand
TCGGGAAGTTGACCAGAACAGGCCAAAACCGGACTGTTTTCTGTCCGGCAGAATACAGCACACACCTTCCACCTCATTTTTCCACCTCCACCTTCCACCTTTCACCAYCTTATGCCTCCATGGCAACCATGCACACCAAGTTCACCACCTTATGCCACCTCCACCTTCCATAAAAGGAARGTKTTGCCACCACTCRACACGTGTCCCGCCACCTCATTTTACGCAGCTCCGACTTCTCGATATGCGCGACATCGAAAATAACTTTCRAYAACATTTTCCGAACCGCAAAAATAAACTACAAATGCCCRTCAAATCCGATTCGATGAATTGATTCATTTGATGCCCGTTTTGATCAAGATTCCGTTTGAAGACAGTCCACGAAGAACGCAGCGAACCTCGAAGCTTTTGCTATAAATAGCAAGCCATATATCAATTCAAAAAAACTCCAAGGCATTAGGC
>NZ_RSEJ01000259.1 GCF_009910675.1 Photobacterium alginatilyticum | reverse complement strand
GTGTTTCGGCCTATACCATTCGGCTACACAATTTCTCCTCGGTACCGGTTTTTGTCCCACATCGGGTTTTCCGGACCTAAGGTTTATGTGTCGGCATTAGCGAATGGATATATCGTTTCAACTCGACTCAACTACTTATTGGGCTGCATGAAGATGAAGACGAAGAGCCCAAGACATCCAAGGGGGAGTGTTGTAGGATATTAGTGGCCATCTTGGGCCTTAGTTATGGGCTTTAGGTATTGGGCCCATTGGGCTTGTAACCCTACCCTCTACTCTATATAAAGAGGGTTAGGGATGTCTCATTATGTATCTCTACACTCATTACTGATATGAATAAGAGTTCTTCGTCTCTCTCTACTCTTTCTCTCTCTATATCTATACTTATACATATACGAGCTAATAGGGCTTACAACACGTTATCGGCACTTTGCTCGCGGAGACTAGGGTTTGCTCGTGGAGACT
>NZ_RSEJ01000258.1 GCF_009910675.1 Photobacterium alginatilyticum | reverse complement strand
CAAAAGAGTAGCAGCCGCTCCCTTTGTTGCTTTTCCCACTTCACTGCCCGAGTAAGAAACCGGTAAGGCGTCTTCGGCCGTGGTCAGGTCCGTGACCAATTGTCCCAAAATCGTGTTTTGGTCCRCCTGTGTCAKCTCATCCCCAGAGATATATGGGGTAAGCTGTAAAGGGATGTTTCCAAAACCGATGGCCATATGATAGTACACCAATGATCTAATGAACAGTGCTTCTCCTGTGACCCTGTTCTTTAGGGAGGCATCCATTTCCACATTAGGTATCCGTTCCAAAATCACGTTGCAATTGGCAATCACCTTGTACGATTCACTCCATGCGGAAGTAATCTGCTCGTTCAACGCATCTTCGGTAAAGGAATTGATTTCGGTGTATTGACGTGCCAACCCTGTGGCATCCGGACCTTGATCGGTATTATCGCTTCGCATCTCGAACATGGTCCAATACCCCC
>NZ_RSEJ01000257.1 GCF_009910675.1 Photobacterium alginatilyticum | reverse complement strand
AGCAAGTCTCGTCACCGCCGGCAGCGTACCTTCTCCCGAAGTTACGGTACCATTTTGCCTAGTTCCTTCACCCGAGTTCTCTCAAGCGCCTTGGTATTCTCTACCTGATCACCTGTGTCGGTTTGGGGTACGATTCCTTATAACCTGAAGCTTAGAGGCTTTTCCCGGAAGCATGGCATCAATGACTTCACTGCCGTAGCAGCTCGACATCGGGTCTCAGCCTAATGTATTCCCGGATTTGCCTAAGAATACAGCCTACACCCTTGAACCAGGACAACCGTCGCCTGGCCCACCTAGCCTTCTCCGTCCCCCCATCGCAGTTATAAGCAGTACGGGAATATTAACCCGTTTCCCATCGACTACGCCTTTCGGCCTCGCCTTAGGGGTCGACTTACCCTGCCCCGATTAACGTTGGACAGGAACCCTTGATCTTCCGGCGAGGGAGTTTTTCACTCCCTTTATCG
>NZ_RSEJ01000256.1 GCF_009910675.1 Photobacterium alginatilyticum | reverse complement strand
GAATCTACGCGACTCAAAAAGTTGTCGAATTTTATGGAGACTATAAAATGACTTAGTTCCATTGTCTATTGTTTTGACCTAATCAATATGAAATTCTTTTTGCATTCGAGTCTTATAATTTGCAGAATGCTAATTGTTTAKTATTGAATTCGTAMAAAAGAAAAAGAATAAAATACTTTTTTTAAGTTCTATCCCCCTATACGGGGGTAGAACTAGTTAATTMTAATGGGTCAATTTCCRAACAGGAGAAACCTCACTAAAGGCCRAAGKTAAATAAAGTGATACTYGAAACTAAAAAAACGACTCTTCAAATTTCTTTTTTCTTAAAAAAAAWTTCAATATTCTATTKAATTCRCTTWTTCAGTCTCKACTATTRAATAGGAATACGCTATTATAAGTTTGAGCRAGCCGCTATGGTGAAATTGGTAGACACGCTGCTCTTAGGAAGCAGTGCTAGAGCATCTCG
>NZ_RSEJ01000038.1 GCF_009910675.1 Photobacterium alginatilyticum | reverse complement strand
ACATTCTTCTACCGCTGTAAGTCGTTCATGTTTTGTAGAGATTATACTCTTCTGTACGATAACTAGGGAAGTTTCGTTCCTCTTAGTAAGTAACGCTTTTTGATTAGATCTTTCTACTTGAAACGTTACTTACTAAGGTGACACCCACATCACCGGCACGGCGGATTATCACGGTATCGCCAACCATCACACCCAGGCGCTCAACTTCATCAGCATTATGAAGCGTTGCATTGCTCACCGTTACACCGCCGACAAATACTGGCTCCAGCTTGGCAACCGGGGTAATTGCGCCGGTACGGCCAACCTGAAACTCAACATTGTTCAGCAAGGTCATTTCTTCCTGAGCAGGAAACTTATAGGCAATGGCCCAGCGAGGAGCCCGGGCAACAAAACCTAATTGCTCCTGAAGCTCGACATCGTCAATCTTGATCACCACGCCATCTATCTCATAAGGTAGTGCCTGACGCTTTTCGCCGATCGCCTGGTAATAGGCAATGACTTTGCTCAGGCTGTCCAGCCGCTGGATCTCCGGACACATTGGCAGGCCCCAGCCTTTCAGTTGCACCAGACGATCATACTGGCTCGGGGCCAGTTCAGCCCCTTCGACAACCCCGACAGAGTAGGCATAGAAGCTTAACGGGCGAGTAGCCGTAATTTTCGAGTCAAGCTGGCGCAAACTACCGGCTGCGGCATTTCTCGGATTGGCAAATGTCTTCTCGCCTTTCTTTAATGCCCTTTCATTCAGATCGTCAAAGCCTTTCTTCGGCATAAACACTTCGCCGCGTACTTCCAGGCGCGCTGGCCAGTTATCACCTTGAAGCTTTAGGGGGATAGAACGAATAGTTCGGACATTGGCTGTAATATTCTCGCCGGTGGTACCGTCACCGCGCGTGGCAGCCTGTACCAAGACACCGTTTTGGTACATCAGGCTCACCGCCAGGCCATCAAGCTTGGGTTCACAGCAATAGCTCAGTGACGGAGCAGAAAGCAGACGATCCAGCATGCGTTTTTCAAATGCCTGAAGATCTTCGTCGTTAAACGCATTATCCAGCGACAGCATCGGCAGTTCATGGGTTACCTGGGTAAAGCCATCCAACGGCGCTCCGCCTACACGCTGGCTCGGAGAATCAACTGTCATCAGCTCAGGATGCTCAGCTTCCAGAGCCAGCAACTGCTGCATCAAACGGTCATATTCGGCATCAGGGATTTCTGGGTTATCTTCGACATAATAGCGATAGCCATGATATGCAAGTTGTTCGCGCAACTCTGTCAGTTGCTGCTGAATGTCGTGACTCATTGTTCTTCCTATCGTATAAAAATCAGGCCCCTCGAAAGGGGCCTGATTATCTCTATTCATTACCCGTATTAAGCCCGAGTATAAAGCTTGGCTTTCTCTCGATATTCATTAATGCGGTGCGGGGTGATCATCGCTCGTTCATGATCAAGCACATCAGCCCCTAACTCGTCAGCAACACGCTGAACGGTCTGTAGCATCTGGTTAAAGTTATAATCCGGACGGCCAGGGCAAGGCAGCATCAAGTAAAAGGCTATTCCTGGTGTTTCAAAGCTCTCGCTACCACCTTCAGGGAAATGCGCCGGGTGAACCATGTTGGTTACCGAGAAAATGATCGGTCCGGTACCGGCAACATCGGCATGGCGGTGATACACCGAGTTTTCGCCATAATACAAATCGTTTTGCTCCAGGCTGTTAAACAGCTTGGTTCCGCGCAGGGTATCACCATTACGGGCATGGATATTCAATACCAGATAGTCAGGCTTAAGTTCTGGCTCTGGCTCTGGCTCTGGCTCTGGCTCTGGCTCAATAATGATTTGCTCTTCAACAACTGGCTCAACATTAACTGTCGGCTCTGCCACTTCTGGCTCTTGAGGGACGATCTCATCAACGGTTTGCTCGTGAAGAGGTTGCTCACTCGGCTGCACAACCGTCATTTCTTCCGGGTCGATCAAAGCCTGCTTAGGTAGCTCTGGTTCAGCCGTCGCCTGAACGTGCACCGGCGAAGCGGGCTGCGGCTGCAGAATCTCCGGCTCAGGGCTAACTGCCGGCTGAGGAGCAACGACAGGTTCCACGGGCTGTGACTCAGGCTCTCCGGTCAACGGGCGGTGATCAGCCTCCGGCCTTGTCGCTGCAGGCTGTACCTCAGGCTTGGCCGACATTTTGGGCAAGTCTAGAGCGGGTTCAGACGAGAAGTCACTGGTCGTCGACTCCATCAGCGGATCGGCTTCGATTTTAGCGCCAAAATGCAGTTCCGGCTCTTTCCGGCTTGCCTTTTCTGGTGCTTCACTATTCACAACCCGTACGCTACCGACACCATCTTGATCAAACCCGTCGGAATCAACATTGCTAGCATCATCTAGCTTGCCCAACGGCTTCTCACCAAACTTCGCGGGTTTTTCCTTACGACTACTCCACAAGCCATGCAACAGTAACGCTGCAATAGCTAGCGCGCCGACAATAATAAGAACCAGACGCAATTCCTGCATATGAATACTCTGAATTTACTCGTTACCCATAACGGGGCAAATGACAACCAATGTTTCATCAAGCCAATCTGGACACACAAGTCACACTAACTAACCTGATCACGCTAAACCAATTCCTTTAATTATCTTGCTTCGACAAGGCAGATAATTAAAGGAATTACTAGTAATGTACCAAATCTCAATTCAGAAAGAGAAGATGATTATCGTGATTCGTGCAAGATAGTGCTGCTGAGCACAAAATCGAGCAAAATACAGTCAGTTCCATGGCATTTTTCCACTTTACCGCCTAGGCAGGCCGCAAGGAAATTTGATTCCTTGCACCACACACCGTTAACATGCACCAACTATTCTTTTCCCGGTCAGTCGATCCCCCGAAAAAAGAAGCTCATGAAGGAGAGTAAGATGCAACAACCACCAGCCATTCAAAACCCTGCCAGTGGGGCCGGGTATTTCTTTAAGGGAATGTCGCTAGCGATGCAACCAGGTACCCGCCGCTTCGTCATTTTGCCGCTGCTGGTGAATATTATTCTATTCGGCAGCGCATTTAGTTTTGTGTTGAGCCAACTGAGTGACTGGATCAACGGTTGGATGGCCTATCTGCCGCAATGGCTCGACTGGCTGTCTTATTTGCTATGGCCACTACTTGCCGTTGCCGCTTTAGTCACCTTCTCCTATTTTTTCAGTACCATTGCCAACTGGATAGCCGCCCCATTCAACGGACTTCTGGCCGAACACCTCGAGGCCAAGTTGACCGGCGAGCCTGCCCCGGATGCCGGTTTAAAAGATATTCTCAAAGATCTGCCACGGATCATGAACCGAGAATGGATCAAATTGAAATACTACCTACCAAAAGCTATCGGCCTATTTATCCTGCTATGGATCCCCGCCATCGGCCAGACTGTCGGCCCGGTATTATGGTTCCTGTTCAGCGCCTGGATGATGAGCATCCAGTATGCCGACTATCCGTTTGACAATCACAAGGTGCCGTTCACCACGATGCGCGACGCGCTGAAAGAAAAACGCGGAAAATCCATCAGCTTTGGTAGCCTGGTCATGCTCTTTACCATGACACCGCTGCTCAACCTTGTGGTGATGCCTATTGCTGTTTGCGGTGCCACCGCCATGTGGGTTGATAACTACCGCACACAATACAAACTTCACTAATAGCTCGAAGAGCAAGGTTCGAAAACCGAGAAAGGCGAAAGGTGTTTACCTTTCGCTTTTTTATAGAGTCCTGATTTTATTAGCCCCTGTTTTCCCCGCTCTTCCCATTAACTTGATTCTCGCCCTCTTATATAACAATAAGATATAACAATTAATTACTTTCCAAATGCCAATCACGGTTTATGCTTTATCTGTCATTTGTTGAAACGTGTCACGAAGGAACGACAAGCATGAGCAAGATTTACGAAGATAATTCACTAACGATCGGAAACACCCCGCTAGTTCGTCTTAACCGTGTAAGTAAAGGTAACGTTCTGGCTAAAATTGAGGCTCGTAACCCTAGCTTCAGCGTAAAATGCCGTATCGGCGCAAACATGATTTGGGATGCCGAGAAGAAAGGCCTCTTAAAAGAAGGTGTAGAGCTAGTTGAACCAACTAGCGGTAATACAGGTATTGCCCTTGCTTTTGTTGCATCAGCTCGTGGCTACAAGCTGACTCTGACCATGCCAGAGAGCATGAGTCTGGAACGTCGCAAACTGCTTAAGGCGCTGGGTGCCAACCTAGTACTGACTGAAGCGCCGAAAGGTATGAAAGGTGCGATCGAAAAAGCAGAAGAGATTGTTGCTTCTGATCCGTCCAAGTACCTACTGCTTCAGCAGTTCAACAACCCGGCTAACCCGGAAATCCATGAAAAGACCACAGGTCCGGAAGTATGGGATGCCACTGATGGTGAAATTGATGTCTTTGTTTCGGGTGTGGGTACCGGTGGTACGCTTACCGGTGTTAGCCGCTACATCAAACAGCAGAAAGGCAAGGCCATCACGACGGTTGCAGTAGAGCCTTCCGAGTCTCCGGTTATTACCCAGACGCTGAGCGGCGATGAGGTACAACCGGCTCCGCACAAGATTCAGGGTATCGGTGCCGGCTTCATTCCAGGCAACCTGGATCTCGCTCTGATTGACGAAGTCGAACGCGTAAGTTCCGAGGATGCCATTGAAATGGCTCGCCGTCTGATGGAAGAAGAAGGCATTCTTGCCGGTATTTCTTCAGGTGCCGCCATTGTGGCCGCCAACCGCATCGCCGAGCGCCCGGAATTTGCAGAAAAAAACATTGTTGCAGTGCTACCAAGCTCAGGTGAGCGTTACCTGTCAACAGCACTCTTTGCAGGTATCTTTACGGATAAAGAAACCCAACAGTGATCACATTTTATAATGATAGATTGATAATTGCTGCCTAAAAGCCCCCCTTGAGGGGGCTTTTTTGTTGCATTTTGAACTTAGCTTTAATATAAATCCGTTGCGTTTTATTTTTAGCGTCGAAATAAAAGGTCAAAAAATCGACCTTTTTGGGGCTTGTAAACCAATAATGTCACAAAAAATTGACTTGGATTAAGCTAAAACGCCGAACTGTTGGGTAGTTTATACTCCCAGTTAGCAAGCATACGTTATCCACGTTAAGCTTACTTTCAGTTACGTTAATATTAAATAAATACTATATCTACATCGGGGTGAAAAAATGTATCAGAAGCAAGTTGAAATCACTGCAGAAAACGGTCTACACACTCGTCCGGCAGCTCAGTTCGTAAAAGAAGCAAAAACTTTCGATGCTGACATCACAGTGACTTCTAACGGTAAAAGCGCAAGCGCTAAGAGCCTGTTCAAACTACAAACTCTAGGTCTGGTTAAAGGCACAGTTGTGACAATCTCTGCAGAAGGTGCTCAGGCACAAGCAGCTGTTGATCACCTTGTAGCACTAATGGACACACTGCACTAATCTGCAGTTGTTTATTACTACTTCCCCTAGTTTTTAGTCAATTTAAGGTAAGGCTATGATTTCAGGTATCCTGGCATCTCCTGGTATTGCGTTTGGTAAAGCACTACTGCTGCAGGAAGAAGAGATTGTTCTCAACAAAGCTCCAATCGCTGCAGACCAAGTCGAAAATGAAATTCAGTGTTTCTTCGACGCTCGAAAAAAATCTTCTGAGCAACTAGAAGTAATCAAAGAAAAAGCACTTGCAACCTTCGGTGAAGAGAAGGAAGCCATCTTTGAAGGCCACATCATGTTGCTGGAAGATGAAGAGCTTGAAGAAGAAATCATAGCCTTCATTAAAGAAAACAATGCTTGTGCCGCTCTGGCTATCCATTCTGTGATCGAAGAGCAGGCTGCGACACTCGAATCTCTCGATGATGAGTACCTGAAAGAACGTGCGACGGATATCCGTGATATCGGTAGCCGTTTCGTTAAAAACGCACTGGGTATCAACATCGTTAACCTAAGCGCTATCAACGAAGAAGTCATCCTGGTTGCCAACGACCTGACACCTTCTGAAACTGCGCAAATCAACCTGGATTACGTACTGGGCTTCATTACTGATATCGGTGGCCGTACTTCGCACACCTCTATCATGGCACGTTCTCTGGAGCTACCTGCTATCGTAGGTACCAACGATATTACCGCTCAGGTGAAGAACGGCGACATGCTGATTCTTGATGCAATCAACAACCAGGTTGTTATCAATCCTAGCGAAGAAGAGCTAACCAAATTCAAAGCGATCCGTGACGCGCATATTGCAGAGAAAGAAGAGCTGGCGAAACTGAAAGATCTTCCGGCAATCACGCTTGACGGCAAGCAGGTTGAAGTCTGCGGCAACATCGGCACAGTGAAAGACTGTGACGGCATAAACCGCAACGGCGGTGAAGGCGTTGGTCTGTACCGTACTGAATTCCTGTTCATGGATCGCGATGCCCTTCCGACTGAAGAAGAGCAGTACCAGGCATATAAAGAAGTTGCCGAAGCCATGCACGGCGAGCCAGTGATCATCCGTACTATGGATATCGGTGGTGACAAAGATCTGCCGTACCTGGATCTACCAAAAGAAATGAACCCATTCCTGGGCTGGCGTGCCGTTCGCATCAGCCTGGATCGCCGTGAAATTCTACGTGACCAGCTACGCGGTATCCTGCGTGCCTCTGCTCACGGCAAGATCCGCATCATGTTCCCGATGATTATCTCTGTTGAGGAAATTCGTGAACTGAAAGCGGCAATCGAAGAATACAAAGCAGAGCTTCGTGCTGAAGGCCTGGCATTCGATGAAAATATTGAAATCGGTGTAATGGTTGAAACACCAGCTGCAGCAGCGATTGCTCACCACCTGGCCAAAGAAGTTGCCTTCTTTAGTATTGGTACTAACGACTTAACCCAGTATACTCTTGCAGTTGACCGTGGTAATGAGCTGATTTCTCACTTGTATAACCCGCTATCACCCGCTGTACTGAATGTGATTAAGCAAGTAATTGATGCTTCTCACAAAGAAGGTAAGTGGACAGGTATGTGTGGCGAGCTTGCTGGTGACGAACGTGCTACCCTATTGCTACTAGGTATGGGGCTGGACGAATTCAGCATGAGCGGGATTTCAATTCCACGCATTAAGAAAGTTATCCGAAACGCTAACTTTGCTGATGTTAAAGCTATGGCAGAACAAGCGCTTGCGATGCCAACAGCAGCTGAAATCGAAGCACACGTAGAAAAATTCATCGCAGAAAAGACCATCTGCTAATATAGCTGCAGATAGAATAACAACGCTTAGGAGCAACGATATGGGTCTGTTTGACAAATTGAAGAAGCTGGTTTCTGATGACAACAACGAAGCTGGTGCAATCGAGATTATTGCGCCACTTTCTGGTGAAATCGTAAACATCGAAGATGTGCCAGATGTTGTTTTCGCAGAGAAAATCGTTGGTGATGGTATCGCTATCAAACCTGCTGGCAACAAAATGGTTGCACCAGTAAACGGTACTATCGGCAAGATCTTTGAAACTAACCACGCTTTCTCTATTGAGTCCGACGATGGTATCGAACTATTCGTTCACTTCGGTATCGACACAGTTGAACTGAAAGGTGAAGGATTCACTCGTATCGCCGAGGAAGGCCAAACTGTTAAAGCTGGCGACACAGTCATCGAATTCGACCTAGCTCTTCTAGAAGAGAAAGCGAAATCAACTCTGACTCCTGTTGTTATCTCTAACATGGACGAAATCAAAGAGCTGAACAAACTTTCTGGCGCAACGACTGTGGGTGAAACTCCAGTACTACGCATCAAAAAGTAAGGCTATTTGGTCTTTGTAAAAAACGCAGCCCTTGGGCTGCGTTTTTTTATGTGTTAATCCTAGATAATCGTTCATAGTTCCTAGAAACTAGGATCTCGTCCCTTCTACAAACTTTCCAGCATCTCGGCCGACGGGGCGAAGAAATAAGCACCAGACACGGCTTTCGTAAACCGTAGCATCGTATCTGTCTTACCGTCCGTTTCGCCGTACATGCTCTCCAGCATCGCGTTAAAGTTGTGCTGAGTGTGGCAATAGGCAATAAACAACAGACCGTGATCACCGGTCACCGTACCATACGGCAGGCTGTGACGTACAATCTTCAGACCCTTGCCCTCTTCCTTGATGTCGACACGACCGACGTGAGAGTTGGCCGGTACATCGTCCAGCTCAATGGAGTCAGGCTTGGTACGGCCAATCACCTTTTCCTGAGCCTCGACGCCAAGACGGTGCCACGCCGGTAGATTGTGGACAAAGCGCTGGACCATCACAAAGCTACCGCCGGCAAAATCACCCTCTTTGATCAGTGCAACATCACTGCGCGACTCCAGGGTTTTCGGGTTTTCCGTGCCATCAATAAAGTCAGTCATGTCACGGGAATCCAGGTACTTGTAACCATAGGTCTCATCAAGCACTTCGACATCGCCAGCAATCGGCTGCAAAAACTGGCGCAGTACATAGAAATTCAAGTCATGGCGGCTGGAATTCACATGCAGAAGAAGATCGCCCCCGGTCGCCGGAGCCGTTACCTCACCCTCACCCAAGGGACGAAAATCGTCAAACTCAGCAGGAGTTCCCTTATCGAGGGATTGCCAGAAGGATTTGCCAAAAGCGACACTTGCACGCAAGTTTGCGTCTGCCTGCTGTTCATTCAACGTTGCCAGTCTCTGGTGAAGGCTCTGACACTGCTGAATAACCGCTCGCTTATCTCCTACAATCTTCATAACGACATACAGGGCAAAAGGGCCGGCTTCCGGCAAGATTGCAGGTTGTGCGATAGCCATATTATTCTCCTAATTAGCCAATATTCAAAAAACATTTGATTTTATCGCGCTTCTATAGCCCGAAATTGATCGTGGTCATTGCTCTCAATAAATCACATCCCCTCTTTACTTCACCACGTTAGTTCACCAAAATTGGCTCCGGACAAATAAACCAGCAGTTGCATATTGTGAAAAAGATTCTATCTCTGCTTATCTCCATATACCTGATGATACTGGCGATGCCTGCAGCGGCACTCGAAAGTGTCTCACTGCAATTGCGCTGGTTGCATCAGGCACAGTTTGCCGGGTTTTATATGGCAAAAGAAAAAGGCTTCTATCACGATGCCGGGCTGGATGTATCCATTAAAGCTGGCGGCAACAACAAAGTCCCTATCAAGGAAGTGCTAGAGAAAAAAGCGGATTTTGGTGTCGGCAATACCGAGGTGCTCGTCGCCTACGGTCACGGCTTTCCTCTCACAGCGCTTGCGGCCATTTTCCAGAACTCCCCGTCAGTTCTCGTCGCCAAAGCCAACCGTGATATTCAAACTATTCATGATTTAGTCGGTAAACGAGTGATGATGTTCTCGGGAACCGAGGATGCAGAGCTAATTGTACTACTATCTCGCAATAACATCGCGCTGTCTGATCTTGAACAGGTAACAACTTCCGCCAATATCGATGATTTACTCAACGATCAGGTTGACGTATTTAACGGCTACCTCACCAACGAACCGTTCTATTTGCAGGAACATGGTGAACAAGCACTGATATTCAGCCCAGCTGAATACGGGGTTAATTTTTATAGCGATGTGATCTTTACCCACCAGGACTTTGCCGACAGCAACCCCGAAACCGTTGAGCGCTTTCTCAACGCCAGCCTGCAGGGCTGGTATTATGCGCTCACCCATCTTGAGGAGACCCTCGATGTTATAGAGCAGCAATACCACCCTCAGAAATCCCGGGCAAACCTGGCTTACGAGCTGGAAACGGCAGCACAGCTGATCATGCCCGAGCTGATCGAAATTGGCCATATGAACCCCAACCGCTGGCAAACTATCGCCGACGAGCTGGCCAGGCTCAATATCATCCCCAGCACCACCATAGACAGCCACTTCCTCTATCCACTCCGAACTGAACTTACCTGGCAAGACATTAAACTGTGGATACAGCTGGGAGCACTGCTGCTGTTCGTCACATCACTGGCAACCGGGTACTTCTCTTATGTCAACCGCCAACTCAAACTGGAAATTTCTCGGCGGATAGAGGCAGAAAAGAAAGCCGAGGAGATGGCCAGAAAAGATACCCTGACCGGCATCGCCAACCGTTATGCCCTGATCGAAGAGCTACATCGCGTCGTCAACGGGATCAAACCGCGGCAAGCCAACCCGGCCCTGTTATTCATCGATCTTGATGATTTCAAGCGGGTCAATGATACCTACGGGCATCATGCCGGCGACCGGGTGCTGCAGCAGTTTTGTTTTCGAATTGGCGCTTTGCTCACTGACGAGCAAAGCTTTTTTGCCCGGCTCGCGGGTGATGAGTTTGTGATTTTGCTCAATACGACTTCCGAGAGCGATGCCAGAGAGCTGGTGAAAGAGATTTCATCGGTTGCCCGCAAAATATTTACCGTTGGCCCCCACAAAATCCAAATCGGTGCCAGCGTAGGCATCACCTTCTACCGCCAGGGTGATACCCCCGACTACTTCCTGTCCCGCGCAGACAATATTATGTACCAAAATAAAAGACGCTCCCAGAAGGAGCGCTTTGAAACTGTGTAGTTCAAACAGCCAGCAGCCGTCAAACCGATGTGACTTCTACCTGAAGCTTAACCTGTTCGTCGGCATCACCGTCAACCGTTTCAAACGATGCCGGTGAATTCAAACCAGTAGACAACGTCGGCGAGATCAGCGTCCGCCAAGCACCGTCATCGAGTCGCTCCTGCACCTTAAAGGCTATCTTGACTTCGTCAGCCGAGACTTCGAGCAACTCGGCACTGCCCACTAATTCACGCGGAGCACTGCTTTCATCCGTTGTGCCAAAAAAGACGGTTTCTTCGCCAGGCAACAAAGACAATGAGGTATTCACTGTTTGCGTATTGCCAGCGGTTGAGAATTCAAAGTTCACATCCAATAGCCAGTCAGCCATCGCCAAAGGGCTCAAGAAGGCGCTGAAAAGCACCAGGCCTTTGCTCCAATCATTCATTTGCTTTACCTCTCCAAGGGCTTATCCGCAAATGTATTCCTGACCCGGGTGCTCCGAGCTATATAAGCGCCTAACCACAGTGTCAGTAATAAGTTGACTGCCTGGGTCCAGCTGAAAGCACCATCACTAAGAGAAAGTTGATACACTTGCAAAGCACAATCTGTCATGTAGGCAGCGAGCAAGATGGTCTTACCGTACTGCCATAGTCTATTTATTAGTTTTTTATTTTTGTATCGTTGTCCGGTTAACCACATTAGCAGTAATGCCGGTAACCCTGTTGCCATTGCGAAATATAAGTTCTCCCGCAACGGATATAAAACCTCAAGGATTTGCGCCCCTTGCTCCCGGCTAGCACCTGCCATAATAAACACGACCCACGCCTTGGCGCTAAATGCCAGTGTCAGCCAGAGCATAGCTGAAGGTTTTAACAAACCGTGCTTGTCATATGCATCAATCGGATAGAGCAAACTGTTTCCCCATTCGCCTGTTATTTATATGCAATGGAGGCTCAGTCGATTGATTTCAACCATCAACAAAGTAGCACGTCATAATATTATGCAGACACGATAATTCATCTCGCCCCAATCACAACCCTACAGTGTTTAATTCTGTGCTTTAACGCACTTATCAATTGTTCATCTTGTAGCCAAGATCACGATTTTGGTAATAAAAGTCGTCGTTTCCTACACTTTATGACACTACCCCTAAGGTATTAGGATGAGGATGAGAACTATAAAAAGCCTTATCAAATATATAATTATCAACCTCTTATGGGTGTAAATACATTATTACAGAAAAAACACCACGTTATTCACATGTTGAAATATTCCTACATTATTAATATTTTTTTATATTTCTCCGGCTCTTTCAACCCCACACTAGCAAGGTATAATCACTTATAACCGACTGATTATCAGCCCCTCTACGGAACGACTATGAGCAAAACCACACAGCAAGCAGCACCGTCGCCGGAAACGCAGGCCGAGGCACTGAAGATTGCCCGCGCCACGCAAAAACCCGGTCAGACCAAAGAGCAGACCAAACTTATCGCCCAGGGGATCCAAAAGGGTATTGAGCAGTATAAAAAGCAACAGAAGGCAAAAGCCCGGGAAAGAGATAAACTGCGCAAAAAACAAGTGAAAAGCAAACAGGCCCAGCCAGAGCAAGAAGTAACGACGACTGTCGAATCCCAGGTTGTCTATAAACAGCATTGGCTACCTTGGGTGCTGCTTGTTCTCTCATGGGGAGGCTTCGCCGCTTACTTAATGCGATAAACCCAAGGAATACTGATAACTTCCGCTAGTCGGCGGTACACGCCTCAGACAAAGGACTGCAAGATGACTAAGTCACTACTCTTATTATTACCAAGCTTAATGCTCGCCGGATGCTCTAATGCCGGCAATGAGGCGCTGGTATTCTCAGACCGGAGTCTTGAGCCCTGCGGGGAAAAGCCAAACTGCGTATCGACCATCGAGACTCGGCCTGATTTCAATCTGTCCGTGTTCAGGCTTAACCGACAAGGGCAGAATAACTGGGAAGCTATCCAGCATATTGCACTGTCTCTTCCCGGCGCTAGCCTGGGAGAACAACGCGAGCACTACATCCGGGTAGAATGCCGCAGCAAAATCTTTGGTTTTGTCGATGATTTCGAAGTCAGGCTAAACGGTGAAGAGCTTATTGTTCGCTCAGAGTCCCGCACCGGCTATTCCGATTTCGGTGTCAACCGCGAACGGGCTGATCTATTTCGGACCCGACTGGCAGACGCAAAGTACCTAAAAAACTAGACCCAAGTAATATACCGGGCAATTAATCACAACTCGCACTTGATAATGGTTATCATTTAGATCTATATTAGAAATATTACTCTGAAGGAGATCTCATGGATAGGCCATCGTTTCTGGTATTTAGCTTTCTAGGCTCAATTAGCATGGTCACCTTACACCTGATTGATATCTGGCTGCTGGAATATAGCGACTCTCTTCTCTGGCACTTTCTGGTTGAATGGTTACCGCTGTATCTGGTTTGGATGGGTATGATGCTTATTGGCCTGGTCAGACGGACATCCCCCCCAACGCGCGGGTAATAAAAAGCCATGTCCTTCGACATGGCTTTTCAGTTAGTTAGCACTGACTTAAGCGTTCTTATCTTTACCTAAAGCCAGAATCCCTACAGACACTGCAGCAACTGCTGCAAATCCCGCCAGGATGATCACTGGCATTGCGGCATAACCCAGCGTGTGCCAGATAAGCGATTCTAATGCACTCATCGTATACCTACCTTTCTATTATTGCCGGATAATCAGGCCTTACTGCCAGCCTTCAACATCTTTCATGTCAGGAAGCTTGTGCGCAATCCCTTTATGACAATCTACACACGTCTTTTCACCTGAAGCCAGTGCCGTCGAGTGTTGTTTCACACTACGAGGCCCCTGCTCCGAAAAGTCCATGTATTCAAAGTTATGACAGTTACGGCATTCCTGAGAATCATTTTCTTTCATCCGGTGCCATTCTCGGTTCGCCAGATAGCCCCGGCGCTCCTTGAACTTCTCTTCGGTACTAATGGTCCCCATCGCAAATGCCACCAGCTCTTTTGAAGCCTGTACCTTGCGAACAATCTTATCGGTCCAGTTGTGTGGTACGTGACAGTCAGAACAGATTGCACGAACGCCAGAACGGTTGGCAAAGTGCACCGTCTCACGAATTTCTTTGACAATCGGCGCGTGACAGCCCGAACAAAACTCTTCGGTATTAGTCGCTTCCATCCCGGTGTTGAATGCACCCCAGAACAGTAGACCGCCCATAAAGCCCATGAACAGGACCAGACCAACTGCCACCTTGCTCGGTGATGTTAACCTGCGCCAAAATGCTTTTAATATATTCATCTATAGCCTCTCTTTAATTAATGGCTATAACTAGCGCAACGCATCAACACGTTGGAATTCATTTTCAACAAGTGGCTTGGCATCAGCCTGAGGCACATGGCACTGAAGACAGAAGTAACGGCGAGGCGACACATCTGATAGCACCTGCCCTTCACGAGTCTGATAGTGGGTCACACTGATCTTGGTCGCCCCCATTTCATTGGCATTTTTCCAGCTGTGACAAGCCAGACACTTGTTCGCATTCAGTGATACTTCGTAGTTACGAATGGTGTGCGGTACCAGCGGTGGCTGATAAACATAGTCGCTATCAATCGTACCCTGATCGCGCGGGAAGCGTTTCATCGCATCAGCAGCACGGGTCGCTTCGAGCTCACTGGCACCGCGCAGAGATTCCACTCCGCCAATACCGCCCGGGTTATGAAGTTCTTCTGCACTCTGAACGGCGCCGGCTACCAACATACCTACAGCCATGACCGCTAAAACTAGTCGTTTCATTGTATTCTCCGCCTAATGGCTAAATTCGAGTCAAGAGAGTGACTACCCATGAACCTGTCACGGGCAATCACGCTGATTTCATTCGATTATTTATATTTTGGTGATCTTGATTGGACACTTCTTGAAGTCGGTCTGCTTAGACAGCGGATCCGTGGCATCCAAAATCAGCTTGTTAATCAAAATACGAGCATCGAAGAAAGGTACGAATACCAGGCCAACAGGCGGACGGTTTCGACCTCGGGTCTCTACTCGACAACGAACTTCACCACGACGGTTTTGCAGCAGTACTTCGTCGCCACGACGCAGACCGCGAGCCTGGGCATCATCCGGGTGGATATAACACACGGCATCAGGCGCTGCTTTATACAATTCAGGAACACGGCGGGTCATCGTACCGGTGTGCCAGTGCTCCAGCACTCGGCCCGTACATAGCCACATGTCGTATTCTTTGTCCGGCACTTCCGGTGCAGGCTCAAACGGGGCAAAGATAATATTTGCCTTGCCGTCTGGCTTACCGTAGAAACGGTAGCCTTCGCCGGCAGGTACATACGGGTCAGAACCTTCGACAAAACGCCACTTGGTTTCCTTGCCATCGACAACCGGCCAGCGCAGACCACGCACCTCGTGGTATACATCATACGGTGCCAAATCGTGCCCATGATCGCGGCCGAAGGCTGCGTACTCTTCAAACAGGCCTTTCTGCAGATAGTAACCTTGTGCTTTGGCATCATCGTTTAGTTCCTGTGCTTCGGACAGCGGGAACTTGTCGACCTGACCATTGCGGAACAGCACTTCATACATGGTTTTGCCACGGTACTGTGGTGCTTTGGCCAGCAGCTCTTCACCCCACACTTCTTCAATCGTGAAGCGCTTGGAGAACTCCATCAGCTGCCACAGGTCAGATTTCGAATCACCCTGTGCTTCAACCTGCTGGTACCAAGCCTGAGTACGACGCTCGGCGTTACCGTAGGCACCTTCTTTCTCTACCCACATTGCTGTCGGCAGGATCAAATCAGCCGCCTGGGCCGTTGCCGTTGGGTACGGATCAGAACACACAATGAAGTTTTCCGGATTACGGTAGCCCGGCAGACGCTCTTCATTAATATTCGGACCAGCCTGCATGTTGTTGTTACACATCACCCAGTACGCGTTCATCTTGCCGTCTTTCAGCATACGGTCCTGCAGCACTGCGTGGTAACCCGGTTTTGGCGGAATGGTGCCTTCAGGCAGCTTCCAGATTTTCTCGGCGTAAGCACGGTGCTTAGGATTTTTTACTACCATGTCAGCTGGCAGACGGTGAGCAAACGTACCCACTTCACGCGCCGTACCACATGCCGATGGCTGGCCTGTCAACGAGAATGGGCCACAACCCGGTTTGGAGATCTTGCCGGTCAGCAGGTGAATGTTATAAACCAGGCTGTTCATCCAGACACCACGGGTGTGCTGGTTCATACCCATGGTCCATAGTGACATCACCTTGACATTAGGATCGGCATACTGCTTGGCCATTTCCAGCAGCTTCTCTTTTGAAACACCTGACATTTCAGAGGCTTTTTCAACGGTGTACTCGGCAACAGAGGCTTTGTACTCATCGAACGTCATTGGGTGCAGCTTGCCAGAGTTGGCGTTCTTGGCTTTCTGCTGCAGCGGGTGCTCGTCACGCAGGCCGTAGCCGATATCGGTCGTCGCACGCTTGAAGTGAGTGTGCTTGTTAACGAAATCCCAGTTCACGGCATCATTCTGAATGATGTAGTTGGCAATGAAGTTGGCAATCGCAAGGTCACTCTGCGGCTCGAAGATCATGCCGTTGTCTGCCAGTTCGAACGAACGGTGGTAGTAAGTGGACAGCACGTTTACTTTAACATGAGGATGGCTTAAACGGCGGTCAGTCAAACGCGTCCACAGTACCGGGTGCATTTCGGCCATATTCGAGCCCCAAAGCACGAACGCATCGGCATGCTCGAAATCATCGTAACAACCCATCGGCTCATCGATACCGAAGGTACGCATAAAGGCACCAACAGCAGAGGCCATACAGTGACGGGCATTCGGGTCAATGTTGTTTGAACGGAAACCGGCTTTCATCATTTTGGCAGCGGCGTAACCTTCCATTACCGTCCACTGGCCTGAACCGAACATACCTACACCTGACGGGCCATGCTTTTTCAGTGCCGCTTTCCATTTGTCAGCCATCACATCGAATGCCTGATCCCATGAAACTGGCTGGAAATCACCGTCTTTGTCGAACTTGCCGTTCTTCATTCGCAGCATCGGCGTCTGCAGACGGTCTTTACCGTACATGATCTTCGACAGGAAGTAGCCCTTGATACAGTTCAGACCCTTGTTGACCGGCGCTTCAGGATCACCCTGGGTAGCGACGACACGACCGTTCTGGGTACCAACCAGTACCGAACAACCTGTACCACAAAAACGACAAGGCGCTTTGTCCCATTTGATTTTGGTTTCATCAGAACTAACGATTAAGTTAGTTGCTGATGCTGGCAACGTAATACCAGCTACAGCTGCTGCCGAAGCAGCGGCGTTTGCCTTAACAAACGCACGTCTTGTCATTTTCATGAATCATCCTCAGATTGCGAATCAAAGTGTTCAATTTGGTGATACACTAAAAAAGTTGTTAATACATGTTCTAAGTTATTGATCTTATCGATGGTATCCGTCACGTATCCCTGGTTGGCGGTTTCCAGAACTACGATGACTTTTCCCTCTTCGCTTTCGCCGTGAATTTCGGTGTTTGGCAATTCAAGTATTTGAGCTTTTACGACTTCCAGGTATTCAGGCTTGACGTGAACCACCAAGCTCGAAATATGTACTTCTTCTTGCGCCATAAGCTATTTCTCTTCTCGTTCTTTTGTGAACATACTGATGGCTGACGCCGGACAGACCGGCAGACAGGCACCGCACCCATTACACACATCCGTATCAAGTTCCGGTATAGCCACGCCGCCGGCCTGGAGCTTGAATCGAATGGCCTGTACCTCGCACACATCACCGCAGCTTCTGCATTCAATTTTGTGTTGGGCCAGACAATCGGGAGTAATTTGCGCCCTGAGACCCCAGGGTTGTTCCGTTGTAGGGTGGAACAATGGCTCGGGACATGCATCGGCACACCGGGTACAGAACGTACATTCACCGCGTGTAAAGTCGACGGTAGGAAACCCGCCGTCGCCTTTGACAATAATCTGTGTTTCGCATGCGCTGATACATTTATTGCAGCGAGTACAGCTATCCACAAATGTATCTTCGTCAACAACCCATGGCATTCGCTGTAATGCAGGTGTGCGACGCCGAGAAAGTAAATTTCGGCGGGAACGATCAAACATTCGCTTTACCTTTCGTGAAGTAATATGAATAAAATACACATTACGGGTTGTTCTTCGACGCCGACAAACAGTCTTAACCCCTCAAAAACTGTTCACAAGTCGTCATCTTTTTACACAGCAAGTGTAAATCCCGTAAGAAATGCTTAAATACCTAGTTAGGGCTAAATAGGGGGTAAAATTGTCTTGGATCAAGAAACAGAAATGACAACCCTCACAATATTTACTACGACCATTACAACTATAGTTCAATAAACAACCTAACCAATTGATTTACAGTCAGCTGTCATTGGTAATAAATTAGAAAGGAATTTCAGTGCGAAATCGGCCGCTCAAGCCCGTCACCACCACCATTGCCCGTGCCATGCTGGCGATCCTGCTGCTGTCTGTAATGACCACCAGCTTTGCCCTCTTGACGCTGGCATCCAGCCTCAACGATGCCGAGGCCGTCAACGTATCCGGTTCACTCCGGATGCAGAGCTACCGTCTGGCCTATGACATCCAGACCGGCTCCTCGCAGTTCTCGGAACATCTCGACCAGTTCGAACAGTCACTGTTCTCGCCCTCGATGGCTGCCCTGGAGCATTGGACCGTCCCGACCGATATCAAAGTCCACTACTACAATCTCATCGGTCGCTGGGAAAACCTGCACCCCTTGCTCAATGATGGCGAAAAGCACCTTTTTCTCGACGAAGTTGCCAATTTTGTCGACAGGATCGACCGATTTGTCTTCGAGCTACAAGAATTTTCTGTTATCAAACTTCAGGTACTGTCCATCGCTGGCGGGATAGGACTCAGCCTGATCCTGATTGTCGCGCTGTTTACTATTCACTTCACCCAGCGAAAAGTCGTCTCACCGCTCAACCAGCTGGTCGGTGCCAGCAAACAAATTCAAAACGGCCACTTTGATATCAGCCTGGACGTAAAAAGTGATAACGAACTCGGCATTCTGGCGGGTACCTTTTCCAAAATGGCCGCCGATCTCGGCAAGCTGTACCGGGGACTTGAAAAGTCGGTGGATGAGAAAACCCGTCGCCTGCGCCATGCCAACGAATCGTTGCAGGTGCTCTATAACTGTTCCCAGGAACTCTCTGTCAGCCGCCTGTCATCACAGAATTTCTCGGCGATGCTCGATACCCTGATTGAAATCGAAGGGCTGACGGCAACCAAGCTGGTCATCGACGAAAACAACGGCATCAATACCGAGATAACAACGGGCAAACCATCAGAGCAACAGCAGTGGCACTACCAGGATCTGGAGCTGGACGGCCAAGTGCTCGGCCAGCTGTGGTGGCAATATACCCTGCCCTGCCCGGATAAAAACCTGATCGACAACATCGCCCGCACCCTTGCCCGGGGGATTTACTACAACCGGGCCCAGAAACAGGCTGAACAATTATTGCTAATGGAAGAACGGGCAACCATTGCCCGCGAGCTTCACGATTCACTGGCCCAGTCATTGTCTTATCTTAAAATTCAGATCACACTGCTTAAAAGGCAGCTAGGCAAGAACGAGACCGAGAGTGCCATGCAGATCATATCGGATATTGATAGCGGCCTGTCTGGTGCCTATACCCAGTTGCGGGAGTTACTCAGCACGTTCAGGCTGACAATCAAAGAAGCAAATTTTGGAGAAGCATTAGTTGAGATGCTCAAGCCGCTTGATGAGCAAACAGATGCTATGCTCATTGTAGACAACAACTTATCGTCGTTGAATTTGGATGCACACCATCAGGTACACTTGCTGCAGTTAATCAGGGAAGCTGTACTCAACGCAATCAAGCATGCACAAGCAGACGAGATCATCGTTTCCTGTAATCAGGACGGCGAACACGTTAACATCAAGATCAACGACGACGGAGAGGGCTTTGACCCTGCCAACGAAAAACTCAATCACTATGGTCTGGCGATAATGACAGAGCGGGCATCACGCCTGAATGGTGAACTGACAATTAATACAACCCAAGGCTCCGGCTGTGAGGTCGCCTTGAGCTTTTCGCTTGAGTCTTAAGGATTATAACTATGACATGTTGGAAGATAATGATTGTGGACGATCACCCGCTAATGCGACGGGGGATCAGCCAGTTACTTAGTTTTGAACCAGATTTTGAAATTGTAGGTGAAGCCAGCAACGGGGCCGATGCTGTTTTGCTAGCCAGCGAAAAAGAGCCCGATCTTATTCTGCTCGACCTGAACATGAAGGGGATGTCAGGGCTCGATACACTGAACGCCATGCGTGCCGAGGGGATCCACGCCAGCATTGTCGTTCTCACCGTGTCCGACAGCCGCTCGGATGTCAAGGCGCTGATCCAGGCCGGTGCCGACGGCTACCTGCTCAAAGATACCGAGCCAGAGCAGCTGATTGAACTGCTAAAACAAGCGCTGTGCGGCGGCAAGGCCTACAGTGATCTGGTACGAGAATACCTGGAAGACAACTCAGAGCAAGACTCGTTGTTAAACTCACTTACAGATCGGGAAATGCAAATATTGAAAGAAGTGGCAAAAGGGTATCGCAACAAGCAGATCGCCGACTCGTTGTATATTTCGGAAGCGACAGTCAAAGTGCATATGAAGAGCCTGCTGAAAAAGCTGCAAGTAAAATCACGTACGGCTGCCACAGTGCTGTACCTTGAGTATCAGGGCCAATAATGCTATTTCGGCGTGGTGTCGGACTTATCCTGTTACTGCTAGCAGGTTGTGAGACTACGCGCCCTCATGCCCATAGCGAGAGTATACGTATACGCTGGAATGCATCAGAACAGCTCGAGACTTGCACCGATAAGGGAACGGTAATCGGCTCAGAAGGGCATTGGTATTCATATTGGTTTATCAGCAACCGGGCACTGACAAAGGGTGCCCTGAACGATCTGAAAAACCAGGCCGTGCAGCGTGGTGCCAATACTGTGGATCTTTATCACCCACAAGCTTTCGGCACCTCGGTTACACTATTGGGCAATGCCTACGATTGCCCCTAGCCATAGCCAGCGGTTTCAGATTGTTAACTGAAAGTAAGACATGATAATAATCCGCAGAATAGCGGTTTATTATTAGCTGGAAACGGATGTAATGATGTCCTGCTCTCTCGCTTCAACCCATTGCAAGTCAAACGGTCCCCAGTCACTTAATTGGTAATAGCCATCATTATGGCGCTTACCATCTTGTACAAATGCTAACTCAATGCCAAAACCCGGCAGGGCTTTTAATACATCCTGAATAGTACGACGCGGCCAGCCAGTAATTTCAATGAGTTTAGGAACATTAGGGCGTTCAAGCTGTTCAACAAGAAGCGCTAAGTAAAGACGACGGGCAAAAACCGGATTCAATTCCATTGAGACCTCCATAATTTTGAGGCTTCATTATTCCGACTTTGGCGAATTGGATGTTGAGTTTGATCAAGGAGCTATTAGATTTATGGTCACTACAAGTACAATTCAGTGACCAAGTTCTCAAATATTGCGTAATTCCAGCCAGAAAACGGCGCCTTTGATTTGCTAACAAACTTTTTATTTTCAACAAGTTGTAACAAAATTGTTCCGACTTGGTTCGATTCATCCCGAACATAGCAGGAACGGCAAAGGCGCCATGGCTGTATCCCTATCCCACTAGAAGGAATATCCGGCCGACACCATAATGATCCAAGGATCGATGTCAGTTTTCACAGACTGCTGCGCACCGTCCGCCTTGAAGTTCACATCGGTACCGATATCGGCATACCAGACAGAGACGCCCAGGAACCAATCATCTTTTAGCTGATAATCAATACCGACGTTTGCCGCCAGGCCCCAGGAATCATCCAGTGACAAATCGCTCAGCTTGGCACTCTTGCCAGTCGAGTTGAATTCTTCGTTAAAGAAAGTCGTGTAGTTAAGACCTGCACCGACGTAAGGACGCCACTTGCTGGTGCTCTCCATAAAGTAATACTGAAGCATCAGCGTTGGCGGCAGGTGCTCGACTTCGGCAATATCGCCGATACCGTTCAGAGACACCTTATGACTAAACGGTGTCGCCGCAAGAAGTTCGACACTGATGTTGTCGGTAACCATATAACCAAATGTCAGGCCAAGCTGAATATTTGAATCAATACCAAACTCGCCCAGCGAACCCAGTACGTTATCACTGCTTTCATTAGGCATTACAGAGGCAGCACCTGCACGCACCAGAAAATCACCTTTCTTGTGGGCCAGCGCCTGAGGGGCAACAGATAAAGTAGCGAGTACAGCTAAAGCACAAACAGTCTTTTTCATTATTATTGACTCCATTCCTTTTGAATCCCGGCTGAGGGATATTGGGCTTTCTGTTAAGAACGGAGCAGAATGTAACCACTTTGAAACAACGGGTTATTGATTGAAATCAATTTACAAAAATTAACAACAACAATTAACTTTTGATACAGATCAATAACCCCAAAGAGGGATTTTTCCTAACACATTTTTCTCCGCAAAATGTTACTTTTGTGACACGTTATATGCATCATGCCTCGCAAAACCGCCACTGAATTAATGTATTCACAAGCATTCACAGCATCGATAAAACACTTATTTTTCAATAACAAATATCCATGAGCAGCTTAGTCTTATCGGCTCATGCGTTCTACACTCAATACCATCAACGCATTTGGTAATTGCCGCCTTAACTAATCGGTATTTGTTATGACCCAGGCATTTTGGTGCATCGTGATCTCAATTCTTTTTATTACTTTCTGTTGATACGCCAAAATCATCCATAGCTAGTTGCCATTGATACCTGTAACAAGGCCAGTCTTTAGATTTATCTGCTCTGCACGCGAGATGAATTCGTAACGCCTTAAAATTACCGTTACGTATAGAAGACAGCAACTTGGAGTCATCACGTAGGAACGTGACTAGCTGTGTATGATTGGGGCGAGTTTGAAGAGCAGGTTCGCAATGACGTACGGAAGTTTACCTTGAATGAATCAAGATAGGCAGTGAACGATATCCAATAGATGAAATAATACTAGAAAAACAGATCTCAATTGTGCATAGTTCTGCTTGATGAAACGATTTAAAGCCTCAGTCGCACACGCTGCGACACACAATAACCTATTGAACGTACCTTGGTAGCGGTCTAATCAAAGACCAAGTTATATCAAAATTTCATACATTCAATAAGTTAGAGGTTAAAATGACCCTTTCAGTATTCGCGTCACTTTTCATCGTGACGTTACTCGGTACAATGACGCCGGGACAATCCGTTATCATGGTATCACGCAACACACTAGCTGGTGGCAGGCTACATGGTGTAATAACCGCTTGCTCTCACGCTGTTGGGGTGGGGATATACGCGGCACTCTCACTAGCGGGGCTTGCACTAACCCTAAAGAGCTCTCCGGTATTCTTTAACTTAATATCATATGCTGGCGCAGGCTACCTAGCGTATTTAGGGTACTGTTCTTTACGTTCTATGGGTGGACTGTCTGATAGAATTACAGCAGGTAAGGAATGTACCCTATTTGAGTCAGCTCGTGACGGCTTCCTTATCTCTTTACTAAACCCAAAGATTATCATCTTCTTTTTAGCACTGTTCAGTCAATTCGTTGGATACGCTGACAACTTCACGGGACGTTTGATCATTGTCCTGTTGCCGGTAATCCTTGATGCTGTTTGGTATTCATTGATTGCTTGTTTCCTATCACTCCCTAACACAATGGAACGCTTACGCAAACACGCGGTACTCATTGATCGCTTGTCGGGTGTTGTGTTGATTGGTCTAGCTGTAAAAATTCTAACGGTTTAGGAGAGCAGTTATGTTTGCGAAAATCTGTTTTTACCTTGGCTGCCTATGTTTTTTGATTGGTATCGATATAGCAATATACAAATTGTAATTCACCGGACAATAATTAATTAATAGATACCGATAACCTACCCAAGGTTATCGGTGTTTTTCTAATGCCAAACCAGCTTTTGATATCTTCGTTTTGTGTTGCTGTGGCATGTTCACTAAATAGTTTTCACCAATCTTCATCTGACTGCTCACCGCCTGTAGACATTTGACCTACATCACGGTTATCTTCATGTTTAAAAGTCAGAACAACATTAGGATTATTTTAAGATGTCAAACTGTACAGTTACATACGGCATTAAGAACTGCGATACCATCAAAAAAATGAAAAAATGGTTGGAAGCAGAAAACATCGAATACCGCTTTCACGACTACCGCACAGACGGCCTGGACCAAGCGATGCTAGAAGCATTTGAGGCCCAGCTTGGCTGGGAGGCGATGGTGAACAAACGCGGTACAACCTACCGCCAGCTCAGTGACGAGCAAAAGGCCGGACTGAACCGTGAAACTGCTCTTACCCTGATGCTGGAGTACCCGGCGATGATCAAGCGCCCGCTGCTTGTTCACAATGAATCCTACCATCTGGGATTCAAGCCAGCCCAGTATCAGGAAATTTTCCAATCTTCACTTGCAGAAAAATAGTTAAGGATACAAGGATGTCAGATAGCCCGGTTATCGCCCTGGCGAAAGACTTTATCAGCCGAATTTCGGTCACCCCGGAAGATGCAGGCTGCCAGGACGTGATGATTGCACGTCTTGAAAAACTCGGCTTCAAGATCGAAACCATGGTCTTCGAAGACACCACCAACCTGTGGGCACGCCGAGGCACGGAAGCGCCACTGTTCGTCTTTGCCGGTCATACTGATGTTGTACCTGCCGGGCCGTCGGATCTCTGGCATACCCCGCCTTTCGAGCCGACAATCATTGATGGCTACCTTCACGGCCGCGGTGCTGCTGATATGAAGGGCTCACTGGCATGCATCGTCGTTGCGATCGAGCGGTTTCTTGCCGACAACCCGGACCACAAAGGGTCAATTGCCCTGCTGATCACCTCCGATGAGGAAGGGCCGTTTATCAACGGCACCACCCGGGTGATCGATACACTGGAAGCCCGCAACGAGAAAATAGACATGTGCATTGTCGGCGAGCCCTCCAGTACCCATGCCGTGGGTGACGTGGTCAAAAACGGCCGCCGAGGCTCGATCACCGGCGATGTGACACTCAAAGGTACCCAGGGCCATGTTGCCTATCCGCACCTTGCCGACAACCCGGTTCACCGTGCGATGCCGGCGCTGGCGGAGCTGGCTGCCACAACCTGGGACAACGGCAATGCCTATTTCCCGCCGACCAGCTTCCAGATCGCCAACCTGCATGCGGGTACCGGTGCCTCGAATGTCATTCCCGGCGAGTTTCACGTTCAGTTCAACTTCCGCTTCAGTACCGAGCTGACGGCAGACGACATCAAGCGCAAAGTGCACTCGGTGCTCGATGCCCACGGATTGGACTATGATCTGAAGTGGACTTTCAGCGGCCACCCATTCCTGACTGATCACGGTACGTTGCTGGAGGCAGTTGTCGACGCCATCGAAGAAGTTAACCACAAGAAACCAGAATTGCTTACCACCGGCGGCACCTCAGACGGACGATTTATCGCCCGGACAGGCGCGCAGGTTATCGAGCTTGGGCCATGCAATGCCACCATTCATAAAGTGAATGAGTGTGTCAAAGTGGCCGATCTCGAAAAGCTCACCGATATGTACCAAAAAGTGTTGGAAAAAGTACTTTAATGACTAACCCAACCCCAGCCCGGCCGCTTAGCGCCGGGCAACTTACCGGACAGGCCGACTCGCACCTTGTCGACCACCAGCAGCACTTGCTGCACCGGGATATGCTGCCGGCATTTCTCCGACTCCAGCAGGCGGCTAATCAGGCAGGCTTTGACTTGCAGATTGCCAGTGCCTTTCGCTCCTTTGAGCGTCAGCTGCTGATTTGGAACAACAAATTCAGTGGCTCCCGTCCTCTATTGGATAGCAACAGCCAGCCCCTTGATGCCAGCCAGCTTTCGGAGCTGGAGAAAATCCATGCCATCATGCGCTGGTCGGCCCTGCCCGGTGCCAGCCGTCATCATTGGGGAACCGATATCGATATCTATGCGGCGAACTGCCTGCCCGAGGGAACCCGGCTTCAGCTTGAGCCGTGGGAATACAACCAGGGCGGACATCAGGCGGCATTCAGTACCTGGCTTAATGAACACATTGCCCAATTCGGCTTCTATCTGCCCTATGCCGAAGACCGTAACGGGGTAGCCGTCGAGCCCTGGCACATCAGCTACTACCCCGTTAGCCGGCACTTGCTGCAACAGCTGACGCCAGAATTGCTTTACCACACACTTAACGCAAACCAAATAGCTGGAAAGTCGCAGATTTTGGCAAACCTTGGTAATCTTTATAGTAAGTACATAGAGAATATCTGTGAGGTCTAAATGGTGGAATGGCTACTCAACCCCTGGGTTATCAGCATCATCATCGTCAGCGTAATTGTCAGCAACATTGCGGCCTTGAAATACACCGCAAACATGAAGTTTGGCTACCGCGACAAAATCAAATACCTGCACGAGAAGCAAAAGCGCGAAGAGGCGCAGAA
Organism: Photobacterium alginatilyticum; assembly: GCF_009910675.1. Taxonomy (GTDB): domain Bacteria; phylum Pseudomonadota; class Gammaproteobacteria; order Enterobacterales; family Vibrionaceae; genus Photobacterium; species Photobacterium alginatilyticum. The sequence goes on along the minus strand of NZ_RSEJ01000038.1, from coordinate 21,399 downwards.
GGACGAAGAGAAAAAGGACGAGCAATCGTAAAGCCAGGCCGGTAAGAAATGAAATAGCTGAGCTGAGCAAAAGAAAGCTCCTCCCACTTTTAAAGGGGGAGGCCGGGAGGGGGTTCGTGTAACCCCACCCTAACCATCCCCTTAAAAAAGGGAGGGAACAAATTGCTAGGAACGAACCAGGTAGTCGGCGACACCCACCCACTTATAGCTGGTCAGCTCTTCCAGCCCCATCGGGCCACGAGCATGAAGCTTCTGGGTCGATACAGCAACCTCGGCCCCCAGACCAAACTGAGCACCATCGGTAAAGCGCGTCGAGGCATTAACATATACCGCGGCCGAGCCCGCCGCATTGACAAACCGTTCTGCCGCATTGATGTCATTGGTCAGGATCGCATCTGAGTGGCTGGCATTATGCTTGCGCATATGAGCAATGGCCTCATCAACGTCTTTGACTACTTTCACCCCGAGGGTAAAGCTCAGCCACTCGGTATCAAAGTCACCGTCCGCCACCTTACGCAGCTCTGCCGCCTTGCCTTCCAGTAATGCAAAGCTGGCTTCGTCGGCCACCAAAGCGACCTTATTGTGGTTCATACGCTCGGCAAGACGAGGTAGAAACGCCTCGGCAATGTCTTCGCTGACCAGCAGCGTATCCAGCGCATTACAGGCTGAAGGACGCTGTACTTTTGAGTTTTCCACCACATCCAGTGCCCGGGCCAAATCTGCTGTCTTGTCGACAAAGACATGGCTGATCCCGAAGCCACCGATGATCACGGGGATAGTGCTGTTTTCCTTGCACATCTTGTGCAGCCCGGCACCACCACGCGGGATAATCATATCGACATACTGATCGAGTTTGAGCAGCTTTGATACCAGCTCGCGATCCGGTTTTTCAATATACTGCACCGATGCCGCCGGCAGGCCTGCTTTCTCGAGGGCTACCTGGATCACTTTCACCAACTCCATATTAGAATGGAAGGTTTCTCGGCCGCCACGCAAGATACTGGCATTACCGGTTTTCAGACACAGCGCCGCAATATCAATCGTCACGTTCGGGCGCGCTTCGTAAATGACACCCACCACGCCCAGCGGTACACGGCGACGGCTCAGGCGCATGCCATTTTCCAGCACCCTGCTATCAAGCTCTGCACCTACCGGATCATCTAAGCTGATCACATTGCGCACATCACCGGCAATACCGGCCAGGCGCTCTGTGTTTAGCAGCAGGCGATCAACCAAGGCATCAGACATACCCGCTTCACGTGCCGCAGCAATATCCTTGGCATTTGCTGCCAGTATTGCATCACTATTGGCTTCCAGTTCGTCGGCAATGATCGCCAGCGCCTGATTTTTCTGCTTTGTCGCTGCAGTAGCAAGTTCGAAAGCTGCCTGTTGGGCAGCTTTACCCATAATCTCAAGATCCACACTCTTCCCCTATCATCAAAATATTGTCAGTACGTCGCCATACGCGATCAGATCACCACCAGATCATCGCGGTGTACGGCAACCGGACCGTATTCGTAGCCCAGGACCTGATAAATATCCTGACTGTGCTTTCCGGCAATTTTCGCCATATCTTTGCTTGAGTAACGACAGATACCACGTGCCAACAACACACCCTTGGTATTAAAAATCCGGGTAACTTCCCCGCGCTCAAACTGCCCTTTGACTTCCGTGATACCTTTAGACAGCAAGCTACTGCCACGCTGTTGTACTGCAATGGCTGCGCCGTCATCGATCACAATGTCCCCGGCCGGCGGAGGCCCTGCCAGGATCCAGCGCTTCCGGCTCTCCAGCGGCGATTCCAGCGGCAGAAAACGGGTTCCTACCGATTCCCCCCTGACCAGATCCGCGATCACATCAGGCCGGCTGCCTGCAGCAATAATCACTTCGATACCGGCCCGGCGGGCAACGTCGGCCGCCTGCAGCTTGGTCGCCATTCCGCCGGTACCCAGGCCACCCACACTACCGCCAGCTAACTTGTGCAGTGTTTCATCGATAGTATGGACTTCACGGATCAGCTCCGCATCCGGATTGTTGCGCGGATCGGCGGTAAACAGCCCCGGTTGATCGGTCAGCAGCAGCAACTTGTCTGCACTGGCCAGAATACCAACCAATGCCGACAGGTTGTCGTTATCACCGACTTTGATTTCAGTGGTTGCAACCGCATCATTTTCGTTGACGACAGGAATAATACCGTTATCCAGCAGCGCCACGATCATATCGCGGGCATTGAGGTAGCGCTCCCGGTCATCAAGATCGGCCCGTGTCAGCAGCATCTGCCCGACATGCAGGCCATAGATACCAAACAGACTCTCCCACTCCTGAATCAAACGACTCTGACCGACCGCCGCCAGCAGCTGCTTGCTCGCCATCGTTTTGGGGAGCTCGGGATACCCCAGGTGCTCACGCCCTGCTGCAATTGCACCAGACGTCACCATGATGACCTTGTGCCCCTGGCGGCGCAGCGATGCGCACTGTCGAACCAGTTCCACCATATGGGCCCGATCAAGCTGCAACGTTCCGCCGGTCAGTACGCTGGTGCCCAGCTTGACGACGATGGTCTGAGATTGTCTAACCGCCGGGGTCTCTGTTGAAGAGTGAGCACCCGCGAGGTTCTGCTCTGTAGCGTTCGAATGTTTAGTATCTGCCATTGGGATTAAACAATTGTGATGAATAAATTTATATTCAGATGTTTTATCAATCCCCTTGCTAGATCACAAGAAAAATGCGCTATAAAAGCGCATTATTCTTTCATCTGGCTACAGATAATCTGTTTGATGCACAATCAGGCAACCGTGCCCAGCTCTGCTTCTTCAAGCTCGCTAGCTGCAGTTACTGTCAGTTTGAACTCATCTTGCAGCAAACCTGTTAATTTCGGATAAAAGTCGTCGAGAGTCTGGAGTACGGCCTGCTCATGCTTGGCAGGTACGTTTTCTCTCTGCCATTCACCGCGACTGTCATAGCGGCCAAAGAAATAGTGGTATTCAAAACCTGTCTCAGTGGCCGTCAGGATCAGCCACCAGCCCCAGAACTCGCGCTCTTCCGGCTCTTTCTTGGCACTGATACAACTGGCAAGGCAGTCAAAAAAGAACTGGCCCTCAGAAGACTGTTGCTGGCGCAGATAGGGGCCCAGTGCAGTAAGCTTCGTCATCAAGCGCCCATGTGGCGGAAATGTTGTTGTAGTCGTCATAGCGTATCTCCATCCATAGTCAATAACACAATAACAGCATCCATCGGGTGCCAGACAGAAGCCTGGGCTCATCACGACCCAGCTTCTGCCACTCGTTATTCCATTTAAGCCATAAAGCCAAGAGATAGCAACATTTTATTTACAATAGCACGACTGAGAACGCAGTCCTCAGGCGAGTTTCTCTTTCAACCAGTCCACCACGGTTTCCAAGGCTCGGTGATAGCCGTCGTGAAGGGGTTTTTCCGGAAGCGTTATCGCCTTGCCGCCCCGGCTGGACATCGCAATAAGCTGGTTATCGAAGTCGGTACAAACAGGATCATTTTTCAGGCTGATCCCCAGCATCGGCACTTCAGTCTTACGGCGCCCCAGCAAACCCTGCTGCTTGAGCGACCAGGCGGGAAGGTGAGAAGTCAGGCTGGTCCGGGATACTCCCCTTTTACCCATTCGCGAGGCAATCATGTCGAGGTACATCCGCGGCATCGCATCTAGCCGCTTGGGATCAGCCAATACACTGTGTATTGCCCCGCCAAGGCTGATGCAGGTTTTCAATCGGGTTGGTTCAATAAACCCAAGGCGGATAGCAGCATTGCCCCCGAAGCGCAACCCCAGCATGGCAACACGGTTATGGTCGACCCAAGGCACATCGCGAATTTGCTGTAACAATGCCTGATGTAATCGACTGGTATCTTCCGTCAGTGCCCAGGCCGCGCTGTGACCGACAGACGGCATGTCCAAAGTAACCATCGCAAAGCCGGCCGGTCCGAGATAATCATGGTAGAGGCGCCACAAGTCTGACTGAAGGGTGTCCAGCCCGCCGCTGACAATCACGGTTGGCAGCAGTTTATCGGTGCAAGGCAGATGAATGAATGCCTGGAACGTCTTGCCTTCGTATTTGACATCGATCGTTTTCATTTTATGAGGCATATACTCCATGGCTTCACGATAGGTCTGGTTCGCCTGGAGCTCTGCCTGCGCCGCAAGTGTATCCCCTTTCAGGTGAGGGTAAGCCGCGATACTGTAGTACATACTGGCAGTCAGCAGCACCTGTCCCGCTTTGTCTTTCTTATCCGCCTTAACCAGCTCCCGGGCAGTCTTATGGTACATGGCGCCAGACTGACTCCACTCATAAATCCAGTTACCGGGCTTGTAGCCAACCACGGTATCGAGCAGCTCGTCATCGGTTCGCTGGGCCTCGGAGTTTGCCATCCGCGCAAGAATCGCCTCCATTTCTATCGGGTCGATTCCCTGCCATGCCCATTGCGGACGCCTTAAGATCCGATACCACCCTGCCTCACTGTCACCATCGATCGCGTTATGCATTGGCTTAGAGGCGACATGAGCCAGCTTAACCAGGCTAGAGGTCTCTTTCGAGGTTTGCCGTGGTGCAAACAGCTTTTCGGATAAGTTAGTTTTAGAGGGTTCAGACACGGTAAGCTCCATTGTTCGAATTCTTTCTATGCGCAACGACTCATTTGGCGCTCCTTTTCCTCAGGAGAAAACGCCTCCACCGAGAAGCAATCATCGGCATACGCAATGACATTGATACCCAAAGTATACCACCCATCAGTCAATTGCAGTGTGCGCGCAAAAACAAAAAGATGGCAAAACCTCCTCCAACCATTTACCTGCAAGTATCTGGCTCGGATGACAAAATCATGAATGCTACATTGAATTAATTCGCTTACTTTGACGCAACAATGAGAATAAATAAGGTGGAAACGTCACTTTTTGCCAGATCTCCGGCTGATTTCCTATCCTGAGCTATGCTGATAATACTGTTAGTATTTTATACGGTGGTTGGTGTATGAAAAAAATACTCGGTATAAGTCTGTTACTTCTTTCCAGCTCAGTACTTGCTTCAAACGGTGGTGGTAACGGCGGGTCTTTAGGCGGTAATCCTGGAGCAGCGTCCGGTGCCGTCAATGCCAAAATAGCCGTCTGTCTCGATGGCTCAGGCGAACAAATCCCAGGCTCTTACCAAACCAAACTAGACAGAAAGTGTAAGTTGACCGGTCACGATATGATCGACCTTATCAACTACAATAATTTCTATCGCAACAAGCCCAACGGCGAGTCTCTTTCTGACATAAGAGCTATGCGTTAACCGTCTTTCCATCAGGGCTGAATGCCCACGGTTGCGATCGCAAACAAAAAAGGAGCCTCCGCGGCTCCTTTTAGTCATTCATCGACCGGCAACTATTGCTTGGCAATCGGGTCTACAAACGTAACGGCCATGTCCCATGGCTGCTCAATCCATGTGTCCTGAGCAATATCCACTACGTAGTCATCAACCAGGTGCTTACCGGCAGGCTTGGCACAAACAGTGACAAACTTGGCTTTCGGATACATTGCGCGGATCATCTCGGCAGTACCGCCTGTATCTACCAGGTCATCCACAACAATGAAGCCTTCACCATCACCTTCGGCCTGCTTCAACACTTTCATTTCACGCTGGTGATCGTGGTCGTAGCTCGAGATACATACCGTATCAACGTGACGGATGCCAAGCTCACGGGCCAAAATCGCTGAAGGAACCAAACCACCGCGGCTAACAGCAATAATACCTTTCCACTGATCAGCAGGAAGCAGTTTCTCTGCCAGCTGACGAGTGTACATTTGCATGTTATCCCAGGTGATGATGAACTTATTACTCATATCCGATGAACCTCTGAATCAGCGATATTGTCGCTGGATATATTTATAAACTGTTATAAGAAGATAATTTTAGCGAGAAACAGGGCAGCAATAACCCATACGCTAATATTTACATCTCTTCCCTTGCCACTCATAACCTTAACAGCAGCATAAGTGATAAAGCCAAGGCCGATACCTTCAGCGATGGAGTATGTTAACGGCATTAACAGGCAAACGACAACCACAGGTGCCGCTTCTGTTAAGTCGCGCCAATCTACGCTGACCAAACCTGACATCATCAGAATGGCTACATAGAACAACGCACCGGCAGTCGCATAAGCTGGAACCATACCTGCCAATGGCGAAAAGAACAACGCCAGGAAGAACAATACGCCGACAGTCACTGCAGTTAACCCGGTACGGCCGCCCACAGCCACTCCTGACACGCTCTCGACAAATGATGTCGTATTCGACGTACCCAATACCGCGCCCACCGATGTTGCCGTACTATCAGCCAACAACGCGCGATTCAGACGCGGCAGTTTGCCGTCTTTATCCATCAGTTCTGCTTTGGTCGCCACGCCTACCAAGGTACCTGCGGTATCGAACAGGTCGACAAACAGGAAGGCAAACACAACAGAAATCAGGCCCACTTCAAGTGCACCGCTGAAATCCATCTGCATAAAGGTCGGTGCTATGCTTGGGGGTGCCGACACGACGCCACCATAGCTGATGTCACCAAACAGCACGCCCAGAGCCGTTACCGAAAGAATGGCAATCAGTACGGCAGCTTTATAACCTCGGTGTACAAGCGCAATGGTCAGGAAAAAGCCCAGAGAAGCCATCACAGCCGGGAAACTTGTCAGATCGCCAACATGAACCAGCGTCGCCGGGTTATCGACCACAATGCCCGAGCTCTGTAGGGCAATGAACGCCAGGAACAAACCAATACCCGCCGAGATACCGGTCCGCAAAGCCATTGGAATCGCATTGATGATCCACTCACGTACACGCAGCACACTCAGGGCAATAAAACACAGACCCGACAGGAATACCGCCGCCAGTGCAACCTGCCACGTGTGTCCCATGCCAAGAACTACCCCATAGGTAAAGAATGCATTCAAGCCCATCCCCGGAGCCTGAGCAACCGGATAGTTGGCGACAAAGCCCATAATGAAACAGCCGACCATTGCTGCCAGACAAGTAGCAACAAAGACTGCCCCCTGGTCCATCCCCGTGGTGGCCAGCATTGTCGGGTTTACAAAAATAATGTAGGCCATTGTCAGGAAGGTCGTCAGACCCGCCAACAGTTCGGTGCGAACATCCGTACCGTGCTCTGTCAGTTTGAATAGTTTCTCAAGCATTGCTCTCGGTTCCTTGGAGATAATATGCGCTAGTTAAAGTTAAAATAGAAAACGTTTGCGTGGTCTATTTTTGGGGGGCGATTATATGTCGCTTGGCAAGCAATTTCCAGAAAATAACGCAACTATCAGTAGCACACGGGTCTAACCGAATAAAAAAACAACCCATCCGACACCTTAAAACACAAAAATCATTATGATTCATTGGTTTAACATTATTGTATCATGTTGATCTTTTAACCGTTTCAATTTTTTCACTGGCACGCAAACGATAATATGCATCAAGATAATGATGAATTTCTTACCTAAGATGCAATGTAATCGAATACACCGCTATAACATTAAAAACTGCAAGGTTTGACGGCAAAAGATAAGGGATTTGATAGATAAAAAAACGCCACCCCAATAAGGAGTGGCGGAAGAATGTCTTGAATAGCCGAAAAGCGGATATTCCAAATTCTCAATAAAGGGGGGTGAACAATACTTGCTCGGGACACCATGCCTGAACCATTAGGACTCAGACACAACATCATAAATTAATAGCCGAAAGAGCTCGGGTACTGGAAGTTACCAGTGAACACAGAACGGTTATTCCAAAAGTTTGCAATTGAATCGAATGCTTTCATCTTTATCACCATAAATATTAAGTTATCAAAACACATAAAACGTTTAGTGCTCAGCCATCAGGGCTTTACTTAATCTCAGTTCCTTGGAGGCGATACCTCGGGCTCATCCTAGAGCGGTTTACTGTGTTATCTCGTCTTCACCAGAAGATGGGTAAACTATACTCTTACCGTAATAAACTTACAAGCATTTTCTTTAACTTCGTCACACTTTTTTATTTTGTGTGCGCAACGCCTCCTTTTTCTGTAATTTTATTACAGAATCGAACTGCACAATTTAAGCAATTCGCGACTAAAGTGTTACGACCGAGTTCTTGATTTGTTATGCCGCCGCAAAATACCCTAAGGGTTCTGGGGAAATAATAACGACAATAAAACAGGGACAGGTTATGGGCATCATACATAAGCTAAGAGCATTATCTATCAGCCGGCGACTTTATCTACTGGGGATCACCATCACGGTACTGTCCCTCATCCCTCTGCTTCTTTTCGCTTCCAATTACCAGTCAAGCATGCTGGAGCAGAAACGCCTTAAAACCCGCCACCTCGTCGAGTCTGCCCACAGTCTGTTTCACTATTATTACCAACAGGAACAACAAGGCGTGTTAAGTCGTGCCGATGCCCAACAGCAAGCCAAGCAGGCAATCGCCTCTCTCCGGTATGAAGAAAAAGACTATTTCTGGATCAACGACATGACACCTAACATGGTCATGCACCCCTTCAAGCCCTCATTGGACGGCAAGAACCTCTCAGGTTTTAAAGACCCGCACGGTAACCCGCTGTTTTTGAACATGGTCGCTGTGGTCAAGCAACAGGATGCCGGTTTTGTTGACTACTACTGGGAAAAACCCGGATCAGAAGTCCCGGTAGAGAAGATTTCCTATGTCAAAGGATTCCAGCCATGGGGATGGGTTATCGGCTCGGGCATCTATGTCGACGACGTCCAGGCCCAGTTTTATGCCGAAATGAAACAGCTCGGGCTGATCCTGCTGGGCTCGTTATCCATTATGTTTGTGATGGCATGGTCGATTGGCCGCTCCATCACCGCCCCTTGTGAAGAGACTCTCTCGGCCATGCAGGATATTGCCGAAGGCGATGGCGACCTGACACTCCGCCTTCCCAGCCATGGTAATGACGAGCTTAGCCGCCTTGCCCGAGCCTACAACACCTTCGCCGGCAGGATCAGCATTATGCTGAAGGACATCTCCCCTGTCAGCGAACAAATCAGCTCTACCTCCACCCAGCTCAATGCCGTCGCGACCCACACAGTCAACAGCGCAACAGAGTCGCATAAAGGCGTCGACAGCGTGACCGCCGCCATGCTTCAGCTTCATACCAGTAACCAGCAGGTATCGCAGTCGGCACGTCAGGCAGCAGAGGCCGCCATGGATGCCCACCAGCAGAGCAAAACCAGTATTTCTGTTGTCTCAAACTCATCTGCTGAGATGCATGCTCTGCTCAGCCTGTTAGATAATACCGATACCAGTGCCCAGGCACTGGCCAAAGACTCGCAAACCATCGGCTCGGTGCTCGACGTGATCCGGGGCATTGCCGACCAGACTAACCTGCTGGCGCTCAATGCCGCTATCGAAGCCGCCCGAGCCGGCGAACAGGGCCGAGGCTTTGCCGTGGTTGCCGACGAGGTACGTACCCTGGCGACCCGCACCCAGGCCAGCACCAACGAAATCGAAGAAATCATTGATAGCCTCCAGGCCCGGGCTATAGAGGTCAGTGAAGCCCTGGTGCAAACCCGAGAGCAATCTGCCAGCACCGCCAGGCATGCCGATGACGTTGCCCGGACGCTGACTACCATCGGCGAGCAGATCACCACTATCCGTGAGTTCAACCAGCATATTGCCGACGCCAGCACCCAGCAAACCCAGGCGGCCGAAGCGATCAACAGCAACCTTGCCCAGCTAACGGAACACAGCCAAAAAACCGTTCAGCAAGGAGAGCAAATATCAGCTGCCAGTGAGCAACTTCTTGCGAGCGGTCACAATCTTAATGCCCATATTTCGCAATTTAAGATTTAACTGTCCACGTTTCAGACACAGTGGTATCCTTGAAGCAATCGCGATAGTTTATTCTGCTAGATAAAATAGTTCATTGGCCAATATTCAGCTAGTGAATCGCTCAAGCCCAATAGTTTATAAGGGAGACTGCTGTGTCTGAAATCAGTCAACTGTCACCGCAACCTGTGTGGCAATTCTTCGATCAAATCTGTTCAATTCCCCACCCTTCAAAGCATGAAGAGCTACTCGCTCAGCACATCATCAAATTTGCCGAAGGTGAAGGGCTAGAAGTACGTCGTGATGCGGTCGGTAACGTCTTTATCAAAAAGCCTGCGACTCCGGGCATGGAAGACCGTAAAGGTGTTGTTCTGCAAGCCCACATTGATATGGTGCCGCAGAAAAATGAAGACACTGAACACGAATTCACAGAAGATCCGATTCTGCCTTACATTGACGGCGAATGGGTTACAGCCAAGGGCACGACCCTAGGTGCTGACAACGGCATGGGTATGGCCGCATGTCTGGCTGTGCTGGCTGCAAAAAATGTTGAGCACGGTCCGTTGGAAGTCCTGCTGACTATCGATGAAGAAGCCGGTATGACAGGTGCATTCGGCCTGGAAGAAGGTTGGCTGGAAGGCGACATCCTATTGAACACAGACTCTGAGCAAGAGGGTGAAGTGTACATGGGCTGTGCTGGCGGCGTCGACGGTTCAATCACGCTGGATATTGAGCGTGAGACAGTACCGGCTGAACATGCAGCAGTTAAACTGGTGATCAAAGGCCTGAAAGGCGGTCACTCTGGCTGTGACATTCACACCGGCCGTGGCAATGCCAACAAACTGCTGGGTCGCTTCCTGTTTGCCCACGCTGAAGAGCTTGGCTTGCGTCTGACTAGCCTGACCGGCGGTAGCCTGCGTAATGCAATCCCACGTGAAGCCTTTGCCCTGGCGACACTACCGGCTGCCAACGTTGACAAGCTAAACGAGCTATTCACCCACTACCAGTCAATTCTGACTGCTGAACTGGGCAAGGTCGAAACCGACATCAACCTGTTTGTCGAGCCTGCAGAACTGCCTGCTGACGTACTGACCGAAACAGCGCAGAAGCGTGTCTATGCGGTACTGAATGCCTGCCCGAACGGTGTGCTCCGCATGAGTGATGACATCGAAGGTGTGGTTGAGACCTCACTAAACGTCGGTGTTATTACCACCGACGCTGACAAAATCACTATTCTTTGTCTGATCCGCTCACTGATCGACTCTGGTCGCAGTAATGTAGAAGGCATGCTTAAGGCCGTTGCCGAGCTGGCCGGTGCCCAGTGCGAATTCTCTGGTGCCTACCCAGGCTGGAAACCAGATGCAGACTCAGAAGTGATGCACCTGTTCCGCGAAACGTACAAGAACATCTACGGCAGAACACCGAATATCATGGTGATCCACGCCGGCCTAGAGTGCGGTCTGTTCAAAGAACCGTACCCGAATATGGATATGATCTCCTTCGGCCCGACAATCAAGTTCCCGCACTCGCCAGACGAGAAAGTGAACATTGAAACGGTAGGTCTGTTCTGGGAACAGATGGTTGCTATCCTGAAGGCAATTCCGGTTAAGTAATGACAAGATCCGTTTAATAAAAGGCGAGTCTCTAGCAATAGAGGCTCGCTTTTTTGTCACTAAAAACCCTCGAAAGAGAGCTGCTGTGCCCTGAGCCCTTGTTCAAGCCCGACACTTAGCCCTATCAGCCTGATCTCCCTATCCTTCTGCCGGGTCAACGCCTCGTTGAGCAGGCCGACAAACTGGGCCTTATCCAGCTTGGGCTGGCTGTGCTCCACTGTTGTCTGCTGAAAATCGGCAAACTTAACCTTAATCCCCTGTTTGGCAATATTGAGTTCCGGCCGCACCTTCCTGAGACGTTTTTCCAGCTCGGGATACAACGCCTCGACAACCTGCCAACACTGCTCATAGCTGATGATATTCTTCGAAAAAGTCCGCTCGACACCTACCGACTTGCGCTCGCGCTCAACCACAATTTCACGATTATCGATCCCGTGCGCCCGCGACCACAGAGACTGACCAAATTTACCGAACTGCTGCAGCAGCAAATGCCGATCATACTCCTGGACATCCCTGCCGATATACAACCCCTTTTCATGTAGCTTCTGGATAGTGACCTTGCCAACCCCCGGGATCTTCTCCAGCTTCAGATTAGCAACAAAATCGGGGATATCGTCAGGCGTAACTACATACTGGCCATCGGGCTTGTTCAGATCCGATGCTATCTTGGCAATGAACTTGACAGGTGCGATGCCAGCTGACGCCGTCAGATCCAGCTCTTCCCTGATTGCCCGGCGGATATCCTGAGCAATCAGTGTCGCCGAACCATGCATCACCTCACATTCGGTAACATCCAGGTAGGCCTCATCCAGCGAAAGGGGCTCAATTTTATCAGTGTAGCGCTGAAAGATTGCCCGGATTTGCTTCGATACCTCGCGATATACTCCCATCCGCCCGGCAACAAGCGTCAGGTGCGGACACAACTTCATCGCCTGTGCTGTCGGCATAGCTGATCTGACTCCATACTGGCGAGCCAGATAGTTACAGGTACTCAGCACCCCACGCTGCTCCGAACGTCCCCCGATAGCTATCGGCTTATTCTTCAGATCCGGGTTATCACGCATCTCAACGGCGGCGAAAAAGCAATCCATATCGACATGGATAATTTTACGCTGCACTGTAGCAGTGGGGGCGGGTATGACATTTGGCTGCGGCATAGCTCTCTGAAATTAACGGCTTCAGTATTGAAATCTCTCACGCTGGATACATCCATTATACCACTGTTTTTTTATACAGTTGCCAGAATCTGAGACAAACGGCCAGGATTACTCCCGTCGCAGCACAATTATGCGCATCTTGTGTTGCCGCTGAGGGCGTAAAAATGCTATTACTCAATAAACAAAATCACAAGGATAGCTGTAACGACCTGCACTATCGGGTAAAGGAATAATAATGTCGGTATATAAAATCCTTGTCGTAGAAGACAGCAGAGCCTTTCGAAATTACCTCAACATCCAGCTAACACAGGCAGGTTTTGAGCCCGTATTTGCCGAAACTATTGCTCAGGCCAGAGAAATCCTTTCGGCGCAGAAAGACTTTCTCTGTACTGTACTCGACTACTGCCTCCCGGATGGTCAGGACGGGGAAATCATTGATCTCGTCTTGAGCCAAAACCTTAAGGTCATTGTGCTAACAGCGCAATTCAGCACGCAGATCCGCGATACCGTTCTGTCCAAGGGCGTTATCGACTACCTGCTGAAAGACAGTCCGGCTTCTGTCTCTTACCTCATTCCGCTATTGCAGCGACTTGAGGCCAATGATCAGCACAAAACCATGGTGGTGGAAGATTCTGCCACCGTCCGTCACCATTTGGTCAACCTGCTAAGGCGGCAAAACCTCGAGGTCATAGAAGCCTGCCACGGCCAGGAGGCAATTACGCAACTGGAACAACACCCTGACATCAGCCTGATCATCACCGATCATGACATGCCTGAAAAAGACGGGATCACTATGGTTCGGGAAATCCGCCAGCAGTACAGCCGTAACCAGCTTGCCATACTCGGCCTTTCAGGCAGTAACGACGATGCAATGACAGCCCTGTTTCTTAAAGCAGGCGCCAATGATTTCCTTAAAAAGCCATTTAATCAGGAAGAGCTCTACTGCCGCATTCACCATATCCTGAATATGAAGGATACCGCTGACAAACTGTATCGCATGGCCAACCAGGACTCACTGACCGGGCTTTGGAACCGGCGTTACTTCTTCAATCACAGCTGCAGCCAGGACCGTTGCGAATTTCGCAATATTGCCATGGTTGATATCGACTTTTTCAAAAAGGTCAATGATACATACGGCCATGATGCCGGAGATGAAGTGCTGATCCAGGTCAGTCAGCAACTGCAGCAACATTTTCCCGATGACATTGTCGCGCGCTTTGGCGGCGAAGAATTCTGCATTCTGAGCTGCGGAGACTTTGAGCTGTTCACCAGCCGGCTGGAGGCGTTACGGCAGTCCATCGATGGCTTGGATATTATCTATCAGAACTCAACGCTTAATGTCACAATCAGCATTGGCACCGTAAGTGGTAACCAGTCCCTTAGCGACCTGCTCAAGACTGCCGATAGCTATCTCTACCGGGCCAAGGAAAGTGGCAGGAACCAAATACAGGTTGCCCAGAGTATTTAGTTTACCGTCTGCCTGCCATAAAAAAGCCTGAGCATGCTCAGGCTTTTTCTAGTGGCTCGGGTGGATAGGAATCAGATGATCTGATTTTTCTTCCACTCTGCATGTCTTGCTTCACGTGCCTCGCGCTTTTTACGGGCGTCACACGGTTCCGGGCAATCACACTCTTTGGCAATCCCGATACCGTCAAGACCGCCACAGCTTCCGCTCACCGTTTTACGCTGGAAAATGTAGCCCACAGCCATGGCTACGATAACCAGCAAAAAGACAGCAAACGTGGTTAGATATACGACCATGATAACTCTCTACTTCTTCTGCAAATAAGGAACAAAGGCATCCGAGGTATACTCTTTGTAGCCCTGTTCGGTTTTAACAACCAGCAACACCGGCAAACTCTCTTGCTGTGCCAGCTCCAGTGACTTTTCTTCTCCCATCACAGAAAATGCTGTTGCCAGCGCATCAGCAGTCATGCTCGATGGATGGAGAACCGTTACCGATACAACCCGGTTAGTGATCGGTTTGCACGTCTTCGGATCGATCAGGTGCGAATAACGCACGCCGTCTTCCTCGAAGTAATTGCGATAATCACCCGATGTTGCCACAGCCATGTCACCCGGTTCAATGATTTCCTGTACCGCTCGGCTACCGTCATCAGTCGGTTTCTCGATAGCAATACGCCAAGGCTTGCCCTTAACGTTATTGCCCTGCATAGTGAGCTCTCCGCCAATTTCAACCATGTAATCAACAACATTCAGCTCATCGAAGTAACCGGCAACAACGTCTACCCCAAAGCCTTTGGCAATCGAAGACAGATCAACATACAGCTCTGGAATTTTTTTCGTCAGCGTATTGCCAGCGACCGACAAGTGCTCGATACCCACGATGTCACGGCGTGCAGCCAGCTCTTCATCCGTCGGCGTTTTTTCCGGACGTGCTTCCGGTCCGAAGCTCCATAGATTAACCACCGGGCCGACAGTCACATCAAGCGCACCATCCGTCAACTTGGCCAGGCGGATCGCCTCAGCAATAACCTTGGCAGTATCGGCAGACACTTCAAACGGCTGGTTGCTCTGATGCTGGTTGAACTGGCTAAGCTCAGAGTGCTTGCGGTAAGTCGACATTTGATCGTTGACCAGCTCGAGGCGGCGATCGATCTCTGTCTGTATGACGCTACTATCTGGTAGCCCCTCCTGCTTGATCAGTTTGATTGAGTAATAGGTTCCCATCGTCGATCCATTTAAGTGGATCAATTCACGCTGATCACTGCATGCCGACAGGGTGACAGCAAAGACAAACAGCATTATTGCCTTGCGTAGAAACATCTTCATTCAACAACTCTCGATTTCAACGGGTCACTTTTTATTAGGGTCATCGCTTCACCTGACTGGCGCAGCCGTTGTTATGACCACAATAAAAAACGTTTTCTATACTGTTTACGAAAAAAGGCTGACCCAAACCGGATCAGCCAATTTCTTCTAGCGGTGCAGCTTATTAGCCACCGAAGTCATCCAGCAGGATGTTTTCGTCTTCGACACCAAGATCTTTCAACATGCCGATAACGGCAGCGTTCATCATTGGTGGACCACACATGTAGTATTCACAATCTTCTGGTGCTTCGTGATCTTTCAGATAGTTCTCGTAGATCACGTTGTGGATGAAGCCTGTGTAACCATCCCAGTTATCTTCTGGCAGTGGATCAGACAGGGCAACATGCCACTCGAAGTTYTCGTTGTCCGCWGCCAGCGTATCGAAATCTTCAACATAGAACATTTCACGCTTAGAACGGGCACCGTACCAGTAAGTCATCTTACGCTTAGACTTAAGACGAAGTAGCTGATCGAAGATGTGAGAACGCATTGGTGCCATACCGGCACCACCACCGATGAATACCATTTCATTATCAGTCTCTTTCGCGAAGAACTCACCGAACGGACCGGAAATAGTACACTTGTCGCCAGCTTTCAGTGACCAGATGTATGAGGACATCACACCCGGTGGCACGTCAGGGTTGTTTGGCGGCGGCGTTGCAATACGTACGTTAAGCTTAATCAGGCCTTTCTCTTCCGGGTATGACGCCATAGAGTAAGCACGGATTGATGGCTCTTTAACGATTGACTCATAGCGGAACAGGTTGAACTTGTCCCAATCTTCACGGTATTCCTCAGGAATATCGAAGTCAGCGTATTTGATGTGATGCGGTTCAGCTTCAATCTGAATATAACCACCAGCACGGAAAGGTACTTCCTCGCCTTCTGGGATCTGCAGCACAAGCTCTTTGATGAAGGTCGCTTCGTTGTCGTTAGAAAGAACAGTACATTCCCACTTCTTAACACCGAAGATCTCTTCTGGCAGCTCGATATCCATGTCGGTTTTCACGTTAACCTGACAAGCAAGACGCTCGCCTTCACGTGCTTCACCTTTAGTGATGTGGTCAAGCTCRGTCGGCAGAATRTCACCGCCACCYGATTTCACCTTCACACGACACTGGCCACATGAGCCACCGCCACCACATGCAGATGATACAAAGATACCATTTGCAGAAAGAGCGCTAAGTAGTTTGTCACCGGCAGCCGTTTGAATTGCTTTTTCCGGATCACCATTTACTGAGATAGTAATGTCACCTGATGGTACCAGCTTAGATTTAGCGAACAGGATCACTAATACTAGAGCCAGGATAATCAGGGTGAACATAACTACGCCAAGAATAATATCCATTGATTATTCCTTATTTTCCTGATTACAGCTGAACACCGGAGAAGGACATGAAGCCCAACGCCATTAGACCAACGGTGATGAATGTAATACCCAGGCCACGCAGACCAGGAGGTACGTCAGAGTACTTCATCTTCTCGCGGATACCCGCAAGCGCTACGATTGCCAGCAACCAGCCGATACCGGAGCCAACACCGTAAACCACAGATTCAGCGAAGTTGTAATCACGCTGTACCATGAAAGATACGCCACCGAAGATGGCACAGTTAACTGTGATCAGCGGCAGGAAAATACCCAGTGCGTTGTATAGCGGCGGGAAGAAGCGGTCCAGAACCATTTCCAGGATCTGTACCAGTGCCGCGATTACACCGATAAAGGTAATAAAGTTCAGGAAGCTCAGGTCAACGCCTGAAACAATCGCACCGTCTTTCAACAGCAGGTTGTAAATCAGGTTGTTCGCAGGTACGGCGATAGCCAGTACAACGGTAACCGCAACACCCAGACCGAAAGACGTTTTAACCTTCTTGGAAACGGCCAGGAATGTACACATACCCAGGAAGAACGAAAGTGCCAGGTTCTCGATAAAGATCGAACGAACTAAAAGGCTTAGATAATGTTCCATGGTCCCCTTACTCCTTCGCTTCTACTTGTTCTGGACGGAAAATACGAATAGCCCAGATCATGAAACCGATCAGGAAGAACGCTGATGGTGCAAGCAGCATCATACCGTTTGGCTGGTACCAGCCACCTTCAGAGATCAGCGGTAGAACCTGAACACCGAATAGTTTGCCCGAACCCAGTAGTTCACGGAAGAAACCAACAGTGATAAGTACGAAACCGTAACCCAGGCCGTTACCAATACCGTCGATAAGAGATGGCAGCGGCGCAGACTTCATCGCATACGCTTCTGCACGCCCCATGACGATACAGTTGGTAATGATCAGACCAACGAATACAGACAGCTGCTTGGAGATGTCGTAAACAAAGGCTTTCAGTACCTGGTCAACCACGATTACCAGTGAAGCGATGATTGCCATCTGGGCAATGATACGCACACTGTTAGGAATGTGGTTACGGATCAGTGATACGAAAAAGTTAGAAAACGCCGTAACGAAAATTACCGCCAGCGTCATAACAAACGCTGTTTCTAGTTTGGTTGTTACTGCCAGAGCAGAACAAACACCAAGAACCTGAAGCGCGATTGGGTTGTTGTCAACAACCGGCGCTAACAGAATCTTTTTCATTTCTTTAGCATCAGCCATTGTTTAGGCCTCCCTCACGAACCTTAGTCAGGAATGGACCAAAGCCCATATCACCCAGCCAGAAGTCGAAGGTGTTCTGTACACCATTACCTGTCAAGGTTGCACCAGACAGACCATCTACACCGTATAGATCGCCGGCAGGAGCGCCACCTTTGACAACACGAATTGCTGGCTTGTTGTTCTCATCAAACAGCTTCTTGCCAACAAACTGAGCACGCCAGTTCGGGTTTTCTACTTCACCACCCAGCCCAGGTGTTTCKCCCTGCTCGTAGTAAGTAATACCCGATACGGTGTTGCCGTCTGTCTCGACTGCAACAAACGCGTACATCATTGACCACAGACCATTACCGTGAACAGGCAGGATCAGTTTTTCAGTGTTGTCGCTTGCATCTTTAACCAGGTAAATCGTGGCAATATTCGCGCGGCGAATGATTTTTGCCTTGTCCTGATCACCAGATAGCTTGATAGACTGGCTAGGATCTTTAGCCGCGGCACGCTGCTTGTATTCAGCAGGTRCGACGCCAGCTTCAGATTGCTCGACAAACTCACCRGTTTCAAGGTTAACCAGTTTTGGTTCGATGAACTGATGGTAAGCTTCGGTTACGTTAGTGCCTTCTTCAAGCAGGCCWGCAACTGAAAGGATATTGCGCTGAACATCCAGTACGGCATTTTTCTGCTGAAGCGGACGCAGGCTAACGGCTGCGGTTGATACCACGATAGAGCACACTAAGCTCAATGCGATAACAACAATCAGCGTTTTCTTAATGCTATCGTTATTACTTGACATGACGAGCTAGTCTCCGTTTGATGTTGCCCTGAACCACTAGGTTGTCAAATAGAGGTGCGAATAGGTTAGCGAATAGAATCGCCAGCATCATACCCTCTGGGTACGCCGGGTTAACTACACGTACCAGCACCGCCATAACACCGATGAGTGCGCCGTACCACCACTTACCTTTGTTGGTAAATGCCGCAGACACAGGATCGGTTGCCATGAACATCATACCGAATGCAAAACCACCCAGAACCAGGTGCCAGTGCCAAGGCATGCTGAACATTGCATTAGTGTCAGAACCAATGATGTTRAACAGAGTAGCCGTCGCAATCATACCAATCATGGTACCTGCGATGATGCGCCATGAAGCGATGCCCATGAACACGATCATTGCACCACCAAGGATGATAGCCAGCGTCGACACTTCACCGATTGAACCCGGGATGTTACCGATAAACGCATCCATCCAGCTGATTGCTTCGCCAGTCACSGTRTTGATCACACCAGCCTGGCCGCCGTTCGCCCACTGGCTCAGTGCCGTTGCACCCGAGAAGCCATCTGCCGCAGTCCAAACCAGATCACCAGAGATCTGAGCCGGATAGGCGAAGAATAGGAAGGCACGACCTGCAAGCGCAGGGTTCAGGAAGTTACGGCCTGTACCACCGAAGATTTCTTTCGCCACAACAACACCGAAGGTAATACCCAGTGCTGCCTGCCAAAGTGGTAGTGTTGGCGGAACGATAAGTGCGAACAGGATAGAAGTAACAAAGAAGCCTTCGTTAACTTCGTGCTTGCGCACCATACAGAAAAGCACTTCCCAGAAACCACCTACGGCAAAAACAACCGCGTAGATAGGCAGGAAGAACGTCGCACCCAGTAGCATTTTGCTACCCCAGCCAGCGTCTGCCGACAAGGTGCCACCCAGCATTTCTGTCAGCCAGTAGTGCCAGTCACCTRCGATAATCGCAGCCAGCTGCTCACCGGCGTACATGTGGTTGAGTGCAACAACAGCCTGGTGACCGGTATTGTACATCCCCCAGAACATGGCTGGGAAAACGGCAAACCACACCATGATCATGATGCGTTTCAGATCGATGCTATCACGCACGTGCGAGCCAGAACGCGTCACCTGACCCGGYGTATACATAAGAGTGGCAAACGCTTCATAAAGCGCAAACCATCTCTCGTGCTTGCCACCCGGCTCAAAGTGGTGCTCGACCTGCTCGAGTAAATTCTTGAGGCTCATGAATTACCCTTCCTTCTCAATTGTATCCAGGCACTCACGTAGAAGTGGGCCGAACTCATACTTACCTGGGCATACGAATGTACATAGAGCCAGATCTTCTTCGTCAAGCTCTAGTGCACCTAGCTGCTGTGCACTGTCAACATCACCKGCACACAGGTCACGAAGTAGCAATGTCGGTTCAATATCAAGCGGCATTACTCGCTCGTAGTTACCGATTGGCACCATTGAACGCTCACTACCATTCGTCGACGTTGTCATATTGAACAACTGGCCAGGGAAGAACTGGCTAAGGAACGAGCGAGTCACAGAGAACTTGTTCTTACCTGGTGCAATCCAGCCAAGAAGCTCTTTCTCGCGACCTTCACGAAGTGCAGTTACCTGTAGGTGGTAACGGCCAAGGTAGGCATGAGCACCAATCGCATGCAGACCATTCAGTACTGAGCCTGAAAGCACACGCAACTCACCTGGCATTAGCTCAGAGTCGGTGATCTGATCGACAGACGCACCAATTTGAGTACGTACCAGACGAGGGCTGTTTACAACAGGACCGGCAAGAGAAACAACGCGATCAGTGTATAGCTCACCRGTCAGGAACAGCTTACCGAATGCAATCACATCCTGGTAGTTGATGTGCCATGCCACGTTCTCCAGGTTTGCACCAAATAGCGTGTGGATATGGGTACCCACAAGRCCAGCAGGGTGTGGACCGTTGAATACATGCTCTTCGATATTGGCTTCGTTCGAACGAGGCAGGCTAGCACCAGATTTACAAACCATCACCTTGTCGCTAGTCAGACGAGACAGAAGCGTCAGACCGGCTACAAAAGCATCGCTTTGTTCATTGATGATAACTTCCGGGTTGGCCGCCAGAGGATTGGTATCAATAGCGGTGACAAAGATAGCCTGAGTTTGTGCATCTACCGCTGGAACCTTGCTGAAAGGACGTGTACGCAGAGCCGTCCACATACCTGACTCAACAAGCTGCTCGACAACTTTGCTGCGCTCTAGCTGAGCCAGCTGAGCTGCTTCGTAGCGGTTGAATRTTACTTGCTCGTCGCCTTCTACATCGATCACTACAGACTGTAGAACACGCTTCGCACCACGGTTAATTTCTGCAACCTTGCCGCTGGCTGGTGCAGTGAACTTAACGCCTGGGTTCTTCTTGTCTTCAAAAAGAACCTGGCCTTTTTTCACTACATCCCCTACGCGGGTATGCATTGTAGGACGCATACCAACATATTCTTCGCCAAGCAAGGCGACTCGTGTGATGGTCTTACCATCATGTATCGCCTGGGCAGGAGTCCCTGAAATTGGGATATCCAGACCCTTTTTTATTGTAATCATACGCACTT
>NZ_RSEJ01000255.1 GCF_009910675.1 Photobacterium alginatilyticum | reverse complement strand
ACCAGGAGAGTTTATAAACGAATAAAGATCTTTGGTATCATCCTCAATACTSAGATATACCATAAGACCAATAAGTTGATTYGAGATCTCGCTATCAACTGCTTGGCCTAAAAAAAGTAATCTCTCTCGATAAAGTCGGTTGATTCGGGTAAAGTTGTATCCCTTAGGAACCGTMCATGCACTTTTTTCWGCATACGGTTCAAAAAAAATTCYGAMAAAATCAATGTRTAGATTCCAGCCCYCTTTYGTTTTTTCATATCATATAGCATAGTAGGCTCTTTCTAACTTTTAACGAAAGGRCTTYTTCTTCGATTTTTATTTTTCAATAAAGAAKTTTTTTGACTCYTTTTCTTATCTTAGATTAGAAAGAATATAAAAAAGAATTTMAAAYTTATCGAATTAACTTATCATTGATGTATTTTTCATTGAGATCCAAATCRCGATGTCATTTTCTTGTTCCKGAATGG
>NZ_RSEJ01000254.1 GCF_009910675.1 Photobacterium alginatilyticum | reverse complement strand
CCTAATGGGCAAACATTTTTGAATTTGATCTGGGGACGCGTAAACAGAGATGCTGAGGCGTTGCGCTAGATAAGTTCATGTATTCATTGTCAGTTTCGTCTTTGGAAAAAACTCTTACTCACCCTACCAGCTAGATAAACAYGAGTAACTCCTTTCAAGGTCRGAAAATTAGAAAACCAAAAAAAAAAAAAAAAGAAGAAGAAACMCYTWGTAAATATTGTTYAGTCCTGTTTTTGRGTCTGCATACTAGGATTTGCATGMTATCAACGTTGATGTTTTATGATCACTCTAGTCAGTGAKGACACTGTCCRAGCTAGTTSRGGGGTGAGGACATCACCGTTGRTTGCATGTGAAAATGGGGTRAATTTGTCAAAATTTTTACATGTTTTCTACAAAAAAAAAAACCCATATTTTTCTTTCTCTTACTTATATCTCTCAATTGAGAGAGTTTTTAAGGAGTAAAACTACT
>NZ_RSEJ01000253.1 GCF_009910675.1 Photobacterium alginatilyticum | reverse complement strand
CCTGAACGACGGCACCCTGACGCTGTCGGTGACAGTGACCGACAGCGCGGGCAATGCGGCGACGGCGGTGACGGATACGGCCACGCTGGATAAAACCAGGCCGACGGTCACCACCTTCAGYGCCTCGGAYACGCAGCTGAAAGCGGGCGAGACRGCCACCATCAGTATTGTTCTGAGCGAGGCCAGCAGCGACTTCAACATTGGYGATATCAGCGTAACGGGCGGTAGCCTGACAAACTTCGTGTCWACCAGCGCTACCCAGTACAGCGTACTCTTCACCCCGACGGCTGACTCSGAAGCMACGGCGACGCTGGACATCAATGCCGATAGCTTCACCGACGCGGCGGGCAACGGCAATACCGCGGCCACCCAGCTGKCACTGACGGTGGATACGCAGGCGCCGAGCGGTCACAGYGTGGCCTTTGGCGATACCCTCTACAGCGACTCGGAGAAAGGCAGCGCCTCGTTCAGCTTT
>NZ_RSEJ01000037.1 GCF_009910675.1 Photobacterium alginatilyticum | reverse complement strand
AATTTAAGATTTTGGTCGGCTCAATGAATACTGATTGAGTTTCCATTACTAGAAGCTAGTAACGAGAACTCGAATTGACTGTGCCAAAATAACATAAGCTATTTTGTATTGGTCACTCAGTTCACTGATGCCAAATTTGCTTTCACTTCCCAATTTACTTTCACTTTATAAAAGTGAAGACAAAAAGGAGTGAAGACAAAAGGTTTGACTAATCATTTCACGAGTGCCCACACAGATTGCATGGTCAAATTGTTAAAGAACGTTTCGCTAACACTTTGTGTTGGCTAGGCTGCGTATCTTACGCGCCTCTATTTTTAAGTCAAGCTGTTTTTTGATTTTTTCAAAACCGCTTCCTGACTCACTTCAATAATGCAAAAGCTTATTTTTTAGCGCTTTCGACTTACTTACTGAAGAGGATGGCAATTCTATGCAATTTCAAACTGGTGTCAAGCACCTTTTTTCAATTGTTTTCTTAGATATCCCACTTACCTACAAGTTATACACAGTTTGCAAATAGCTTACTAAGTATCGTTGTTCCTTGTCGGTGAGGCGGCATTATAGGGAGGGTGAAGAATATGACAACCAGTTTTTTGAACTTTTTCATCGATTGCTGATAATTCAAGCCATAACCTATAAAAATGACAACAA
This sequence comes from Photobacterium alginatilyticum, assembly GCF_009910675.1. Lineage (GTDB taxonomy): Bacteria > Pseudomonadota > Gammaproteobacteria > Enterobacterales > Vibrionaceae > Photobacterium > Photobacterium alginatilyticum. The sequence continues at coordinate 54,241 of NZ_RSEJ01000037.1, read as the reverse complement.
ATAAAGCTATTCAACTCCCCCAATCAAAGCGTCAAAACTCATTGCAGTAGAATAAGCGTAGCCAATAACGGAGTAGAGTGGTCTTGTTTTAGAGAATTCGCAAAAAAAGGCAGCCAGTGGCTGCCTTAATATTGTCGAAAAACAGTGACTTTAAATAGCTACAACAAAATATGGGTTTAACAATTCTTCTCGATGGTAACTTAATGTATCACCGTTGAACTGCTTCACCGTTGCTCCTGCGCTTTCCGCTATGCATTGTCCGGCAGCGGTATCCCACATCATAGTGGGACCTAACCGAGGGTAAAATTGTGCTCGACCTTCGGCAACCAAGCAAAACTTCAGCGATGAACCAACTTCCGCCATTTTGTGCTCACCCAGTTTTTCGAGATAACTCTCCATGTCTGGACTAGGGTGAGAACGACTGCCCACCACAGTTGGTACAGTTGCAGGTCGAACCTTTATCTGATCTCGTCCTGCTTTTGTCTGAAGCCAAGCCTTTTCACTATCTCCTAACCAAGACTTGTCCAATGCCGGAGCATGGACAACCGCTATGGTTGGCTTACCATTCTCAATCAGAGCAATGTTGACAGTAAACTCACCATTCTTGCGCAAAAACTCTTTAGTGCCATCAAGAGGATCCACCAGCCAAAAAGAAGACCAATGCTGCCTCTCAGGCCAAGGAGTATGAGCAGACTCTTCAGAAAGAATAGGAATGTCTGGCGTTAACGCTTTTAGCTGTTCAACAATAATGGTATTGGCTGCGAGATCTGCTTCGGTCACCGGGCTACTATCAGCCTTCTCAGAAACCTGAACATTGCCATGATAGCGCTCCATGATAGCTTCTCCGGCTTCAAGCGCTATGCCATATATCGATTCGAGTAGAGTACTCACTCGTAGCGACTCCTTTTATTAGCGGATGATCTGACGTTGTCTCAACGACTCCAAACACAGCTCTACCAACTCTGCGACCGATGCCTCACCAGCTTGTAAATGGATCTCTGGCAATTCCGGAGCCTGATATTCAGAGTCGATCCCTGTGAACTGTTTAATTTCACCTGCTCGGGCTTTCTTATACAAGCCTTTCGGATCACGCTTCTCACATTCAGCCAGCGGCGTATCGACAAATACCTCAAGAAACTCACCTTCAGGTAGTAAGTCACGGACCAACTGACGCTCTTGACGATGTGGGGAAATAAAAGCACTTAATACAATAAGCCCAGCATCAGCCATCAACTTTGCGACTTCACCTATGCGTCGGATGTTTTCCCGGCGATCTTCCGTCGAGAACCCAAGATCACGGCACAATCCATGTCGGACATTATCACCGTCAAGAAGATAGGTATGATGGCCCAACTCCGCTAGACGGGACTCCAGGGCACCGGCAACCGTTGATTTCCCGGCGCCACTCAACCCGGTGAACCACATTACACAAGGCTTTTGCTTTTTTTGCTTGGCACGAAAGGCCTTATCTGTCTGATGGCTGTGCCATACAACATTCTCATCATCATGAGGCTGAACCGCGGCTGTCATATTTAACTCCGTTTCATGACATACGATTAAAAATCATATTAAAAAGGAAATAGCTGAGGGATCAACGCAAGTACAACCACTGAATACACAATGGAGATCGGTAACCCTACCCGTAAGTAATCTATTAATTTGTAATTTCCCACGCTATAGACCAATAAATTGGTCTGATAACCATAGGGAGAAATAAAACTGGCGCTGGCACCGAATAAGATCGCCATAATAAAAGGCATAGGATCCGCGCCGTAACTCACCGCCAAACTGTAGGCTATAGGAAAAGAGAGTGCCGCTGCAGCATTGTTGGTCACCAGCTCCGTAAGGATTAGCGTCAGTAGATATACCGCAACCAATGCTCCATAGATCCCCCAACCGTTAAATACCGTCATCAGCATATTGCCCATGCGCTCTGACAAGCCACTGGAGATCATTAGCTGAGCAAGCGACAGCGCCGAACCGACAATCACAACGATGTCGACCGGAAAGCGCCGTCGAATTTCGGTGAAAGAAATAATGCCAGTGGCAACCAGTACCAACAGGTAAGCGGCAAGCCCATTGATAATCGGCAAAATATCAAGCAACGCCGCAGCAATGACTCCCATAAACCCCGCCAGAACGCTGAAGCTCTTTCTGCTATCTAAACGCGCGCTGGAATCGAGCCCGTTGACCAACACAAACTCTCGGTTAAGCTGCTGCTTTTTCTCATTGAACGCTTTACCAGGCACAATGACCAATGTATCACCGGCATGCAATTCGATATTGCCGAGGCCTCCCCCCAGACGTTCATGCCCCCGGCGGATGGCAACAACAACAGCATCAAAGCGCTCCCTAAAGCGAACGCTTTTCAGTGTTTTGCCTCGTATTCCCGCAGAGTGACTGACGATCACCTCCAGCATCGACTGACCATTAAGGTGGTGCTGACCAAATAAATGCAAACCGTTTATTTCCTGCAACGTGGTGACACTTTCCACATCGCCACAAAACAGCAGGGTATCACCAGCCAGCAAGCGGGTATCCGGGCACACGGGAGCTATCTTTTTGCCATTACGTATCACTTCCGCCAAAAACAGGCGGCGTAACGCGCGCAGACCATTCTCGGCAACCGTTTTGCCCGCCAGCGGCGAGCCCCCTACGATTCGGGCTTCGAGAAAATACGGTAAGTCATCCTGACTATTGTCATCATAGACAGGTAACAGATAGCTGAGAGGAATAATAATAATCAGCCCGATCGCCAAGACTGCCAACCCAATAGAGGTAGGCGCAAAAAAGCCCAGGCTAGGTAGCCCTGCATCTTCAACGAAACTATTTATGATTAGATTCGTTGAAGTGCCAATCAAGGTGAGTGTTCCCCCTAATATGGCAGTATAAGAAAGGGGGATCAGCAATCTGGATGGTGCATGACGCTGATTTCGCTTGATAGCACCAATCAATGACACGACCACGGCCGTATTATTCGTAAATGAAGACAAAAACGCGGTCGACAAGCCAAGCTTTGCAACCACGCTAGACTGACCGCCTTGCGAAATCTGACGCCCGACCCAGCTGATCAGGCGTGTTTTCTCAAGGGCAACAGAAACAAGGATCAGCAATACCAAAGTTAACAACGATGAATTAGTAAAGTTGCCTGCCAAGGTCGGCAAGTCAATCATACCAACCTGGAAACCGACAAAGGCAGCTCCGGCAAATAAATAAGCCGGTTTAATCCGTGTTGTCAGCAGACAGGTTACTATCACCATTAACATGGCAAGAACCATTCCTTGTTCCCAGCCCATGCTATTATCCCAGTAGTTTACTGATATCTTTTGCATCCCAGTGAGGGAAATGCTTACGGATCAGCGCATTGAATTCAATCTCGAAGGCACTGAACGGGCTTTCTTGTTGACTTCCTGTTCCTGCCAACGCCTCACGCACCATCCCAGCCCCCACCGTTACGTTGGTCAAACGGTCGATAACAATAAAGCCACCGGTATCGACACTGTCCTTATAGGCATCAACGGCAATCTCTTCATTCAGTGTCACTTCACATAGGCCAATACCATTTAACGGTAACGCATCGACTGAGAAAGTTTCCAGGTTATTGATATCGACCTGATGGCGAATGGCTTCCACTGAGCCAACAGTTTTCTTACCGGCAACCTTAATATCGTACTGGCGACCAATCTCCAATGGGGCTTCTGCCATCCATACAATGTCAGCCAACAAATGATTGCTCTGTGGGACATCATCATTGGCAGCCACTATGGTATCACCACGGCTAATATCGATTTCGTCAGTCAGGGTTAATGTCACCGCCTGACCGGGGTGCGCTTCTGGCAAGTCACCGTCAAAGGTCACGATACGCTCGACCGTAGAGATTTTCCCCGAAGGCAGCGCTTTAATCTGATCACCAGCTTTAACCACACCCGAGGCCACCGTGCCGGCAAAGCCACGAAAATCCAGGTTAGGGCGATTAACATATTGCACAGGGAAACGAAAATCTCCCGTTTCACGTTCCTGGCCAATATCGACATTTTCAAGCAACGCCAGTAACGAATCACCGTCATACCAAGGCGTTTTGTCACTCAGACCAACAACATTGTCACCCTCCAATGCCGACAGCGGCACCAGTTTGATATCAAGATCGGCATTCAGCTTCTCGGCAAAGGCCAGGTACTCATCACGAATTGTATCGAAACGCTCTTCCTGGTAATCAACCAGGTCCATTTTGTTTATGGCAACCACAAAATGGCGGATACCCAGCAAGCTCGCTATATAGGAGTGGCGGCGAGTTTGATCCAAGACTCCTTTTCGGGCGTCAATCAAAATCACGGCTACATCACAGGTCGAGGCACCCGTCGCCATGTTACGCGTATACTGTTCATGGCCCGGGGTATCGGCAATGATGAACTTACGCTTCTTGGTAGAGAAATAGCGGTAGGCGACATCAATGGTGATCCCCTGCTCCCGCTCAGCCTGAAGGCCATCAACCAGCAATGCCAGATCGGGCTTATCACCCGTTGTACCAACTTTCTGACTGTCGGTATGAATGGCCGCCAACTGATCTTCATAAATCTGGTGCGAATCATGAAGCAGACGACCAATCAAGGTGCTCTTGCCGTCATCCACAGAGCCACAGGTCAAAAAGCGAAGCAGCGATTTGTTCTGATGTTGGTCAAGGTAAGCTTCTATGCCTAGCTCAGCCACTTGTTGTTCAATAAGACTGTTCATGTATCTTTCCTTAGAAGTAACCTTGACGCTTTTTCAATTCCATCGAGCCTGACTGATCATGATCAATCGCCCGTCCCTGACGTTCGCTCGATGTCGCCACCAGCATCTCCTCAATAATACCCGGCAGGGTATTGGCCTCTGACTCAATCGCACCGGTCAGCGGATAGCAGCCCAAGGTACGGAAGCGTACGCTCTTATGTTCAATTTTCTCACCCGGTTGCAGCTCCATCCGATCGTCGTCCACCATGATCAACATACCGTCACGATCAACAACAGGACGTACCTCAGACAGGTACAACGGCACAATCTCAATGCCTTCCAGGTAGATATACTGCCAGATATCCAGCTCGGTCCAGTTCGATAACGGGAAAACGCGGATACTCTCGCCTTTGTTGATCTGACCGTTGTAGGTTTTCCACAACTCGGGGCGCTGATTTTTCGGATCCCAGGTATGGTTTTTGTCACGGAACGAATAGACACGCTCTTTGGCCCGAGACTTCTCTTCGTCACGGCGTGCACCGCCGAATGCGGCATCAAAGCCATATTTATTCAGAGCCTGCTTCAGCCCCTGGGTTTTCATAATATCGGTGTGCTTTGAAGAACCATGGGTAAAGGGGCCAACTCCCATCGCGAGCCCCTCAGGGTTCTTATGCACCAGTAAATCAAAACCATACTTCTTAGCAGTACGATCGCGAAACTCGATCATCTCGCGGAATTTCCAGTCGGTATCCACATGCAGAAGAGGGAATGGAATCTTGCCCGGGTAGAATGCCTTGCGGGCAAGATGCAACATAACCGATGAATCTTTCCCGATGGAGTACATCATTACCGGGTTATCGAACTCAGCAGCCACTTCGCGGATAATATGAATACTCTCCGCTTCTAGCTGCTTGAGGTGGGTTAAACGTTTAGGGTCCATCACTCTCTCCATACTATGCCAGCTTCACAACAGCAGACTGTTGTAATTGCTGTTCCTGCTTGCCGAACCAATGTAATTTTTCTGATAAATTCACCACTTCCCCGACCACTATCAATGAGGGTGAAGCGGCATGTTGAGCTAATGTCGCCAGCTCACCGAGCTGACCTTTCAAAACTTTCTGAGATTTCTGGGTACCACGTTCAATAATAGCAATAGGCGTATCCGCCGCCCGTCCGTGGCCCAGTAACTGTTGCTGGATATGGCTGGATTTCATCAGCCCCATATAAATCACCAGCGTTTGCTTACCGCGTGCCAGGGTTGACCAGTCCAGCTGATCGCCATCAGGCTTGAGGTGACCGGTAATAAACATGGCTGTTTGGGCATAATCACGGTGGGTCAGCGGAATGCCGGCGTAAGCCGTCGCTCCCGCAGCCGCCGTTATACCCGGCACCACCTGGAACGGAATACCGGCATCGAACAAGACTTCCAGCTCTTCGCCCCCCCGGCCGAAGACAAACGGGTCTCCTCCTTTGAGACGAACCACGCGCTTGCCTTGTTCTGCATAGCGAACAATAAGCTCGTTGGTTTCTTCCTGCGGGACACTGTGAAAACCGGCTTTTTTACCGACGCAGACCAACTCAGCATCACGGCGAACGAGATCCATCACCTCATCAGAGACCAAGTAGTCATAAAGCACCACGTCGGCCTGTTGCATCAGTTGCAAGGCTCGAAGCGTCAATAGCCCTGCATCACCAGGACCGGCACCAATCAAGGCAACCTGCCCCTGGGAAAAGCGTTGTTGCTGCGCCTGTAAGGACAAGTCAGCCAACTCCTGTTCGGCTTGCTTTTCCTGACCGGCAGCAACTAACTCAGAAAAACGACCGTTAAAAGCCTGCTCCCAGAAATACCGCCGCTGTGAGGCAGAAGATACAATTTGGGCCAGTCGGTTGCGGAAGCGCCCAGCAATATCAGCCATCCGCCCCAGGTGCTGAGGCAGAAGCGCTTCGAGCTTTTCTCGAACTAAACGAGCAAGAACAGGGGCCTTGCCTGAAGAAGAAATGGCAACAATGATCGGCGAACGATCGACGATAGAAGGCACAATAAAGCTGCAGCGCTGCGTATCATCAACCACGTTGACCATCACCTGACGCTGATTGGCTGACTGGTATACAAGTGCATTGACGGCCTTGCGATCAGTGGCGGCAATAGCCAAGAAAATCCCATCAAGATCTGACGGGGCAAACTCTTCTGCCTGATGCGCTATTTCTCCTGCCTGCAGGGCTTGCTGGAAATCGCCATTGAGCTCACGGGCAATCACCCGCACATCGGCACCCGCCTTCAATAGCATGCGAGTTTTACGCCATGCGACGTCGCCGCCCCCGACAACCAAACATGGTCGACGTCTTATGTCTGCAAAAATTGGCAAGTAATCCATTTACAGCGCCCTCTGTTCTATATCTAACAGCACTATAGTCGGGCTGGAATATTACCTGAAATTCTAAAATTTCATTTTTTATTCCAAAAAGTTTGGGGGACGCATAAATGAGACCCATTAAAGAGAAATTATCGCCTCAGCTAATCAATCAATCTTAAAAAGGCAGTAATTACAGGTAAATATAGCTCAGGCTCATAATTGCTCCAGCCACATCGGGTTTAAGTTATGCCTTTTTTGTATTACTGAAAAACTCGGAACAGGTGAAATCATAAGCATAATGAGATTTGCACCGCCTTTTTGAGCAAAAAAACGAGATTCATAACACAATAAGGTAACCAGCTCGCGTAATACCGACATAAATTTTGATACCTTAAGCACGCTTTCCCGTTCTATATCCTGGAGAAAATCATGAAACTATCTGCCAAGCCGCTGTCAATTGCAGTACTTGGTGGCCTGCTGACTATGGCGGGTCCTGCCACGGCTGAAACGATCAAGTTACGTATTTTGGAAACAACCGATATCCACACCAACGTGATGGATTACGATTACTACAAAGATAAACCAACCAAAAAAACCGGCCTTGTTCGTACCGCCACGCTAGTTAAAGAAGCTCGTGCCGAAGTCACTAACAGCGTATTGGTCGACAACGGTGATTTACTGCAGGGTAGTCCTATGGGTGACTACATGGCTGCCAAGGGCATCAAGGCCGGCGAAGTTCACCCTGTATACAAGGCGATGAACCAGCTGAATTATGATGTCGGTAACCTGGGTAACCACGAATTCAACTATGGGCTGGACTTCCTGAAAACCTCTCTTAAAGGTGCGACCTTCCCATATATCAACTCGAACGTGATTGACCTGAAGACAGGCAAAAACATGTTCACGCCATACATCATCATGCCGCACACCTTCAAAGACACTGATGGTGTCGAGCACGAAATCAAAGTAGGCTATATCGGCTTTGTTCCGCCGCAGATTCTTATCTGGGACAAGAAGAACCTGGAAGGCAAGGTAGAAGCACTCGATATCAAACAAGCCGCGGAAAAGTTTGTGCCGCAAATGAAAGCTGAGGGGGCAGATGTTATTGTTGCGATCCCTCATTCCGGCGTCTCTGCTGATCCGTATAAAGTGATGGCAGAAAACTCGGTTTACTACCTCACAGAGGTAGAGGGAATTGACGCTATTGCCTTCGGCCACTCGCATGCAGTGTTCCCAGGCAAAGGCTTTGCCAACCTGCCGAATACCGATATCAAGAAAGGTACCATCAACGGTGTTGCTGCTGTTATGCCGGGCCGCTGGGGTGATCACCTGGGCGTGATGGACCTTGTTTTGGAAAAAGAAGACAGCAAGTGGGTCGTCACTGATGCCCAGACCGAAGCTCGCCCTATCTATGACAAGTACAAGAAAGAAGCCCTTGTCGAAGCGGATGAAAAGCTGGTTGCATCTGTAAGCGAAGACCACAAGGCCACCCGTGATTTCGTCAATCAGCCAATCGGCAAAGCCAGCGATGTGATGTACAGCTTCCTGGCACTGGTTCAGGACGATCCAACGGTTCAGATTGTTAGCCTGGCCCAGAAAGACTATGTCGAGCGCTTCATCCAGGGCGATCCTGATCTGGACGGAATTCCGGTTCTGTCTGCAGCGGCACCATTCAAGGCAGGTGGTCGCGGTAACGATCCAGCGAACTTCACCGAAGTCGAGTCCGGTCAGCTAACATTCCGCAACGCCGCCGATCTGTATCTGTACCCGAACACCCTGGTTGCCATGAAAGTCACCGGCAAAGAAGTCAAAGAATGGCTGGAATGCTCGGCAGGTCAGTTCAACCAGATCGATCTCAACAGCACCGAACAGCAGGGGCTGATCAACTGGGACGGTTTCCGAACCTATAACTTCGATGTGATCGACGGCGTAAACTACACCATCGATATCTCGCAGCCTGCCCGTTACGACGGTAACTGCAAGCTAATCAATGACAAAGCCTCGCGAATCCAAGAGCTGACGTTCAACGGCAAACCTGTCGAGCCAACGCAGGCCTTTATCATTGCGACCAACAACTACCGGGCATACAGCGGCAAATTTGCCGGTACCGGCGAGCAATATGTCGCCTTTGCCTCACCGGATGAAAACCGTACGGTCATTGCCGACTACATCTCCCGTATCAGCAAAGAAAAAGGCCTGGTTACCCCGAGTGCTGACAACAACTGGTCTTTTGCGCCACTGAAGAGCGACAAGAAGCTGAATGTGACATTTGAAACCTCGCCAAGCGACAAGGCGACGCAGTTTATTAAAGACAAAGGTCAGTACCCGATGGAGAAAGTGGGTACGGACAAGGTTGGCTTTGCAGTCTATCGTATCGATCTGCAAAAATAACCCCTGAGTCTCCATCACTCACACATACCGCGGCTTAGCCCGCGGTATTTTTTTGCTATGATGGCAGCATAGTTCCCAACCTGTAACCATTATTATGAACGACGTCCTGCAAGCCTTTCTCAGTCAGCTTGGTGCTTCAGCGGAAACCATCCAAGAAGCCGTCGCTGCCGCCGACCCCATGGAGCTGCCAACCCGGCACGTATTGCTCAACCAAGGGGAAAAGCCGGGCTATTGCTACTTTCTCCTCGACGGACTTTGTCATGCCTGCTATCTCACGCCCGAGGGAAAACAGTTCAGCAAAGAGTTCTATTGGGACCAGGATGTCCTGATTGGCTTTGAAAGCCTTATCAATGATGCGCCGTCACCCTTCTTGCTCGAGACCCTGTCTGCCAGCAAGCTGCTAGCCTTGCCTGTCGGTCTGCTAGTGCAGTGGCGAGCACAGGGCAATCCTCTCTACCTGCGCCTGCTTGAACGGCAGCTTAGCTATAAAGAACAAAAAGAACGCTTTATGCTGATGCATACGCCAGAGGAACGCTACCAGTTATTTACCACCAGCTTCCCGGAATTATTGAGCCGGATTGCCGACTATCAGATTGCCTCTTATCTGGGGATCACCCCGATAAGCCTCAGCCGGATCAAAAAACGTCTTGAGGAAGAATAATTAACAATCGTTAATGCCTAGCAGACATGTTGGCGGTACTCTGCTGCCAGACCCTGTATCCATCAAGGAGAATACGATGCAATGGCAATGCCTGCCTTTTGAACAGCTCACAACCCACCAACTCTATGACTTGCTCAAGCTCAGAGTCGATGTCTTCGTGGTCGAGCAAAACTGCCCCTATCCCGAGCTGGACAACTGCGACCGTCTAGCAGGCACCCACCATCTGCTGGGTTACCATAATGATGAGCTTGTAGCCTACCTCAGGCTGCTGCCACCAGGGACCACCTATGCCAACAGCAGCATCGGCCGCGTACTGACGGCAGCCAGTGCCCGGGGGACAGGGGCCGGTCACGAGCTAATCCAGCAAGGGCTGGAATACGCCGAACAACTTTGGCCAAATCAGACAATCGATATCGGTGCCCAGTCTCATCTTCAGCACTACTATCGCCGATATGGCTTTGAGGCAATTTCTGACGAATATCTGGAAGATGGCATTCCGCATGTAGACATGAGACTGCGCAAAGGGATTGTGAGTGAATAAACTCTCCCCGTTCGCCGCCGGAGCGCTGCTACTGCTGCTGGGCAACTTGTCCGCATCCTTCTCTGATGTGGCGGTAAAACTACTTGAAGGGGGCATCAGCGCCTTTCAATACATGTTCATCCGCCAGTTGCTCAGTGTCTTATTACTGTTTCCGCTTTGGCTCAGATTGACACCCCGGCAACAGGTTGTCGGCAACTATGGTATTACCCTGGTACGCTCTCATCTGGTGTTGGCGGGAAGCGGCTTCGTCATGGTCGCCCTGACCTGGCTGCCGCTAGCGACTGCCAACGCTCTGTTTTACGCTGCGCCACTGCTGATGCTGCCGCTATCGGCCTGGTTACTAAAAGAAAAGCCAGAACGGCAGAAAGTACTGGCAACCCTCACCGGCTTTGGCGGCGTCCTGGTCGTACTGCGGCCCGATCAGTACCACTGGGCGGCACTGGCCGCTTTGGGGTGTGCTTTCACGCTGGCACTGTACAACGTGCTGGTCAGAAAGTTGCCTGAACAGCAACCCGTCGTCAGTACACTATTTTGGACCGGCGTTTTCTCTCTGCCTCTGGCAGGCGTGCTTGCTGCATTGTTCTGGCAACCCATCACCACAGAAGAGCTGATGCTCATTGCAGCCAGCGCATTCTTTACCCTGGGGTATCACGGCTGCGCTGTAGCTGCCTACCGACGCGCGACGACCTGTCAGCTCGGACTGATTGAGTACTCCGGATTGATTTTTGTCACCCTTTTGGGGATTGTCGGGTTTGATGAACGGCCTGATTTACTGACAACGATGGGAATTGTACTCATTGTGCTGCCGATGCTGCCTCTGCCTAAGTTACGTCGTTCAAAGCCCCTGTGCGATGACGCGGCGCAATAACAGTATTCAGTTAAAAAGCTGTCAAATTGAAAAAAGGCCACTTTCGGCCTTTTTTCACAACTGCCTTTTCACCACCATTCGCTACTGGCTACGAACAAAACTGCCATCGGAGCGGCGGAAAAACATTACCGATTCTCCCTTGCGGCTTTCTATCTGCAACACATCCAGCCCGCCTTTTGCCGTCTGCTTATAACGGAGCCATTGGCCGGCCTTGATCCGGCTCAAGGGTTTGTCCTTGCCTTCAATGGCCGCGACCGCATAGAGATCGGTTAATGGTAACGACTTGTCACGGAAAATATTGGCCAGCGTCTCACCCTGCTTAACCTGATATTTCTGCCACTCGACTTCAACCGGCACTTTTTCCACAGGTGGCTGACTAGCTGAAGAGACCGGCTCCGGGGTTTTCACGGCAGTACGTACCGGCGACGCAGGCTCACTACGCTGACCAACCGGAGGAAGCGAGGTTTCATTATTACCGAGATCAAGCGCGAGTTCGCGTCGTTCGGTTTGACCAGGCGTCGAGGTTGATGTCGGCTCGCTCACCGGCAATAACATCAACACCCCTACCACGGGAAGCAATACCGAAAGCCCCCGGCGGTGCAACGGTGGCAACGCTTGCCATTTAGCCTTTAAAGGCGCCAACTTGGCTTTCAGTCGATCGCTGCTGACACTCAGACTTTCCTTGCTAAACGAAAGACGGGGAAGTTTAAATTCACTTTTTTTCTTTGAACGGCGTCTGGCCTGTCCCATATTCAACACTCCGGCGTTCTCAACTCACGCTATCAAACGACATCTTGTCACAAAAGTTTACCCCTTGGGGTCGAAACTGTTATCCTGCCTGCTTTAATTCACTCTACATTGAGAGAAGACACCATGTCTGACGTTAAACTAGATACAGTTGAAACTAAAGCAAGCTACGGTATCGGTCTACAAATGGGCCAACAGCTAGCACAAAGCGGTCTTGAAGGCCTGAACGTTGCTGCTATCGCTAAAGGTATCGCAACTTCCCTAACTGGTGAGATGCCAGAGATCGAAGTTGACGAAATCAACAATGCACTGCGTGAAATTCACACTCGTGCAGAAGAAGCGCGTCAAGAGCAAGCTAAAGCTGCAGCAGCTGACGGTGAAGCTTTCCTAAAAGATAACGCACTACGCTCTGAAGTAACAGTGACTGAATCTGGTCTTCAGTACGAAGTTCTTGTTGAAGGTAACGGCGAGATCCCAACTTCAGACAAGCAAGTTCGTGTTCACTACCACGGCGAACTGACTGACGGTACTGTATTCGACAGCTCTGTATCTCGCGGTCAGCCTGCAGAGTTCCCAGTAACTGGCGTTATCGCTGGTTGGGTTGAAGCGCTTCAGATGATGCCTGTTGGTTCTAAGTGGAAACTATACATCCCACAAGACCTAGCATATGGCGAGCGTGGCGCAGGTGCTGCTATCCCCCCATACGCAGCGCTAGTATTCGAAGTTGAACTACTAGACATCCTGTAAGCTTCCCGAAGCCAGACAGAATTTCCAAACGGTGCCACGGCACCGTTTTTCATTTCCTTCCGACAAACTTCATCCCAGTAAATCATATTTTTTCATTTAAATTTGGTATTTACGCCGCATTCCCCACTACGCTTATAACGTTAATCAAAGGAGGATGCCATGGGATACAAACCATCAATTTTTAACCGACTACTTTTACTCACCACATTGTTTAGCTGCCTTGCTTTCTCTGCCGGCAGCCAGGCTTTTAGCCTGTCAGATCTGTTTGGCGGCGGTGATGACGAACAGGCAGAGGCCAGCGCAGCCAACCCCCTAACAGACATACTGACCAGCCAGCTCGGAGTCACCCAAGAACAAGCGGCTGGTGGTGCCGGCGCCCTGCTGTCACTGGCATCCAGCCAGCTCAGCGGCGATCAGGCGAGCGAGCTCAGCAAGATGATCCCCGGCAGTGATGCCCTCAGCACGGCAATTCCTCCAGGCCTTGGCGGTATGCTGACCAACATAGATACCATTAACCAGGTGTTCTCCGCTCTCGGTATGGATGCCAGCATGGTCAGCCAGTTTATTCCTGTCGTCATGCAGTTTCTTGGCAATCAGGGAGCCAGTGCCGGCTTGCTGGATGCCCTCGGCAAAGTGTGGACGCCAGCAGGCTAACAACACGGATTCTAAAAAACGCGGCAACGAGGATACTGAAATTGCTACGCTTCCTGTCAGAAGCAAGTAAAAATAGGTAATTAAAACAGCAAACTGACATTAAGCTCACAAATAAAAAACCTTATCTGTCTGCCGAGTCGCAGTATCAGATAAGGTTTTTGTTGTTACCAATGATCGTCAGAGTACTAGTGCATCAAATGCCCGAACCGTCATATTCAGCATCATCCTCATGCAAACCACACTCGCGTTTGAGGCCAAAGAAACGGGTTTCTTCCTCCTTCATGCCAGGTTCCCACTTACGGGTAGTATGGGTATCACCGACGGATAAATAACCCTGCTCCCATAACGGATGGTAAGGCAGATCATGCAAAGTCAGATACTGATGGATCTCCTTGTTCGTCCAGTCGATCAATGGCAAGAACTTAAACAGACCGTTCTGGATTGCCAGTACCGGCAAGGTCGCCCGGGTATCAGACTGCTCACGTCGCAGCCCCGAAAACCAGCAGCCGACATTGAGCTCGTCCAGTGCTCGGCGCATAGGCTCAACCTTGTTCAGCTGGTTATACTGCTTAATCCCCTCAACGCCTTGTTCCCACAGTTGACCAAACCGGGCTTCCTGCCAAGCCGAACTCATTTCCGACTTGTAGACATAAAGGTTCAGCGATAACCGTGCCGTCAGTTCATCAATAAACTGATAGGTCTCAGGAAACAGATAACCCGTGTCCGTCAAAATCACTGGCACATCCGGTTTTTCCTGGGTCACCAGGTGCAGCATGACAGCCGACTGAATACCAAAACTTGACGCCAGCGCAAACTCGCCGTCCAGATTTTCCAACGCCCAGCGCACTCTGTCTTGGGCCGTCAGGACTTCCAGCTCAGCATTAATTTCCGCTAGCTGCAGGATCTGCTCCACCTTATTTTTCTGAAGCAGTTCTGCTAACGCTAACTTAGGCATAAAAATCCCTCTTAGAGACTAACACCGGTTCAATGATCCCGGCACGGATAGTGAAATCACCAAAGCCTTCACCGTCTTCACGCTCTTGCGACCAACGTGCCACCAGCGAGTCAATCTCTTCCATGATCTGAGCCACTGTAATATTTTCCCGGTACATTTTCGGTACCCGGGTACCGCTGCGGTTACCACCTAGGTGAAGGTTGTAGCGCCCCGGCGCCTTTCCGACCAAGCCAATTTCGGCCAGCATTGCCCGGCCACAGCCATTCGGACAACCGGTCACCCGCAAAATAATATTGTCATCTGCCGCCAGGCCGTGCTTGGCCAAAATACCTTCGACATCGGTGACAAAGTCAGGCAGAAAACGCTCGGCCTCGGCCATTGCCAGCGGACAGGTAGGCAAAGATACACAGGCCATAGAATTCTTGCGCTGCTCACTGACACCGTCGTCGATCAGGCCGTGATCACGGGCGATCTTTTCGATCTTGGCTTTATCCTTCGCCGCCACGCCAGCCACAATCAGGTTCTGGTTGGCAGTCATGCGGAAATCACCTTTATGGACCTTGGCAATTTCAGCCATCCCGGTTTTCAACGGCTTGCCCGGGAAGTCCAGCAAACGGCCGTTTTCGATAAACAGGGCCAGATGATGCTTGCCATCAATCCCTTCGACCCAGCCAATCCGGTCGCCGCGGTCGGTAAACTCATAAGGACGGCTCTCGGCAAACGCAATACCGGCCCGTTTTTCCACCTCGGCCTTGAACACATCCGTACCGACACGATCTAAGGTGTACTTGGTTTTGGCATTTTTACGGTTGGAGCGGTTACCCCAATCTCGCTGGGTTGTTACGACCGCAGCGGCCACATCCAGCGTTTTTTCCACAGGAATAAAGCCTAAGTCATCGGCGCGGCGCGGATAGGTCGACTTGTCGCCATGGGTCATTGCCAATCCGCCGCCGACCAGGACATTAAAGCCAACCAGCTTGCCCTCTTCGGCTATAGCAACAAAGTTAAGGTCATTGGCATGCACATCGACGTCATTTTGCGGCGGGATCACCACGGTGGTCTTGAACTTACGCGGCAGATAGGTGCTGCCCAGAATCGGCTCTTCGTCCGTTGCCTCGACCTTCTCGCCATCCAGCCAGATTTCGGCATAGGCGCGTGTTTTCGGCAACAGGTGTTCACTGATTTTCTTTGCCCATTCGTACGCTTCCTGATGGAGCTCCGACTCAACCGGGTTGGTCGTACACAGTACGTTACGGTTAACATCCCCCGCGGTGGCAATCGAGTCTATCCCGATTTTATTGAGCGTCTGGTGCATCAGCTTGATGTTGGGTTTCAGTACACCGTGAAACTGAAAGGTCTGGCGCGTTGTCAGGCGAATACTGCCGTACAGGCTGTGTTCCTCGGCAAACTTGTCGATGGCCAGCCACTGCTTCGGTGTGATCACCCCCCCCGGCATCCGGGCACGCAGCATCACGTTCTGCAACGGCTCAAGCTTCTGCTTGGCACGCTCAGCGCGGATATCGCGGTCATCCTGCTGGTACATGCCGTGAAAACGGATCAGCTGGAAGTTATCACCGTTAAAACCACCGGTGATGCGATCCTGCAAATCGTTCTCGATGGTGCCGCGCAAGAAGTTACTTTCCCGCTTCAGGCGTTCGTTATCTGATAGTTTTTGCTCGCTCATTAGTACACATCCCTTTGATAACGCTTGTTCTTACGCAGCTCGTTTAAATACTGCTCCGCCTGTTCGCGGCTTTGCTGACCTTGTTGCTCGGCAATAGTCACCAGAGCTTCGTGAACATCTTTGGCCATATAGTTCGCATCGCCACAGACATACACATGCGCCCCATCTTGCAGCCACTGCCAAACCTGGGCAGCATGCTCAAGCAGTCGATGCTGGACATATACTTTTTCCACCTGATCACGGCTAAAGGCGACATCAATCTGGCTCACTACGCCGGATTTCAAATACTTCTGCCACTCCACCTGATACAGAAAGTCTTCAGTAAAGGTGCGATCACCAAAGAACAACCAGTTTTTACCTGCGGCTTCCCGGTTATCCCGCTCCTGAACAAACGCGCGGAATGGTGCAATACCGGTTCCCGGACCAATCATGATCACCGGAGTATTGTCGTCAGCCGGCAACTTAAAGTTGTTGTTAGTCTCGACAAAGACCTTGACGTTATCACCTTCTTCCAGGCGATATGACAGATGGCTCGATGCTCCCCCCTGTCGGGTTTCGTCACCGTTTTCGTATTCAACAACTCCCACCGTCAGGTGCACTTCCTCGCCCACCTCTTCCTGGCTGGAAGCAATCGAATACAGGCGCGGTGTCAAACGGCGCAGCAGCCCGGTAAGTTGTTCGGCAGTCAGCTTTGATTTCTTTTCGGCTAAAACATCAATCACCTGCGTCTGGCCGGCATACTGACGCAACTTGTCTTTGTCAGCTACCAGCTTTTCCAGCTTTTTGCTGCCTGAGAGCTCAGCGTACTTAGTCACCAACTGCGGGTTCGCTGCGGTAATTTCATACTTGCTGATCAGCGCCTGTTTCAGCGGCAGCGCTTCTCCGTCGACCTCGACACTTTCGGTTCCGTCCAGACCAACCCGCGCCGCCAAGGCTTCAGCCAAAACCGAGTCGTTCTCGTACCAAACCCCCAGCGCATCACCCGGTTGATAGGTCAGCCCGGAATCTTCAAGATCAATTTCGATATGGCGCACATCTTTGCCCGAGCGCCGTCCGGTGATCTTCTGGCTGGTCAGCAGTGTTGCCTCATAAGGGTTCTGCTTGGAATATTGTGCAACTGCCTGCTTACTATTGGCTACCGGTAGCTGAACCACTTCAGCCTCACCGGTCGACAAAGTTTCTTTCACCTTTTCAAGGGCTTTTTCTCGCCACTCTGCGGCTGGTGCATCATAGTCAACGTCACAGTCAAGACGCTCAAGTATCGATTCGCCGCCCAGGCGGCTCAGATAGCTGTCAAAGTCTTTTGCCGTCTGGCAGAAGAACTCATAACTCGAGTCTCCCAGACCAATCACGGCATACTTTAGATTCGGTAGTTTCGGCGCTTTCTTCGACTGTAAGAACTCATGCAGTTCAATCGCATCATCCGGTGCCTCACCCTCACCGTGTGTAGAGGCGACAATGATCACATGGGTTTCTTTGGCTAGATTTTTGCCTTTGTAGTCACCGGCGGCAAATAGCTCGACAGCGATACCGGCAGCCGATGCTTCTTCTTTGAGCGCTTCAGCCACCCCTTTTGCATTTCCCGTCTGGGAAGCATGAATAATCGTTAGCTTGCCGGCTGGCTGGGCAACTGCCGCAGCGGAAAGCTGTTGGGCAGGCTGCGACTGGTCCGCAGACTGAGTTTGGCTCAGCCCCCAAAAGTACCCACTTATCCACGCCATTTGCTGTGGCGACAGTTCTGCAGCGGCCTGTTGCAGTTGACCTATTTGTTGATCATTGAGTGGGCTGGCTATGGCCGAGAGTTCCTTAAGTAACATGACACGACGATCCCTATACATTGCGTAGTGTTAGATTAGCTACTCAAAGAAATAACAAGAAAGAATAGATAAGAATGTTTTATAACTTTTAGTAAGGTTAGAAGACAGAGAAAAGCGGCTTAACCTGATATTAAGCCGGGTTACTACACACTAAATCAAAAGGTATCGGCGATACGGACCTGGTGGAACCCGACCTCGAAAGCCCGCTCCGTGGCCGTATCAATATCCCGGTAACACTTTTCACTGCCAGCACCATCAGTCAATGGTACAAAGCCGCCCCGGCGATGGCGAAATTCCACAATCCAGCCGTTGGCCTGAATTGATGGCTCGATAACCGCTTCCACGATATCGCTATTAGCATACAGTTGCTGTAGTTCAGTTAATGTCATTTGCCCACTTCCTGACTGTTGTATCACTTTTAAAAATGGTACAGAAAAGCGAAAACAGGCAACAAAAAAGCCACGATAAATCGTGGCTTCGATATTCTGTGTTCTGCCAATAACGCTTAGAAGTCCAGTTCTACACCGGCAAACCAACCGTCTAGCTTCACCTTGCCTTCTGTTTGCTTGATAAAGTCAAAGTCATAGTCCATCACACGGTAGCCGGCACGCAGGTTCAGATCGGCGGCAATCAGCGGTAGTGACCACTTCACGCCAGCCTGGCCATCAACCGTGTTTGTGCCGTCATAGTTACCGAAGTTCAGATCGCCAAATACTGATACCGGCGTCATTGGAATACCTGCCTCTACGTTACCGTACAGGTTCGGCTGCCACTCGCTGAAGTCTTCGCCCAGGAATTTACCCGCATTGAACTTGGACAGGGTGACACCCACATCGAACGCAATCGCGTCGTTGTCCAAGATTTCATAGTAAGCCGTGTAGTCAGTCTGACCAAATGATACTGCGCCTGCATCAATGTCAGCGTAACGTAGACGGAAATTAGGCACCAATGGAATAAAGTGCTCAAAGGCCAGGTGATACGATAGGTGGGTATCATCACCGCTGGTGCTGGCATCATTCACTTTTGCATCTGCAAACCATGCGTCTGCACCTGCTTTTACTCCAAGAAGCATTGCCGCCTGAGCTGGCACTGCCGCTGCTAATGCTACTGCAGCCGCCACTGCAGAAATAGCCAATTTATTCATCCGAGTCTCCGCTCTTTATTAGATTTTAAAAACGGCCAAACTATACCAGATGCCGTACAAGAAAACCGCACTTCCTTCGCAGAACCACCACTTTCAGTTCAATTGCTAGGCAAGCTTTTGTAAGCAAAAGAATTTATCTGGTATCGTCATCAGCGACGGTGATAGCGACCTCTATGCTGGCAGTCACCCTTCTTTCCGCGGTACAACCAAACAGCAACACCGATTAAAATTAACCAAGGCAGAAGCTTGAGCATCACGCCAATCATTCCCGCCAGCGCCATCACCACAAAGCCTGCCAGCACGGCAAAAGCCATACCGACCAAACTCACGCCGGTGAAAATCAATACCATCGCAAATACCAGTAAAAACAGAAACTCAATCATCTTTTGACCCCTTTAGTTTTTATCCTATCTTGTTTTGTAATAGCACAATTCAGGCCAACAGCATGATTTTTAAAATAATCATTTACTTTCAATTACATACAAAAAAGGCGCTGATCATATATGATCAACGCCCTATCTGACTTGGCTTTTTTCACCATGATATATGGCGAAAAAAGCCACGTTAATGGTTGGCTACCGCTTAGACATCCAGGTGTGCCGGTATTTTTTCCAGTGCCTGCTGGAGCACCTCAATACCCGCTCCCGGCTTATGCGCATTTTCACTGATGTGGCGGCGCCACTGGCGCGCGCCCGGCATGTTCTGAAACAGCCCCAGCATATGACGAGAAATATGATTGAGGTAAGAGCCGTTGGCGATCTGACGCTCGATATACGGGTACATCGCCTCAACAACCTCACGACGCTTCTTCACCGGCTTATTGCTGCCAAACAGGCGCTGATCCAGTTCAGCCATCATATACGGGTTCTGGTACGCCTCGCGGCCAACCATTACCCCGTCAAGATGCTCGAGGTGAGTTTCAATTTCGGCCAATGTTTTTACTCCACCGTTAACCGCCATGGTCAGGTGGGGGAAATCGCGCTTAAGCTGGTATACACGCGGATAGTCCAGCGGTGGGATCTCACGGTTTTCTTTCGGGCTCAGGCCACTGAGCCAGGCCTTGCGGGCATGAATAGTAAAATCATCACATCCGCCTTTCTCACTGACTGTACCGATGAAGTCAGTCAGGAACGGGTAAGAGTCCTGATCATCGATGCCGATTCGGGTTTTTACCGTTACAGGGATATCAACCACTTCGCGCATAGCCGACACGCACTGCGCCACCAGCTCGGCTTCGCCCATTAGGCAGGCACCGAAGCGACCGTTTTGGACTCGGTCTGACGGACACCCGACATTCAGGTTTACTTCATCGTAACCACGCTCTTGAGCCAGTTTGGCGCAATGAGCCAGATCTGCCGGGTTCGAGCCACCTAGCTGCAGCGACAGCGGATGCTCTTCTTCGTTATAGGCCAGGTAGTCTGCCTTGCCATGAATAATAGCGCCGGTTGTCACCATTTCGGTATACAGCAACGCATGCTCGCTCAACTGACGATGGAAATAACGGCAGTGACGATCTGTCCAATCGAGCATCGGTGCAACGGAAAAGCGGCCTGATGGATAATCAGCACTCCGGGTGGATTCAGTTTGTAAATCGTCGCGGTTGGCAACAGCATTATCTAGCATCGAAAAGCCTCATTTTGACCCGTGTACCCGTCTTTGAACGGCAGTTTACTTTAAAGAGAGCGGATTCTACCCCATATCGGTCGTTTGCCCAACAGGACCAGGGATAGAAGAGGTGAATAATTCGCCCCTACTGCTATTGTGTTGTGAGTCTAGTTCGATAAACAGAACCCAGCAAAAGGGACATGACAGGAAAAACAACACCATAATTAAAGCATTGATAATAAATAAAAATTTAACCGCCATCCAAAAAGTACAGCAATAATAGTTTTTGGACACCAATAAACCTAGAAAAGCTGCACATGCTGAATATACACCTAGCTATCAGCAGGTTACAGATCATTACCAGCCACCCCAGAAAGGTCGCCCACCTTTTTACTGCTCTTCACGCAATAAGCTGCACAACGCTTATTCCATCTGATCGTAGGCTAACCGGCGACTAGTAGCCCAGTAACTGACGGTAGGATCGAGACTCAATGTCAGAACGTCCCAATCCCAGTTTCTCTCCCAGCTCGAGACAGCCCGCTTTTAAGTCGTCAAGCCGGTATTTATCATCCGTCATGACGGCAATTTCAGCATAGTCTCCTAACTCACTCACCCTATCCAGGGTGATGTGAAATTGCCCGAGGAAATAAATACTCCGGGTCTTTGTAATGCTAAATGCAGCCTGATAGCCCAAGGTTTTCAACATGCTATGTGTTTTATCAACCGACTCTACCTTGACGGCCTCACAACGGTCATTTCCCGGCCCTTTCACGATCCATAACTTAATGCCGGAAGGCTCCATACTACGTACACTCATACTGATATCCCGGTGCACCAAAGGACTACCCGCTCTATCGAAATAGGTGTCTGTCTCTTGGTTATTCGCTACAAATTCGGTGGCACCGAGGGAGCGCAAGCGCTGCAGGATCGCCTCATGCCCTTGGATCCGAAATTTGTATTCCACTTCATACTTACCAATAAAGTGCTCTGCCATTTAGCTTTCTTCCATTTGCCTGTCGCTCCCCGTAAAAGGGTTTCGCACCAGATATGCTCAAAGTAATAACCATTCTACCAACACTTGAGCCCTCGCTTACAGGCCGGAAGCAATCACTCCGCATTTCAGTTTTTTGCCTACTGTAGGCCAAAAAGGTTCACTAAAAGTAATATGATGTTCTTTTTGATAAATTCGATAACATATTGAGTTAAAAAGCATATCTTTGTTTTCATTCTTCTTCCGTACAGCTTTATGAGCTTTTGAGTTATAATGCCGAAAAAGCTGTACAAGCTGTACATAAGATATAAATCAATAACTTAATGGAATTCGTTTCTTTGAGAATATTAAGCGTACAGCTTTTCGGTGTACTTCCAAGGCAAAGCAGGACGCAACAGGTGAAGAATCGAAGGATTGATGGGGTGAAGAGCCTTGCTTCCTCCCCTTGGCATTATTTGTTCTTCACAGCAATTGCTGGATAAGCTGACGTGATCAGGCACACGAATTTTCTGACCTATTTCGCCGGAATTAAGCGAAGTAAGGTACGTTTTCCAAATGCTATGATAAACTACTGGACTTATCGCTGTTTTTTGAGGTTATATGGCAAATCAAACGCAACTGCTGACAAAGGCACAACAGATTTGCGAGCAACGAGGAGTAAGGCTGACACCTCAAAGGCTGAAGGTTCTCGAGATTATCGTGGAGCATCATAGTTCGATTAGCGCCTATGAGCTGCTGGATCTTCTCAGGGAAACCGAACCACAAGCGAAGCCGCCGACGGTATACCGGGCCCTTGATTTTTTATTGGCTCAGGGCTTTGTACATAAGGTCGAATCCACCAACAGCTATATAGCCTGTTGTGTGCTCGGACATGCTGACCACTGCTCTCAGCTGCTAATATGTGATGAGTGTGGTACTGTCGAAGAATGCCATGATGATGAACTGGCTAAACTACTGCGCCAGAAAGCAGAAAAGCACGGCTTCCAGATATCGAATCATGTAGTGGAAAGCCACGGCATTTGTCATGAATGTCAGAACAGCAAGCAGTAACTCTTACTTTTACTAATACAGTCATTATCAGATTATGCGCGCAGAATTTGTAAACCCTTTTCTAGCTTCACTTCTGAATGTTTTGAAGACCATGGCATCGATGGAGCTAGCACCGCAAAAGCCTCGAGTAAAGAAAGACGAAGTTGCTCGCGGTGATGTATCAGGCCTGATCGGCATGATTGGGCCTAAAACCAAAGGCTCGATGTCAATCACCTTTGACGAGCCGCTGGCTCTTGAAATCATGCAACGCATGTTGGGCGAGCGCCCGAACGGTATCAATGAAGAAGTCACTGATATGGTTGGTGAAATCACCAATATGGTGACCGGTGGCGCGAAGCGTATCCTGGCTGACAGAGGCTATGATTTTGAAATGGCCACACCAGCCGTTGTATCTGGCCGCGGCCATACCATCACTCACAAGTGTGACGGCGCTATCATCATTATGCCGTTTGACTCTGAGTACGGTAAGGCATTTATTGAAATCTGCTTTGACGGCTAGTCAGCACGACCATACCTGTTAATCGCCCCAGTCAGAGCTCTCTGACTGGCGATTCTTCCTGCCTGAAATAATGATAACTATCACTTTGAAATTTCTGTGAAGTTGCCACAAATCCCAGATAAAAAACTACCACCTTCCATGTATTCGGTCTAGACTGGATATGCTGAATAAGCATCTACACACTTATAGTGTCAGCCTTCAGCTCGTAATTTTGCTGGCTGCTATCGGTCAAGCAAGGAACTACCCTCATTCAAAGGAAAGATCGTAACATGAACAAACTGACTGGAACCGTAAAATGGTTTAACGATGAAAAAGGCTTTGGCTTCATTTCTGGTGCTGATGGCAAAGATGTATTCGTTCACTTTAGTGCTATCCAGGCTCAGGGCCGCCGCACACTTCAAGAAGGCCAAAGTGTTGAGTTTATCGTGACAGATGGTCAGAAAGGTCCACAAGCAAGCGAAGTTGTCGCGCTTTCTTAATGCTGCTGAGCGTTGTTAACCTCAGAATGAAAAAAACGCCGCTAAGCGGCGTTTTTTATCGATATTAAAGCGGCAGCTTAGCTACGCCACTGCTTAAATGCATTGATCAGTCCATTGGTAGAGCTATCGTGACTAGCAATCTCTTCGGCATTGTTCAGCTCTGGCAGGATGTTGTTTGCTAGCTGTTTGCCCAGCTCGACACCCCACTGGTCGAAACTAAAGATGTTCCAAATAACACCCTGAGTGAAGATCTTCTGCTCGTACAGCGCAATCAGCGAGCCCAGTACCGAAGGTGTTACCTGCTTAACCAGGATAGAGTTAGTCGGACGGTTACCTTCAAAGACCTTGAACGGCACCAGCTCTTTTACCTCTTCCAAAGTTTTACCGGCAGCCACAAACTCAGCTTCAACCTGCTCTTTGGTCTTACCAAACGCCAGTGCTTCTGTCTGAGCGAAGAAGTTTGCCATCAGTTTAGGATGGTGATCGCTCAATGGATTGTGGCTAAGTGCAGGCGCAATAAAGTCACACGGGATAAGCTTGGTACCCTGGTGGATCAGCTGGTAGAACGCATGCTGGCCATTGGTGCCTGGTTCACCCCAGATAATTGGACCTGTCTGGTAGTCAATCGGGTTACCACCACGATCAACGCACTTACCGTTAGATTCCATGTTGCCCTGCTGGAAGTAAGCCGCAAAGCGGTGCAGGTACTGGTCGTACGGCAGAATAGCTTCAGACTCGGCACCGTGGAAGTTGTTGTACCAAATTCCGATTAGCGCCAGAATGACCGGCAGGTTCTCTTCCAATGGCGCTTCTGCGAAGTGCTTGTCCATTGTATGGGCACCGTCCAGCAGCTCAACAAAGTTATCGAAGCCGATAGCCAGGCTGATTGACAGGCCAATCGCAGAACACAGTGAGTAACGACCGCCAACCCAGTCCCAGAACTCGAACATATTGTCAGTATCAATACCGAACTCAGACACCGCACCCGCGTTAGTAGACAGCGCAGCAAAGTGCTTGGCAACGTGGGCCTGATCCTGAGCGGTTGCCAGGAACCAGTCACGCGCAGAGTGTGCATTGGTCATGGTTTCCTGAGTAGTAAACGTCTTAGACGCAATCAGGAACAGGGTCGTTTCCGGGTTAAGCGCTTTTAGCGTCTCGGCAATGTGCGTACCGTCAACGTTCGATACAAAGTGCATGTTCAGGCGCGTTTTGTATGGTGCCAGTGCTTCAGTGACCATGTATGGGCCCAGATCAGAACCACCGATACCGATATTAACGACATCCGTAATCTCTTTGCCAGTGTAGCCTTTCCAGTCACCGTCAACGATGCGCGCAGTGAAGCCTTTCATCTTCTCCAGCACGGCATTCACTTTCGGCATCACATCTTCACCGTCAACCATCACAGGCGTATTGCTGCGGTTACGCAGTGCAGAGTGCAGTACCGCACGGCCTTCAGTCTGGTTGATTTTCTCGCCGCTGAACAGATCAGCAATCGCAGCTTTCAGTTCAGTTTGCTCAGCCAGAGCAAATAGCTTGCTCATGGTTTCTTCAGTAATAAGGTTCTTGGAGTAATCAAGCAGAATGTCTGAGCCAAAGTTCGCCGAAAACTTGGCAAAACGCTCGCTATCCTGTGCAAACAGTTCGCTCATCTGAAGATCCTGTGCATCTTCGAAATGGGCTGTCAGCGCTTTCCACGCCTGAGTGTGCGTTGGATTGATGTTTTTCAACATGGTGAAGTTCCTGATATTGTAATTCTTAATCCATTGATCCAGTCAGTATCATCCAGACCATGGATCCCCGATATTTCTGAATGTTGTCAATTTTAGCGCAACCAGCAAAGTAGGCTATTTTTTTGTAATTTTACGACTTATGTCAGATTATGACTCGAAGCCGCCTCTACCTTCATTGAGTCAGGTCACGAAAACAGAGAGTAAATAATAGACGGAAAATTCCCTGATGAGTACAGTAATCATCTAATATGACAGCAATACGGTAATAAAAAGGTATACGCTATGTGGTTCCAGAAGGCAATTCAACTCAAGCCGAGGCGCCGAGGCTTTCATCTCATAACCGATGAAATTGAACAACAAATTCCGGAACTCCATCAGTACAGTATCGGCCTGGTACACTGTTTTATCCAACATACCTCCGCCAGCCTGACCATCAATGAGAATGCCGACCCAACCGTGCGTAGTGATCTGGAATCCCACTTTAATCAATCCGCTCCGGAACGCGCGCCCTACTACCAGCATGCCTATGAGGGTGACGACGATATGCCAGCCCACATCAAGGCATCTACCCTGGGCAGCAGTATCACCCTGCCCGTGTCACAAGGGCGCCTGGCGCTCGGAACCTGGCAAGGGATCTATCTGGGCGAACATCGCAACCACGGAGGAAGTCGACGGCTCGTGGTAACAATACAGGGAGAATAACGCTGGTAGGCGGATAACCCTGACAGAAAATCATCTGCAGAGCGAAAGACGAGTATCGGGTAGGTAATACCGAAGCCCGATACCCAACATCGTTTAGAAAGGCTGGTTAATCATCACGCGGAACAAACTGTCCTCGCTACCCCAGGCCATTTCGGTGCGGACAACAATCCCCTCGACCTGAAAGCGGATTGCCCCGCCGGCGCTCCATTTCATGTCCTGGTGCAGCGTTTTCAAATCATATTCACCAGCCACCCGCCCGATATCGACAAAGGCCACCCACTGCCACCAAGGTACGTCATACCAGTTGAACACCGGCCAGTCGCTGAGCGGCTGCCAATCGGGCAATACCCGGTATTCCATGCTATAGCTCAGGGCCGCACGATCGACAAACCGGCCGCTCTGAAAGCTCCGGAGCCGGTACAGACCGCCAAGGCGGGTACCGGCATAGGCCGGTGGACGGCGCAGCGTGTCGACACCGTTGACACTTTCCGTGCTGTTCCAGCTCGGGGTATCCCCGGTATAGACATTCAGGGCCATCACCTGCTGATCGAAAACCTCTCCCAGCGCACCGATATCCCAGAACCAACTCTGGCTCAATTCCCATTTCCACCAGCTGGCATGATCAGAGCTTCCGGGATCATAAGTCACCCCGAACTGGCTGCGGCTACCCGTGGTGGGATTACGACTGTTATTGCGGTTATCCCAATCCAGCCGGGTTTCCAGCCCCCAGACACTTTCCGCCTCGTTAAACGCCGGATCATCGGTGGCAAGGTCGAAAAACTCACGGCTCTGATAAAACGGCCTGAACTCTAACGAGGTCACACCGCTCGTCCACGGCGTATGGCCAGACAACGGCCGTTCCGGTCTCAGCGCCGCTTTTATTCCCTGAGTTTCCGCCGCACCGAGCGGCAATATATAGCGGGCAGAAATGCGATACTGACTTTCTGCCGCATCGGCAATCGTGGCGTCATCTGCTACCGAGTCATTACGGGTCGCCTCGCCAAGATAGTAGTCAAACTGCTTGAACTCGGCCGAATACAGCTCGGCACCAAACAACCAGCGGCTATCGGTATCAATGATATAGTTACTGGCGCCAAGGTAGGCAAGCCAGGTTTCTTTGTCCGTTACCAGCCCGGCGCCCAGCAGTGCTGCCTGCGGCTGCCCGGCACCTTTCAGCACCCCGGCCATACCAACTGCCAGGCCCATCGAGTCACTGGTAAACACAAACGGCACCGCCGCGGTTTCTGGCTCCCAGCTCGGCCAGCCATCAGCATGCGTCACGAATGAATATGATAAAGCCGCAGCAACCGCTGCGGCTTTGAAACAATAAGACTTAATCAAAACTGTCCGAATCTTTGGGTTATAAATAGGCCATGGCCACCCGGGAAGTCAGCTTGGTCACCAGTTCGTAGGCGATCGTGCCAATATGCTCGGCAACCACCTCGGCGGGCAGACCTTCTCCCCACAATATCGCTTCGTCACCCACTTTGTCGGCAGCATCCGGGCCAAGATCGACCGTCAGCATGTCCATCGAGACCCTGCCGGCCATCGGCACGGTGCGGCCATTGACTAGCACTGGCGTACCATTCGGGGCCGCACGCGGGTAGCCATCGCCATAACCAATCGCAATAACCCCTACTTTGGTGTCCCGCTCGCTGGTCCAGATCCCGCCGTAGCCCACCGCCTCGCCTTTTTTTACATCTCTGACGGCAATCAGGCTGGACGTCAACGTCATCACCGGCTTCATACCGAAAGACGACGACGAGCGCTCGGGCTCCATAAACGGTGACACGCCGTACATAATGATCCCCGGACGGATCCACTCCAGTTGGCTGTCGGGCCAGGCTAGGATACCTGCCGAGGCGGCCAGAGAACGCTCGCCACGGCAACCGTCAGTCAGGCTAAGAAAGGTATCAATTTGTTGATGGGTAACCGAGCTGTTCAGCTCATCGGCACATCCGAAGTGGCTCATATAACGCAGCGGCTTGGCCACATTCAGGCATGCATGCAGGCGTTCGATAAATTCAGTGAGCTGCTCGGGGCGAACACCAAGGCGGTGCATGCCGGTATCGATTTTCAGCCACACCACAACCGGGCTATCGAGCCGGGCCTGTTCCAAGGCCTCTAGCTGCTCGACAGAGTGCACCACGGTGTGGATATTGTTGGTTACCAGTACCGGCAGATCAGTGGCGGCATAAAAACCTTCCAACAACAGGACAGGTTTCACGACTCCGCCCGCCCGAAGGGTTAGGGCTTCCTCAATACGTGCGACACCAAAACCATCCACATCCGGCAAGCTTTGCGCCACGTGAGCCAAACCGTGGCCATACGCATTGGCCTTTACCACTGCCAGAATTTTGCTGTTCGGAGCCTGCAACCGGAGTCGGCTGATATTATGGGTCAGTGCTGCTGTGTTGATATAAGCTGTCGCCGCTTTCATTAAAAATCCTACATCAATGAATCCGGCCTGGGCCGGCAAGCCGGCGCCAAGTCATCAAGAAAATCCGTCCGCTTACTCTTCGTCGAAAGCCGGGCCGGCATAGTTATCAAATCGAGAGAACTGTCCCTGGAAGGTCAGACGCACCGAGCCAATAGGACCGTTACGCTGCTTACCGATAATGATCTCGGCAATTCCTTTCAGGGCACTGTCTTCGTGGTAAACCTCATCACGGTAGATAAACATGATCAAGTCGGCATCCTGCTCGATGGCTCCCGATTCACGCAAGTCTGAGTTTACCGGGCGTTTGTCAGCACGTTGCTCCAACGAGCGGTTCAGCTGCGACAGCGCCACGACAGGAACATTCAGCTCTTTCGCCAATGCTTTAAGGGAGCGTGAAATCTCGGCAATCTCCAGGGTACGGTTATCCTGCAGGGCAGGTACTCGCATCAACTGAAGGTAGTCAATCATGATCATGCTCAAGCCACCGCTGTCACGAGCAATACGACGGGCACGGGAACGTACCTCCGTCGGGGTCAGGCCCGAGCTATCATCGATGAACATATTCTTCTTTTCCATCAGAATACCCATCGTCGATGAAATCCGCGCCCAGTCCTCGTCATCCAGCTGACCGGTACGGATCTTGGTCTGATCGACCCGAGACAGGGAAGCCAGCATACGCATCATGATCTGTTCGGCGGGCATCTCCAGCGAGAAAATCAGTACCGGCTTTTCCTGCTCCATGGCTGCATTTTCACACAGGTTCATCGCAAAGGTGGTTTTACCCATCGACGGACGCGCCGCCACGATAATCAAATCAGAGCCCTGCAAGCCGGCTGTTTTCTTGTTCAGATCGCTAAAGCCAGTCGAGACACCGGTTACCCCGTCCTGAGGAGTCTGGTACAGCAGCTCAATACGCTCCAGGGTTTTCTCCAGAATCGTATCGACATTCTGCGGGCCTTCATTTTCATTGGTTCGCTGCTCGGCAATCGCAAATACTTTGCTCTCTGCCATATCGAGCAGGTCTTCACTGGTTCGTCCCTGCGGATCATAACCGGCATCGGCAATCTCATTGGCCACCCCGATCATATCGCGAACCAGCGCCCGCTCACGCACAATCTCCGCGTAGGCCGAGATGTTTGCCGCTGACGGGGTATTTTTGGCCAGCTCCGCCAAGTAGGCAAAGCCGCCGACATCCTCCAGCTGATCGGAACGCTCGAGCTGCTCAGAGAGAGTGATCAGATCCAGAGGCTGACCACCTTCAAGTAAAACCGAAACACCTTCAAAAATAATCCGATGAGGGCGGCTGTAGAAGTCTTTGGGGACCACTTTCTCAGCCACGGTATCCCACTTCTCGTTGTCCAGCATCAAGCCACCCAGGACGGATTGCTCGGCTTCCAGAGAGTGAGGAGGCATTTTGATTGCGTCCATCTGGGAATCTTTGGGTTTATACGGTTTACTTTTCTCTGCCATAGGAACTGCGTGCTTACCGGAAACTAGGCCGGGGATTATACCTTATTCATGCGAGGTCTATGTATCAATATAGTGGGGAAAAACACATTAACTGACAAGCTTGCTGCTCCCTGGAAGATTATGCCGCTTATTTCAGCTCGATATCGAGAATTGCCATGATTCTTGACCAAAAGCTGACATAGTTCAGGTAAACTTTGTAGCCCGGTTCCATTTTTCGCTTATTCATGTCCCTAAGGAGGACACTCTTGGCAAGATATTTACTGGCCTTATTACTGCTTGCCAATACCCCCGCCTATGCCGACGATGACAAGCCAACCCAGATCCCGCCCCCCTGGTCCAGCGAGCTAGAACTCGGCTACCAGTCTCTCGGGGGGAACTCTGACTCGGAATCGCTCAACACCCGGGTCGAACTGACCTATGTGAAAAACCAGTATCGCCAGACGGCCGAAGCCAAGTACCTGCTGGCGGAAAAAGACGGCGAGGAAGACAAACGCAAGGGCCAGATTGAGCTACAGAGTGACGTGAAGATTAACGAGCGTACCTATGTGCTGGGAAACGCCAACTATGTTGACGACAGGTACGGTCCGTACTTTACCGACTTTACCCTGGCTACCGGTCTCGGTTATCAATTGCTGCGGCTGGAAACCTTCCAGATGGAAGTCGAAGCCGGTCCGGGCTATCGCCACCAGGAACCGAATATTGATGAAATTGACGATGATGACATCATCGTACCGGAAACAGTCGATGAGCTGATCCTGCGGGGAAGTGCCAAGTTTACCTGGAAGCCTTCGAAGACCGTCGAGCTCAATGCCCGCTTTACCGGTGTAGCCGGTAACAGTAACAGTACCCTGGAAACTGAGATTGACCTGACCAGCTCAATCACCGACCACATCGCAATCAAGTTCAGCAATACCCAGAAGGTCAACAGCTGGGTACCGGACGGGCTGGAAAAGCGAGACTCGACGATGACAATCAACCTGCTGTTCAAGATCTAACAATGCCATCCTGCCGGTAACACTGCATTTTGTCAGATTCCAGATACAAAAAAACCAGCCCGGAGGCTGGTTTTTTCTAGCAACACTAAAAGCTATTACTCTGCAGCAACAACGTTTAGGTTGATAGTTGCGAATACATCAGAGTGCAGCTGGATGCTGATCTCGAATTCGCCAGTAGTACGTAGTGCGCCTTCAGGTAGACGAACTTCGCTCTTCACTACTTCAACGCCAGCTGCAGTTACAGCATCAGCGATGTCACGAGTACCGATAGAACCGAATAGTTTACCTTCGTCACCCGCTTTAGAAGCGATTTCTACAGCTTCTAGAGCGTTTAGTTTTTCAGCACGCGCTTCAGCAGCAGATAGTTGCTCAGCAACTTTTGCTTCTAGCTCAGCACGACGAGCTTCAAACATTTCAACGTTAGCTTTAGTTGCCATAACAGCTTTACCCTGTGGGATAAGGAAGTTACGAGCAAAACCCGCTTTAACGTTAACCTGATCGCCAAGGCCACCTAGGTTACCGATTTTATCAAGTAGAATAACTTGCATTATCTTGTCCTCTTAAACTTAATTAAACCGCTACCGATTACTGATGCTTGTCAGTGTATGGTAGAAGTGCTAGGTAACGAGAACGCTTGATAGCGCGAGCTAGCTGACGCTGGTATTTAGCGCGAGTACCAGTGATACGGCTTGGTACGATTTTACCAGCTTCAGTGATGTAGTTTTTTAGAGTTGCTACGTCTTTGTAGTCAATCTCTTGTACGCCTTCTGCAGTGAAACGGCAGAATTTACGACGACGGAAGAAACGTGCCATGGGCTTATCTCCTGAACTAAATTTTTTCAATGTGATCGGCATGTAACACTAATTTACCAATGCCATTTCGGCCGGTTTGATAAGAGACAAAGCCCCCTACCTTAATGTGACTGCCGACAGCTAAATCTTGAGTGAGTGTTTGCTGACCTTGCCCGCTGACGACCACGTTAATGTAACAGTACACTTGACGGGGTAAATCAGCTTCCCGCTGGTAGGAACGATGCTCAAGCACAAAGTGACAATGAGGAATTCCCGCCAGGGACTTGCTTCGTTTGGGGTCTTTGGCGATAACGCCAGATAACTCCAGACGATTGGTCATTTACAAATTACTCAGCTGCTGCTTCGCCTTCAGACTGTGCTGGAGCTGGCTGCTCTGCACGCTCTTCACGACGTGGGGCACGCTCTTCTTTAGCCTTCATCATTGGAGATGGCTCAGTGATAGCGCCTTTAGTACGCATGATCATGTTACGGATCACTGCATCGTTGAAACGGAAAGTTGATTCCAGCTCGTCAATAACAGACTGCTCAGCTTCAACGTTCATTAGAACGTAGTGTGCTTTGTGCAGTTTGTTGATTGGGTAAGCCATCTGACGACGACCCCAATCTTCTAGACGGTGGATCTGACCGCCAGAATCTTTGATAGCAGCAGTGTAACGCTCGATCATGCCAGCAACCTGCTCGCTCTGATCAGGGTGCACCATGAATACGATTTCGTAATGACGCATTGGTTGCTCCTTACGGATTAATCAGCTTCTCTATTTGGCTCGGTCATCCAGGAGAAGCAAGGAACTAAAAAAAGAACCGAGAATTTGGAGGCAGAATAGTACAGAGAATGGACAATCTAAGCAAGCTAATTTTATGGTTTGGCGGGAATAAAAAAGCAGGAACACAGCCATTGCTCCGTTCCTGCTCTCCCTAGAACCTAGATTCTGCTTTCCCAGTATCGGCTTTTAAGCGTCCTGCCGCTGGCGAACCGCTTCAAACAGGCAGATACCAGTGGCTACCGAGACATTCAGGCTCGACACCGAGCCCGCCATCGGAATTTTGATCAGGTCGTCACAAGTCTCGCGGGTCAGACGGCGCATACCCTCACCCTCGGCCCCC
The DNA here is from genome assembly GCF_009910675.1 of Photobacterium alginatilyticum. GTDB lineage: Bacteria > Pseudomonadota > Gammaproteobacteria > Enterobacterales > Vibrionaceae > Photobacterium > Photobacterium alginatilyticum. The sequence continues at coordinate 21,090 of NZ_RSEJ01000037.1, read as the reverse complement.
ATGACAATCGCCAGCGGGCCGGTCAGCTTGCTATGATAGATATCGTGCGTCGCCTCTCCTGCCGTGCCAACCACCCAGACTCCTTTCTCCTGCAATGTGCGCAGCGAGCGAGCCAGGTTGGTTACGCGGACCAATGGCATCACTTCAGCGGCCCCACAGGCCACCTTGCTGGCCGTTGCATTCAGTTGTGCCGAGCGGTCTTTAGGGACAACCACAGCCACGGCACCGGCCGCATCTGCATTGCGAAGACAGGCGCCCAGGTTGTGCGGGTCCGTCACACCGTCCAATACCAACAACAATGGGTTCTCTTTGCCAGCCAGCAGATCGTCGAGATCATTCTCGTTGTACTGCTTGCCCGGCTTGACGCGCGCAATAATACCCTGGTGGGAGGCGCCTTTCACTTTATCATCCATCGCCTTGCGGCCAGCCTGCTGCATGGTAATACCCAGCATCTGCAGCTCATTCAATACTGGCATCAGACGATCGTCCTGGCGCCCTTTCAGCACAAACACTTCGATAAAGCGTGACGGATCGGAAGCCAATACGGCTTTCACGGCATGAATGCCGAAAATTACTTGATTACTCATTACTTAGTTCTTCTTCGCTGCGCGTTCTTTTTTTCCAGCTCGTTGCTTTCGTTTCTTGGTCGACTTCTTCTTGGCTTTCTTCTTATCGTCAGCCTTGCCTTTAGGGGCTTTGTCGTCCTCAAGACGCGGGATTGCCCCCGCTTTCAGTTTCTGGCGAACCGAGCTACGCTCTTTTTTCGACTTGCTGCGGTGCTCCTGCTGCGCCTCGCCGTCTTCAACCCGGTAGACTTTCATGCTCTGGCGCTGCAGCCCTTCGGCCTTGCGCATCCGCTGTTGTTTCTCGCGGTTCTTCGCCGTTTTACCGGCACCGCGCTGCTTGCGGGTACTGCCGACAATGTCGAAGTCAATCTGGCGGTCATTGAGGTTAATCGAGGCAACCTTCACTTTCACCGTATCACCCAGGCGGTAGACCTGGCCGGAGCTGTCGCCAATCAGGCGCTGGCCGATGGCATCATACTGGTAGTAGTCATTGGCCAGGTTGGAGATGTGCACCAAGCCGTCAATGTTCAGCTCATTGAGGCGAACAAAGAAACCGAAGCCCGTCACGTTCGCTATCACACCGTCAAACTCGTCGCCGACATGATCCTGCATGTATTCACACTTCAGCCAGTCAGCCACATCGCGGGTTGCGTCATCGGCCCGGCGCTCGGTCATCGAGCACTGCTCGCCCAGCACGTCCATATCATCAAACGAATAATGGTACCCGCCCGTCGGTGTCCAGCGATCGGTATTCTTGCCTTCCTGCTTCGCAATCAGGTATTTGATTGCACGGTGCAAGGTAAGGTCCGGATAACGGCGGATTGGCGAGGTAAAGTGCGCGTACTGCTTCAGGGCCAGACCAAAGTGACCGATGTTATCGGCCTGATATACCGCCTGCTTCATCGAGCGCAGCAGCATGGTCTGGATAAGCTCCTTGTCCGGACGATTCTGGATCAGCGAAGCCAGCTCGGCATAGTCACGTGGCGACGGTTCCAGCCCACCAGATAAGTTCAGGCTCAGCTCACCGAGGAAATCACGGAACCCCATCAGGCGCTCCTCACCCGGCGCATCATGGACCCGGTACAGAGCCGGCTCTTTGGCTTTCTCGACCAAACGGGCCGAGGCGATGTTGGCCAGGATCATACACTCTTCGATGATCTTGTGCGCATCATTACGCTCTGCCGGTACAATACGGTCAATCTTGCGATCCGCATTGAAAATGAACTTGGTTTCCACCGTTTCAAATTCAATCGCACCGCGCGATTCACGCTCGGTCTTCAGCACTTTGTACATGCTGTACAGCTCTTCAAGGTGCGGAACCAACGGTGCATAGCGCTCACGCAGCTCCTCGTCCCCCTCCAGCATATGACTCACCTTGGTATAGGTCAGACGGGCGTGGGAGTTCATCACCGCTTCGTAATGCTTGTACCCTGACAGCTTGCCACTGGCCGAAATAGTCATTTCGCAGACCATACACAGACGGTCAACCTGCGGGTTCAACGAACACAGGCCGTTCGACAGCACTTCCGGCAACATCGGGATCACCTGGGACGGAAAATACACCGAGTTGCCGCGCTTGACCGCCTCGTTGTCCAGTGCCGAGCCCTGACGAACATAGTGGCTGACATCGGCAATTGCGACCCACAGACGCCAGCCGCCAGACTTCTTGCGCTCACAGTAAACGGCATCATCAAAGTCGCGGGCATCTTCGCCATCAATCGTCACCAACGGCAGATCACGCAGATCAACCCGGCCTTTTTTGGCCTCTTCAGGTACTTCTTCCGATAGCCCCTGGATCTGTTTTTCAACTTCACCCGGCCACTCATTAGGAATATCGTGGGTACGCAGGGCGATCTCAATCTCCATCCCCGGCGCCATGTTCTCACCCAGCACTTCCACGACCTTACCGACAGCGTTGTACTGACGGGTTGCCCGCTGGTTGATCTCGACCACCACGACATTCCCCATGCGGGCACCCATCCGGTGCTCATTCGGGATCACAATATCCTGGGAGATCCGGGAGTCATCCGGCACCACATAGCCCATACCGTCTTCGATAAAGAAACGACCGACGATCTGACCGGAGTACTCCTGAAGTACACGAACTACACGGCCTTCACGGCGACCGCGCTTATCAGTGCCAGCCACCTGGGCAAGAATGTAGTCACCGTGGATCACTCCGCGCATCTGGTGATGCGGCAGCAGCAGATCTTCTTCTTTGGCATTGGTGCCTTCAGGGCGCAAAAAGCCGAAGCCGTCGCGATGACCAATGACATGGCCTTTGATCAGATCAAGGCGCTCTGGCAGGGCATAACACTGACGACGGGTAAAAATAAGCTGGCCGTCACGCTCCATCGCCCGTAAACGGCGACGCAGCCCTTCATACTGATCATCCCCTTCCAGCTTTAACTCAGCAAACAGCTGGTCACGGCTAACAGGAGCAGTAAAGCCGCGGATCACTTCAAGGAGCATCTCACGGCTTGGGATTGGGTTTTCATAATTTGATGCTTCGCGATCGCGAAAAGGGTCGACCGGTAAATCGGTAGTACCTTTGGACATAAGCAGATCCATATTGGCGAAGATATAACCATAGTATATCCGGGCCATAGGTGAACAGACGGGAGCAAAGTTCAATTTCTTTGCTCCACTGAAAAATTTAGAAGTTATTGATTGGCTGTACGATTATGCGACAGGGCGATCCAACAATACACGCAGTGGCGGGTTATCCGAAATCAGGCTTGCCAGCGTATGTCTGTCAAGCTCGGCCAAAAATGCCAGCCTCGCGGAATCGAGGATCCCTTTCAGGCGACATGCCGGTGTAATGTGGCAAAAGTCTTCACTACAATTGACGATCTGCAACGGTTCAATCGCACGCACCACATCGCCGAGAACTATCTTGTCCGCAGGCATACCCAGGCGAATACCGCCATTCTTGCCCCGAACGGTTTCGACATAGCCCAGTTGGCCCAATCTATTAATGATTTTGACCATATGGTTGCGTGACACGCTATATATTTCGGTCACTTTAGAGATACTGGCCAGCTCACCTTCCGGTAACGTTGCCAAGTATATCAGGGCCCGCAGGCCATAATCGGTAAAACTTGTTAACTGCACAATAACTCCTCCTGCCGCCATTTTAGTCTGGTTATTGACTAAAAGATACAGATCAGATACAACTTATAAGATGCATTATAAATATAACTTTAATGTGAGAAAGTAAAATAAGTCATGATAAGTCAAAAAACCATCGATACAGTTAAAGCAACTGCTCCGTTGCTTGCCCAAACCGGTCCGTCGCTCACGGCCCATTTCTACCAGCGAATGTTCAGCCATAACCCTGAGCTGAAAGATATTTTCAATATGAGTAATCAGCGAAACGGCGATCAGCGCGAAGCCCTGTTCAACGCTATCTGCGGTTACGCCAACAACATCGACAATCTGGCGGCTTTGTTGCCGGCCGTCGAGAAAATTGCCCACAAGCACACCAGCTTTATGATCACTGCCGAGCAATACGCGATTGTCGGCGGCCACTTGCTGGCGACCATCGACGAGCTACTCTCGCCGGGCCAGGAGGTTCTCGATGCCTGGGGCGAAGCTTACGGCGTGCTGGCAGATGTCTTCATCAAACGCGAAGAAGAAATCTATCAGGAGAACGAAAGCAAAAGCGGAGGCTGGCGCGGTACCCGTCAGTTTGAAGTTGTCGACAAGCGCCAAGAAAGCGATGTGATCACCAGCTTCACCTTCAAGCCGGTCGATGGCGGCCCTGTAGCTCCCTTCAAGCCGGGACAATATCTGGGGATTTACCTCAAGCCTGACGAGTTCGAGTTCCAGGAGATCCGCCAGTACAGCCTGTCGAGCGCACCATCCCAAGACAGCTACCGTATCTCCGTCAAGCGTGAAGACGGCGGCAAGGTTTCTGGCTACCTGCACGATACCCTTGTCGTTGGCGACAAAGTTGCACTTACCGCTCCCGCCGGAGACTTCTTCCTGGAGGTTGAACCGACAACGCCTGTCGCCCTGATTTCAGCCGGTGTCGGCCTGACGCCGACGCTGTCAATGCTAGAAACCCTCACCGGTCATCAGGCCGAGGTGCACTGGCTGCACGCGGCCGAAAACGGCGCCCAGCACGCCTTCAAAGAACAGGTGCGTACCATCGCCGACCAGCACGAGCATATTTCCATCAACACCTGGTATCGCGAGCCACTTGCATCTGACCTGCCAGCAGAAGACTACCAGCATCAGGGCCTGATGGATCTGGGTAGCCTTAAAGACAAACTGACAACACCGGGGATGCATTACTATTTCTGCGGACCGGTCGGCTTTATGCAGCATATCGGCAAGCAGTTGATCAACATGGGGATCAGTGAAGATCGTATTCACTACGAATGCTTCGGCCCTCATAAAGTGCTGTAAGGTACGCAAGAGCAAGCGCGGATACGAAAAGAGAGGCCCAAGGGCCTCTCTTTCATATGTTCATCATAATAACGCAGCTCTACCAGAAGGTATCGCGACGCTTCGCCCGCGCAATCACATTGCCTGGCATGCGGTTTTCCAGGCTACGGCGTAAACTTGTGATCTTACTGTGGGTCTTACGGCTAGCCGTCACCGTGTTATAGAGCCAGCGATAGGCATCCTCGAAATCCAGCGGGCTGCCGTAGTTACTGAGCAACAATTCGGCTAACTGAATACGGGCATCGACATTGCCCATGGATGCCGCTTCACGCAAGTAAGGAATCGCTCGCTCCCGATCTTGCTGAACCAGCGTTCCCGTCGCGTAGTAGCGACCCAACTGCTCCAGTGCTGCCGGTGATCCCTGGTGAGCTGCAGACTGCATGTAATAGATGCCCGTCTCGACATCACGATCAACGCAAACACCCCATGCCAGCATGTCACCATATAAGAACTGGTAAGCCGGAGATTCAACCCGGACCGCACGTGCTTCAATATCCTGAAGCAACTGACAATCATCGGCTTTTACCTGCTGAAGATGGCTGTTGGCGTCAAACATACGGATCAGATCTGACTCGGTATACACGGGAACTGCCTCACCTACATCTTCTAATGCATAGGCGGGTGTCGCTGTCAGCAATGTGGAAAGAAGCAGGGCTTGCAGTTTCATTTACTAGTCTCTGTTGAACCGTAGATACCTTATCGGCAAAAGTCAGTCAGACTTTAACCTCTTTATCAGAAAAACGGCAATTTTTTGCCGCTTGAATTCTTTACACAGTAGGAAAATTGACGCAACCGGTAGCGGCGAATATTGGGAGCAAGATCCACAGTCGGCGAGTATCATCGTTCCCCCAACCCGCAGGTATAAAAAAACCAACCCTCAGGGTTGGTTTTTATCCATCCGATCATCAGAAGCGATGATTATTCACCGTATGGGTGAACCTTGATGATAGTTTCGTTACGGTCAGGACCAGTCGAGATAATGTCGATTGGCACACCCGTTAGCTCTTCGATACGCGCGATATAATCAAGAGCCGCCTGTGGAAGCGCATCCAGTGACTTAGCACCAAATGTGTTTTCAGACCAACCAGGCATAGTTTCGTAGATCAGCTCTAGATCTTCGTAAGCGTCAGCCGCCATTGGAGATACTTCCAGAAGCTCGCCATCTTTAGTCTTGTAACCAGTACAGATCTTGATTTCTTTCAGGCCATCCAATACGTCTAGCTTGGTTAGGCAGAAACCTGAGATTGAGTTGATCTGAATAGCACGACGCATAGCCACCGCATCAAACCAACCAGTACGACGTAGACGACCTGTCGTTGCACCAAACTCGTTACCAACTTCACCTAGATGCTTACCAACTGGGTCTTGCTTATCCTGACCGTCGTATAGCTCAGTCGGGAATGGACCTGCACCAACACGTGTGCAGTATGCTTTCGCGATACCCAGGATGTAACCCAGGTGACGAGGACCAAAGCCAGAACCTGCAGCAACACCACCAGCAGTTGTGTTAGAAGAGGTTACATACGGGTAAGTACCGTGGTCGATGTCCAGCAGCGTACCTTGAGCACCTTCGAACATGATCTTGTCGCCACGCAGACGCGCATCGTCAAGCTCTTTAGTCACATCGATAACCATCGCAGTCAGTACGTCAGCCTGACCCATGATAGTTTCAAGTACTTCTTCGTAGCTTACTGGCTCGGCATTGTAGTAATGCTCAAGCTGGAAGTTGTGGTAAGCCATAACTTCTTTAAGCTTCTCGGCAAAGGCTTCTTTGTCGAACAGATCGCCAACACGCAGACCGCGACGAGCAACTTTATCTTCGTAAGCTGGACCGATACCACGACCCGTCGTACCAATCGCTTTTTTACCGCGAGCGATTTCACGAGCTTGGTCAAGTGCGATGTGGTAAGGAAGGATTAGCGGACAAGCTTCTGACAGGAACAGACGTTCACGAACAGGAATACCACGCTCTTCTAGCGGGCCCATTTCTTTCATCAGTGCATCTGGAGAAAGTACAACACCGTTACCGATGATGCATTTAACGTTGTCACGCAGGATACCTGATGGGATCAGGTGAAGGACAGTTTTTTCACCGTCAATGACAAGAGTGTGACCTGCATTGTGGCCACCTTGGTAGCGGACTACATACTTTGCATCTTCGGTCAAAAGATCAACGATCTTACCCTTACCTTCGTCACCCCATTGGGTGCCAAGAACGACTACATTATTTGCCATCTTTCTTCGTCTATCAGTAGTTAAAAAGGGATTCTAGCACCTTAAAGAGCGCCTTGCAGTCATTTTTTAACCGTAGCGGCTATTTCTGCAAGAACACTGTCACGGTTGCATGCTAGGGCGATTTACATACTAGTGTACATCATGTAGGCAATCACACTGCCGGCGACAACCAGACAGCCGCCGATCCGACGCAGGGTGTTGTCATTTTGCTGGCTCAGCTGACTAACCATCTCTCGCCACCCTCTTGGAGCCAGTAACGGTCCAAGCCCTTCAAAAACCAACACTAACCCCAAAGCCAACCAAATTGCTTTACTCATATTCACTACCTTAACGTTGCATACTGCTCCAACGGGGAGCCGCTGATTATGATATAACGGCAAAAAAAAAGACAAGGCCGAGGCCTTGTCTTTCTGCTTATCTGTATCGGCTTAGTTAGTGCCGCTTGATTCTTTCATGTACTTGAAGAAGTCGGTACTTGGATCAACCACCAAGATATCGTTCTTCGAGTTGAAGCTGTTCTCATACGCTTTCAAAGAACGCAGGAAGTTATAGAACTCCGGATCCTTGTTAAACGCTGAAGAGTAAATCTCAGCCGTTTTCGCATCAGCCGTACCGCGCACTACACGTGCCTGACGGTCAGCATCAGCCAGGATTTTCGCCACTTCCAGCTCAGACTGGGCGCGGATAACTTCTGCTTTCTCACGGCCTTGAGAGCGGTGCTTACGCGCGACAGACTCACGCTCGGCCCGCATACGACGGTAAATAGACTCACTGATTTCATCAGGCAGGTTGATTTTCTTCATACGGAAGTCAACCACTTCAACACCCAAGTCTTTCATTGCGCTTATCTTGATGTCAGCCAGTACATTAGCCATGATTTGATCACGCTGGCCTTCCACCTCTTTGCGAGGAGCCACTTCCGCGACGATGTCCGTTGCTGGAGCATCATCTTCGGCTGTCGGTGCATTCTCATCGCTCAGCTTGCCGCGATCCGGACCAGAAACGATTTGCTTGATCTCGCGCGAACCAATTTCAGAACGCAGGCTATCAACCACTTTACGTTTCAGTAGCGCTTCTGCCGTTGAAGCATCACCGCCACCGGTCGTCAGGTAGTACTGACCGAAATCTTCGATACGCCATTTGACATAGGTATCGATGATCACGTCTTTTTTCTCTGACGTGACGAAACGGTCGGCCTGGTCATCCATAGTCTGGATACGGGCATCAAGCATACGGACACGGTCGAATACCGGCACCTTGAAGTGCAGACCCGGTTCGTAAATACGTGCAATTTCAGTATTGTTGTCTTTCAGGATCCGGCCAAACCGAACCACAATACCGCGCTCGCCTTCCTGTACGATGAACATCGACATCAGCAGCGCAGCAATAAAGATGACAATCACTGGGATCATTAACTTACGCATAATTAATATCTCCCTTGACGGCCAGTATCGCCACGCGGAGCCGTGGATACAGGGGCTGTTGTTTCAACTTTCTCAAGCTCAATACCGTAGGAGCCGCTTGATGTGCTGCTCTTAGGCTTGCTGCCCTGCTCAGACGGGTTAATCAGTTTGTCTAGCGGCAGGTACAACAAGTTGCCGCTGGAGTTAGAATCAACCATGACCTTGCTGGTATTGCCGTATACGCGTTCCATCGTTTCCAGATACAGACGGTTACGGGTTACTTCCTGGGCAGCCTGGTACTCTGGAAGTAGCTTCTCAAACTGTGCCACTTCACCGAGCGCACCGTTGATGGCCTTCTCAGAATAACCTTCGGCTTCTTTCTTCAGACGCTCCGCACGACCGGTTGCTTTCGGCAAGATATCATTGCTGTAAGCCTCGGCTTCACGCACGAAACGCTCTTCATCTTCTCGCGCGGCGATAGCGTCATCAAACGCATCTTTTACCGCTTCCGGCGGACGCGCTGACTGGAAGTTCACATCGACAACGAAGATACCCATATCATAGGTCTGGATAATCTTGTCGATCGCTTCCTGGGTGTTGGCACGAATAGTCTGACGGCCCGTCGTCAATGCCTCATCCATCGCCGAGTCACCAATTACCGCACGCAGTGCTGAATCGGTAGCCTGACGCAGACTGTCATCGGCGTTGGTCACGCTAAACAGGTACTTGTTGGCATCTGACACACGGTACTGAACATCCATTTCAACTTTCAGTACGTTTTCGTCTTTGGTCAGCATAAGGCCGGAGCTACGCAGAGAACGGATAGCCTGAACGTTGACCGGTGTCACTTCGTCAATAAACGTCGGCTTCCAGTTCAGACCCGGATCAACCATCTCGTAAAACTTACCAAAACGCAGTACTACGCCTCGTTCCGCTTCACCAATGGTATAGAAACCCGAGAATCCCCATACTGCAGTCGCAAGTACTGCAATCGCCCCTAGACCGGCAGCACTGCCACCAGCCGAAGGCCCTTTCTTATTCCCCAAAATGCCACCGAACTTACGACTTAGTTTTGAAAAAACTTCATCGAGATCCGGTGGACCTTGATCACGCCCGCCGCGATTATTATTCCCCCAAGGGTCTTTATCACGGCCGCCGTTGTTACCAGGCTCATTCCACGCCATTATAGAACTCCATCAATATGATATGACGACAGTTTTTCTTATTACTCTAGCAGTCCATTAAGCAACGATAAAGTCATCTAACGAAGTACTTTCTCTTTTTTGTAACCGAGACCACTCAGCCAACGGTAATCGAATATCAATCGTCAGGCTGCCATCAGACTCATATTCTTCGTGCAAAATACACCCAAGCTGGTAAAACTTACTGCGGTAGCGGCCAATCAAATGTGGCGGCAGACACAGCGTATGTTTCACCATAGCGCCAGACAAACGTTCAGTCAGCGCCTCGAACAACAGGTCTATGCCCTGTCCTTCAATCGCCGAAACCCAAACCCGACGGGGGATCCCGTCTTCGTCTCGCTCAATACGCGGCTCAGCACCTTCCAGATTGTCGATCTTGTTCATCACAATCAGGACAGGGACCTCTCCGGCATCGATTTCATCGAGCACATTGTTCACCGCATCAATGTTTTCGCGAAAACGCTCGTCACTGGCATCCACCACATGCAACAGCAAACTTGCATCCTGGGTTTCTTTCAATGTTGCCTTAAACGCAGCCACCAGGTCATGGGGCAAGTGGCGAATAAATCCAACCGTATCGGCCAGAATCGATGTGCCGACATCGGCAACGTCAATCTTGCGCAAGGTTGGATCCAAGGTCGCAAACAGCTGGTCGGCCGCATAAACCCCGGCATCTGTAACTCGGTTAAACAACGTCGATTTTCCCGCGTTGGTATAACCCACCAGCGAGATGGTCGGTATTTCAGCCCGATTTCTGGCTCTGCGTCCCTGATCGCGCTGCTTCGATACCTTTTCCAATCTACGTAAAATAGTTTTGATACGGTCTCGTAGTAAACGGCGATCCGTTTCCAGCTGGGTTTCACCCGGACCACGCAAACCGATACCACCCTTCTGTCGTTCAAGGTGGGTCCAACCGCGGATCAATCGAGTGGAGATATGACGTAACTGAGCAAGCTCAACCTGCAGTTTACCCTCATGGGTACGTGCACGCTGGGCAAAAATATCCAGGATCAGGCCAGTACGGTCTAATACTCTGCATTTACAAATCTGCTCCAGATTACGCTCTTGCGCTGGAGAGAGGGAGTGGTTGAATATCACGATCTCGGCTTCTTCAGCCCGAACCGCTTCGGCAATTTCCTGTGCTTTACCTTCTCCCACGTAATACTTAGGGTGGGGAGTTTTACGACTACCTGTAACTACACGTAGCGTATTAACTCCCGCAGAGGAGACCAGCATTTCGCATTCGCTTAAGTCTTCCCATTCCCCTTCTTGCGTGAAGTTGATATGAACAAGAATAGCCTGCTCACCGGCTTCATAACGGTCAAACAAGCAATCAACTCCTTATCGAAGAATACTCTTATTCTTCAGTTTTTTCTTGAGAACGCTCAGCAGAAGCCGGACGGTCGCCTGCATGATGGTGGTTCACTGGACGAGCCGGAACCACTGTAGAGATCGCATGCTTGTACACCATCTGGTTAACAGTGTTTTTAAGAAGGATCACGAACTGATCGAATGATTCAATCTGGCCCTGAAGTTTGATGCCGTTCACCAGGTAGATAGAGACCGGTATTCTTTCACGACGCAGCGCATTCAAAAACGGGTCTTGCAAAGATTGCCCCTTAGCCATTATTTCTTTTCCTTATTTGTTTGTAGTTGTATTTAGCAACGAACAAAATTAAAAATACGCAAAACAGTGAGAGTATACACGCTAATCAAACATCACATCTAACTGAGTTTGTGACTGTTTGTAACGCTTTATCCACATCACTGCTATCCAACCACGTCAAATCTTTCCAGCTACGAAGCCAGGTAATTTGACGCTTCGCCAATTGACGGGTGGCGCAGATTCCGCGAAAAACCGCTTCGTCCAAATCACACTTCCCGTCCAAGTATTCCCACATCTGTCGGTAACCCACGCAACGTATCGATGGAAGATCTGGATGCAGATCACCTCGCTCATACAAAGCACGAACTTCCTGTTCAAAACCTGCTTCAATCATTTTGTCAAAACGTTGCTCAATCCTCTGATGTAGGACAGCCCTATCCTTGGGTGTTATTGCAAATTGGTGAACCTTGTATGGTAAAGATTCACCTTGGGTTTTCGTCAGCTCTGTTAAAGTTTTACCCGAAATACGGAAAACTTCCAATGCCCGAGAGAGCCGCTGCGGGTCATTAGGGTGGATCCTGGCTCCCGATACCGGATCTATCCGCACTAGCTCCTCGTGCAATGCCTGCCAGCCTTTCTCTTCGGCCTCTCGCTCAATCTCAGCCCGGATCTCCGGATCCGCCGCCGGCAATGGCGACAAGCCTTCCAATAATGCCTTGTAGTACAACATAGTACCACCAACCAACAGAGGAATTCTCCCTGCTGCAACTATATCAGCCATTTCTTTCAGTGCATCAGCGCGAAAGTCTGCAGCTGAATAACTTTGCGCTGGATCACGAATATCGATAAGACGGTGAGGCGCAAGAGAAAGTTCCCGCGCATCTGGCTTGGCTGTACCGATATCCATTTCTTTATAGATAAGGGCTGAATCAACACTTATCAACTCCACCGGCAACTGTTGGCGCAATCGAATGGCCAAATCTGTTTTTCCCGATGCGGTCGGGCCCATTAAAAAAATGGCCTGAGGTAGTGGCTTGCTCATAAATCAAATGCTTCTATTGCCGCGCCGACGTCAACCGGACGCAGCAAGTTTGGATAATAGTGTTCAAGTGAATCTCCCCATAGCTGTTCCAAATCCGTCACCAGCTGTATAGCCTGCGACAAACTGAAGCCTTCGGTCGGAATCACGAGCTGCGATGCTAACCAGTCCAGCAGCTTATCCCACCCCTGCGCTTCAGGGTCATCGGCTACCAAAGCCAGATACCCCAACAGGGCCGGGATCAGCTGTTGCAGGTTTTGCTGCCTAAGCGGCATACAAACTGACATGATGATCAGCCCGTTTTTACCCTTGGCTTTAAGATGAATGCCCAGTTGCTTGAGCAATTGAGCATGCTGTTCTGAACATTCTATCATGCCTGGCTCGACCGGTACGGAATGTGGGATCAACAATGGCTGCGGTTTCAGCCCTTCCGTTTGGGCCAGCTGCAGCTGACCCTTGCAACGCAGGCGCTGTGCGTTGTCCAGCGAGAGAACAAATACCCCGTTATCTCGACTCAGCAGCAAGTACCGCTGCTGCGTCAAACACAGAGCTTTGCCCAAACCAATCCCATTCTGCGCATCAATGGCCGTTTGGCGAACTGGCGTTGTCGGAGAGCGGGTCTCCGGCCCACGAGGCGTTGGTTCTGGCCGGGGCACGGCTGGTTCCCGCGCAGAAGAAGCTGTCGGTACCGGTATAGGTGCCTGAGAAAGAGGCTCAAAATCCGCCTGCTTCGGTGTTTGCATCAATTGTTGGTAAGCACTAACCTCGCGTTTTGACGGTGCATCGTGGCCGAACTGGCGCTGCTGCCCCTGGCCTCTCGGCATCCCCGAGGCACCAGTTGTCCCCGAGGCCCTTGAGGCACCCGCCTCACGGTAGCTGCCACCATGCTCATGATGATTTGAGGTTGGCAACCACTCACTAGCATGAGCCTTATTGGGATAATCAGGCGTACGCGCCACCGCTGACATGACTGCCGACGGTTCGGCAATCCCATCATCTGGCGGGACGACAGCCTGGCTGGCTTCAGCACTGCCCCGCCGAGGCGGCTGATACAGAGCCTCGCTGCTCTCTTCCAGGCTGTGTTCCAGACCTTGCTGCAGGGCGCTCTGCAGCCCCTGGCAGATAAAGTCATGAACCAGCCTCGCCTGATGGAAACGCACTTCATGTTTCGCCGGATGGACATTGACATCCACCTGGTGCGGATCAACCTCGATAAACAGCACATAGGCCGCATACTGATCAGCTGCAAGGCTGGTTTCGTACGCCTGACGGATGGCATGATTGATGAGTTTGTCCTTCATCATCCGGCCATTGACGTAGCAATACTGAATATCGTTCTGGGCTCTGGCTCCCTGTGGGCTACAGATCCAGCCCGACAGTTTCAAGTCACCATGTTCCAGCTCGACAGCCAGTGCATGGTTAAGAAAAGTAGAGCCACACACCGCTGCCAGACGGCGCTCTTTTTGTACCTGGGTTTGGGAGGCTCGATATTGGCGGATCATTTTGCCGTTATGGCGCAGATTGATCGTGACATCCAGCCGGCTGAGTGCGATGCGCTTGAGCAATTCATCAATGTGGCTAAATTCGGTTTTCTCGGTCCGCAGAAACTTGCGCCGGGCCGGGGTGTTGAAGAACAGGTCCAGCACCTCCAGCGTGGTACCCACCGGGTGGGCCGCCGGTTTCAGCTGTACATCCATGTCCCGCCCTTCGGCATAGGCTGACCATGCCTCTTCCTGAACCGCCGTCTTGGAGGTCAGGGTCAGACGGGAAACCGAGCTGATACTGGCCAGCGCCTCGCCACGAAAGCCCAGGCTCATAATGGCCTCGAGATCGTCTAACGAGGTAATTTTCGACGTAGCGTGGCGGCTTAAAGCCAGGCTGAGTTCCTCTTTCGGGATCCCCTTGCCATTATCGCGGATACGGATAGTCCGGCTGCCACCCTTATCAATATCGATATCAATACGGGTAGCACCGGCATCCAAACTGTTTTCTACCAGCTCTTTGACCACCGAGGCAGGACGTTCGACAACTTCGCCTGCAGCAATTTGGTTTGCCAGCCGGGCGGGCAAGATCTGAATAGGCATAATTCACTTCTAGGTATGGTTAACTACTCGGGATGGTTAGCTGTTGGCCTACCGCTAATGTATCTGAGCTTAGCTTATTTGCCTGGCGGAGACTATTCACACTGATCCCATAACGGGAAGCAATCTTGCCCAGAAACTCGCCACGCTTCACCGTATGCTTAATCGCCTTGCGGTTACTGGTATCAATTTTTAGCTTCTGGCCAATCGCCAGCTCATCGGAGCGTAACTTATTCAGGCTGCGGATACTGGCGACCGTCACGCCATAATTGGCTGCAATCTTGCCAAGAAACTCGCCACGCTTCACCGTATGGGTCGTGACTGTGACCGTGCGTTGTACAGGCTTCGACGAGGCCGATGACGCCGTTCTGCTCGCCGCCGCAACGGTGCTCCCCGGGATCACCAGTACCTGACCGACTTTCAGGGTATTACTGCTGAGTTTATTGACCTTCTTCAGTGCCGCGACCGACGTGCCGTACTTGCTGGCAATCACACTCAGGGATTGGCCAGAGGTAACCTTATGTTTCACCCCGCCTTTTCTCGCCGCAAACAAAGTACCTTCCGGCGGTTTGGCATTAAAGTAAGCCAGCACCCCTTTGTAGACGGCATTTGCCAGCTTGGTCTGATGCGAGCGTGAATTGAGCAACCGCTCTTCCTTCGGGTTGGTAATGAATCCGGTTTCGACCAGCAACGACGGAATATCCGGCGATTTCAGCACCGCCAGACTAGCGTGCTCCGGCTTGCTTTTATGCAGGGTAGTCACCCGGCTCAGCTCTTTCAGTACCCGCGTCGCCACATCATACCCCTCTTTTTGGGAATGGCTGAACTGCAAGTCCAGGACGGCCATGCTCAGGTACTGATCATCGTTCCCCCCGGACAACACGTCACCGCCGCCAAGCAATTCTGACTGCTTCTCATGCTGTTCGATCCAACGACCAATTTCACTATTGGCACGGCGGGTATTGAGTACCCATACCGACGCCCCGCGAGGCTGTGGTTTGTGGAATCCATCGGCATGGATAGATACCAGCAGGTGGGCCTTATTGCGGCGGGCAATGTCCGAGCGCTTGTTGAGGTTAACAAAATAGTCGGCCTGACGGGTCAGTACCGCTTTCATCCCCGGGGTGGCATTGATTTTGGCCGCCACTTTTTTCGAGATATCCAAAGTGACATTTTTCTCGTACTTACGTGTCGGACCGATAGAGCCAGGGTCTTCCCCGCCATGACCGGCATCAATGGCGACGATGATGTCATCATTGCCATAGGGCAACAGGGCTTTCTGGTTTTCCGTCACCGTTTTTTTCGGTGCCGCAGGTTTGGCCTTCACCGCCTTTTTCTTGTGCGGCAGGTCCAGCACCAGACGGTGGCTATAATGGCCATCTGGCGTTGGTGCCAACTTGAAAATAGTTGGGTTCACGCCAGTCTTGGTTTCAAACACCAAACGGTAGGTGCCTTTCTCCGGTGCGCTGCTATTGCGAATTTTCTTCAACACCGCACTGTTTTTGACCGTTACCGGCAACTTGGTTTTTAAGGTGGTATTTTTAAGATCGACAACCAGGCGCTCTGGCTTGGTCAGAGTGAAGTAGGAAAACGTCACCTCATCTTGCAGATCCAGCACCACGCGGGTTTCATCTGGCGCGGGCCAGACGCGAATGCTCTTCAGCTCGTTGGCCATCGCCACCGAGCCGAACATCCCTACCCCCAAAAATAATAAGTACAAAAAAGCCCGTAAAGACATCCTGATCAACACAACTCCAAACGCTTGATCAACTCTAGACCATATTCATTTCTTGCGGTAACAACCACTTTTCGCTGCTCTCCGGCATAGCGCATTTCGATTTCCAGATCCGGTTCAGGCAACAAGCCCTCGCCCTTATCTGGCCACTCCACCAAACAAATGGCGTCACTGCTGAAATAATCACGGATCCCCATAAACTCCAGCTCTTCAGGATCCGCCAGGCGATACAAGTCGAAATGGTACACCTGCCAGGGTGGCAGTTCGTACGGTTCCACCAAGGTATAAGTCGGGCTCTTCACATTGCCCTGATGGCCAAGGGCTCGAATAAAGCCCCGGCTAAATGTGGTCTTGCCTGCACCCAAGTCGCCATACAAATAAATGGTTGTCTGGCGCTTACATGCCTTTGCCAATTTAAGGCCTAAATCTACGGTTGCCTGTTCATCGGCAAGCAGTGTTTCAAATGTTTGCATTGTTATCTTTATCTTGGGTTTACTAATTGTCGAATATAAGGAAACAGATCACTGGCCAATACACCACGTTCCCCCTCCCGGGCACAAAGATCAGCGGCGGTGCTGTGGATCCAGACGCCAGTCCGGGCGGCTTCCGATAATGAAAGCCCCTGCCCTGCCAACGCCCCGATAATGCCAGAAAGCACATCACCCATGCCACCAGTCGCCATTCCAGGGTTACCGGCAGTACATACCCAGCACTGCCGACCGTCATTGATCAGAGTACCGGCTCCTTTCAGAACAACGACGCCGCCAAACTTTTGCTGCAGCGACTGCGCGGCAGCAAACCGGTCTGCCTCTACAGCGGCGACCGTGGTATTTAGCAACCGGGCCGCTTCTCCCGGATGCGGCGTCATTATACGATTATTTTTATAGTCTGGTGAGAGGGCCAATAAGTTCAATCCATCGGCATCGACGACCATCGTTTTCTCGGTAGCGTCAAAGTGGAACAACAGTGCCTTGCTCCAGTCACTCTGCCCCAGGCCTGGCCCTATCACAATAACATCGGCCCACTCCAGCCTCTGCCTGATTTCATGGGCTTTATCTTGCCACCCCTGCACCATTATCTCAGGTCTGGCGGTAACAATTGACAGCACATTGTCAGGCTGGGTGATCACCGCAGTCAGCCCGGCTCCGCTTCTTGCACAAGCTTCGGCAGCCAGCCGAATGGCACCGGCCATCCCCACATCACCACCGGCACATAATACCCGACCATGATCGCCCTTGTGTGCAGTGCGATCGCGGCGGGGTAAACACTGCTTCACCGCATCCTGACAGATCCGGTAAGCCGACGGCTGCACCTGCTGACAAAAAGCATCATCGACATCCAAGCCGGCAAAAAGTACCTCTCCGCAGTACTGAGCCGCCTGCCCGGTACACAATCCTTGCTTCAGGCCGATGAAGGTCACTGTCGATTGTGCCTGAATAACCGTGCCAAGGATATTGCCCGTATCAGCACATAGCCCAGATGGTACGTCGACTGCGACAACCGGCCGTCCAGCCTGATTAATTAGGCTAATCAGCCCGGCACTGTCTTCCCGGACGCTCCCTTTCAGTCCGGTTCCCAGCAAGGCATCAACGATCACCTCGGCGGAATCCGGAACCCTGGGCTGCGGCGGCGTTATTGTCCCACCACAGGCAAGCCAGGCATCCCGGGCTCGGGCGGCATCCCCCGACAAGCGTTCGGGCTGTCCCAACTGCCACAGCGTTACCGCCAGCCCCGATTCCCGGGCCAGCCGGGCCACAACATAACCATCCCCGCCGTTATTACCACCACCACAACATACCAGCAGTGAAGCAGCCTCCGGGTACTGTTGGCGAAAATGCGAAAATACCGCCTGCCCGGCTCTTTCCATTAACTGGTACATCTCAAGCTGCATTGCCCTGGCCGCCAACTGCTCGCCGTGGCGAACCTGTTCGGCGCGGTATAAGTGTGTCGGTAGTTGCGAAGTCACCATGGTATTGCCTTACCTCTGAGCCGCTAACGTTCTTCACGGTTGCCAAAATCAGCATAGGTAGGGCAACCAAACCACATAATGAATAAATAGTGCCCAAAACTACCGCCCGGTACAATGTCAAAAAAGTATTTCTGCTCCCATTCTTGCTGAGTTTTCTATTATCAGTGAAAGCAATGGTGATTGTGTTACACTTCGGCCCCCAAGAATTCAGCCACACTGTGAATCAGAGCATGAACATCGACTACAGCGAACTGACCCAGAAAATCAAACAATGGGGCAAGGAACTCGGCTTCCAGCAAGTGGGGATCAGCGATATAGATCTTCACCAGCACGAGGCTCAGCTTCAGCGCTGGATTGATGCCGGCTATCACGGTGACATGGACTGGATGGCCCGCCACGGTATGATGCGAGCCCGTCCCGCCGAACTGCACCCCGGTACAGTTCGGGTTATCAGTGTGCGGATGAACTACCTGCCTCCTGAGGCCGGGTTTGCCCAGAGCCTCAAACAGCCCGACACCGCCTACATCAGCCGCTATTCGCTGGGACGTGATTACCACAAGCTGATTCGTAATCGTCTGAAGCGCCTTGGCCAGCTTATCGAACAAGAGGTGGGCAAGTTCGGCTACCGTCCTTTTGTCGACTCGGCCCCCATTCTTGAACGCCCTCTGGCAGAAAAAGCCGGCCTGGGCTGGACAGGGAAGCACTCACTAATCCTTAGCCCGGAAGCTGGCTCTTGGTTTTTTCTTGGCGAATTGTTCATTGATCTCCCTCTCCCAGTCGATACACCCATCGACAACCAATGCGGCAAGTGTGTTGCCTGTATGACCAGCTGCCCCACCGGAGCCATTGTTGAGGAAGGCGTCGTTGATGCCAGGCGCTGCATCTCCTACCTCACCATTGAGTTTGACGGTATTATCCCTGAAGAGCTGCGAGAGCTCATTGGCAACCGGATTTACGGCTGTGACGATTGTCAGCTGGTCTGCCCGTTTAACCGTTTTTCGGATCTTACCGAAGAAGTTGACTATCATTGTCGTGATAGCCTGTATCAACAGCCACTGCATGTGCTGTACCAATGGACAGAAAAACAGTTTTTGAAAAATACGGAAGGTTCGGCAATCCGGCGTATCGGTCATATCCAATGGTTGCGTAACTTAACGATTGCTATGGGTAACGCACCATATAGCGTAGATATCTTTGAGGCTTTGGAACAGCGCCTTGGAGAAAACGAATTGCTTGATATTCATATTCACTGGGCAATGGAAATACAAACGAAGAGGCGTCAGGAACATGCCATTGAGATATTGCCGGGCAAAACCAAAAGGCTGATCAGGATTGTCGAAAAAGGCCTGCCGCGAGATGCGTAACCCCGGGGACCTTTAAGCGTCTGCACATTTATGGACACACAAACTGGGAGCGAAATCAGGCTTCTGCATGAATGTGGAAAACAATTTCATCCCCACGATTTTATCCCTAGTCGTAAAATATTAAACACAGGCCTGAATGCAGGGAATCAAAGCAGTTATCCCAAGACAAAACATATTGATCAGGCTGTATATAAATATTGAATAAAGATATTAAAATACAGCAATATCAACACCTTACCTTGTTGATAATTTTTCTGGGATAACTTTTTTCCGAGGTGGATTTATTGGGAGAAAGGAGTTATTCACACGGAGTCGGCACACGTAATCAACTGACTTACCCACAGTTTGACTCATGTGGATAAGTCTGTGTACTAACTAATGATTTGTTCCAAAGATCAAGACAGCAGCCCAGAATATATCAGCATTCAGGCAATTATTGATTCTGGATAAAGAGAGCAGATACGATTCACAAGTCCTCATCAGCAGCGTATAAGCCAACTACTGGTATCAGCTAAATCAAAGAGCATGTGTCGTCATTTGGCACCAATACCTCACGGCATTGGCTTACAGAGCATCGTATTTACCTAAGATACAAAATCAGTCACTAAAGACTGTCTCGGTAAAATTCTGATGATGTCGTCGAAGCTGACTGCTTCTTATGGTTCCTTGTAGCCGAAGCTACGGAACTTGGAGCAACACACAAGGCTATCGGTGATCGAGTAACCCAGGAATGCTGCATTTGGACTAATACTTCACAGTAGTAGTTTTGCCGTTTCACTATCAGATATAGCGATAGTGAAATTGGAGCGACACACGAGGTTCGAACTCGTGACCTCAACCTTGGCAAGGTTGCGCTCTACCAGCTGAGCTAGTGTCGCATTTTCTCATAAGAGAATTGGTTGCGGGGGCCGGATTTGAACCGACGACCTTCGGGTTATGAGCCCGACGAGCTACCAAGCTGCTCCACCCCGCGTCCGTATTTTTCACCGTTYAAAGTACYGTGAGRACTTATCAAATTGGAGCGTCGCGGCCGGCTAGGTRCACGAGGTTCCTCGTGAGTGCCATGACTCTCTTAAATTTGGAGCGACACACGAGGTTCGAACTCGTGACCTCAACCTTGGCAAGGTTGCGCTCTACCAGCTGAGCTAGTGTCGCATTTTCTCATAAGAGAATTGGTTGCGGGGGCCGGATTTGAACCRACGACCTTCGGGTTATGAGCCCGACGAGCTACCAAGCTGCTCCACCCCGCGTCCGTATTTTCACCGTTYAAAGTACCGTGAGAACTTATYWAATTGGAGCGACACACGAGGTTCGAACTCGTGACCTCAACCTTGGCAAGGTTGCGCTCTACCAGCTGAGCTAGTGTCGCATWTTCTCATARGAGAATTGGTTGCGGGGGCCGGATTTGAACCGACGACCTTCGGGTTATGAGCCCGAC
>NZ_RSEJ01000252.1 GCF_009910675.1 Photobacterium alginatilyticum | reverse complement strand
TAATTAAAGTTAAACCTAATCAAACAATTATTGGATGAGGTGTCTTAGTATAATTAGGATAGTGATAGTATTTTATTTGAGAAGCATGTTATCAGTACTCTTTGAGTTTCCCACACTTTCCGTTTTACTCATTGTTTTATTTCGATTACAAAATGCGGTTCCTTTGTGAAATTGTTTGCTGGGAAGCTCACCCTTACTTTTGGCAGGTCTCGACAGGGGCTAGAGCATAGTAGATTTGAGCAYGCGGGCAYGACGGGAATTTTATCAAGTTTTACATTTCTCATTTAAACATTTTCGTTTTTCTTTAGTTTTGCGATGTAGCCTAYRGGCAGTTTCAGTACTCTCGTKATTATTCTTTTAATAAAACTTGATACCATTTCTTTTATTATTTAAATTTTTTTATCTTAATCAGATCGCGAGTTGTGTGATTATCATWTGGTCTATTTTTTTATGTTTTAAATTTCAAACTCACCACGGTAAC
>NZ_RSEJ01000251.1 GCF_009910675.1 Photobacterium alginatilyticum | reverse complement strand
TATCCCCTTTTGTACCACTTTATTCCCTTTGTCCCCAAATATTCTTCACCAATTTCACAGTCCAACCACTTTATTATTATTCCTTACACCCCTACCCTTTATTCCTTACACCTCCACATTATTCCCATAATTTTATCCCCCCTCCACACTATTTCAAACTTAACTTCTAAGTAAAAACCAAAATAAATACACCCCATTCTCACCATTTCACACACCCATCCGGCCTAACAAGGCCACTTTCTAAAAACCAAAAAATCTCTTGTTATTTGTAGTTTTTAGTAGAMAAGCTCTTAGAAAAAAAATCCTTTTTAGTTTTAAGTAGAMAAGCTTTGTAGTTTTAGTGTAMTGGTTGTTGTRMTTTTATTTCAAGCTCAAGTATTGTAATATGCACTCTTCAAGGGGTTTAAACACTAAAGACGAAATTAGCTCGGACGGAATCAGTCTCGGAATACTCTCGATCAATCAGTCTCGGAATACTCTCGATCA
>NZ_RSEJ01000249.1 GCF_009910675.1 Photobacterium alginatilyticum | reverse complement strand
TAATTATTGTTTTTAAGCCTTTATTCCAAAAAACCAAAAAAATCCGTCTAAATTCTGAAAAAATCCAAAAAGTCAGTTTAGGAGTGTAATATTATATATAGTAATATATTTTAGGAGTAAAACTTTTATTTAGCCTTKTTAAGTATTTATTTAGTATTTTAAGTCTTGTTTTCTAGYTTTTTCCYTCAAAAATCCAAAAATTCGTAMAAAAATCTAAAAYTCCAGAGACAAGTTAGTTTTTAAGTTATAATATAAAAAGTATTTCCAGAATTTATTAGTGTAATCTTAGTTGTTTTTAGCATTTTTTTTGTTATACTAGAAATAGTCTTAATTAGCTTTTTAATCAAAAAATATAAAATCCAGAAAAAAATTACAAAAGAATTTATTAGTGTAATCTTAGTTGTTTTTAGCATTTTTTTTGTTATACTAGAAATAGTCTTAATTAGCTTTTTAATCAAAAAATATAAAATCCAGAAAAAAATTACAAA
>NZ_RSEJ01000036.1 GCF_009910675.1 Photobacterium alginatilyticum | reverse complement strand
GGTAGCCTTTGAAGAATGGCGTGTGACGGCCACCTTCGTCTTTAGACAGAACGTATACTTCTGACTCGAAAGTAGTGTGCGGAGTGATAGAACCTGGCTTAGCAAGAACCTGACCACGCTCAACTTCGTCACGCTTAGTACCACGTAGTAGAACACCAACGTTCTCACCAGCACGGCCTTCGTCAAGAAGCTTACGGAACATCTCAACACCAGTACAAGTAGTTAGCGTAGTTTCTTTGATACCTACGATAGCAACTTCGTCACCTACAGTGATGATACCTTGCTCAACACGACCAGTTACAACAGTACCACGGCCCTGGATTGAGAATACATCTTCGATAGGTAGGATGAACGGACGATCGATCGCACGCTCTGGCTCTGGGATGTAGTTGTCTAGTGCTTCAGCTAGCTCAACRATCTTGTCTTCCCACTCTTTCTCGCCGTTTAGCGCGCCAAGAGCAGAACCCATGATTACTGGGCAGTCGTCACCTGGGAATTCGTACTCAGATAGAAGTTCACGAACTTCCATTTCTACTAGCTCTAGYAGTTCTTCGTCATCAACCATGTCACACTTGTTCATGAACACGATGATGTATGGGATACCAACCTGRCGGCCTAGTAGGATGTGCTCACGAGTCTGAGGCATWGGGCCGTCAGTTGCAGCAACAACYAGGATACCACCGTCCATCTGCGCAGCACCAGTGATCATGTTTTTAACGTAATCGGCGTGTCCTGGGCAGTCTACGTGTGCGTAGTGACGASTTGGAGTATCGTACTCTACGTGAGAAGTAGAGATWGTGATACCACGCTCGCGCTCTTCTGGAGCGTTATCGATAGATGCGAAGTCTTTAGCTTCACCACCGTATACTTTTGAAAGAGTAGTACAGATAGCAGCAGTTAGAGTAGTTTTACCGTGGTCAACGTGGCCGATAGTACCAACGTTAACGTGCGGTTTCGTACGTTCAAATTTTTCTTTAGACACGATCGTGTTCCTTCCTAGTTAAGATACGCCCCCTACTAGGTCAGGGGGCGCGTCTGAAGTTTGTATTTTATGCGTCAACGACGATTGACGCAATAATCAAATTAAGAGCGTTCTGCAATAATTCGGTCTGCAACATTCTTCGGCACTTCAGCGTAGTCACTGAATTCCATAGAATAAGAAGCACGACCCTGAGTAGCAGAGCGAAGATCTGTTGCGTAACCGAACATCTCTGAAAGCGGTACCTGGGCACGGACAATCTTCAGGCCTGCTGGCCCTTCTTCCATACCTTCGATCATGCCGCGACGACGGTTAAGGTCACCGACAACATCACCCATCCAGTCTTCCGGAGTAGTTACTTCAACTTTCATCATTGGCTCAAGAATTACCGGATTTGCTTCTAGCGCACCTTTCCTGAATGCCATTGAACCTGCGATCTTAAACGCCATTTCACTCGAGTCAACATCATGGTAAGAGCCATCATACAGAGTCGCTTTGACGTCCAGTACCGGGTAACCGGCAAGTACACCATTGTTCATCTGCTCTTCGACACCCTTCGATACCGCACCGATAAATTCTTTCGGTACAACACCACCCACAATTTCGTCCACGAAGACGAAGCCTTCACCAGGCTCCGATGGTTCGATCTTAAGCCATACGTGACCAAACTGACCGCGGCCACCAGACTGACGTACGAACTTGCCTTCAACTTCCGTGCGACCACGGATGGTCTCACGGTATGCAACCTGAGGTTTACCCACGTTACATTCAACGCTGAATTCACGTTTCATACGATCAACGATGATATCCAGGTGAAGTTCACCCATGCCAGAGATTAGCGTCTGGCCAGACTCATCGTCGGTTTCTACGCGGAAAGACGGGTCCTCTGCCGCTAGTTTACCCAGCGCGATACCCATTTTTTCCTGGTCAGCTTGAGAACGCGGCTCTACCGCGATCTGAATTACTGGTTCCGGGAATTCCATGCGCTCAAGAATCACTTTATGATCCTGATCGCACAGCGTGTCACCAGTAGTTACGTTTTTGAGACCAATCGCCGCGGCGATATCACCGGCGCGGATTTCCTTGATCTCTTCACGTTTGTTCGCGTGCATCTGTACGATACGACCGAAACGTTCACGCTTCTCTTTAACAGAGTTGTAGACTGAATCACCAGAGTTCACAACACCCGAGTAAACGCGCATGAAAGTCAGGTTACCAACGAACGGGTCTGTTGCGATCTTGAACGCAAGCGCTGAGAATGGTTCGTCATCGCTTGAGTGACGCTCGATTTCGTTACCCAGCTCATCTTCACCACGGATAGCTTTAACTTCCGTAGGAGACGGCAGGAATTCGATAACCGCATCCAGTACTGCCTGAACACCTTTGTTCTTGAATGCAGAACCACAAGTTGCCAGAACAATTTCGTTGTTTAGTGTACGCTGACGTAGACCTGCCTTGATATCTTCTTCAGACAGCTCACCTTCTTCAAGGTACTTATCCATTAGCTCTTCAGATGCCTCGGCAGCTGATTCAACTAAGTTCATGCGCCATTCATCAGCAAGGTCTTGCATCTCTGCTGGAATGTCTTCATAGGTGAATGTTGTGCCTTGATCTTCTTCCGACCAGTTGATGGTCTTCATCTTGATCAGGTCAACCACACCTTTAAATTCTTCTTCAGCACCAATATTTAGCTGGATTGGCACTGGATTCGCACCAAGACGGTTCTTGATCTGGTCGACAACGCGTAGGAAGTCTGCACCAGCTCGGTCCATCTTGTTGACGAAAACCATACGCGGTACTTCGTACTTGTCAGCCTGACGCCATACGGTCTCAGACTGAGGTTCAACACCCGAAGAACCACAGAAAACTACAACTGCACCATCAAGTACACGCAGAGAACGTTCTACTTCAATGGTGAAGTCAACGTGTCCCGGGGTGTCAATGATGTTAACGCGGTGCTCAGGAAACTGAGCTTCCATACCACGCCAGAACGTAGTAGTAGCAGCAGAAGTGATAGTGATACCACGTTCCTGCTCCTGCTCCATCCAGTCCATGGTAGCAGCGCCGTCGTGAACCTCACCAATCTTGTGAGACAGGCCTGTATAAAACAGAATACGCTCGGTAGTTGTTGTTTTACCGGCGTCAACGTGAGCACAAATACCAATATTACGGTAGCGCTCGATAGGCGTTTTACGAGCCACGGCTGTATCCTCTTACTAAGGTTAACCTTAGAGTATGGTTTAGGCGCAGCAAGCCAGGCTTGCTGCGCCAAGTCGGTATTACCAGCGGTAATGTGCGAACGCTTTGTTCGCGTCTGCCATACGGTGAACGTCTTCACGTTTCTTAACAGCAGAACCTTTGTTGTCAGCCGCGTCTAGCATTTCTGCAGCAAGACGCTGAGCCATAGATTTTTCACCACGCTTGCGCGCAGCTTCAACCAACCAACGCATAGCTAGTGCGTTACGACGTACTGGACGTACTTCTACAGGCACCTGGTAAGTTGAACCACCAACACGGCGAGATTTAACCTCTACCGCAGGGCGTACATTTTCAAGAGCTTTTTCGAATACTGCTAGGTGTTCTTCACCTGACTTCTCAGCCATTGCATCAAGTGCAGTGTAAACAATTTTCTCAGCAGTAGATTTTTTACCGTCAACCATTAGGATGTTAACGAATTTTGCCAGCAGCTCAGATTTGAACTTTGGATCTGGAAGGATCTTACGCTGACCGATTACGCGACGACGTGGCATGGATATTCTCCGTTGTCTTCTTCAGGTTATCCAAAACTTTTCAGTTTCTTCAAAATTAAATAATTTTAGTGTTTGGCCTTACTTAACGGAATCCATTAAGACTTAGGACGCTTCACACCGTACTTAGAACGACCTTGTTTACGGTCATTAACGCCTGCACAGTCAAGTGCACCACGAACAGTGTGGTAACGAACACCCGGAAGGTCTTTAACACGACCACCGCGGATAAGAACAACTGAGTGCTCCTGAAGGTTGTGACCTTCACCGCCGATGTATGATGTTACTTCGAAACCGTTTGTTAGACGAACACGGCACACTTTACGTAGTGCTGAGTTTGGTTTCTTAGGAGTAGTAGTGTATACACGAGTACATACACCACGCTTTTGTGGACACGCTTCTAGCGCAGGCACGTTGCTTTTAACAACTTGCTTTGCACGTGGCTTGCGTACCAGCTGGTTAATAGTTGCCATTAAATAGCTCCTGAAATATTACTTTCGTAAATGTGAAAAATCCGCCTCCCAACAACAGGAGGACGCGAAATTTTAGGCATCGCACTAATGGGTGTCAAGATATATACAGCGATCAATCAGATGATCATTTCTTAAACAGTTGGAAAAAGCCAAATATCATGCAACGTCTTCGTTGACTTCAGCCCCATTTAAGCTGACTTTCATGCTGTTCGGTGAGCAAAACAAATCCTTTAAAATCAATAACATTCATACTGTTATCGACTTTATCGGCCAAGCCTCTTGCAGCGAGGTCGGCTTCCAGTAAATAAATTTTTACACCCGACTTTTTTATTGCCTCGCACCAGCTATTTTTTTCAATTCCGGCACTAACCGCGTCTTGTAATAGCAGAATTTCATCATCTGGGCGCAAATATTGAAGGCAACGTTGCAGATCTTGAGTCTGGAAGGGAGATGTTGAGATGGTGTGGAGCATAACGGCCTCAGAAACTTAGAATTCGCTGACACTGATGAAGTTTAGTCGTAATGTCCGCCTGATCGACTACATCGACGTTTATTACCAGCTCACTGTCTTCGATACAACGCTCGGACAGCGACTGGCGGCAAACATAAATATTCTCGACATCATAAAGGTTCAGCATCTTAAAAGTCGCAATATAGTCACGACACAATATTTGCCCTGGCTGCTGGTTGGCTAACAGCTGGAAGACACCGTCGCCGATAAAAAACAGACTGATATCTTCACTGTATGCCGACGTCGCCAAGACGGCATCCAGCCCTTCACGACCGCTGCTGCTGCCATGAGGCGCACTCTGAAATACAAAGCCTAGCGATTTCATAGGTTCTCTTGAATGGTAATGACTTAAAACTGAATAACCCGATCGGCTGTCAGCATTGCCTCGGCAAGGCCGCCGAGCCCGGCCTGCTCAAAACCCGGGGCCAGATTATGCCCCGGCAGGGTATTTTGCTGCGCCTCTTGTTCGCTGACGATCCCACGGCGCAGTGCTGCCGCTACGCAGGTCTGCAGTTCAACCTGATGCGCCTTTGCCAACTGCTGCCAGCCAGCAACCAGATCAAACTCATCCGATGCCGGTGCCGACAGGGATGAACCGTTATGGACACCGTCCTGATAGAAAAACACCCGCGACAGCCGATGCCCCTGTTCAATCAGGGCCTCGGCAAACTGAAAAGCCGAGCGGGCTGCCTGGGTACCATATGCCGGCCCGTCAACCACCAGCACATAATTCAGGCTCATTTTTCGCCGTCCTCAGTCTTGCGCTGGCGGATATACAGGTAAACCGTGTGCTTGGATATGTTCAGTCGCTCCGCCACACGGTTGATTGCATCTTTGATGTCGAAGATACCCTTGTCGTATAGCTCCATGACAATCTGGCGGTTCTTGGCATTGTTCGATACATTCTTGTCGGCATTGATCTCTTCAATCGTTCGCTCGACCGTCTGATCGACCAGCTCGTCGACGTCGCTGGCAAAGTTAACACTTGATGCGGCCTGCTTGGCTTCATCGGTCGGCATAAAGGATTGCAGGATCTGGGAGAAAGGCGCATCCAGATTGACGTTGATACAAAGCAGACCAATGATCCGATCCTCGCCATTGCGGATCGCTATGGTGATCGACTTCATCAGGTCGCCGCCCTTGGCACGGGTGAAATAAGCACGGGAGAAGTTACGCTCCGAGCCTTCAATATCGCGCAACATCCGCAATGCCAGATCGGTGATCGGCGAGCCGACCTTACGCCCGGTATTTTCACCATTGGCAATTTTGATCGCCGATGTGTTCAAATCAGCCAGTGAGTGCAACACAATCTCACAGAACGGTCCTATCAGCGCAGCCAGGCCATCTACCACGGCCTCGTAGGAGCGTAAGATGATATAATCATGTTCACTAAACGCGCGCGGCTCAATCAAATCACTCTCGATCATGACTTCAGAGCCAAAGTTATCTGTAGATACCACTGTCATATCTTCCTTGCTCAAACCATTTTATTTAGTTTCACCGTCATCGAAGATCGTGAAAATAAATAGAACGGATAAAATTTCAAATCTTGCTTGCAAGTTTATCAGAATTTTGACAGTAGCCTGAACTTTTATCTGGATATTCAACTAGCAGTATAAAGCAAAAAACCCGGCAGAGGCCGGGTTTTGTCTACTGAATATTCGCTTTAGGCATATTAAGCCTTAGCAAACAATTGCTTACTGTGTTACTTCTGCCGCAGGTTTTTCAGCCTTGACGATATCAAGCAGTTCAACTTCAAACACCAAGGTTGAGTTTGCAGGAATGCTCGGGTTAGCCTGAGAGCCATATGCCAGCTCTGGCGGAATAACAAACTTGAACTTAGAACCAACCTGCATCAGTTGCACCCCTTCAGTCCAGCCTGGGATCACCTGGTTCAGCGGGAATGTCGCTGGCTGGTTGCGTTTATAAGAGCTGTCGAACTCGGTGCCGTCAGTCAGGGTTCCCTTATAGTGAACCTTAACAGTATCGGTGGCTGCCGGCTTGTCACCCTCGCCCTGTGTTTCTACCTGATAAAGCAGACCAGAGTCTGTCTTCATCACGCCTTCCAGCTTTTCAAACTCGGAACGGTACTCTTCACCGGCCTTAATATTCTTCTCGGATTCTGCCTGCGCTTTTGCTGCCACGATTTCAGACACACGCTTGTCCAGGTCCTGAAGCGCCTGCTGCGTTTCTTCCGGTGTCATGCGGCTCTTGCCTGCAAATACATCGCTAACACCAGCCAGTACGTGCTCGCGGTCCAGCTCCAGACCCAGCTCTTTTTGCTGGTCCAGGTTTGCCGACAAATATTGCGCCAGTGATGCGCCGATCGCATAGGCGGCTTTCTCGTCCTCGGAAGCAAATGCTGCCGGCGCTGCCTCAGATGCTACCTGCTCTACCTTTGCAGGTTCTGCAGGTTTTGCTTCAGCCGCTTTTTCATCTTGGCAGCCTACAGCAAGTAGGATCGTAGCAGCCAAAACAGACATCTTTAGAACAGGTTTCATGTATTTCTCCATCAATCGATGAGGGAATGCCTCATTTTTATAATCGGCTTTTCACCATTGCTGTGAAAAGCGCGCTATATCAATATACTAATACCAACCGTATTAAGTCACTGCCTAACTATCATTTTTAATCAGTGACTTAATACGCTTAGCCACATTTTATCTCTTAGCAAAACAAACCGGAACCAGACCTTAATGCATAAAAAAATACAAGCCTTTAGCATTATTTTGGCACTGATTACCCTGACTGGCTGCTTTTTTTCGGGCTCAGAGGTCAAGCGCTGGTCTATTGCTCCCGAAGGTGCCACCAGCTTTAGCCTCAGCCGAGACGGCCGCTTTGCCATTCTGCACTCAACGGAACAAGGTATCGTGCTATGGGATTTACAGCAAAACAAAAAGTTAGCCGACTTTGGTTCTCAAGACCCAC
This sequence comes from Photobacterium alginatilyticum, assembly GCF_009910675.1. GTDB lineage: Bacteria > Pseudomonadota > Gammaproteobacteria > Enterobacterales > Vibrionaceae > Photobacterium > Photobacterium alginatilyticum. The sequence goes on along the minus strand of NZ_RSEJ01000036.1, from coordinate 47,161 downwards.
ATCACAATACCGTTCTGACCAGCCGCATTTCCGACAACAACCGCTACGCCATTACCGCCACGGCGCAAAATTTTGCGGTGTGGGACTTGGCATGGGGGCGCTCAGACGGGCTTTGGTCCATATCGGACGGGATCATCCGCGATGTCGATATTGCCAGCAACGGCCAGCATATTCTGCTGGGACTCTCTAACGGCAAGGCACTGTACATCGACTTGGGCAGCGGACGGCGGCTAGAGTTCCTTGCCCATCGAGAAAAAGTGAATTCTGTAGCCCTGTCAGCCAACGGACAGTTTGCCCTGTCGGGCGGCAATGACTATTACGCTTACCTGTGGGATACCCGCAACGGCCAAATCATCTATCAGTTCGAGCATACTTCGCGGATCAGCCGGGTCGCCCTTCAGCGGGACGGTAAACTGGCACTCACCGCCGATGGCGGCAACGATGTGTTTATCTGGGATCTCAGCAGCGGCGAGAAACAGGCCGAGCTGGCTGTTCGCCTGCGTCAGCAAAACTTGTCCAGCGCCCGGTTCTCGGATGACGGCACCCAGCTCGCAACAGGCACCCCGGCCAGGCGCATCGAACTGTGGGACAGCAAGACAGGCGACAACCTCGGCCGCTGGGAAGCGGCAGCGCAACAAGATACTCGACCACCGGCGGCAGTGGTGTATGATGTGGCCATTACCCCTGACGGACGGGTTATATCCGGCACATCCGCCGGTATTGCCCAGGCCTGGACCACAGATTAACCGCGGACACATTCGCCCTATGAGTGACATCGACAAACTACAGGCTCAAATTGACGAGCTGGAAATGAAACAGGCTTTCCAGGAGCAGACCATCGAAGATCTGAACCAGGCACTGACCAAACAGCAGTTTTTGATTGACGAAATGCAGGTGCAGCTGAAATATATGGTCGGCAAGGTGAAAGGCATAGAGCCATCCAATATGGCCAGCGAATCCGAAGAAACGCCGCCACCGCATTATTGATGATTCAAAAAAAACGGGAAGCCTGAGCTTCCCGTTTTCTATTACTGATTAAGCACAGGGCTTAGTGAGAACAGCCGCAGCCGCCCTTCTCTTCGCCACCACAGCAACCGCCTTCTTCTTTGTGGTCGTGACCGTGGTCGTCGCCGCAGCTACCGCCACCACAGCAACCACCGCCCTGGTGAATATGACCGTGAGCGATCTCTTCTTCTGTTGCAGCACGCAGTGCAACAACTTCCGCGTTAAATGTCAGCGTCTGGCCCGCTAGCATGTGGTTACCGTCAACAACAACGTGGTCGCCATCAACTTCCGTTACTTCGACAGGAATCGGACCCTGGTCAGTATCTGCCAGGAAGCGCATGCCAACAGTGATCTCGTCAACACCCTGGAAAACATCTGCAGGTACACGCTGAACCATTTCAGCCACGTGCTCGCCGTATGCATCTTCAGGAGCAACAGTCACTTCAAATTTGTCACCGGCTTCACGACCTTCCAGAGCCTTCTCCAAACCAACAATCAGGTTGTTGTGGCCGTGAAGGTAATCCAGTGGTGCATCCGCTGTTGACTGGTCAACAACCACGCCTTCTTCAGTTTTCACTTGATAAGCTAGGCTTACTACGATGTCTTTAGTGACTTTCATGTTTACTCCGATAGGTAGATAGTACCGTTTCATTGTGACTATCTTGCAGACGCACAATCACGATGAAACGGCACTCAATATAAATCTCCCCCGCATAATAACGGATAAAGGCACCTTGATGCCAATATCTGCTCGCTATTCGGGTTTAAAGATCCCAATTACTTGCTGCTTGGTCTGCGGGGAAAGCTGTTCACTTTCCGCTACAGATTGCGGCAACCGACGGTCGGTATGATGGCACTCCACACACTCAACCATCTCGACATCATTCTCTTGCCACCAGCGCAAGGTGTCTTGTTTTTTACACTCAGGACACACCGCTCCGGCAATAAATCGTTTTTTTGCCATGTTACCCATTCCCTTACAACTGGCTGTTATGACAAACATTCATAACAACCCAACTAGTCCCAACCATTGTGCCGCTCACGTTCACCGCGCATTTCCCGATCAAAAATCTCTTCCAGCTCTTTCCGGGCCTCTTTGGCCCGCGATGCCAGATGCACATCCTCGGAATGCTGCGGCAACAAATCCCGTAGCGCTGTTGTATCCAGTTTACGGAAATGTGCCTCGGCCCGCTTGGCTTTGTACGGGTGCATACCCAGAGATATGAGGGCCTGACGACCTAAATCAAGGGCGCCGGCAAAAGTTTCACGGGAAAAACACTCAACCCCATGGCTAAGTAGCTGATGGGCCTCAACCCGGCTTCTTGCCCGTGCCAGCACTTTGAGGTTGGGGAAATACTGCTGACACAGAGTAACGACCTCCATCACTTCATCGGGCTCGTCGGTACAGATGATTATCGCCTCGGCCTTGTCGGCCCCTGCCGCCCGCAACAAGTCAAGCTGAGTGGCATCACCGTAATACACCTTGTAGCCAAACTTGCGCAGGAACTGGATCTGGCTCGGATCCCGCTCAAGCACCGTTACCCGGATCTTGTTGGCAAACAGCAACCGCCCGACTACCTGGCCGAAGCGCCCGAAACCGGTGATGATCACCCGTGGCTCACGGTCAATAACATCACTCTCCATTGCCTCTTCTTCGGCCTTGAATGTCCTAATAAACCACTTGTCCTGAAGCAACAAAATCAATGGGGTGGTCATCATCGAAATACTCACCACCACCAGCAGGAATGCCGACAACTCTTTGCCGAGCAACCCTTCACCCAATGCCGCCGTAAACAGAACGAAGGCAAACTCGCCGCCCTGGCTAAGAATAGCGGCCATCTGGCTACGAGACTTGGCCCGGATCCCAAACACCCGTGCCAGTCCATAGAGCAGCAGTCCCTTGACGCAGATCAGGGCGATAACGGCCAGCAGAATGTGTAACGGGTACTCCAGCAGCAATCCGAGATTGACGGCCATACCGACCGAGATAAAGAACAGTCCGAGCAACAACCCCTTGAACGGCTCAATAGCAATTTCCAGCTCATGGCGATACTCGCTCTCGGCCAGCAGCACCCCGGCCAAGAAGGTGCCCAGCGCCATCGACAGCCCCAGCGACTGCATGCCAAGCGCGATACCGATAACCAGCAGCAGCGCGGCAACATTAAACAGTTCCCGGACCCCGCTCAAGACCACCCAGCGGAACAGCGGGCGCAGAAGAAAGTGTCCGCCCACCAGCAACGCCAGTATGCCACCGATCATCCAGGCGAAATCGAGCCAGCTTCCCCCGCCGCCGCCAGCCAATACCGGCAACACAGCCAGCATCGGGATCACCGCAATATCCTGGAACAGCAATACCGCAAACCCCGACTGCCCGGTTTCGCTGCCGTCGAGGTTCTGCTCCTCAATCACCCGTAGCGCAATGGCCGTGGAAGAAAGCGCCAACCCCATCCCGACCACTGCAGCATCACGCCAGCTGATCTCGGGAAGAAACGGCCGGCAGGCCATTACAATGGCGGCAATCACTATGCTGGTCACCACAACCTGGCTGCCTCCCAGCCCGAGGATCGGCTTGCGCATCTGCCACAGTTTCTTGGGGTTCAGTTCGAGGCCGATCAGAAACAGCAGCAAGACCACCCCGAATTCGGAAAAATGCAAAATGGCATCGACATCGGAGATCAGCCTCAGCCCCCACGGACCGATGGCGATACCGGCCAGCAAATAACCCAGCACGGACCCTAGCCCCAAGCGCTGGGCAATCGGGACGGCCACAACGGCAGCCGCCAGAAAGACGACACTGACAGAAAGTACATCACTGGCCATAGTCAGCCTCCTTGCCATCAGCCAGCGGATCGCTGAGCCAATGACGATAATTCTGGACGTGTTGCTCAAGCTCCTGCACCGGGATCCGCCTTGCCCAGTGCAATACCAGCGGCTCAAGCCAGGTCATCTGACATAAATCGGCTGACAGCTCAAAAGGCTTTAGGATCTCCGCAATACTACAGCGGTTATAACCGTCCGGGGTATAGGCCTCCGCCGCACCGCCGGTAGTGATCACCGAGCGCCAGTATTTGCCTTTGGTCTCGATGCCATCGCCGTGCGCAAACCCCTTGCTCAATATCACGTCCATCCACTCCTTGAGCAAAGCCGGGCAGGAGTACATATAGAGGGGATGCTGGAAAACAATAATGTCATGACGGCGGATCAGCGCCCGTTCATGGTTTATATCGATGAAAAAATCGGGGTAAGCGGCATACAGATCATGTATCGTCACATGCTCGAGATCCTCTATTCCCTTGAGCATCTCATTGTTAGCCACCGACTCCTGCGGATCCGGGTGGGCATAAACTACCAAAATCTTTGGCCGTCCTTGTTTGGTCATAGTGTCCCTTACAATAACCTGCGGATTATTCCCTCAGGCGCAACGTCTATCATGATTTCTATACACATCATACATAATTGTACCGGCAGCGGATCACCTGAATCTCAATTCATAACCGCATCTTTCTCAATATAGCCCGACGATTATCATCGAGTTAGCAGTCAGAGGCCGTTTGGTATAGACTGCCGCTCATTTCGTGCACTTTATTTTGCGGAGCGGGGCTACCCCGACACTGTCGATGATTACCTTTTCGGACATTCAGCTACTACGAGGCGGTAAAGCCCTTCTCGAGAACGCCACTGCCACCATCCATCCCGGCGACAAGGTCGGTCTGGTAGGCAAAAACGGCTGTGGTAAATCTACCTTATTTGCCTTACTGAAAGGTGAATTAAGTGTAGATGCAGGCACCTGCCAGTTTCCTGCCAACTGGGAGCTGGCCTGGGTCGCCCAGGAGACCCCGGCACTGGAGCGTAGTGCGATTGAGTATGTGATCGACGGCGACCGCGAATACCGCCAGCTAGAGCAAGACTTAGCCGCGGCTGAGCAAGCCAACGACGGCAACAAAGTCGCCGAGTTACACGGCAAGCTTGATACCATCGGCGGCTACAGTATCAATGCCCGAGCCGCCGAGTTGCTTGATGGCCTGGGGTTTTCCCAGGAGCAGATGCAATGGAACCTGACCCAGTTCTCCGGTGGCTGGCGGATGCGCCTGAACCTTGCCCAGGCCCTGCTTTGCCGCTCCGATCTGCTGCTGCTCGATGAACCGACCAACCACCTGGATCTGGATGCCGTAATGTGGCTGGAAAAATGGCTCCAGAACTATCGTGGCACCCTGGTACTGATCTCCCACGACCGTGACTTTCTTGATCCGGTCGTCGGCCGCATCATCCATATCGAAAACCAGACCCTGAACAGCTACACCGGTAACTATTCGTCGTTTGAAAACCAGCGTGCAGAAAAACTGGTGTTGCAGCAGGCCATGTACCAGAAGCAGCAGAAACAAATGTCGCACATGCAGTCGTATATCGACCGCTTCCGCTACAAGGCCAGCAAAGCCCGTCAGGCACAGAGCCGTATCAAGGCACTGGAGCGAATGGAGAAGGTGCTGCCGGCCCAGTTTGATAACCCGTTCAGCTTCGAGTTTCGCGAGCCATCTGCCCTGCCCAACCCGATCATGATGATGGATGAGGTCGCAGCCGGTTACGGTGACAACCTGATCCTGGAAAAAATTCGCCTCAACCTTGTTCCGGGCAGCCGCATCGGCCTGCTAGGGCGGAACGGTGCCGGTAAGTCGACCCTAATCAAGCTACTGTCTGGCGAACTACCGGCCCAGGCTGGCGACTTGACCTATTCGCAAGGCGTCAAGATCGGCTACTTTGCCCAGCACCAGCTTGAGACCCTGCGGCTTGATGACACGCCGGTTCAGCATCTGGCGCGTATTGCCCCGCAGGCCACCGAACAGCAGCTTCGGGACTATCTCGGCAGCTTCGGTTTTGTCGGTGACAAAGCCCTCGATAAAGTCGGCCCGTTCTCGGGCGGCGAAAAAGCCCGCCTGGTACTGGCACTTATTGTATGGCAGCGCCCGAACCTGTTGCTGCTCGATGAACCGACCAACCACCTGGATTTGGACATGCGTCAGGCACTGACACTGGCCCTGCAGTCTTACGAAGGGGCCATGGTCATCGTCAGCCACGACCGCTACCTGCTGCGTGCCACCACCGATGATCTATATCTGGTCCATGACCGCCAGGTAATGCCGTTCGACGGTGATCTGAATGACTACCATAAGTGGCTTACCGAACAGCAGCGCAACGAACGTCGGGAACAACAGGCAGCCAAGCCAGAAACCACCAAAGACAACAGTGCAGCCTCCCGCAAGGAGCAAAAACGCCTGGAAGCCGAGTTCCGCAAACAAACGGCACCATTGCGCAAAAATATCGATAAGCTGGACAAGCAAATGGAGAAACTTGCCGCTGAAGTGTCACAGGCCGAAACCGAGCTGTCCGATCCGGCAATTTACGATGCCGAGAACAAAGTTCGCCTGAACGAACAGCTCAAGCGTCAGGGGGATGCCAAGTCATCACTGGAAGAGATTGAGATGGAATGGATGGAGCTGCAGGAAGAGCTGGAAGCAATGGAAGCCCAGTTCCAGGGCAACAGCTAATAATGCCCCGCCCCGCTGCACTCTCGGCAGAGGATTTTTGGCAGTTCAGCCTGAGCTATTATGCTCGGGCTGGCATCAAACAAGCCTGCCTGACACTGCAGAATACCTATCAGGGCAATGTGAACCTTGCCCTGCTGCTGCATTGGCTGGATACCCTGCATATTGAGCTGGCCGATCAGCAAATCCATGCCCTGACAGCCAGCCTTGTCGTCAGCGACAAGCAACTGCAACAATACCGCACCATGCGCCAGCAGCTAAAACCCCAGCTGGACCAAGCAGGCTACCAGCAATTGCTCAGTTTCGAGCTTGAATTGGAGAAAAACCAGCAGCATGCACTGCTCAAGCAGCTTAACCTTTTACTGCCTGTACCGACCCCTGCTGCAGGGACAGTAACAAGCAACAATCTGGCCCGTTACTGCCAGCAACTTGGTGCCTCCTCGCAGCTGTCTCACCTTCAGGCCAAGTAGTACCAACATCGCCTTCTACCAAATCATTACCACACAACCTGCCGTCAGCGCGCCCATTACGCCGTTGAATACCCGACGTGCTCTGCTGCTGTGCAGCCAGCGTCCAATCACAGACCCAAAGCCAGCCCAGACAGAGACACTCGGGAAGCAGATCAGGAAAAATACCCCGGCAACAAGTGTCGCTGATTGCCAGTAGAGCTCCCCGGCTACCGTGAAGGTACTGATCGCCGTCACGGACATCATCCAGGCTTTCGGATTGACGTACTGGAACATCGCCGCCGCCCAGAACGTCATCGGCTGACTGTTTTGCTGTTCGACCCGGGGAGCGGAACTGGCCGTGGCAATCTTCCAGGCCAAATACAGCAGATAAACACTGCCGCACCAGCGAAGCAGCTCATGTAATAGCGGAAAGCGGGTAAATACCACCCCGAGTCCTGCCGCCACCAGGACTATCATCGATACCAGCCCCAGCCCTATCCCCATCATATGGGGCAGAGTCCGCCAATAGCCAAAATTAGCGCCCGATGCCGTGACCATTAAATTGTTCGGTCCCGGCGTCCCGGTCATCGTGGCTGCAAACGCAGACAGAGAAATAATAAATTGCCACTCCCACACGGTAGAACTCCTCCTTGATTAAAATTGTACCGATACAATTTCAAGTTAATATTGCTTTGACACGATTTAACACTCAAAATGAACCCTAACAGTGAGATTAATTGAGATCAAAAGGTTTATTGTCACCATGACAATCATGAATATTGCACTCACAGCCTCGACGGACGATCACAAGGCCGAGCCCCTCTATCGCCAGATCGCCGATGCCATCGAGCAGCAAATCACTTCAGGCGAACTGCCTGCCGGGCACAAGCTGCCAACCCATCGCGCCCTCGCCGATCAGCTGAAGGTTACCGTAGGCACTGTCACCCGGGCCTATGCCGAGGCAGAACGGCGAGAGCTGGTAGAGGCAAAGGTGGGAGCCGGTACGTTTGTCTGCCAGCAGGATGCACCGAGCTGGGTCTACAACTACTCCGCCCAGGAAGAAGAGGCCTGCAACCTCGGCCACAATATTCCCCCGTGTATTGACCGTGCCGGGATGCTCAAGCAAGCCATGGAAAACTTGTCCCGCCATCCCGAGCAACTCAACCAGATGATGCTATATCACGATCCGCAGGGGCTGGGCGCCCATCGCAGCGTCGTTGCCCGCTGGCTGCAAACCAAAGGCCTGAATATCGACCCCGAGCGTATGCACTTCACCTCGGGGGGGCAGCATGCCGCCCAGCTGATCCTGTCTGCATTTTGCCGCCAGGGAGACACCGTGCTGGTCGAACAGGTCACCTATCCCGGTTTTCTGAGCCTCGCCAGGCAGCAGCAAGTCAACGTCAAGCCTGTTGCCCTTGATCACGAGGGGATCATTCCTGCCAGTCTCGAAGCGGCCTGCCGCCAGCACCAACCAAGAATGATCTATTGCACACCGACGCTGCAAAACCCGACAACCGCCACCATGAGCGAACAACGCCGCCGTGACATCCTCGCGATCTGCCGCCAGTACCAGCTGTTGCTGGTTGAAGACGATGTCAACGGTCTGCTGCCGCAGCAGCGCCCGGCCCCGATGGTTAACCTTGATCCGGAACAGGTCATCCATATCGGCGGGCTGTCAAAATGCCTCGCTCCGGGGCTACGTTTGGGATATATCCAGGTGCCGCTCAACCTGCAACAGCGGCTCAACACCGCACTACACAACCACAGCCTGATGATCAGCCCCCTGCTCACCGGGCTGGCCTGCGAACTCATCCACAAAGGGGATGCCGACCGGGTGCTGCAGGATATCCACCACGATATCAACCAGCGCCAGCAGTTGGTGGAGCAGCACCTGGGGGATTTTGCCATTCAGCATACCCGGGACAGTTTTCATGTCTGGCTGACACTGCCTGACTACTGGAGGCTCAGTGACTTTGTCTCGGCTGCCGAGCAACAGGGCGTGATCATAAAGTCAGCCGAGATGTTTACCCCGCCGGGCGGGACAATTCCGCCTGCTGTCAGGCTTGCAATCAGCGCCCCCTTCACCCATAGCAAACTGGAACAGGGCTTGCTTATATTGGCAGAGCTGTTAAAAAAAGATCCCATGAATGACTTTCCCCTGTAACCGGGAAGAGGAGTTGCCGATGATGCCCTTTGAACCCGCTAACGGGTTACGCAATGCCCACTTACAGACACTGCTGCCACGCTTTATTCGCCGCAAGCCGCTATTTACTCCGGTAGAGCAGCGGATAGAAACCCCTGACGGCGACTTTCTCGACCTGGCCTGGACAGGCCCGGCAGCACAGCACCCGGCCAGTAAACCCATCATGATTTTATTCCATGGCCTGGAAGGCAGTTTTCACAGCCCCTATGCCAACGGACTGCTGTATGCCGCCAGCCAGCAGGGGTGGCTCGGGGTTATGATGCATTTTCGCGGCTGCAGCGGCGAGATCAATCGCCAGGCCCGCGGCTACCACTCCGGTGAAACAACAGATGCAGCATTCTTTATCAAGTGGTTACGCCAGCAGTTTCCCGACACCCCGCTATTTGCCGTCGGTGTATCGCTTGGCGGCAATATGCTGGTGAACTATCTGGCAGAAACCAGTCATCAGTCAGAGCTTGCGGCAGCACAGGTCATCTCCCCGCCCCTGAACCTGGCTTCCTGCTCGGAGCGGATCCAGCAGGGCTTTTCCCGGGTCTACCAGCAATACCTGCTGGGCTCGATGAAAAAAAACCTCAGCCGTAAAATTGCAGCTCTGCCGGATAAGATGCCGATCGCAGCCAGCGAAGTGGAAGAAATCCGCTCGCTATGGCAATTTGACGAACAGGTCACCGCACCACTGCACGGATTCGAAGATGCAGCCGATTACTACCGCCGCTGTAGCGGTATCAACAAGCTTCAGAACATAGAGACACCACTGCGGATCATCCATGCCGCCGATGACCCTTTCATGACCTCGGCCGTTATTCCGACCCAGTCCCTGCCCGAGAATATCGACTACCATCTCAGTCCATACGGTGGCCACGTCGGTTTTGTCAGCGGTTCGCTGCGCAATCCGGACTTCTGGCTGGAAAAAACCGTTCCCGAATGGTTTGAGAAAGTAATCAAAGGCTAAGTAAGAGTTACGAGAAAAAGCGGAGTACTCTGGCTCTGTTACTGAGATCTGTTAAAGAGCTCTGTTGCGGGGCCATATTAGCGCTCTACAATTTATGAAATTAACAATATAATCAGCTATCCGTCTTACATGCTGATAACACCGCTATGATTATTCCCTGGCAAGAGATCGATCCGGAGACCCTGACAAACCTCATCGAGCACTTCGTTCTGCGCGAAGGTACCGACTATGGTGAAAGTGAACTGACCATGGAGCAAAAAGTGCAACATGTTCGCCAGCAGCTAGCCTCAGGTGATGCCGTAATTGTCTTTTCCGAGCTGCACGAATCGGTCGATATCAAACTGCGCCGAGATCTGCACTCCTGACCCTTACCAACAACCGTTAACCATACCGGGCCGCGGTATCATTTTTCACCTTGCAGCCCGAGTTATACTTGACCTTCCCTCTCCAGCCTGTTAATAACTCTTTCCGTTAATGTTAACGACAGGGTTTGTCATGTCTGCAAAACATCCAATTATTGCAGTAACAGGGTCTTCGGGTGCTGGCACCTCCACCACCTCTGAAGCTTTTCGTAAAATGTTCAATATGATGAGCATTAACGCCGCCTGGCTAGAAGGGGACAGCTTTCACCGCTTTACTCGTCCGGAAATGGATGTCGAAATTCGCAAGGCCAAAGAACAGGGGCGCCATATCAGCTACTTTGGTCCCCAGGCCAATGACTTCGCCCAGCTAGAAACCTTTTTCCGTCAATACGGCGATGACGGCAGTGGCCAGTTCCGACGCTACCTGCACACCTTTGACGAGGCCGTTCCCTACAACCAAATGCCGGGCTCTTTCACCCCGTGGCAGGATCTGCCGGAAAATACCGATGTCCTGTTCTACGAGGGACTGCACGGCGGGGTCGTCGACGGCGAGATCAATGTCGCCCAGCATGTCGATCTGCTCATCGGCATGGTGCCGATTGTGAACCTTGAATGGATCCAGAAGATCGTCCGGGATACGCGGGATCGCGGACACTCCCGCGAAGCTGTCATGGAGTCGATCGTTCGCTCAATGGACGACTACCTCAACTACATTACCCCGCAGTTTTCCCGTACCCATATTAACTTTCAGCGGGTACCAACGGTTGATACCTCCAACCCGCTCAGTGCCAAGGCGATTCCCAGCCTGGATGAAAGCTTCGTGGTGATCCGTTTTCGCGGGATCAAAAATGTCGATTTCCCGTATCTACTGTCAATGATCCAGGGATCGTTTATGTCGCGCCACAATACCCTGGTGGTACCAGGCGGAAAAATGAGCTTTGCCATGGAACTGATCATGCGACCGCTGATCCAGCAATTAATCGAAACGGGTAAAATCGGGTAATAACAAAGGCCAATAGCAAGAGTCGAGTAACGAGGTGCGAGAAGTGTACTTTCCGCTCTTACTCGATACTCGTCTCTTCTAACGCTACGCTTATGCCTTCACGACTTCGTAGGAGTGCGTCATCTCCACGCCCTCACCCAGCATCAGGCACACCGAGCAATACTTCTGTAGCGAGTCGGCAACAACTTTCTCGACCAGAGCCTCGTCCAAATCATGACCCGTAACCACAAAATGCAAGTTTGCCGAAGTAAAAATACGCGGAGCCTGCTCACGGCGCTCGGAAGAAATCTGGGCTTCACAGGCCGTGATTTTCTGGCCGGCAGACTTTAATCCATCGACCACATCGACCGAACTACACCCTCCCGCAGCCATGAGTACCATTTCCATCGGACTTGGTGCTTTTTCGCCCCCATTACCGTCCATTACGACGCTGTGACCAGAATTTGACTGGCCCAGAAAGGTCATCTCTTCGACCCATTTCACGCGTGATTGCATTGCTTTCTCCTTACTTAAAACAGGGGTATTTGGCACTAACTCACAACGGTGTGATCATGTGCACACTTATGACTACAAAATGCCCTTTTCAGATAGATCAATATCAAGAAATACGCGCCGAAAAAAGATAAACTCTGAACTAATTATTCACGTGAGCTTGCAGCCCAGCGGTTGACTGCATATCCTAGACGGCGAACAATTCTATTGTTAGGCCCAGCTTCAAGTAATAAGGATATCGTTGTTGGGCAACAAACGCAGAGGAAGTTAGTAATATGGTTCCAGGTAAACCTCAAACAGATCCAACTCTAGAGTGGTTTCTTTCCCATTGCCACATTCATAAGTACCCATCAAAGAGCACTTTGATTCATGCGGGCGAGAAAGCAGAAACGCTCTACTACATCGTCAAAGGTTCTGTTGCCGTATTGATCAAGGATGAAGAAGGCAAGGAAATGATCCTGTCTTACCTAAACCAGGGTGACTTCATCGGTGAACTAGGCCTGTTCGAAGAAGGTCAGGAACGTACAGCTTGGGTTCGTGCGAAGACACCTTGTGAAGTCGCTGAGATTTCTTTCAAGAAATTCCGTCAGCTAATTCAGGTAAACCCAGATATTCTGATGCGCCTATCTGCTCAGATGGCAAGCCGCCTACAGGTGACCAGCCAGAAAGTAGGTGATCTTGCATTCTTGGATGTTACAGGCCGTATCGCCCAGACACTGCTGAACCTTGCGAAGCAGCCTGATGCGATGACTCACCCTGACGGTATGCAGATCAAGATCACGCGTCAGGAAATCGGCCAGATTGTCGGCTGTTCACGTGAAACTGTCGGTCGTATCCTGAAGATGCTGGAAGAGCAGAACCTCATTTCGGCACACGGTAAAACGATTGTAGTTTACGGTACTCGCTAAACCCGGTACCCGGAAAGCAAAACGATAAAAAGCCGCATCATGCGGCTTTTTTTGTGTCCGACGTATACCTGCTGGGCATCAATGTAATAGCTTCAGACATAATTTGCTACAACGCTCACGATTGTTCCTCTTGCGATCCCCACCATCAATGCTACATTGTGCATATGTATATTGTATACACTTCGCAGTCTGGCCCCAATAACGGAAGTGGCGTCAGATACCGTTCGGATAATACGGAACGCAATTATATGGATATTGAACGCTTTGCACCGAATGCAGGCAACACTCCACCTGCCGTGATCCAAACGCTGCCGGCGACCGTCGAGCTGACGGGCTTTAGCGGCCAGCGTCACTATCTGGAACAGCAGACAACATTTGACTCCACCAGCCGCCATCAGGGCAATGACAGTCCATGGCTCCCTCCGCTGGACAGCCAGCACTAGCCACATGGGCTAAAAACATAAAATCCACGGCCACCCATGGCAGCCGTGGATTTAGTGCTTAGCTTAATTACTGTAACTACTGATTAGTACTTTCGAAGATCTTGTCGGCCGAGGCCTCGACAAATCCCCGGTACAGTTCACCATCAGCGGTTGGATAGCGCTTGGCAAACTCATAGAAGCCACCCGGCACCTCGCGAACGCCATCGGAAAAGTTGACAGGAACCCGATCGGCCATTGTTGAAGACTGCTCCAGCATCACCTCCGGGCTACCCTTGACTTCCCCGCCTGACTCATTGATCACAAAACCGTTGTGACGTAGCAGGTGATTCACTTCCTGAATTTCGGTGAACTGCTCCAGCTGATTAATGCTGACGGTAAAATGGTTGGCACCAAAGCCATGCGCCGCCAACCAACCGGCATATTCACTTTCTGCCGACAACAGCTCATAGGTCGCATAGTCCAGATCCCATAACCGCCCGCCGTAAAGAAACGCCGGATCATGCATGGCTTCTTCCGGTACCTGGTTAACCAGATCGCGTACCGTCTCCTGCAGCAATGACGAGAACTGCCCCACCATCAATTCGCTGATAAAAACCTTAGGAGCCAACGGATTCGGGTGCTCAAAGTGCTCGGCATAGAGCTTCTTGGCCTCGAAGTGGTACCTGCCGCACGGTTTATAGCCGATGGCAATAAACGGCGCAGCCAGGCGGTCAAGCCCGACCTGCGGAAGGTTAAACGTCCGCAGCGCAATATGATCATTGAGCAGGGGCTCGCCTTCCTCCAGCAGATCATGAACCTGACCTGCCGACGGACATAGACGCTGGGTATAATCTTGCCACAGCGCATTAAACAGTTGTTCAACCCTTTCCATGATGATGCTATCCCCTTGTCGATTAATGCCGCTCTCTCGCGCTTACAGCTTGATACCCGGTGATAGCTGAGCCGGTAACTCGGTCTGTTCACCTTCCATCGATGCCATCGGATACGCACAGTAATCCGCAGCGTAATATGCACTCGGTCGTAGATTACCGGAGGCGCCCGGTCCGCCAAACGGTGCATCACCACTGGCCCCGGTTAGCTGCCGGTTACGGTTTACAATCCCGGCACGAATGTGATCAATAAAGTATTGCCACTCTTCATCACTGGTAGAAACAAGCCCTGCCGACAAACCGTAGCGGGTATCATTGGCCAGCGTTACCGCCTGCTCCAAGTCCCGATAACGAACGACCTGTAGCAACGGACCAAAGTACTCTTCATCCGGTAGCTCGGCCACCTTGCTCACCTCGATGATCGCCGGCGTCACTATCGCTCCCTGGCCACGCTTGGCTTCGAGCAGGACTTCGCCTCCCAGACTCACCAGGTTGGCCTGTGCACGGATGATACCGTCAGCGGCCGCCTCAGAGATCTGCGGCCCCATAAATGGCTGCGGCTCGGCAAACGGGCCGTCGATAAGAAGCTGCGATGTGGCCTCGATCAGACGCGCCAGCAGCGCATCCCCCTTCTCGCCCTGCGGCAGATACAACCGACGGGCACAGGTACAGCGCTGTCCGGCACTGATAAAGGCTGACTGAATAATAGTGTAGACAGTCGCTTCCAGCTCGCCATAGCCCTCGGAGATAACCATCGGGTTATTGCCGCCCATCTCAAGCGCCAGCATCTTGCCCGGCTGACCGGCAAACTGACGGTGGAGGATATGACCGGTGTTGGCGCTGCCGGTAAACAGCAAGCCATCGATACCGGAAGAGCCCGCCAGAGCCTCACCCGTGGCACGGGCCCCCTGAACCAGATTAATCACCCCGCCTGGCAAGCCGGCCTGCTGCCACAGCTTCATGGTCTCTTCGGCAATTTTCGGCGTCAGTTCTGACGGTTTGAATACAACGGTATTACCGGCCAGCAGCGCTGGTACAATGTGGCCGTTAGGCAAGTGGCCCGGGAAGTTATAAGGACCGAAGACTGCCATGACACCCAGCGGACGGTGACGCAGGATTGCCTGGCTTCCGGCCACTTGTTTCTGTTTGTGGCCGGTACGCTCATCATAGGCGCGTAGCGAGATGGCTATCTTGCCGACCATCGCCCCGGCTTCCGTTCGGGTCTCCCACAACGGCTTACCGGTTTCCTCGGCAATGGTGCAGGCAATATGTTCGCTGTTTTCTTTGACCAGCTCGGCAAAACGCTCAACGATGGCCTGACGTTCACTAAAGGCTGTTTTACGCCAGCTCAGGAGAGCCTGACGGGCACCGGCAACAGCTAGCTCGACCTGCTCGGCAGTCGCGCCTTTTCCCTGCCAGATCACCTCACCGCTGAACGGATTCAGTGACTGCATCGCTTCGCCATTACCTTCCTGCCAGTTTCCTGCTATCCATTGTGTCATGATGTTCTCCCGTCCTTTTTATTGCGCAATCAGGCGAACCTGATCACCATTTTTCACCTGCAGTGCTTCTGCCATTTCCGCGTCCATCTGCGCGATCGCCTTCTCTTCATCAAGGACGACCTTACCGACAACCGCCCGGAAATTCTCAAATGAGCTGTTACTGATAATGCAGTCTTTGCCTGTCGCAGACTCGCCAATCACCACGGTGCAACGCTGAGAGTGACGTACCGACTCGATATTGCGGGTATCACACTCGACAGTCGGGCCGGCATCAAAAATGTCGACATAGCCGCGGCAGCTAAACCCTTCTTTTTCGAGCAAACGCAGTGCCGGGCGTGTTTTTTCATGTACCTCGCCAATCACCGCCTGGGCTTCCGGGCTAAGCAGGTTGACGTAAATCGGCAGCTTCGGCATCAGGTCGGCAATAAAGCCTTTTTTACCAATCCCGGTCAGGTAGTCTGCCAACGTAAAATCAATCGAGAAGAAGTGCTCTTTCAACCATTCCCAGAACGGCGAATGCCCTTCCTCATCGGAAACGCCGCGCATTTCGGCGATCACCGTGGTGTCGAATCGCTCCGGGTGCTCGGCCATCATCATAAAACGGCACTTCGACAGCAGGCGTCCGTTAAGCCCCTGACGCCATTCCGGACGCAAGAACAGGGTGCATAGCTCGCTCACACCGGTGTAGTCATTACCAAATGTCAGCACTTTCACCACATTGTGAACATTAAGACGGCGAGATGAGTGAACCACGGTACTCAGGTGGTAGGTATAAAAGGGATTGTCCAGGCCGATAGCGGCTTCTATTGCTGTCGTACCGGCAATTTCTCCCGTCTTGGTGTCTTCTGCCACCATCAGGTAACCTTCCGGCCCCGGCTTGGTGACGGCTTTGGCAAAGCTCTCCACCGAGTGTTCAATCCTGTTGCGCAGGATTTCTTCATTCACCGGTAGTGAAGTAAAACCATGACCGGACTCTTCGGCGCATTGCATTAGCGCCGGTAAGTCGGCTTCAGTAATAGGACGTATAACCAGCATCGAACTCCCTCCTGATGCAGGTAGCGGCAAGCGCCGCTAGCTCATTGTTTTCTAGTCGTGGATATTGCCATTTCTTATTCAGAGGCAGGCAACTGCAGTGGCCAGGCTCCTGCCAGCCACTGCATGTATAAACAAATTTATTGATGTCGCTTTTTTTATTGGTGTAACTTTTTATTGATACAACTTGGCAATCGCGCGCTCAAGGCGGGCCATGCCTTCATCGATATCAGCCTTGTCGATCACCAGTGACGGGGTAAAGCGCACTACGTTAGCACCGGCGACCAGTACCATCAGGCCTTCTTCACCGGCCGCCAGCAAAATGTCGCGGGCGCGCCCCTGCCATTCTTCATTCAGGGCTGCACCAAGTAGCAAGCCTTTGCCGCGCACTTCATCAAAGATTGGGTACTTAGCATTGATTTGCGCCAGTCCTTCGCGGAACCACTGCTCGCGCTGTTTAACGCCATCCAGTACCTCAGGTTTGGTCACTTCGTCCACGACTGCTTCGGCAACGGCACAGGCCAGCGGGTTGCCACCGTAAGTCGAGCCGTGTGTACCGACCTTCAGGTGAACAGCCAGCTCAGAGGTTGTCAGCATGGCACCAATCGGGAAACCACCGCCCAGTGATTTCGCGGTGCTGAGGATATCCGGCGTGACACCCAGCCCCTGGTAGGCATAGAAGTCACCGGTACGGCCATTACCCGTCTGGACCTCGTCAAAGATCAGCAGGGCATTGTGCTTGTCGCAGAGTTCACGTACACCCTGGATAAATTCCTGAGTCGGCGAAATGATCCCGCCTTCCCCCTGCAGCGGCTCCATCATCACAGCACAGGTACGCTCTGACATATGCTCGGCCAGTGTCGACAGGTCGTTGTATACCAAGTGGGTTACGTCACCGGGTTTCGGGCCGAAGCCGTCAGAATAGGCAGCCTGGCCACCGACGGTTACGGTGAAGAAGGTACGGCCATGGAAACCCTGCTGGAATGAGATAATTTCAGATTTTTCCGGGCCAAACTTATCGGCCGCATAACGACGGGCCAGCTTCAGCGCTGCCTCGTTAGCCTCGGCACCGGAGTTGGCAAAGAACACCTTTTCGGCAAAACTGTGCTCGGTCAGCTTTTTCGCCAGACGCAGCGCCGGCTCGTTGGTCATGACATTACTTAAATGCCATAGCTTGTCGGCCTGCTCCTTGAGTGCATTGACCATAACAGGGTGACAATGGCCCAGACAGCTCACTGCGATACCGCCGGCAAAATCAATATACTCCCGGTCGTCCTGGTCCCACACACGCGCACCCTGGCCTTTAACCGGTACGATCTGCATCGGGGAATAACAAGGTACCATCACCTCGTCAAACAGCTGACGTCCTACTTTGTGCTCCATTGCCATCATCCTTTCCTTCTGTGTATTGCGTCTTAAGCATAGTATTTACATTTTATTAACCAATTCCAATAGCAGAATATTTTTTTTATCCTTTATCTGGGTTGGCTAACGCTCTGTTGAATACATATTTATGCGGGTTTGAGGGAAATTTATTAACAACACAATGGAAAAAAGTGTATTTCCGCTGAGGAAATAAAGGCTGTGGGCTTCACCTCTAGTGCATAAGCTTGCCAGAGGATTTTCCTGAAAAACGCCAACAAAATGTTAAAAAAAGTGATGAGGATCGCGGAAATAAGACAGATTTACGGACCTTTCCAATCGAAAGGCAAAGAAAATTCCGCAACCTGGTGAGTAGATTATTGACTGCGTCAGAGGCTCATTCAGCAGAAAATCCTGTTGCTGTACTTTTTGTTCTGTTAGCGGCGCAGAAAGTTAGCCAGAAGCTGGTGACCCTGTTCGGTCAAAATACTCTCAGGATGGAATTGCACCCCTTCGATCGGCAGCGTCTTGTGGGCGATTCCCATGATTTCGTCGAACTCACCCTCGCGCTCAGTCCAGGCCGTCACTTCAAAACAATCCGGTAATGTATCGGCCTTTACCACCAGCGAATGGTAACGGATAACAGTCAGCGGATTATTCAGGGTTTCGAATACGCTGCAATTGGTATGGACAACTGGCGATGTCTTACCGTGCATCACCTGACGGGCACGCACCACTTTTGCACCGAAGACCTGTGCAATCGACTGGTGACCCAGACAAACCCCCAGGATCGGCAGCTTACCGGCAAAATATTCGATGGCCTGCAGCGAAATACCCGCATCATCAGGCGTACAGGGGCCCGGCGAGATCACCAGGTGGGAAGGCGACAGGGCCTCAATGCCAGCGATATCAATTTCATCATTACGCACAACTTTCACCTCTGCGCCCAGCTCGCAGAAGTATTGGTACAGGTTGTAGGTGAAAGAGTCATAATTGTCGATAATCAGCAGCATTGATACATCAGCTCCCAGGATGAGTTGGCGGTCTATTTTGCTATAGGGGAAAAGAAAGGCAAGCCATGATTTCAGAAAAACATGAAACAAAAACCGGCCATCGGGCCGGTTTTGATAAATACTACCACCTAGTCTCTCTTACGGACGGGTGACAAAACCTACCGCTTCGTAAGCCTTCTTCAGGGTAACGGCAGCACGTTCAGAGGCCTTGTCGGCACCGGCTTTCATCACGGAGTCCATGTAGGCACGGTCTTCACGGATACGCTTGTATTCCGCCTGTACAGGCTCAAGCATGGCGACAATCGCTTCACCAACATCTTTCTTGAACGGGCCGTACATCTCCACCCCTTGATACTGGGCTTCAATCTCTTCGAACGACTTGCCGGTTGCAGCCGAGTACAAGCCCATCAGGTTGGTGATACCAGCCTTGTCGACGCCGTGAGCGATGCGCGGCGGGGTTTCGGTATCTGTCTGTGCCTTGTTGATCTTCTTGATGATCGACTTAGGCTCTTCCAGCAAGGTGATCACATTCTTGCGGTTGTCATCAGACTTGGACATTTTCTTGGTCGCATCCTGCAGGCTCATAACACGTGCGCCAATTGCCGGAATATAAGGTTCAGGCACCTGGAAAATAGCCTCGCCATCACCGTAAATGTTATTGAAGCGAGTGGCGATATCGCGGGCCAGCTCAAGGTGCTGCTTCTGATCGCTGCCCACTGGTACCTGGTGCGCCCCGTACAGCAGAATATCGGCAGCCATCAGTACCGGGTAGCCAAACAAGCCGACATTGACGTCATTGGCATGGCGCTGTGATTTGTCCTTGAACTGGGTCATTCGGCTCAGTTCACCCATCTGAGTATAACAGTTAAGCAACCAGCCTAGCTGGGCATGCTCCGGCACATGCGACTGAACAAACAGCGTGCTCTTCTTAGGATCGACACCAACCGCCAGGCAGATAGCCAATGCATCCAACGTGGCTTCGTGAAGCGCCTTCGGATCCTGACGGACAGTGATAGCGTGAAGGTCGACGACACAGTACTGGCAGTCATAATCATCCTGCATCTGTTCCCACTGACGCAACGCCCCCAAATAGTTACCAATACTCAATTCGCCAGAAGGCTGGACGCCACTCAATACAATGGGTTTACTCATGATGGGATTTCCTATGTCACTAAAGATAAGCAGCGGCACAAGTGCCGCTGACTAATATTCAAAACTTATCGTCAGATATACGCAGACCTGATCGTACTAGCTGTCTAGTTTAACCACTTCTGCCAACTGGCTAAAGTGATCCAGCACAATATCGGGTTCACTGTCACTGATCGGCTGACCGTAATTGTAACCGTAGGTCAATCCGACAACATAACATGTCGCGGCTTTTGCCGCCAAGATATCGTTACGTGAATCACCGACCATCAGCATTTCTGATGCGGCCAGCCGGTGCTTCTCCATCAACCAGTGCAGGGCAAAAGGATCCGGTTTCTTAAGCGGGAAGGTATCGCCGCCAATCACATCGACAAAATAGTCACTGATACCATGCTGCTCCAACAGGTGCGGAACAAACTGGGCAGGCTTGTTGGTAACGATAGCCATCGGCACACCGGCCTGATGAAAAGCGGCAAGGGTATCTTTCACCCCGTCGTAAAGCGCGCTCTGCTTATGGCCGCCGGCATCGTAAAAACGGTCAAACAGCTGGCGAGCCTCTTTATGCAACTCGGGATCAAGCTCAGGGTCTACCTCAAGGCTACGGCTTAGCGCCCGGCCAATCAGAATATCGGCACCGTTGCCAATCCAGGTAGTCACCTGCTCGACCGTCACGCCCGGACGCCCCAGGGCACGCATGGCCTGGTCGGCCGCTTCTGCCAGATCAGGAACGCTGTCGAGCAGCGTTCCGTCCAGATCAAAAGCAATAAACTTAATGCCTTTGAAATGATCCATTAACGCTCTACCTTGGCCAGCTCGGCGCGCATTTCATCGATCACCGCCTTGTAGTCCGGCTGGCTGAAAATAGCCGAGCCTGCAACAAACATATCCGCACCCGCCTCGGCAATTTCACGGATGTTGTCGACCTTGACGCCACCGTCTATTTCCAGGCGAATTTCACGGCCAGAGGCTTCAATACGCTTACGTACCTCTCGCAGCTTATCCAGCGTATTCGGAATGAATGACTGGCCACCAAAGCCCGGGTTAACCGACATCAGCAGGATCAAGTCCACTTTATCCATGAC
Organism: Photobacterium alginatilyticum; assembly: GCF_009910675.1. Classification (GTDB taxonomy): domain Bacteria; phylum Pseudomonadota; class Gammaproteobacteria; order Enterobacterales; family Vibrionaceae; genus Photobacterium; species Photobacterium alginatilyticum. Next base: position 25,798 of record NZ_RSEJ01000036.1, on the reverse strand, counting down.
GTAGTCCAGATAGTGCAGCGGTGTAGCCGGGTTAAAGACCACCCCTGCCTGACAGCCGTGTTCTTTGATCAGCTGCAGCGTACGATCCAGGTGCTCAGTAGCCTCGGCATGGACGGTGATCATCGTGGCACCGGCCTTGGCAAAATCAGGAATAATACGGTCGACTGGCTTAACCATCAGATGAACATCAATCGGCGCTGTAATACCGTAATCACGCAGTGCCTTGCACACTGGCGCACCAAATGTCAGGTTCGGTACATAGTGATTGTCCATCACATCAAAGTGCACAACATCGGCACCTGCAGCCAATACTTTCTCGACATCCTCGCCAAGACGAGCAAAATCTGCAGACAGGATAGATGGAGCGATCAAAAAGTCCTTCATGTTCAGCCTCTATACGGTACTTACGAAAACGTTATCGGAAATCGGCGCAATTCTACCCGATCCAAAGAATGATGTCTTAACGGATTTCTACCTGCAATTGATAATATAATGACTATGCTTTTAGAGCATGAGGAGGTGGGAATGGAAAAACAACGCGTTAACGGTAAGAAAAATCAGAACAACAAGCCAAAAAGCTTAGCTCTCAGCATCGCGGCGGCCCTATTCGGGGTACAGTCGGATCGCAACCGCCAGCATGACTTCAGCCAGAAGTCACCCTGGCCATTTATTATTGCCGGGATCAGCGGGATTCTGTTATTTATTGCCCTGGTGGCTGCCATCACCCTTGTCGTCACAGCAACCCACGGACGCTAGACTACCGGCAGCTTGAACAACGCCAGTAGCTCATCCACCTTATTGCGTCCGCTGCCGTTACGGCTGATGGTACGCTTCACCTTGACCACGGACAGCTCGGCACCGTGGTACAGACGGCGGGTCAGCGTGGTATCGTGATTGGATATCAATACCGGTATGTCACGCTCAGTAGCGGCCTTTTCTGCCACATCGGCCAATGCCGCCTGATCATCCAGGCTAAACCCGTTTCCTGCATATGAAGTAAAATTCGCCGTGGTCGACAAAGGCGCATAAGGCGGATCGCAGTAAATCACGCACCCTTTACGGGCCCGGGAAAACGTCTGCTGATAGCCTTCGCATACAAACGTCGCACGCTTGGCCTTCTCGGCAAAGAAATACATCTCGTCTTCGGGGAAATACGGCTTCTTGTAGGAGCCAAACGGGACGTTGAAGCCGCCTTTCTTGTTATAACGACACAGGCCATTAAAGCCATGGCGGTTCATATACAGGAAGTACAGAGAACGAAGATAGGGATCATCGGTCTTGTTAAAGGCTTCGCGAATTTCCAGATATGCGCTTTTCTGGTTGTACTCCGGTGTGAAAAAGCTTTTCACGTCGTTGATGTACGTTTCTGGCTTCTCTTTCAGCGTATTATAGAGATTGATCAGATCCGGGTTGATGTCCGCCAGCAGGTAATGCTCGAAATCGGTATTCAGAAAGACAGAGCCGGCCCCGACAAAGGGTTCGACCAGTTTACGCGCAGGTGGCAGATGGCGCTCGATATCCTCGACCAGAGAGTATTTGCCTCCAGCCCATTTAAGGAATGCACGATGCTTTTTCATTCAGCTAACCACCACCAGAACCGATATTGTTACGAAAGGTGGCGGATTGTACCTCATTTCACCCCGAGTCTGATACCAATTCACGTAATTATCTGCTTGCCGCTGCGATTATTTCACCCGCTCGATTTCACGATGGATCTGTGCGTAGGATTTCACCCATGGCTGAACAACTTGCAGCCTCTCCGGCAACTGTGTTTCCGCCCTGCGGGCAGCAACGATATTCGGGTAGTCACCACTGATCACAATAAACCACGGCTCGCCATTGCGGCGAGTCTCATAGATGGTCGCAATATTGGCGATTTGGTACTCAGCAATAAATTTATTGGCTGCTGCCAATGACTTGAGAGCGGCCAGCTGCAGCGCATAGTGGCGCTTGTCCACCCCTTTCAGCGCAGCCCCAAGATTGGTACTCCCCTCTTCCGCTTGCTCTGCGGGGGCTACTGAGACAGGCTCTGGCAAAGCATCGGATCCGGGCTCGCTTTCCGAGGCTGGCTCACCCGCCACCGATGCGATCTCCCGATTTGTCTGCTCTGTGGTATCTGCAGGCTGAATGGCTTCGCTCACAGCCTCTTCAATAGCTGGCTGATCAGCAACCGCCATGGCTCCACTGCCCCCCAGCTCCTGCTCGGTGATCATCGCATCCACGACATCTGACGGCAGGACAACCCGCTGGTTATCATCACTGCGGCCAACAGTCAGCCCCTCCAGAGAGATCTCCTGAGGCAGGCGATGAGAATCATCATTGATGGTATCGGTAACATCTCGCGATAGCGCTGTTTCGCCGGATATTGGCTCTGGCAGCGATTCGCTCAGCTCTTCTTCTACCTGTCCGGTTGACAGGGTCAGTGCCTGGCGAGCCTCGTCAGCCGGTTCCGGACTTTCAGTCTGTGCAGCAACCGGCGCGGAATCATCTGCCGGAAAAAAGACGAACGCCAGTCCGGCAGCTGCAACAACGAGTAAAACAGCCAGCAATGTCATTGGCGATAAGGTACGTGATCGAGAACTGGCCATATTTGTCTGCTCCGTTTGTTCTAGTTGCATCAGTGCCCCGGGAACGGGCGATGACGCTGCCGCTTTATCCCTCAGCGCGCGCCTACCGTGGGCATCCAACCTATCTGTGGCGAATATCACTTCGACAAAGGTTTGCACTTCTTGTTCACTGAAATCAACAATTTCCAACTCAAGCGGCGCCGCCCCCTGACCATGGGAAACCTGGCTCAGGTATTTGTCCAGCCGCCCCGACTGGCTAAAGAGCAACACGTTGATTTGCCAGCCAGGCATGTTCTGCGCCTGTTGTACCAAGGCCCATAGCTCAGCAATGAGCGTCGCACTGAGCAAGTGCGCATCATCAATAACCAGCAGCAAATTGGCAGGACCACTTCCGAGCATGCGCTCGACACTTTCCTGCAGCGGATCCTGATCGTTGAAAACCGGCTGGGCAACAAGCTGCTTCAGTATGATAGAGCGGTGCTGGCTGTCGGACTGTGCCCGGTGGCAAAGCAATAGCGTCTGGTTGCTACCCTGCGCCCATTGTTCCAGGTAACGCTGTGCCAGCCATGTTTTACCGGCGCCTTCGCGGCCAGTTATCTGAATAAGATTAGAACTAAAGCGGGTTAAAAACTGTATACGGGAAAGGAGTTGGACCTGGGTATCCAGATCCAACGCTGCGACTGAGGTGTCACGAGTCATGGTTGTTCACAACTTCAAGAATTAATCACACGACGCAAGATATCGTGGGGCACATCAGCCACGACCTCGGCACTGCCGATAGATGTCGGCAGAACCAATCTTAGCTGACCTGACAAGACTTTTTTATCCCGCATCATATGCTTCATATAACAATCAAAATCCATCGATGCCGGGGCTTTGACCGGTAGGTTAGCCCGCTCGAGCAAACGGGTAATTCGCTGGACATCATCTGACGACAATAGACCATGCAGATGGGCAGTCTGTGCGGCCTGTACTGTGCCTGCCGACACCGCTTCGCCGTGCAGCCAGTTGCCATATCCCATTTCAGCCTCAATAGCATGGCCAAAGGTATGCCCCAGATTAAGCAATGCACGTACGCCTGACTCTTTTTCGTCGGCAGCAACAACATCCGCCTTGATCTGGCAGCAGCGACCGATCGCATAGCTGAGCGCATCATTATCCAATGCCTGCAGCTTCTCGAGGTTTTGCTCCAGCCAGATGAAGAATTCGCTGTCAGCGATAATACCGTACTTGATCACTTCTGCCATCCCGGCAGCAAACTCGCGCTCAGGCAAGGTTTTCAGGCAGTGGTTATCAATCACAACGGCCTTAGGCTGGTAAAAGGCTCCAACCATGTTTTTACCCAGAGGATGGTTTACCGCTGTTTTACCGCCGACAGATGAGTCCACCTGTGACAACAGGGTGGTCGGTACCTGGATAAAATCAACACCACGCTGGTAGCTGGCAGCCGCAAATCCCACTACATCACCAATAACGCCGCCCCCGAGGGCAACAATCACCACATCACGACCGTAATTGCCTTCCAGCAAAAATGTCATGATTTGGTTGAAGGTCTCCAGGGTTTTGTATTGTTCCCCGTCAGGTAGCGAAAGCAGAGCGACATCGCACTGGAGCTGACGGATGGTCGCCATCACTGTATCGGCATACAGCGGCGACACCGTTTCATTGCTGACCACGACAACACGTCGACCGGCACTGATGGCAGAGGAAAACAACGCCGGGTCAGTAAATAACTCGGCGCCGATTGAGATTGGGTAGCTTCTGTCACCTAAGTTGACGTTGATCCGTTCCATGGTCAGCTTCTCTTACTATTGATTAACGCTCTTCAAGCATTTTGATGATTTGGTTTGCAACTACCTTGGCGCTCTGATCGTCAGTGCGAACTACATAGTCTGCAACCTCTTCATACAAAGGGTTACGCTCTTCTGCCAGAGCTTCAAGTACTTCGCGTGGCGTATCTGTCTGTAGCAGAGGACGCTTTTTGTCACGCTGAGTACGGGCGAGTTGTTTTTCTATGGTAGTTTCAAGATAAACCACGATACCGCGAGCAGAAAGGCGGTTGCGGTTCTCTTTACTTTTAACGGAACCACCACCTGTCGCAAGGACGATCCCTTGCTCTTGGGTCAGGTCATTGATCACGTTCTCTTCGCGAACACGGAAACCGTCTTCACCTTCCACATCGAATACCCAGCTGATATCGGCTCCAGTACGATCTTCAATGACAGAATCAGAGTCAAAGAATTCCATATGTAGCTGCTGTGCAAGATGTCTACCAATAGTGCTTTTGCCGGCACCCATTGGGCCGACCAGGAAAATATTTCGTTTTTCAGCCATTTTTAGCAATTTTACGCGCGGTTAATAAAACGACACCGCCCGCAGGCTATCGATAAATAAGCCCGAGGCGCCAACTTCCTCACATTTAATTCGTGATAAGACCGAAAATTATCTCAGGACTCGCTATCATTTGGCAATAGCTAGTGTGCCTCATTACCAATTTAATTACCCTTGAGACACGCATCGGCATGGGGATCTTGCGGAATAATCGCCTTGTAGAGGCCAAAGCCATCAATAAACACAATAAGTTAGCTTTTCATCATGGTGCTGCGCACATCTAGACAATCACGCCGTCAACCCTACCTGCACAGTCCATGACTCCCGTGTACTCACTGCATCACTATCTTCGGGGTCACGAAGATCAGCAACTCTCGCTTGGCCAGCTTGTTCAGTTTGTGGCGGAACAAGGCACCAAGTATCGGCAAATCCCCCAATACGGGGACTTTTCTGATCGAGTTATTGGTTTGGTGCTGATAAATCCCTCCCAGCACCACCGTCTCGCCATTATTCACCAGCACCTGGGTGCCGATTCGCTGGGTATCAATGGCTACCGCCTCGCTGGTACCGGTACTCACGACATCTCCCGGTTTGTCCTGGGTCACCACTAAATCCAGCACCAGTTTGTCATCCGGGGTGATCTGCGGCGTCACCATCAAGCTCAGCACCGCCTTCTTGAAGCCAACAGATACCGCCCCGCTCGATGAGGCCTCCAGGTAGGGGATCTCTGTCCCCTGCTCGATATAGGCCATCTGCTTGTTGGTAGTGACAAGCCGCGGGCTGGAAATGATTTCCAGCTTATTTTCCGACTGCAGGGCGGAGAGTTCGAGATCCAGCAGGATATCGCCCATTTTGGCAACCTGGAAGGCAATACTGGAAGCCCCGGCCTGAGTGGCGGCCAAGTTGACGTTAAGGAAGTCTTCCACTGTCGCCTCTTCTTCCAGCAGCCCGACAGAGTTGAGGTTACTCTCAATCGACCCGCCGACCGTCTTGCTGCCGCTGCTACTCAGTACCCCCCAGCGGACCCCGATTTCATCAATATCCCCTTCATTGACTGAGACGATCCTGGCCTCGATATGAACCTGCTTGACCGGAATATCCAGCGCGGCAATGATATTCTTGATGGTATCGATACGCTCACCAAGATCATTGACAATCAATGAGTTGGTACGGTCATCGACATGCAGGGAACCCCGGTTTGAGAGCATGCTACTGCCCCCGTCCCCGCCCTGAAGCAACTCGGCAAGATCCGTGGCCTTGGCAAAATTGACCTGAATGATTTCCGAGCGCAATGAAGCCAGTTCCTGCTCCTTGCGCCTGGCCTCGAGGATCTGCTGCTCGCTCTGGGTCAGCTCCTGCTTCGGAGCGATCAATACCACCGAGCCCTGCACCCGCTTGTCCAGCCCTTTGGCCTGGAGAATAATTTCCAGCACCTGGGGCCAGGGCACATCATCCAAACGCAGGGTCACACTGCCCTGCACGGAGTCTGAGACCACGAGGTTGAAATCGTTATACTCCGCAATCAGCTGAAGCACGTTACGAACGGGAATATCCTGAAAATTAATTGAAATAGGCTTACCACTGTAGCTCACGTCACGGCTCTGCCCCGCCTTGGCCGGCTCAGGCCGGCCGGCAACAAACACCGTTAACAGTGTGCCTTTCAAGTCATAGTCGTAGACAAAGTCGGCAGTTGTGTTGAGCACCAGCCGGGCCCCCTTTTCGGTCCGCAGCGTCTCGACCGACTCGACAACCGTGGCGAAATCGGCAACATCGAGCAAGTACACCATCTCGTCACTGAGTGTCGTCCCCACCATTTCAATGTAAAGCTGCCTGCCGGACTTGCGCATATCAACCAGCGACTGGGGCTTGGCCAGCTTGACACTGAGTACCCCCCGGTTTTGCTTGTCCCGCCTGAAATCTATATCGGCTATCTGGTTATCCACCACCGTCACGGCAGTCACAGGAAAAGCCATCGAGACCAGACACAGCCACAAAGGCAGCCAATATCTGGCCCACGCACCAGTGGATACTGGAAAACTCCGTTTCATCTTTTTTTCTTCCTTCTATACGGCAGAACCTGCGGAAGCGAGTGGCAATGTGGTCAGCCTTTTCAACCAGCACCCCATACCGTCAGGTAATACTTCTTCAATCTCAACACTGCTCGGGCTAACCTGTCGAACCTTGCCGAAATTGAGACCCAGGTAGTGCCCGTCCCGGACTTTTTCCAACTTGCCGTCTGGCCTGGCAATGATCGCCCAGAGTACACGCTTGTCACCAATAACCCCTTTCATCCTGAGCTGGGCCAAAGGTATGCCCTCCAAAGCGCTGCGTGTACGCATCATATCCGGCTGCCAGCAAGACATATCTCTCTCCTGTCCGACGGTCTTCAGTTCCGGGCGAGGGCGAACAAAGGGGATTCGGTTGCTCGCCATAACAAACTCGTCAGCCACGAAAACATACTGTTCCTGCAGGGGTTCTATCTGCACCAGGGCCTGGTTATGGGCCTGTTCGATAAACTGCTGAACAGAATCTTCATTGGCCCGGCAGCCAACCACCAGCCAGCATATGAAGACTAGCAATGACATCCTTTTCAAACTGGCCACCTCTATTTCGGCGCTTTAAAACGATAGGTACTGGCAGACACCTTCAGCGACAGGGTTTCCTGATTCTGGTGCTGCCGGAGAAAAGCCAAATCGAAGTCATTCAGGGTCACAATACGTGATAGCCTGGCAACCGACTCCGCAAACTGACCGATGTTTACGTAGCGGCCAGTCAGGGCAATATTGATGGGAAGTTCGTAATACAGAGGGTGTTCACGCCTGGGGCCCCATTCGATACGTTGAAACTCGAGGCCGTTGCGGACCCCGATGTCATTCACGCCAGACAGCAGGCTTGCCAATTCTTCCTCCTCGGGCAATTGCTCTACGACATACTGATAGCGCTCTTCCAGCGCTTGAATCTGATCTCTTACCTTGGGCAGGGCCGCCACTTGGCTGGCCCGCTTTCCAACCTGCTGGCGAAGCTCCCGTTCTGTATGCTTGAGCCGGACCAGCTCCTCATGCAACGGTGTCAGCCAATACCAGTAGCCAGCCGTGCCCATTGCCAATGCCAGAAACAACGCCACGGCACATTGCGGTATCAACGGCCACTCGGTTATTTCATCCAGATCTAAATCCTGCCAGTCACTCACTGCCGTTTTCCTTGTTGACTATGGGTCTTCCCGGATGCCGACTCCGGATGCATTGCCAGGGTAAACGAGGCCTTAAACCGGGTCTGGTCCTGTGCCTGGTCACCTTTCGTTGCCACAATCGAGTGCATGGCCACATCCTCCAGCCAGGGGGACTGCTCGGCATTGGATAACAGTATTGCCAGGCGACCGGTAGAGTCACCGATCCCATTGACGGCGATCCGGTTGGACGACAGTGACACACTGTCGAGATAGACTCCCTGCGGGACAATACCAGGCAATATACTCAGCAGGTGCGTGATTTGATTACGCTCCTGCTGAATGTCCCCTATCACCCCAAGCCGCTTGTTAAGTGCAGCACGCTGCCTGTCGAGGCCGGGTAAAAATGCAAGCTGGCGCTCGAGCGTTGATATTTCCTGCTGCAGCAATTGGTTCCGTGCCTGCTGGTGCGCCTGCTGCTGCTCAATGTAGCTCGCCAGCAGCCATTGCACGGCAGCAACTGCCAGCATAACGCCCACCAGGATGGTAAAAAAACGTTGCTTATGCTGCTTTCGCTTTTCCTCCCGCCACGGCAACAAATTCAAGCGTGCAATCATTGACTGGCACCCCTTATAGCCAGCCCGGCCGCAACCGCATACTGGCCGTAATAGCTATTGCTGGCGATCTGCCCCAGCTTTTTGCTGCAGGGAAAATAACGAAAAGGGTTGATCCAGCTGGCCTCGACACCCAGCAGCCGGGCCAGTAGTTCTTCCAGCACAACATGCTGCCCCCCGCCACACAGCCAGATCCCTTTTAGCACCGAGCGCGGGTGTGTCGAATTATAAAGCTGAAACTGCCGCTTGAGGTGATCTGCCAGCTGTTTGGTAAAGACTTCAGCCTGTTCGAGTTCGGGGGCAAAGCCCCCCGGCTCTTCACTGCCGCCAGCCATATTCCCGCTCACCAGCGAGGTACCGAAAGCCATTTCGCGGTGGTAGGCCGCACCGCCAGGTGGCTTGATGCTAAATTCAGTACAGTGCATACCGATATCCACAATACCCCACAACTCCTGCATCGCGGCGCGTTCGGCTATATACTCGCCCAGCCACAATAGAGCGTGTGTCTGGAGTTCGACCACCCCGGGATGCAGGCCCGCCTTTTTTAATGCCTTGATCCGGCTGTCTATGGTGTCCTTTCGCGCAGCAAACACCTGAAACGGTACGGTCGTTGCCGTTTCAACAAAGGCGTCCGATGACAGCGGAAAAAAATCCAAACTGAGCTCTTCAACCGGAAAGGGGGAAGAGGCACTGAGCGCCTGGGTCACTGCAAATTCCGCTTCCTCGTCACTCAGGTTCGTATCAAGCTGGATCACCTTGCTAATGACCGCGCTGTCCGGCAGGGCAATGACCACTTTTCTGGCGTTAAACGGCAGACTCTTTTTTAATTTACGTATTGCTGACAACAAGGCTGACGTATTCACGCTATGCTGGTCGTTAATAACCGAAGAAGGCAAGGTAATTTCTGCAAAGGCAGAGAGTTCCAGTTGCTCTTTTTTTGGGTTCAAGACGACCGCTTTAACGCTATGATGGCCGATATCAATGCCAATTATTGGTGGGTTCCGAAACATACCGTGCTATGCTCCCTGTTAATGGAAAAGCAATATATTTTTCTAACAAACACCAACCTATGGCGTTAATTTTATTTAAGTTATCTTTATACTATTGGTTGAAATAGATTGAACGGTCGAATGATGGTGTAACAGGAATTCTCAAGTGAAGTTCATAAAGCGATTACTTATCCTTGCAATGATTTGCACAATTCTTGGAGTCGGTACTATCTTTGGTTTTTACCTTTATGTAAAACCAGAGCTCCCGGATGTTGCAACTCTAAAAAATGTTGAATTACAGACACCTATGCAGGTATTCAGTGCAGACGGAAAACTGATCTCCCAGTTCGGGGAGAAACGCCGCATTCCTCTGGCACTTGACGATATTCCGCCGCAAATGATCAATGCGGTCATCGCGACCGAAGACAGCCGTTACTACGACCATCCCGGTATTGACCCGATTGGTATCGCCCGTGCCGCCTTTGTCGTGGCCACCTCGGGCTCGGCCAAACAGGGGGCAAGTACGATTACCCAGCAGTTGGCCCGAAACTTCTTTCTCTCCAACGAAAAGAAGATAATGCGAAAAATCAAAGAGATTTTTATCGCTATCCATATCGAGCAACTGCTGAGCAAGGAAGAGATCCTCGAGCTTTACCTCAATAAAATTTACCTCGGCTACCGTTCCTACGGTGTCGGTGCAGCGGCGCAGGTATATTTTGGTAAAGAGGTCAGCCAGCTGACCCTGAGTGAAATTGCCATTATCGCCGGCCTGCCGAAAGCCCCGTCGACCATGAACCCGATCTACTCGATGGATCGCGCCACCACACGTCGTAACGTCGTCCTGGGTCGTATGTTTGCCGAAGGCTACATCACCCAGGCTGAACTTGATCAGGCCCGATCCGAGCCAATTCTCGCCCGTTATCACGGTGCAGAAATTGAACTCAATGCACCGTATTTTGCCGAACGCGCCCGCGCCTGGATGGTTGAGCGCTACGGTGAAGATGCCTATACCTCCGGCATGCGTATCTACACCACGGTTGATCCCAAGCTACAGCGTGCAGCCCAGACGGCAGCAGTCAACAACCTGCTGAGCTATGACCAGCGCCATGGTTTCAGAGGCGCTGTCGCCACGTTGTGGAAACCCGAACAGACAGCCTGGACGACCGACAAAGTCATCGAGCACCTGAACAAACAGCCGAGCTATGGCGAGCTCCAGGCCGCCGTCGTTATGGCCACCAGCGGCAAGAGCGCCCAGGTTCTGACCAATGACGGCGAGCAGCACACCATTGAGTGGAGCGGCATGAAATGGGCCCGTAAGTTTATGACCGACACCCGCCAGGGACCTGCGCCGAAAACCGCGGCAGATATTCTGGCGGCTGGTCAGCAAATCTGGGTACAGCAAAAAGACCAGCAGTGGGTACTGAGCCAGGTGCCGGATGCCAATACAGCCTTTGTCGCGGTTTCCCCGCAAAACGGCGCAGTCAAAGCCATGGTCGGCGGCTTCAACTTTGTCCACAGCAAATTTAACCGTGCCACCCAGTCCATCCGTCAGGTCGGCTCCAGCATCAAACCGTTCATTTACTCGGCGGCGCTGGAAAAAGGCATGACACTGGCAACCCTGGTCAATGACGCACCAATCAACCGCTGGGACAAGAGCATGGGCACGGCATGGCGTCCTAAAAACTCGCCACCAACCTATAACGGCCCGACACGCCTGCGCCTTGGACTGGCACAGTCGAAAAACGTGATGGCCGTGCGGGTACTGCAAAATGTCGGGCTGGACGATACCATCAGCTACCTCACCCGCTTCGGCTTCAAGCGCGAAGATCTGCCGCGGGCAGAAGCCATTGCCCTGGGCGCAGGCAGCCTGACACCGCTAGAAATGGCCCAGGGTTTCTCTGTCTTTGCCAACGGCGGCTATTATGTCGAGCCTTACTTCATCGAGCGCGTTGAAGATCCTTACGGCAATCTGGTCTATCAGGCCAACCCGAATATTGTCTGCAACAACGACTGTCAGCGGGAACAGCAGCAGGCCGGCAATAACATCGCAGCCAGCCGGGCGGTACTGAATGACATTGCTATCAGCGAGCAGGAACTGGGCGATACCGGCAGTGCCATAGAAAGCGACCAGCAGCAGACGCGCTATGCGCCACAGGTTATTTCCGAACAAAATGCCTTCCTCGTTCGCGAGATGCTGGAGAGCAATATCTGGGGTGGCGGCGACTGGCGTCACGGCAGCGGCTGGAACGGCACCGGCTGGCGCGGTCAGGTACTCAAGCGCCGTGATGTCGGCGGTAAAACCGGTACCACCAATGGCTCGAAAGATGCGTGGTACTCAGGTTTCGGCCCGAATATTGTCGCGACGTCCTGGGTCGGCTTTGATGATCACAGCCGTGAGCTGGGTAAAGCCGCCTGGAACAACAATCTGGACAAGAAACAGATTTCCGGCGGTGAAGCCGGGGCCAAAACAGCCCAGCCGGCTTGGGTAACCTTTATGGAAACCGCCCTGGAAGATGTGCCGGTTCAGCGCAAGCAGCTACCGTCCGATATCGTCAAGGTCCGGATTGACCGCGATACCGGCAAGCTCAGCAACCGTAATGATTACACCTCGATGTTCGAGTACTTCGAGAAAGGAACAGAGCCGACCGAGCAGGTGGGCGAAGGATCCTCTGACGGTATTTTTGAATCAGACAGTTCTGACGAGCTATTCTGATCCAACGCCAAGTTCACGTCGAAAAAAGAGCGCCGATTGGCGCTCTTTTTATATCTGGCGACATAGCCCTTAATCAACACTGAAACGGGCCGCAATATGCTGGTTGATCAGCTCGGCGATTTTCTCATAGCGCCCCCGCAGCGGTGAGCCCGGTCGGTATGCCAGAGTGATCAATCGGGTCGGTACCGGATCGCAGGCTTTTACATAGCTCACCCCGTCACGACTCTGCTCTTTGGGCGTTGCCAGTTTAGGCAGCAGTGTGATCCCGCTTCCCGCAGCAACCATATTGCGCAACGTCTCAAGACTGGTCGCCTTGAAGCTGCCATCCTCATGGGCACCGGCGGCAAAGCAAAAGCCCATCGCCTGATCCCGCAAACAGTGGCCGTCCCCCAGCATCAGCAAGGTTTCGCCGTTTAACTGGGCCATATCCAGCGTTTCCTTCTTGGCCCAAGGGTGCTCCTCAGGGACCGCCAGAACCATAGGTTCATTGTAGAGCGGCAGCTCAATGAAATGCTCGGTCTCTTTGACGGCGGCCAGAATAATACAGTCCAGCTTGCCCTCTTCCAGCTGTCGGACCAACTGGTGGGTCTGCGCCTCATGGAGGAACAACTCGAGTTGCGGAAACGAGGCCTTGAGCTGCGGGATAATATGCGGCAGCAAATACGGACCGACGGTAGGAATAAACCCGACATGCAGCGGCCCGGCCATACTTTCCCCCTGCTGGCTGGCCAGCTCCGTCAGCACCTTGACCTCCAGCAGCACTTTTTGCGCCTGCGAGACTAGGCTCAGACCGGCATCGGTAAACAGCACCCGGCGGCTGGTTCGCTCCAGCAGGGATACACCGAGCTCGTCTTCCAGCTTGCGGATCTGGCCGCTCAGGGTGGGCTGGCTGACAAAACAGGCCTCGGCCGCTTTTCTGAAATGCTTATGCTCAGACAACGCTACCAGATACTCAAGATCTCGAATGTTCATGACTAGATATCTTTTAATAGAAATTAACTATCAAAACCATAGCAGCAAACGATTAGAGCTATCAAGTCAAAATCGACATAATCATCACATCAAAACGGAGCAGCGAAGAGTAAGCTCCGGTTGAGACATTAAAACCATCTATACGCATTTGAATTATTGAGGAAAATATTATGTTCGCATCAAAAGAAGGCCAGCCAGTCCCACAGGTTACTTTCCACACCCGCCAGGACGACCAGTGGGTTGACCTAAGCACCAACGAGCTTTTTGCCGACAAGACAGTGGTGGTCTTTAGCCTGCCAGGCGCCTTCACTCCAACGTGTTCTTCTAGCCACCTGCCGCGCTACAACGAACTGGCATCCGTTTTTGCCGAGCACGGTGTCGACGACATCCTGTGTGTGTCAGTCAACGATACCTTTGTGATGAACGCCTGGAAGGCCGATCAGGAAGCAGAAAACATCACCTTCATCCCGGATGGCAACGGCGAGTTCTCAAAAGGTATGGGTATGCTGGTCGACAAGGAGGAACTGGGTTTCGGTCCTCGCTCTTGGCGCTACAGCATGCTGGTGAAGAACGGCGTGGTAGTAAAAATGTTCATCGAAAACGAAGAGCCGGGCGACCCGTTCAAAGTCTCTGATGCCGACACCATGTTGCAGTACGTGGCTCCCGAGCACAAGCTGCAAGAGTCAATCACGGTATTTACCAAGCCTGGCTGTCCGTTCTGTGCCAAGGCGAAGCAGAACCTTATCGACAAGGGACTGCAGTATGAAGAAGTTATCCTGGGCAAGGATGCAACCACTGTCAGCCTGCGCGCCGTATCCGGTCGCAGCACCGTGCCTCAGGTATTTATCGGTGGCAAGCACATCGGCGGCAGCGAAGAACTAGAAGCATTCCTGGGCTAAATCGGCCAAGCAGCAATAACAAGGTGGGGCGGAATGCCCCACCGTTACGAATAAAGCCGAAAACTGGCAAGATTTGAGTGGAGAGAGCAAAAATGAAAACCCTGAATGTTGATGTTGCAGTCATCGGTGGTGGTACCGCAGGCCTGGGCGCATACCGCGCAGCCAAGGCCCATACCGATAGCGTAGTAATGATTGAAGGCGGTCCTTACGGCACAACCTGTGCCCGCGTTGGTTGCATGCCATCAAAACTGCTGATTGCTGCGGCAGAAAGCGTTCACCAGATCGAAAAAGCACCGGCATTTGGTGTCCATCCGCAAGGCGAAATCGTCATTAACGGCCGTGAAGTCATGGACCGTGTCAAGCGCGAGCGTGACCGCTTTGTCGGTTTTGTTCTGGAAGGGGTTGACGAAATCCCGTCACAAGACAAGATTTCCGGCTATGCCAAGTTCATCGACAATAACACCCTGACCGTCGACGACCACACCCAAATCACCGCCAAGCGTATTGTGATTGCAACGGGCTCCCGCCCTGCCTACCCGGCAGTATGGAACGAGCTGGGTGATCACCTGATCATCAATGATGATGTGTTCAACTGGGACGATCTGCCAAGTTCGGTTGCGGTATTCGGCCCCGGCGTTATCGGCCTAGAACTGGGCCAGGCTCTGAAACGCCTCGGTGTAGAGGTTGTCATGTTTGGACTTGGTGGCCAGGTGGGTCCACTCACCGACCCTGCGGTTATGGCCTATGCCGATAAGGCCTTCAACGAAGAGTTCTACCTCGATGCCGATGTCAGGATCGAGAGCATGAAACGTATTGGTGATGCTGTCGAGATCCAGTATCTGGACAAAGACGGCGAGTTCAAAGTGATCACTGTCGACTATGTCCTGGCTGCCACTGGCCGCCGCCCGAATGTCGACAAGCTGGCGATAGAGAATACTTCGCTGGAACTGGATGAACGCGGTGTACCGGTTGCCGATCACTTTACCCTGCAAACGTCGGCCGAGAATATTTTCATCGCCGGAGATGCCAGCAACCAGCTTCCGCTGCTGCACGAGGCGGCTGACCAGGGGCGTATTGCCGGTGACAACGCCGGCCGCTTCCCGGATATCCGCGCCGGGTTGCGCCGCTCGAAAATCTCGGCAGTCTTCTCTGATCCGCAAATTGCGATGGTCGGTGAAACCTACAAGGAAATTACTACACGTCTTGGTAACTGTGGCTGCTTCGAAACCGGTGAGGTGTCGTTTGAAAATCAGGGCCGTTCCCGTGTCATGCTACGCAACAAAGGGGTGCTGCATGTCTACGGCGAACACGGTACCGGCCGTTTCCTGGGGGCCGAAATGATGGGTCCGAATGCCGAGCACCTGGCGCACCTGCTGGCTTGGGCGCACCAAAACAAGATGACCGTGGCAGAAATGCTCGAGATGCCGTTCTATCACCCGGTAATCGAAGAAGGGGTTCGCACCGCACTGCGTGATCTCAATGCCAAACTGCACCTTGGCCCGGAAATGATCAAGCACTGTCTGGATTGCGGCCCGGGTTGTTAATCAGCAGCTCAGTAATCTAACCCGGCACAATAGTGGGTCTTGGCCCCAAAAAACTATCAACTCTCCTGCACTACCGATCCGCCCTCCATCCGGAGGGCTTTTTTCATGTACAATCCTACTTCCTGTCAAAACAATTCGGATGACATCATGGGTTGTCGTAGCTGCCAAGCGGCACAAGTATTCAGACAAAAGCTCGGGCGATGCCGCCAATGTATGGTTCAGCTGTCAGTACTGAGCGTGATCAGTTGGGGCGTCTGGTATTACTTCTACCTACCCACCCCTACCGTTGTAGAATCCATTACCCTTCTTTTTGCCGCCACTGCCTTCAGCCTGCTGCTGATTGCCCACTGGGTAGTCGCCTTCATGTTGTGGCTGAAAAAGACCAACAAGAGCGCGCGCCAGCAACAATCGCCATAAAAAAATCCGGCCTGCAGGATAACGCCTGCGACCGGATTTTTTACATTCGAATAACGAGCTAGCCGTTACGCGACATTTACTGTCGGAATCGCCTGCTCCTGATCCAGACGCACTTCCAGCGCGACTTCGTCACAGGCATGCTGACGTGGGCAACGGTCACAGTCTTTCATCACTTTTTCCGGCAACAGCGACTTGGATGTCGGGATAAAGCCTTGCTTCATAAAGAATTCAGGTACACGCGTCAAGACAAAGACCTTCTTGATCGCCATCTGACCAGCTTTCTCAATCAAATGCTCGACAATCGCCTTGCCCTGGCCCTGCTGCTGCCAGCCGGCCTCGACACCCAATGAGCGAATTTCTGCCAATCCGGAGTCGTAGACATACAGCGATGCACATCCCGTCACGGTTCCGTGGTGTTCGGCCACGGCAAACGAGCCGATATCACGCACCAGTTCATTGCGCATCCGTGGCAGGTTCTCACCCAGCCCAGCCCAGTAGACGACCATACCTTCAATGGCATCAAGGTCGGTCAGACGTGCTCCCCGTACCTTCACACCCGGCGAGTAGCGCTTCTCGAGACGCTTCTCGGCCTGGCCAATCGCATAGTCCACCTGATTAGGCGCCACCCCGCCAAGGGCACAACGCTTGTCCAGACACGAATCAATCGTCAGGATTGGATACACATCCTCGTCTATCACCTCGGAGAAGGCTTTCATTTCGGTTAGTGACAGCTCTTCCAGTGCGCAGCCCTTGTCGATAGCGGCCACCACGGCCACCCCGACGATATGGTGGGCTTCACGGAACGGGATACCTTTGGCAACCAGGTAATCAGCCAGCTCGGTGGCATTCGAGTAGCCCTGCATCGCAGCTTCCAAGGTACGATCCTTGTTGACCTTGATGCCGTCAAAGCACAGCGCGGCCATTTCCATACAGTCATGCCAGCTATCAAGGGCATCAAACAAGCCCTCCTTGTCTTCCTGCATGTCTTTGTTGTAGGCCAGCGGCAATGCCTTCACCGTCATCATCATGCCGGCCATCGAGCCGTATACCCGGCCGCACTTGCCCCGGATCAGCTCCAGTGCATCCGGATTTTTCTTCTGCGGCATCAGGGACGAGCCCGACGTCACGGTATCGGCCAGTTCGATAAAGTTCGACTCGCCGGAGTTGTAGAAAATCAAGTCTTCTGCCATCCGCGACAGGTGCAGCATCGAAATGGAGGCCGTCGACAACAGCTCCATCACGTGGTCGCGATCCGATACCGAGTCAAGGCTGTTGCGGGTTGCCCGGTGGAAGCCCAGGCTATGGGCCAGCTCCTCACGGTCAATCGGATAGGCCGTACCGGCCAGCGCGCCCGATCCCAACGGACAGGTATCAAGACGATTAAGCGCATCGTGAAGCCGCGAATGATCACGCTCGAACATCTCCACATAGGCCAGACACCAGTGGGCAAACGTCACCGGCTGGGCACGCTGCAAATGGGTATAGCCCGGCAGTACCGTCCCCTGGTGGTCCCGGGCGACCGAGACCAGCTGGTTCTGCAGCTTATCCAGCATCAGCAGTAGCTGCTGGCCCTGCTGACGACACCACAGCTTCAGATCCGTCGCGACCTGATCGTTACGCGAACGACCGGTGTGCAGCTTCTTGCCCAGATCCCCCACCTTGCTGATCAGCTGCTGCTCGACCCAGCTGTGAATATCCTCGGCATCAGAACGCAGAATTTGCTCCGGATCTTCCATCACCGCCAGCTTGAGCTCGTTCAGTGCCAGCTCCAGCCGCTGCTGCTCTTCGTCCGTCAGGACGTTCACCTGACGCAGTGCCTTTGACCATGCAATAGAACCAACGATGTCTTGCTCCGCCAAACGGTAATCAAAACGTAGTGAATCGTTGAACTGCTTGAACCGTGTGTCAGCTGCCTGACTAAAACGTCCGCCCCATAGTGCCATGGTACTTCTCCTATGCTTCGCTACTCGACTTGCTCATTGCTTTGAATTATTTATTTTTCTTTTGTTCGTTTAACGCACGAATACGGCTGGCCAGCGAGTACAGGCGGATAAAGCCTTCGGCATGACTGTGGTCATAAACCTCATCTTCACCAAAGGTGGCAAATTCTTCCGAGTACAGGCTGTTTAGCGAGCGCTTCTGAACAACTGTAGCTTGCCCCTTATAGAGTTTCACCACAACTTCACCGCTCACATCCTGAGCAAGCTCATCGGCAGCTGCCAGCAGTGATTTGCAAAGCGGGGTAAACCAACGACCGTCATAGATAAGGTGCGAGGCTTTCAGGCCGATAGACTCACGGAACTCGAATGACTCCTTGTCAAGAACCAGCTGCTCAACCGCACGCAGTGCCTCATTCATGATGGTGCCACCCGGAGTTTCATAGCAACCACGGGATTTCATACCCACCAGACGGTTCTCGACGATATCGATACGGCCGACACCATGCTCGGCACCTTTTTCGTTGAGGTAGGTCAGGACGTTGAGTGGTGACATCACTTCGCCGTCAACCGCAACGATTTCGCCTTTATCAATCAAGATTGATACCGTTTCTGGTGTTTCTGGTGCATCTTCAGGATCTTTGGTCCAGACCCAGCACAGCTCGTTAGGCTGGTTCCAGGTATCTTCCAGTACTCCGCCCTCGGTCGAAATATGCCAGGCGTTGGCATCACGCGAATAGATTTTTTCCAGTGATGCCGTACACGGGATATCACGCTCGGCCAGATAGTCCAGCAGGGCCTCACGGCTACGCAGATCCCACTCACGCCAAGGCGCAATCACTGTCAGCTGTGGTGCCAGCGCCGCATAGGCACTTTCGAAACGTACCTGATCATTACCTTTACCGGTACAGCCGTGGCAGACAGCATCTGCGCCGACTTCCAGCGCACATTCAACCTGTGCCTTGGCGATGATCGGACGTGCCATCGAGGTACCCAGCAGGTACTTGCCTTCGTAGATAGCACCAGTCTTAAGGCTCGGGTAGATATAGTCGGCAACCATCTCGTCCTTAAGGTCGGCAATAAAGCAAGAGGATGCTCCCGAAGCCAGTGCCTTCTCTTCAATCCCTTCCAGCTCTGCCTCACCCTGGCCGACATCAGCCACAAACGCCACCACCTCACAGTCATAGTTTTCTTTCAGCCATGGAATAATCGCTGATGTGTCCAGACCGCCGGAATAGGCCAATACTACTTTAGTTACCTTGCTCATAATGCTCTCCTGCTTGCCTGCTCGACGGTCATACCGCTCAGGCGTTCTAATATAATGGGTGTTCTAATCAAATAAATTCTGTTTTCGTCCGGCTTACACCGAGAACTTGGTGCCGATGCTCTGGCCATCGAACAAGGCTTCCAGCTTGTCCGGGTAACGCCAGGTCGCCACTTCAATCGGCCGCCCCAGTGCTTTCGCAGCCTCGAAGGCAGCCCGTACCTTGACGACCATGCCGTCGGTGATCACGGCCTGGGTGATCAGCGCCTCGGCTTCGTTTTCAGTCAGGCTGGCAATCAGCCGCCCTTTGCCATCCAGCACGCCGCTGACATCCGACAGCAGAACCAGTTCAGCATCCAGCGCCGCCGCCACCGCAACCGCCGCCTGATCGGCATTGACGTTCATCAGCTCGCCATCACCATCAAGGCCAATCGAGCTGACAATCGGCAAATAGCCAGAGGCCATAATCAGCTTGACCAGTTCGCTATTGCCCGGTGCAGCCTTGCCAACCGAACCCAGCTCCGGGTCCAGCTCAGTGATCTGGCACAGGCCGCCATCGGCAAGGCTCAGACCCACAGCTGCTACGCCTGATTTAATCGCCTGCCCCTGCAAAACTTTGTTGGCCGTACCGGCCAGCGCGCCAGCAATGAAGGGAATATGCTCTTTCGGCGTCACCCGCAGACCTTCTTTCTTTACGGTCTCGTGCTGCAGTTTTTCCATCAGGTCGTCAACCAGATAACCGCCGCCGTGAACCAGTAATAGTGGTCGCTGGGCTTTTTCCTGGTAATGGCTGATCGCACCGAACAGTTTTTCCAGCGTGTCCGTGCATGACAGCACGGCACCACCTAACTTAATTACCAAAGGAACCTGACTCATGGTGCTACCTCCTAAACCAACGCCGTTAATTGCGGGAATTCATTTCGAATATTTATGCACTGCATCGCTTGGGATGAGGCACCTTTCAATAAATTATCAATCGCCGATGTTAAAATTATGTGTTGGCCCTGTACCTTCCAACCAATATCGCAAAAGCAAGTGTTAACAACATTTTGAATACTTGCCGTTTGCTCGCCCAGCAACCTGACAGCATGCTGGCCATCCTGGGTCTGATAGGCTTGCTGCATGGCCTCGGCCACTTTCCCGGCATCAACACCCGGGGCCAGCCTGGCCGTAATCGTTGCCAGGATCCCGCGCTTAAAGTTGCCGAGATGAGGGGTAAAAATCACATCGCAACCAAGGTGCGCCGCAATCTCCGGCTGGTGACGATGACCGAAGACGCCATAGGCCTGCAGGCTAACCTCGCAGAAGCTGTTGACCATAGTGGCTTTGCGGCCTGCGCCAGAAACACCGCTCACCGCGTTGATAACAGGCCACTGGTCTTTATCAATAAGGTTAGCCTCCAGAAGCGGTTTCAGTGCCAACTGCGATGCCGTTGGGTAGCAGCCCGGAACGGCCACAAGCTGCGCCTGCTTAATCGCCTGGCTATTCCACTCGGCCAGGCCATAAACCGCCTTCTCCAGCCACTGCTGGTGCTGATGTTCGAAACCGTAGTACTGGGTATAGAAGTCATCGCCTTGCACCCGAAACGCGCCAGACAAATCAAACACCTGACAGCCTTTGGAGAGAAAAATCGTTGCCAGGTCGTGGCTAACCTCGTGGGCTGTGGCCAGCAGAACGATATCTGCCTTGGCGGCAACCGCATCAGGGTCAGTCAAAGGCTGAAGCGGCAGGTCGACAATGCCTTTGAGCTGTCCGTGCAGGTCGCTAAGTGGCTTGTTGGCATCGAGGCTGTTGGCCGATACGAACAGGCCCGCCAGATTCAGTTGTGGATGGGTATGCACCATTTTCGCCAGCTCTGCGCCGGTATAACCGCTGGCACCGATAATGAAGGTGTTCAACATATGAAATTCCGTTTTTAATGCGTTAAGTAGTTAATACTTGGTGTTTGAAACTATGCTGCAGATACAGCGGATGAAGGGGTGCACGAGCGCACCAGGCGGTGAGACTTAGCGTCGTCGGAGGGAATTCAGATTGTGAATAGTCGCCTGGTTCATGTTAATAACTTCCTACATTCAGCATCTTTAGCTATTCTTTGCGCTGACACTTTGCGTCGATATTGGCATCAATAAACAGCTAAATTTTTATTCATCTTGATTGCATTTATATGTTTACCGATTAATCCTTGGCCTGTCAACAGCAGGAATAAAAAAAATGTTAATTAGAATTGTCAGATCTAATACCCGCTAGGCGACGAAAGTTATAGCACTATGCGCAGAGAGCACACTAAACGGCGCAGATAGCACACTAAACGGCGCAGATAGCACACTAAATGCGTGTCTTATGACCCATTTTTACGAAAATTTGTTACATACTGGATTTCATATCATGACAAATATCAATCTAGCTTCAATTTATGGCGCCTAAATGTAATCAAAGTTGACCTGAAAGTGGGATCACGGATAGATTGTCACTAACGCAATTGCGATTTGGATGTAACAAAATTACGAGATGGATGCGATATGAACGAAAAGTACAGCGCGTTAAGAAGTAACGTCAGTATGCTCGGCCACCTGCTGGGTAATACCATTAAAGATGCGCATGGCGAGCCATTGCTAGATAAAGTGGAAGCCATACGTAAGTTATCTAAATCTGCCCGCGCAGGAAATCAGGATGATCGTGAAAAACTGATCGATGAGTTGCAAAACCTGCCTGATGACGAACTACTACCGGTAGCTCGTGCCTTTAGCCAGTTCCTAAACCTAACCAATATTGCCGAGCAGTATCACACGGTATCCCGCCACTGCGAAGAACATATCTGCAGCCCGGACTCTATCGATACCCTGTTTGGCAAACTCAGCAACAGTGATATCAGCCAGTTTGATTCTATTCAGGCGGTACGTGATCTGAACATCGAACTGGTACTGACGGCGCACCCTACCGAGATTGCCCGCCGTACCATGATCCACAAGCTGGTGCAGATCAACAAATGCCTCTCCAAGCTGGAGCTGAGCGAGCTGTCTCCAAGCGAGCGCCAGCGTGTCGAACAGCGCCTCGAGCAGCTGATCGCCCAGGCGTGGCACTCTGATGTGATCCGCCAGCAGCGCCCGACCCCGCTTGACGAGGCCAAATGGGGCTTTGCCGTTGTCGAGAACTCCCTGTGGCAGGCCGTGCCGGAATTCCTGCGCCAGTTCGACGAGAAACTAACAACCCACCTTGGCGAAGGCCTGCCGATTGATGCCTCGCCGGTGAAATTCTCCTCCTGGATGGGGGGTGACCGTGACGGCAACCCGTTTGTGACCTCGTCGGTCACCCGCGAAGTCATGCTGCTGTCTCGCTGGAAAGCCGCCGATCTGTACCTGAGCGATATCCAGGAGCTGGTCAGCGAGCTGTCGATGGTCAAATGCAACGACCAGGTACGCGAGCTAGCCGGTGACGAGCACGAACCTTACCGTGCCATCCTCAAGGATCTGCGTGCCAAGCTCACCAATACCCGTGATGTGCTCGACGCCCAGATTAAAGGCCTGAGCGTGCCTAACTTCGGCATTATCGATCATGTCGACCAGCTATGGGATCCGCTCTATGCCTGTTACCAGTCACTCCACGAGTGCGGCATGGGTATCATTGCCGACGGCCTGCTGCTGGATGTGCTGCGCCGCATCAAGAGTTTCGGCGTCCACCTGGTACGTCTGGATATTCGCCAGGAAAGTACCCGCCACTCAGATGTCATTTCCGAGCTGACCCGTCACCTGGGCCTCGGCGACTACGATCAGTGGAGTGAGCAGGACAAAGTCGCCTTCCTGGTGCGCGAGCTGGCCTCAAAACGTCCGCTCCTGCCTCGTGACTGGCAGCCTTCGCCTGATGTTCAGGAGGTAATCGAAACCTGTAAGGCGATTGCTGAGCAGCCACGTGAAGCCCTGGGCGCCTACGTGATCTCCATGGCTCGTACCGCTTCTGACGTTCTGGCTGTCCACCTGCTACTGAAAGAAGCAGGCTGTCCGTTCAGAATGGATGTCTGTCCGCTGTTCGAAACACTGGAAGATCTCAACAATGCCGAATCGGTCATCAAGCAGCTACTGAGTATCGACTGGTACCGTGGCTTTATCCAGAATTTCCAGATGGTCATGATCGGCTACTCCGACTCGGCCAAAGATGCCGGTGTAATGGCAGCTGGCTGGGCCCAGTACCGCGCGATGGAAGCCCTGGTTGATGTCTGTGAAGAGGCCGGTGTCGAACTGACCCTGTTCCACGGCCGTGGTGGTTCTATCGGCCGTGGTGGTGCGCCTGCACACGCTGCACTGCTGTCGCAGCCGCCACGCAGCCTGAAAGGCGGCCTGCGCGTTACCGAACAAGGTGAGATGATCCGATTCAAGCTCGGCCTGCCGGAAGTTGCCGTCAACAGCCTGAGCCTGTATACCAGTGCGATTCTGGAAGCCAACCTGCTACCGCCACCAGCGCCGAAACAAGACTGGCGTGAGCTGATGGACGTGCTGTCCGAAGTCTCCTGCGAAGCCTACCGCAACGTGGTACGCGGCAACGAAGAGTTTGTCCCGTACTTCCGCGCGGCCACACCGGAGCTGGAACTGGGCAAACTGCCGCTGGGCTCGCGTCCGGCCAAGCGTAACCCGAAAGGCGGCGTAGAGAGCCTGCGTGCCATTCCGTGGATTTTCGCCTGGAGCCAGAACCGTCTGCTACTGCCAGCCTGGCTGGGCGCCGGTGAGGCGATTCAGTTCTCGATTGATAAGGGTCATGCCCAGCAGCTGGAAGATATGTGCCGCGAGTGGCCATTCTTCTCGACCCGCCTTGGTATGCTGGAAATGGTATTCACCAAAACCAACATCGGGATTGCCGAGTACTATGATCAGCGCCTGACCGACAAGTCGCTATGGCCGATGGGTCAGAAACTGCGCGATCAGCTGCAGGAAGACATCAAGGCCGTGCTGAATGTCGAGAACAGTGCCCACCTGATGGAACAGGATCCATGGGGTGCAGAGGCCATCCGCCTGCGTAACATCTATGTTGAGCCGCTGAATATGCTCCAGGCCGAGCTGCTGTACCGTACCCGTCAGCAAGATGAGCCATCACCGATGCTGGAAGAGGCCTTGATGGTAACCATCGCCGGTATCGCGACAGGCATGCGCAACACAGGCTAATCTGATTACCTGAACATCTAAACGCTACTTTAAGGCCTCCCGCGTGGAGGCCTTTGTTTTACTGATCTCACCAACCCCCAATCCTTCGCCTCAGCCAGATCAGGCCCGATATGCCATTTATACCTTTTACACACTTTTTTTATTACAGTGACTCAATAATGAGACGTAATGTAACTAGTCGCATAGTCTAAAGTAATCACATGCACTGTGAACATGGATGAATCACAATATATTGCAGTGCATCGGAAACCTTAAGATATAGACAAACATCACAAGATGAACAATTGGACGCTGCCCAAAATGGTTATTATCACTTTCTGGTGTCGATAAAGATCACATTGATGTGTATGCTACGTGATCTCGATCAGGCACTGCAACAAGACGATTATAACAAACGCCAAAGAGCGAAGGGTAACGTCGGTCTGATTGTTTTTTATTTGTAGTATTTTAACGGATAGAAGAGATGTCACTACCACACGTAATTTTGACCGTGCTGAGCAATCGCGACGCAACCGGTTACGATATAACAAAAGAATTTTCCCACAGCATCGGCTACTTCTGGAAGGCAAGCCACCAGCAGGTTTACCGAGAGCTAAACAAAATGGCAACCAACGATCAGGTTACCTGCAAACTGGAACCGCAGGAAGGCAAGCCGGATCGTAAAGTATACTCCATCACTGATCTGGGCCGTCAGGCACTGTTTGAGTGGTTCCAGGAGCCTGCTCGCAACCCAACCATCCGCGATGAGTTCTCTGCCAAGCTACTGGTTTGTGGCGTGCACAATTCTGTGCCGATGCAACAGCAGCTGGAAGGGCTGATTGAAGAGTCTCACACGCTGATGAACCACTACCACGAACTGGAGAAAGTCCATTTCGGCGACTACAAGAACATGGACCGTCAGGCACGCCTTGATCGTCTAACGCTTCGCCGTGGGATCCACAACCGTCAGGCGTGGATTGACTGGGCTGAAGAAGTACTGGTTGAGCTGAAGGACATGGACAGTGCAGACAGCAAGGTAGCCCTTAACGGCTAACTTGGCACCCTTATCCCATTATCGAAAAAAGCCGCTAATAAAGCGGCTTTTTTAAGGTTCTTCGCAGATTAGCGGGAACTGAAAACAAAAACGGTAGTAAGTGATATGGTTTAGTCGCCAAACAAAAACCTACACAAACTACCGTTTTCATGTCGAATAATACTTTCCTATCTTCCTTCTGGGAAGGCTTTCAGATTATAAA
>NZ_RSEJ01000247.1 GCF_009910675.1 Photobacterium alginatilyticum | reverse complement strand
GGCGTTAGGCATGGGAAAAGCCTGCTTTTTGATCTGGTCGCAACCATGTCGCCCACGAACGGGAAATCTTAGGCCATTCGTTCATTGCATGGCTGTTCTTTAAGGGCGTGGAAATGCAAGTTGATCCGTTCTTTGCTGCCTCAGACGAGGCAATAAGCATTTCTAGCTTCCTCGATACACCGCTGTGAAGGACTTGTCGTTTACTTAACCCTTCCGCTCAGTGATGTAGCCTCGATTAGCTCCTGACCAGGCTGTCATGCAAATATAGTTGGTTTTAAGATGTTGATAGTTATCATGTCCCGTGGGGATTAGTGATTGCTGTATCCCATGTTTGGCGGCGGAATACGCTGAGAGTTCGCCGGCCAAGTAGGAAGGTCGCAAGTGGAAGTGCCTAACAAAGCAATCAAGGTGACCCGTTACACTCGGCGGTTTTGGTATGAAGTTCGGTGTGCTTTGCTGATTCAGCGTGGGGCTCCTTATTGCAGGCGTTA
>NZ_RSEJ01000246.1 GCF_009910675.1 Photobacterium alginatilyticum | reverse complement strand
ATACTTTAGATCCAGATGAATCATATCTTGTTTTGTCAATTTTTTATTTTACCGTATCTTTATTATCCTTTTCTTTTTTTTTTGTGCTATTTGATTACCAAACAATTGGGTCGCTTATAACAATACCTATTACTTGATTTTTTATATATAAGTTTAAGTTATTCTTTCGCGCATTCATCGAAAGGTGGTACTTGTTTCGAATTTGACTTTGACCAATTGAGATATCTGGAAATAAGGTTTTGTATTATTTCTTTTTTAATTCTATTGCTTCATTTGAATTCGAAGTGGATTTTTATTCTCTATTTTTATTTTTATAGATTCAAGGACTAGTCTCGAAATCCCCCCAAAACAGTGAATAGACTCCTAGACTCAACGCCTGGCAATAGAACTTATGCTTCATAGAAATATTCGATTGCATAGAGTCGGCGAATGAGGTAAGTTCATTCACAATTCACAAATTAAAATGGCACAAAAGAAAGCATTTACTCCTC
>NZ_RSEJ01000245.1 GCF_009910675.1 Photobacterium alginatilyticum | reverse complement strand
CATTATGTAAAGTGAAATTACTCGACTTCATTGCCAAATACTGCCATTGCTTCTGATTAGACCRCGAAATGGTAGTTTTTATAGGTTAATTATAACACATTTAGACTGTTTTATGTGCTAAWATAGCCTGTTTAGGCTCATTWATGWGTTTTTAGCCTTGTTCTACCTTATTTGTACRTTTTYYGTGTTTTTGCAGGAAAAASGCGTCAATTGCACGGAAAATGACWGAAAKGACCTTCACGAGCYCGTTAYCAGACCRGYTTGGAAGGMYGGGAGCCMAAAAGGAGTCTCAATCTGCCTAAAGAAGAGAAGCCCAGCATCTGAAGCCCAATAAGAAGCCCAAAACGGCCCAGTTCGTACAATGACCTTCACGAGCCCGTTATCAGACCAGCTTGGAAGGATGGGAGCCCAAAAGGAGTCTCAATCTGCCTAAAGAAGAGAAGCCCAGCATCTGAAGCCCAATAAGAAGCCCAAAACGGCCCAGTTCGTAC
>NZ_RSEJ01000244.1 GCF_009910675.1 Photobacterium alginatilyticum | reverse complement strand
GTAGCTTTATATTTATCTTTTAATCACTTTTTAGCTTAAAAAATACCAAAAATAGCAAGATTAGTCTAAAAATTAGGATTTCCAGTTTAAGTAGTGTAATATCCTGTAGATTAGTTGTGGTAAAAATTTGGATAATTTTAGGAACTTATTTCTATTTTTAGTTGCATTTATAGCCTTAAAATTYCACTARAAAATACAAGAAAAAARGAAAAATTAKCAAAAAAATWWGRTTTCCAGTTTYAATATTGTGTTAGACTGTAATTTAGGTGTAGTAATTAATTGGGTAATTTTAGGAGTTTATTTCTATTTTTAGTAACTTATTTCTATTTTTAGTTGCATTTATAGCCTTAAAATTTCACTAGAAAATACAAGAAAAAAGGAAAAATTAGCAAAAAAATAAGGTTTCCAGTTTTAATATTGTGTTAGACTGTAATTTAGGTGTAGTAATTAGTTGGGTAATTTTAGGAGTTTATTTCTATTTTTAGTCCTAT
>NZ_RSEJ01000242.1 GCF_009910675.1 Photobacterium alginatilyticum | reverse complement strand
CTTTTTGCTGGTTGGTTCCATTATCATAAAGCTGCCCCAAAATTGGCTTGGTTTCAAGATGTGGAATCTATGTTGAACCACCATTTAGCGGGGTTACTGGGACTTGGATCTCTTTCTTGGGCAGGCCATCAAGTACATGTATCTTTACCGATTAATCAATTTTTAAATGCTGGAGTAGATCCTAAAGAAATACCACTTCCTCATGAATTTATCTTGAATCGGGATCTTTTGGCTCAACTTTATCCAAGTTTTGCYGAGGGAGCAACCCCATTYTTCACCTTGAATTGGTCAAAATATGCRGACTTTCTTACTTTTCGYGGAGGATTAGATCCRGTAACTGGRGGTCTRTGGTTGACYGATATTGCRCACCATCATTTAGCTATTGCWATTYTKTTCCTGRTAGCRGGTCACATGTATAGRACSAACTGGGGYATTGGTCATGGMCTAAAAGAKATTTTAGAAGCCCATAAAGGTCCATTTACAGGCCAGGGTC
>NZ_RSEJ01000035.1 GCF_009910675.1 Photobacterium alginatilyticum | reverse complement strand
GCCAACAAAATGGTTCGAGGAGTTGGGTCTGTACTCGTTGCGAAATGGGTATGAGTCACTAAAAGTATATTCGGAACCGCCGTATGCGACCCACGCTTGTACGGTGGTGTGAGAGGACGGAGGCCGTGAGGCCTCCTCCTACTCGATTAGACCAAGGTTACTTGTTCATCTTGCGACGGAAGAAACCAAGACCTAGTAGTGACAGCAGACCAAATAGACCTGTTGAACCACCATGGTTGTGGCCTGGGTTTGGATCAACTGCCTGAGTCTTACCTTCAGTCACTTTGATAGTCTCTTCTTGAGAGGTATAGGTTGGTTGACCTGTTACTCCATCGATGATTTGTTTTGTCATCTTGAATTCACCAGCGTCAGTAACTTCACCTTTAAGCTCAACCCAACCTTGCTCGATAATTGTCTTAGTCAGGGTTACAGAGCTAGTATCCGCACCAGCAACAGCGGCTTTGAAAGAGCTAATCTTTTCAATGTTCAGTACGGCCTTGTCACCTTCATGTAGCGCAACGCCACCGATGTTAGTCAAATCGAACATAACCTTGATTGGCTCACCGGCAACAGGGGCAGCTGGAACTTCCGGAAGATCTGCCGGCGGGTTCTTAGGCTCTGTTGGTGGAGTGATTACTGGCGGCTCAGGATCGACATTATCACTAAACTTCAGATCGATAACCGCTGGATCATGGTCAGAAGCACGGTATAGATCGGAGAAGCGAGATGAACATTTGCCATCTAGGCAATTGTTTTCATTTTCGTATTCAAACAGCGTTGATTCGCCAGCGTTAATATTCCAGTCGGTGGCATCGACAACTTTGTTTACCAGCTCAGGCGTCACCAGGATGTAGTCAAGAGTGCCGACTTCATCGTTGTAAGAGTAGCTGTATGAATCAGGGTGAATTTGGCGAATAATATTTACATAGCCATAAGAGTCGTTAATTACCGCTCCTTCATCACCATGAAGTGGTGTACCCAGTGCATTCTCATCACCACCGATATAAGTATTACGAGCGGCTTTGATTACATGACCTTCAGGTGCATTGTCACTGTTAGTCAGAACCATGATTGGGTCTTCGTTACCGTAAGAGTTCAAGTCACCAAGGATTAGCTTGTAACCGTCGATCTTGTTTAGCTCTTGACCTAAGTGATATGCCGCTGATACACGGAAGTTCTCACAAGACCCCTGCTTGTCAGGATCTTTACCAGCTTGACCGCCTTCAGCAACAGGTGCCGCATCTTCCCAACACTTAGAGCCTTTTGACTTGAAGTGGTTAACAGCAACCGTGACTTTCTCATCTGTGCCTTTGATGCTAAATGTTGGTGTGATGGTATCACGCTGGTAGTTATTTCCGCTTTCACCTGTAGTAGCAGGCGCGTGTTGTTCAGGCATTTCAATTAAACGATAGGTATCTAGCGAAGCTTTGCTTGCTTTGAAGATAACCTGACTTGCAATCGCATCAGTACCTACATACTTATCGCTGTCACTGCCAACAACATATGAGTAATGTTCTTTCTCATCGTCAATAAGGGCGTTGATTTTATTAACAAGATGCGCGACTGCTGAGTTTTCTCCAAAGCCATTATTTTCGATTTCCATCAGACCGACAATGTCTGCATCGATAGCAATGATAGCACGAGCAATTTTGTCACCCTGCAGTTCGAACTCTTCAAGAGATGGAGCGCCACGGTTACTACATGCTTGATCTTTTACTGAATCTCTATCGCTTGGGTCTGTTGGGTTACAATCACCACCAAACGGTGAGTTGAAATAGTTCAACACGTTGAAAGTAGCGATACGTAGTTCACCGCCTTCTTTTAGTTTTGGTTCTGATGTGCGCTGTGATTTATCACGGGCGAAGTTATCTTTTGTCACCGTGTTTGTGACATAGAAACGGAAATCATAATATGAGTATCCAATAACACCCTCAATTCCATCAAGTACATCACCAATACGTACGTAATCATCGGTTGTTGTTGTTCCGTCAGGCATTGGTACAGCACTGTCTGAGCCAAAGTCTGGGTACCAAGGAATATGAGTACCTTTGGATACTTTCTCGAAAGACTCAACAACAATGCGCTTCTCTTCGTTGCTATCGGTCTGTCGTTCTGGAGCTGTGTCAGTAGCATCATCATGGACAACAGGAGCATTGTTCTGGTTAGGGTGCAGGTTTACCTGACCATTAGACACCACCATGTTGTTACGTTTAAATGGGTAATGGTTGAAACCAAAAGTGCGTGAGACGCGCATGTCAGATTCTTTGTCGAATTTAACCAGCATGCCTTCATGGCGTTCCAGCGTGAAATCAAAGTTTTCGTTTGAATCAAGGACGCGTAAGGGGGTCGCTGCCAGAACAGAATTTGCCGAATCTGTTTTGGTTACTGAATAAGCACCGACGAGTTTTGTCCAGTTGTAGTCTTCTTTGACTTTTGCAACAACAGTGACTTCATCGCCAACTGCGATATCTGTGATTTTGCTTGTTTCAACAAAGATACCGTCGGAAGTCAGTGCATTGTTATCGCTAGGTGCCTGCATGAAGAAACCGACATTAAGATCGGTGTATTTTTCATTTTTAAGGGCTGTTTTCTGAATAGCGGTAACTACACCAGTTACTTCGTGGTAATTTGTTGATTCATATATTTTCTTTGATGTATCAATGCCGTCAATCGTAGAATTCCAGCTATCGCCTTGGATTTCCTGAATGGTTGATTTAACAATATTTTCTGGTGGGGTTGGTTCTGTGATAACTCCCTTACCAAGACCTGTGTAGACACCCTGACCGGCATCCTCCCACTCAGCAGCGTTAAAGGTCATGGTCGGCTTAGCTGTATCAGCATTTAGACGCTGCAGTGAAGAGTTTTCAAAAACATCCTTAACACTATTGTCGTCTACTTTTTTAAAGCCGACGATGTCAATTTGTTCACCATCTTTTTCTAGAATAACGGTATCGCCATCTGCCCCGTTGAATGCAAGACCTAGTGGCAGATCGACAGTTCCATCATTAAGCTTGCCAGCGAGATCTGTGTGAGCAACAACAAATACATCTTTTGACGCCAACGTACCAGAAAGCGTTGTACGCTTTTCTGACAATTTCTTATTTTGGTTATTAAGCTGTACAAGCGTATAAGCTGATAGGTCAACAGACTCGGAACCTGAATTATAAATTTCTACCGCTTTATTGTTGCCGTTTTCAACAAGCTCTGTGATTAACACTTCTGCCTGTGCACTGCATGAAACTGCAGCACCAATGGATAGTGCTAGAATGGATTTTTTCATGATTTTCACCCTAAAGAAGCCCTGTTATCCCTAACAGGGCGACATATCATTATTATTTGTAGACAATTTCGTCGTTTGGCTGGAATTCAGTTACGTCAACATTACCTTTCGATTCGATGAAATCTTTCAGTACTTCTGCGTCAACATAGCCAGTGTTCACAAATGCCGGATGCTGAGTGATGTTCGGGTAGCCGTCACCGCCAGCAGCATTGAAGGAAGGAATGGTGAAGCGGTAAGTGTCTTTTACGTTCAGTGCTTTACCGTCAATCTTCACGTCAGTCACTTTGTCGCCGTTTACTGTCATGGTAATACCGGAGAACTGAGCATAGGCGCCTGAATCTTTAGACTTGGTACCAACAACATTCAGGTAGTCCTGAACTTCGGCACCTGTCATATCAACATAAGTCACGATGTTGCCGAATGGCTGTACCGTCAGAACATCTTTGTAGGTGATATCACCGCCAGCGATAGAGGCGCGAACACCACCGGAGTTCATAACAGCGAAGTCTGCTTTGGCACGCTCTTTGTGAGCCGTTGCGATTAAACGACCAAGGTTAGTCTGGTTGTTACGTACGATCTTACGCTCACCAACCAGATCACCGTTCGACGTACCAATCTTCACGTTAAGTGCGGCCTGGCCTTTGTCCTGGAATGGCTTCAGGGTATCGAAAACAGCCTTGTCTTGCGGGATCTCGTCTTGGATGAAGACGCGAACTTTCTTGCCGTCAACCTTGATTTTCTTCTTCAGGTTAACTGGAATAAGATCGTATGATTTTAATGCGAACTCACCGTTTTTGAAGGTGTAGTCAGCACGGCCAACGTATTTACCCCACTCGTGCGCCTGAACAATCCAGGTGCCGTTCTGCTGATCCGGCTGGCACGCGTCACCCGGGTGGAAGTTCTTGTTGTACATGTTCGGACCTTCCATGCAAACAGGCTCTTGCGAGTGACCGCCTACAATCATGTCAAGATCGCCTTCGTTCAGGTAACGAGCAAGCTTCACATCACCCGCTGCGTTCGAACCGTGCTGGCCATCTTGATAGTGGCCCATGTGCGTTGCTGCAATGATCACATCTGGGTTGTGCTTGCTCTTAAGCTCGGCAATAACTTGCTTGGCTTCTTCTTTTGGATCTTTGAACTCAACACCGTCGATATATTCAGGGTTACCGATCTTGGCTGTATCTTCGGTTGTCAAACCAATAACAGCGATTTTAATGCCTTGTTTGTTAAAGATTTTGTACGCATCGAACATACGCTTGCCATCTTTGTAGATGTTAGCAGCAAGGAATGGGAATTCAGCCCAGCCTTCCTGCTTGGCAAGTACATCAAGCGGGTTGTCAAATTCATGGTTACCGACAGCCATTGCATCGTAACCTAGCATGTTCATACCAATGAAATCTGGCTCTGCATCTTGCAGATCTGACTCTGGCACACCTGTGTTGATATCACCGCCTGATAGAAGAAGGACAGAACCGCCTTCTGCTTGAACTTCAGCGCGAATTTCATTGATTAGTGTGGCACGGGCAGCCATACCGCGTTCGCCGTATTTGTTCTGCCAGAAGTTGCCGTGGTTATCATTGGTATGAAGAATGGTTAGGTTATATTCTTGACCCTGAACCCACTCATGTGCTGGTTCCTGGGCAGAATTTTGGGCTGTGCATCCGGTTGCAACCGCAAGTGCGAGTGCCGATAAAACGATCTTTTTCATGAGACGCCTTATTTGAAGAGGGGGGGAAGAAAAGAGAGAGCCAATCAAGGGACGAAAGATCAGCTCTCTAGTTGTTCTAGATGTATCGAGTTACATTAGAACCAGTAGTAAGCCATTAGGTAGGCTAGAGCACCTGATTCAGTTGTCTTCTTCTTGTTTGCATCTTTCGCACCTTTAAGCACGTCACCGAATGCAACTTCAGCAGCCAGTTTTACGTTTGATGCGTAGCGGTATTCAGCACCAACAACACCAAAGTATGCTTCTTCTGCAAATGCGTCAGAGTCAGAGTAGTTAACGTTAGCAAGCAGGTTTAGTTTTTCTGTCATTGCGTACTTACCACCCAGGTTTACACCCACTTCGTTTGTATCTGAGCCTTTATCGAAGTTTTTGGTTTCATCGAATACCAGACCGGCAAGAGTGAATTTACCTAGTTCAAGCTCACCGTGTAGTGAGTAGATAGATGTTTCGTCACCTTCTTCAGCACCAGCAATTACTGTGAAAGTATCGCCGTAGTAGCCGATGTAACCATTTGTTACTTGGCCGAACAGTGAATCTGTTTCGTAGCTGTACTTCACTGGGTGACCGAAGTCATCAGTCTTGCCATCCCAACCTTCAAGAGAGTGAGAGATTCCCACTTTCACGTTACCGAACTTACCGCGGTACTTGAAGGTGCTGTCCTGGTCACCAGCTTCAGAGATACCAAGACCTAGTTCGTTAGTTACGTCACCGAATGCGTCAACGTGGTCGTATGCAGTATCAGTACGGCCGAACTCAATGGAGTGACCTTTAGTTACGTTGTAACCAACATATGCTTTATCGATGATGATGCGCATGTTGTTATCTTTAGTCCAGTCCTGACGTTCGCCGTCAAGTTCAAACTTCGCGTAGAAGTCGCCAGTCTGACCTTTAAGACCGATAGTAGCGAAAGAGTCATCAACAAAAGTTGTATCTGGACCAAAAGGAGTTTTGTCAGTATCAGAGACGAATGTACCGCCAACTTCTGCACCACCGTAGACTTTGACGTTGTCGCCATTGTCTGCTTTGTAGACTGTTGCTGCCTGTGCTGCGCCAGAGATTAGAGAAGTTAATGCCACTGCGATAATTGTTTTTTTCATTATAAAATCCTTGTAAGAGATTGTGTATGTTCCGCGGCGACAAACATTAATCATTTGGAAAATCTTGCACAAGTTATTTCGTGTAAAGTGCATATTTGCTTTTAAAAATCGTGACGTATGGCTCAGGCAAACGTTTGCAAAAAATAATTAATTTAGGCTGTGAATATTATTTTCAAGTGATGATTAGGTGTTTTATTAAAGTTGTGAGTTTTTCTGAGGGTAAAAAAAACCCTGTCATGAAGACAGGGTTAAATTTGTTTTTATAACTGTTCAAAGGGAACAGGGATTCAACAATTAGCAAGTTTTACAGTGATATCTAAAAGCACAACTTGTTAGCTCAAGATATTGGCTTATTAAAGTACATGTTTTTTTCTATAACGCAATTGATAATTTAAAAAATTATTGGGTTTTATATTGGTTAAAAGTCAGCCTTGTTGGCTGGTATTCTATTGTTTTAATAATATCAAACTTTCTAAAGTGTTGATTTTTAAGTGTTTATTATGAACTCTTGTTGGTGTGGAGGCAGCCTGCCAAGCCACGTTCTAGTTGTTGTTGATATTGATAACCATATCACATAAAATTATTTTTAAATATAATTCAACAAAATACCACTATTGATGAAATAAAAACTTTCACCTTTTGTTTTGTTGAGTGGTTAATTTAATATAACGTTTGCTTTTTACGTTCTATTCTTTCTTTTTAAAATTGATTGTTTTATTTTTTAATTATTTTTACTTGTTGTTTTTTATTTCTCGTTTCCAGTTTAATTATTCAGTGTGATATTTTATTTGTGGGTTTTGTTTTTATCGTGAAAACATTTTTCATGAGTTTGTAAAGGTAATTTTTACTTGTGATTATTTATATTTTTTATGAATACTTAGCTTATGCCTTTGGTGTTTTCTTATAGGCCTGATGAATGATTTTTCTTGTTGTGTGGTGATTTTATTTTATTCTTAATATTTTTGTTTTTTAGAATTAAATTCTTTTAGAGTCAATACTCTAAATGGTGGGGCGAATAAAATATATTCATAGTGACTCACAAAAACGGATTGTACTGCCATTAAGCATCAAGAAAAATTGTGACGCGGGTTTGATTTTACTGATAGTGATATCAGTTGCTCAGTGTTAAAAAAATGCTAACTGTTCGCTTTTTAAAGTCGTTACAAATGGCTTTAATATAACTGACATAAAAATGTAATCTTGGAAGCAGTTTTCTATTTGGCTGCATGTAATTGCTCTCATAATTACTGTGCAAAGATGTATGCCTTTTAGTGCAAATATGACATTTGACATGTTTCTTTTGAGGTTTAATTGAACTGGTGTGATATTTATCCCACTTAGAAATGTAGAGATGAACTATTTTGCTTTTTGGGTGTGATCAGGATTGCTGATGAGGTGAGGGTGTTGCTGTTGGGTCCCAGATGGTATCCTTCCTGCCCAGTTTTAGCGTTGTGCCGGAAAAGTAATGAATTTTAATCGTATTGTCTGCTTTGACCTCGAAATGTGTTGTTGGAATGATGGTCGGGAGTCGAGAACTGGAGAGATTATCGAGATCGGTGTTGCCGAGCTGGATCTGGTAACCGGTGAGATTGTTCGTCGCGCACAGCATTATGTGAAGCCGGAGCATGATGAGATTTCTCCGTTTTGTACCGAACTGACAGGTATTAAGCCCGAAGTGATAGCCAAAAACGGTAAGCCATTGGCAACGATTTTGAAGTCTATCGAGCAGAAGTTTGGTGGCCGTCATAAGATTTATGCCGCTTGGGGGCGTGATGATCTGATCCTGCGCGCCGAGTGCAAAGAGAAAGGGCTCAAGGTTCCATTTAATGAGTACTTAAACTTAGCCACCTTGTTTCGCTTGCAGCGTCATGTCAACAATAAACGTTGTGGTCAGCGTGCTGCGATGGACATGGCGGGTGTTGAGTGGGAAGGACGCCAGCACTCTGGTTATGTAGATGCCTATAATCTTGCTCGCCTAGCCAAGACATTGTTTATTTCACCAAGTGACTAGATTCTGTTGCCAATTGCCTGACTTTTGTCAGTCATTGTAGTCAGAGAGTAGAAAAGCCGCGTAAGCGGCTTTTTTTGTGGTGTTTAGTTAACCGCTTACTTTCTTTTCCTCGTAGACAGATCACTCTTTCTCGTTAGGAATGATTATCAAGATATACAGCCTGAAAACTTTATAATTGTTTAAATTCAATGTTTTGTGACAAGTTTAACGATTGAGGAAGGAAAGAGTTTAAGTTAGTGGTACGGAGAATTCCCCTAAATGTCTGACAATAGAGTTATGATGTCTTTTTGGAGATATTTATATCAAAGATGACCTGCCACACTATGACGTACATGAATAATGATTCATCCAATTACAACTAGAAAAAAATCTAGAGGCAGACCATGTTCTACTTATTTCCTTTACTTACCGTTTCAATTTGGGCAGGGAATGCCATTGTTAACAAGCTTTCGTTTAGCGTTATCGATCCGGGTGCTATATCTTTTTACCGCTGGTTTGTCGCTATGTTGGTTCTTACCCCGTTTGTTCTGAGATCGGTGTGGCGCAATTGGTCAACTATACGGCCTTATATTCCCAAGCTAGCTTTTCTGGCGCTACTGGGCATGGTGTTGAACCAGTCACTGGGCTACTTTGCAGCAGAAACGACGACGGCTACCAATATGGCATTAATCATATCGTTAGTGCCGCTTATCAGCATGTTTCTCAGTGTGCCACTGTTGGGACAACGCTTATTGCCGCTGGCCATTGTTGGTGCCGTTTTATCCTTGGCCGGGTTGGTTTTGATGCTGAGCCATGGCGACATCAGTAATCTGGCAGCGCAAGGGATCACTATTGGTGATGCCCTGCTGTTGTTGGCGGCGTTTGTCTACGCGTTATATTGCGTGCTGTTAAAGCGCTGGCAGATGCCACTGAGTATCTGGCAGTCTGTTTATGTTCAAGGTGTATTGGCGGTATTGATGCTTGTTCCCTTGCTGATGGGCAGCGAGCGGGTTGCAATCACGGCCGAGTCACTGCCGTTGATCATATACGCGGCAATTCCGGCATCGGTGATTGCGCCTTGGTGCTGGATGCAAGGAATCCAGCGTTTAGGGGCGGACCGTACGGCGATGTTTATGAACTTGATGCCAGTGTTTACGGCCGGCATCGCGAGTGTGATACTGAGTGAACATCTTGCCGCCTATCATTACATCGGCGGTGGTATGGTATTGGCTGGTGTAGTACTGGCACAGCGGAAACCTAAGGCGATGGCACCGCAATTAGCAACGGCGTAAAACATAGACAACCTGTGACGTTGCAATTGAGCGGCAATGACCTTTGGTTGTTGCCGCTTTTATCTATAAGGGGATGCCAGCCTGGCAGCCAGTGAGGCCTGTTTGAAAAAGACATGACAATATGACTACAGGCTTCACTGGTGTACATTTGGGAGGAGTTGATGCTTAGCTCTTTGAGCCAAGCATAAGGACGGCGGCTAATGCCAAAAAGGCACTCATCATTAGAAAGG
The DNA here is from genome assembly GCF_009910675.1 of Photobacterium alginatilyticum. GTDB lineage: Bacteria > Pseudomonadota > Gammaproteobacteria > Enterobacterales > Vibrionaceae > Photobacterium > Photobacterium alginatilyticum. The sequence goes on along the minus strand of NZ_RSEJ01000035.1, from coordinate 45,729 downwards.
CGTCGTTATAGGCCATGATGGCGGCGTCACGCTGCATGGTTGCCACCAGGGATGCCTGGGCTTGTACCATGGCCGTGCCAGAGTCGCTACCTGCCTGGACAAAGTAACTACTCTGTTGCAACAGTTGTTGCCAGGCATTGGAGCTGACGCTTGGGATCGATTCTTTGATATGTGCGAGATGTTCGCGAGTTTTGTTGTCGAGCATCGTTGCGATGATTGCGATACTGAAGGCACCACCGAGATTTCGCATCACATTGGTCAGTGTCGAGGCATCCGGTGTGTCTGCCTTGCTGATCCCCTGCATGGCGACCAGTGACAATGGCACCATGATAAAAGGGCTGCCGATAGCACGAAGCAACATCGAAAAAATCAGCTGTTGCCCGCCATAATCAACGCTCATGTGGGTGTTGACATAGCAGCTGAGTCCGAACATTACGAAGCCAAAAGTCACCAGGTATTTGGGCTTGATAATATTCGTCAGTTTCGGTACCAGCGGAAAAATCAAGAGCTGTGGGAAGCCCATCCACATCAGGACCTCGCCGATTTCCAGTGCGTTGTAGTGTTGGATCTGTGTCAGGTAGAGCGGCAGCACATATATCGAGCCGAGCAGGGCCATGCCCAGGATCAGATAGGCCAGGCAAGACATGGCGAACTGTCCGTTTTTAAGCAGACGCAAATTGACCAGCGGCTTTTTGTGCTGCAGCTCATTGATCACAAAATACACCAGGCTGACGGCCGAAATGATTGACAGTGTGACGATAAAGTCAGAGCTAAACCATTCCTCGCGGTTACCGTCTTCCAGTACGACTTCCAGACAGCCAAGTCCCAGTGCCATGGTGGCAATCCCTATCCAGTCAGCTTTTAGCAGGCTTTGGATATTCAATGGTTCATCGTCCAGTCCATAACGCACCATGGTGATCAGCAAGATCGCCGGCGGGATATTGATGTAGAAAATGTAGTGCCAGGATAAGTTTTCTGTTAGCCAGCCGCCGAGCGTTGGACCAATAGACGGGGCAAAGGTGGCAGTAACCCCGAACATAGCCATACCTATCGCCCGCTTATGGATTGGCAGCAACTGTACGACCAGTGAAAATGCCAGCGGGATCAATGCCCCGCCACTAAAGCCTTGCAGCGCTCTGAACATGATCATGGAAGTCATGTTCCACGATATGGAGCACAGTAGTGAAGACAGGGTAAAGATCACTGTTGTCCACGTAAGATAGCGACGTTTTCCCAATGCCATGGATAGCCAGCCGCTCAATGGGATCGCAATCATTTCTGCGACCAGATAAGAGGTTGAGATCCATGAGCTTTCGTCCAGAGTAGCTGACAGAGCGCCCTGAATATCTTTTAGCGAAGAGTTGGTGATCTGGATATCTAAAATAGCCATGAAGGCACCAATCAGCCCGCCGATCAAGGCAATCCAGTGGCGGCGCGGAACCTGATCCTGACCCGCCTCTTTGGCCTGTGATGGCAGCTCAGTGAGGGTGTCTGATGTACTCATGCGTTAGCCTCGGGTATCGACAGTGGCAACAACAGATAGCCCCGGGATTAATCGGCCCTGGAGCTGGGCTGGATCGGCGATGGTTATTTTTACAGGGACTCGTTGAACAATCTTAGTGAAGTTGCCTGTCGCGTTTTCAGGAGGCAGCAAGGCGAACTTAGCGCCAGTTGCCGGTGAAAAGCTGTCGACAATACCTTCCAGCGGCTGGCCGGGAAATGCATCGAGCTCGACTTCGACTTTTTGCCCTCGATGGATCTCTGCCAGCTGGGTTTCTTTGAAGTTGGCCTCAATCCATACATCTGAAGTTGGAACCAGGCTCATCAGCGGCATGCCTGGCTGGACATATAAGCCAACGCGTAGGCTACGCTTGCCGACAATGCCGTCAACAGGTGCATAAATATTGGTGTAGCTGAGGTTGAGTTGCGCCTGATCGAGCTGGACATTGGCTTCGTCGACAGAGGCTTCGGCCTGGACGATTTGGCTGGCTATGACGGCCAGCTGATCTTGGGCGGCCTGATAGCTGGCTATTGCTTCGTCAAGCTGGGCTTTGGTCACTTTCAGGTGAGAAGTAACGCTGTCGAGTTCATCCTGTGAGGAGTAGTTGCGTTTAAGCAGGCTTCGGGTACGGTTTACCTGCTGCTGTGCCCGCTCATGCTCGGCCTTGGCGGAAGCTATCTGGCTTTCTGATTGGCGGATTTTGGTTTTCTGTAATTGCTGCTCAGCAGTCAGGTTATTGATAGCTGCCTGGCTGACAGCAAGGTTTGCCTCGGCTTTGTCTCGGGCTGCAATGAAATCCCTGTCATCAATTTTAGCCAGTAGCTGACCGGTTTTGACTGTTTGATTATCGATAACAAAAGAATCGGTGATATAGCCGGAGATTTTTGGGCTGATGTTGGTGATATCACCTTGAAGATAGGCATTGTCCGTCGATTCGAAGTACTGTCCGTAGCTAAACCAATACCCCCCGGCACCAAGACCCAGGGCCAGCATGATGAAGGTTGCGATCAGCGGCGCTTTGCTCTTCTTGTATTGTGGGGTATCAGTCATGGAGTCCTCATTGATGATGTGATTAATTGAGATTTTTTTGTGTTACAAAGTGTAAGCGAGAATGATTGGTTGATTGGATAGGAAAAAAAGGAAACACTGTTGCAGAAATCTAATTAATAGGTGGCAGAATGGACCTCAATACCGTTGCTATTTTCTCTCAAGTTGTTGAATGTGGAAGCTTTACCCAAGCAGCAGAAATGTTGGATTTAACAAAGTCGACAGTAAGCCGTAAAGTGGCCGAGCTTGAACAACATTTGGGTGTGCGCTTGATCACGCGTTCGACCCGAAGTTTGACTCTGACGCCAGAAGGGGAAGCTTTCTATCAGTCATGCTTGCAGATGCTTGAAATTTTGGGGCAGGCCGAGCTGGAGGTCACGGCTAATCAGGATTTGATTAGAGGACGGCTGAACGTGGTGATGCCCGTTGAGCTAGGACAGAAGGTATTTGGCCCTTACATCAACGACTTTTTGAAACTATACCCCAATGTCACCGTACACTTTGAACTGACCAACCGTGAAGTTGATATCATCGGGGAAGGGATTGACTTGTATGCCCAGGTAGGTGAGGTCTCAGACTCCAGTATGATTGCCCGGCCATTTTATACGACAAAGCGAGTGATGGCTGCCAGCCCGGACTATCTCGCGCAGTATGGACCGATTACGACTCCCGGAGATCTTAAAGCCCCCCATCAGCAGGTGAAAATTTACAATAAGGCTGTAAAGATGCCCAACTGGCATTTGATGCAAGCCGACAATGAAATCTTTATTGATTTACCTTACCGCTTGAGAGTCAATACCATCACGGCTTCGCTAATGGCTTGTCTGGATGGTTTGGGCGTTGCCATGTTGCCCGAGTTTCTCTGTCGCGAACATTTTGCTGCTGGCAGGCTAGTGCAATTGCTGCCTGACTGGGAAATGCCTCATGCCCCCATTAGCTTTGTCTATCCGCAGCGTAAGCTGCTCCCTAAACGGCTACGGATCTTCATCGACTACCTGATAGAGCGTTTTGAGCGTGATCTGGAGAATGTGCTAAACAAGGAAAAGATTTAGCTAATGACGGCAGAGTTTACAATGTAAATCAAAAACGGTGTCGATAGCCGAGCGTAAAGGCAATATCGGTACTGTTATCCATGTTAAAGACATTTTCTATCATCGAGAACTCAATGGCGCTTCGCTTCATGTGGTAACGATAGCCGAGCAGAATTTCATTGGACGGCTTGGACAGATCGGAAGCGGCATCGGTCGCCCCTTCATAGATATGGTACTCAGCAAGTAGCCGGTGCTTTTCAGTTAACTGGAACTGATAGCCGGCACCGAACGACAGGGCCACTGAGTTATAGGGGATATTGCCAAGCACCTCGTCGTCATTTCGGTATGACAGGCCAAGCATACTGTAAAACATGTGTCTGTCACGCCGATAGCTGTAATTGAGCTGCAGTGCCTGCTCAAAGTTGCTGGTTGCAAACGGGCCGCTGGGTACATAGTTGTAATACAGTGAGCCGCCGATCGATAAGCCGTGTCGTTTGGTTTCCAGTAACTGGTAGCTGGTGTAGAAGGTCAGCGCACTGCCGAGTGTTTCGCGGTTGAAGTCATGGATCTCGACACCGTACTGGGGAACCGAGATATCAAAGGAGTGTTTGTCTACTTCATCGCGTCCGTTCTGACTGATACCGAATACGTCATGAAAGGCGGAGGTCAAACTGTCCAGGTGGTTGTTGGCTGAAAACCGGTAGGTATAGTCGAGTTCGACGAGCCATTTGCTATTGATTTGCCACTGGCCGCCAACGGATATGGCATTCTGGTAATAGTCGGCGTTGTACTCATCGGTATGTGCCCAGACACTGGCAATGGTCCCGGTAGTATAGACCTCTACGGTTCCGGGCTGGTAGCTAAAGCCGCTGCGCACAAGCGGTGTCAGACTATTCGACTGGATGGGAGATTGGGCGTACGTTCTCAACGGTCCGTAGTCATCAAAGCGGGTAATGCTATCTGCGGTTGCATAGCCGGAGCCAAAGAGTGCTGAAACCCCAGATAAAGTGTATAGCGTGATACTGCGTGTATTCATCACAATGCCATTTTGTCTCTGTTGTTATTATTGATGTAAATAGTTGATAGGTATCTTGTATAACCTAACTTGCCTGACCACTTTCTGAATCAGTCTGAATTAGCAATGAAATAGATACCTTTACCGCTGAGCAGGCTTGACGAATTCTTCGGTAACTAATCTTGATTGTAGTGAAATGTGTTAGAAAGTGGCTGTTCAGTTTTGCAACCTTTTCTTGTCTTCGAGAAGGTTGGAATTTGCCTCTTTAATGCTGAGGTTTCAGAAGCAGCTATCACTGGTTCCTGTAAGTGCTATGCCAGCCTGTCCATGATGACAGGGCCATTGGTACAATAGGTATCGTTCCTCATTGTGATTTTTAGGATTGGTAAAAATATTGATAACGGTTAAGGCTTGTGAAAAAGCGGGCTTAACATATCGGCATCGTCGAAGTGTCTCTCACCAATAAAGGCCGTGGCGTGATGGCCAATCTGACGCATTGTGCCCGGCGATTTAACACCAAACGGCCATAGGTACCAACGCTCCAAACGCGTGCTGGCCATTAGCATTCCCTGCTCGTCAAACAGGCTTTTGTATCGGCTTTTCTGTAACGGCAGGCTTCGCAATTGCTGGTAGTCGAGGACATTGAGCTGGCGTGGCTGAGCACTGGCCTGAACCCAGCGTAAACCTTTCATCATATGATCCCCCTTCGAGACGGTGACCTGAAGAGTGGTCACATCGGACCTTGGATTAACATGCATGGTAATCGGAGCCTCGATACTGGTATTTCGTTGTGCGAACTTAAGCTGTGGATCCAGGGCAAAAACCATATGGTAGCAGCCACAATGATGAATGCTGTCGAGGATGTACGGCCTACCTCGGCTATCGAGGGTCAGTCTGACAAGGAGACCGTCGAACTGACCGGCGTAAGGATCGAGCGCGGAGGTTGCGGTTCGGTTGGCAAACCAGATGCTGAACTCTAGCTGCAATAGGATCTGGCCATGAAACCGAGTATAGCTGTGGCTGGTATACAGCGTCGGCTTACTGGTCTTTACATAGGGTTGGCCCCCAGAGTGGTATGCCACCTGGCCGGGTTTATCATCGAGCGATGCTGATTCGATAAGAAATTCCGGTACATAATGCTCAGACAGCCGGGCGACTTGATGCTCGTTAAGCAGGGGCCATCCTAGATGAGATTGCTGGCTGGCGCGCGTGAACCAGGATTGGATTTCCTGCGGGTGGAGCGGTGAGGTACTGGTAGCAGTATAAGTGATAGTATTTTTATCCAGGGGAGAAATAAAGCCACTGATAATTCGTTTTTTTTCGGTATCAATGGCAGGAGCTGCCAGTGACTTGCTGATAGGGTAAAGGCCAACAACCCGTTGCCAGTTTTGATAGTTAGACTGAATGTGAGGCGGATATTGGCGCAACTGGCGCCAGAACTGACGGTCGCCGAGCGCGGTGTTGGTGAGTTGCTGTGCGCATTTCTCGTTGTTTTCAATATCAAAACCGGCTTTGTTGGCGAGGTTCTGGTACTCGACTTCTCTCTGAGCGGAGGCCAACCGGGCAACATAGTGTAGCCATTGTTCTTTGCTTTGCTGTGATGTGAGCTCAGGTATAAGCGAGAGGCTGAAGCGATCAAAGGCAAGATGTGGGTAGCGCGGAACCCAGAGATGTTGAACATCCTGTACACCTTGCTGTTGCACCGTTCGCTTGAAATCGACTAACTGAAAGGCGCAGTGTTGTGCAGAAGAAGGATAGTACCGAAGCTGGTCGGAAACGCTTTCCGGTATGGGGTCTGGCAGGCTGGTACATGAAACGGCAGTGAAGCTTAAGATGATCAGAGCCAGTAAGCGCAAGGTGATGGCCCGTAGATCAACTAAACATTGAGCGATATATTTCTGAGCGGTAATCTGCCAGACCATTGATTGCCAACCCTCTAATTACATGAACAAAAGACTCTCTTCAGTATTAGTTTTAGCATGATTTGGCTTGATCGACTGTAAAGCGGGTTCGGTATGAGTATTAATCTTAAAGAGAAAAAGCAATGACCGCGAGGCCATTGCTTTGATGGGTAGAGTTTGAGGGTTATACCCGGTTGATATCGGTCTCCGGGAAGAAGTTCGCCCAGATGAGCCAGAAGGCACCGGCCTTGACGGTTTCTACCCGAGGTAGCTTGCCGTTTGGCGTCTGACCATCGAAATCGACCTCGGTGACCTTTCCTCCCGTTGTGTTGTAGAAAATGCCCAGGCTCTTGAACTCTTCGTCATAGCTGACAACTACCTCTTTACCGCCGATAGTTGCGTTGATTGGTGAGCTCTGCTCACGGACAAACTCTTCGGTGTAGGCGACATAGTCATCGCCAATGTTCAGGCCATGAACCAGTAACTTGCTCGGCAGACGTGTGTCAATATGTTCGATAGTCGGGAATGTTGGTTCGTCATTCGTTTTCTGGTGTCCAATTGCGAGTTTGAAAATCAGCTCCATGATTGGGTCGTAAATAGCCAGGAATGGATTTTCCCAGAATGATGGGCGCATTCCTTCTACCAGATAATCATTTACGTAGACTTCGCCGTCAGGGTATGCCTTGGCAAATTTCTCAAATGGCATCCGGAAGGTTGGCCATTCGCGCATTTTGGCCTCTGAGCCGCTGTTACGGTCAGATTCACTTTGAGCCCATAGTTGCTGAATCGGCTCGCCACTGATCTTGTCATACATAACCAGGTTGTTTTCTAGCTGGGTCATCGGTGCAAGATCAAGTGGTTGGCCGTTGATCTCCGGCGTCACAGCCATGCCTAAGTTGGTGAGGCCACAGTAGGTCATAACAACATTCTCGCCGCCTAAGTCGCCGTTACCAGCAACATGAGGACGCAGCAGCTGCTTGTCGGAATGCGCCCGTGCTTTACCGTTGATCTCTAGTACGATGACGCTTTCGTAAGGCTTGACATATTTCTTGGCTTGCTCGATAGAGACGAAAACGCCGTTATCCATTCTTGCACGCATCATGATGTGCGGGTTGATCATGCCGCAGAAAAAGGTGAAAGCAAAAAGGACAGTAAGAGAGATATACGTTTTGTTGCTGATAATGTCGCGTTGTTTGTATTTGAGGAAGCTTGCGATCGCAATGGTTGCAAACCCAACCAGAGTCAGCATCCAGCGGTTATTCCAGACCCATATTGTCGTCTCCCTTGGCGATTGAACAACCCATTGGCTGATATCGGCCAGGTCTTTAAATAGGTAGGCTCCAATGATCTGGGCAATGAGCATACTCACCCAGAAGATGATTTTGGAGTGTTGTTTGATAATGTCTTTCATCTCGTTAGACTCACTCTGATTGTGCTGATGGAGAGAGTCTAAAGCGGGCGTATGAGAGGAAAAACCGGTCTTCGTGGAATGCACTGTGCCATTAAATGGCACAATAAAAGTCGTGTTACTTGATGCCTTCTTCGAGCGAGTCGATCCTTGTCTGCAGGAGCGTCTCTACCTCATCAAGCAGCAGTTTTACCTTGTTGGGCACATAGCGTCGGGAGTGGTAGACACCGTACAAGTTCTGCTGAAAGGCGTACTGACCGTTAAACAGCCGAACAAGCTTGTTTGCTGCAATCTCGTTGCTCACCATAATTGTCGGCAGGCAACATATGCCCTGTCCAGCGACAGCCAGGGCCCTTAATACATAGGGGGAGTCTACGCAGCACTTATGGTTTAGCGACAATTCTTGCTGATGGAAACGCCAAGTCATTGCTTTGGGGTTGCTTTGGGTTAGGGCCAGAGTTGATAGGTGCTGAAGGTCTGCTGGCGTGTTAGGTATACCGTGAGCGGCAAGATAGCAAGGGCTGGCAAAGTAGTCATAGTTTAGGGTTGCCAGGGGACGGGCGATAAACGAAGAATCCGGCTGCTCGCCAATATTGAGTTGCAAATCAAACCGTTTCTCGGCCATCAGGTGCTGCGGCTGAGAGTCAGAATGCAAATTTAGTGAGATATCCGGATAATCCTGGCAGAACTGGGCAACATGATCGACGCAGAGCTCAAGAATGCAGTCAGGGGCGTAGACAGTCAGTTTACCCGAATAGTCCCCCTGCTTCTGGGCAATTTCTTTTTCAGTGGTTTCGACTTCCTGCAGTATTTGCTGTGCCTTGTGAAAAAAAGCTTCGCCGACTTCGGTGAGGTGAAGGCGTCGGGTCGTTCGCTCGAGTAACCGGGTTTTCAGGCTTTGCTCCAGGTCGCGTATACGGCGACTGACCGTCGATTTGGGGATTTCGCAATAGTCGGCTGCTTTGGTAAAACTGCCTTGCTCAACCACTTTCACAAACAGTTCCATATCATCCAGTTTCACGCGATCAACTCTCAGGTGCCTAAACGGTAAATACTATCACAACGAAACAATTGCAGATCAATAGGCAGGCTCCCTTAAGAGATTGCCGAAGCCGTCGCCTATCAATTAATAAGGCCAGCTTTTAAAAATACAATGACATGAAGGATCGTATCACTATTTCGGTATCCACCATAAATGGCTCCGAATACTTCTACCTAGGGAAGTCGAAACAAAAAGCTGTTCGCTGGGCTGTTGCTTCACTGTTGGTCGCTTCATTACTGATTGCTGGCACAGTCGTATACCTTCTCAATGAGGTCGATTATTCGAGGGCTAAGCAAGCAGAGTTGGAAAGCTTGTCCTCTTCGTTAAACAAGGATCTTAATGCGTTAGAGCTCCAGAGAAAAAAGCTTGAACACGATTTTGATGACCGGGAAAACCAACTGATCACAGTGTCTGAACGGCTGGGTAGCCTGGAAAATATGCTTGGCGTAAATGCCGATGGTGACATGCAGCTGGAATCCCGCTTGAATGTGGCTGAGCTTAATTCGGCAGTCCGAGTGGCTATTCTTAAGAGTTTGCCCAATGGAGCCCCAGTTAAAAATGCCAGGCAGTCATCTCAATTTGGTTTACGGAAACACCCGGTGACAGGTGCTAAACGTTTACACCGAGGGTTGGATTTTGCGGTGAATATAGGCACGCCAATTTACGCGCCTGCTGACGGGGTAGTTGAGACGGTACGACCAAGCAATAAAGGGTCGGGAAACTTCTTGCGCTTGCAGCACTCTTTTGGTTTTACGTCGTCATATTCCCACTTGCAGAAGTTTGTTGTCAGAAGCGGTGCATTTGTCAGCAAGGGAGACTTGATTGGGTATTCCGGTAATTCAGGTTTGTCATCAGGTCCGCATTTGCATTATGAAGTCCGTTTTATTGGTAGGGCGTTAGATCCTAGCCCGTTTGTCGAATGGGATATAGACAATTTTGAATGTATTTTTGAAAAAGAGAAAAAAGTTAAATGGGCATCTTTAACAAACAAAGTAAAGCAACAGGTCAGCATGCAACTACAACTGTCATCGCAAAGGGATGTAACATCACTGGCGAGCTCCAGCTAGCGTGCGATATTCAGGTTGATGGCATTATCGAAGGTAAGCTTCGGATTGACAAAAACTTAGTAGTTAGCAAGTCAGGACGCATTAAAGGTGAGATCTATGCCGATAAAATCATTGTGAATGGGCTTATCGAAGGAACCTGTTACGCCAATGCCATTGAAATCATCGAAAGCGGTAAAATTTCAGGCACTATTTACTGTGATAACTTAAGTATCGAGCAAGGCGGCAAGTTCTTTGGCAGTACCCATCCTGCAGAAAAAGAGCAAGTTGTAGAGTTGTCACCGAGAGATAAGGCTGAGGCAAAACCGCTAAAAAAGGCGACAGATAAAAAAGCCAGTAACGAGTGATGATTCACCGGGTTGCTTGGGGAAGGTGCAATGAGAGACATCATGAAATAGATATGATGGGCTAGATGTAATGAGACAGCCGTAATGAATCAATGCCAACAAAATACCCCCTCTAAACTTGTTATTTAGAGGGGGTATATTTTGTCAATTAGCCTATCAAGCTAATGATATGTTTTTGATTATTCTTAGTCGTTAAGAGGCAGCTTGCCTTCCCAGACGATCTGGCGGTAACGTTCAGCGTTGGTATTGCCTTCGGTGCTGAAAATCATGACCACAGCATCTTGGCCAAGACCAAGGCCCTGCGCCACTTTCTGCCCTTCAGGGTGATTTGCCAGCAGGTGTAGAAGACCCATGGTAACTGCGCCTGACTCACCGCTGGTGATGGCCTGATCGCCTTTTTGCGGGTTGCCGAGAATACGCATACCAGTAGCGGCAACATTATCGTCAACAGAGACAAATACGTCGCTACAGTTACGTAGGATTGGCCAGGTAACAGGGTTAGGTTCGCCGCAAGCCAAGCCGGCCATGATGGAGTTGAGATCACCGGTTACGTTGACCATGCTGCCGTCTTCGCTTGAGCCGGAGCGGAAGATGCAGTCAGCGGCACTTGGTTCGGCAATAATGGTTTTAAAGTTCTCTGCGCCCAGTTTGTCGGCCAGGAAGCCAAGAACACCGCCAGCCATTGCGCCCACGCCTGCCTGAAGCATCACGTGTGTTGGCAGGCCTTCAGGCATAGTCGCAGCCTGTTCAATAGCCTCGTCAGCCATTGTCATGTAGCCCTGCGAAATCCAGGTTGGGATCTTGTCGTAACCTTCCCACGCTGTATCTTGTACCAGCATCCAGCCGTTTTCTTCGGCGGTTTTGTTGGCAAGACGAACAGTATCGTCATAGTTAACGTCAGTAACGATACACTCGGCACCCAGTCCCTTGATTCGGTTAACACTGGCTTGTGCAGAGCCTTTCGGCATATATACAACAGCTTTTTGACCCATTTCGCGGGCGGCCCATGCGACGCCTGTACCGTGGTTGCCAGCTGTCGCTGTGGTAAATACCAGTGGTTTCTCTAGTTTCGAAGCAACCGTTTTCAGGTCGATCTCGGCAATATCCATTTCCAGATGTTCAGCCAGTAGTCTGCCTAGGGCATATGAACCGCCCAGTACCTTAAATGCGTTTAGACCAAAACGGTGAGACTCATCTTTGACCAAAATGGCTTTTACGCCAAGTTTGGCGGCAAGTTGAGGCAATGAAACCAAAGGTGTTGGCTGGTAACCCTCAATTTGACGATGGAATTCGCGGGTACGTTGCGCGATTTCTGTCGTGAACAGTGAACAGGTTTCACCGGTATAGAACTGGTTATTAGAGACTTTAAGCATAATCATCACTTCGAAAGGGGCAGAACAGGGACTAGGCCACCGTCGGCGACGGCTGGCCTCACTTCGTTATTACTGGTGGATAAAAGCGACAGCTTCTACTTCAACCAGTGCATCTTTAGGCAAACGTGCAGCTTCGACACATGAACGGGCTGGCGCGTTCTCGGTACCAAATACTTCTGTGTATACTTCGTTGAATGCAGCGAAGTTTTCCATATCAGACAGAAAACACGTTGTTTTCAGCACAGAATCCAATGAAGCACCGCTCTCTTCCAGCACTGCCTTTAGGTTTTCCAGCGACTTACGAGCCTGTTCCTTGATGCCTCCCTCAACAAAAGCCATTGTTTTCGGGTCTAGCGGTAGTTGGCCAGAAGTGAAAACCATGTCTTTGAATGCCGTACCTTGTGAGTATGGACCAATTGCTGCTGGGGCTAGATCTGTGTGGATTTTTGTCTTCATTATCTTTCTCTTTTATGTCTGTTATTACGATTTGAATTCGCGGATATATTTATAAACTGCATGGCGAGTGATCCCGAGTCGCTCGGAAACCATGGCTGTCGCCTCTTTTAATTCAAATATCCCGTTTTCAAGTAATAGCTTGGTTATCGCTTTGTTTTTACCTTTCAAGTTAACCGAGGTGTCACTTTCAATTTCTTGAATAGCATGATCAAGCGCTTGCTCAATCACATCGGTTGCACATGAACTGAAATTTTCATTAACAGCGACGTGGGAGTTCGCCATGTCGGGCATTAATGTCTTGATAATTTCCGGGAAGGGATGGGACAGGTTCATATTGATACAAAACAATCCAATCGGCTTTCCGTTCTCTCCTGCCAATACGCAGGTCGTTGATTTCAGTAAAGAGCCATCTTTGCTCGTCGTGAAATAGCTTTTCGGTGTTACTTCGCCTGTTTTTTCGATCAGGCTGAGCATTTTTAGCCCGAGATCAGTTATCGGGGATCCGACCTTACGGCCCGTGTGGTGGCCGTTGACGATCTTGACGACTGATTTCTCAAGACTTTCAAATGAGTGAATCACAACCTCGCAATGAGGACCGATAAAATCAGCAATAGTGTCGGCTAACCGAAAGTAAGTAACCAAGAACTCTCTGTCTTTGTCGGTAAATTCTGCATTAAACGATGCATATGCTGTAGTTTTCATTTATGACCACAATAGTGAACTGAGACTGTTAACTATTTTGTTCCTCAGTTGCCAAGAAAGCAAGGCTAAAATCAACTTTGTGTAACTATAAAACTATAAATTGCGATATCAGGCAACTGTAAAGTTAACTAACGGGAACTAAAATTGACTTAAATCACAAAAAATTCCAAATTAACGCATTAATAGTGCACTAAAGTTAACTGCGCGACGCAGGTCACATTATTTAACTCAATATTCAGTAAGATGCACCACAGTAACGTAAACAATATTGAACTGTGTGGCGGTTACCGTTCACTTCTGTGCCCTAAAGCCTTACCACACAGCCATGACAATAAAGGAAGAGGTCGTAATGACTAACTATTTACAACGTGGTTTTGAAACGTCTGAATTTGAACATAGAACAGCACGTGCACAGAAAGTCATGCATGAGATGAAGCTCGATGCGATGATTTTCACAACTGAGCCGAATGTTCGTTACTTTACTGGGTTCCATACACAGTTCTGGCATAGCCCAACTCGTCCTTGGTTTGTCGTGGTTCCTGCCGAAGGCAAGCCAATTGCCATCATCCCTGAAATTGGTGCAAGTGGTATGGCTGGTACTTGGGTTGAGAACATCATTACCTGGCCGTCACCGCGTCCAGAAGATGACGGGATCAGCCTGGTGGCCAGTGCCCTGAACTCGCTGCCATGCCGTCACGGTCGAGTCGGTGCGACATTGGGTATCGAGTCTCACTTGCGCATGCCGGTGAACAACTACCTGAAGCTGACAACCATGGTGAAGAAAGAGTTCGTGGATGTGTCATTAGCGATGCACGAGCTGCGCCAGATTAAATCGCAGGCTGAGATCGAGAAGACTCGTGAAATCTGCCGCATCACCAATATAGGCTTCAATAAAATCCCTGATTATGCCCGTGCTGGCATGACTGAGCGTGAGATTTGTAAGCAGTTCCGTATCGATATGCTGCTGGAAGGTGCCGATGAATGTCCTTACATCATTGCTGGTTCAGGCCCTGACGGTTACGACAGCATCATTATGGGCCCGACAGATCGCGTTATCGAAGAGGGTGACGTGCTGATCATTGATACCGGTGCGGTTCGTGACGGCTATTTCTCTGACTTTGACCGTAACTGGGCATTCGGCAGTGCAAGCGAAGAGACCAAAGCTGCATACCGTGCAACCTATGAAGCAACAACCAAGGGCTTTGAAGCGGCCCGACCTGGAGCAACCACTACTGACATCTACAACGCAATGTGGAAGGTGTTAGAGGCAAATGGTGCACTGGGCAACGATGTTGGCCGCCTAGGCCATGGCCTGGGAATGGAGCTGACCGAGCGTCCGTCCAATACGGCGACTGACAACACGGTTCTGAAACCGGGCATGGTGATGACTCTTGAGCCAGGTATGGTGTATGCACCTGGTAAGTCAATGGTTCACGAAGAGAACATCGTGATCACCGAAGACGGTGCAGAGTGGCTGAGCGAGCGTGCTGAGCCTGAGCTAATTGTTATCTCATAAGCTCAATTCTATGCCATGCCGAGGTGTTCGGCATGGCAACCAAGCAACATAACTATAAAAAGATCAGAATCATGCAAACGATTGAAGAATTCCAGAAGTTTGAAACTCCACTTACTCATGTACAGTCTCCGCGTATTGATCGTGTTCACATTGGTCTTGTCCAGCTAAGTACTGACCACTCTCTAGAGATGGACTGGGCAAAATTACTTGGTACCCAGGCCGGTGTATTTAGCTCCCGTGTTTATTACAGCAGCGAAATGACGCCTGAAGCCTTGGATCAGATTGCGACCGGCATCAGCGATGCGTCAGATTTGATTGCGACAGGTTTGCCGATGGATGTGATGGCTTTCGGCTGTACTTCGGCCTCTATCATTATCGGTGAGGAAAAGGTTGCCAACCTGCTGACCAAAAATCGCGGTGATATCCCTGCTACCAACCCATGGACCGCAGCCCAGGCCGCATTCAAGCACCTAGGCGCCAAGAAAATTGCCGTTTTCTCTCCATATCCGACAGAAGTGAATTTCCCTCTGTACCAGCAGCTGACCAACGCCGGCTTCGAGGTCGTTGTCCTTGGCTCGCTGGGAATTGAAAAAGATACTGATATTACAACAGTTTCTAAAGAGTCCATGCTTGAGGCTCTAGACAAGATCTTACCTGATTCGGGGGCCGATTTAGTCTTTATGTCGTGCACCAATTTACGCGTCCTCGACCATATTCAGGAAATTGAAGACAAGTTTGATATTCCCGTTGTTTGCAGCAATTCAGCAATGTTCTGGCATGCGATGCATCTGACCGGAAAAGCAGCGCAGTGTCCAGGTTACGGACGTCTACTAAACCAATAAGTGTAGAAGAAAGGATTAGATCATGAGTAACACAGTGAAGGGTTGGATTGCAGCGATCTTTATCGGATTGCTATGGGGTATACCGTGGATTGTCGGTACACCTATTATGGAAGTGATGGATGCGCAGGTACTGGTATGGGTCCGTTATACCGTTGCTTTCATTACTTTGGGTATTGTATTTAATGTTGGCCTATCGACCGGCAAGATGAAGAAAAAGGCAGACTTCAAGTTAACGTGGGATAACCGCAGTGATGTGTTCTGGGCTGCGGCCTGTGGCATCGTTGGTCAGGGTGCCTTTAGTTACCTGTCGTTCCTGTCACTAGATTATATTACGGCTTCAGAAAATGGCGTTATTCAAGGCTTGATCCCAATCTTGATCCTGACCGTCGGCTTCTTCCGCCACAATGCCCATTTTACCATCCTACAAATGCTGGCTGCTGTCGGTGCATTTGTCGGTGTTGCTATCTTGGTTATGGATCCGAACTCGGAAACAAACGGTTTTAACATCGGTCACCTTATCTGTCTTGGTAGTGCTGCAAGCTTCTCTTGCACAGCCTATGCTCGTGCGAAACTGGCTGAAAAATACGGCTCTGTTGCAACCATGTTCCACCAGTTCATTTTCGCCTCTATCGGCTTTGGTGTTTATCTGATGTTCTCAGGTGCTGATTTCTCTTCAGCGCTGGGTATCTTCAGCTCGCCGCTACGTATGCTATGTATCGTTATTCTTGGTGTTGGTATCTCAGGTACAAGTTACCTTGTGTACATCTACGCAATGGAGCGTGTTGGTGTTGACGGTACCGGTATGGCGTTGAACCTGATGCCTCTGTCTTCGTTTGTACTGGCTGTCTTTGCACTGGGTGAAGCGGTAACGCCGATGCGCTTACTTGCGATGGCTGTGGTTGTTGTTTCTATGATGCTATTTATGAAGTTCGCTCATAAAGAAACAGCATCAGAGCCAAAACCTGTAACTGAATAAAAGAAATAAAACATGAGGCAGTGCATATTGTGTACTGCCTGTTTTCATGAATAAAAATAATGATTTTGTAGGCATGTATCATGAATATGACTAAAAAAGATATATTTTTGGGGTGGGTTGCTGCCATCGCGGTAGCCGTAATTTGGGGTGTTACCGGGGTTGTATCTAAGCCGTTGTCGATGGCGGTTGATCCAATGACACTGGTATTTTTCCGTTATGTAACTGCTGTAATTGGCCTTTCTATTATCTTTTTCTTTACTTCCCGCAGTGAAAGCCTCAGCAAGGATTTAGGCTCTTCATTAAAGATTGAGAAAAAAGATTACCTGAAAATTGCGCTGTGCGGAATTGTTGGTCAAGGTGTATTTTCGCTGTTTAACTTCCTTTCTTTATCTCACATTGGCGCGACAGAGAATGGTGTTATCCAGGGGATGCAGCCATTTGCAACTGTCTTCTTTGGCATGATGTTCATGAACTTTAAAATGAACAAAATCCAATGGGGTGCATTTATTGCGTCAGCCGTTTGTATTTATGCTATGAGCGTTGGCCCGACGAATACGATTGAAGGTGGGACGCCGCTATTGGGCTATGTGTATGTCACATGCTCTATGTTGGCACTCGCCTGGACGGCACACTTGCGTGCAAGTCTGGCAGATAAATACGGCTCTGTTGTTTCAATGCTTTATCAGTACATCTCTGTCGCAGTACTGGGTATTATTGTGGTCGTTGCAATGGGGCTGGACCTTTCCCAAATTACTATCATTATGTCTAGTCCGTTGCTCATTGGCTTGTTGATCTTCCTAGGCACAGGTATTTCTGGTGGTAGTTACCTGATTCAGTTGTTTGCTTTCAAACGTATTGGTGTGGAAAAAGCAACCATGGCACTGAACTTAATGCCGCTAGTGGGTTACCTGGTTGCAGTTGTCACACTTGGCGAGCAAATGGCGTTGGGTAAAACTATTATTGTTTCTCTCATTGTTGTAGCGCTATATGTGTTCACCAAATTTGAAACAACGGAACCAGAAACTGAAGAAGAAACGCTTAAACCTCAAAAAGCTTAATTAATAGATGCGCAGCGGCAAAGTACTGCTGCGCGAGTTTGTCGGAGAAGAATAATGACCATTGAACAGAACGTTATCAACTGGCGTCATCACCTGCATAAACATCCTGAGTTTGGTACGGAAGAGTATAAAACGTCAGAGTTTGTGACCAAGAAACTGGAAGAGTTCGGGCTTGAGGTTCATTGCGGTATTGGTGGAACAGGCGTCGTGGGTATCCTGAAGTGTGGCGATAGCGACCGTTCAATTGGTTTGCGAGCGGATATGGATGCATTACGCATTTGTGAAGCGAACACCTTTGATCATGCGTCTGTACATGAAGGTGCTATGCATGCCTGCGGTCATGATGGCCATACGGCTATGCTTCTTGGTGCGGCATACCAGCTAGCTCAAAGTAAGAACTTTGATGGTACAGTTTATTTTATCTTTCAGCCGGATGAAGAGCGTGGCACGGGTGCCAAAGCCATGATTGAAGATGGTTTGTTCACGCGCTGGAAGATGGATGCCATTTATGCCATGCACAACTTGCCGGGGATCCCTGAGGGGCAGATAGTAACGAGACCTGGATCGCTGATGGCCAGCGAAAGCAGTTTTGAGATTGATGTTATCGCAACCGGTGGCCATGCTGCGATGCCGCATATGGGGACCGATCCGATTGTCGTCGGGGCACAGATTGTTACGGCCATGCAGACGATTGTCTCGCGTAATTTGAGCGCGATAAATGAAACTGCGGTTATTTCAGTTACTGAGTTTGCAACAAACGGCACTGTGAATGTTATTCCTTCCCAGGTGAAAATTACCGGCGATACCCGTAGTTATACGGATGAAGCGTTGCATAAGATAGAAAAAGCCATTGAACGTGTTGCTGCCGGGCAGTGTATGTCGGCAGGCGTAGACTACAAATACCACTTCAATAACAGCTTCCTGTCGACTATCAATGCGCCGGAAGAGACGCTCCACGCTATTAAGGCTGCCGAGGCTGTTGTTGGGGCCGAGAACGTGAATGGAAGCTGTGAGCCGTTTACGATCAGCGAGGACTTCTCTTTCATGCTGCGCGAAGTAAAAGGGTGCTATATCCTGGTAGGTAATGGCCAGGGAGAGTGTGGTGGTACGGCACTTCATAATCCATATTATGACTTTAACGATAATATTCTGATGACAGGTGTTAACTACTGGCAGACGCTGGTTGAGCAGCAGTTAAATAAAGGCTAAGCCACTAACTGCTCAGCGCTCCTTCCCTGTAATCTGTCGGCAGCAGCTTGTAAATAGACAAGCTGCTTCCTGTATTTCTATTCGTCATTCGCGGGCATAGCTAATATTACTGTTAGTTATGTCTTTTTTGATATAAGCAGCTTCAGTACAACTCGAAAAGTTATTTTTCAACCATTGATAACTTTCTTGTAGATATATATCACGCAGTGGTTATAACGGTGGCATTTCTAGTGTATTGATAAGTAGGTGGTGGTTGTTTTGAAATTACTAAAAAATGGGTTGTTTTCATTTATGCTCAACCTTAAATGTTTTTTCCACCTTTCCTATCCAATGCTGCAGCTACTTAGCGCTGTCGGCATTGGTATTGGGCTATTACTCTGTTTTTCATCTTCCGATGTAAAAGGGAGTAGTTATCTTATTGTATTTATGTTTGCTGTTTTTAGCATAGGTATTCTCCTGCTTAGGCATTATTACCAACATATTCTGATATGGTCAGACTCTCGTTCAAACAATGTGGTTAAATTCCCTAGGTAATAATCTAGAAATATATAAAAAATAACAGTTAAGAATTGATACTATGAAAATTAAATTTCAGCACAAGGTGGTTTTTATATCATCCGTTATTGTGTTTGTTGCTCTGTCAGTTTTATCTCTTCAACAATACCGACAGGTAAAGTCGCAAGTCGAGCCGTTAATTCATCAGAGCATTGCGGAAATTGTAAATGGTGTGAAAGCAACTGTAGACAATGAAATTGTGTCGAAATCGCAATTGGCGACCTATACCGCTCAAATGATTGAAGACGACGTTTCTACCGGACATATTGCCAGTGTTATCAACAAGCCTATCGCCAAGAATGCCTTTTCTCTGATTGGCATGGGCTTTGAAGCCGATGGACGGATACAGAGTAACGATATTAATTGGCAACCGGGCAGTTTGTACGATCCGAGATCTCGCCCATGGTACCGACGTGCCAAAAGTGAAGGTAAAACTATTATCACGGCTCCTTATATGGGGGATACGGGGAGTATTCTAGTGTCGATTGCTACCCCTGTTTATAACGAGGGGCAGTTTGAGGCTGCTATTTTTTATGATCTGAACTTGGACCTTCTTTCTGACACCATCAACCAGATTTCATTATTTGATGCCGGGTACATCTTCATGGTGAATAAGGATGGGACGATTGTTTCTCACCCGGATCAGAAACTGGTCGGCAAGAACCTGAACGCTTTCATCGGTGATCATGGTATCAGCGAAAACTACAAACTTATTGATTATAAAGGTAAGCCGACTTATATCGATTTTACTGCTATTGATAGTCAAGACTGGTATATCGGTGTCATTCTTGATTACGAAAAAGCCTACTCATCGATTATTCAGCTGCGCTCGTCATCAATGGTGATGACCGTTTCTTTTGTCTTCATTGCCGTTCTCGCCCTGATTTTTGTATTGAGATACTTTATGCGTCCATTGGGGGTATTAAACGAGGCAATGAAAGATGTGGCTTCCGGACAGGGTGATCTGACTCACCGCTTAGATACCAATACCGATATCGAGTTTTCCGAGCTGGCCCAGAACTTTAATGCTTTCACCGGCAAGTTACAGCACCTTATTCAAGAAACCAAGCTTCTCGGCGCTGAAATTGGTGCTGATGCTGAAGTTACGACTCAGGGCGCCACGCTAACCGCGACGGACATTACCAATCAACTCGCGGAAGTCGAGCAGCTGGCGACGGCTATGAATGAGATGGCTTCAACGTCTTCAGATGTTGCCGGTAATGCGCAAGGGGCTGCTGCTGCAGCGCAGGAGGCGGACAAGGCAGCGGAAGATGGTGTGAGTGTTGTATCTCATACAACCGATGCTATCAGTACTCTGGCTAAGCAAATAGATGAGACGGTTGTTGTTGTTCAGGACTTAGAAAGTGCAACGGGTAATATTGAGTCGATTCTTTCGGTGATTAATGAGATAGCCGACCAAACCAACTTGCTGGCACTTAATGCCGCAATAGAGGCTGCCCGTGCCGGTGACTCAGGACGCGGTTTTGCCGTTGTGGCGGATGAAGTCCGGACATTGGCACAGCGTACCCAGCAGTCGACAACAGAAATCCATAGCATGATTGCCCAGCTTCAGTCCGGGGCTCGTTCGGCTACCAGTGTGATGGAAAAAAGCAAAGTGCTGACTGATGAGGCCGTGTCGAAGGCATTGGAAGCCGGTGATTCACTCCACCAAATTAAGCAATCCATTATTCAGATCTCTGATATGAACTTGCAAATTGCTTCGGCGGCTGAAGAGCAAAGTTTGGTCGCTGAAGAAATCAATAACAATACGATCAAGATAAAAGATCTGTCCCAGCAAGTGTCGGATCGGGCCCATGAATCATCTCTGCAAATGAATGAACAGGTCTCGAAAGTTCAGCAGCAAGAAACCTTGCTGAACAAATTTATTGTTTGATGTTTTCAGTGGCAGGGTGGGTATTATGTTTGCTCGAGTAAACGGTAATGTGATCGCGACTATCGCGTTTGTATTATGGGGGTTGTTGCCTCTGTACTTTCAGTTTACACCTCAGGCGGATACGAATGAGTTGATTGCAATGAGAATCATTTTCTCGGTGCCGTTAATGTTACTGATTCTAAAGTGCCTGAAGATACCCAGCCTGACTTTTTCCAACGCGATGAAGAACAAGCGGTCACTGTGCCTGTGTTTTATCGCCGGAATTCTGAATTGTGTTTCACTCTATGCTTTTACCTGGGCAATAACCAATGATCAGGTCTTGGCGGCCAGTCTCGGGTATTTTATCAACCCGCTTTTTTCCATCGCTTTTGGTGTGTTGTTTCTGAAAGACCGGCTCACCTGGGCGCAGAAAGCGGCAGTGATCCTTGCTGTCTGCGGTATTGGCTATCAGGTCTACTTCTATGGTGAGTTGCCTTGGTTGTCATTGGTGATGGGCAGCTTCTTTGCGCTTTACGGCCTAATCAAGAAATATATTCAGTTCGACTCGCTGACCTCGATGTCCGTTGAAGTGACATTATTAATGCCGTTTGCGCTGGGCTATCTGGTGTTTGGCTTCATGGATGGGAGCTCGACAGTGCTGGCGGGCGATATGACCACTTTCTGGCTTTATGCCGGTGCTGCGCCAGTGACCTTGTTGCCGTTGGTATTTTTTGCCCTGGCGGTGGAACGAACGACGTTGACGATGATTGGCCTGACCCAATATATCGAGCCCAGCTTGCAGTTTGTATTGGCAGTATTCATTTTTGGCGAAGTGCTGGATCAGGTAAAAGTCGTTAGTTTCGGGTTTATCTGGATCGGGCTAATACTGTGCACCGTAGAGGCACTGGTATTTTCCAGGGTATCCATGCGACGGGCCTAGGGGATTCGGAGGAGCGCCTGTTTTTCAGCTATCCAAGCAGATCATACAAAAAACGACTGGTACTGCTTGGGGGTTACTGCTAGGCGCTTTTTGAAATGACGTTGGAAGTGTGCCTGATCGGCAAAGCCGAGTTGCGCCGATGTTTCTGCCAATGTATTTCCGGCTTTGAGCAATGCCTTGGCTTTTTTGACTCTTGCATCCAACTGTAGCGCGTGGGGAGATAGGCCATATACCTGGTTAAATTTCCGGATCAGATGATAGCGGCTAAGACCTGCCTCTGTAGCCAGCTCTTCCAGCGGAAGGTTGCTATCAAGTTGGTCGAGCAACATTTCCTTTACTCGGCTCAGATGGGGCAGAGGCTGTTGTTCTCGCTTGGGGACCTTGGCCTTATGGATATCGAAACAGCGCGCCAAATACAGGATTAATTCACTCTCGGCGGTAAGCGGGTTAGGTTCATTGATTAGCGCTTGATATAGAGAGTCAAAATGATGGTAGAGATCCGGCGCTGTTTCGTAATGATTTAGGAAAGGGTGATAATCCGCGCCATCTCGGTTGAATAGTTCAGATTGAAGCTGTCCTATCCAGCTGGTCTCGACAAACAGCATTCGATAAGACCACTCGCCGATTTCAGGGTTGCATGAGTGAATATCGCCGGGATTGATCGTTACGGTATTGGTAATGCCGATACGATTGTTGACCTTTTGGTTGATGTATTGTGCTGAACCGCTGTCAATCACACCGAAAGAGAACTCGTCATGTGAGTGAGAGTGATAACAGGCGCGGGTTTGAGAGGCCTGGCGGATTTCGACCCAAGGCAGCGTTTGACATTGAGTCAGAAAAACCGAATCGTCTTGCTTCATTGCACTTTCCTTTCTCTGTTTTCTTCTTTCCCTAAAGCCCCAACAGCATGGAGATGACAGATCCACTCAAGAGTGTGCCCATAGTAATATTGAAGACGTTTTGTCTTCTGGTCGTTGATAGGTAGTGGCCGATGTAATCCCCTGCCGCCGCCCATACCGATACGCCCGCGAAGCAGGCGATAAACGAAATCGCTGTAAAGCAGAATAAATATAGCACTGTGGGCGAGTGGTTTAATACAAATAAGCTGATACCTGATATGGCGACTAACCATGCCTTGGGATTGAGGGCTTGTGATAAAGCGCCTTCGATAAAGGTTGGCGGGGTATAGTATTGTCGGTCTTGCTTTCCTATGCCGGTTGCGGTGGCAATTTTGAAGCCCATATAGAGCAGGAATCCGCCTCCCAATAGTCGCATAATACCCATTATTTCGGGTAGCAGTGTCGATACCAGTTCAAGGCTCAGGCCACAGAGAAAGACAATCAAAGCGTATGCGATAGTGGCGCCTAACACATGAGACAGTGTTTTGCGGTAACCTGACTGCGCCCCGGTACTGGCAGCGATAATATTGACCGGGCCGGGTGATACCGCGCCAACCAAGGCAAAGACAATCATTGAGGAGAAAACTGAAAACATTATAAAACCCCGAGATGAAAAAGAGTTCTCAGGGTAAATTGAGCGGTGCGGGCCAGTATTGAACGATATTGCTCTACCGGCTCGCTAATTGTTATTGAGGTGAGTTACCGAGAACAGTTACAAAATCACATGCGGCAGATAGCGTGACATGTCCTGGGTGACACGTGAGGTATCTTCCCGAATTGAGATCCCGCCGGCTTTGTCATTAACCAGCCAGCTGCCAATCAGGGTGTAATAGTCGCCAAACTTTGGCAGCGGGTGATAGGCTTGGTAGATCACGCCTTCATCGCCATAGGGGCCTTCGGTTCGCAGAGTCTGCCGACCTGCCTGGACGATTTCAATGTTGGCACCTTCTCGGGCAAAAATCGGCTTGATGACATAATCTTGCAGGTTGCCGAGCTTGCGGTCATCGGGGAAATAGGCGGGCAACAGGTTGGGGTGACCTTCAAACTTTTTCCACAGCATCGGCAGCAACGCCTTGTTGCTCAAGACTGACTTCCACATCGGTTCCAGCCAGTTGACGTTGGCCCCAGCCAGTTTGTTGCCGTATTCCTCGCGAAACATAAACTCCCACGGGTAGAGCTTGAACATCCAGCGGATCGGTCTGTCTTTCAGATCGGTAAACTCGCCTCTGCCGTTCAGGCCAATATCTTCAACATGGACAAAGGCAGTCGAGAGCCCGGCTTCTTTGGCACAGTCTTCCATGTATTGGACGGTGCCGCGGTCTTCTTCAGTATCTTTGCAGCAGGAAAAATGCAGGGTCTGGCCCGGCTGGCGGCTGGCCAGTTCCTGAAAGCGCCCCATCAACAGTTCCTGGAGCAGGTTGAACTGATCGGCATCGCGCCTTATCGAGCCGTTTTTGACCAGATCTTCCAGCCATAACCATTGCCAAAAGCCGGTTTCGTAGAGAGAGGTCGGCGTATCGGCATTGTTTTCATAAAGCTTGGCGTGTCCCTTGCCGTCGTAGGCAAAATCAAGCCGAGAGTAGAGCGAGGGCTCCTTTCGTTGCCAGGAGTCGAGGACGTTCTGCCACATAGACTCGGGAATTTGAAATCGCCGCAGCCAGTATTCATCACGGATAACGGTATCGACGATTTCGAGACACATCTGGTGAATTTCCTCGGTGGGATCTTCCAGATCCCGCTCGATCTGCTCGAGTGTAAACTGATAGTAGGCGGTTTCGTCCCAATAGGGTTGATCGTACATGCTATGAAAGCCGAAGCCATATTCTTTGGCAAGCGTCCGCCAATGTGGTCGCTCTTTACTTTCAATGCGGAGCATGTTTTATCCTTATACTGCTGTTTTATAACAATAACCCTGAGTGTACATGGCTTGATAGTTATTGGCAGCCGCTGAGGTAGCAGTTTTGGAACAGAGTCTGGTTAGACTGCAGTAGAAGAAGGCCTCTTCAATAGGTTGGTTAGTGATGGAGGGAAGAGGCCTTTTGTACCAATAGCGGACGCTAGCTTCGCGTAATAGTTCGGTACTAACATCCCGAAGGAATGCAAAATCCAGTGTATGGGAGAGGTTTAGAGTAAAAAACCTAATTGACTATATTCTAATCAATCTTAATGATGTAGTTGTTTATAAGCTCCAATTACCAGTTGTATAGTGAACTGGCAATTGGAGGTCTGTGAAATGAGCAGTATCAGAGCAGGCAGACTTAACTTAGCGGAAGAACAGTTGGCTAAACGGGTTGAGCAAAGTCGCAAGCCCGGTTGTGAAGTGCAGCGGTGCATCGAGAAGCGTCAGGCAGAGGCAGTCCTGATCCGCCCGAGTTTTGGGTGCATGCCGGTGTTCCGAGGTCTGGACGATAAAGTCACCGGGTTTATAGGTGGCGTGCTCGTCCATAAATTCGCCTGCAAGCACCAGGGTGATTTCAAGT
Organism: Photobacterium alginatilyticum; assembly: GCF_009910675.1. Classification (GTDB taxonomy): domain Bacteria; phylum Pseudomonadota; class Gammaproteobacteria; order Enterobacterales; family Vibrionaceae; genus Photobacterium; species Photobacterium alginatilyticum. The sequence continues at coordinate 20,494 of NZ_RSEJ01000035.1, read as the reverse complement.
CCTTGATGCGTATGCTGCGGCAGGGCGCTATTACAATCCATGTAGATGAAGTTCATCTTGCTGTGACCGCCGGTAGCGACATGGGCGCGTTTAATGTTGCCGGGCAGACGGCTCCAGGGGCCAATTTGCTCATCGTGCTGCTGCAGAGCCCTAGGCAGCATGAACTGCTTACTGTTAATTTCAATATGCGCCTTTGTGGCTTCTGCAACTTCGTCCCGTGGTAGATCCGGGTGGCGCAAAATAGTATCAAGCAGGTCGTTGAGTTCTTCTGATAATGGCTCCGATGGCACCAACGCCATTTTCTGTGCCTGGGCATCTTCAAGCTCGGCAACACGGGCGCGACAGTGGCTGCATAGCTCCAAATGGGCGCTCAGCATTATGCTTGTTGCCGGTTCTAGATCGCCAGCCGCGTAGCATGTCAATATGTCATCGTTTGGGTGAAAACGGATATCAGTCATCCAATGCCTCCTTCATTTTCTGTAGTGCTAACCGAAGCCGGCTTTTTATGGTACCTAGTGGTACGCCTAATGCGTCAGCTACATCCTGATGTGACGCACCTTGTAAACAGATAAGCCTGACAACTTCTGCCTGGGCAGGAGGGAGAGTGTTGACGAGCTCCTTAAGCTCGCGAGTAACAATGGCATGAAACTCTTTGGGAAGGCGATCGGGATCCTGTTCTTCGCTGAGTGTCGGCCAGAGATCATCTCCCTGAATCCAGTCATTCTGATGCTTGGATTTACGTAGCAAATCGAATTTGACGTTACGGGCAACAGAATAGATCCAGGTTAGCGCCGCACCTTTGGATTCGTCATAGAGGTGAGCTTTTAACCAGATCTTGAGCATGGTTTCCTGGACGACTTCCATTGCCATGGCATCATCCCTCAACTGTTTACGCGAAAAGTTGAGTAACTTGGGAGCGAGCATAACAAACAGCTTTTCGTAACTCTGTTTACATCGCAAGTTAGCAATATTGAACAACAGTGATGCCACATCAATAGCGGGCGATTCTTCGTTGAGCATAGGCTCCTTGATCTTCTCGGAGTGAGTACATCGACTGATTTTTATCATCGTTCTACTGCAAGCATGGGATCGATATCTGACTAACGCAATAACTCGGCATAAAGATCACTTTGGCGGATCATTTTTTTGAGATAACGAAGGCTGGAGTTTGGCCCCGGTTGCTTCAGTAGTCTTTGCTTGGTATGAACAGGCAGGGGCAGTACTTCCAACCAACGCCAGCAAAGCCAGCATGGATCCTCGTAGTCGGTAAGCCCGGGATCATTCGCTGGCCCTTGGTGAGCGTATTCTTTTTGCCACTGCCGGAGCTGAACCACAAGCCGGTCTGTGGTACTAAGCTTATGGCTGCAATGCCACAAAGGGAACAAGCTGGCAGAGAGATAGCGGCCGGGAGTTTTATTCTGTTCGGTATCAACGGCTCCCCACTGGGGCAGATCAAGAGAGACCTGAACCTGGTCTCCGGAGAGCCAGTCAACACAATCGATACTGGCGAATGTCACTATGTCTCCTGCTTTGTCTGCGACTTCGCCGTTGCTGTCTTGCATTACAATCCATATTCCTCCTGCGCGAGTTGCCTCGAGGATCGTTTGGCTAAACAGTGCCCCGTTGCCGCTGATTTGCTGCTTGGTTAGCGGCAGAAGGTGCTCGGTCGTAGTCAGAACGGGCAGAGTATATGAATGATACGGTCTCTTCGGCACAGGCATCTCCAGGTTTTCTTTTTAATTAACTACGCAGCAAATGAGCAATCAGATGACTGCAATAAAAAACTCTGTGAAATGATTGGCCTAGCATCTTAAACCAGAATTTTTCCTGGCTTTTATGATCGATTGAATTGCCTTGTTCGTAATTATTCCCGACCAACAATGAACAGGAAGAGGGTATTCGAATGAAAGCCAATTCGTTAGCGTTAGTGTTAGGTTCGGCATTTTTATTATCGGGTTGTTTGCTTGAAGATGAGCCCCAGTTACGCGTGACTCACGCCAGTAGCGATGCACCTCTGGTTGCAATCACGCTAAATGGCAAAATGGTTGGCGGACTGGAAGAAGTGGATTATCAGGTGGCAAGTGGATTTTTGAATCTTGAGGAAGGTGCTTACAACGTCGGTGTCGAGGCATTGCTTCCCGGCGATGAGAAAGTTGAGGTGATTGGGGCTAATCTGGATTTTGCGCCAGATATGCAATACGACGTTATTGCGCTTAACAATGCTGCGGCTATTGAAGCTGTTGTGCTGAGTCGTGAGAGCATTGGGCCGGGAGCGGGTGAAATACGTATTGATGTTCTGCATGCACACCCTGATGTACCAGGCGTAGATATCTATCTGACGACGGAAGAGAGTATCGACGAAGCACAACCTGCAGTTGGCGGACTGGAGTTCAAGGTTGACGATTTGGCGTTGCCTGTCACTGTTGAAGCCAAGACCTATCGAATCCGGGTTACTCTGGCTGGCGAGAAAGACGTCGTTTTCGATAGTGGCGATCTAAAACTGGCGGGGGGCAGTGACTTGATGATTACGGCAGTACCGAATGTGGACGGTGGTGCAGTTTCGCCAGTAAACCTTTTGGTCGCTGACGGACAGGGTGTAACAGTCTTGCGAAACAAAGAAGAAAAAGCAGCTGTGAGAGTGGTACATGCTGTTGATGATGCGCCAGAAGTGGATGTACTGGCTTCTGATGAGCCAGTTGACGGCCTCACTTTGATTGCTTTTAGGGAGTTCCGTAGCCTGGATCTTGCCGCAGACACTTACGATTTGACTGTGGCTGCATCCATTGACAACAGTCTCGTCGTTATTGAAGCGCCGGACACCAGCTTTGAAGCGGGCACTACGACCAGTATTTATGCCGTCGGTAAACTGAACAGTATTACTGATTCAACCATCGAGCCATTGGTTATCGAAGAAGACCTGCGCTCTGTCGCTCTGTATAGCAAACTGCGGGTAGTACATGCCAGTCCGACAGCCGGAGACCTCGGCCTGGTTGATATTCATGCCTCGGCTGATGGCGTATTTGATGAGACAACGGCTGTCCTCAAAGGGGTTGATTTTAAGGGTACCGATACCTTAATCGTGCCTGCCGGCACTTATTTCCTGGCAGTGATCCTAGCCAGCGATGATACCTTTACGCCAGCTGTCGAAGCCATGGCAACGATCGAGGACGGCGGTGTCTACTCGGTGGTTGCCACAGATGACTTTGCCGGTGGCCTGGTACTGAATGTCGATAATTCTGCGCCTTAGACGGCACAACAAAACGTTGAAGTGTTATCTGTTCGAGCCAACCTTTGCCAGCCGTCAGGCTGGCTTTTTTTGGTTATAAGCCAATATGAGTAGCGCAGTGCTTGGAGGTTGGATGTAAACACAATTGCGCCGTGCACCCCCGCTCCGGGTTTGACTTTAGCTCAAAGTCCCAGCCATAGCTTTGGCACAAACGTTTGACAATAAGGAGGCCGAGACCGTGCTCGGTTTCGGTGCTGCCAGTCAGGCCACATCCGGTATCGGTCACGCTGATGGTATGGCTGTCGATATGGATTGTGATTTGTCCCTGCCGGGTAAAGCGAATTGCATTATTAATCAGGTTTTTGAGGATCATTGCCAGCACCGGCTCGGGCAGATTGAGCTGGGTTTTGGGTTCGAGTGCAAGGTTTAGCTCTACGCCGTCTTTGAGTTTGGTCCGGAACTTATCCAGCGGAATCTCATTTTCAGTGACAACTCTCATGGTGCCCGCTTCGCTGGCATTTTCTTGTTTAACAATACTGAGCAGAACCTCCACAGTGGCATGCATGTTGGTGGCTGCGACGAGAATGCGGTCCCGTTGCTTGGCCTGAAAAACCGGATCGTCTTTCATTCCCTGGAGGTTAGCGGCACCAAGCACGATGGCGATGGGGGTTTTTAGCTCGTGGCTGGCATATTTGGCGAACATCAGCTCCTGTCTGGCGAGGCGTTCTTTCATTTGCTTGTATTCATTCAAGTGCTTGGTGAGGGTTTGCAACTCGTCAATCGAACGCTCCGAGACTGAAAACTCGTCATTATGATTGTGTTGTAGCTGGTGGCTAAGTTCGGTGACGGGTGACATTAACCCATCGAACATCCGTTGTAGGGAGTAGCGCAAGAACGTAATTAAAAACACTATTAGTGCAAACGATATAAGCATTAGTACGTGCCAGCCGTCATCGCCAAATTCGATAGCCCGTGCGTCGATCGTCAGATAGAGCGGCGTTTCATTTCCCTGAATATCGGTGAAAGTTGAGTGGAAAACGACGAAACCATCCGCGAAATACGAACGATGCCGGGTGATACCATTTTCTTTAAAGGGCATTAGCGCCTTGACTCTTTCTGGCAGTGCGGTTTCGCTGTAGTAGGCGCTTACATGCGGACTGAGCTGGGCGAAGTCATCTTGTATCAGAGTGTAGTGCTCAGTGGCAATGTGTTCAAAGGATGCCAAATGCTTACCTATCTGGTTATCTTCATTGATCACCAAATACATAGAGAAAGGAAAAAAGACCAAAAAAGACGAAACCAATGCGATGATTGAGAAAATTAAAAGTAATCTCGCTTTGACGTGCTTAATCGTGTTGCCGTGAAAGGACTTGAACATCTTGATTATTCTTCCAGTCGAAAGCCAAATTTCGGCACTGTGACCAACATAGCTTTGTCGAATGGCTTATCCAGTACATTTCGAAGTAAATAGATATGACCGCGCAGGAGATCTTTATCGGGTGAATCATCGCCCCAGATGGCATGGATAAGTGTTTCGCGCGAGACAACCTCGGGCGCAGCTTTGACGAGCATGGTTAGAATTTGGTACATCACCGGGGTGACGGTTAACTCGACACTCTCACGAGTCACCCGGTGCGAGTTTTGGTCAATTTTCAAGTCGCCGAATTGAATGATGGAGCTGGCGACTTCTCCGCGATAGCGTTTGATAATAGCCCCGAGACGGACCTCCAGTTCCTGAAAATCAAAAGGCTTGGTCACAAAGTCATCGATACCGCTCTGATAGCCGTTGAGCAAATCTTCTTTGCCGTTCAGGGCCGTCAGCATCAAGATTGGTGTTGTACACCCTTGTCCCCTAAGCTCTCTTGCGACTTGCAATCCGTCTTTTTTGGGCATCATTACGTCAAGAATAATGGCATCGAACTCGTTCTCGAGCGCAAGTTTGAGACCCCTTTCCCCATTGGCGGCAAAATCAACTTCTGCCCCCTTCACTTCCAGGAAGTCAGCCAGAATACCTTGTAACTCGTCATTATCTTCAACGATTAATATCTGTTTGTTGGTCAGCATGTTACCTCGGGAGTTTCGGAAGTGAATGTTATCTGGTCTCTGTTTTCTGGCTTCTATGGTAGCAACTTTTTGTCGAAATTTTGTCAATCACCGTTATTGACAAAAACTCGACATTCTCGCCCTCAAACTTTACTCAATAGACAATTGAGGGTTATTGCCATGAAACATAACTTGGTTGCAATGGGGTTAATCGGAGCCTTGCTATCAACCTCTTCGTTTGCGGTTGAGCTTATCGGCCACACCAGAAGTAAAAACATGACCAATGTGGTTTCTGAAGTTAGCGGTACAGTTGAAGTATCAGAACTTGAGACCGGGGCATTAGTGTCGGTTGGCAGTGTGCTTGCCAACATTAAGGCCCAGGACTTTGAACTTGAGATCAGCAAGCAAGAAGCCAACCTTGCTTTGGTTGAGGCCGATTTGACCATCAAACAGTCTCTCTATAACCGGTATCGAGAGCTGAGAAACAAAAACAGCCTTTCACAGAATGAGCTTGATATTGCGGCGGCAGACTTGGGTGCAGCCAAGGCGACAGTAGCACTGGCTCAAATTGAATTACAGAAAGCCCGGTTGGATTTAGGGTACACCCGGATCAGTGCCGACATGAATGGCTATATTGTTAACCGCTCTGTTGAAGACGGTGCCTGGGTTAACCAGGGGGACTTGCTGTACCAGGTCGTCAATATTGATGTACTGAACGTACGCTTGTTAGCTAGCGAATATGACATCGGAAAACTCCGTGTTGGGCAGCAGATTGAAATCTGGGCAGAAGCGAATCCCGAACTCAAAGTCCGCTCTTCGATTAAGCGTATCGGTGTGGAACTTGATCCGGCTACCTTTGCCTATCCTGTCGAGGTGGAAATCAACAACCCCGATCACCTGTTCAAGCCAGGGATGTCGATCCATGCATCGACAACATCGGCTGACAACCTTACCGCATCTAACACTCAACCTTAAAGGTCAGGATCATGCAGGGATTTATTGCCTATTTTGCTCGCAGGAGCTTTCTCGCCCGTATCTTGACGGTGATGGTATTAATGGTCGGTATGGCCTCTTTGAGCATGCTGAAGCTCCAGGAGTTGCCGGATATTGCTTTTGAAGAAGTGGAGATCACAACCCAATATCCGGGGGCGACGGCGCAGGATATTGAGCTGAACATTACCAACCAAATTGAAAAAGAGCTTAAGTCCGTTCAGGGGATCAGGAAATATACGTCGCAGTCAACGGAAGGCCTGTCTTATATCTCCATAGAGGTGGATGAAGCCGCTGATATCACCAAAGTGCTGCGGGATATCCAGCAAGCGGTGGATCGCGTTAAGAGTTTACCCAAGGATATTACCAACCCGCCAGTTGTCGAACAGCGCAGCACATCCTCGTTTGAAGTGCTGACGTTTGGCGTCAGCCATGACGGGGATTATGCCAGTCTGCAGCCATATGCGCGAACGCTGGAAAAGTCATTAAAAGGCCTTTCCGGCGTAGGCAGCGTAACTATGACTGGCTTTAGCGAAAGAGAGTTCTGGATTGAAGTGGATCCTGAAAAGGTCAGCCGTTACCAATTGACCTTTGATGATGTAATTAATGCGGTGAACAGCCGTAACCTGTCGCTGTCTGGCGGAGTAGTGGAATCCTGGGACAGTGAGCAGCGCATTGTCACCATGACACAAATTCAGTCAGTCGAAGAGCTGGGGCAACTGGTGATCAAAGTGTTGCCAACCGGGGGGCTAGTTCGCCTGTCAGATATTGCCACGATGACCGACACCTTCGAGAAAGCAACCGAAAAAGCGGTGATCAACGGCCAGTCGGCTATTTTGTTCAGTGTGACGAATGGTGCCGGGGCTGACATTATCGCCACGGTTGATAGCATTAAGGCGTTGATCAATGCCGAGCAGCAGCGTTTAGGCGATCAGTATCGCTTTGAACTTGGTTTGAACTTGGCTGATGACATGAGCGACAAGTTCTCGATTGTCTCGATCAACGGTGGGATCGGGCTGATATTGGTGTTGTTGGTGCTGAGTTTGATCCTCAAGCGTCAAATTGCGTTTTGGGTGTCGGTCTCTATTCCGTTTTGTGTACTGGGGGTGATGGCTATTTTGCCCGTCTTAGGTATGAACCTCGACAGTATCACCTTATCGGCACTGCTGCTGGTGATCGGCATTATTGTGGACGATTCCGTGATTATTGCCGAGAGTATTTATCAGGAGAAAGAAAAGGGTAAAAGGGCACTGGAAGCCGCTATTGACGGAACCCGCAAGGTGATAAAGCCGATTATGGCAAGCCTGACAACCACTGCCCTGGTGTTTATTCCGATGTTCTTTATTCCCGGTACCATGGGCAAGGCGGTTATTGTGATCCCCTTAACGGTGATTGCCGCGCTGTTGTTCTCGTTATCTGAATGTACGTTTACTTTGCCGGCACATTTGGCCAACTCACTGAAGGAAACTAAGCAGAAAGTGTCTTGTCGCGAACTTCGCCCTGATCGCTTCCAGACCGTCATATCGGTATACACTCGGTTACTGTCATGCTGCCTGAATTATAAAAAGAGCGTGTTGTTGGTGGCAATGCTGATGCTGGGTATCAGCGGTTGGCTGGCAACGACACTGAAGCTGGATATTTTCCCGTCTGAGGCAGCAAAATATATTGAGGTTTATACCGAGGTAACGCCGGGGACACCTCTGGAAGATGTCAAAGCAGCACATTTCCAGCTTGAGCAGGCTATTGAAGCATTATCAGAAAATGAATTGGTGAGCTATCAGCTGACCTATAGCAGCCCTGCGACATCGGGGTTGATTGTGTTATCGAGTTTTGAGCAGCGTGAACGCAGTGCCGAAGAGATCCTTGTTGAGTTAAATCACCAGCTAGAGACTGTGGATGAGCTGTCCTTCGTCAAGCTGTCGATTGATGCCGGTGGCCCTCCCCCGGGCGAGCCGGTTGAAGTACGGGTGCTAGGTGGTAACCAATCAGAGCGTGAAGAAGCCGTGGTGCTGGTAACTGACTGGCTTAACCAGCAATCAGGTCTGAACAAGGTGACTAACAGCGAAGCCTTGAAAGATCCTCAGTTACAAATTGTTCCTCAGTATGAATGGTTGGCTCGTTATAATCTGACCGTCTCTGATCTGGCAACGACGCTGCGAATTGCCTTTGAAGGTGAGACGGTAACATCAACCTGGTTGGGTGATCAGGAAGTTGATATGCGTGTTCTCATGGATGCGGAATACCGGAACATTCAACGTCTGAGTACAACGAAGATCTATACGGCAAACGGTGCGCAGGTACCACTCAGCCGATTGGCGAAAGTCGAGCGAATTGACGTTCCTCGTCAGATCCAGCATTACAATGGCGAACGTCAGGTTATCGTAACGGCGCAAATTACAGATCAGGCGCTGACGCCAAATATGATTAGCCAAACGCTAACACAGGCTCTTGAAGGTAAAATGCCAGCCTCAGTAAAGCTTGAAATCGGTGGTGAGGCCGAGAGTACCAATGAAACCATGAGTGGCTTCGTTGTTGCCTTTCCGGCGGCCATTATTGGTATTTATTTCGTTCTGGCAGTGATGTTCGGTTCATTGTTACAGCCAATGCTGGTGATGGCGGTGATCCCGTTTGCCATTGTCTCTTCATTGATGGCACTGTTTGTCCACATGCAGCCATTGTCACTGTTTGCGCTTATTGGTGTTCTTGGCATGACCGGGGTGGTGGTGAATAACTCCCTGGTGTTGATTAACCGAATCAATGAGCTAAGAGCGGAAGGTAACGTTGTGCTTGAAGCGATAGTCGACGCTTCGACAAGCCGTTTGCGGCCGATAGTGCTGACATCAATGACAACGGTTGTTGGGTTGCTTCCTCTGGCTTATGGAATTGGCGGGACCGATGTCTATATGGGGCCTATGTCGCTCACACTAGGTTATGGCTTGTTGTTTTCATTGCCAGTCGTATTGATAGTAATCCCGTGTCTGTATCTGACGTTTTTTAGCCGAGAAATGAAGGCAGATGACATAGAGGAGAGCCGACAAATGAGAGCCGAGTCTACATTTGCGTAAAACCGATATGGTATTCATTGCCTATAGATTGCGAGATGCTGACTTTAACTTATTGATCTCAAAATATTAGTTGCTAGGTAATGAAGAGTGCGAAAAAGCACCGAGGTTTGATAATGACGCAATATAAGAAAAAGAAGTTATTCGCAATGGCCATGAATGCCATTGTAATGCTGGTTAGTTTTGTCCTAATGGAATTGAACATATTGGGCATAATTCCGATGATAGTGATGGCCTGTTGTACCATTGCTATTTTCGGTAACGCGATGGTTTATTTTTTCAATTATGACGAGGACGCAGCGGATCTGAGTGAAATCGGCAAGACAGTCGCGAAATCCAGCGTTGATGGCATGGCCGAATTACGGAACAAGAAGTAACTATCGGCTGTTTTGAGCGTTGTTCTGTCGCTTGTTAACCCTGCCCGAATGAATCTCTGCCCCCCACAATGTTGGGGGGCTTTCTTATATCTAAAGCATGTCGTTTAGGGATTAAAACTTAAACTGACTGACCAGGCCGGAGAGGTGATCGGCTTTTTGTTTTAGCTGGTGGCAGTCTCTTGCGGTCTGCTCAACCATGGCATCACTTTGGCGTGCGATTTCTGCAATGCTGGTGACATGGGGAGAGATCTCATTAATCACACTCGACTGCTGGCTGGTGGCAGAAGCGATTTGCATGTTGATGGCATTCATCTCGCTGACGTTGGTAGAAATTGCCGTGAGTTGCTGCTCAGAGTGAGAGGCTTCTGTCTGACAGTTTTTGCCCAGCTCAGCACTGGTTGCTATCGCATTGACCACCGCATCGGTGCGTTTTTGCAGCTTATCAATAATGACACGGATCTCTTCTGTCGAGCTCTGGCTTCTGGAGGCCAGGGTTCTGACTTCGTCGGCAACAACAGCAAAGCCGCGCCCCTGCTCGCCGGCTCGTGCAGCCTCTATGGCAGCATTGAGCGCCAATAGGTTGGTTTGTTCTGAGACACCGCTAATCACATCAAGTACGGTATCGATGGAATTAGCATCCTGAGCAAGCTGGGCTACGACCTCGTCGGTGTCGCTCAGCTGCTTGTTCATGTTTTCAACACTCTCGTAGGTGGCAGTAACAGATTGATGGCCTGTAGATATTGCTTCGGAGGCTGAGGCCGCACTGTTTGCAGCGCCATCCGCATTCTGGGCAACTTCGTCAGAACTGGCTCCCATTTCGTGTATTGCCGTAGCCACTTGCTCTATCTTGCTGGTTTGTTGCTTGATTTCCTGTTCCATAGAGCAGGCAAGCTGGTCAACATTCTCAATCGATGCTGAAATTTCTTTTCCGGTATCGGACACATTCTGGAGCAACTGGCTTAGGTACTGCACAAACTGGTTATACCCCCGGGCAATTTGCCCGACTTCGTCATGGCGTGAATCATCGAGCCGCTGGGTTAGATCACCGCCTCCTTTGCCGATATTTTCCAGCAGCTGGGCCACATGAACAAAGGGTGAAAGCAGTCGGTTGATTGACCAGGCAGACAGAGGAATAAAGATGGCGGCAATCACCAGTCCCATAACAATCATGTTGAAACTAAAGCTACTGAGGTAGGCCAATACTTCGTGTCTCGGCACCTGGGTGATCAGCGTCCAGCCTATGCCCGGTAAGGCCTTGCCACCGACTATCTGCGGGCTACCGGCAATATCCAGTTCGCGAACTGTGGATTTTTCGGTACCTAGCAAGGTACTAAAATCATGTATCCCGAGTGTAGAGAGAGATTGTCCAACCAGCTGTTTTTGCGGGTGCACTTTGATAATGCCCTGATCATCGACCAGAAAAACAATGCCGCTTTCGCCGATACGGAATTGGCTAATAAGCTCGGTCACCTTGTCGAGGGTGAGTCCGATACCGGCGACACCAATTCGCCGTCCATTGTTCATTACGGCATAGTTAACGAACATTGTAGGTATGCCCGTGGCACCTTCGGTATCAATAGATAGCTCGAACGGCTTGTTAGATTTCATAAACTGGTGAAACCACTGATCGCCAGGGGCGGTATCACTCATCGTTTTCAAAATACCGGCTGGCGTATAGTAGGTGTAGTCGTCGGCGGAAATAAAATAAGAGGTGATAGCATTAAATTCTGTTCTAACGTCGGAAAGGTATGTGGCTATTTCTTGTTTTGATGAGTTGTTGTAATAGTTTATAAATAAAGGGGATAAGGCGATGACTTGCGAGGCTGTAACGGGAACATTGAGCTGAGCATTTAAATCATTGCTCACTTCGCCTAACACTGCGGGTAATTCGCGCTGGAACGTTTTGTCGATAAGAATGTTCCAGCTTGAATTAAAGGAATACGCACCCATCACAGTGATGATCACTAAAGCTGCAGTTACTGTAGCTAGTATTGCCTTGTTTCTAATTGTGAGCTTCAAGCTTACACTCCTTATGATGACCTGGTTGAATGGCTATTTCTTAAGAAAGCTATAGGTAGGGTCTTAAGAGATAACGATATAGGTTAGAGGTATGAGTTTTCATTGATGATCAGGGGGATAGCAGCAATGCTAAATCCGATCATGGAGTCGATGACAACTGAGTCTGTAATGCCAAAAGAGCATTTATTCAATATCGATTTTGTGCCGAGGATACAGTACGCAACTCCCATGGTCTGGGAGCATATCTACATATTTGTCAAAATAAGTTGAAGGCAGATCAAATATTCGCAGATATATAAATTATCATATACCCATATATTATATAGGGGTATGTTTTTTGTAATTAAGAATTATATTGATTGCTCAGCTGTGAATATTTATTGAAAGCTTTTACTGTACTCGTACCCAATGAAAATTTTCGAAATATGAGTAAATTGTTTCGAGTTTGTTCGGTTGTGCATTTTTCCCAACAAGTATTTTATTTTTATAAAATAACCAGACCATTGCTGATCTGGTTATTTATATCTAAGTTAGCTGTCTTTGAGATAGGCACTGAGAAATTGTGCGACGGCCATTTCTATTGCAATTTCCCTTTCATGTTGGCTGGCAGGGGGGAGGTGAACAAGTATCTGTGGCCAGAAAACGATGGATTTCAGGGCTGCCATAAATTGCTCAGAAGCAATATCCGGGTAGCGGATATCAAGTACTTCTGCTGAAACACCCGCTTCGATCCACTTGCTCAGCCCTTTGAACCCCTCTAGCTGTTGAACTTTCTTCATCATGAGCGATGCCGAGTCAGTTGAACGCATACATTCAGATAACACCATTCTGGCCAGCGAGATAAAATGCGGGCAGCATAGGAGTTCGACTTCCTTCCGAGCGATAGCGGTGAGCTGGACCTTAACTGGTTCGTCAGGGTTGAAGGGAGTTTGAGTGATCCCTGCAACATTGGAGAGCATGCGCTCAATAATGGCATTAAATAAGCTTTCCTTGGTTGGGTAGTACTTGTAGAGCGTACGCTTTGAGACTTCTGCCTTTTTTGAAATGGCTTCCATACTCGCCTGCTCCAGTCCTTTTTCAGTGAAAATATCAATTGCAGCAAGAATAATATTTTCTTGTTTTATTTCAGCGACTTTAACCATTTCAGCACCATTGATGAACAAAAAAGTAAACGAGTGTGTTTACTTTTACACGATTCCCGTTAAGATTAAAAGTATACACCATCGTTTACTTTTGAGGCTAGCGAAGCAATGAACACAACATTAAAAGCATCTATGGTCGCTGTGTTGGCAGCGCTTGGAATTGCTGTCAGCGGTAGCGACAAGGTTGATGTCGATGCTGTTCGAAGTGAAGATCTTAGACAGGAGCGCATTGCAAGCTCGCCGCAATTTATTGATGGTAAAGTGGTTTCTCACCTGCCAAGGATGAGCGCTGAAGAAGTCATGCTAAAAACAATGTGGAAGTTTTTCATGCAGCGTGACCGGTACAAACCATCCGAGCGCCTTCAGTTTCAGGCGGTTGATACCCAGTTGCTTGCCAAGTCGAGCCAGTCGCTCAGGGTTACCTGGCTGGGCCATTCATCGTTGTTTGTTGAAGTCGACAATACCCGTTTGTTGATCGATCCTGTATTCGACTATGCAGCGCCTTCGTTTTTTGCCCGTTGGTTTGAACGAAATGTTGATGCGCCGGTTAGCCGAGAGGATCTGCCGGTTCCTGATGTGATCCTGATTTCTCATGATCATTATGATCATTTGGAAGAGAACACAGCGCGATACTATGCCAACACGGATGTGAAATTCTTTGTGCCGCTCGGAGTAGGCCGCCATCTTGAAAAGTGGGGCGTGAAAGCGACCAATATTCAAGAGTTCGACTGGTGGGAAAGCCAGCAGTTTAATAGCGTGACTATTACTTCGGCACCAGCCAACCACAATTCAGGTCGCGGGCTGTTTGATTCGAACAAAACCTTGTGGTCCTCATGGGCAATTCAGGCTAATGCCGGGAGTGTGTTCTACAGTGGTGATTCGGCCTATGGAGAGCATTTTAAAGAAATCGGTGAACGCCTAGGCCCGTTTGATTTGTCATTTATCGAAGTAGCCGCCAATGTGAAGAACGGCAAAGGCTACCCGGTCGAGGGTTGGGGCCATATGCAGGCAGCTCATACCATGCAGGCTCATCTGGATGTCAGGGCCGAAAAGCTCTTTCCGGTGCATTGGTCTACTTACGAGCTGTTCCTTCATCGTTGGGATGAGCCGGTGAATGACTTGATTGCCGAGGCTGAGGTCCATAATACGGAGCTGGTTACGCCTTTGATCGGTGAATCGCTGGATTTCTCGCAACCTGTACGTACCACCTACTGGTGGCAAGACAGCCTGAAATGGCTGGATTATTCGCAGTTGGCGCAAGTGCAGCCTTAAATTATGGATTATACCCAGTGCCTGATACTGTCAGGCGCTATTTTATGTTTGTTCTTGTAGCTTATTGATAAAATTCAGGTATTAGCGAAGTTTCTACTACCCCTCTTCATAAATGAAATTGCCTTGACACCTGGTTCGTTATTTTCGTGTCTGAGCAGTTTACCGCTTCTTTGGTATCGTTCTTTTTTCTGTTTAATCAGCTCGTGATAATAGAGGCTATCGTTGGATTGTTCGCTCTAATAGTATGATTAATAATAACTACTAGATACAGATTGAACACTGGTTTGACCTATTAACCTATATTTTAAGTGGTTATATACAAGGGAGATTGCGGTTGTTGAGGCCTTAAAAAATTAATATCAATTAGAGAAAATATTCAACAGCTCAATGAAAAAGTCCTGTATCATGATGAAAATAATGCTGAGGCTGCGTTCCACAGAATATTAATAAAAAGAATACTAACGAGTACACTGATGAGTGATGTTGCATATTCGCTATTACCAGCACTGACTATCCACAATGATATTGTAATTGCGTGTAATGACGTTTTTACAGAGCAAGTTGGATATGTGAAGTCAGAAATAATAGGCTGCAAATTGCATAGTGTTTTATCTATTCTTGATGCGAAGACCCAGCACACCATAAGCAATGAACAACTTACTGCTTATGTTGTTGATAGCGCTCAGAGGAAATCCGTCAAAGCTGCGCTGAAAAACAAACATCATTATTCACTGCCGGTTGATATGCAATGCCTTGCTAGCAAGGATGAGGTGAATGTCTTTGAGCTGTATTTCCGGGTGCTGGAAAATAAATCGGTTGATCCGATTACGGGACTGCCTAATGGCTGGGCAATACGTTCTCGAGCTGAGTACTTACTTCGTCTCCCTGAAAGGCATAAACCGAAATTGGCGTTGCTTATTTTTTCTGTCGATAATTTTTCAACGATGAATTTTCGTTATGGCTTCGATGTCGGCGATAACTATTTATGGGTGTTGGGGAAAACGCTACAGGAAAGTATTAACGACAGGGGCTTGGTGGTTCGTTATTCCAATGCAAAATTTGGGGTATTGGTCGAAGATTATAACGGGTTGTCAGCCGAATCCTTTGATGCCTATGTTGTTCATATCTGCAAACACCTTTGTGATGTTGCGGCAATGCCGCTGAAACTCAATGGTGGTCATCAGGTAAATAAATCTTTTAGTATTGGAGTCAGTGCTGAAAGTGCTGTTTATGACAGTTATCATGCGATGGAAGTGGCGGCTGAAATCGCAATGAGAGAAGCAAAGAAGTTCAGTACTTCCAAATATTGCTTGGCGACGGAACAGACGAAAGATGATTTGGTATTTAAGAAGCTTATCATTGAAGAGTTACCTCAGGCGATAGAACAAAACCAGATCAAGATATATTTTCAGCCCCAATATGATTTGAGCAATGGTATGCTTATTGGTTTTGAAGCATTATCTCGCTGGCAACATACGGAGTTGGGTAATATTCCTCCGGATATTTTTGTGGGTATTGCTGAAGAGATTGGTTTGCATTTTGAATTTGACTTGTGGGTATTTCATCAGGTTTGTTCACAAATTGTTGAATGGCGAAAGCATGGTGTAAATACCCCTCGGATAGCAATCAATATATCCTTTAAAACAATAGAGATGACGACGTTTGTCTCTCGTATTGTGAATATTATTAAAACAACCCAATGTCCGACTGAGCTGATTGAAATAGAAATCACAGAGACGGCAACAGCAAAGAATATCAGTACGCTGAGGGACAATATTACGCAGCTAAAAAGTGCCGGGATCAATATTGCGGTCGATGATTTTGGCACTGGCTACTCATCACTGAACTTAATTCGTACTTTCTGCCAGTCGCTGGATAAGCTGAAATTGGATCGCACACTGATCGAGAATATCTGCAATACCGAACTGGACCGTGAATTTACCCGGCAGATCATTGAGCTGAGCCGCGTGCTGCAGGTTAAGGTGCTTGCTGAAGGGGTCGAAACTCGGGAGCAGCGTGAACTGTTAACACAGCTCGGTTGCGACTGTGCCCAGGGTTACTATTTCGACAAGGCACTTCCAGTATCAGAGACGCAAGCATTGATCGACAGAGCCTATAGCTCTATTAGTTGACGATCTCTTGATTGCAAATAACGGCTAACTCGTTGGTGTTAATCGCCTTTTGTATTGGAGGCCTATCGGACGCATGCATTGAGCCACAGGCCGTGCACCTCCTTATCTATACTTATCCTCAGTGCTAAAACGAGGTACTGATGATGACGTTTTTAATTACCTGGCAGTTACACCAAGGCAAGCTGCATGCGACGCTGGCTCATTTTTCTCAGCTTACCACAGAGCAGGATCAGGCGATGATGGGGGAAGAGATCAAGATGATTGGCCGCTGGCATGATTTGGTCAGCGGAACGGGAGTCGCGATTTGCGAGTCTGATAGTATCGAGGCGGTTTCTGCCTACGCGCTGAAATGGAATAGCGATATGGATATCTCAGTGCAGGCGGTCGTCGATGACGAACAGGCCAAGGCGCTGGGCAGTAAATTGTTGGTATAGCCTGCGATTGCCTGTTTTCTCTCATTAGATAAGTCACACCCTAGCTGCTTGCGAGCAGCTAGGGTGTTTTTTTTGGGGAAACTGGGAGTGGATATACATTGTGATCAGGCAGAGACAGGCAGATCAAAAGATTGCAGGTAATGCCGTGTATCTCGTTTTCCGATTTTATCGAAAGAAATGAGTTAATTGCTGCGATCAAATGATCGGAAAGTCGGTTTGAAGCGTTGGCTATAGCAAAGGCCTGTAAAGGGATCCTGATATGAACCGTATTCACCCAAAGGCATTGCTAAATAGCAAATGGACCAAAGTACATCCCGTTCATCGGGAGAGGCATTTTGTTGTAACCCAGGTTGAGTTTGATGAGAACCATAAGGTTAAACGCTGTGTTATTGAGGCGGTGATTAACCGACATGAGTATGAGCTTAACTGGCGAGAGCTAACCGATTCTTTGGAGTGGCAGATCGGCTGGCACTAGGTGGCAGGCAGTTGTTATGGATAATGCTGTTTGAAACTTGCATCTTGCTCACAGTAATTCTTGTCTATAGTTGAATAATGGCGGCTGTATATATATACAGTATCATGGTAATAATTTATAAGATGGAACAAGACAAGGAGGACATATGAGTGAGAAACAAGCGGTATCTGGCAGCTGCCTATGTGGAAAAGTGACGATTGAAGCGAAAGCCGCTGATTTGCATGTCGGAGCATGTCATTGCGGGATGTGCCGTAAATGGGGAGGAGGGCCATTCCTTGCCGTTGACGGCGGGGCTGAAATCACGATTAACGGTGAAGAGTTTGTCAGTCGTTACGTTTCTTCTGAATGGGCCGAGCGAGCTTTTTGCAAGGAGTGCGGGACACATTTGTTCTACCTATTAAAGGGGAATGGTCAGCATATTATTACGGCTGGTATTCTTGATCAGCAGGATCAGATGAAAATGGATCATCAAATCTTTATTGATAAGAAACCAGAGTATTACGCCTTTAGCAATGACACCCAAAACATGACAGAAGCCGAAGTGTTTGCGAAGTACGCGCCTTAATCAGAGTAAGCCTTAACCGGGTAATACACGGAGTCCGTCAGGGCACCTCATCCCGATGGGGGCGGTGCCCTATACTTTTGTGTGTGATTAGTTTCAAAGGCAAATCACTAAAAAATAGAGTTTTTTGTCTACACTAGAGATAACAGTCAAACGTGAAGAGGAGAGTCCATCGGCAGAGAGGTTTGCAAGAAAGGTGTTAGTTGGCACTTACCATATGCCTTTGTTGTATAGGCAGCTTAGGTATCGTGGTGTTGATATTGAGGGGTAGATCATGCTCGATTTTGCAAACAGCCAGGCTTTGAAAAGCAAACAGGCGAAGGCGACCACCGCATCCAATATTATCAAAAACGTAATCTTGTCCGATCTCAGTGAACTTTATTCATCAGCCGAAATTGATGTCCTGCAGCAGGCACAGCAGCTGATCGAAGATGGCAAAAATCGGATTCGGCATTTAAAGGAAAAGCGTCTGAATGAAGAGAAACAGCGCCTTGCCGTCGAAGCCAGATTACATGAAAGGGCGTTTGATATTGCATTTGCTGCATTGAGTAACATGACACTCGCAGAGCTATATCTGCTCAATACGTCTTTTGCCTTTCAGTCTTCATCAGCCGTCAGCGAATTAATAGAAGACTATGACCATCAACATTATCTGGCCACTGTACAGAGCTGGCTTGATGCCGATGTCAGTACCGACAGTTACTTCGATCTTTCTCCACAAGAAGTCCAGGAGGGATGGATGGTTGGAATTGCCAAGGCGGCGGTAGAAATCATCAGTTGGCCGAACCTCAAGCATCACCGGAATTACCAGGATCCGTCGGCTGGTCATATTGAACCGTTGGGCATCCCCGATGATTTTCCAGCAGCGATTTATACCGATGTGCAATATACCAATCGGTATCGATTGAGTTCTGATTGTCTCAGGGTGATTCAGGCGTTAACCGAGTACGAAGAAAATGAGCAAAAGGTTCGGTCGATTCTAAATAGCCTGAGTCAGGACTCGTAACTAAACTAAATCTAACCAAGGCGACTTTATAGCCAAGGCGGTGGATCCGCTTTGGCTTGTTGTTCAGATTCTCTACAGATACAGACTGTGCTGTTCAGTTTTTTCAAGCAAGAAATCGATGAAGGCGCGTAGATGAGGTTTGGGGTATTTCCCGCCGCGATAGATGGCATAAATTTCCCCGCTGGTGTGCTCATGTTGCATCACCTGCCACTCTGGCAGCACGGGAACAAGCCGCCCCTCTTTGAGGGCGTCTGTCAGCATCCAGCTAGATAACAGCAGTAACCCCGCTCCGCCTTCTGCTGCGGCCAGCAGCGGAGAGCCCCCTTTCGAAGTCAGGTTACCCTGGACCGGGATCTTCTTGTGCTGTTTTTTTTGCGAAAAATGCCAGTAGCTTCTTTGCCTGTCATGGTTTAGCAATAGGCAATTATGTTCGCTGGCCTCTTCCGGTTTTTGAGGTGTGCCGTATCGGGCCAAGTATGCTGGTGCTGCGCACAGTAACGTATGGTTGGTCATGAGTTTGCGTGCATTCAAGCTGCTATCAACCGGCCGTCCGACTCGGATTGCAACATCAATGTTTTCAGCATTGAGATCGACCAACTTGTTATCGAGCTCGATCTCTACGTTTACTTGCGGATACCTAGCCAAAAACTCGGGCAGATAGGGGCAAACGCAAAGGTTACCGAAACTCTCGAAGACTGAGATCCGCAGTGTGCCTCTGGGCTCATCATTCAGGGCATTCATAGATAGCACAAGCTGATCGGTATCTTCGATCAGCTTGGTTGCTCCGGCCAAAAAATACTGGCCTTCTTCAGTGAGAAGCAATTGGCGGGTGCTGCGTTTAAACAGGGTGACATTCAATTGCCGCTCGAGGTTGTCAATATTTCGGGCAACGGAAGACGGGGCCATATTCAGTGTCTGTCCTGCTTTTGAAAAGCTTCCTGAGTCGACGACCTGGATAAAAACTCGGGCTAGATCCAGCATATTTAACCTTTGCGTATGATGCAAAACTATTGCAGATTTTGGTTGTATTCTATCTATTTGTCGAATGGCGCACAATGACATCACTTTCCTGGTGAACCGAGAAAAAGCAGGTACACCAGGTTCATCGAATCCGATAAAACAACCGAGGATCACCCTTATGTCAAAACGCATCGATATCAGCACCGTTCAGCCGAAAGCCGTCCAGGCGATGATGGGAGTGGAGTCTTACCTGAGTACAACCGATATTCCGGTATCACTTCGCGAACTGATCAAGCTCCGTGCATCCATGATCAATAAATGTGCTTATTGTATCCAGATGCATGCGCCTGTGGCCTTGGCACACAATGAAACTGAGCAGCGGCTGCTGGCTTTGTCGGCATGGGAAGAGTCACCACTATTTAGTGAAACCGAACGGGCTGTGCTGGCAATGACAGACGAGATCACTAAAATTTCCGACCACGGACTGTCGGACGAAACCTACCAGCGGTGTCTGACGCTACTGGGAGAAAATGTGTTGGCGCAATGCATTATGCAGATCATAGCCATCAATGCCTGGAACCGCTTTGCTGTCTCAACCAAAATGGTGCATGAAGCATAAGCGGACAGGTTCAGTGTTGCTACGAAGAAAAAAGGTTCATCGCGGCTTTCCGGGGAAAGCTGCTTTTATCTTTAGGAAGAAGTATTCCGTATCTCGATATCCGTATCCCATACGCTTGATGAGTTTTATCTTGTTATTGATCCCCTCCAGCGTACAAGTATTCAGATGATATGAA
>NZ_RSEJ01000241.1 GCF_009910675.1 Photobacterium alginatilyticum | reverse complement strand
GCGTTTTTGTATTTTCTGGCTAATCTAACCCCGACTTTTCTCTTTTTTTTTTTTTCGTTTTTATAAAAGTACTAATGAAATACTAATTTTCTAAGGATACTACAATTTTTKCRATTAAACTAATTTTTTTKTATTTTTCGWWTAAAARTGCGGTTTTTAMKACTACTAWCTWWTGGAAAATTGCTYAATAAYACTAATACTACTACAATAGACTTAGATATATAAAAGTAGGTTASTAWTCTGTTTTTTTCTGTTTTTCAATTTAAAAACYTAATTAAACTATTTTTTTGGWGTTTTTAATGCGAAAAATGMCTTTTTAATACTACTAAATTACTTTAAAAATACTAAAACTACTCAATAATTACTAAAAACCTTTTTATACTACTTTATAACTACTAAACTGAGTCTTACTGATTTTTAATATTTTTGGTCGGATTTTCTTCTATTTTTAGATTAAAAAGCTAATTAAAATAATTTTTAATATGACGGATATT
>NZ_RSEJ01000239.1 GCF_009910675.1 Photobacterium alginatilyticum | reverse complement strand
CGTTTCTTTCTACCTCCACTTGTTTGGTTAGATTTTGTTAGTTTTCATTAGCTGTAATAATTTCTCTTAGTTGTTTGCAATAAGTAGTTTAAACTCTTTTAATGAAATGATATGTTTTACTTTCTTTACTTATCGTTTAGCCTTCTTCCTTAATCTTAGTTAAATAATGTTGAACTCRTAGCTTAGTTAGTAAATTTGTAGGAAGGAWAAYGATTTGCCAAATAGTGAGAGYTTTGGMMACTAACRATYCTCTCTACATAAAYTWGTAATTTAGGAGTASTTAGTAAAAACTCGACAAGMAAATAATTTAKGARTAGTTAGTAACTTAGCAAGTAGCTTTCAATTATAAWCTTRTAGGGAGAAAAAYGATTYGCCAAATAGTGAGAGYTTTGRCCACTAACSGTTCTTCCCACATAGGATAGTAATTAGTTTAAACACTCTAGAAAAAGCAATCTTAGTTAGTAATCATATTTAATTTCTCGCTTTACTTTCCAC
>NZ_RSEJ01000238.1 GCF_009910675.1 Photobacterium alginatilyticum | reverse complement strand
CATTGTTGCAAAGCGATACTTTGCTTATTGAAAGCCACTTTAGCATAKAAAAAGCAACTTTTGGCTTTGSRAAAGCCACTTGTGATTTGCGAAAGCAACTTTTTCTAACAGAARGACACTGTTGCAAAGCGAYTGTTTGCTTATTCAAAGCCACTTTAGCATTGGAAAAGCCACTATTGGCTTATCAAGARGCACTTTTGATTACCGAAAGCCACTTTGTMTAAGAGAAAGACACTGTTGCAAAGCGATTCTTTGCTTATTCAAAGCCACTTTAGCATTGSAAAAGCCACTTTTGGCTTTGCMAAATCMACTTTTGATTAGCGAAAGCCACTTTTTCTAAGAGAAAGACACTGTTGCAAAGCGATTCTTAGCTTATTCAAAGCCACTTTAGCATTAGAAAAGCCACTATTGGCTTATCAAGAGGCACTATTGATTACCGAAAGCCACTTTGTCTAAGAGAAAGCCATTGTTGCAACGCGATACTTTGCTTATTGAA
>NZ_RSEJ01000237.1 GCF_009910675.1 Photobacterium alginatilyticum | reverse complement strand
GCAGGCGTTAGGCATGGGAAAAGCCTGCTTTTTGATCTGGTCGTAACCGCATCGCCCAAGAACGGGAAATCTTAGGCCACTCGTTCACCGTAGGGCTGTCCTTAACGTTCGGGGAAATGCAGGTTGTTCCGTTCTTTGTTGCCTCTGACGATGGCAATATACATTCCTAGCTTCTTCGATACACCGCTGTGAAAGGCTTGTCGTTTACTTAACCCATTCGTTCAGTGATGCAGCCTCGATTAGCACCTCATCAGGGTGTCATGCAAATGTAGCTGGCTTTAAGRTGTTGATAGTATTAGTGTTACTTGAGATTTAGTGCATGCTGTATCCCATGGTTGGCAGCGGACTGCGCTGAGARTTCGGCGGCCAAGTAGGGGGGCCACAAGTGGAAATGCCTAACAAAGCAATCAAGGTGACCCGTTACACTCGGCGGTTTTGGTATGAAGTTCAGTGTGCTTTGTTAGTTTCGTGCGGGGCACCTTATCGCAAGCGTTAGG
>NZ_RSEJ01000236.1 GCF_009910675.1 Photobacterium alginatilyticum | reverse complement strand
TAAAAATAGTGTCCAAAGGGAGAGCATAGCAAATTTGCAACCTCTTTTTTCCCCATTCCCGCGCTTTTTTTACATCTTTTCCCATGTAGATGTCAATTCGGTTTTTCCACTTCCAGTGCATTTTGTCCTTTACATAAAAGGTGTCTGGAAAGGTGTCTATTTTAACCATCGTATTGTGTGTAAGCCCCATTTTAATGAGGTCGCGTGAGACCGCAATGCATTTCATGCCGGGTTTTAAGGTATCCCCCCATGCAGCTACCGAGGGAGAAATACTATCCGTTTGCCAAAAGACAGAATTATAGGCCGAAGCAGTTACCTCATGCCCCAACCATTCAAACTGGGGAGGTTTCAATTTAGCATCAGGCTTTTTGGAGCAAGCCGTGGCAAGAATAAATATGAAGAGTAGTTTTCGCAATAGGCCTTGTGTTCATTTCTTAAAGGTACATATTCCTTGGAATCAGCTAGGAAGTGGCACATAGGTGTCATCATCCGTCATCATG
>NZ_RSEJ01000034.1 GCF_009910675.1 Photobacterium alginatilyticum | reverse complement strand
TAGGACATCGCCAGGCTTTATTTGCCTATCTTGGTTATTGCTTGCATCTTTTGATACTTGCGATGCTCATGTGCTAACGCACACTGCGCTTCTCAGTTCAAAACCTACATCGCATAACACAAGATATTCTAAACAAAGCATTTAAAAGTAAGACTTTGTTTGGCACACAGAATAGTGTGGAGCGGTAGTTCAGTTGGTTAGAATACCGGCCTGTCACGCCGGGGGTCGCGGGTTCGAGTCCCGTCCGCTCCGCCACTTATTTGAGTGTCGACTCATTAAAAACGAAACAAACTACAGGGGTGTAGCTCCAATTGGCAGAGCAGCGGATTCCAAATCCGCGTGTTGGGAGTTCGAATCTCTCCACCCCTGCCATATATGAAGCCTCAGTCGAAAGACTGGGGCTTTTTTTCGTCTGTTGCTTCTGCGAAGTAATGTTGGGATAACTAGGCGTCCCCTTGGTTCGCCAGCTCACTTGCTGGCAAGTCCTATCTAATACCAATCTACATAAGCATTTGATCATTCTTGCTGGTTAAAATCACTTTTAACTGCGTTATGAATTTTGTAATTAGAGTAAATCTGAACAACTACTTATCCAGATTGGTATAATCCCTCGGAATTCTGGCTCATATACAAAGCTTCACTATCGATGAGGCTTCACAGCTGTCTGTATACAGAAAGCGATATTAATATTTCTGACACTGAACACTATCAGGGCGACAGAACATGTCTTCCTGGGCATCAGTACATGCATCGACAGCTTTGGTGACAGCGCTTCCTCTGTTGGCTGAACGGCCTGTATACTGCTCGCCAAAGACGCGGATCTTGCATTGGTACATGTGGTCGCCGCTTTCATTGACATCATCCTGAAGTGCAATCTGTCTCTCTAGATATTTAATTTGCTTGGAGAGCAACCGGACCTGCTGCTCGAGTGATGCGATTCTTGCCTCATGATTACCCTGACTGAATGCCCAGCTAGGTACTGAAAATGCTAAGGCTGTGATTAAAATGATCTTTTTCATAAATAGCAATTGAATGGTGTTTTATTTGTGTGGAAGGGTATCAAATATGTAGCCGGTAGCCAATTATTTCAGCAGCAAGCTTGTTTTTCTGACTATGCTCTAGCGGGTTCTTGCTTAGTGGAATCGAGAATAGTTGACGTTTAAATCCTAGAAATGTGATCTTGGTTCAAGTGGGTTATTCTATTTTACCTTCAACCGATTAGCGTCAGAGCTGCTAAAATTGACTCTTATATATTGGCGTTAATTGTCATCAAGAGTGCAGAAATTGGTGCGCAGCGCACGAATTCAATGGTATCTTGTTGGCTTTTGCAGTGAGCGATTTGGGAGTAAGTATGCCGCATCTTCGTTTCCGTGATGTAGAATTTGATACCGTAAAGTCACTGTCGACGGCATTGGTAGATGATCTCCAGCCTTTGATGGCCTGTCCTCGCGAAGATTTCACTCTAGAGCATATTTCGACAACCTTCATTTTTGATGGTGAGGTGTCGTTTGCGTATCCATTCGTTGAGGTGCTTTGGTTCGACCGTGGCCAAGAGATCCAGGATCAGGTCGCGCAACATATCACAGAAGCTGTCCGTAATGCTCTGGAAGAGCCAGAGCAAGATGTTGCTGTTATTTTTACCGCGCTGACTCCAACGGCTTATTACGATAACGGCAAACATTACTGATTAACTATCTTTTCTAGGTTTTCAATGGCAGCTCTGTTGTCAGGGCTGGTTTCGTTTCAAAAAAGGGGATGTAAATGACGCGGTATGCAAAAGTAGCGGCAGGGCTTGGTGTAGTAGCCGGAGTATTAGGTGTCAGTGCTTTTAATTGGTCATTTGATGTTGCCGACACGCCAGAAGTCAGCGCGAATGTACTGGCTCCGCAGTTTTCCTACCGCTGTATTGAAAATGCTATCGCACATCCTTTGGACACCGACGGTGAGTTTACTGTGTCGGTATGGAACATCTATAAGCAACAAAAAGAAAACTGGCGCTCAGCCCTGGAGTCATTTTCACTAGATAGTGAATTGGTCCTGTTACAGGAAGCAAGCTTGAATACCGACTTACGTGATTACCTGGATGACAGCAACTGGAAAGTGCGGATGGCTAATGCGTTTAAGTTTATGAATACGCCGGCGGGAGTGATGAACTTATCGAGCGTCAACGCCAAAAGTACCTGTGCCTACCTGACGATGGAGCCTTGGCTCCGGTTGCCCAAATCAGCGCTATTGTCTGAGTTTGCGCTTTCAGACGGCAATACACTGATCGTTGTGAATTTGCATGGTGTGAACTTTGCGGTAGGGCTTGATGAATATCAGGAGCAGCTCGATAGCCTGCGGACGGTATTGGCTGTTCATTCCGGGCCAATTATTTTGGCCGGTGACTTTAACACCTGGCGCCAGGCTCGGATCGATGTTGTTAATACGTTTGCCGAAAGTCTGGGGCTTCGTGATGTCCATTTGAGAGAAGATCAGCGGATCAAGGTGTTTGGCAAGCCGCTGGATCATTTGTATTACCGCGATCTCCAGCTTGTCAGTGCAGAGGCACCGAAAACCGATGCCTCAGATCATAATCCCATTATTGCCAGCTTCAGACTGCAATGATCATGATTGGCCAAATAATCAGTGCGAGCAGCCACGGAAGAATGGCGACGACAATTGATTTGGCCCGATCAAAGTCAGTCCATGCTGTCACAACAGCATAAGTCAGTGTGATATACCACGGTGCCAGTAGCGGGATTGTTGCCGCAAAAGACGCCCATGGATTGCTCATCGGCAATTTTATCAGGCCGTTCAAGCTATTGAGATCGGCTGCATTCGGCATGATATTGTTGCTGTTGAACATGATGTTGGTGTAGCTGGCAAAATCGCCGATCAGAGTTGGTAGCATGATAAAGCATGATGCGGCCAGCCATTTGCCATAGCTGTGCTTGTACTGATTACTCTTGGTGGCTAGGTGCAGCCAAAGTGCCAGAACAAATATACATAACGTGCGTCCGGCAATATCAGCGACGACTTCGCTAGCATGCAAAGCTTCTTGGGTCAGCAATGACGGCTCCATCTGCTGGTTCAGATTTGTAAACTGAACCATTAGCTCCTGCTGTAGCCAGGCCATGTCCACATTGCTGAAATAGCTGCTCCAGAAGAAAATGGGTCCCAAGATAACGATCAGGTAGGGCAGAAAGGCCCATCTAGGACGATCGTATACGGCCGCAAAGCAGTCAATTGGGGAGCGGAATGCATCGAATACCGCAATGAATGGGTTTTTAGACGGTGTCATACACTGACCTTAGTTACATCAACATAGAGTTTTAATTTTTGGCCGGGTTTTAGATACTTCTGGCCGCTAATCTGATTCCATTTTACAAGGTCTGAAACTTTGACTTTGTACCGCTGGGCTATGGCGCTGAGGTTATCACCGGAGCGGACCTTGTAGTAGACAGTACGGATGACGCCACCCGTTGCACTGTTCTTCCAAAGGGTCAGCTTCTGTCCGATACGTAGCGGCTTATTCTTGCTTAGGCCATTCCACTTGGTGATTTGGTCAATAGAGACTTTCTCACTGCGGGCAATAGTCCACAGACTGTCGCCAGACTTCACTACGTAGGTTGTACGATAGCCGCTGCCATGGCTTTTCTGGGTTCGGGCGGCAAGCTGAGCCGATATACTCTCGCCATCTTGCATCGCGACTGGGATCAGAATATGGCGGCCAACACGAATATTGCTGCCGGACATATTGTTAGCCCGCTGGATCTGTTTGGTAGTGGTCTTATGTTTCTGTGCAAGTACACTCAATGTATCGCCAGATTTCACTTTGTAGCGAACCACTTTCATTCCCTGGCGGCCATTACTGGCAAACTGGCTATTGAAGTGGTCAACTTTGTCGATTGGCAAGAGTAGGTGGTTAGGGCCATCCGGTGAGGTCGCCCAGTGGTTGTAGGCAGGGTTGAGGTTTTGCAGATCTTTGAGCTTCATGCCGGCATAGCTGGCGGCCATGGCTAGATCCATCTGGGTATCCGGCTTGACGAGCTCAACCGCAGGTTCATTAGGAATCGCCGGGATGGTTATACCGTATTTCTTTTGGTTTTTGATCACGTCGGCAACAGCCAAAAGCTTAGGTACATAACCGCTGGTTTCTTTCGGAAGATCCAGTGACCAGAAGTCAGTCGGTTTGCCGGCAGCCTTATTCTTGCGAATTGCCCGGAATACACGTCCTTCACCGGTGTTGTAAGCTGCGAGGGCATGAAGCCAGTCGCCATCAAACTTTCGGTTCAGGTACTCCAGCAAGTCCAATGCTGCCTGGGTCGATTCGACAACATCGCGGCGACCGTCATACCACCAGTTTTGCTCTAATCCGAAACGACGACCGGTATCTGGAATAATTTGCCATAGACCTGCTGCTCTGCCGTGGGAGTAGGCAAACTGATCAAAAGAGCTTTCAACAATAGGAAGCAGGGCGAGTTCCAGTGGTAGGTTACGTTTTTCGATTTCTTCGGTGATGTAATATAGAAAGGGTTCGGCGCGCCCGGCAACGGTTTTAAGATGGCCCGGATAGCGCAGGTACCAGTTACGGTAGTATTTGACGCGTTTGTTTTCAGGAATATCGGCGGTCAGCTGCATGGTAATGCGCTTCCATACATCGTCTTGGTCCTGAGGCGTTGCTACGATGACCTTTTCAATGGCGACAGGCTTGGTTGTTTCTTCCTGTGCAGAAGCCGCTGGCACTTGTACAGAGGCTTCTTCGTTCTTATTGGTTGTATTCGTTTGTTCTTCTACTGTATTTGTCGTATTCGTAATTTGGCAACCAGCCAGTAATAGCGCGCTCGCTAAAAAAAATCGGGATTTCATGGAACCTGCCTAAAGCCAAAATAGTTGGAGATGATACTTGGCCAACTACCTTGGAGACAAGTGACCCAGGTCAAAATTCGTCTTTCCAACGACGCAGTGCAGCGAAGGTCTCCAGATCACTGTCGTCAAATGCCTTATCTGCAACGGATTTTTTGATACTGGCTTGATCACAGCGTAAAAACGGATTTATTAATTTTTCTTGTCGTAATGTCGACGGGATCGTGCTGATACCCTGTGCCCGCAGTCGGCTGACATCTTCGCGGTAACGTTGCAGGTGAGGGTTGTCCTGTTCGGCGACTAAGGCAAAGGCAATATTACTGCTTGTATATTCATGGGCGCAGTAGACTTCAGTTTCGTCTGGTAGCGCTGCAATTTTCTGTAGCGAGCTGTACATTTGAGCCGGAGTACCCTCGAACAAGCGGCCACAACCACCGGAGAACAGGGTATCGCCACAAAACAGCTTTTCGTCCCCGACATAGGCAACATGGCCTGCGGTGTGTCCGGGAACGCTCAGTACCATAAAGCGTTCGCCGAATATTTCTACTTGGTCGCCATCGTCGACAGACTGCGAGACGCCGGGAATGGGCTCGGCAGAAGGGGCAACTATATTGACATGAGGAAACGCGCGCTTGAGCTCGCTGATCCCGCCAATATGGTCATGATGGTGATGAGTGACCAGAATGGCATCAAGAGTGAGCTCTTCTTCTTGTAACACCTTGATTACTGGCGTTGCATCACCAGGATCAACGACGACGCAACGTTTGTCCGGACTGTGAATAAGCCAGATGTAATTGTCATTAAATGCAGGTATGCTTTTTACTGTAAGCATGTAATTTGTCTCCAGCCTTTAGGTGTTGAGCAATAACTTATGAAGCCAGCCCGCACGTTAACAGATATTGAATCACCACATACCTGGTCACAAGTCGTCAATGGCGAATGGGCGGCGGAGCTGCTCCAGGCCCAGCTTGATGAATGGTGGCCAAAGCTATTCGGCTATCATATGTTAAAGCTTGGTGGGCTAAGTTGTGAGCTCGCCAGTGGCCATTGTAACATCCAGCATCAGATTTGCATTGATAAGTTCAATCCGCTGCATACGGTCATAGCCGACCACTTTTCCCTGCCTTTTGTGGAAAAGTCGTTTGATGCCTGTGTGATCACCCATCAATTAGATTATTGTTCAGACCCCCACCGCTTGCTGCGGGAGATCGACCGGGTGATGGTGGATGACGGCTATATCCTGTTAAGCGGCTATAACCCGGTAAGTATTCTCGGTATGCGGGGTTTGCTGCCTTGGAATCGCAAGCGCTTTCCGTGGAAAGGGCGGATGTTTATGCCGATGCGGGTGAAAGACTGGCTGGGAGTACTGAATTACGAGGTGGTCTTTCACGAGAATTTTGCGGTACTGCCGGCGACAAAGCATCAGGCCTGCTCGGCCTGGGCAGAAAGCGTGTTGTCTGAAACGTGTTCGTCGGTTGGCAGCATGTACTTGATTGTCGCCCGTAAGCGGACGGTCCCCCTCAAGCCGATAAAACCAACCTGGAAGTTGCGGCGTCAGCTAACGCCGCTGGGACTCAACTGCCGGACCAAGGTAAGCCAGAAAATAAAAGGGGCGTAACATTGTTGCAGCGAGTTGAAGTCGTTACGCCTTGTAGCCGGTATCATCCTGGGTCGGGGACTCGGCGGCAGCACGGGCCAAATCGTCACAGCGTTCATTCTCCGGATGGCCAGCGTGGCCTTTTACCCAGTGCCACGATACTTGATGGCGCTGTGTTTCTGTATCAAGACGCTGCCAGAGATCGGCATTTTTAACCGGTTTTTTATCGGCAGTCTTCCAGCCGCGTTTCTTCCAGTTATGGATCCACTGGGTGATCCCCTGGCGGACATATTGACTGTCGGTGGTGAGATCAACCTGGCAGGACTCTTTGAGGCTTGACAGGCCGATAATGGCTGCCAGCAGTTCCATTCTGTTATTTGTTGTCAGGTAAAAGCCGCCACTGAGCTCTTTTTCGTGCTGCTTGTAACGCATGACGGTACCATAACCACCTGGCCCCGGGTTGCCGAGGCAAGAACCATCGGTGAAAATTTCTACCTGCTTGGACATATTTGGTAGTATTCGCTTTAGGAAAAACTTTAGTCTGACACAATCGCTACTATGAAAGCTACTAACGAACGTATTATCGTATTCGATACCGAAACAACCGGTATGAATATGACCGGCCCTCACTATGAAGGCCACTGTATTATCGAGATCGGTGCAGTTGAAATTATCAACCGTAAGCTGACGGGTAATAGTTTCCATGTCTATATCAAACCGGATCGGGAGATCGATGCGGAAGCGGTTGATGTTCACGGTATTACCGATGAGTTCTTGCTTGATAAGCCGACATACCGGGAAATCCATGAAGAGTTTATGGAGTTTATCCGTGGGGCAGAGCTGGTGGCTCACAACGCGCCCTTCGATATCGGCTTCATGGATTACGAATTCAGGAAAATGGGTTCGTCAATCGGCAAGACCGAGGACTTTTGCAAGGTCACCGATACCCTGGAGATGGCCAAGCGGCTGTTCCCGGGAAAAAGAAACAACCTTGATGTACTGTGTTCGCGATACGGTATAGATAACTCGCACCGTACTCTCCACGGGGCATTGCTCGATGCCGAGATCCTGGCTGACGTATACCTGATGATGACAGGTGGCCAGACATCGCTGGCACTCAGCGCCGGCAGCGAAGAAAGTGACACTGGTACAGAAAGTGCCATCCGCCGTCTGGCATCAGGAAGAAAATCATTAAAGATCATCAAGGCATCGGCCGATGAAATACAAGCGCATGAATCGCGCTTGGATCTTATCGAGAAAAAAGGTGACGTCTCGCTGTGGCGTCAATAGAGGTGCTATGCGGCGGTTATTATTGCTAGTGATGCTGATACCGGTACTGTCTTGGGCAAAAGACAGTACGGCTATGTCGTGGCTGGATAACCGTTTCCGTGTTGATCCGACGGTCGAACAGGTCTCGTTTGTCGTCAAGCGGGGAGACAACAGCCGGGCGATTGTCCTGGTGCGTCCTGATGGCAAGAAATACTATTCCTTTCGTCATCCGAAGAATGTTGCTTGGTATGACGAGCCTGGGATGGACATCATTTCTATCGAAAACCCGATGCCGGGCCCCTGGCAGGCCGTCGGCAAGGTCACCCCGAAGAACCGGATCGTTGTCTTGTCCAACCTCCAACTGACGGTGGAGGATCTGCCTTCGCGGCTCTATCAGTCCGAGACAATTAAGTTTACCGCCCGCCTGACCCAGGAGGAAAAGCTGCTGACCATGCGCGATTTTCTTGATCGGGTAAAGATGTCAGTCGTTTTTTACGAATACATTGAAGATGCCGATAACCTTCCGAAAGAAGCACAGCCGAGCCCAATCGTCCTGGGCGAGTTTGCCGATGACGGACTGTCCTTTGATGAGGTACCGGGAGACGGTGTCTTTACGGTCGCCCTGCCCGTGACTGTCCAGCCAGGCAAGTATCGGGTCAGGATCACCTCGGGCAATGGCGTTTTCCTGCGTACCGTCGAGCAGGAGGTACTCGTGTATCCGCCGCCACTGCGGGCGAGCTTTATTCAGGGACGCGGACGCAGTGAGCCCCACCAGGTCGTGGTAGAAACGGAAGAGGGAGCATTACTGCCCGGCTCCCTTGCTGCCCACATTGTGCAGATAAACCCTGACGGCGATGAGACCATCAGCCAGCAACATGCCCTGTCTGACGAAGACGGATTGAAGGTACGCCTGCCCAATGGCGAGGCGCCGGGTCGTTATGGCTGGTATGGCTGGTTATATGCGACTGATAACTTCAATAACCGGGAGCTGATCTTCAAGCTACCGGAAAATCATTTTGCGGTGATGGCCGAGCTGCAGCTGGATCGTAACCTGGAAGAGTTCAGGGCCCAGCAGGAAGCCAAAGCCAAACGGGAAGAGATGCTGCGAATTGAAGCGGAGAAGCAGGCTGAGCGCTCCAAGGTGATGAAAATTATCCTGGGTGCCAACGTACTGGTAGTGGTGCTGGTGGTTGTGATTGCCTTCCTATGGCGCAAGCGCAAAATGAAGAAAGTGCTGGAAGAAGATTCACTGGTTGTTCCGGCGTCCTGATAGCAGTAAACAACATAGGGTAAGTCAAGGCATCCAGCTTGCTTGGTGATTAGCTCAAAAAGAAAGGGAAGCCACTGTGGCTTCCCTTTTTGTTAGCTTGAGTAATCTAAGTGTTATCAGGCTGCAATGTCTTTTTCCGATGGCTGGTAGGGTTTGGCTGCCAGTTCTTCGGGTTCAAAATCATCGACATTGATCGTGCGTAAGCGACCTTCTTCAGCTCGGCGCAACAGCTCGGCTTCACTCTCGTTGATAGCATTAAGCTCCAGGCCAACCGTCGCCACATTATCCAGCTGCATGAACGGGAACTTCTTGCCGGCAGCCTGACAGACACGATCATAGATTGGCTCGGCGGCCAAAATATCTTTCAGTGTCTCTTCAATCATACCAACCGCATTGTTCTCGCATGCTTCCAGGAACTGACCGCGACCGATACGGTTACGGGTTTCACTCGGTGTCTGAATAATACGGGCAACTTTATGATCCAACTTGTCCGTCGGTTTTACACGCCCCAGCCCAAGAGGGAAGATCATGGTGCGCATGATCGCGGCAATCGGACGGTTCGGGAAATTACGCAGGAACTCATCCAGTGCTTCCTGAGCCTGGTATAGCGAGTCCTGCAAGCCCCAGTGAACCAGTGGCAGGTCATCTTGCTTGCAGCCGTCGTCCGCATAACGCTTGAGGGTTGCTGACGAGAGGTAGAGCTGACTGAGTACGTCACCCAAACGGGCAGACAGGCGCTCTTTGCGCTTCAGCGAACCGCCGAGCACTGCCATTGAAATATCGGCGAGCAGGGCAAGGTTGGCACTGTAGCGATTCAGTTGCTGGTAGTAACGGGCCGTGGCATCCTTGCGTGGTGCCGAGGACCCCCTGCCGTCAGTCAGGCCGAACCAGAATGAACGGACCATGTTGCTGATCACAAAGCCAACGTGGCCGAACAGGGCACTATCAAAACCATTCAGTGCTTTTTCTGCATCATCATTGTAAGCCGCATCCATCTCTTCCAGCACATAAGGGTGACAGCGTATTGCCCCTTGGCCGAAGATTATCATTGAGCGGGTGAGGATGTTTGCGCCTTCCACGGTAATCGCAATAGGCGCGCCCTGATAGCCACGTGCCAGGAAGTTGCTTGGCCCCATGGAGATCCCCTTACCACCGACTACGTCCATGGCATCAATAACACTACGCTGGCTGCGGTGGGTACAGTGGTATTTGACGATGGCTGAGATGACCGAAGGTTTCTCGCCTAAATCAATACCGGAGACCGTCAGGTTACTGGCTGAGTCCAGGACGTAGGCATTGCCTGCTATACGGGCCAATGGTTCTTCAATACCTTCCATTTTACCGATCGGTAACTTGAACTGGCGGCGAATACGGGCATAGGCACCGGTTGCCATGGCTGCGGTTTTCAGGCCGCCTGTGGAGTTCGATGGCAAAGTGATACCACGGCCGACAGACAAGCATTCAACCAGCATACGCCATCCCTGACCGGCCATTTCCTGGCCACCGATGATAAAACTGATGGGCACGAAGACTTTGTCACCCTGAGTCGGACCATTCTGGAATGGCACGTTTAACGGGAAGTGACGACGGCCAATTTGGACCCCGTCGATATCGGTTGGGATCAAGGCGCAGGTAATGCCGAGATCTTCCTCATTACCCAGCAGGTGATCGGGATCGAACAGCTTAAAGGCCATACCTAACACAGTCGCGATTGGGGCCAACGTGATGTAGCGCTTATTCCAGGTCAGTTCCATCCCCAAGACTTCTTCACCTTGCCACATCCCTTTTTTGACGATGCCAAAATCAGGAATTGAGCCTGCATCAGAGCCGGCTTCTGGGCTAGTCAGGGCGAAACAAGGAATTTCCTTACCTTCTGCCAGACGAGGCAGGTAGTGGTCTTTTTGCGCTTTGGTGCCGTAGTGCTGCAATAGTTCACCCGGGCCGAGTGAGTTCGGCACGCCGACGGTCGAGGAAAGGACGGCAGAGACACCAGTCAGCTTTTGTAGCACCAGAGATTGGGCATAAGCTGAAAATTCCAGACCGCCGTATTCTTTTTTGATGATCATGGCGAAGAATTTATGATCCTTGAGGTACTGCCAGACTTCGGGGGGCAGATCGGCCAGTTCATGTGTTACCTGGAAGTCGTTGACCATTCGGCAGACTTCATTGACAGGGCCGTCGAGAAAGGCTTTTTCTTCTGCGCTCAGGCGCGGGGCCGGAATATCATGCAGTTTGTTCCAGTTAGGTGCGCCGCGGAACAGATCAGCTTCCCACCAGACGGTACCGGCATCAATGGCTTCCTTTTCGGTACGGGACATCTCGGGCATAACGCTTTTAAACGCTTTGAGAGCGGGTTTACTCAATAGGTTTTTGCGTAATGAAATCACGTTTAATGGTATTGCAATCAGCAGGAAAACTAACCAGCTGTACTGGCCGACGATGTCGAGTACCGAGCCTACAGCCAGTGCTGCCACAAACATAGCGGTAAAGGTTCTGAGGTTGGCACGGTGGTAGGCGAGTACACCGGTTATACCAATTAGCCCTAGTAGGTACACAAGTGTAACCATGATGATTCTCCTTATCGGTGGGCGTTGATTTATTATTATTGGGTACGTTTTATGCAAGGTAAGAGGTCTTACCACTTGTGATAAGTGTAAGGCGATCTTTAATGAAATGTAAAATAATTTTCTGTTCTGAAAGGATGGCGTTATGTAAAGATGTCCTGTCATCCCTTGTTACATAAGGGCTTGATCAAGATCAGCGAGTTGGAAAAATGTGCTTGCGAAAATAAGTCATACAATTAATATGGACCGTATTGTGATGCCGTTCACGCTATTTACCAAGTTGACACCAGTGTCAATCTAGGCTGTGGATGACTCATGGCATCATTTGTTGCCTTTCCCGAACTCCGACTGACACATGCCCGCCGGATCCCTCACTCGGGATGACAGCTTTTCTTAAATTTTCTTTTGTACGCAAGTGCAGGGGTTTGTCGTGTTGTTATTTCATGCTTTAAAACAAGCGTGGCGAAAAGGTTATTCTTTCTCTACGCTTCGTGCCGATATTGTTGCAGGTATTACTGTGGGTGTTGTGGCCATTCCGCTGGGGATGGCGCTGGCGATTGCCGTTGGTGTTCCGCCACAGCATGGTTTGTATACGGTGGTTGTTGCCGGTTTGCTGGCGGCCTTGTTTGGTGGCTCGCGATTTAATATTACTGGCCCGACGGCCGCATTCGTCGTGATTTTGCTGCCGATTACTCAGCAATACGGCCTGTCCGGCCTGATGCTGGCCACCCTGATGTCCGGAGTGATCCTGTTATTGATGGGGGTACTGCGCCTTGGCCAGTTGGTTGCCTACGTACCGTATCCTGTAACGACAGGGTTTACCGCTGGAATTGGACTGGTTATTGCCTTTCTCCAGCTAAAGGATTTGCTCGGACTGGCGGTTGAAGGTAACCCGGTGCACTTTCCCGAGAAAGTCATGGCGTATACGAGTGCCCTGCCAAGTATTAACTATGCCGATGCGATGGTCGGATTTGGTACGATTGCGACATTTATTCTATGGGCCAAGCTTAAGAACCGGATCCCTCCACATGTAGTTGCTCTTGCGACAGGTACGGTGTTGGCCTTGCTGATGAACCAGTGGGGCAGCTCGCATGTTGGTTTGCTCGGTGAAAAGTTCCACTATCAAATCGGCGATTTGGTTGGCCAGGGGATCCCGCAGGTATTACCGCAATTGGTGATGCCGTGGCAAGATGCCCAGTTCGGCTGGGGGCTGGTGGTTGAGCTGTTGCCGGCCGCTTTTACCATTGCGATGCTCGGCTGTATTGAATCGCTGCTTTGCGCGGTGGTAGCTGATGGCATGACCGGCAGCAAGCATAATCCGAACGCCGAGTTGGTGGGGCAGGGGCTGGCCAATATGGTGGTGCCATTTTTTGGCGGGATCCCGGCAACGGCTGCCATCGCCCGTACTGCCACCAACATTCGAGCCGGTGCGTTTTCGCCGGTGTCGGCCATTACCCACGCGCTGTTTGTGCTGGCGGCGATGATAGTACTGGCGCCGATGTTGTCGTTTATCCCGATGAGCGCTCTGGCAGGCTTGCTGATCATGGTCGCCTGGAATATGTCGGAAGCGCCGCACTTTGTTCATACCCTGAAGGTGGCCCCACGCCGTGATGTTGCCGTACTGGTGACCTGTTTTACCCTGACAGTGGTATTTGACATGGTTATTGCCGTCGTCGTTGGTCTGCTGCTGGCCGGAGTGCTGTTTATTCAGCGTATCGCGACGCTGACCAGTGTGACGGAAGTAAACGGGGAGCACCAGCATCAGGAGTTTGGTGATGATGTAGTGGTATATGACATCAATGGCCCGCTTTTCTTTGCGGCTAGCGAAAAAGCATTCAATGTTATTGATCATTCGCAAGTGGAGACCCGGGCCGTGGTGCTTGATTTCAGCGATGTCACGACAATAGATATTACGGCTATCCATGCCTTTGAAAATGCGCTGGACAGAATCCGTCAGTATCCGGTGTATCTGCTCGGGGTTGCAGATCATGTCGAGAGAAAGTTGATGACGGCCGGCGTGCTGATGGCCGATAACATCTCGCTTTACCCATCTGCGCAGCTATTACGTGAGCATTTGGCCATAAACCGTCACAATGTGCTGTCTCAGGAGTCGACACCTTCGACCGTTTCTTTGTACACTGCAAGCTAAGGCGTATAAGTGCTTAGCCGGAGGGCTCCGGCTAGGCGATAATATTGTATGAATAACCCGAGATTAGTCTATGTACCAAGATTTGATCCGTGCAGAACTCAATGAAGCTGCTGAAGTATTGAACCGCTTTTTAAGCGATGAAAAAAACATTGCAGATATCGAAGCTGCTGCCAAAGTACTGGCCGAGTCCTTTAAGCAGGGCGGCAAGGTACTGTCTTGCGGTAACGGTGGCTCACACTGTGATGCGATGCACTTTGCCGAGGAACTGACAGGACGCTACCGTGAAAACCGTCCGGGTTACCCGGGTATTGCGATTTCAGATCCTAGCCACCTTTCTTGCGTGAGCAATGATTTCGGCTACGACTATGTGTTCTCTCGCTACCTGGAAGCTGTCGGTGCGAAGGGCGATGTCCTGTTTGGTCTGTCGACCTCGGGCAATTCTGGCAATATTCTTAAAGCGATTGATGCCGCCAAGGCCAAAGGCATGAAAACCATTGCCCTGACCGGTAAAGACGGCGGCAAGATGGCTGGCCTGGCTGATGTGGAGATCCGTGTGCCGCATTTCGGTTTTGCTGACCGAATTCAGGAAGTGCATATTAAAATTATCCACATTTTAATTATGCTGGTTGAGAAAGAGATGGCTTCGAGCTAATTTCAGTTATTGTTAGACATGTCTCAATCCTGCAGAGAGGGCATAAAGGACTATGTGTGAATTGCTTGGCATGAGTGCCAATGTGCCAACCGATATTTGTTTTAGCTTTACCGGCCTGATGCAGCGAGGCGGAAAGACCGGCCCTCACAGGGACGGCTGGGGGATCACCTTCTATGAAGGGCGGGGATTTCGTACCTTTAAAGATCCCAACCCGAGCTGCCGGTCGCGAATTGCTGAACTGGTGCAGGAGTATCCGATAAAAAGCTGTGCCGTTGTTAGCCATATCCGTCAGGCCAACCGTGGTGGTGTCAGCCTCGAAAATACTCACCCGTTTACCCGGGAGCTATGGGGGCGCTATTGGACATTTGCTCACAATGGCCAGCTAACAGGCTATGAAAAGCTAGATACCGGACGCTTCAGGCCTGTTGGCGATACCGACAGTGAGATAGCCTTCTGCTGGCTGCTCAACCAGCTGGAGGCCAAGTTTCCTGATCTTCCGGAAGATATGGTTGCAGTTTACGACTATGTCGCAGTGTGTTGTGATCGCCTCAGGGAGCTGGGTGTCTATAATATGCTGCTTAGCAATGGCGAGTGCGTACTGACATACTGCACCAATAATCTGCATTGGATCACGCGCAGGGCACCGTTTGGCCAGGCATCTTTGATTGACGAAGATGTCACTATCGACTTTCAGATGGAAACTACGCCAAACGATGTGGTTACGGTGATTGCCACTCAACCGCTGACCAATGACGAGAGCTGGCACAAAATGCAACCGGGTGAATTTAGCGTATTCCACTACGGTGAGTTGATCCATAACCGAACGTTGTAGACATTGTTGTTTTAGTCATCTGTTTGCTAAATAAAAAACGCGACCACAAGGTCGCGTTTTTTATCGCTATGGTTTTATGCTGTATCGACTACTCTTCTGCGGCATAGCCATGTGGCGGCAGAGGGAGTCCGTCAAAAACTGCTTTGCCTTCAGCCATACAGACCCTGCCTTGCAAGAACCAGTTGGCTACCAGCGGATATATACGGTGCTCCTGCTCCTGGACCCGAGCCATGACCTCTTCAGCAGTATCAGTGTCAAAGATAGGCACTTTGGCCTGAAGGATCACCGGGCCACCGTCTAACTCTTCGGTAACAAAATGCACACTGGTGCCGTGCTCCTTGTCACCTGCATCAATGGCCCGCTGATGGGTATGCAAGCCGGTGTACTTCGGTAGCAGCGAAGGGTGTACATTGAGCATCCGGCCCTGGTAGTGACGGACAAACTCATGGCTCAAAATACGCATGAACCCGGCCAGTATGACCAAATCTGGCTGGAAAGCATCAATGCGCTCTGCCAGAACCCGGTCATACGTTTCACGGTCACTGTAGTCACTGGCAGCGAGGTGTACGATATCAATACCCGCCTGACGGGCCCGTTCCAGGCCATAGGCATCAGCCTTGTTTGATACCACTGCGGCAATGCGTGCATTTTGAATGATGCCGCTGTCACAGGCATCAATCATCGCCTGAAGATTCGAGCCGCTCCCGGAAATCAGAACTACGATGCTTTTCATCGTCTTATTTAATCTCCACCTGCTCTTCACCGGCTTCGGCATCAGCAATTTCACCCAGAAGCCAGGCGTTTTCGCCTTCGGCTTTCAGGATGTCGATAGCCTGCTCGGCCTGTGCCTGTGGCAGGGCAATAACCAGGCCGACGCCACAGTTGAAGGTACGGTACATTTCGTAGGTTTCAACGTTGCCTGCTTCTTGCAGCCAGTTGAAGATGGCTGGCCATTCCCAGCTCTTGCCGTCAACAACGGCTTTCGTGCCTGCTGGCAATACGCGAGGGATATTTTCCCAGAAACCACCACCTGTGATATGAGAAATAGCGTGAACATCACAGCTTTCCATCATCTTCAGCGTGGATTTAACGTAGATCTTTGTTGGCTCAAGCAAGTGATCGGCCAGTGGTTTGCCATTAAGCTCTTTGCTTAGGTCGGCTTGAGAGACTTCAATGATCTTGCGGATCAGGGAGAAGCCGTTAGAGTGCGGACCGCTTGAGCCCACAGCGATAAGTGCATCGCCGGCTTTGACTTTGCTGCCGTCAATGATATCGGCCTTTTCGACGACACCGACACAGAAGCCCGCGACATCATAGTCTTCGCCGTGGTACATCCCCGGCATTTCCGCGGTTTCACCACCAATTAGGGCACAGCCAGACTGGATACAACCTTCGCCGATCCCCGCGACAACGGCTGCTGCGGTATCGACCTCAAGCTTGCCAGTCGCATAATAGTCCAGGAAGAACAGCGGCTCTCCCCCTTGCACAATCAGATCGTTGACGCACATGGCCACCAAATCGATACCGATTGTGTCATGCTTGTTCAGATCCATCGCCAAGCGAAGCTTGGTGCCCACACCGTCGGTTCCTGAAACCAATACCGGCTCTTTATACTTGGTCGGTAGCGAGCAGAGCGCGCCGAAGCCACCAATACCGCCCATGACCTCGGGACGGTGGGTGCGTTTTACCACCCCTTTAATACGATCAACCAATGCATTTCCCGCATCGATATCAACACCTGCATCTTTGTAACTAAGAGAAGAGTTATTGCCGCTCACAAGAGATCCCTCACCGCATTAAAGTAAAAAAGCGGGGGTATGATAACAGCAGTCAGGGCGGAAAGGGAAACGTTTGCGTCAATAAATCTCAGTGGCTATTTCCTAAGCAAACGAAACATCAACCCCTATCAGAGCACTCATGGTCTAGTGTATAATAATGCGATTTTTTTAAATTTTGTTTGCTTAGGAGTCAGAAATGAAAGTCGTTGAGGTTAAACACCCACTGGTAAAACATAAGATCGGTCTTATGCGCGAAGGCGACATCAGCACTAAGCGTTTTCGTGAGCTAGCAACGGAAGTAGGCAGCTTGCTGACGTATGAAGCGACTTCAGACTTCGAAACAGAAAAAGTTACCATTGAAGGCTGGAATGGTCCAGTTGAAATTGACCAAATTAAAGGTAAAAAGGTAACTGTTGTGCCAATTCTGCGTGCTGGCCTGGGTATGATGGACGGTGTTCTTGAGCATGTACCTAGCGCACGTATCAGCGTGGTCGGTATTTACCGTGATGAAGAAACCCTTGAGCCGGTTCCTTACTTCAACAAGCTGGCATCAAACATTGATGAGCGTATTGCACTGGTTGTCGATCCTATGCTGGCTACTGGTGGCTCAATGATTGCCACACTGGATCTGCTGAAAGAGCAGGGCTGTAAGCAGTTCAAAGTACTGGTTCTGGTAGCTGCTCCTGAAGGTATTGAAGCACTGGAAAAAGCTCACCCAGACGTTGAGCTGTTCACCGCTGCAATCGATGAGAAGCTGAATGATAAGGGCTACATCGTTCCTGGTCTGGGCGATGCGGGTGACAAAATCTTCGGCACCAAATAATTTTATGCCCTAACGCTGAAAACCGGACAGATGTCCGGTTTTTTTGTACCTGCCGGGCAGTAAGCAACTGCTGTAAAAAAGCGCCGATGGTTGATAACCATCGGCGCTTTTTCATGATTGGATATTGTCAGCAGCGCAAGTTAGTTGGCTGTGTCTTCTATCTGAGCATTGTCGACCACATGGTTTTCCCCCAAGTCGTCTGGCAGGACTAGGTTCAGCAAGATAGCTACGATGCCGCACAGGCTGACTCCCTGCAGGCTGAACTCGCCGATGCCAAATGCCATACCACCAATGCCGAAGACCAGCGTGACAGCGACGATCACCAGGTTGCGGGCTTTGTGCAGGTCAACATTGTTTTTGATCAGTGTGTTCAGGCCGACTGTGGCAATGGAACCGAACAGCAGGATCATGATACCGCCCATGACAGGAACCGGGATTGTCTGCAGTGCAGAACCCAGCTTGCCAACGAATGCCAGTACCAGTGCAGTTACCGCAGCCCAGGTCATAATCACAGGGTTAAATGCCTTGGTCAGCATCACCGCACCGGTCACTTCTGAGTAGGTGGTATTCGGTGGCGCGCCAAACATAGACGCAGCAATGGTTGCAACCCCGTCACCAGCCATAGTGCGGTGCAGGCCGGGCTTTTTCAGGTAGTCCTTGCCGGTTACGTTGGAGATAGCCAGCATATCACCGACGTGCTCTACCGCCGGGGCGATGGCGACCGGGATCATAAAGAGAATGGCGTTGATATTGAACTCCGGGAAAGTGAAGTTTGGCAGAGCCAGCCAGCTTGCCTGGGCAACCGGGGTAAAATCGACCACACCAAATCCAAGGCTCACGCAGTAACCGGCGACAATCCCTCCCATGATAGGGATCAGCTTCAGGAATCCTTTGGCAAATACGCTTAGTGCGATGGTTACCAGCAGAGAGATACTTGAAATCCACAGTGCTGCATTACCGTCAATGAGCTGAACGGCACCGTCTCCGGTTTTGCCCAAAGCCATGTTGACAGCCACAGGTGCCAGACCCAGGCCGATAACCATAATCACAGGCCCGACAACAACAGGCGGAAGGAGTTTATGAATAATACCTACCCCGCGGACTTTGATGACCGCACCCATGCAGACATAGATAACCCCAGCCATCATCAGGCCGCCCATCGTACCGGGAACACCCCAGGTCTGGACGCCGTACATAATAGGAGCAATAAAAGCAAAAGAGGAAGCAAGAAAGATAGGAACGGAACGTTTGGTGATGACTTGAAAGAGGAGGGTACCAATACCTGCGCCGAAGAGCGCAACACTAGGATCTAACCCCGTAAGCAACGGAACCAGAACCAACGCACCAAATGCAACGAATAGCATCTGTGCACCTTGTAGTACCTGCATCATTATACTTTTCCACCCTGTCTGAAAAAAAATCGCGCAATGCTAGCACGGGTGTAATCGTTTGCCTATCTGCTTTTTGTTGAAATTATCATTTGCAATAAAGTCTTGTGGTTTTTGTGATCTTGAGTTGGTTTTTTTGTAATGATTACATTTAATGATGACTAAAAGCGTATTTATATCGCGCCTTGGTACTGAGGTATCGCCTAAATAAGTCGCTAGAACGGTACAGGGCAAGCGGAAGCGATAGTCAATCCAATAAAT
Organism: Photobacterium alginatilyticum; assembly: GCF_009910675.1. GTDB lineage: Bacteria > Pseudomonadota > Gammaproteobacteria > Enterobacterales > Vibrionaceae > Photobacterium > Photobacterium alginatilyticum. The sequence goes on along the minus strand of NZ_RSEJ01000034.1, from coordinate 38,608 downwards.
ATCAGATAGTCTGGGATTTTGTGGCAGTTGCAGTTGCCGATACTGGCTCGTTCATTTTATGATCGGGGAATAACTAAGTGATTAATGAGTTTTCTATGTTGCGTTTTGCTCTACTCCTGTTTGCTTTAATGGCCCTGCCGCTTAAAGCGGCAACTGTAACCAATTTATATCAGGCCGAGGTTGCTTTGCCTGACACGGATAAACAGTCTGAACAAAAAGCCCGAGAGGAAGCGCTGGAGCAGGTTCTGATTAAAGTGTCAGGCCAGAGCACAATTACTCAGAATGAAATTATTCGCAAGGCGCTGTCGAACAGCAGCCCGTATGTGAGCCAGTTTGGCTACGGTAGCCAGGATGGACAGCAGACGCTGGAGCTGACCTTCGACCAATCCCGGATCCGCAACCTGCTGACTCAGGCCAATGCCACGCTATGGAGCGAGCAGCGTCCGAGTGTACTGGTCTGGATGGTGAATGATGCGAACCGTAGCCGTGACATTATCTGGGATCAGTCCGGAAACAGTTTCGAGCCGCAACTGAAGAAAGCTGCGGATAACCGAGGCGTCCCGGTGATGATGCCGATCGGAGATTTTGAAGACGTAACGGCAATCAATATCCCGGATATCTGGGGCGGCTTTGTTCAGCCGATTGCCGGAGCAAGTGCCCGCTATCAGCCTGATGCTGTATTGGTTGTCCGAGTGCGCCAGCAGGCAGATAATAATGTCCAACTGGGCTGGCAGCTGTTTGCCGACAAGCCAGAGTATCTGGTGTCATCGCAAGTTGCACCGGCAGAAGGTCGGGCGGCAGGCACATCAGCCGACGCGCTGACAGAGATGATGAATCAGGTTGCCGATCAGCTGGCAGGCAAATATGCCGTGCAGCTAGGCGGTGCCAGCGACGGCGAGTATGCGATTCAGGTTGCCAACATTCAGTCGACAGAAGATTTCTTTGCCCTGGAGCGTATGCTGACCAATATGACCTCGGTGGCGTCGGTCAATGCCAGCAAGCTTAAAGGGGATACTGTGATCTTTGGGGTGAACCTGCTGAGTTCTGAAATGGCATTTCAACGCGAGCTAAGCCAGGATCGCCGTTTGACTTCGCAGCCTGCCGATAACGGCTATACGGTTGCTGCCGAGTCTGAGACCGGATTGGTTGAGACGACTGAGCCGCAAGACGCTGTTGTTGGAGAAGACGTTGTTGGGGAGAGTATTGCTGAAGAAGTGCCGCTTAGCGCCGAGCCAACAGCTGATGTGCCCCAGGATCCACAGGCTGTCGATGTAACGGCAACCATGATGCCAACACTTAGCCAGGTTAACCAATATTACTGGCAGCCTTAAGATGCGTTAGGCGTATCTCTTGATGTAGCTAGTTGATGAAATGCGGTGGGGTTCCACCGCATTTTTGTTTGTGTAGGGTTCGTTCCCCGAGAGGCTATTTCTTATCGCCGTGGTTCTCTCTTTCTTCCCTTTCAACCTGCGACAGCTTCTTCAGCTTGATACCCAGTTCTCTGCCTCTATGACGGGCAAAAAGAATATTGGAAACGAATGCCCAGGAGGTGATCCCCAGCTCGACAAGTGCCAGCAGGCGCTCACCGCCGTCGATCCAAAGAATGGTCAGGGCATGAAGGAAGTAGAGCATCAGAATGAAATTTGCCCATGCATGGGTATAGGGCCTGCCCTCAAGGATCCCCTTTAGCGGGAACAGCATGGGCAATACCCACATGCCGGCCAGAACAAAGCTGTTCAGGTGCGGATGGGGGGAAAGAGTGCTTTGCCATACACCCACCCACAAAATGAGAGAGAGGTTGGCGATTAAGGCGGAATAGCGCAAATTCTGAGTCGATTTGCTCATTGCTGTCATACGGCTGTCCTTCACTTAGTCATGCAAGCTTGATTGCCGCCTCGGCAAGGCGCTTGCCCAGTGCCTGGGCTAGGGCCGACTCGTCGTTGTCCAGAACCTTCTGCCGGCCATGGCTAAGGTGCGAGGCCCCGTAAGGCGTCCCTCCCGAGCGGGTCGTATGCAGTTGTGGTTCAGAGTACGGGAGGCCGACAATCAACATACCGTGATGCAGCAGCGGCAGCATCATTGACTGCAGCGTGGTCTCCTGGCCTCCGTGCATGGATGAGGATGAGGTAAAGACACAGCCCGGTTTACCTATCAGGGTTCCGGAAAGCCAGTGGCTGCTGGTACTGTCGATAAAGTGTTTTAGCGGCGCGGCCATATTGCCAAACCGAACAGGGCTGCCCATAGCCAGTCCCGAGCAGGCCTTGAGGTCATCCAGGGTGACAACAGGATCGCCCTTTGCCGGGGCGCCGACGAGTGCTCCCTGGCTATCAATATCTGTCACCGTTCTCAAGATGGCCTCGCAACTGTCAACCTGCTCGATCCCGCGGCCAATATGCCGTGCCAGCTGCTGGGTGCCTCCGTGGCGGCTGTAGTAGAGCACCAGGATTTTATGCATTACAGAATGCTCAGCACTTGCTCTGGCGGGCGGCCCATTGCTGCCTTGTCGCCTTTGACGACAATCGGACGCTCGATAAGCTTCGGATTCTCGGCCATCGCTTCAAACAGTTGTTGTTCGGTAACACTCTCTTCGCCGAGGGCCAGCTCTTTGTAGATGGCTTCCTTGGTACGCATCATGTCGCGCGCCGAGCTATAGCCCAGCTGGCTTAGCAGGACTTTAAGCTGGTCGACACTCGGAGTCTGCTCAAGGTATTTGACCACGTCCGGAGTGATCCCGTTTTCTTCAAGCAGTGCCAGAGTCTGGCGGCTTTTCGAGCAGCGAGGGTTGTGATAGATAGTAACTGACATGGTTTCTCCCAATTGATATTTTGCCATTTGCTGTCGCCTGAGTGAGCTGTCAGGTTAGCAGAATGGAGAATTTATGTTGCAGTCCTATTGTAGAGGAACTGCAACCCGGAAGAAAAGCAAAGAGACTAACAGGATCAGAGATTTGCGACGCGAGCGCGGGCAAGGCGCAGCTGATCAATCCGTGCGTCGTAACGCGCCTGATCCAGCGAGTCAACCTCGACCAGCTGACTGGCCTGAATATAATGCTGAATCGCCTTGTCCCATTGACCGCGCAGTGCCATTAGCTCGGCACGGGACGCCAGCTCGGCATCACGGCGACCGTTGTCGGCATAGGCCTGCGCCAGCATGTGCCAGCCGTTGGTGTCATCGGTATTGTCGTAGGTGTATCGTGTCAGGATTGAAATGCTCTCGGTACTGCGGCCAGCCTTCTGAAGGGCATGGGCGAGATTGAGGCGAAGTACCTTATTGTTGGGATTACCTTTCAGCGCTTTTTCGAGGCGCGTAATGGCCTGGTCGTATTTTTTCTCGTAGAGATCAAGATCGGTCGCCGAATCGATATAGAAGCGGTTGCTCGGCTCGGCTGCCAGCAGAGGATCCAGCAGCTCATGGGCCTGCTGGTATTTGCCAGAATCGATATATACCAGCGCCTTGCCGTAATTGAGGGCGTTCTTCTGCTGCGCATTGGCTTTTATCAGCTGACGGTTGAACCAGTCCAGAGCCGCTTCGCTATCGATCCCCGCATAGCGAGCGACAATTCGTGCCCGCGCATGCTGGTAGCGTTCGGAGGTACTGACTCGCTTGGCCGGGAACTGGTTGGCCCGGCTACGGGAGTCCGAGATACGAGATTCAGGCAATGGGTGAGTCAGCAGCATCGCAGGAGGCGTACTGGCATAGCGGTATTGATCGGCCAGGCGGCCAAAGAAACGGGGCATGGCCTGAACGTTGAAGCCGGATTTTGCCAGAGTAGCAATACCGATACGGTCGGCTTCTTTTTCGTTGCTGCGGGTATAGTTGATCTGCCCCTGGGCTGATGCCGCCGTCGTGGCATGTATGGCGGCGATCCCGGCTTCGGGCGAGGCAATAGCCAGCATCAGGGAGCCTATGAGCGCGGCCATGGTGGCCGGCGACTTCTTGGCCTGATCTTCCATGCTTCGTGCAAGGTGGCGTTGGGTAATATGGGCGATTTCGTGGGCGACGACCGAGGCAAGTTCACTTTCAGATTGAGCATGTAAGAACAGACCGCTATGGATAGCGACATGACCGCCAAAGAAAGCAAAGGCGTTGATTTCACGATTCTGGATCATGAAAAAGTTAAACGGTGTGCGCACGTCATTGGCATTGGCGACCAGGCGATGGCCGAGATCCTGGATGTATTCCGATAGCAACGGGTCGCTGATCACCGGCATGCTGGCACGCAGCATCCGCATATAAGCGTCACCGTATTCCATTTCTTTCTCGATGGTCAGCGTAGAGGCTGCCGTGGTTCCAATTTCCGGCAGTGCATTAAAGTTATCGGCCTGAGCAGTAAAGCTCGAGCTCAGCAGGGCGCTGACTAAGAGATAGGTTGGAGCTTTGGCAAATCGAAACATGTTAATAATACAACCGCCTTTGTGAAAATAGGTTCCTTTCCTGTTTGGCCGATAACTTGTAACTATCAAAATAGCTAAATCATTCCTGAACAGGTATAACTTACAAAGAATATGACAACGAAAGCTGCAACTGGTTTCTTTTTTGTCGCACCGATGTCATTTACAATACTCCGATGGATAATAACTGTCAGCATACCGGAATGGAAACCCCATCGCTCAATTTGACTTCAGAACGTTGCCCTATGGCACTTTTATTGGCTAAGCGAGCAACCAAGGTGCTCTGTTGCGGCCAGCGCCTGAAAATTCATATTTCTGATCAGGGTGCCAGACAAGATATTCCCCGTTACCTGTTAAACCACGGGTTTGACATTGAACAGCAGGCTGCTTGTCCGCAAGAGCTTGTAATTATCGTCACCAAAAGGCAGTAAAGATTTTATGCTGGACATGCTAAACCGCTGGTATAAGCGGAGATTTTCAGACCCCCACGCCGTGAGCCTCGTTGCCATTCTGTTAGCTGGCTTTTTGACCATATACTTTTTTGGCAACCTGATCGCCCCTCTGCTGGTGGCTATCGTCCTGGCATATTTGCTGGAGTGGCCCGTTATGCGGCTGACCCGGTTAGGGCTGCCGCGCTCAATCGCCGTGATGGTGGTATTGCTGCTCTTTGTCGGGTTGATGGTAATGGCTGTTTTCGGTCTAGTGCCGACGATCTGGCATCAGGTTGGCAATCTGATTGCCGACGTGCCGAACATGTTCAATGGCCTGCAGCAGTATGTTTCCAGCCTGCCCGAGCGTTATCCTGATTTTGTCCAGCCGCATCAGGTCGGTACCTTTATGAACACACTGCGCGAGAATGTGCTGGGCATGGGCGAAAGCGTGGTCAAGGGCTCTCTGTCCTCTCTGGTGAGCCTTGCTACCCTGGCTGTATATCTGATCCTGGTACCCCTGCTGGTTTTCTTCTTGCTGAAAGATAAAGAAGAAATGCTGGAAACTCTGAGTGGCCTGTTGCCGAAGAACCGTCGTCTGGCCAGTAAGGTGGGCGTTGAGATGAACCAGCAAATCTCGAACTATATTCGCGGCAAGGTGACGGAAATATTCATTGTCGGTATTGTCAGCTATATCACTTTTGCGATCATGGATTTGCGTTATGCCGTGCTGTTGGGCGTACTGGTAGGCTTCTCGGTATTGATCCCGTATATCGGGGCAGCAGCCGTGACTTTGCCGGTTGCCATGGTCGGACTGTTCCAGTGGGGGATCAGCCCGGATTTCTGGTGGTTGTTAGTGGCGTACGGCATTATTCAGGCGCTCGACGGCAACGTTTTGGTACCCATCCTGTTCTCAGAAGCCGTCAATTTGCATCCGGTCGCCATCATTGTTGCCGTACTGGTATTTGGTGGCTTGTGGGGGTTCTGGGGCGTTTTCTTTGCGATTCCTTTGGCCACTCTCGTCAAGGCCGTGTGGAACGCCTTGCCGTCGACGAGCCTCGAGGATGAGGAAATCACGGAGTAGCCCAGCTCTCTGCCTACAAATTGCGTGTTTAAAAAAAGCCAGTCGATATAGTCGACTGGCTTTTTTGTGAAGAGCGCCAAGTGGTTACCCCAGGAGCTGTAACAGCCCGCAGCTTTGCCGTGCGGCTGGGGCTAACGGTTTTACGGCGCGGAAGAGCCGGTGGGCTTATCACTGTCCTCGTCCATAGGGCGAATCGTTGCGATAGTGCCTATCTGGCGGCATTGAGGCTGCCGGGCTGGTTTGCCGCAGCGATTGCACCCGTCACAACGTCCCTTGTTTTTCCACAGCCGGATATAGAGGTAAAACAGTGCGGCGATGATCACCAGGCCAACGAAGGCGAGATCGCCCCATCCGGAAGAGGCGGCGAGATCTGGCAATATCGGTGCAGTGGACGTTGTGTTTGTCGTCATTAGATCACTCCATGGCTATCTTGTGGCGTAGTGGGAAGGTCAGGTGCTTGCTTGCGCCGAAAGACCGGATACAGCCCGACCAGCAGCAGCAGGGCAAGGCCGCTAAAGTAGACGCCGCTCATCATGGTGATACCGGAAATGCCCAGCGCCATACCCAGGCTATAGGTGGTACTTGACACGCCGAGTCCCAGTGCCGTCGGGAACAGCAGGGCCAGCAACATCCAGCGGTATTGTCCGGTCTGAACGCGAACCATAATCATAGTGGCAAGGCATGGCGGGTACAGGGCAAAGAACAGGATCATCGAAACGGCAGTCAGCGATGTCAGGTTATTGCCCTGATCGCCCATGCGCTCTTCTAGCGTGGTGTTTTGATCATCCTCCTGCTGGAACAGCACTCCTAGCGTGGCCACACTGCTCTCGCGGGCAGCAAAAGAGGACAGTAGGGCAACATTAATCTTCCAGTCGAAACCCGCAAAGCGGGTGACGGGCTCCAGAGAGCGGCCGATTGAACCCAGCAGTGAGTGGCTCAGGCGCTCTTCTTTGATTTCTCGGCGGATTGATTTACGTGCTTTGGCCAATTTGCGTAGTGCCCGGTTGGCTTTCTTCGCCAGCTTGTCGCCTTTCGGTGCTTTGACAAAGGGGAAAAATTCCGGGCTGCGCTGCTTGAATGTCTCGTTGACAGCTCTTGAAGCTGTCGCTCCTTTGGCGTTGAGCTTGGCACGCTTGAAGTCATTGTAGTAATTCATCAGCGAAACCAATTGTTCGCCCTGGGCCAGTTCCAGGTAAGGGTTATTGTTCATGGCTTTGTTAAAGCGGCTGATGGCTTGTTCGGAGCGTTGCTGATAGAAGGCGCTCCGGTCTTCCGGGAGGCCAGGGTATTGCAGCAGGGTGAAGATCACGACTGATACCGCAACGACAATGGTGCCGACCTTCTTGATATAGATCCAGGTACGCTCGACAGATCGGGTCAGGACGGACCGGACGGTTGGCAAGTTATAGCGAGGAAGCTCGATAACAAATGGCGCACTCTCTTCGCCGCGCAGCACCGTCACCGAAAGCAGCTTGGCAACCAGCAGCGCCGCAATGATGGTCATGGTCGAGATGTAGAACATCATCAACGCCTTGTCCTGCTCGAAGAATATCCCGACCAGCAGGGCATATAGCGGGACTTTGGCCAGACAGTTCATAAATGGCACTGTCAGGATCGTTGCCATTCTTGCCCGGTGATCAGGAATGCCCTTGGTCGCCATGATACCCGGTACGGCACAGCCGCCGGCGAAAACACCACTTAGGATCAGTGGTAGCGTGCTCTGACCATGGAGACCGAAACGGTGCAGGATCTTGTCGACGACAAAGGCAATACGCGCCATATAGCCGGAATCTTCCAGGATCGCGATCAGGGCGAACAGAATGATAAAGATAGGCACATAGTTCAGCAGCGTATTGGCTGAGTCGACGATCCACAAGCCCAGTGAGCGGGTATAGGGATCAAACAGGAACCCGGCTTCCGGCAACAGGGCGGCTACCCATTCCCTCATAGCGGCAAGATACGGCCAGGTATAATTGGTCAGCTCGTAACCCTGCACGATCGCCAACTGGTAGATCAGAAATACTGTCATGATCAGAAACACAGGTGCCAGGAAGCGATTGAGCACCAGTTTGTCAATCTTCTGCGACAGAGTCGGCCCCTGGTTAGGGATGACGGTAACCGTTGCCATGATGAGCGACTGGACAAAAGCCTCTCGCTGGGCGGCGATATAGTCGTTGATGCTGGTGTTGTGCTGCTGTTCGAACAGGGCGCGCTGCTCATCAAGCAGGCTTTGCAGTAATCCCAGTTGTTCTTCAGATAGCCTGGCAGCCAGCCGGCCGATAAGCTGGGCATCATTTTCCAGCAACTTTAGTTTCAACCAGCGGTATGGCAGCTGGGCTACTTGGGCGGTTAGCGGGGCAAGTGCGCGATCCAGCTCAGCCATCGCGGCAGTCAATGCCGGGTAGTAGGGCTGGTTTTCGTGTCTGGTGTTGTCTGCATTCTCTACAGAGCCGGAATGCATCCCGGAGGATGTGCGGGCCTGGATCAGCTCGCACAGCGCCGAGCGGCCTTCCCCTTTGCGTCCGATCGTCGTTACGACCGGAACGGCAAGTCGCTGGCTCAGGGTATCCGTATCTATTGTGATCCCTTCCCGGTCGGCAACATCCATCATGTTCAGGGCGAGTACGGTCGGGCATTCCATTTCAAGTAGTTGAACGGTGAGATGCAGTGATCGTTTAAGGTTGGCCGCATCGACCACGTTGATCACCAGATCCGGGTTTTCGTCACAGAGAAAATCCCGGGCTACCCGCTCCTCAAGAGAGAATGACGACAAGCTGTAGGTACCGGGCAGGTCAACTGCCTGATAGGACTGGTTGTTATGGTTGAAGTAGCCGTACTTTTTGTCGACGGTGACGCCGGGGTAGTTCGCTATGTGCTGTCTGGCACCGGTAAGGAGGTTGAACAGGGTTGATTTACCTGCATTTTGTTGGCCGGACAGGGCAACCAGCGGAGTTCTGTTTGTCATTATTGGGTTCCTTGTGCCGGCATTAAAGGGTGTTTGACGGTGTGATAGAGGTAACCTCAATACCGGCGGCTTCTGCACGGCGCAGAGAGACGTGGGTGTTATCAATTTTGATCTCGATAGGATCGCCCAACGGGGCACTTCTGACCATGGTGACGCGGGCCTGCGGCATGATGCCTAAATCCATCAGACGTTGTCTTATCACTCCCGTTGCGTGATGACGGAGAACAACAACGGTTTGGCTCGGTAGGGTATCGTTCAGTGTCATAACTATTGCTCGCAAATTGTTAAAAAGGAATAATATTTTAAAAATGTTCGTAAATATTATTTATATAAATCAACAACTTTCAAGTTAAATGAGAATAGTTATCACTGTTTTTGATTTGGCTCAATAAAAGTGTCAATACGAGAGATTCTTATTTCGGTTGCTGTTATCTTTCTTTGCGTATTCCGTTCGCTGCTCATTTGCGCCGTATCAATAAGTCGCAATAGGCATCGGTAACAATAAAGATCAGGTCATTACATGAATAGAAAACAACTATCGTTCGCGCTCATGTTATCCATGATGCCGCTGGCCAGTATGGCGCATACCCCATTGTGTTCCTGCTACGACAATGGTGATGGCACAGTGCTATGTGAAGGGGGCTTTTCTGACGGGTCTTCCGCTGCGGGTGTTGAGCTTGCTGTCGTCGATGCCGATGGTAACAAGCTGCTAGACGGCGCGATGAACGAGGACAGCGAGTTTGAGTTCGACAAGCCTGCAGGCGATTACAAGGTACAGTTTAATGCTGGACCGGGCCATCTGGTTGAAATTTCAAGCGAAGATATTACCGAATAATACGCAGTCATGAGGCTTGGCCTCTAAGTATCAATAGGAATAAAAAAATGAAAAAGACACTTCTTACTTCACTTGGTGTTGCCGCTTTGGCTGTTTCTGGTGCGGCAAATGCTCACTTCCAGCTGGTGTACACGCCGGATGTGATTGTTGAAAAGCCGACGAACCTGGATATGAAGCTTGTATTCGGTCACCCGATGGAAAACGGCCATGTTATGGACATGGACAAACCGGAGCAGTTTTTCGTTCAGTTTAAAGACAAGCGTATTGATTTGATGGACAAGCTGAAGTCTATCAGCTGGACAGGCCCTGAAAATAAGGCAGCAGCTTACCAGGCTGACTTTAAAGTGAAGCGTAACGGTGATTACGTCTTTGCGGTTGTTCCGGCACCTTACTATGAGAAAGGCGAAGACATCTACATCCAGCAAATCACCAAGTCATACGTGAACAAAGGCGGCCTGCCAACAGGTTGGGAGCAGCCACTGGAGCTGGCTACCGAGATTGTTCCGCTGAACAAGCCTTACCAGGTTTTCGCTGGTGGTACCTTTACCGGTCAGCTGCTGAGCGAAGGCAAACCAGCACCGGGTGTCGAGTGTGAGATTGAGTTTATCAACACAGATATCGACATGAAGGGCAATGCATTCGGTAAAGAGAACTACCGTGAAGCGCCGGAAACCGCGATTGTTGCGATCACAGACCAGGACGGCGAATTTACGTTTGGTATTCCGAAAGCCGGCGTTTGGGGCTTTGCATGTTTGGGTTCAGGCCCAGCGACAGAGCACAATGGCAAGGAACTTTCTCAGGATGCGGTTATCTGGGTGAATGCTCAGGAATTGTAAGTTTATCCCAGCAGACTTAATCGCCTTCTAGCTTCAAGCTCCCCAGGGTTACCCTGAGGGAGCTTGTTTAATAATTTGTCTATCAAAAAGTTACGCGTTGTCGCTAAAGTAGTTAAGCACGACTTCGTGGTGATCTTTGGTCTTGAACTTGTTGAAGACATGTTCAATGACACCGTCTTCGTTGATCAGAAAGCTGATGCGGTGCAGGCCGTCATACACCTTCCCCATGAATTTCTTTTCGCCCCAGACACCAAACTGATCTGCCACAGCGTGGTCTTCGTCAGATAGCAGGGTGAAGTTCAGGTTATCGCGCTCGATAAACTTCGGCAGTCGTTTGACAGGGTCAATACTGATCCCCAGTACCACAACGTTTAGTGCGTCCAGCTCCGCCTTGCTGTCGCGCAAGCCGCAGGCCTGAACCGTACAGCCCGGGGTCATGGCCTTGGGATAAAAGTAAGCAAGTACTTTCTTACCTTTGAAGTCTGCCAGGCTGACAGGCTGGTTATCTTGGTTGAGCAGTGTGAAGGCTGGCGCAGGCGTACCGGCGGTCAAAGTCTTCATATATATTTTCCTTATTGATTGTGGCCGATGAATGTCACGTTGCCTGAGACGAGCAAGTCCTGGCAAAGCGCTTCATATTCTTCTTGTAAAGACATTAAGTTACAGCCTTCAGGCAAATTGGTGCTGATCTGCAACTGAAAACGGTTCGGGCTGTCTCCCTCGCTGGCTTCATGGGTATGGGCACTTAACGAGGCAATATCGATCTCCCGGGTGGCAAAAAAATGGGTGAACTGTTCGATGATTCCCGGGGAGTCGTCGGCTTCGATATGGAAGTCAGCCGTATAGGGAAAAAAGCGGCACTCGTGTTTGGTGGTTCGTTTCATCACCGTCAACAGGTCATGTTCGTGCGCTTTGAGAGGCAGGGTCGACTCGACACGGGAAATTGCGTTGCCATTGCCGGCAACGAGCATGATAAGGGTAAACTCACTGCCGAAGATGGCAAGTCGGCTATCGACGATATTGCAGCCGCAGTGGGTGATCAGTCGGGTGACTTCATCTGAGATGCCCGGGCGGTCCGTACCAATAGCCGTGATTACTAGGTAATGTTCCATATTTATACACATCGTGTTTTGATTATCATATGCATGGTAGCACAGTCATTGTAAATCAAGCTATTTGAGGGCAGGGAGGGATCGGTCGCAAATTGGCGATAGCCGCATTCCCTAGAGTGATATTCTGTAAAAAGTGGAAAGCAGCGCACTTTTATATTAACTCTCTGATTGGTTTTACTTCACTGATTTACATACTCCTGTCTTGAGTTTACTGTAACTGAAAAGTACCATGGATACACCAGGCAGCATCGCTATCAGTGTAGATAGTTATGCTGCTTGGTATTCATTTTTAAGGGGAGATGGACATGTTTTCAGGAAGCATGGTAGCGCTAGTTACACCATTGGATGAAGCCGGCGAAGTTGATTACGCAGGTCTGGCTTCACTGGTGGAATACCACATTGCAGCAGGGACAGATGCAATTGTGGCAGTCGGGACCACGGGCGAATCAGCCACATTAACGGTTGATGAGCATGTAAAGGTGGTTTTGAAAACATTAGAATTTGCGAATGGCCGCATTCCGGTCATTGCCGGCACCGGTGCAAATGCAACCCACGAAGCCATCACCTTCAGTAAACTCTTTTCGGGCACTGGGGTCGCCGCTTGTCTGAGCGTGACGCCTTATTACAACAAGCCGACCCAGGAAGGCCTGTACCAGCATTATAAAGCGATTGCAGAAGCCACTGAATTGCCTCAGATCCTGTATAATGTGCCAGGACGTACTGCCGTTGATATGCTACCTGAAACGGTCGCCCGTCTCGCCAGGATCGATAATATTGTCGGGATTAAAGATGCAACCGGCGATTTAGCGCGAGTGCAAAAAACTCGGGAACTTTGTGGCGAAGACTTCATCCAACTAAGCGGCGATGATGCCACCGGGTTGGATTTTGTTGCCGCGGGTGGTCACGGGGTGATTTCGGTCACGGCGAATGTGGCTGCCGACGATATGGCAACCATGTTTAAGTTGGCGCTTTCTGGTCAGATTGATGCCGCACGAGAGATTAACGAGCGCTTGATGCCACTGCACAAGACATTGTTTGTCGAATCTAACCCAATTCCGGTTAAATGGGCAGCTCACCAACTTGGTTTGATTAAGCACGGGCAGTTGCGTTTGCCACTTACTGAGTTGAGCGAATCAGCACAACCTGCTGTCACTGCGGCGCTTAAGGACGCCAAAGTGCTGCCGTAATTTGCTAGAGCGTAGGAGCGCAGAAGCTTAATGAATTATAAATACAGGCTGGCGGTAACTGCTGTAATGGTTGCCACATTGGCGGGATGCTCTGGTGGAGCAGAACGTCGTCGCCAGGCAAATCAAGATTTTACCTATCTTGAGACAAAGCCGCTGGAATCGTGGACGTTGCCGAGCGGAGCTCAGGCCTCCCAGGTGAATGATTATGCGATTCCGGTCCAGCGCTTTCCCGGCGAGCTAGGTTCCGCGGTTGATATCCGTCCGCCTCAGCAGGTACTTGCGTTGATCCCCGGTGCGCGCACCGTCAAGGATGCAGACGGCGTCACACTGCTGTTGGCAAAGCCTGAAGAGCTGACCAAGGTATGGACGCTGACACAGCGTTTGATCGCCGAGCGGAATATCCAGCTACTTAGCCAGTCGGCCAATGTGATGGAAACAGACTGGGTGAACTGGGTTAACGAGGACGAGGAAAACCCGGTTGGCAGCCGATACCGGATTGAGAAATCCTCCGGTTCAGCAAACAATAGCTACAAGATCACTTTGGTTGACTGGCGTGAAGGCAGTGTTGAAAAACCAGTGTCAGCGATTAACAAAGAACGCTATAGCATTCTGATGACCAACCTGGTTACGTCTCGCTATGATCAGCAGGAACGTGAGTTGGCCAGACTGCGTGCCCAGGAACTGGTCAAGCAGATCCCTATCTCGATGGGTCAGGACCGCAGCGGTCTGCCGGTCATTATTGCCCGCGCACCATATAATGTGTTCTGGGAGCGTCTGCCGGATCTACTGGGACAACTTGGTTTTACTGTTGAAGGGCGTAACCGTTCTCAGGGTGTGGTCGAAGTGAAGTTCCGTTCCCCGGACGATGCATTCTGGACTGAACTTGGAACCAAGCCGATTCAGCTTGATGACCGTTCCTACAACCTCCAGCTAGGTGATTTGGGTAACCGGACATCGGTGAATGTGACAGACAGCGACGGTAAGCCTGTTACCGAGGAAGCCCTGAAGAGTCTGGCCCCGGTCTTCGCTGCTGCGATTGATCGTGCCAACAATAGCTAGTCTGCTGTTTGACAACGATTAAAGATAAAAAAACCGCTTCGGCAATGCCGTAGCGGTTTTTTTTATCAATCACTTTTATCAAACACTGGAGGTGTTTGTTATTTCACTTCTTCGCCTTTCGCCTGCATATCAGCATGGTATGAAGAGCGAACAAACGGGCCACAGGCTGCGTGGGTAAAGCCCAGCTCCAGGGCGATTTCTTTCAGCTCGTCAAACTCTGACGGTGGTACGTAGCGCTCAACAGGCAGGTGATGGCGGCTAGGTGCCAGGTACTGACCCAGCGTCAGCATAGTCACGCCGTGGGCGCGCAGGTCTTTCAGTACCTCGACAATCTCTTCTTTGGTTTCACCCAATCCCATCATCAGTCCCGACTTGGTCGGTACGTCCGGGTGCATTTCCTTGAATTTTTTCAGAAGATCCAATGACCACTGATAGTTGGCGCCAGGTCGTGCCTTACGGTACAGGCGAGGAGCCGTCTCTAGGTTGTGGTTGAAAACATCAGGCGGACTATCACGCAGAATATCCAGAGCGCGATCCATGCGGCCACGGAAGTCCGGTACCAGTGTTTCAATCTTAATCTCCGGGCTCTTGGCACGGATTTCACGGGTACAGTCAGCAAAGTGCTGGGCACCACCGTCACGCAGGTCATCACGGTCAACCGAGGTGACAACAACATAACGCAGCTTCATATCAGCAATTGTCTGTGCTAGCTGGGTTGGCTCTTCTGCATTAGGCGGTAGCGGACGGCCGTGTGCAACGTCGCAGAATGGGCAACGACGGGTACAGATTGCACCCAGAATCATAAAGGTTGCAGTACCGTGGTTAAAACATTCCGCCAGGTTCGGGCAAGAGGCTTCTTCACACACTGAGTGAAGGTTGTTCTTGCGCATCGCTGACTTGATGTCCTGAATACGCTGGCTGTCAGACGGAAGTTTGATCTTCATCCACTCCGGCTTGCGCAGCATTTCTTTCGGTGCTTCCTCTGTCATACTGCGGACAGGGATCAGCGCCATTTTATCGGCATCACGGTATTTGACACCTTGTTCGATTTTAATTGGTTTGCTCATATGAATTGCTTTCCGTTTTCCACTCAACGCTCTGGTAATCGAGCAGTTTGACTAGCTCTTCTATAAGTACAGGCTGAACTTCTGCCAGTTCAGATGGGCCATTCATTGTTGCTAGCTGGGTCATTTCCATCCCCTGATAGCCGCACGGGTTAATGCGTAAAAATGGCGCCAGGTCCATGTTAATATTGAGTGCCAGACCATGAAAAGAGCAACCTCGCCTGATACGAAGTCCAAGTGAGCATATCTTCTTGCCGTCGACATACACACCAGGGGCATCCGGGCGGGCATTGGACTCAACCCCAAAACGGGAAAGAGTGTTTATTACCGTATTCTCGATGTGAGTGACGAGGTCGCGCACGCCAAGTTTAATACGTCGCAGATCAATCAGAATATAAGCGACCTGCTGACCCGGACCGTGATAGGTTACCTGGCCGCCACGATCGCTTTGGACGACTGGGATATCGCCTGTATCGAGCAAGTGCTCGGCTTTTCCCGCCTGACCCTGGGTGAATACCGGATTGTGTTCAACCAGCCAGACTTCGTCTGTTGTATCCGAACCGCGTTGATCTGTGAATTCGTGCATGGCCTGCCAAGTTGCTTCGTAGTCTCGGCGACCAAGGTTCCGAATAATAATAGTTTTTTGCAATTTAACACCCATATTGTCACCAGGTTACACCTGGGTTAATGACACCACATGGGTGCATTATAAAACTTGGCGGACAGTTATACAGCCGCCAAATTGTAGGGACTTTCTGCGGTATTACAGTACCACACGGACAATATCAATCTCGCCCAGTTCTTTGTAAAGCGTCTCAACCTGCTCGATCGATGTTGCGGTGATCGAAACTGAAACGGCGCTGTAGGTACCCTTGCCGCTAGGTTTTACCGTCGGGCTATAATCGCCAGGTGCATGGCGCTGAATGACTTCAACAACCAGATCCGGTAGTTCAGGTTTGTTGTAACCCATTACCTTGTAGGAAAACTTACAAGGAAACTCGAGTAGGTCTTTTAGTTTTGGTTGTTCTTGCTGTTGCATTCTGAACTCCAGGGTTTTGCATTCGGTATTACTGTGTTTTAGCAGAGCATATTAATGGCTCAACCGCTATAAAACAAGCATCTGACTGTGGCGGTGGTGGGGGATAGATACAAAAAGAGGCAACATCCGTTGCCTCTTTCTATTGCTTTTCAGTAAGCTGGATTAGCTAAGCCAACCTTTGAACAGCAACATAATATAATCAATTAGGCGACTGAACAGACCACCTTCGTTAACATCATTTAACGCCAGCAGCGGGTACTCGGCAATATCTTCTTCGCCGACGCGGTAGTAAAGTTTGCCGACAACGTCACCCTTGGAAATCGGGGCCTTCAGCTCTTTTTCCAGTACGAAGCTGGCTTTCAGATCTTTGGTCTGGCCGCGAGGCAGGGTAACAAAGGTATCCTGGCTTACACCCAGAGACACTTCATCCGTATCGCCCATCCAGACTTTTTCGGTGACGAAGGTTTCGTTGGCTTTGTGCGGTGAAACCGTCTCGAAGAAACGGAAACCGTAATTCAGCAGTTTCTTGCTTTCAGCTTTACGGGCGTTCGGACTCTTGGTGCCCATCACGACCGAGATAAGGCGCATCTTACCTTCGGTTGCCGTGCTGACCAGGCTGTAACCGGCATTGTTGGTGTGGCCGGTCTTCAGGCCGTCAACATTGAGGCTTTTATCCCACAGCAGGCTGTTGCGGTTGTACTGGGTTATACCGTTATAAGTGAATGACTTTTCTTTATAGATCGCAAACTCTTCCGGTACATCACGGATCAGGCCTTGTGCCAGCAGCGCCATATCGTACGGCGTGGTAAGGAGTCTCGGGTTGTCCAGGCCGTGAACATTGGCAAAATTGGTGTTGTCCATGCCCAGCGTCTTGGCCCAGGCATTCATTAAATCGACAAACGACTCTTCAGAGCCAGCCACATGTTCAGCCATTGCGACACAGGCATCATTGCCCGACTGGATAATGATACCGCGGTTAAGGTCGGCAACTTTGACTTCGCTGCCCACTTCGATAAACATCTTTGACGAGCCCGGAAAGTTTTTGGCCCAGGCGTTTTTGCTGATCACTACGGTATCGTCCATCGAGATGTTGCCTCGATTGACTTCTTGGCCGATGACGTAGCTGGTCATCATTTTGGTCAGGCTGGCTGGTGGTATCTGAACATTTTCCTTGTTTCCGGCCAGAATCTTGCCGGAATGGTAGTCCATCAGGACATAGCCCTTAGCCGCAATCTGAGGGGCTTCAGGTACTACAGCTGGTGCAGCTGCGACAGAAGCTGAAGCTAGCAGAGTCGCCGATACAGCTACAGAACGAATAAGTGCAGCAGATTTCTTCATGATAGTTGTAACTTAATTTGTCGATTGCAAAAAAACTTTACACACTATATCAGATTGAAAACTTAGAACCAGTTTTGCCGCCTACGAAGGCTGCAAGTTTGGCATTCTTACGGTTCTCTGACATTAGTTGGTGTAAGACCGTTGTAGATAGAGTCGAGATTATTGTTTTTGTTCCAGTTCGCGTTGCGACGTTATGATAAAAGCCTGCGGGAACTGGCTGGTTTTGGCCTTGTCTCGCTGAAGTACGGCCTCGTCACGATCCAGATAGGGACCGAGGCGCAGGCGATAAACTTCAGCCGAGTCGGCTTTCTTCAGGTCGACCTGGGTAGCAAAGTCCTGTTCTAGCTGTGTGGCCATCTGCTTGGCTTTGGCCTCGTCGGTGACGGCAGCCAGTTGGACAAAATAAAAGTGCGGGTTGGCACTTTGCCATTCGTCGGTAGATGCCGGTTTGGAGATCTGGATCAGCTCAATCTTTACCGGGGCGGTGCCGTGCTTGACGACATCGAGCTTTACCGCCGCTGCCATACTCAAATCGATGATTCTCCCTTCATGAAAAGGACCGCGGTCATTGACCCGGACAATCGCTGTTTTGCCGTTATCGGTATTGGTGACCCTGACATAACTTGGCAGGGGCAGGGTTTTGTGCGCTGCTGTCATCGAGTACATGTCATAAATCTCGCCGTTCGAGGTTTTATGGCCATGGAACTTCTTGCCGTACCACGAGGCATAGCCTTCCTCGCTAAACGGTGTACTGGTATCAACGATTTGGTAGTCCTGGCCACGTAGCGTGTAGTCCTTGTTGCCTGCAAGACTCCTTGCTTCATAGCGTGGCTGGGCATCTTCGATATGATCCAGAGTCGGTGACGACTCAGGAGCGACATCATCGGCAATATCGTAGCGCTCATTGCTTGGTGCCGAGCTACAGCCTGCCAGTAGGAGTAATAATATAATTGGATACGCGCGCATTTAGGTCGCCTTAGACAACATTTTTCTGTGGGTGTGAATCGACATCAGGATCCCGAAGCCCGCCATCAGGGTAACCATGGAGGTTCCGCCATAGCTGACCAGAGGCAGGGGAACCCCTACCACCGGCAATAGTCCGCTGACCATGCCGATGTTAACAAAAATATAGACAAAGAAGCTCAGTACGATACTGCCGGCCATCATGCGGCCAAATGCCGTCTGGGCACGGCTGGCTAGCATCAGCCCCCGGCCAATAATGAACAGATAGATGGCGAGCAGGCAGATCACCCCGATCAGACCCCATTCCTCGGCAATCACAGCGAAGATAAAGTCGGTATGACGTTCAGGCAGAAACTCCAGCTGGGACTGGGTGCCCTGCATCCACCCCTTGCCGGTCATGCCGCCCGAGCCGATGGCTATTTTTGACTGGATGATATGGTAGCCGGCACCGAGCGGGTCGGATTCCGGGTTAAACAGGGTCAGGACCCGGGTACGCTGGTAGTCGCGCATCAGGAACAGCCATAACACCGGGATAAAGGCCCCGAGCAGCACTCCTGCAGCACCGATGATCCGCCAGCTGATCCCGGACAGGAACAGGACGAATACCCCTGAGGCGGCAATCAGAATCGATGTGCCCAGATCGGGTTGCTTGGCGATCAGCACGGTCGGAACGAATATCATGACAAGGGCAATGACGATATTACGAAAACTTGGTGGCAGCGGTTGGTTACCGATGAACCGCGCGACCATCAGTGGCACAGCCAGCTTGATCAGCTCCGAGGGCTGGAAGCGGACGAAGCCGAAGTTCAGCCAGCGCTGCGCCCCTTTAGATGCTTCGCCAAAGAACAGGACACCGAGCAACAACAGCAATCCGACCCCGAACAGGTAGGGGGCCCAGGTTTCATAGTGGCGCGGGGCAATCTGGGCGAGGATAAACATCACGCCCAGTGACAGGCACATGCGCACAGCCTGGCGTTCCATCATCGGCAGGCTCTGACCACTGGCGCTGTACATTACCATCAGGGCGAAAGCCATCAGTGCCAGAATACCCAGCAGCAGCGGCATATCGAGATGCAGGCGATCACTGAGAGTTCGTTTGTTTCCCGTCGCGGCCATGACACTCATCGGCTTACCTCAGTTAGTTTGGCACCAGTTGCTGGTTGTGATTGTTCCGGCTGCTTGGGTTTGAGCAGCATATGGTCAAAGATCTTCCGGGCGACCGGGCCGCCGTTGGACGAGCCGCCACCCGCATTTTCAAGTACCATGGACACGACAACTTCGGGTTTTTCATACGGGGCGAAGGCGGTAAACAAAGCGTGATCGCGCAGGTGCTCTTCCAGCTCTTCGGCGTTGTATTCCTGATCCTCGGCGAGGCCAAAGACCTGCGCTGAACCGGACTTGCCCCCGGCCTTGTATTCGGAGCCGTAAAACGCGCGGCGTGCCGTACCGCGTGTCCCGAACAATACCCGGTACATACCGTCTTTGGCGATGTCCCAGTACTTCTGGTCGACATTGGTAATCGGCGGATAGTCGTCAAACTTGGCCGGTACGCTAACCTCGCTGTCGATCACATCTTTGAGCAGGTGCGGCGCATGGACCAGACCGTTGTTGACCAGTACCGTCGTTGCCTTGGCAATCTGCAGCGGGGTTGCCGTCCAGTAACCCTGGCCGATCCCGACCGGAATGGTATCGCCCTGGTACCAAGGCTGGCGGAATCGCGCCTGTTTCCATTCCCGGGTCGGCATGTTGGCCTTGCTCTCTTCGTGAATATCGATGCCGGTATAGTCACCGTAGCCAAAGCGGCTCATCCATTCAGAAATGCGGTCGATACCGAGATCATAGGCAACCTGATAAAAGAAGGTATCGACGGACTCCTCGATGGCCTTGCTGATGTTGACCTTGCCGTGCCCCCAGCGCAGCCAGTCACGGAACGGGCGGCTTTTGGAGTTCGGGATCTTCCAGTAACCCGGATCATTACGGGTGGTACGGGTGGTGATCACCCCCTCGCTTAACGCGGCAACCGCAATCATAGGTTTCACGGTCGAGGCCGGCGGATATATCCCCAGGGTGACCCGGTTAACCAGCGGGCGGTTCTTGTCGTTCAGGAGCTCGCGGTATTTCTTGCCGGAAATACCGTGGACGAACAGGTTCGGATCGTAGCTCGGGCTCGATACCATGGCCAATACAGAAGAATCCCGCGGATCGAGAACCACCACCGAACCTCGTTTGTATTTGATGATTTCCTCGCCGGTATCCGGATCCTGGTTGCGTTCTGTCAGCAGCTCTTTGACATACAGCTGTAGTTCGATATCAAGGTTCAGGCGGATATCTTTGCCCGGAATAGGCGGGACGTATTTCAGGGTACGAATAACCCGGCCGCGGCTGTTGACCTCAACCTCCTGGTAGCCGGAAGTGCCGTGCAGCAAATCCTCGTAATATTTTTCGATCCCGAGCTTACCCATATCACGGGTGGCCTTGTAGTTGCTGATCTTCTCCTCGCGCTCGAGGCGCTGGAGATCGCGGTCGTTGATTTTGGCCACGTAGCCCAGCACATGGGTCAGTGCATCGCCATACGGGTAATGCCGCTTGAGGTAGGCCTTGACCTCGACACCCGGGAATTTATGCTGGTTGACTGAAAACAGGGCAACCTGCTGTTCGGACAGCTGGTTTAGAATAGGGACCGACTTGAAGCGACGGGTTCGGCGGCGCTCTTTGCGAAAGCGCTCGATATTCTCGTCGGTGATTGCCATCAGCGCCCTGAGGCGGGTAAAGGTGTCTTCAAGATCGGCGACTTTTTCCGTGGTGATCTCCAGCGAATAGACCGGGCGGTTCTCTGCCAGAAGGATCCCGTTGCGATCATAGATCAGCCCGCGGTTAGGAGAAACCGGGACAATTTTAATGCGGTTATCGTTGGAGCGGGTCTGGTAGTCTTCGTGTTGGCTGACCTGGATGTGATACAGGTTGGTCAGCAGCAGACCTACCAGCATGAGAATGCCGATAAATGAGACAAGAGCCCGGCGGAAAAAGAGCGCCGACTCAGCCCGATGGTCGCGGATCTGGGTTCGCTTTTGTCTCATTGGCAATTATTCTCTGTGGTAAGGGTGGTTAGCGGTAATGCTCCACGCGCGGTAGAGGCTTTCAGCCATCACCACCCGTACCAGAGGGTGGGGAAGCGTCAGAGGCGACAGTGACCAGCTTTGATCTGCCGCGGCTTTGCACGCAGGTGCCAGACCTTCCGGCCCGCCGATCAGGATCGAGACATCACGACCGTCCAGTTTCCAGCTTTCCAGCTGGCCTGCCAGCTGTTCGGTATCCCAGCGCTTGCCCGGAATATCCAGAGTAACAATGCGGTTCCCCTTAGGTACCGCAGCCAGCATAGCCTCGCCTTCTTTTTGCAGAATACGGGCGATATCGGCATTCTTGCCTCGTTTGCCGGCCGGAATTTCGATCAGTTCCAACGGCATGTCTTTCGGGAAGCGGCGGCTATATTCTTTATAGCCTTCCTCGATCCATTTGGGCATCTTGTTGCCCACAGCAATCAATTGAAGCTTCATTGTCAGTTAGCCCCAAAGCTTCTCCAGTTGATACAGGTTACGTGCGTCTTCCTGCATAATGTGCAGCATCACACTGCCCATGTCGACCACGACCCATTCGCCATCGTCTTCACCGCTGATGCCAAACGGAGGAAAATCGATCAGCTTTGACTCTTTGTTGACGTGATCCGCAATCGAGGCTACATGGCGATTAGATGTACCCGTACACACTACCATGAACTCCGTGATGCTCGACTTGCCGCGTACGTCAAGTGTCACAATGTCCTGGGCTTTAATATCGTCAACTTTATCAACAATAAAATCGTGTAGTTCTTGAACCTGCAAAGGAATCCCCTCATTTGAGTGATTGTTGTAATTTCGTTGGCCTCAGACCGATCTGAGTCACAATTTAGCGGCGCAGTATACCATGCACAACCCCGTTCGAAACAAGTTGGCAGTAACTTTACATAAATAGCGGATAATTAATTATCCGCTGCCGGAAGATAGCCGCCAGCCCGGTCTTGTTCCTAAAACGACTGGGTCATGGTATGCGTTCTGACGCCACACATTTCAGCACACAGGGCCGAGAGTGCCGGCCATGGCTGATAGTCAAAGTTGGTCTTGACCTCAACCTCGATGACCGCAAGCTGCTGCAGCAGCTGTACCAGTGTTTTAAGCGGCAGCCGGTGAAGCGCGCCGATATACACCTCCCGGCGGCTCTGCCAGATGCGGAACTGCTCGAAAATAATGTTCAGCGGGGTGCCCTTGCTGCCCAGTTCCTGCATTTTATACAGTTGGGTCAGTTCTCGCTGCAGGGTACGTAGCAGAATGACGGCTTCGATCCCTTCGCCTTCCAACTGACGCAGAACCCGCTGGCTGCGCTTGCTCTGTCCGGCCAGGACGGCATCGACAAGCTGGAACGGGGTGTAATGGTTATGGCGGCTCAGGGCTTCCTCCAGGCGGAGAACAGTCAGTGCGCCGTCCGGATAGAGCAAGGTCAGTTTTTGCAGGCTTTGTGCCAGTGCCAGCAGGTTTCCCTCATGCCATTGTGCCAGCATGAGAACGGATTCATGATCCGGATTGAGTCCCAGTTGCTGGCAGCGGGCCTGGATAAAGCGTGGCAGATGCCGGGCATCGGGGGTATTACATGGAACATACAGTCCCTGTTCGGCAACGGCCTTGAACCACTTGGCATTTTCCTGCTTCTTGTTCAGGCGCGGGCCATGCATCAGCAATAAAATATCGCTATGCAGGGTCGCCGTTACTTCTTGCAGTGACTTGGCCTGGTTGGCATTGAGGCCGCTTTCCGGTACTTCCAGCTCGATGATTTGGCGAGCAGAAAACAGGCTCATCGCCTGGGTACAGTCGAGTACCTGGTTCCAGTCTAGCTGGGCATCAATGGTAAAGGTGTGGCGTTCGTCAAAGCCGGCCTGCTGCGCGGCTTGTCGGATTTGCTGGCTGCACTCTTGTTTCAGCAAGGGTTCGTTGCCGAACAGTAGGTAGGCTTGACGCAGCCCCTTGTTCAGCTGCTGCGTCAGTTGTTCCGGATATATTCTCATTGTACTGTGTTGCTCGGGCTTGTCTCGTCGGCAAAGAGGGCATTGCCAGCCTGGGTGTCTTCCAGTGCTTCCGTGGTTATTGTGCTGTCGTAGGACCCATTGCCATTGTCCTCAAGCATCGCTTCCAGCTCTTCTTCTTCCAGCTTGTTGAATACGGCTGTCAGGCGGGCTAGCTGGCGCATGATCTGGCGAGAGGCCTGCTGGCGCATCTCGTCTTCAATCATGTCGCGCTCGACCGATTTTGCCAGCGCCGTTAACGGGTTGTCGAGGAAGGTGCGGTTGACCCGGGTGGTATAGCTCTGGCTGCCTTTTTCTGGAACGACGATGTTATAGCTGACCACATAGGTCAGTTCGTACTCCGCCGCCCGGCTGTTTTGGTACAGTGACAGGGTACGCTCGCCGAGCGATTCGCTGATCAGGTGCAGGTTCGGGACCTTGCTCGATGGCGGCACGGATTCGATACCATGCAGCTTGAACTGGGATTCAACCTGACGGGTTAGCTGGCCGTACTGGTCGAAACTGGTCAGGGATAGTTTGGCGATGTCATCGGGTAACATGTAGTTACCGCGAAGGTGGAAACCACAAGAGGCAGTGGCAAGAGCCATAACTGCGACAAAGAGGGTTCGGATTGTGCTTTTTAGAGAAAAGAAAGCTTTCACCGAGTCTGCTCCATGAATAATAGGTGGAAACTGACCGGTCAACATTGGTAAACCGGCAAAGAGAGTAGGTGGACCGGTTGGGTGCCACTTGTGGCTCCCGGTTTGCGGGAGCCACTGATTAGGCACTAATAAATTGCTTTAGTTCGCGACCTTTTTAGTTCGCAACAATATTCAGCAATTTACCAGGTACGTAGATCACTTTACGAATGGTCTTGTCGTCAGTGAACTTAGTGACGTTCTCATCGTTAAGGGCAAGTTCTTCAACCTGCTCTTTGGTTGAGTCAGCCGCTACGGTCAGCTTGGCGCGTAGTTTGCCGTTAACCTGAACGATGATCAGCTTTTCGTCTTCAACCAATGCCTTGGCATCTGCTTCCGGCCATACAGCCTGGTCGACGTTGCTTTCACCTAGCAGCTCCCACATTTCGAAACAGATGTGCGGAGTCATTGGGTATAGCATGCGGACGATAGCTTTTAGGGCTTCATCCAGCAGCGCACGGTCTTGTGCCGATTCCTGAGAGGCTTTCGCCAGCTTGTTCATCAGCTCCATGATGGCTGCAATCGCGGTATTGAACGTCTGGCGACGGCCAATATCATCGCCGACTTTGGCAATGGTCTTGTGAACATCGCGACGAAGTGCTTTCTGGTCCGAAGACAGGGCAGCAACATCGACGGCGTCAGCGGCACCTTTCGCGGCGTGCTCGTTAACCAGTTTCCAGACACGTTTCAGGAAGCGGTTCGCCCCTTCAACACCAGATTCCTGCCACTCAAGGGTCATGTCCGCCGGTGAAGCAAACATCATGAACAGACGCACGGTATCGGCACCGTACTTGTTGATCATTTCCTGCGGATCGATACCATTGTTCTTCGACTTGGACATCTTGGTCATGCCGGTATGAACGACATCGTTGCCCTCGTTGTCTGTTGCCTTGACGATACGGCCCTTCTCGTCACGCTCAATAGTGACATCGTTTGGTGATACCCATACTTTGGCACCTTTGTCGCTGGTGTAGTAGAAGGCATCAGCCAGTACCATACCCTGACATAGAAGCTGCTTGAACGGCTCGTCAGATTTTACGTAACCGGCATCACGTAGCAGTTTGTGGAAGAAGCGCGAGTACAGCAGGTGCATACAAGCGTGCTCGATACCACCAATGTACTGGTCTACCGGCAGCCAGTAGTTGGCTTTTTCCGGATCAAGAATATCGTCAGCCTGTGGCGAGCAGTAACGTGCGTAGTACCAAGACGACTCCATGAAGGTATCAAAGGTATCGGTTTCGCGCAGTGCCGGCTCACCGTTAAAGGTGGTCTTTGCCCACTCTTTATCAGCTTTGATTGGGCTGGTTACGCCGTCCATTACCACGTCTTCCGGTAGGATCACCGGTAGCTGGTCAGCGGGTACCGGGTGTACTTCACCGTCTTCAGTGGTGACCATCGGGATAGGCGCGCCCCAGTAACGCTGGCGAGATACACCCCAGTCACGCAGACGGAAGTTAACGGTCTTCTTACCTTTGCCTTCGGCTTCAAGCTTCGCAGCAATCGCATCGAACGCAGCCTGGAAGTTAAGGCCGTCAAATTCGCCAGAATCAAACAGGACACCTTTCTCGGTGTATGCCGCTTCTGACACGTCTAGTTCGCTACCGTCTTCTGGTTTGATAACAGGAACGATATCCAGGCCGTACTTGGTCGCGAATTCAAAGTCACGCTGATCGTGCGCAGGTACTGCCATTACCGCACCTGTGCCGTAATCCATCAGTACGAAGTTTGCGACGAATACAGGAACACGGCGGCCGTTTAGCGGGTGAATTGCGTAAAGGCCTGTTGCCATGCCTTTTTTCTCCATCGTTGCCAGCTCTGCTTCGGCAACTTTGGTGTTTTTGCATTCTTCGTTGAATGCCGCAAGTTCAGGGTTTGATTTCGCGGCTAGCTCAGCCAGTGGGTGACCGGCTGCGATACCCACGTATGTTACACCCATCAGGGTATCAGGACGTGTGGTGTACACTTCCAGCGGTGTGTTCTGGCCTTCTACCTCGAAAGACAGCTCGACACCTTCAGAGCGGCCAATCCAGTTTCGCTGCATGGTTTTCACCATGTCAGGCCAACCGTCAAGGTTGTCCAGATCGTCAAGTAGCTCTTGGGCGTATTCAGTGATTTTGATGAACCACTGCGGGATCTCTTTTTGCTCTACCGGGGTATCACAACGCCAGCAGCAGCCGTCTTCTACCTGCTCGTTAGCCAGTACCGTCTGGTCGTTCGGACACCAGTTTACAGACGAGGTTTTCTTGTAAACCAAGCCCTTGTTGTACAGCTTAGCGAAAAACTCTTGTTCCCAGCGGTAGTACTCTGGAGTACAGGTCGCGAATTCACGGCTCCAGTCGTAGCCCAGGCCCAGTGATTTCAGCTGGTTTTTCATGTACTCAATGTTTTCATAAGTCCATGGTGCTGGCGCGGTGTTGTTTTTAACAGCGGCGTTTTCTGCCGGCAGGCCAAATGCGTCCCAACCAATTGGTTGCATCACGTTTTTGCCTTGCAGACGCTGGTAACGAGAAACAACATCACCGATGGTGTAGTTACGAACGTGACCCATGTGCAGTCGACCGCTTGGGTACGGGAACATGGAGAGACAGTAGAATTTTTCTTTATTTGGGTCTTCACTTACAACAAAGGTCTTGTTGTTGTCCCAGTGTTCTTGAACTTTCTGTTCAATGTCCTGTGGGCGATATTGTTCTTGCATCGATGACATCCAGGATTTTGTGAGTTGAGTACAAACACATTCAATATAATCGACATAGAATAACTAAAGGTAGAGGTGTCAACAATAGCTGAGGCCAATTCGGAGAGTAATTGTTAGTTCTGGTCTCGATAGTTGGAGATTTTGGCTCTAATAGAGCAACGAGCGCACTGAGATGGGAGGTGATTTATGCCTAAGCAAAAAAAGGATTATGAAGCGCTGCTCGAACAGGTAACAGAAACCCTGAAACATAGCCCCGAAGAACTTAAGCACTGGGCTGAAACCACCGCGAAATACCGCCAGGCAGCCAGTGACATGACCAAGGATGAATGGGCCCTGATTTCAGCCTACCTGAAACGGGATCTCAAGGAATTCGGCAAAAATGTCGAAGAAAGCCCCGAGCCTTTCTCGGAAAGCCCGTTCTACCGGGTGGTGTCGGAAACTATCTGGGAAGGATTGGCTGAAATTACCGACAAAACCCAAATCGAATGGCACGAGGTGATGGACGACCTTCACCACCAGGGTGTCTATCAGGCCGGAGAAATCATCGGGTTGGGCAACCTGGTCTGTGAAAAGTGTGGGCACCATGAGCTGATCACACACGTGAAGAAAATTGAACCTTGTTTGAAGTGCGGCCACACCCAGTTTACCCGTCGGCCGTTGTCCCCTTAACCCTTTAAACCGTAAAAACGCGGGCTTTACAGCCCGCGATAACCCCTATTTACACTGACCTAGCTTGTTCCACACGCTCCAGGCTGCGCTGAAATCGGCTGGTGACTGGCTCTGGGTCCACCAGTTGGCCTGGTAGGCAATGCCGTTTTGCTGGGCTTGCTCGCCGGCCAGGTAGATGTGGCTGGCTGCCCACTGCGGGATATTGCTGCAATCGACGGTACCCGGTCCAGGATTGGGCTTGGGGGTTGGCTCGATCCCTTTCACCCGCTGCAGGGCGGCAAAGGTGTCGGCAATACCTGTACCGCAGTTGGCGGTATTACAGCTGCTGCCGGCCGGGAAGGCTCTTGAGGTCTCGGTAATGTACTGCTCGACTTGATCCGGTGTCAGGCTGGCATCGAGCGAATACATCAGCGCGGCGATACCGGCTACATGTGGTGCTGCCATACTGGTTCCCATCGAATAGTCATAGCTGTGCTGTGCGGCTTGCCGCTGGCCTGTGTTGTAGGTCGACAGGATCCCGCCCGAACGCCCGCCGCCCGGTGCTGCCACGTCTATCAATCTGCCGAAGTTGGAATAAAAGGCACGGCTGCCTTCCTTGTTGTTGGACGCGACAGAGATGACGCCCTGACAACTGCCGGGAGTGAACCCGCTGACATCCTGGTTGCTATTACCCGCCGCAACAACCACTGACGCCCCTTTGGCCCTGACATCATTGATGGCCTGCTGGTAGGTATGTCCGCACGCGCCTTTGCCACCCAGGCTGAGATTCAGTACTTTGGCAGGGTAGGGGTTGGCCGGAACACCAGCGACAGGCAGGCCTGCGGCCCAGCGCATGCCGTCGGTAATATCGGAGGTATAGCCGCCGCAGGCTCCGAGCACACGAACCGGCAGGACACTGGCTGACCAGGCGACCCCGGTGACACCCTGGCCGTTATTGCCTTCGGCCGCTACGGTACCGGCGACATGGGTACCATGCCAGGAAGACGTTCGGTCTCGCGGCGGATAGTTGGGACCGCACTGACCGGCAACCAGCCAGTCACCTTCGTCGGTCGCATCGCTATCCCGGCCGTTGCCGTCACGGGCCTTTTCGGCATCTTTGATAAAGTCGTAGCCGGGCAGGAGATTGTTCATCAAATCCGGATGGTCGGGCAGTATACCGGTATCGATAACGGCCACCACCACGTCGGCTCCGCCGGTAGTGAGATCCCAGGCCTTGGGCAGGTTGAGCCCGCTGACGGATGACGAGTAGTGCCACTGCCTGGTGTATTCGGGATCATTCGGGATAGCTGTCGGCCACATGATCCGGTCGGGCTCGGCATATTCAATATTGGGATCTTGCTTGAGCTGCTCGATAACCGCCCCGAGCTTTTGCTGCTCGGTGACTTTCAGTATATGGGTGTCATTGGCGCTGGCTCTTACATACTGAATATCAGCTCCGAATGCCTGCTGCAGCTGGTTAATGCTGTGTTGCGGTGTGGTCTCGGAAAGCATCGCGGCACTGCTGCTACGGTATTTGACGATGATTTGATCGGTGACAGGCTCATTGCTTTGCGCGAAAGCCGGGCTGCTGGCGATCATCACCGCCAGCGCAGAGAGTAATGTTCTCATGATTCTTCCTTGTTCCGTTATTCTTATTGGGTAAGTTTGTTGCTCGCTCTCTAGTGTTCATGTTTTCGGGGTATTATCAGAAGAAATAATAAGACTCTAGATGCATATCAATGAAATAAATGTCCATTGCAGCCGTCTTGTTTGCAGGTGTGATATTTGCTGGAAAAATATATCGGTCGATGTTAGTTGGCTGGTGAATGATTCTGGTATTGAGGTTCAGACTCTGGGTGAAATGCTGTGTTGCACGCTGGGGACGGGCGGCTATGTAACTGTGGCTATGCGGCAGTGGCCATGTGAGGGAGAATTGTGAAGGCAGTTGGCTGGAGGAGAGGTGTCGGTGAGACATGTTGTTCATGCCCCACCGATGTTGTCTGGTTAGTTTCGCGGTTCAAAGCTGAACGTTTGTCCGGCAAGTGATGCTTCGATCATCATGCCGCCCTTGGCATAGGTAAAGATAGCGATGCCGTTGGTATAGCTGGCATCGATAAACTGCTGGCCCGAGCTGGCACTGAGGCCGGCGGTTCCGGCCTTGGCCTGCGCCCCCTCGGTCAGCGCGACGGCAGATGCCTGGGCGTCGAGTTCAAAATTGCCGCTGGTAAAGCGTTCGTAAGCCCGTTTGTCTTGGAAGAAAATGATTTCACTGTACGACTGGCCACCGAACTGCAAGCCAAAGGAAACCTGATAGAGTTTGGCCGAGCCAGTAACCGCTCCGGCTTTATAGACGGTGCCGCTACCGTAAGCCCCGCCGATCCAAAAACCGCCTTTGCCTACCGAAGGAAACACCGCATAGCCATAGGCTGAATCAAAAAACGGTTGGGTTTGGCTGGCTGACTGAAAATGGCTCAAGGTGGCCTGGGTATCAATATTTTCCTCGGCGACGGAACCGGAGGCAATGCAGAGCAGGGCAAGTGAACCCAACATAGCGAACAGTCGGTTGACGGCTTTCATAGGCTGCTTCCTTGTTGGAACTGGGCGGTATTTATAACTACTTTCATAGTAGCAATATCAATAAAAAGGCGAAGGGTTTACCTTCGCCTTGTCAGTTCCTATTCAGCTTACCTGCGAGTATCGCTATCCGAGCAAGTCTTTGTTCAGGTTACCTTATTCAATCTCTTGCGGTCGGTGATCACGAAAGTGTCCCGCCCGGCGCTTGATGAGGATCATCGAGAGAGTGAGCGACCAGAGGATATAGATATAGAGCGGCCAGCTACCCAGGGAAGTATAAGGCGTTAGCCCTTCGGTCGGCACAACCGTTGCTCGCAGGACGGCGGTTTCAAACTGCGGCAGCTGCTTGGTAATTTGGCCACGATGATCGACAACACCGGTGACGCCATTGTTGGTTGCCCGAAGCAGGGGCTTGCCGAGCTCCAGCGAGCGCATCTGCGCAATCTCCATATGCTGGAACGGGCCGATAGAGGTACCGAACCAGGCATCGTTGGAGAGGGTCAGGAGAAGCTCGGTATCGATGCCGACGTTTTGGCGAACCTGCTCGCTGAAGGCAATTTCGTAACAGAGTGCCGGTGCCAGCGAGTAACCGCTGGCTTCCAGGTTGGGCTGGATAAAGCCGCCGCGGCTAAACGAAGACATCGGCAGGTTGAACAGCGGGGCTAACGGGCGGAGCAAATCACCAAACGGCACAAATTCGCCAAACGGCAACAGGTGATGCTTGCTGTAGCGGGTGGCATTTTCATACTGGTAAGGACCGTCGGTATTCATGCCCAGCGTCAGGATATTATTGAAATACTCACCGTTGTCTTTTTGATCCAGCACGCCGGTTATAACAGTACTGCCATTGTTGCGGGCGGCACTGTCAAGATTCTGCAGGAAGGTGGGTACCTGTGTCTCCAGTGCCGGGATGGCGGCCTCAGGCCAGATGATCAGATCGGCATCCCAGTTTTCGCGGGTCAGATCGGTGTATTTCATCAGGGTCGGCCAGCGCTGGCTCGGTAGCCACTTGAGCTCCTGGGGCACATTGCCCTGGATCAGTGCCACATCGACACTTTTCTCCGGGGCCGGAACAACCCACTGGATGCTGTTGGCCAGGCTGCTGAAGCTAAGGATCAGAAGCGGGATTAGCAGAGGTTTCCAGTTGCGGTCACACCAGGCGGCAACCAGGGAGCCGCTGATTAAGACTAAGGCAAGGGTGATCCCTTCGACCCCGAGAATAGGCGCAATACCGGACAGCGGGCTGTCAATCTGGCTATAGCCCATCCACAGCCACGGAAAGCCAGTCAGGAACCAGCCCCGGAACCAGTCTAGCAACAGCCAGATCACCGGACCGCTCAGCAGCAGCTGGTGGAATGGCCGGCCCCGGTTGAAGCGGTTGAACAGGGCACCGAATGCTGCCGTAAACAGCGACAGGTAGCTGATCAGCATGCTCATGAGAAACAGACTGGCCAGTTTGGGCATGCCGCCAAAGGTATCGATACTGACATGCACCCAGCTAATGCCGGTGCCAAACAGGCCTAGCCCCCACAGGAAGCCGATCAAAGCTGAGCGTTTGATACTCTGGTGCTGGAGCAGGTAGAAAAAGCAGAAAAGGGAAACCGGTGCGAGAAACCAGTAGTTATAGGGAGCAAACGAAAGGGTGGCAAGCGCACCCGCCGGGACAGCGGCTGCGAGCTGTCCCAACGTAATGAATGAATTTTTTTTCATTATCTATGATGTAGTTGTCGGTTGGTGTGCTTCGTGAGGCACGGTCACTTGCAACTGAATAACCCGTCGGCTGTCGGCAGATGTTACCTTGAATGAGTAGCCATCAAGCTCAACAACTTCGCCCCGGTTCGGCAGATGACCGAAACTGGTCATGATCAGGCCGCCGACGGTGTCGACCTCTTCATCGCTGAAGTGGGTCTGGAACATGTCATTGAAGTCTTCGATGGTCGTCAGTGCCTTGACCGCGAAAGTGTGCTTACTTAACTGACGGATATCCTCTTCTTCCTCATCGTCGAATTCGTCTTCGATTTCGCCGACAATCTGTTCCAGGATGTCCTCGATGGTGATAACACCTGATACCCCGCCAAACTCGTCGACGACGATCGCCATGTGATAGCGCTCCTCGCGGAACTCCTTCAGCAGGCGGTCTACGCGCTTGCTTTCCGGTACGACAACGGCCGGACGAAGCACTTTGTCCATATCGAATGGCTCGCTATTTGGGAGCAGGTAACGCAGCAGATCTTTGGCCAGCAATATGCCTTCGACATGATCTTTGTCATCACTGATCACCGGGTAGCGGGAGTGTTGGGTATCTACAATTAAATCAATCAGGTCCTCTAACTTCTGAGAACGTTCGATGGTGACCATCTGCGAGCGCGGGATCATGATGTCACGAACACGCATTTCAGATATTTCCATCACACCTTCGAGCATGTCGCGGGTGTCGTGGTCAATCAAATCGTTGACTTCCGAATCTCGGAAGACCTCGACCAGTTCCTCGCGGTTTTGAGGTTCACCTTGGAACAGTTGGCCGATACGTTCAAAGAAGGACTTTCTACTCGGACCTTCAGAATTTTGTGAGTTATCTTCGTTCATTGCTTTAAGAAAAAATTCTCTCAGTTAAGTGGCTGTGCCACGGGGTGCTATCTGATACCTCACCGGGTGTATCCGGCCGAGGTATCTATACGACAACGGTTTTCCGATAATGTTACCGTTTTTCTTCGGCGTACGGATCGGTGAAACCCATGTTTTCCATAATTTCCGTTTCCAAAGATTCCATTTCTTCGGCTTCATCATCATCGATATGATCATAACCTAGCAGATGGAGACTGCCGTGTACAACCATATGTGCCCAGTGGGCATTCAGGGGTTTATCCTGCTCTTTTGCCTCTTTTTCGACAACTTGACGACAGATGATCAGGTCACCCAGCAGATCTAACTCTACCCCCGGTGGCGCTTCAAATGGGAATGACAATACGTTGGTCGGTTTGTCCTTACCGCGGTACTCGTGGTTCAGGGCATGGCTCTCGGCGCCGTCGACAAGACGGACCGTGACTTCGGCATCAGCCTGGAACGGGGAGATGGCCGCATTGAGCCATTGCTGAAAGTCAGCTTCGTTTGGCATGCCTTCCTGGCTTTCAGTGGCATATTGCAGATCGAGATAAATCGCCATTAGTTACTTTTTTCCGGTTCGGTAAGGGAGGCAGCGGCTTGTTGCAGGGCCTGCTGCTCTTCGCGGCGGCGCTGTTCGGCCTGCTTGCGTTGTTTCTGGTCTTCGGTTTCCCATACTTCATAGGCTTGTACGATTCGCGCGACCACAGGGTGGCGAACAACATCGTCGGCCTGGAAGAAGTTAAAGCTGATCTCGTCGACATCCGCCAGGACCTCGATCGCATGACGCAGACCGGAGCGGGCACCGCGCGGCAGGTCGATCTGGGTAACGTCACCGGTGATCACGGCCCGGGAATTGAAACCGATACGGGTCAGGAACATTTTCATCTGCTCGACCGTGGTGTTCTGGCTTTCGTCAAGAATGATAAAGGCGTCATTCAGGGTACGGCCACGCATGTAAGCCAGCGGGGCAACTTCAATCACGTTGCGCTCGATGAGCTTCTCGACACGCTCGAAGCCCAGCATTTCGAACAGGGCATCGTAGAGCGGACGCAGGTACGGGTCGACTTTCTGGCTCAGATCACCTGGCAGGAAGCCCAGTTTTTCACCGGCTTCAACCGCAGGGCGGGTCAGCAGAATACGGCGAATTTCCTGGCGCTCGAGAGCATCGACGGCGGCTGCCACGGCCAGGTAGGTTTTACCGGTACCGGCAGGGCCTACACCAAAGGTAATGTCATGGGTAACCATGTTGGTGATGTACTGGGCCTGATTTGGCGTACGCGGTTTGATCACCCCTTTTTTGGTCTTGATGGTGGCTTCTTTGCCGTAAGGGATGGTGCTCTCGGTGGTTTGCTCAAGTACGCCGCATTCTTTGATTGCCAGATGAATCTGCTCGGGTTCGATATCGGGGATCGTATTGCGAACCGGTGCCGTATCGACATACAGAGTTTTGATGATATGGGCAGCAGCCTGGGCTGTATGGGGCTGGCCGACAACGCTGAAGCTGTTGCCACGGTGGTTGATTTCTACACCCAAACGGCGTTCAAGTTGTTTGATATTGTCGTCGAAAGGGCCGCAAAGGCTGGAAAGGCGCTGGTTGTTGGCGGGTTCCAGATTGAATTCTACAGTGTTAATTTTGCTCAAGATTTGCCTCTCATTGCGGTCGCCCGGAGAGCCAGGCGACCATTTGTTCAGGGCGCGTCCTACTGGTATTCAGACAGGCGTTATACTATGGAGTATATACGCCTACACCCAATTCATCTTCTTTACGTGTTTTCTCCATCACCTCGGTTGGTGACATCGCCACACGCAGGTCCATTTCGGCCTCGGTACGAACCAGATCGCCACGCAGTGAGTTGGTGAATACGTCAGTGATCTTCACGTCTACAAACTGGCCGATCAGCTCGGCAGAGCCTTCGAAGTTGACCACTCGGTTATTTTCGGTACGGCCACGCAGCTCCATGATGTTCTTCTTCGACGGGCCTTCAACCAGAATACGCTGTTCGGTGTCCAGCATCTGGCGAGAGTAGCGCATCGCCTGAGTATTGATCTGTTGCTGCAGCTCGTACAAGCGCTCTTTTTTAACATTCTCTGGCAGATCACAAGGATAGTCCGCTGCCGGTGTGCCCGGGCGGGCCGAGAAGATAAAGCTGAAGCTCATGTCGAAATCGATATCGCGGATCAGCTTCATGGTGTCCTGGAAGTCCTGATCACTCTCGCCCGGGAAGGCGACAATGAAGTCTGAGCTGATAGTGATATCCGGGCGAGCCTTACGTAGCTTGCGGATCTTAGACTTGTACTCCAGTGCCGTGTGCGGACGCTTCATCATGGTCAGGATGCGATCCGAGCCGCTCTGTACCGGAAGATGCAGGAAGCTCACCAGCTCCGGCGTGTCTTCGTATACGGCAATGATGTCGTCGGTAAACTCGATTGGATGGCTGGTGGTATAGCGGATACGGTCGATACCATCGATAGCCGCAACCAGGCGCAACAGCTCGGCAAAGGTGGCGATATCATCGTCGTGAGTCGCACCGCGGTAGGCGTTAACGTTCTGGCCTAGCAGGTTGACTTCACGTACGCCTTGCTCGGCAAGCTGGGCCACCTCGAACAGGACATCATCCAGCGGGCGGCTGACTTCCTCACCGCGGGTGTAAGGCACCACGCAGTAAGTACAGTATTTAGAACAGCCTTCCATGATGGATACGAATGCTGTCGCGCCATCTGCGCGAGGCTCCGGCAGGCTGTCGAATTTTTCGATTTCAGGGAAAGAGATGTCCATCACTGGCGCATGATCAGACTGCGACTGTTTGATCATCTCTGGCAGGCGGTGCAGGGTCTGCGGGCCAAAGATAACATCCACGTAAGGGGCGCGCTGACGAATTGAGTCGCCTTCTTGAGTTGCTACACAACCGCCCACACCAATCACTAGGTTCGGCTTCTTGTCTTTCAGTGTCTTCCAGCGGCCTAGCTGGTGGAAAACTTTTTCTTGTGCCTTTTCACGGATTGAGCAGGTGTTCAGTAGCAGAACGTCTGCTTCTT
Source organism: Photobacterium alginatilyticum (assembly GCF_009910675.1). Lineage (GTDB taxonomy): Bacteria > Pseudomonadota > Gammaproteobacteria > Enterobacterales > Vibrionaceae > Photobacterium > Photobacterium alginatilyticum. The sequence continues at coordinate 2,963 of NZ_RSEJ01000034.1, read as the reverse complement.
CTGGTTCTTCCGTTAACTCGAAGCCATTGGCTGCATTTAGAAGATCGGCCATTTTTGATGAATCGTATTCGTTCATCTGGCAGCCCCAGGTTTTAATAAGCAGTTTCTTAGCCATGTCTAACTCTTCACTCGTAGTGTTTATTCATTGCATTCAACATTGCTTCATTCGGCCAACAGTACGTTAAACGAGCTGTTCGCTGTAGCAAGCCGCGTATTGTACTGCTTTAAACCCGGCCTGACCAGAACATCACCACCCCGATTAAAGTATGGTTTTTGGAATTAGGGACTACTTATTGTATTTACTGCCGTTTGCCGGGTCGCGGATAGCGGGCGAAAGTGCGGGCACGGCGCTATAGCTGGTTCAGCGCCCCCTTGCCCAACTGGCGCATTTGCCGGGTGATCCACCGGCTGCGCTTGCTGACGTAGGCACTCATTGGGTTGGCCTTGATCTTATAGGGGTTGGGCAATACGGCGGCGAGCTGGGCGGCCTGCTGGGCCGACAGCCGACTTGACGGGATCGCAAAATAGTTCTGGCTGGCAGCTTCTATCCCATAGAGACCCGGACCAAACTCGATGATATTGAGGTAGACCTCGAGAATGCGCTGTTTGTCCCAGATGAGCTCCATCAGCAGGGCAAAGTACAGCTCAACTCCTTTTCGGAGAAACGAGCGGGCGGGGAAGAGAAAGAGGTTTTTCGCCGTTTGCTGGGTGATGGTGCTGCCTCCTCGGTTGGGCCCATCGGCACCGGTCTTTTTGAGTATGCCAAGTACAGCATTGACATCGATGCCGTGATGACTGGGAAAACGCTGATCCTCGGAGGCGATGACGGCCAGCTGGGCATTGGGCGAGATATCCCGAAGCTCGGTCCAGAGGTGTGTCGTCTGTTCCGGATAGCCTGCCGGCGGAAACAGACTGCGGTGGATCTTCCAGCCCCAGATGGGTGGGTCAATGTATTTTAACGTTGCGACCAGCACGACTGGCAGGCCAAGCGCTAACAGTACAAGTCGGAATAACCAGCGTTTGAGTCGAGCGATCACCGGTGATGTCACCTTCTAGCTAAGTTTGGTGTCCTATCATAGTAAAGAAATATGCGAAGGGGCAGAGTTCAGAGGAATTTCCGAAGGATTATCGCTGATGGCGAAAGGGGAATCAGGTAACATGGGGGTAATTATTTGACTCCGTTACGGAATGTCAGATCCAGATAGTTAATCTGTTTACACCGTTTGGTATAGCACTGAGATGAGACCAGATATGGAACAATATGATGTAGTCGTTGCAGGTGGCGGGATGGTTGGTGCCGCGACGGCACTGGGGCTGGCACAGCAAGGGCTGACTGTCGCCGTGATTGAAGGTATGGCGCCACAGCCTTATCACCCGGAGCAGCCAATGGATCTGCGGGTGTCTGCAATTTCCCCCAACTCGGTAGCCCTGCTGATGCGCCTGGGTGCCTGGGATAGCATTTTGCAGATGCGGCTCTGTCCCTTCAAGCGTCTGGAAACCTGGGAGCACCCGGAGTGCCGTACCCGGTTCAGCGCCGATGAAATGAACCTGGATCGCCTGGGCTATATCGTGGAAAACCGTATTATTCAGCTAAGCCTGTGGCAGCAGTTTGACGACTATCCCAATTTATCGCTGCTTTGTCCTGCCCGTATGACAACGGCAACACAGGCTGGCGAAGGCTATTGCATCGAGCTTGATAACGGACGTCAGCTGCAAGCCAAATTGCTGGTCGGGGCCGATGGCGCCAACTCGCAGGTGCGTCAGCAGGCCGGGATCGGGATCACGGCCTGGGACTATCGTCAGCACTGCATGCTGATCAATGTCGAGACGGCGCTGCCGCAGCAAGATATTACCTGGCAGATGTTTACGCCCCGTGGTCCGCGCTCGTTTCTTCCGTTGCCGGGCCATCAGGGCTCATTAGTGTGGTACGACAGCCCCAAGCGGATCAAGCAGCTCAGTGCGATGACGGCAGAGCAGCTTCATGAGCAGATTGCCGCACATTTCCCGGCAGAGCTCGGGGAGTTCAAGGTGCTCAACCATGGCAGTTTCCCGCTGACCCGCCGTCATGCGCAGCACTATTACCAGCCAGGAGTGGTATTGCTCGGCGATGCGGCCCATACCATTAATCCGCTCGCCGGTCAGGGTGTCAATCTCGGCTTCAAGGATGTCGATGTATTGCTGCACGAGATCGAGAAGGCAGGAAAGGCGTGGGCAGAGCCGACGGTACTGAAAGCCTACGAGTTCCGTCGCCGGCCGGACAACCTGCTGATGCAGAGCGGTATGGATTTTTTCTATACTACCTTCAGCAATTCTCTGCTGCCGATCAAGCTGCTGCGTAACGCGGGGTTGAAGCTGGCCGAGCATACCGGTCCGGTTAAAAAGCAGGTATTGAAATACGCAATGGGAATGTAGGAAGCTTAGCGAGTCCTGCAGATAAAGAAAAAGCCGAATGTTATCAATACATTCGGCTTAACAACCAGAGAGATACGATCATTTTGTAGGTTGTAAAAACAGTACTATCAGCAGTTAGCTTTACTGCAGACATAAGAAAACCCACCAAAAGGTGGGTTTTTCAATATGGTGCGGAAGGAGAGACTTGAACTCTCACACCTTGCGGCGCCAGAACCTAAATCTGGTGCGTCTACCAATTCCGCCACTTCCGCAATACTTATCGTCTTATCTTGATCATAGCATCAAGTATCAACACGCTAAGTAAAAGATGGCAGGGCTACCTGGATTCGAACCAGGGGATGACGGGATCAAAACCCGTTGCCTTACCGCTTGGCGATAGCCCTTCAGCTTGCTCGTTAGAGCGCTCTCGAAGAGAGTTAATCAGAGAATGGTGCGGAAGGAGAGACTTGAACTCTCACACCTTGCGGCGCCAGAACCTAAATCTGGTGCGTCTACCAATTCCGCCACTTCCGCATTTATTCAGCCATGACGAGCTGATGTAACTCTGATTG
>NZ_RSEJ01000235.1 GCF_009910675.1 Photobacterium alginatilyticum | reverse complement strand
TCCATAAGGCTTTGCAATTCTTGTGATAGAAATATTGAGTTTTCGGTTTACACAGTTTAACTCTTTTTGTAGATTCGTCTTTAATTCTTCGATTCCTCGCGGYCTATTTTCGATTAATAATTTAGGAAATCCCRTATAGATTATGACYTGGATYAGATCGATTCTTTTTTGAATCTCTATACGTGMAATTCCCTCGATGCCRGAGGATATTCTCATATTYTTTTGTACATAATTTTTGATAMAATCTCTTATTTTTTTATCTTCTTCTAAAYCTTCGGAATAGTTTTTTGGTTGTGAAAACCAAACGGAATGATGKCTTTGGGTTGTACCAAGTCGGAAACCAAGTGGATTTATTTTTTGCCCCATAGTCCTCCGCGACTTTTATTATATACACTCTCATGTATCATCGTCATATATTCATCTTCATCTTCATCTAAAGATATGTCTTTCACTCCAATAGTTATATGACAAGTAGGTCTTTTTATTGGAAAACTCCGTCCTCGAG
>NZ_RSEJ01000234.1 GCF_009910675.1 Photobacterium alginatilyticum | reverse complement strand
CACACAAGACTCCAAGCCAAGTTCTAGAATACGTTTTATGGATTATTCTCTCAAGAATAAATAATCATGACTAAGCACGATAAAAGGCTCAAATCCTCACATAGGTAAATAAAAACCTAATACTCCTTATAGCTCATAATCAAGATCAATTTAACATAAATTCAACATGCTCACAACCATACAAGTTATAGAAAATTGGAACACATATGAACATATAAATGCACATCATCACAAGTTATATACAATCCATCAACCAAGAAMCTACTATCCTACAAATATATCAATCAAATACATGCCACTCACGCAAGACACACCCAACCTGTAAAGATAAAAAGAAGAATGGAATGAGATGAATCAGAGAAAACCAAAATAAACCTGAGCTACTCCTCCGGAGCATCATCATCTTCATCACTTTCATCCCTCTCATCCAATCTCCGATGGATGTCTTGAATCTGCCGGTCCATGGCCTCCAACCGGGCACTCATAGCTGTATAATTAGCATTTGAAAG
>NZ_RSEJ01000033.1 GCF_009910675.1 Photobacterium alginatilyticum | reverse complement strand
GCCAACAAAATGGTTCGAGGAGTTGGGTCTGTACTCGTTGCGAAATGGGTATGAGTCACTAAAAGTATATTCGGAACCGCCGTATGCGACCCACGCTTGTACGGTGGTGTGAGAGGACGGAGGCCGTGAGGCCTCCTCCTACTCGATTGTGCCTGAAAATGCACCCTCATTGATCACAGTCAGTTTTATGTATAAGGTTAAATTAATCAGAATACTGTAACTATTTCATAGGCAAGGATACGCGATGAAATTGAACTGTGACATGGGAGAGAGTTTTGGCGCCTGGCAAATGGGGAATGACCATGCGGTTATGCCCTGGATTGATCAGGCAAATATTGCTTGTGGGTTCCATGCCTCCGATCCGGATGTGATGGCACAAACTGTCAAATGGGCGATTGCCCGTCAGGTTGAAATTGGTGCGCATCCCGGTTATGACGACAAGATTGGCTTTGGTCGTCGCAGCATTCCACATGCCCTTGATTCTATCACTCGGCTGGTCGCCTATCAGGCCGGTGCATTGGACGCGATTTGCCAGCTTCACAATACCCACATTTCTTATATCAAACCTCATGGCGCGCTATATAACGACATGATGGCGAATGATGGTATTTTCGAAGCCATCGTTGCCGCGGTCGCAGGCCTTAACCCGCACAGGGCTATCAAGCTCAAGCTGATGATCCTGGCCCAGCCTGACAATACACACTATCAGAAGATAGCCGAACGTTATGAGGTTGACTTGTTGCTTGAGGCATTTGCCGATCGTGCCTACGACGATACGGGCAGTTTGGTACCGCGCTCGAACCCGGAGGCCGTCTATCACGATGCTACCAAGATCAAGCAGCAGGTGATAGAACTGGCGGAGGGCAGGGTTATAACGTTATCAGGTAAGACACTGATACTTCATGCCGATTCCGTGTGTGTTCATGGCGACAATGATGAATCTATAGCGACGATAGCAGCCTTGCACAAGGTGCTGAACCCATGATGCGCATCGAGCCAGTGTCGGAAACCAGCTTGATTGTGTATCTGGGGGAGCAGATTGATACGCAGCTGACGCAGCGCATCGGACTGCTGGCGAAATACCTCAAGGACACTTTTCCGAGAGCCTTAATTGAAGTGATTCCGGCTTATACGTCGCTGTTTGTTCAGTACCACCCTCGCTTGGTTAGCTATAGTGCGCTTTACAAAGCGATTACCCATTATGCACCACAGCTGACTCAGGTATTGTCTGATGCTCCTTCTGGCAAGCTGATCACATTGCCGGTTTATTATGATCATGAGGTTGGTCCGGATCTGCCTTCACTTGCCGAGTTGCACGGGTTAACGACAGAACAAGTTATTGTACACCACAGTGAACCTACCTATACCGTGTGTGCGATTGGCTTTGCGCCGGGCTTTGCTTTTTTGGCGTCTGTTGATCAACGGATTGCAACCCCTCGCCATGCCGAACCTCGTCAGAAGATCCCCGCCGGCAGTGTTGGCATTGCCAATGAACAAACTGCCGTTTACCCGGCTGACTCCCCCGGGGGCTGGCAGATCATCGGTAATTGCCCCAAACCGCTGTATTCACCCGAGCAAGATCCTATGTCGCCTTTTAACGTCGGAGACAGGGTTAAATTCATGCCGATTGGAAGAGATCAGTTTATTCAGCAAGGAGGAAGCGTTTGGCCTCATTGGAAATAATCCATCCCGGTATGCTAACGCTACTTCAGGATGTTGGGCGGCTGGGTGTTGGCGAACAAGGATTAAGTCAGGGCGGAGCCGTAGACTTGCATGCCTATTGTTGGGCTAACTACCTTGTCGGTAATGCGATGGACTGCGCTCAGCTCGAGATTACACTCGGGCAGGCATGCCTCAAAGCCCAAGGCGATATGATATGTGCCCTGACCGGAGCCGATATGGGGGCGACACTGGGTGGTAAGCCGATCGCATTGTGGCAGAGCTTTTTGGTCAAAGATGGCCAGGAGATAAAGTTTGCCTACCCACGTTCTGGCTTGCGTGCCTACCTTGCCGTAAAAGGCGGTTTTAACGTTCCGGCCGTATTTGGTAGTGTCTCGACAGTGGTGCGCAATCAACTGGGAGGTCTCCAAGCTGGCAGAGCGCTGCAAAAAGAGGATTCGCTATTTGTCGAAAGCACGGTAGAGACTGACAATTTTGAGCCTCGATTGGCACCGAGCCGTTACATCCCTGACTATTCTGCTCCAATTTACTTACGGGTCATAGAGTCGTACCAGTGCAGCCGTTTTTCTGCCGAATCGAAGCAGCAGTTTTATCAGGGCGTATATACAGTGACTCAGCAGACGGATAGGATGGGATGCAGGCTCGAAGGGCCTGCATTGGTCGGAGATATTGACGGCATTATCTCTGAAGCAATTGCCTATGGGGCGATTCAGATCCCGCCGAATGGCCAGCCCATTGTATTGCTCAATGATCGCCAGACATTGGGTGGCTACCCTAAACTGGGATGTATAGCCCGCGTGGATATGCCCCGACTGGCGCAGGCAATGCCGGGAGCTGCTGTTCGTTTTAGCATTGGTGATCTGGAGCTGCTGCAGCAAGAATGGCAGGACTTTTCACTGTTTTTCGGTCTGCCAATCTAGGCGTTTTAAAGGAGTCTGCATGTATATATTCGGTTATGGCAGTTTAATTAACCATCACTCACGCTCGTTAACCAGCCAGACCGGGAAGGCGGTGCCAGCAACGGTGAACGGTTTGCAGCGCCATTGGGGTAAAGTTGACGGCAGCTACAGGATATCGCCATTGGTTGCTATGCTTGGTGAAGGCCATTGCAACGGTGTGCTGGTGAAAATTGGTGAGAATTCTCTGGCAGAGTTTGATCGCAGAGAAAAAGGTTATCGCCGTATCGAGCTGGATCCTGCCGATGTTGCCGCAAGCCATGTTGTTGAGAGCCAGAAGATAGTTATTAATGAACCCGTCTGGGCTTATGTCAGGGCGAATCCCCAGCCGCCTTGTGAAGTCCAACCGATTATGCAGACCTATGTTGATACTGTTCTGGCAGGTTGCCTGTCCATTTCAGAACAGTTTGCCAAAACATTTGTCGAAACAACTAAGGGGTGGCATCATCCGTTTGAAAATGATCGTCAGCAACCTAAGTATGGCAATCTGGCTGGCGTGCTTGATGAGCACTTGATGCTGATTGATCAGTTGATTGCGGATGTTCGCCACCCCACTTAATCGCAACTTTAGTGAAGTTATGGCAAAACCCAATAAGAAAGGGCCGACCAAAACCGTTGATGTGTTTTGTGCCGGTTGTAAAACCCAGTTGTTCAAATACCGTAAAGGTGGCAAGGGAGCGCTGGTTAAGTGCTTTAAAGAGCGGATCAGTAAGGATTACACCCAACAGCCCTGCATTTGCCCGAATTGTCAGGGAATCTTTGCCAGAGATACATTGGTGCGGGGAGCGCCGGCGTATAAAATCATTGGTGGTAAGGTCACCATGAAGTAATTATTGGCGGGTTGAGGTTATATCATTTCCTGCTGTTTTTAATGATGTAGTCTTGGGGCACTGAATATTACTGTGCACGATCGTTGCTTTCAGGTCGAGGAGCTTACGCTTGTAGGTCGCCTTTACCAGTTGATAGTCGATATCAGGTGCAAACCACATCACTAGTTTGCGATCGCTCTTGCGTACCTGTTCGACCCTGAAGGTATTCAGACGGCCATATCGGGTGTCAATTTTCTCCTGGCGCTTCACTTCAAAATAGTAGTGATCAACGTCCTCGGTATCTTGTAGCTTGAAATCAAATTTCTTTTTTCCATTAATCAGGTTGAGTCTGATCTGGGTACCGACCGCATCACCATCCAGTATCGGAATGTCCGCGCTGCTGAAACGCCGGGTCTTGCCATTCTTACGTACTGAAGAGTTAAGCCCGTCGTGACTAAAGGTTGCGGACGTGTTGCCCGACATTAGCCCGGTAATGTTGCGAGTAAAAGACTGGGTTAGAAACGCCCCTTGCTTATCTGACCAATAGACAACGCTGCTTTGCCTGAGTTTGCTTTTGGTGACCAGAACATTCACTTTGCTGTATGAGCGAATGGTGACCTTGTCGCCTTGCCAGCTCAGTGTTCGAGAAAGCTGGCCAATCTTATGGCCACTGAAAAACAAGTCGTAGGTCAGAGCCTTGGTGCATTGGTGGAATGTTTGCGACGGAATCGCAAAAAGAGACGATGAGTACAGTAGGATGCCTAGCCATAACATAATCAATAAAGACTGCCTTTTCACTCGACCTCCAATAGACTGAGACTATTTTGCTCTATATCTAAAAACGTTAGCAGGGGCTGTAGGATTACGCAAAGGAGCAGCAGGTAGGGATAGTAGAGCCGGTAACAAAAGCAGGCCAGTAATGGCCTGCTGTACATCAATATAAAGAGGATTTATTTCAGTAATCGCTTGAGGATTTTGCCTGTCGCTGTCATTGGCAGCTCGCTGACAACTTCGACTTGTCGAGGGTATTTGAAGTCTGCCAAGCGTTCACGTCCCCAGGCAACAAACGCCTTGCTGTTGGTTGTGGAATCTTCTTTGGGTACGATAAACGCTTTGACTTCTTCGCCATAGGTTTTATGGGGAACACCAATTACGGCCACCAGATGAACATCTGGGTGGGTCATAAAAGTTTCTTCGATATCGCGAGGGTAGATATTGTAACCGCCCCGAATAATCACCTCTTTCAGACGATCGACGACAAAGACATAACCGTCTTCGTCGAAACGGACGATATCGCCGGTGTGCAACCAGCCGTTGACGATGGTTTTCGCGGTTTCCTCTGGTTTTCTGTAGTAGCCCTTCATGACGTTATGGCCACGGATCAGCAGTTCACCTTCTTTACCTTGGGGAGCGTCATTTCCGTCACGGTCAACGACCTTCATGGTCACTCCCGGCAGCGGTTGGCCGATGCTGCCTGGCTTGCGTTTATATTCCAGGTGGTTGAAAGCAGCAACTGGCGATGATTCGGATAAGCCATAGCCCTCGATAACCGGCACATTTAGCTTGGCCTCAAATTGCTTCAGAATCTCAACCGGCATTGATGCCCCGCCGGAAATTGCCACTTTCAGGTTGTCGGCAATCTCTTTTAGGTAGTCACCGCCATGCTTTTCGGCAAAAGCCAGCAAGCCGATAAACATAGTCGGGACACCAGCTAAGTGGGTGACTTTGTGCTTGTGCATCTGCTGCAGCACCGTTTTCGGAACAAAGCGGGGGATCAGGACCAGGGCACTGGCTGTCAGCATCGAGGTATTCATGATCAGTGACTGACCAAAGGTATGGAACAGCGGCAAAATAGCAATGCTGACATCGGTTCCTTTTTGGTTGGTCAGGGCCTGACAGGCCTGAGCATTGCAAAGCATGTTACTCTGACTCAGCTCGGCACCTTTAGCTCGTCCGGTTGTGCCTGAGGTGTATAGGATGACGCAGGTATCCTCGGCAGTACGGTACACCGCATCGAATGATGTTTCTGTTGACTGCAGCCACTGATTAAAGCGGTGGGCATCCTCGGGAAGGGCGATATCCTCACCCTCTGATTCAATCAGAATATAGTGCAGGCAGCTATCTGTTTGGCTGTAGCCTTCATAGCAATACTCACCGCAAGGCATTGCATTGTTACCCTGAAAGCTAATGATTGCCACGGCGTCTGAGTCATCGAGGTGGTACGCCACTTCAGGGCCTTTTAGCATCACGTTTAACGGAACGGTGATAGCCCCTACTTTTTGAATCGCGTAGTAGCCGATGACAAACGCCGGTGTGTTCGGACAAGAAATAGCCACTTTGTCATCAGGCTTGATACCAAGTTTTACCAACTGGTTGGCGACCTGGTTGACCATGGTGTTGAGTTGACGATAGCTGATTGCCTCATCATGGAAAATGAGCGCAGTGTTACTGCCCCGGAAGGTAGCATTGCGTTCAAGGTTGGTAGCAAGGTTATACATAGTGATGTGTTCTTATATTGGTGCAGCAATGGCTGGCATAAATGGTAACGAAACGGCGTTATTGAATATTACACGAAGTCATTCTCTTTGGCCTTACCTGGTTAAAGTGAATCGCGTGTATAAATTAACTATTATGCTGCCAGTTTTTAGTGAGTATTGTACTGGTCGAATTGAGAGCAATAAAAAAGATGAAACTTTTCTTTCAATATAACTCAATAATTATTAAAGACTTATAGTGGGTAGTACAATATTAGCCACAACCCCGTAAAGGGGGTAAATAGTAAACTATTGAATTTATTGTTATTTTTAATAAATCTTTATAGCTGCAAATTGTGACCGTTTAATGTCGGAAATTTGACGATTTACAGACTCACTCCTATTTTTAGTTGGGTTTAACTGAGAGAGAGGTTAGGTGTGATGAAAAAAATGAATTCGGCATATCGACTACAGATCATCAAAGAAGTGGCAACAAGAAAGCGATTGGTGGAGCGGGGAGACCCGATGGCTTGTCATATCTCTCAGTTACTGGAACAGAGTAATCAAGAATCACCAATAGTGGAAAAAAACTTTAATGGTTGCCACTATGATGCGCAGATAGGAGGCTGGGTCAGCAATTTGTGGGATGCCAACAAATAGTTAACACGCTAAAGGAGCCGGTTGATGGGCGGTGTAGTACATTGTTTCCGGTTCCTCTGATAGCCACTCTGCAGCAATCAAATTTAGTCTGAAAACCATTTCAAGACTGGAACAAAATGATCGACTAAGGTACATTGCCCCGTCAATGTTTTGTTAGGTCGACGAATGAACTACGTAGAGTTAGATAGCTATTCCCGCAAGTGGATCTTTACCCACGCCTCTATGCCTGTCGAGGCAACTGATTTAGAGCAAATTAAACCTTTTACTCAGGCTCGATCAGCTCAAATTTGGCGCGAACATATTAGCAGCCAGAGCCCGGATGCCGATCATTTTGAGAAAGATGACTGGGCACATGATCAGAAAATCTGGTCAGAAGCGATTGACTGGCAGCATGCCTGGGATAGTGACGACATTGACCTTCCGCCAGAAGTGATGGAGTTCATTAATTGGGAAGACAATACCACTGTCTTTTTCTGCTACGAAAAGTACAACGTCATTGAGACCAAGTGGGGAGTCTTCAAGCGTAACTGGAAGAATTTCTTGTTCTTTGACGATGGCCCGATTTTGATCGGCCGAAAGAAACCTCAGGCGCTCTGGTTCCAGTCTAACGGGACATTCAAGTGTGCCAAGCGTAGCTAGCTGATGAACATAATCAGTGCCGCTTAAATAGAAGTGGCACTGTTGTATATTGCTCACTGGTGATGCCGTTGCCATCCACTAGTCATTAGTTCGTCCTGAACTGATTAAATTCGATGATCCGCCCCTTGCCTGACAGTTTGGCACCATACATGGCTTTGTCGGCCCGCCGTAAAATATCGTCTACATCCTGAGACTCATCAGAGTAAACATAGTAACAACCTATACTGGCACCGATGTTGAGCTGTGTTTTCTTCCCCAGACTAATCGGTTCCATAATTCTGGCCAAAATACGTTCGCACGTGAAGGATATATCATCCCGACTGGCTACCGGGTTGATAATGGTAACAAACTCATCACCAGCAAGGCGGGCGACCATATCACTCTTTCGAACTGTTCTGAGTAACCGTTCAGCGATGATTTTGAGGACTTTATCACCGGCACTGTGACCATAAGTGTCATTGACCGTTTTAAAGTCATCCAAGTCAATAAATAACACTGCAAATACAGAGCTTTTTGATTTTTGCTTACTGAGCACCTGCACCAGTTCCTGATGTAGTTTGCTCCGGTTGGCAAGGTTGGTTAGCGGATCATGGGTGGCGAGGTGTTCAAGCCGCCGCATTTTTTTCATCGAGCGAAGATCTGATGCTATCACCACGGTTTGAAACTCATTGCTATGGCTTATTTGAATCCTGTTAATGCGAAGGAATAAAGGGATAAAAGAGCCGTCTTTGCATACCGGACTCAATTCTCCATGCCAGTGGTGGGTCTTCTTAAGCGCCTGACGGATAGCGAGTTCGACTTTACTGTCTTTCCCCAGATCGAACAGGATATGGAAGTGCCTGCCAATAGCCTCGTCTGGATGATAACCAAGGAACCGACTGAATGCCGGGTTGACCATGTTTATGATCCCCGAGTCACTGAGTAGCATGATAGCGTCCTGGCTGCTGTCGAAGACCTGAGCCGCCATTTTTTGTTGTTGCTCGGCTTGCTGTTTTTTTGTGACATCTTCAATGGCAAACAGTGTCTGCCTGCGATGTTCTAAGGGGCGGCTGAGTATCTGATAGGTGCGTGATTGTCCTGATGATGTTACCCCTTTTCTGATCTCGTGGTCGAATTGCTGCTGGTCGTTAAGGACAGCTTCGAGTTGCTGATTGAAGATATCGGGTTGTTCGGTATGCAATACATCAGTCAGGCTAAGTCCTTTTACTTTATCGGCAGAAAGCCCGAGAACAGATAAGCTGGCATCATTTGCCAAAGTGATGGTGCCTGATTGATTAACCACTAGCAATGCATGCTGCACTGTTTCGATGACATCATCAGCAAAGGCTATTTCTTCGCTCAGCTGATTTAAAGTGGCGTGAATTTTCGCCTCTCGCTCGTCAAGTTTTTTTTGCATGCTGTTGAAGCAACTGACTAACTCGCCGACCTCATCATAGGTTTGTGTTTGTGGGGTGATAGGGCTTGGGTTTTCATCTTTGATAATACGGTTTACAGCATGATTTAGCTGGGAGATGGGATGAATGACCCACGCCTGTACGCGATTAATGATGTAGGCAGTCAGGGCAATGATGGCAAGCAGCAACATAAAGCTGACTTGGAAATGGGTAATGCGCATCTCTTGAAGTGTTTTCAATGATACACCGATATGCATGTGGGCGATGGGTTCGTTATCCAGCATGACGGGTACAGTCAGGTAGAGCATTTCGGGGCCAAAATGATAACTCTGTTTGGCTACATCATGTTGCTCTTCTTGTGTTGGAGAGACGAACTCTATGTCCGGGTTGATGTATTGAACAAACAGGCTGTGATCCGGATGTTCAAGCCGGACTCTGGCGACGAGCGGGGCGGCTTTGAAAGCCGACATAATTTCAGTGCCGTCAAGGTGATCATTAAACAGCACTGCGGCTGTCAGGTTCATTCCTACACCGTTAGCAAGTACTTGCGTTTGGCTAAGCAGGTTCTCTTTCTCGATCTTTAAAAAGGTTTGATAAGTGATAAATTGCAAACTGATGAAAGCCAGGACGATAAAGCCCATAACCGGTATCGATAAGCGTTGGCTCAGGGAGAGGCGATCGATAAGTCTACTCAAGGTTGCCTCCTTTCTGCCGGGCAGGAGGTAGGGCAATCCGTAGCAAACGAGAGCTGATAGTCAGCTCTCCTTTCGTCACGTTATCTATCGCAATCGCTGGTTTTATTCGCTTTTTTGCTGCGCGAAGTTCTATCATCCCACCTCGCTGGAGGAAACGCTCACCGTCACTTACCGTCAGTACGCCAGTCAATTGTGGAATTGTCTTCAGCTTCTGCAGCGTGTCTTGCGGAATATACAGCACTTCACAGTTGTTGCTGGCTTGGCTGAAATTGGTGATTGAGGTGACGGTCGCTGAGCGATTGGGTGGGGTTTTCCGAAAGAGAACCTGTTTGAGTGTGAGTGTTGCAGTATCGCTACCCAGGCTGCAGTAGCGAATACGCTCTGGGGCCGGCTCGGGCCATCGAACAAAATTGGCAAAATGGTACAGGTAGAGGGCCTTAACTTCTTGCGGCGAATATCTGCTGTTACTCTGCGTATTGGTGTCAGCCTGGATATAGGAAGAAAAGAACAGGGCGATGACAAGGCTGCCTAAGCAAAGTTGCCTTGCGATTAACGACGGCCTGTTAAAAGTGGCTGCCAACTGGTTGTGATACAACATTGGAATAAATCCGCTACTCACAGTCACCGTTCCAAAGGTTATATTGGCAAGAGTAACAATTACAAATTAACGCTATTACAGACCACTCATTTTCTTTGCGGCCATCAGCCGCTTAATGTTTTGTGTACCCAGCGACATATTGACGGCAGAGGAATGTACCGAGCAGCCCGATGAAATTAACGGCTGGTGTAAGGGCTCACCCAGTGACACAAAGAGCCGGGTTCCGATACTGCCGGTTCTGATCTCCAGCGGCAGGGAAGATGGCGTCAAGGTGCCCATTTGGTGAGGGTGTAGCTGATTACCGCCGATATAGGCTCGTCCGGAACGAATATAAACGAACCCTGTTGTTTGGCTTTTGTCCGGCTGGAAGTGCCAAACCCCATAGGGGGCGATAATGATATCGAGGTAGGTAACGGGAATGCTGTACTTTATAGGACTAACCGAGCCCTTGTAGTTGCCGATAAGCACCTTGGTCGCAGAATCGATTTCCTCGACCAGTGGAATTTGGTGGGATGAAACGTTAGAACTTGAGGCGTCGTCCATTTCTTTGTGACCCGCAGGCAATGCGGTCCACAGGCTGAAAGACTCCACCCGGCCGTCTTGAGGCGTCATGGTATCTTTGTGAATAATCCCGTTTCCCGAGGTCATCACATGAATATCACCGCTATTGAGTGTGACATGGCTGCCCGATGAATCGAGGTGACGGAGTCTTCCTGTTACAGGGTAACTTATTGCATCAACCCCGGAGTGACCGTGATAATCGAGCCCGGTTGTACGGATTATTTCTTTGGCTTCAAAATGATCCCATAAAACAAAGGGATCAAGTTCATTGAGATTATCCGCATCGATAAATGCCGTAATGGATCCGGTTTTGTGGCCGTAGCGGATTTTATTTATCTTTTTAGTGTTTTTCATGATCAAATACCAACAGCAATGGTTATCTGATTTGCCACTAACTCGATCTGCAGAGCCTGACAACGAATTTATTGGCCTTTGTATAAATAAGAATGGCCTAAATAATGATTTTTGATTATTAAATCTTAGACCTAGGACTCTGGATTGCTCAAGGTCAGAACAGGAAAACAGTGGATTCTTTTGGCCTAATTTAATCGCTCCAGCCAATTGACTGGATACTGCTGCCTTATTTCCAAGTCACATAATCGACAGAAGCCGGGCAGCCTAGCTCGGCGAACTTTTTTAGCCAGCGGATTTGGTTGTTTTGCAGCTTGTCGCCGGGGCCTTTTACCTCGACCCACTGATACTGCTCGGCCTTGAACATGATAAGGTCAGGCAGGCCCGAGCGGTTGTTTCGCGGGTCGAACAGCAGTCGCTTGAAGAGCTCGCATAATATCGTGCTCGGTATGGCGCTGGTGGCCTGGAGTACGATGTCTTCTGTTAATACCGACCAGTTTACCCAGTCGTTGCTTATCCCTTGTTTATTGCGGTAGATCTCTGTCCACGCCTGCCAGTTATTATTACTGATGTCTGTCAGGCGCTGGTTGATTAATACCTCACGCTGTTGATAGAACTCCGGGTGGAACATGTCGCGGGGCGAGCGTTGGTAGGGGTTCAGAAATGCCCCCGGCACTGGCGCGAAGATAATATCCCAGAATGCCAGCCCGAATAAGCCGCACAGCAAGCTATTTTCCAAATAATATACCGACCAGCCCAGGCTTGCGTAGTGGGCCGCCACGGCTAGTTCGACCCGTTGGCCGTTATTGGCTAGTGTAAGGTGGTTTTCATTAAACACGGCTTTGGCTACAGGTTGATAAGTTCGCTTTAGGGTACGGCTTAATTTCTTTTCCAGCCGTTCGGCAACCTCAGCCTCGTCTTCATTGTGCGGTGACTGTTTAATCGCCAAGGTCAGTTCAAGGGCCGCTTCGAACTGCTGAAGCTTATCCAGAATACGTACCTGACGTTCTCTTGAAGGTGGGAGCAGGTTTTCTCTGAATAGCTTTAGTGCCTGCTCGGGCATATCAAAGCGTTCTAAATCTCGTGCGATATGATTGATGAGCTGCTGGCGTCTTCGCTCTAGGGGAGGCCATTGACAGGCTGATGGGATCACCTCTGTAAGCGCGACGATCTCTGCTTGATCTTTGTTTTCTTTTGCCTGCCAGTAGTGATCGCTGAGAGAGGATAACTCAAGCCATTGCTGGATCTGGCGACGATCGCTAAAGAGACGGCTTTCCTTGTCGATGGTGTAGCTTTCGAACTGGTTCAACCCGAGGTCCGAGAGTACAAACTGACTCAGATCCTGATAGCGGTTGCCAAAGAATAACAGTAGAAACGTATCGAGGTGCTGCTGGTGGCAGATCTGTATGATGTCTTGCTTGAATTCATCTAGTGCTGGAGCATGTATAAGCAGCTCTTCGATAAGCTCTGGCTTGCGGTATGACTTGCAAGGAGCCAGAGCTGGAAACAGCTTCAGCAACTCTGGTTTGGTAAACAGGCTAATGACTTCTTCTAGCGGCCAGTCAGGCTTATTGCTTTCGACAAAGCCGACATTGTGAAGCGCCTCGGCTGCCAGGGAAATATCACCAATCTCTTCATAGCTAAGCTTATCACAGCGGAAAAACAGACCTTTTCTTGATAGCAGGCGGATACATAGCATCTGGGCCTTTTCAGGCAGATGTTGAAATGTCACTATCCATGCTGCTTCTTCGTCGCAAAGCAGATCGCTGTACTGCCGATTGACCGAGTCGATGAGCAGACGGAAGTTGTGAAGGTAGTAGTCCGGTGCGAGTACGATAGGCGTCATGGTCTGGTTTATGCGCTGAGGGCATTCATAATTCTGTCAATGGTTTACATATTGCACTGCTGGTATGATGTGATCAATATTTCCGTGTTGTAAGGTCTGCTGTGTTTGCTCTGCTAAGAATCGTAAATCGCCTCTGTTTTGGTCTTTTTCTAGTTTGTGTCGCGTTGCCGACAGCGGCAACGACTTCTGTAGCAAGTGAGTCAGATGTTCTCGGTGCTATGCCCGCTGATATTGTCGGCGCCGTTTGTGTTATCCGGCATGAAAATAAAATGGTCATGTTAACTGAAGTGATCACCAAAAAGATGTCGCTGCCCGGCGGATACATCGATAAGGGAGATACCCCGAGGCAGGCAGCAGCGCGAGAAGCACTGGAAGAAACCGGTATTCGGGTGAAGGTGGGAGACTTACTGGAATACCGTCGTCGAGCCGCTATTTTTGGCTGCGTTGCAGAGTCACCCATTTTGGTATCATCATTTCAAGACAATACTGGCTACTCCATGGTTGCCTCTTGGTTTGCCAAGCATTATGCCACTGAAGTCAAACGCGTCTATCTCGTCGATCCTTATTTGGTTGAACCGGAGAAACATCGCTTTAAAATAAGTGCGAGCTTGTTGACTGAGTGGATGGAGAAAACCCCGCCGAGCGAAATTGAAATGTATTCCGACCTTAGTCGCAAGGTCAATTCACTGCATCGGCTAGAACTTGACTGGGTTGAGCAGCTTCAGTTGTGGGTCAGGTCTTGGCCTGATGCCGGTCAAAGAGTCTTTTCACACATCATTGCTGTTGTGAACTTGCCGGGTGAACCTTGGTTTCTTGCATTGTTGGTCATCGTTGCCATTGGCTTGTATGGTCCGACTGGCTTGCTTCAATTAGCCGTTGTGCTGCTACTGGCAACGTTTACCAGCGGTGTGATTAAGCTGGGATTGGCGTCGCCCCGTCCATCGGACATCATGCCCGAACTGCAGCAAATAAATGCCTACGGATTTGGTTTTCCTAGCGGCCATACCTTGATGGCTACCATGTTGTGGGGCATGTGTTGGTATGCGCTGAGCAAGCGTGTCGGTACGGTGGTAAAATGGTTGTCGTTACCACTTTTCCTGATATTTATCGTTGGGCAGGCTGTTGCCAGAGTCTGGTACGGGGTGCATTTTGTCAGCGATACCCTTGCCAGTATCCTGCTCGGGGTGATTTTCGTCTCTGCTCTGATTGTCTGGCATTCCGCTTCTAGCTACTCACTTCAGCAGGCAATTGTGAATCGATGGTTTTGGCTATCGACAGCCCTTGCTGTTGGGATTGTGGCCGGACTTAGTCTGGCACCTCTTCATACTTATATTTTTGCGCTATTGCTGGGTATCGTGCTTAGTGTCGAAGCGTTGCCGGATAAGCCGTTTCCGCTCTCACTTCTGGGGCGCTTCAAGCTAATGCTAATCATGCTTACCGGGGTGGGAGTGATAGGAGTCGGTATTGAGTTTCTGGCGTCGCTTTCCTCGGTGAGCTTGATTGTTCTGGCTATTCGGGGAGCTGGCTGGACGCTTGCCGCTATTTGGCTTATTGCTGGTTCGTCGGCTTTGGTAAAAAGATTGAAATAAAATTCTGCCCTTGAGCAGCGTTTTATGTTGTTGCGCTCCGTCACACTTTGTTTCATATTCGGAGTGAGGTAAAGTGAATGCAAACGATTTATAAGAGAGGCCAGTAGCCGTAGGATACGGCAGCCATACTGGACAAGGAGAGCAATGTTACCTGTATTAACACATCAGAATAGTATCGACGATGTCGTGCTGTCATATCTGAGCGAGTTGGAAAAAGCCGGTTTTGCCGGTGATATCGAACAAAATTATGCCAGCCGACTGGCTGTGGCCACTGATAACAGTGTGTATCAGCAGCTGCCACAAGCCGTCGTTTTACCCCGTACCACAGACGATCTTATCTTGATTGGCCGGGTAGGCCAGAACCCGAATTTTAAGCAAGTCACCTTTTCTGCCCGTGGGGGCGGTACTGGAACCAACGGTCAGTCACTAACGCCGGGGATCGTTGTTGATCTCTCTCGCCATATGAACCAGATCATTGAGGTCAATCCGGATCAGGGCTGGGTACGAGTACAAACCGGGGTGGTAAAAGACCAGCTTAACGACGCCCTGCGTCCTTACGGCTATTTCTTTTCGCCGGATTTATCAACCAGTAACCGCGCTACTATCGGTGGAATGATTAATACCGACGCATCTGGTCAGGGATCGCTGAAATACGGTAAGACCTCTGATCACGTTTTGTCGCTGAAAGCCGTTCTGGTGGATGGCTCTGTTCTGGAAACCGAACCGCTGACTCAGGAGCAGGTGCTCGCGGCGTCTGAAGGGGATGAGCTTGCCAGTAAAGCAATGCTGGTATCTTCTCAGGTGTGCCGTGACAAGCGACAGCAAATTGTTGATAAATTTCCGCCGTTAAACCGCTTTCTGACCGGTTACGACTTACAGAATGTCTTTGATGACGCGCTGACGGAATTTGATATTACCCGCCTGTTGTGTGGCGCTGAAGGCTCGCTGGCCTTTATTGCCGAGGCGAAGCTCAATATCACGCCAATCCCGAAATCCCGGACCTTAGTGAACATTAAATACGACAGCTTTGATTCGGCCTTGCGAAATGCCCCGATGATGGTCGAAGCACAGGCTTTGTCGGTTGAGACGGTTGATTCGCGGGTACTGAATCTGGCCAAGCAGGATATCGTGTGGCACACCGTTAGCGATTTGCTGACAGACGTTCCCGGCAAAGAGCTGCTGGGCATCAACATGGTTGAGTTTGCCAGCAATGATCCGGAAGAAAATCAACGCCAGGTCGCAGCTTTGTGCGTACAGCTCGATTCTTTGATCGCGGAAGAACAAAGTGGGGTGATTGGCTATCAGGTGTGTGATGATCTTGCCAGCATCCAGAAGATTTATGGCATGCGCAAGAAAGCGGTTGGCCTCTTAGGCGCGGCAAAGGGCAGTAAGAAGCCAGTTGCCTTTGCTGAAGATACTTGCGTGCCGCCGGAAAACCTTGCTGATTTTATTGCCGAGTTCCGTCAGTTGCTTGACGAGAAGCAGCTGGATTACGGCATGTTCGGTCACGTGGATGCCGGGGTGCTTCATGTGCGCCCGGCACTGGATATGTGCGATCCGGAACAAGAGCGCCTGATGAAGGAAGTGTCCGATCAGGTTGTTGCGCTGGTGGCAAAATATGGCGGCCTGATGTGGGGCGAGCATGGTAAGGGGTTCCGCTCGGAATACGGACCGGCATTTTTCGGCGATGAGCTGTTTACCGAGCTGAGACGAATCAAGGCGGCGTTTGACCCGGATAACCGAATGAACCCCGGCAAGATTTGTACCCCGCTTGATAGCAATGCTGAGTTGGTGAAAGTCGACGGAGTGAAGCGTGGCTTCTATGACCGACAGATCCCGATGAAGGTGCG
The DNA here is from genome assembly GCF_009910675.1 of Photobacterium alginatilyticum. Classification (GTDB taxonomy): domain Bacteria; phylum Pseudomonadota; class Gammaproteobacteria; order Enterobacterales; family Vibrionaceae; genus Photobacterium; species Photobacterium alginatilyticum. The sequence continues at coordinate 43,077 of NZ_RSEJ01000033.1, read as the reverse complement.
TGATAGCTTCAAGCAGGCAATGGAATGTAACGGCAATGGCTTGTGCTTTAACTATGATACAAGCTCGCCGATGTGCCCATCGATGAAGATCACCGCCGATCGCCGTCATTCGCCTAAAGGCCGCGCAGGCTTGGTACGCGAATGGTTACGTCAGTTGTCTGAGAAGGGCATTGATCCGATGAAGCTGGAAGCGGAGCTGATGAGTCAGTCACCGACAGTGAAGCAGATTATCGACCGGTTTAGAAATACCTTCGGCTCGGGCAAGAGCGACTATGACTTCTCCCACGAGGTAATGGAAGCCATGAATGGCTGTCTGGCTTGTAAGGCGTGTGCGAGCCAGTGTCCAATCAAGGTTGATGTGCCGAGTTTCCGCGCTCGCTTTATGAATATCTATTACAGTCGCTATCAGCGCCCGGTGAAGGATTACCTGGTGGCCTATGTAGAAAGCTATCTGCCCTTGATGGCAAAAGCACCAGTGACCTTTAATGCCGTGATGCGTCCGTCGTGGTCGAAAAAGCTTACCGAGAAAACGATCGGCTATGTGGATATGCCGGCGTTATCGGTGCCGACCTTGAAGGAAGGGCTGGATGGTCATCATGCCACGCGTTTTGACCTGCAGTGGCTACAGGCATTGTCGGAACAAGAGCGTCAGAATTATGTGCTGATTGTTCAGGATCCGTTTACCAGCTTCTACGATGCCGATGTGGTACGAGATTTTGTCTACCTGATTGAAAAACTCGGCAAGAAGCCGATGCTGGTGCCGTTTAAACCCAATGGCAAGGCGCAGCATATTAAAGGCTTCTTGCGTCAGTTTGCCAAGACGGCACGTAATACCGCTGATTTTCTCAATCAGCTGTCGAGCCTGGGCATTCCGCTGGTGGGCGTCGATCCGGCGCTGGTGCTTTGCTACCGGGACGAGTATGAAGAAATTCTCGGTGACAAACGGGGTGAGTTCCATGTTCAGACGGCTCATGAGTGGTTATTGCCGCTATTGCCAGAGCTGCCCTCTCATCCTCTTCGTGAAGACGACAGATGGTATTTGTTTGCCCATTGTACCGAGAAGACCAAAATGCCGAATGCCGAGAAGGAATGGGCTGAGATCTTTGCCCGCTTCGGTGCCAACCTAATGCCTGTGTCTGTCGGCTGTTGTGGCATGGCTGGTACGTTCGGCCATGAAAAAGACAAACTTGAAATGTCCCGTGGTGTGTACAATCTGAGCTGGCAGCCAAATCTTGAACAGTTGAATACCGACAGGTGTATGGCGACGGGATATTCTTGCCGAAGTCAGGTTAAGCGATTCGAACATATCAAGATGAAGCATCCGGTTCAGGTGCTGCTTCAGGTTGTAAATAACCTCCGATAAGCTTCGATTACCGGTGTGAAAATCAGAAAGCGAGAACCAGGGTTCTCGCTTTCTTTTTGGTGCTTTTTATTTCTGTCACTGACCTTATGCCATCGCTGTTAATCGTCAGGGCACAGCCAGCGATAGACTACCCCGGCGGCGATGGCGCCCAGAATCGGGGCAACCCAGAAGAGCCATAGTTGTGCGATGGCCCAATCACCGACCATAATGGCAGGCCCAGTACTTCGGGCAGGGTTAACGGATGTGTTGGTGACCGGAATGCTGATTAAATGGATCAGTACCAGCGCCAACCCGATAGCCAGTCCGGCCATTGAAGGTGTGGCCAGTTTGTGGGTAACACCGAGGATCACAATGAGAAACATAAAGGTCATGACGAACTCGGTGATAAAACCTGACAGCATGGTATAACCGCCGGGTGAGTGGTCACCATATCCGTTTGAGGCAAGCCCGCCAGCAAGATCGAAACCGGCTTGACCACTGGCAATGATATAAAGTACAAATGCGGCAAAGATAGCGCCGAGCACCTGGAAGACAATATACGGGCCAACTTCACTGGCGGGAAAACGTCCTCCTGACCACAGGCCGACGGTGACTGCCGGGTTAAGATGGCAACCTGAAATATGGCCAATGGCATAGGCCATGGTGACAACAGTTAAACCAAAGGCAAACGACACACCCAGTAGGCCGATACCCACATCCGGGAAAGCGGCGGCTAATACTGCGCTGCCACAGCCGCCCAATACCAACCAGAATGTTCCAATAAACTCAGCCACCAGCTTTTTGATCATCGTTATAATCCTCTTAGGATGGGATGTATTGGACAGAGTATAGAAACGGAACTGGCTGATTATCGGCTCAAAAATGGAAAAGTGAGCCAATATACCCAAACCCCTTCAAGATGCAGGACCCAGAGTAAGGTCCGCGTGTTCAGTTCAAGGAAAATAACGGTAGGTATACTCAAGCTTTCTGCGCCCTAGCGATTGGCCTCCAGCAAATAGGTTTCAAGCTGATCGGATAGCCAGGATATGACGGCACCACGCTGTGTTTTGCTATCAACAATTTCGCCATAAGGTTGCCAGTTCATTGCCTTACTATGTTTGAGTACGGTAATCGTTCCTTCTCGTAAATGATCATTGATTAACAGGGCTGGTACGTAAGACCAGCCTGCGCCGTCCAGAACGGCGTCACGGAGATGTTCATAAAAGGGAAGGGCGATGAAATTGCTGGAGCGTGGTGTCGCCGCTTTCAGGCTTTCGTCATCAACATAGGCAAGCGCGATCTCGGTATATCTTTCCAGATCAGAGCTGCTGACTTTACGTAGTCGACTCAAGGGGTGCGCTTTGCAGGCCACTGACATCATGCGAACCTGTCCAAGTTCATGGTGATTCACACGGGAGACTCTGTGGTCGCCGGGTAGCAGGCTGTAAGCAACATCAACAATATTTTGCTGCACCATTTGTTCTAGCTCAGGTGGTGGCGCAACATAAATCGATATACTCGTGTTCGGAAAGCGTTCGCTCATTTGCTGCACCAGTTGACGCCAAAGCAATTCAGGCAAAGTATCGTCTCTGGCTATGCGCAAAGTCGATTCAACACCGCCAAGGTGTTGGCTGCATTTATTCTGAATATCACCGGCAATCATCAGAAGCCGTTCACAATCGTTATTAATGGCTTCGCCAATGTCAGTTGGTTGAACCTTGTTTCCCGATCGTTCCAGGAGCTGAACGCCCAGGTCATCTTCGAATGCGCTTAGCGCGGCACTGACTGTTGTCCGGCTTTTGTTGAGTTTTCGCGCAGCCTCGGCAATGGAGCCGCACTGGCATATTTGCAGGAATATTTCGATTTGGCTGATTTTCACGATTGAGCCTCGCTTGGGTACGGAATGAGCTGCTGGTCTATTGATAGCATCTCCAGCGTCAATTATTTCGTCGCTTGGTGATTATAACAAGCGAAACTATCACGATAAGATAGTTATATTAAGAATGCCCGACGAAAAAAGCGTCGGTTGATAGAGGTACTTATGACTTGTAATGTGCAGCTTGAACGTCGGCTGCTTCAGTTTTCGACTTTCTCCTCGTTTTTGTTTGCCATGATGGGGATCGGTCTTGGTTTGTGGATGGGCTCATTGGTCATCGTTTTTGACGGCGCCTATTCGTTTATTAGTCTGGCTTTGACACTGGTGTCGCTGGTTGCAGCTATGTCTATTCGCCAGCCTGATGGCGCATCCAGGGATAAAGCAAAAGTTGAATCGCTGGTGATTGCCTTTAAGGGCGTTGTAATTACCGTGATGTGCTGTATTTCTTTTGGCACAGCTGTTATTGCTATTTTTAATGGCGGGCGTGAAGTCGATACAGGGTTGGCTCTGCTCTTCGGAGTGATAAACATTGTTGGCTGTCTGGCAACGATCTGGGTAATGGCAAGAAAAGGCAAGCAGGCCAATTCTGCGCTGGTGGAAGCAGAAGTCAAACAGTGGGCAATGGATACAGTGATTAGCGGCGCTGTAATGATTGGATTTGTTATTGCCACCTTTATGGAATACACCGATTATTCCCAATATGCCGTGTATGCTGATCCGGTGATGGTTGTCCTAGCCTCAATCTATTTTGTGATTGTACCGTTGAAAATGGTTTACGGTGCGGTGAGTGATCTTCGGAGGCTAAGCGCCCAAAAAAGGATTGCTTGCGAACAGAAGGCTGTAGGTGCACTGATGAAATGAGCAGCCACAGAAAAATAAGCAACTAATGCTTAAACGGGAAGCCCCAATGGCTTCCCGTTTTCTGTTACATGCGCTCAAGTTTATTTTCGTCCGAGAAGTAGGGTATCTTCAATTTCTCGGAAAAAATTCGCCGTATTGATCAGTGAGCTTGCCGTTAGTGCCGGTACGCCGTAGATCTCGACATCCACATTATATTTGGATTGTACCTTGTCGACGAGCAGGTCAAAGTCGCCGTCACCGGATAGCAAAATGATACGATCAACATCCGCTGCGTGCTCAATGACATCGAGGGTGATCCCCACATCCCAGTCACCTTTAGCCGACCCGTCGCTACGCTGGATAAATGGCTTGAGTTTTACTTCAAAGCCAATGCCTCTCAGAATATTTTGAAACTGACGCTGTTTTTCGTCACCCCGGTGAATGGCATAGGCGTAAGCGGCAACGACCTCCCGGCCCTGTGTGGCTTCTGCCCAAAATGCGTTGTAGTCAAAGTTACAACCATAAGTATCTTTGACTGTGTAGTAGATGTTTTGCACATCGACGAAAATAGCAACTTTTTCCACAATAATTCTGACCAGATGAATGATAGTTCACAGAGTGCCTCTATATGAGTAAAAACTCAAGCATGATGAGCTGATACGGTTATATTGTTAGGGCTTATTTCTCTTACAGTCTCTGGCACTTGTAGACGAGGGAGAAAAATGTGACAGTAAAGCCAGTTATGTGTCAGCTGAAGAAAACTGTTGAATATGATGATGAAGAAAACCCTGGCGATGTGCCTTTTGCTTGCTCCTGCCGTATCTTTTGCCAAGAGCTGCCCTGTGGATGTACAGAACGATATTCACATTGCCGGCGAGCAGGTGTCGGTGTATCAAGGCGGTCAGCCTAAGATGATGATTGACGAGAATAATCAGGTATTCATTAACGGCGAGCGTCTGGAGCTGGATGCTCTCCAGCAAAAAGCGGTTGATGCTTACAGTCACGGGGTGAAAGAGTATTTGCCCAAGATGGCCGATATTGCCGATGATGGTGTGGGTATTGCTTCCGATATTTTGAATGAAGTCTCTGCGCGCTTCGACTCGAAAGAATCTTTTGCCAAGGTTGAGTCCTTGATTGATGACTACAGCCAAAAGGCACACCAGAAATTCTATCAGGATGGCGAATTCGTTATGCCTGCCGATATTTTTACTACCGTCGATGCTGACTGGAAGCAGGAATTTGAACAGGCCATGAAGCATGTCAGCATGGAGTCGTTGTCCGGACTGTTTTCTGCATTGTCGCAGGAAATGAAAAACGGCGAGCTGAATTTCTCTGAGCTGCAACAACAATTTGCCGAACTAAAGGCAAGTATTGAAGAGAAAGTGCGTTCTCGCTCGGGTGAGGTTGCAAGCAAAGCCAATGATCTTTGCGATTCAATCAAAGGGCTGGCCGAGGAAGAGAAAGAGCTGCATCGCGTGGTGCCGGCGTTGAAAGATTATCAGATGTTCGAAATCTAGTGAGATTGATATAAGTCTATTGATTTAACTAGCAAAACCCGCACTTTAACTGTGGTAGAGTGTGGGTATATGTGGTTAGTCTGGTTTCGAAGGTGAGTGTATGTTGAAAATCGCCGTTATCTTTGTCCTGCTGTTACTGGCATTTCTGGCAACCAAATATTTAGATGAAAATGCCCAAAAGAAAATGTTGATAGGGCTCGGTGTCGTTATAGGCTGCGCCGTTGCTTTTTTTATGGCGATTGAGTTATTTCGATAAGCAGAGTTATTGACGGTAAGCAAGACACCTGGTTCTTATTACGCTGTGATAGAAGCCATTTGAAACCAAGCATCATGACTTTTATATCAACAAACAGTTAGGCTATTAGCTTATTAACAAATAGCAAAAATAAAGCCCGCTATGTTAGCGGGCTTTACTGTATGAGAGGTCGTGAGAGCCGTCGTGACTGTTAGCGCGCCTTGGCTCGGCTACGGTTCGGCTTGCCGTTTTGGCTCTGACCTTGGCCCTGACGCTGACCTGAAATCGGCTTGCCGTTGCGGTTAGGGCGGCCCGAGTTGTTCCCATTACTGTTACCATTACGGCTTCCAGCTGACTGCCCGGCAGGTTTGCCGTTTGATTTACCTCGATTACCTTGCTGGCTCTGGTTACCTTTGTTATTGCCGCTAGAGCGACTACCCGGTTTACGTTTGCCATCCTTGCGGATATCAGGCTGATTTGGGTGCTTGGTTGCAAAGCGTTTTGCACCGTGACGGCCAGAGCCTCGACGTTGTGCCGGTGTCATCTCTGCCTCGCTGCCTTCTTCTGGTACCAGGCAGTTTGGCCGATCGCCAATCAGGTACTTTTTGCCCATCGAGACAAGCGCCTCGCGGATCAGTGGCCAGTTCAACGGATCATGGTAGCGCAACAGTGCTTTGTGCAGACGACGCTGGCGATCGCCCTTGGCGACAAATAAATCTTCGCGTTTTTTATATTTAACACGCTTGAGCGGGTTAGTTTCCGAGTGGTACATCGCCGTTGCGTTACACATCGGAGACGGGTAGAAGTTCTGAACCTGATCACACTGGAAATCATTCTTCTTAAGCCACAGAGCCAGATTCAGCATGTCTTCGTCGGTCGAACCCGGGTGAGCCGAAATGAAGTACGGGATAAGGTACTGCTTTTTGCCTGCTTCTTTGCTGTATTTCTCAAACAGTTCCTTGAAGCGGTCATAGGTGCCCATGCCCGGCTTCATCATCAGATCCAGTGTGCCTTTCTCGGTATGCTCAGGCGCTATCTTCAGGTAGCCACCAACGTGGTGGGTCACCAACTCGCGGATATACTCCGGTGATTCGATAGCCAGGTCATAGCGAACGCCTGAAGCAATCATGATCTTCTTGATACCGTCAACATTACGTGCCTTGCGGTAAAGATCGATAGTGTGCTTGTGGTCGGTATCCAGCTTCTTGCAGATCTCCGGGAAGATACAAGAAGGACGGCGACAGTTGGCCTCGGCGCGAGGATCCGAACAACCCAGGCGGTACATATTGGCAGTTGGTCCGCCCAGATCCGAAATAGTGCCGGTAAAGCCTGGTACTTTATCGCGGATGTCTTCCAACTCGCTGATGATCGATTCTTGTGAGCGGTTTTGGATGATGCGTCCTTCGTGTTCGGTGATAGAACAGAAAGAACAGCCGCCAAAGCAACCGCGCATGATATTCACACTGGCCTTGATCATGTCATAGGCTGGAATTTTAGCCTTGCCATAGGAAGGGTGAGGCACGCGGGCATAAGGCAGGCCAAATACAAAGTCCATCTCTTCCGTGGTTAGCGGAATAGGCGGCTTGTTCACCCATAGTTCGCGATCAGCGTGTTTTTGGATCAGAGCACGTGATGAATACGGGTTAGTTTCCAGGTGCATAACTCGGCTGGCGTGCGCATAGAGAATACGATCGTTGCGCAGCTTTTCAAAAGACGGCAGACGAATAGCCGTGCTGTTGGAGTCATGGCGAGACGGTTGAATGTGAACTGGCTTGGCTTCCACTTCTGCCTTTTTCTCGGCTTTGTTGGTTTCGCAGTTTTCTTCAGTCGCATAAGGGTTGGGCATAGCCATGGCCTTACCCGGTTTTTCAATGCGGCTGGAATCAATTTCCTTATAGCCTTCCGGCAGCTCTTTCATGATCACTGCCGTACCGGCGATATTGGTCAGTGTCGCAATGTCTTCGCCATCCGCCAGACGGTGTGCCACTTCAACCAAGGCACGTTCGGCATTACCGAAAAGAAGAATGTCGCCTTTGGCATCAAACAGAACAGAGCGACGTACTTTGTCTGACCAGTAATCATAGTGAGATAGTCGACGCAGACTGGCTTCGATACCACCAAGTACAATAGGTGCATCTTTGTATGCTTCACGGCAGCGCTGAGAATAGACCAACACGGCGCGATCAGGACGTTTGCCGCCTTCGTTGTTCGGTGTATACGCATCATCATGACGCAGCTTGCGATCAGCCGTATAGCGGTTGATCATCGAATCCATGTTACCGGCCGTAATGCCGAAAAACAGATTCGGTTTGCCCAGCGACATGAAGGCGTCTTTGTTGTTCCACTCAGGCTGAGCAATGATGCCTACCCGGAAGCCTTGCGATTCTAGCAAGCGGCCAATTACCGCCATACCGAAGCTTGGGTGGTCAACGTAGGCATCACCGGTAACGATAATAATGTCGCAGCTATCCCAGCCAAGTGTGTCCATTTCCGCACGGGTCGTCGGCAGGAACGGCGCAGTGCCGTAGCATTCCGCCCAGTATTTGGGATAGCTATTTATTGGTGTTACATCAGTGTGCATACATTGGCCTCAATCTTAGAAGGCGGGAATTATAGCCGCTTGGTAAATAACTGGCTAGCCCTGATATTCTCTGGGTTTAGCTCACCAAGAGGACATAAAAAAGATGTGGGTTAATCTTAGCCTGAATCTGATGAATATCGTGGTTTGTTTACCAGATAAATTGTTGTCAAATCTGAACCATCTTAGCACGGGTCATGGCAACCTCTGATGAAGTAATATGCCCAGGACATGATTGGTTAGCGGCTGAAGGCTAATCAAAAAAGTTGACAGGTTTACTAGGCACGGATGACGGGGACCCTATTTACACCTTACATTTCATATGGTTTCATACTGAGCTATTCGGTAGGGGAATGAATATGGCAATCGGTCGCGGGTGGTGAGATAGGCGAATTCGATTCGATAATCTTCTTCGTGTACCTCTGAAGTTCGAAAGGTATATGTGAACTGATTTTGTAGAATATACTGTTAGCCGCTTAGAGGATAAAATGGAATTTGAGTTAGATGTAGCTCCCTCAGATGAGAGCATTAACGAAATACGTAATGGATTAGTAGAGCACAATCAGCCTTTTCTTAATGGACTAGATCGTGAAAAAGTTGCGTTTTACGCCAAGGTCAATGAAAAAAAAGTAGGCGGAATTACCGCTGAGGTATTTGGCAATTGGCTTTTGATAAATTTCCTTTGGGTTGAGGAGTCGATTCGAGGTAAGGATGTTGGAAGTAATCTATTACTTCAGCTTGAGAATCACGCTAAGTCAAAAGGTTGCCACTCATCCATGGTGGATACATTTAGCTTTCAGGCTAAACCGTTCTACGAGAAACATGGTTATGTATGTCACATGACCTTAGAAAATTACCCAGTCGATCATGCACGACACTTTTTTACTAAGTTGCTGTGAGTACGCGGCTAACAAATTGCTCAAGCGGATGCGTAACGTTTCGTGGTTTTGGTTTGAAGTTCGGTGTGCTTTGTTGGAGTTGTGTTTGCGCACTTTATCTCCGGTGTTAGAGCGTGTTCCACACTACCAAGGTATTTCTGTTCCATCATAACTGAAGAATTTACCTGAATCTGTTGGTTCTGCTGCATCTAATAGCTCAAGCAAGCAATACGCTACATAATCGGATGTAAATAGCTTGTTCGAAGGGACGTTTCTCTGAAACGGCTTAGATAAATTGGTATCGGTTGTTCCAGGATGAAATGCGAATACACAGCAGTTGGGTAGTTTATGTTTCCACTCAATACTAATGGTTTTGATGGCCATGTTCAGTGCAGCTTTAGAACAGCGATAACTAATCCATCCACCAATTTTGTTGTCTTCAATACTTCCAATTCGTGCGGAAATCGCTATGAAATAAGTACCTTGTTTTGATTTCAGGTGTTTGGCAAAGTATTTTGCAAGGTACATGGTTGGTACAACATTCGATTGAATATTGTGATTAAAAAAGTCAGGATTAAACTCATTAACAGACTTTTCAGGTTTACGGCTTGGTAAGTGCAGGGATCCCGCAGCATTAATCAATATGTCTAGACTAGTAATACTGTTTGCTAGTGCGCGAACATCTTGCTCAGAAGTTGCGTCTAGTTGATACCAGCGAACTCGGTTATTTTCAATTAGTGGTCTATGGGTTCGGTATGTGGCATAAATAATGGCTTCAGGCTTAGACGTTACAAACAGGCTAACAAGTGCAGTACCTATGCCGCCTGAACCACCGATAATTAGTATCTTCAACGAGTTATACCTATAGGTTTTAATTCACTAAGCATAGGGCATGGGGCAGATACAGCAAACAAAGCAATCAAGTTAGCGCTTAACACTCGGCGGTTTTTGTATGGAGTTCGGTGCCATTCGTCGTTTCGAATCAACTGGTTTGTTTTTAATATAAGCGTTGGCTTTCTTTCACAGATTGCTCCATAAAATTACATGTTCATCCAATTTTCTTTATACAAACTGATAATCCTGCTAATTGGGTTGATGCATCGGTGAAAGAAGCCGAGAGATCAGAATCATTACCGATGCAATATGGTTACTCGATAGGCTTCAATTTGTAGACGACAAGGTTTTCACCATTGTAGAAACTGGTGACAACATTTTCGCCAATTTTTTTAAATCGCATCGAACTGAAAACCTTGGTGCTTTTATCAATCTTGTCTTTCAGTGATTTGCTATCCGAGTCAGCAAATACTTGAATTAAGACTATCCGGCCATTGCTGTCTTTTTGATACTGGGCATCATAGCGAACATTGAATTTCTTGGCGCGCTCGTCCTGGCCGTAGACATTCAAAGTGTTGCCATTAAACTCCATGTAAAAAGCTTCACCTTTTACTGACTCGGCTTGCCAAAAACCGTTGATCTTATAGAAAACTGGTGTGAATTTTCCTTTGAGAAACAAGAGCGCCAGACTAAGAACGATGATACTAGTCAGTAGTTTTATTAAGGGGTGATATTTATGCATTGTTTGTCCTCTCCACACCCGTAAATTGTGGCACTGACCTTATCGATATAGTCATAGTGGGTTGATTGCAATGTTTCATTTATCAGTTTGAGTTCATTCTCATTTGGAGTAAACAGTATAAATGTATTATTTATTCGCACTGCCTCAATGTCTTCTTGTTGAGTAAAGCTGACACCGAACACAACCAGTAAACTGGCGAGAATGGTGATTAAGCCAAACATAGGTTTACTAAGCCTGATGTCCGATTGTTTTTTCTTCTTCGGCGATGGGGTTGGGACAACGGTTTCAGGTTTGGCTGTTGTTGTTATCTTTGGTCCCGCATCGTTAGTTTCTGGAAAGGGAGGAAGGCTAGTATGAAATTCAGGCTGTACCCCTAGTTTGTAGCCACGTTTGGGGACGGTAATGATCAGGGCCTTGCCTTGGTTGAATAGCTTCGAGCGTAAGCTGTTGACCGTTTGGTTAATTGTAAACTCTGATGCATAGGTATTTGCCCAGACGTTTTCTGCGATGTCAGTACGAAGCGCTACGTTCGGGTATCGTTGACAGAGATATTTGAGTAATTCGGCCTCTTTGATGCGCAGTTGAGTTTGGGCACCATCATTACTATTCGTGACCGACATATCAGTGAGCGAAACCTTCAGGTTTTGAAGACTAATATAAGTGATATTATCGTCGAGCGGGTTTGCCATATTGGTTTTTCAGTACTGTAAGTAATGCATCATGATTGAAGTTATAGACGAGCAAATTATGATACAGTTCAAATTGTTAAGCAACAAAATGCAAATATAATCGAACAAAGCTCAAAATCCGCCCGGCATAATAATCTAAGTGTTTGATTAGCCGAAGGACTTTCCAAGTCCTTTGAGTATGGTAACCTTTTCACGCATCAAGATGGACGATTTTTCCATTTTTTCTACTTGTTCCAGGTTTTTTGTCGAAGAATATGAGATTTGGTTAACATTGCTACTGATTTCAGCTGAGACCACTCCTTGCTCTTCGGCTGCAGTGGCAATCTGAGTCGATATTTCTGCCATTTCATCAACCATAGCTACAACCTCTCTAATACTTTGGGCTGTTGTATCTGTGTTGTCGACACATTCTTTGGTCTTCTCAATACTGATGGTTGTGCGTGACTGCCACTGGTTCAAAGTTGAGTTAATATCGCTGATGCCATGCTGTATTTTTTCGGTGGCACCGTGTGTTCGTTGCGATAGGGCACGTACTTCGTCGGCGACGACAGCAAACCCGCGCCCTTGCTCTCCCGCTCGGGCGGCTTCGATCGCGGCATTCAGTGCCAGCAGGTTCGTCTGCTCAGCGATGCCCTGTATTTCGACCATCATGGTTTCTATCTGATCGGAGACTTTGACCAGAGACTTGGCCGTCTCGGCGGTGTTTTCTGTCTCCTGCTCTAATTCATTGATAGCCTGCTGGGTTGAATTGAGCGCTTCGGTGGTTTTGATACATTGCTGTTGGGCGGTGGCAACTTTGTCTGCCGTAAGCTGGGTATTTTGAGCAATTTCGTTAGATACCGTTGATAGCTCGGTGATGGCCGTGGCAATCATCTGTGTTTCCTTGTCTTGCTCGGTGATAGATGCCTTGGCTGATGTGGAGGCCTGTTGCAGGGTATCAGCAACGTTTGCCAGCGTGCCTGAGGCATCATCGACACGTCCCAGTACGGTTTTCAGCCGGGCATCACCTAACTGGAGGTGAAACTTGGCAATAGATTCTTTTGTATCTCCGCTATAGATAATTCGGGTTAGGCTGTCGTATTGGTCAGTCAACTGCTGTAAATATGAGGGAGTCTTAAGTAGTTCGTTGCGAAACAGTAAGAAAGTGACGACGAGGGGAACCAGTGCACTGTATTCGGCATAGTTCGGCAAAAAGAAGTGTGCGCCAGCAATAGTCAGCACAAGAACCTGAAAGCACAGGAGCATTTTTTGTACGGTGGACAGCTGAAATGAATATGGGTTTTTCTGTTGGTTGAGTTGCTGGTAAATTTGCTCAGCCTTGGAAATCATTTCACTGTTGGGTTTGCGCCTGACCGACTGGTAACCGCAGACTTGGTTGTTCTGATACAGTGGAGTGACATAAGCGTCTACCCAGTAGTAGCTACCGTCTTTGCAGCAATTTTTGACAATTCCACGCCATGATTGCTCAGCCTTGAGATGCTGCCATAAATCAGCGAAGGCTTGGGGCGGCATGTCGGGGTGTCGGATAATATTGTGGTGTTGTCCAACAAGCTCGTCAGCTGAGTAGCCACAAATGTCTATGAATTCATTGTTTGCATAGGTGATGACACCTTTCAAATCGGTGGTCGTAACCAGCTGGGCATTGGGAGCCAAAACTATTTCATTGTCTGTGACATGGGTATTCTTTCGCATAGATATTCTCTCTCTACATCAAAAGTCATAGCTCGATAGCTGAAGCTGTATTACTGACTCCACAAGTCATTAAACGGCTTTTGTTATGACAAAAATGTCATTACAAAAAATGCGGTATTACTCCGCTTAAAATCAAATGTAGATGGGATATCACTTTTATACATAATTGAATTTCTGGCGCTTTCTTACTTTTTAGGGGATTGGGCTTAATATTGTTCGATTCTTCTTATTATTAGTTATCTATGCAATGAGTGTCAGACTCGATCACTGAGTTTTTAATAAATACAGGATAATGTTTTAGTGGGTATGATTTTATGAAATGAATAAGCCAAATAGCGGAGCTGGCGGGGATGATCTGCGGATTTAACTATGTGAATAAGGTTAATATCTATTTGGGTGTCTGATTATAATAAAAAGCCCGCATATCCTGCGGGCTATTGACTACTTGATGGTTCGGCTTAGGCTGCTGGCACCATAACTTGGGTCGCAATGATTACCACGATAATACCAACAAAGACCGGAACAGAAGTACGTTTAACCACTTCGAACGGAGACAACTTCGCCATGCCCGAACAGGCAACAACAACACCAGATACCGGAGAAATGGTACGGCCAAGGTTAGATGCCTGAAGCATAGGGATAACCAGGTATGCCGGGTTGATGCCCATTTTGGCCGCAAGGCTAGGAATAAGCTCAACGAATGCGTAGAACGGCGCGTTACCTGAACCGGTAGTGACAGCTGCAATTGCTGTGATACCAACCAATAGGATCATCAGGAAGATACCGCCGGCACCCGCGATTTCAGCAAGGTGAAGCAGGTTGTCGATGAAACCGACAGATTTTAAACCTTGCGCGAAAACACCCGCTGCAATCAACAGCATAACCACGCCAGAGAAGGCATCTGCCATCCCTTTATACGCAGCATCCAGGCCTTCAAATACCATTTTTGAGTTACGGTGGCGGATCAGTTCGATCACCGCAGCAAGGAACATACAGATCACCAGAATAGTGACGATGTGTAGTTCCGGGAACAGCTTACCGCTGAACAGCAATACACCGATGATCGGCGTGAAAGGCAAAATGCAGAAGAATTTTGGCGCATCAACCGTCAGTTCGCTAACGTCCAGTTTTTCGTGAACCACACCTTCTTTGTCATCCAGGTAGCGCTGCCAGAAGAAGTGAGCAGCCGCCATGGCGATAATAGCGACAATAGAAATTGGCAGTGTTGTCTTGAAGGCAAAATCAATCAGCTCCATACCTGCTGCTTCAGCAGCAACGACAACATCACCCGAAGTTGGAGACAGAATGATAGCTGCCGGTGACGCACAGATTGCAGCTGCAGCGCCGCGACTGATACCCATATTAACCATCAGCGGGAACAAGGTTGCCATTAGCAATACACCCAGACCGGTTGCAGATGAAACAGCAAGAGACATCAGGCAGGCAACGAAGTAGGTGGCGACCATCAGAATGTAAGGAGACTTGATAAACTGTAGTGGTTTGGACGCCATTTTCACGACCATGTCGTTGGCACCGATCTTGGTCATGTAGGCTGCAAAGCCACATAGCATCATGATCATCATGCCAAGTCCGCCGGCGCGGTACATTAGCAGGTATTTAATATACTCAAATACATCAGTGACAGCGTTGCCTGTTGACGTGACGCCAGTAGGCAGCACGTTCTTACCTAACGCCGCTGTGATGGCAAGTAAAATAATACCGCCAGTTAATAGCACTCCAGTTGCTGTATATCCTTTGAAGATGTATCGACCTACACCCGCAGCAACCAGAAGACCAATTATAAGCTCCAACATGGAAGTGTCCTCTTAAACTACAAAATAAAACCAATTAAAAGAAAATGTGTGTATATAAAAATACTTTCTTACACATTATTTATGGCTAATTTACCTAATTGGTGGCATTTACTCGACATATAATGGCGGTATTTATGATCTAAAGCAGTATTTTAGGCGGCGTATTTTTATTGTGCTACTGGCTTGAAAACTAATGTGAAAAAAGCTGTAACAAAAAGGTTAACTGATAGTTTTGAAGGAAATTCTAATAAAATAGCAATATGGCGCCATTATAAGAACTGTTGCTTATAGAGTATGGACAAGTTGATAGTAAAATTGCTTAGTGATGCTTGCTATTGGCAGTGTTGCTTAACAAACTCCATAAAGGCACGATCAGCAACAGATAAGTACCCGTTCTTTCGCCAGGCGATGGCTATATCAAGGTATACAGGCTGCTGAAAGGGGATGGCCGACAATCCTTGTTCATGCTGGGTTACCATCTCCAGCAGTGCTGTAATGGCGAAGTCATTACGGACTATTTTCAAAATCATTGGCAGCAGGTTTGTTTCGAAGGCAATCTGGGGTATCAATTGATATTGACGGCAGACATCATCAATGAACTCTCGGTGAAAGTAACCCTGCTTAAACATCACCAGTTCGTTTTTGAAGAAGTCACTAAAGCTGACTGTCTTTTGCTTGGCCAACGGGTTTCCCTCGCCAACCACCGCAACCATTTGCGAGTTGATAAGGTGCTCGGTGACAAGGCTGTCGGGGACATCTGCGTTGTGGATGATACCGAGATCCAGTTCGCCATTTAATAGCATTTTCCGAATGGACTGGGTGCCGGCTTCGACAATGGTCAGTTTCAAATTGGGGTACTGGCTTTTGAAGCCCATCAGAATATCGGGAAAAAAATACGATCCGAGCATACTTGGCAACCCAAGCCGAACTTCCCCTTTTTCCAGTCCCCTTAACTCCGCCATCGCGATGTTGGCATCTTCCATTTGCCTGAGAATGAGTCGGGCGTGTTCAAGCAGAATGTTGCCTTCATGGGTGAGCATGACCTTGCGATCATTGCGGTGGAAAAGTGGCAGCTCAAGTTGGCTTTCGAGCTTTTTGATGGCAATGCTGAGCGCCGGTTGGGCGATATGCAGCTGCTCGGCTGCCCGGGTGAAATTACCCGTTTCGGCCAGTTTGACGAAGTAGGTGAGCTGACGAATATCCATTGGCTATAAACAAAAACTATCATCCCTATATTTTTAATATATTTTCATTATTGGGAATGAATTGCTACCGTTTTATTAGATTTCAACGGTATGGCCCTCGATAATGATTGATTTAAAAACCCCTGCTTATAAACGTGCCAGCTTTGCTCTTGCCCTGGGCTCCTTTTTGGTTTTTTGTAATCTTTATCTGTTTCAGCCAATGCTACCGTTGATGGCCAACGAGTTTTCGGCCACGGCAACAGAAGTCAATTGGTTGCTGGCAGCAGGAACATTGTCTCTGGCCGTGATGCTTGTGCCTTGGGCGGTAGGTTCTGAAGTGATAGGCCGTCGTCGTGTGATGCTTATCAGCTTGTTCCTGTTGCCTGTTGTTGGTTTGTTGATGCTGGGGGCCGAGAATTTACTGATGCTGAGTCTTGCCCGGGCCGGTATGGGAGCGGCTCTCGCAGGGTTTGCGGCAGTGGCTGTTGCCTATATGGCCGAAGAGTTTACGCCTCGGGCATTGATGGTTGCCGTCGGCGGTTATATCAGTGCCAACTCATTGGGAGGGATTGTCGGTCGTCTGGCGGGCGGGTTTATATCTGATCACTGGGGTTGGCAATCGGCGGTGATCAGTATGGCGTTATTCAGTCTTGTTATTGCCTTGCTTGTGTGGAAACTACTGCCGCCACAGCAACACTTTGTCGCCAGAAAAGGCCAGCTGAGACTGCATACCCAGAGTGTGATTCAGCATTTGAGAAAACCGGTTCTGTGGTATGCGATGCTGATAGGCGGAGTGAACTTTGCTCTCTTTGTGAACCTATATACGGTGATGGGCTTTCGTCTGGTCGCCGAACCGTACTCGGTGCCGGTGAGCTGGGCTTCTATGATTTTTCTGTGTTATCTCACCGGTACCCTGAGTGCCAAGTTCAGTGGTAGGTGGAGCCAGTCCTATAACCCGACCACCGGGATGATTATAGGAACAACGGTGAGTGTAGTGGGGATGTGGGTGGCCGCGATAGAAACCATTCCTGCGATGATGGCAGGCCTGATGCTGATAAGCTCCGGCGCTTTTTTTACCCACTCGCTGGCTTATGCCTGGGTGAGTCAGAAAGCGACAACGGCCAAGGCAACAGCCACAGCATTGTACCTTGTCCACTATTATGCCGGAGGAAGTCTCGGGGGCTTTTACCTGATAGCTTGTTGGCAATATGGAGCGTGGCAGGGGGTGTTGCTAGGTGGAACGGTGCTGTACGGGGTGATTTATCTATTGTGCCTTCGACTGATGAGCAAAGAAAAAGTCGCAGTAAAAGAAGAGGCCGCAGCGAATGACATCCAGCCAGCGGCCTGAAGAACGAAAGGATATGATTAGTATTTAATACTTAAACTGACCGACGACTTCTCCGAGCTGCCCGGCCATCTTAGAAACGTCCTGACTGGCTTGAGAAGATTGGCTGACGGCTGATGCCGTACTCATCGCCAGTTCTGATATTCGGGTAATATTCTTGTCGATTTCGGCAGACACCATGGCCTGTTGCTCCGAGGCTGAGGCTATCTGCAAGTTTTTGTCCGAGATATCGGTAATCGCAGTTACGATACGGTTGACGGAATCTGTTGCCTGGTTGGTTTGGTTAACGGTCAATTCAGTCTGTGACTGGCTCTTTTGCATAATCGCGACACTCTCTTCAACGCCAGAGTGCAATTTTTCGATGGTATGTTCTATCTCCTGGGTAGAACTATGTGTGCGCTGAGCCAGTTGTCGGACTTCGTCGGCGACGACGGCAAAGCCGCGGCCATGTTCACCAGCTCGTGCGGCTTCGATGGCTGCATTGAGAGCCAGCAGGTTGGTTTGCTCAGTAATATCCCGGATCACGGCAATCACTTTGTTAATGTTGCTGCTTTCAGTCTCAAGGCGCTCAATCAGCGTTTGAGATTCGGCAATATCTGAGGCCAGCGCCTGAATAGACTCTCCGGCTTGCTCGCTTGTTTGCAGGCTGTTTTGTGCTTCAAGTTTCACTTTTTCAGCGGAGTCGGCGGCATCATTGATATTACTGGCGATTTCATTGCTGGTGGCCAGCAACTGGTTGATTGCCGTGGCGACGTTGGAAGATTCCCCCTGCTGCTGTTCAGCATTTTCCAGGCTGTTATTTGAAGCTGATGTCGACTCTGAGGCGGCATGAGAGAGCTGCTGTGATATGTCGGCGATGCTGGTGACGATGGTTTGCAGCTTGGAGGTAAATCTGTCGAAAGAGTGGCTGAGCTCTGCCAGTTCATCCTTGCCGTTATCATTCATTCTGACCGTTAAGTCACCGTTGCCTTCGGCAATGTCTTTCATCATATGGTTAACGGTTGCCAGACGCTGGGTGATCTTGCGGCTGAATGTCAGCAGGACAATGGTCATGAACAGGGTGATAGCCACACCGCTGATAGCTAGCGTGAGTTTTTCCTGATATTGCTGATGATTGATATCGTCGATAATTGCCAGCTCTAACCGATCGATTTCGTTCTCGACAATATGCACTTGTTTACGAAGCTCGCCATAAAACCCTTCGGTATGGCTAAGGCCAATTGTGGTATAGCCATCGACCAGCTCTTCGAACATCATCTGGTACATGATCAAACTGCGTCTTAGCCCTCTTTGCTCTGAACGACTGAGGGGCTTATCCCTGACGGCTTGCTGCAGGGTGTCGATGTTGTTGTTGAAGTAACCGAGGTGGTCGGCATTTTTGGTGATGATAAAGTCTTTCTCGTTGCGCCTGAGCGTCAGCAGCATGCGGTGGAGCTGCTCGTCGCCGGTGGCCAGTATCTTTTCCTCAGTATCGTTAGCTGCATTGTTGATATTGCCTCGCAGGCCATCTTCCATTGTCAGGCCTATCAGGACACTCTGATCGGTGATTTCATTAAATTGGGTTGAATACTGGTCGAGCACTTCCAGCACATAGTCAAAGCTGTTCCCATGCTGAGAGCTGTATTGGCTTAGAATGGTTTTTATTCGGCCTATCCGATCAGAGAGGGCAATCTGGTCGGTATTAAACTCTTCTATATATTTGGCATCCAGTCGGGCCAGAAAGTCTTTTTCATGGCGGCGTAGTTTCAGTAAATCAGCTTTACTGTGCGCGGTTTCCTGAGCAGCAAACTGTAAGTTATCAATCTTTTTGAAAGATACCATTTCAAAAAAGCCGAAGGCGAGCATTGAAGCGACAAGAATAAAACTGATCAGGTATAGCTTGGCCTTGATTGTCTGAACAGACAGTATGCGCATGGTTTACCCCCATAATGATAGTTAGCACCGTCTCTACACGATGATCTTCATAGGGCCGCTATCGGCTGTTGCCATCTTTGGCTACCAGCGCTAGCTACTGCATACTTCAGCTATAGGATGAGGTTCCTGATGCTTCCCTGCGTGTCATTTCTCTTTGCTTTAAGATCAGGTTGCCAGAAAAGATTCCGTCCAGAATGTCGGGCATCATTGCCAGCTTTTCTTCTAGCACAAGAATAACTATAGGATCTCTATCAAGAATGTTGTAATAAAATGAGGAGAGGGCCGGTTAGGCCCTCTTAGGATCAGGCTAGAGCCATCGCCAAGACTGAGACGGGGTGGATGGTTTCAAGGTCGGTATTTTCTTCGATTTGCCATTTACAGGTTTCGCAGTCTGTAATGGCGAAATCGGCATTTTCCTGGCGAATTTGCTTGAACAGCTTGTTACCGATAGCCATCGAAGTGTCATAGTTCTCGGTTTTGAAGCCGTAAGTTCCTGCAAGACCGCAGCACTGGCTGTCCAGCACCACCAGTTCCAGGCCTGGGATCATCTTGAGCAGCTCAATGGTATACAGGCTGCCACCGGTACGCTCAAGGTGACACGGCGTGTGGTAGACCACTTTCTTATTGACCGGCTTCATTTTCGGCATATTGCCATTCATAAAGCTTCTTAGCAGAAAGCGGGTAACGAACTCGATTCTGTCGGCCACCTGGCTGTTATCAACCTTGAGTACCTCTGGGTATTCTTCGCGCAGGGTGAAGGAACAGGTCGATGATGTCGAGATGATTGGCGCATCATACTTTTCGATGGCATCGGTAAAGTTCTTGACGTTCAGTTTGGCATTTTTCTTCGCTTTATCAAAGAAGCCGTTGGCGATGAGCGGCACGCCGCAGCATTTCTCTTTGTCGAGCAGCTGGACACCGATGCTCATGGCGTTCATGACTTTGACGAAGTCTTTACCTAGCTGAGGGTGGTTATAGTTCACATAGCAGCCGTGGAAGTAATGTACCTGCTTGGGATACAGTGCCTGGCTGGTGCAGTTTTGCTTGTACCAGCGACGGAATGTGCCGTGGGAGTACTTCGGCAGACTTTTGTGATCGTGCACGCCGATGGTTTTGTGCATGATTTTTTTCACCGGCTTCATGCCGGTGATGGCGTTAACAACAGGCGCAAATGGTGTTGCAGCTGTCCCCATCAGATCAGTGTGGCTGAGTACAAAGTCACGGATGGTTTTGATGTTCAGCGGCATTTTGGCATGCTCGTCGCGGGCGACGGCAATCATATCGCCAATCTTGACGCCGGAAGGACAGGCCGTTTCACAGCGCTTGCAGTTGGTACACAGCTTCAGGGTCTCATCATAAAACTCAGGACTCTTGATTCGCAGACGCTCGCCATCCGGGCCACATTGCTTCGGTCCCGGATACTGCGGGTTGGCCTTTGCGACAGGGCAGTAGACGGTACATACAGTGCACTTGATACATTGATCAAAGCTGGTGTCTTTTTTTGGAAGGCTCATGCGATAGTCCTTTCTTGTTGTGCGTGTTCTGTTGTTTGGTGCTGCGCTTTAATCATTTTCTCGGCAACATGATAGCCGGTGCTGATGGCGACACCGCTGCCGCAGCCTTCGAAGACCGGATCATAATGGGCAAGCAGGGCACCTGCGCAGTACAGATTGCTGATGCTCTGGTTGTTGATAGATGGCTGTAGCTGAGAATTGCAGGTGACACCCATCTTGAGGAACGGATGACTCTGCTTGGCAAAGAACTCAGGTTGATACCAGTGATCGCGATGTGGCAGATCAGTCATGTCCAGACCGAAGATAGGTTCTTCGATAGCATGTCTTTGCGCACTCATGCCTCGGCTGAAGAAACTACCGCTGGCAATGAGGTAATTGTCCGCAACGAGCGGCATGTCATGATGGTGCTTGGTATAAATACGTTTTAGCTCGCCGTCTTCGAATTCACCGCGCTTTACTTCGTCCCCAGCAAGGATCAAGCCACCTAGCGCTTTGAAGTGAGACTTCATGGCTTCTTCCAGACGAATACCCAGCAGAGAAGGTGGCATGGTTGGGATCTCACAGATCTTAAAGCCAGTCAGCCCTTCAAGCAGCTTAATCGTTGCCGCCCCGTCGCCATTGCCAAAAATGGACGGCAGAATCACAAGATCGGCTTTGCCGACGTGTTGGATCAATGACTTGGCAAAGGCACAAAGCTTGGTTTCGTCACGTAGCACCCGGGAGAGATCGATGGAGCGAAATTCACACGGATTACGCTGCATTGTCTCGAAATCAGGTAGCTCGACGGCAGCTGTCGTGATGGTGACATCTTTAAACTGCGGTAGCTTCGCCAGGTTGTCGGCCGCCAGTTTAGGCTGGAAATCACGGAAACCGTCAATGGTAACGAGGGCAACACTGCTCAGCCCCTTCGCGACATCCTTTAGGGGGAATTGATGGACGGTTTGTTGAGATAACCAGGTAGAGCGGAAAGTGCCCATAGGTGTGACGCGCAAATGGTTGGCTCCATCTTCCTGAGCTGTCAGGTAGACGCCGCATTTTTCCATCATCGCCTGGTACCAGTCCAGAGCGTCACGTGTCGCTCTTTCGCCCAGCTTGCTGTAGGGGTGCTCCGGGCTTTGGTTTTTCAGTTCATCAAAGGCGCTGAATGGGTTGGCGACTGGTTGGCCGTCAGGCAGGCGGCTCAGTACATCGATAGATCCCGACGAAAAGTGCAGGGCACTTTGGCCTGCAGCAATAACGGCTGTCTTCAACCCGGCCTCGGCACAGCGGATCGCACAACTTAGGCCGGCAACACCGCCACCAATAATTACGCTATCAAATTTCATTGCTCGACCTCGTCTGCTGTTTCGCTTGTTGTTTTGTTTGTTGCTGTACTGGATGCCTGAAGTGATGTGTCCGCTTGTTGTTCAGGGAGATCACTGACACCAAACAAGCCTTCGTAGATCCAGTAGGTAAATTCGCCTTCGCGCATAGCATCGCCCCAGAATACCGGTTTGATGCCTTTCCAGCGTTCTTCAAGGAATTCGCCCAGTAGGTGGCTCGCTTCGGTCCCTGATGTTTTGCCATACTCCGAGAATAAGCCAGCGGCACGGTAAGAGCAGAGTTCTCCCTGGCATGGCCCCATGCCAACGCGGGTACGGCGACGTAAATCAACCAGGTTATGGACATCAAGCTCTTTGATGGCGTATTCCACTTCGCCACAAGTAACCATCTCGCATTCGCAGATCACTGCCTGGCTCTTCTTGTCGCCCTTGAGGAACTTCTCGGCCCGCTCGCCATGACGGTAGTAAGCGGACTGATAGACCGGTTTGGCAAGACTAGCTGTTTTCTTGGTTTTCTCGGTTGCTTGTTCCGAGCCGGGCAGCGGTTTTTCATGGGTAATACATGGTTGCGAGTTACCCAGTTTTTTCGCAACTAGATCGGTTGTCCATTCAGCCATCATGCGGTATGTCATCAGCTTGCCGCCGGTGATGGTTACGAAGCCGTCCATGCCATCTCGTTCTGCATGATCGAGCAATACAATGCCGCGGCTGATATTACGGCCGCTGGTATCACCGTCGACGGCAACGAGAGGGCGGACACCGGCATAAGCACGAAGAACGCGGGTGTTGGCCATGATAGGTGCAAGCTTGGCCCCTTCTTCTAGTAACACATCGATCTCTTTGCTGGTGACATGCAAGTCGTCGATCTTGTCGTAATCGATACGCTCAGAAGTGGTTCCGATCAGAGAAATCGTGTCACCGGGTACCAGAATATCGGCATCTGACGGTTTACGGCAGCGGTTGATGACAAGGTTGTTGATCCGGTAGTCGAGGATCAGCAGGGATCCTTTGGCAGGGAACATCTTGATATTGAGATCCCCATACTCACAGATCTGTTGACCCCAGATCCCTGCGGCATTGACAACCTGCTTGGCGTAAATCTCAAAATGTTCGCCCGTTTTGGTGTTCAGACAGTTAACGCCTTTCACTGTGTGACCGTCTCGGATCAGGCCTGTCACAATCGTGTGATTGAACAGGCGGGCACCATGCTCGACAGCATCAAGTACGTTGGAGGCGGCAAGTCGAAACGGATCAAGCGTACCGTCAGGTACCTTGACGGCTCCGATCAAATCCGGGTTACAGTTAGGCTCTAGTCGTAAAGCCTCTTGCGGCGTCAGCTGCTCGACATCAATGTCTGCTTTCTGGCAGGACGACAGAAAAGTTTTCTGAAAATCGAGATCATCGTCCGGCAGTGAAATAAACAGCCCCTGTGTATCTTCCACACAGTGGCGGGCAATTTTTTTGAGGATCCGGTTTTCTTGAATGCACTCTTCAGCGGATTCCTGATCCGTGACGGCATAACGGGCGCCCGAGTGGAGCAGGCCGTGGTTACGTCCGGTCGTACCTGAAGCAAGGTCATCCCTTTCAACCAGAATACATGCCATTCCTCGTAACGCACAATCACGCATGATGCCTGTGCCGGTTGCGCCACCGCCGATAATAACAACGTCTGTTTCAAACCAACTAGTCATGTTCGTTTTCGCTTATTGTTTTGGTCAGTTACTCAGGAACTGTTTGATTCCCTATCTCATAGGAATAAATATGCCACTTTTACTGCGGGTATTATTTGATCCAATACACATAAATGAGCGAACGAACATTCGTTCGCGCTATAAGAGGCTTGATTGCATGAAAAGCAAACAAAAAAAGAGCCGAACGGCTCTTTTTCGAAGGAAGGTATGTGTAAAAATTAGGCGATTGCCTTTCGGCGCTCATTTCCATGGTACTGAAAACCAACCGGATGAAAGCGGCTGCAGTCACGGCCGGAGTCTTTGCACTCATAAAGAGCACGATCTGCGCGTTCAATCATGGAAGAGAGCGTATCGCCGCTGGAATAGGTAGAGATGCCGATACAGGTGGTGATCTGTAGCTTGGTATCGGCATAGCCGATTGGCAACTCAAGTTGGCGAATGTAGCAAAGCATGCGTTCCGCAATTTTTTCGGCCATGTCGGAATTACAACGAGGCAAGCATAGGATGAACTCTTCGCCGCCATAGCGGCCAAACAGATCGGTTTTTCGGATCTTGCTTTGCATGAAATCAGCGAAACCCCGTAATACTTTATCACCCGCGCCATGTCCCCAGGTGTCGTTAATTCGCTTGAACTTGTCGATATCAAAAATCAACACCGAAAATGGCTGGCCTTTATTTTCGCAGTGGGAAATTGACTTGTTTGCCAGTTGCAGGAGCATACGACGGTTATAAATGCCGGTTAACGGGTCCAAAGTAGCCTGGCGATACAGGCGCATTAGCATATATAGCTTGGACAGCTGCGACCAGATCACCATCATCGCCAGGACATTTTGCAGCCAATAGTCAGCAAGGTTTTCGGGGGTAAGTAGTCTATCAGCCTGAAACTCAACAAAAAGCTGAGTAACAGCAGTAATAAAAAGCAGCCCGAGGCTTTCTTTTATGGTGACTGGAAGAATGGTCAATATGGCGACATGCAGGATAGGAAGCAGGGTATAACCACATTCAATGCCGCTGTTGCCGTTGGGAAAGTCGAGCACCTGCATTGAATACAAGTAGAACAAGTTCAATCCAATTACCATCAAAGTCATACACCATTGGGCTTTTTTCAACGACGTTTGACGGCTGTTGTATTTGGCAATGGTAAATAAATATGCAGCGAGGGCAACACGAGAAATGGCAATTTCTATCCCTAGCGAGCCGGAAAGGAAGAGCAGATCGAAAGGAACCCAGAGAACAATTAAGATTCCCCAGACGATGGCGAGCATCGAGATACGATCACGCAGATAGCCGCTTCGGGTGTTTTGAAAACTGGCGCTGTGCGCTTTTGCACTCCATAAATCAGGAATATACAGTTTAAGCGTCTTAAAAAGCTGCTCTTGATTATCCTGCATTCCTTTATTCGGGTTAGTCATTTTCGCCCTGTATGTTATGTGTCTGACTACCTATTTAGGGTTTAATTGCATAAAAAATGACGCAGCGCAAAGTCAACACAAACTGTCCGTGATTTGTGGGTAATTATTCTACATATTGAATAAACAAACCGTGACCTTGATCCAGTATATTGATTGGTTTTTCTAATGTGACTGGATGAATTAATTAATAGGTTAATCGTTCTTGGTTGAAAAATTTGCCGGTGAGTGCTTTTACCGTGGTACTTCATTGTGCAATCAAACAGTGAACTTGATATGATCCTTCCCAATTTTTTATTGATACAAGTTAAAGCATGATTACAGGTTATTTGACGTTTCTGATCCCCGCACTGCTGGGGGCACAATTGATTTTGACGTTGGTGTTAACCAAGGGGGAAATCTGTCCGGGTCAACGAGGCAGGGTACATAAAACGTTGCCTGTAATTTTAGCTGGTTGGCTTGTTGCGGTCATTAGCCATCCAGTAGCTCTATTACCTTTGCTAGTGTTGGGCTTTTTTACCTTTAAGGTCAAGACGGGCAAAACCCGTGACGCGGGGCCGCTCAAGGCTCTTTACGCGGCCGATATACTGGCTGCACTGAGCTGGTTATCGCTTCTGCCGACAATGAGCCTGCCTCAAATTGGCCTGAGCCTGATGGCGGTGGCATTGTTTGGCAGCTCGTTAGCCCACTTGTTGCTGACACTGGCAAGAACTCGCCTGCAGGCTTTTCACCGTATTTTGCCATTTACCGGGTTTGTCAGCGCGATTATGAGCGTCTTGTTGATGCTTTGGCTATTGACCGGTATTGAGGAGTCAGCGTTACAGGCCATGACTGTAGATGTTGTCGGGGCATTGGCCTTATTAGTGTTGGCACTGTTGGTCTGGAGTGGCCATATTCTGCTGACCAAGACGGTCAATCGCTGGCAGCTTTTGGTCGCCTCGTCATTGCTGGTGGCGTCCGGCAGCATGCAGCTGGTGATGTTTTAAGCCACATCACATTATTGCGCATTTTCTGGATAAGCCCTTCCATTTGGAAGGGCTTTTGTTAGCAGGCTAACGGAGAATGACTATGCTTATCTTTAGGTACAGGCACTGTTACCGTTGCTGTGAGCTAAGGGGTGAGTATGGAAATTAGCAATCTACTGAATATGGATGGCAATATCGTTCTTGGCATTGTAAATGAACGGCTACGGCTTGAATGCTCGACTATCGAAGAGCTGGTAAGTCGTTATGAGCTGGATAACGATGAATTGAATGAAAAGATGGAAGCGCTGGGTTATCACTACGATCCCATCTCAAACCAGTTTAAATAAAAGCCGGATAACAACTTAACGCTTCAGGCGCTTTTAATTCCCTCAAGATGGGTTTGGCATTGCTGCTTGGCGGTTGCAAAAAACGCCTGCAGATAATGCCTTTCCCGCTCTGAAGCTCGAATGGCTGCAAATAGCCGTCGCCATAGTCCTTCCCCAAGCGGTTTGCTCACGACCAGCCCCTGACGGGCAAAATCATAGATGGCCCAGTTAGGCAAGGCGGCAACCCCCAGTCCGGCCGACACCATCTGAACCAGCATCAGGGTATTGTCGGCTTGTTTCCAGTTTTCTGGCTCGATATCTGCCGGTTGCAAGAAGTGTTTGACGACATCCAGACGACCTTTTTGGACTGGGTAGCTGAGCATGGTCTGATCGGCGAGATCCTGTGGAGAGATATAGTCCTTATTGGCCAGTGGTGACTGCGGGGAAACCACCAGACGCATTTCAAAATCAAACAGAGGCTCGAAATGGATTTCACTGCGGGCCTGAATATCCGAAGTGATTACCAAGTCGAGTTCGCCTGCACTTAATGCCGGCAGAGGCTCGAACCCGAAACCTGACGAGAAATCCAATGTCACGCTAGGCCAGTGGATTTGGTATTCCTTCAACGCTGGCATCAACCATTGGAAGCAGGAGTGGCATTCAATGGCCATGTGCAAGCGACCGTTGGCGTCTTCCTTCAGGCTGGCAAGCTCATGTTCGGCTTTGGCGATGCGAGGGATCAGGTCGTCAGCGAGTTTGAGCAAGATCTCCCCTTCGGCAGTGAACTTTACCGGCCGGGTTTTTCTCAAAAATAGCTGGCCGCCGAGCCGTTGCTCGAGATCTTTCAGCTGGTGAGACAGGGCGGACTGGGTCAGGCAGAGGGTATTGGCTGTTGCTGTCAGCGAGCCGGTATCCCGTAGGACTGATAATGTTCTTAAGTGTTTAATTTCTATCATGGCTTCCTTTACCGTCCTTGTCGCAGATGACTCATCGCTCTCGTTATCCTTTGAAATTCAGCGAGTTTCCTGTCGCCGTCCGATGAGTTGATAAGATCAATGTACCTGTAAAAAAGAGATGTGTAAACATCTAGACGTCTAAATGGATTTGTTGTATGAGACCTGATGATTATTAATTTTTTTCATAATCACTGTGAATTATAAGAAATTGTTCATGTGCCGGGGTTAAGTCATTGTTTAGTCATCGACAGTTACCAGCACAGAGAGACTGCAACATGACAACCCAAAATAAAACAACCACTCATATTCTCGGCTACCCGCGAGTCGGCAGCCAGCGCGAGCTCAAGTTTGCCCAGGAAAAATACTGGCGAGGCGAAATCGACCAGAAGGAGCTCAAAGAGATAGGCAGCTTGCTGCGCCATCGTCACTGGGGAGACCAGGTTGGTGCCGGTCTCGATTATGTCTCGGTCGGGGATTTTGCCTGGTATGACCATGTGTTGAGCACCAGTATGTTGCTTGGCCACATTCCCAAGCGTCACAATAATGGCTTCCCTGACCTAGATACCCTGTTCCGTGTTGCACGCGGTAAGGCACCAACGGGTTGTGCCTGCGCGGCATCGGACATGACGAAGTGGTTTAACACCAACTATCACTACATCGTGCCGGAGTTCAGCGCCGACGATCAGTTCAATGTCAGCTGGCAGCAGCTGTTCGAAGAAGTGGCAGAGGCCAAGAAGGCCGGTCATGACGTCAAGCCGGTGTTGCTTGGTCCGGTGTCCTACTTGTGGCTCGGTAAAGAAAAAGAGCCAGGTTTCGATCGTTTGTCGCTATTGCCTCGACTGCTGACAGCCTATCAGCAGATCCTTGGTAAGCTGGTGGGACTTGGGGTGGAGTGGGTTCAGATTGACGAGCCGGTGTTGACCCTGGAATTGCCAAAAGAGTGGGCAGATTCCTTCAAATTGGCTTATCAAGTGTTAAACGGCAGTACCAAGCTGTTGCTGACCACGTATTTTGACAACATTACCCACCACCTGGATAAAATTGTCGCGTTGAATGTTGACGGTTTGCACATTGATTTGTCTGCGTCACCGGAACAGCTAAGCGAAGTGGTGGCCGCTCTGCCACAAGATTGGGTACTGTCTGCGGGTGTTATTAACGGTCGTAACGTATGGCGTGCGGATTTAGCGCAGTTATTGTCTGTCTTGCAACCAGTTAAAGAGCAGCTAGGCTCTCGCCTGTGGTTGGCAAGCTCTTGCTCATTGCTACACAGCCCGATTGATTTGGATCTGGAAACAGAGCTCAAACCTGAAGTACGTCAGTGGCTGTCATTTGCCAAGCAGAAGTGTCGCGAGGTGACATTGCTGGCACAGGCACTTGACGGTAGCAAGCTGGCTCAACAGGAGTGCCTCCAATACAGTGCGCCAATTAAGGCCCGTGCAACCAGTGAGCTGGTAAACAATGCAGAGGTGCGTCAGCGTACTGCGGCAATCACACCGGCACTGGCTGAAAGAAAGGCGCCTTATGCAGAGAGGGCCAGACAGCAGCGAACGGCGCTTAACTTACCGTTATTACCGACCACAACGATTGGCTCGTTTCCACAGACGAATGAGATCCGTACCCAGCGACGTGACTTTAAAGCCGGGCGACTAACGGAAGCCGAATACAATACCGCGCTGAAAGGGCACATTGCGGATGCAATTGAGCGCCAGCAAAAGCTTGATCTTGATGTGTTGGTGCACGGTGAAGCCGAGCGTAATGATATGGTGGAGTATTTTGCCGAGCTGCTGGAAGGCTTTGCTGTGACGCGTTTTGGCTGGGTGCAAAGCTATGGTTCCCGCTGTGTTAAACCAGCTGTTATTGTTTCAGATATCTATCGTGCCAAGCCGATGACCGTAGACTGGACGTGCTATGCCCAATCGCTGACAAACAAACTGGTGAAGGGTATGCTCACCGGACCGGTAACCATCCTCGGCTGGACTTTCCCGCGTGAAGACTTGACGCGTGAAGAGGTGGCTAACCAGATAGCCCTGGCATTGCGCGACGAAGTGTCTGATCTGCAGTCTGCAGGCATTAAGGTGATTCAGATTGATGAGCCGGCAATTCGAGAGGGACTACCGTTGAAAGCCTCGCAGTGGCAGGCATATCTGGATTGGGCGGTGAACGCATTCAAAATCTCTGCTGCCAGCGCAGAGCCACAAACGCAGATCCACACTCATATGTGTTACAGCGAATTCAATGACATAATTAAGTCTGTGGCAGCATTGGATGCCGATGTGATAACCATCGAAACGTCTCGCTCTGATATGGAGCTACTGAAGGCCTTTGAGGAGTTTGACTATCCGAATGAGATTGGTCCGGGCGTCTATGATATCCATTCACCTAATATTCCGGAGGTCGAGTACATTGCCCAGCTGGTTGAAAAAGCTGAAACGCTTATCCCGGCAGAACGACTGTGGATTAACCCGGACTGCGGTCTGAAAACCCGTAACTGGGAGGAGACAGAAGCTGCACTACGTAACTTGGTGGCAGCAGCCAAAGCATTGCGTGAGCAGTGGCAGGCGAAAGCGGTGTAGCGAAAGTGGGCCGCATAATATAGCTTGGTCGTATGATAAATAAAAAGAGCGCATTTGCGCTCTTTTTGCTAACTGCACCTGTCCCGCTGTAGTGGCGGCTCAAGGATTATTGTGTTTCAGTACGCTTGAATGTCAGCGTGTGGTCGGCATTGGTCAACGTTAGTTCACTGCCTGTAATGCTGGCCTCACTCCACTCCATCAGGGTAGTGCTCATGATTCGTTCCATTTCCATGGCTGGTTCTGGGCAGGCCATCATGGTCATTCCCATTTTCTCGACACGCAGCTTACCTTCTTTCAGCTCTGCCTGACCGAAGTAGCGGTTACAGCCAGAGTGACCGTTGGCTGCCAGATCTGTACTTAGTTCAAGGTTTGGTGCTTTAAATGGTTCCGGCAAATCAATGGCTTTGTTATCGACCTTGGTTAATACCCAGTTGTGGGTTGCCAGATCGGACTCGGCGATGACATGTGTACTACTGCTGTTTTGGGCCGCGCAGGCCGCTAGAATAACTGGTAACGCTAGAATGGCTAGAAAACGCTTTCTCATAATATGATTCCCGGAGTTTAATTTTTATACTGCGTTCATTCGAACATAAGCTTCCTGAATATTAGTTTAATCGCTTACATTATCAATTGTACGCCGTTTCTTATTGATATGACTCGACTATAAACCAAGAGTTCAATCTCGTGAACACATCGCAACATGTATTGGTTAGAAATAACAGTGGAATGTGAGTATCTATTAATAGTTTGCCAAAGGTAATCTTGTTTTCTGTTAGGTGGATGTCATTTTTATCCCATAAAATAGAGGGATAACATAGCACTTTTCAGTAACTATTAACCTGCCAAATGTGTGGTCCGGTAATATATTAATCCTTGTTATTGTTGACCATGTGGAGATGCACATCTTGCTGCGGGAATGGGATGGACAATCCTTCTTTGTCAAAGCGAATCTTCACCTCTCGGGTAATGTCCCAGTATACATCCCAGTAATCTTCTGTTTTTACCCATGGGCGAACAATGAAGTCGACCGATGAAGTATTGAGGGTATGAAGCTTTATCGTCTTTTCTGGGGATCTCAGTATTGCCGGGTGTGCGTCAACAATATCGTTCAGTACTTGTTCGGCGTGCTCGACACTGTCGCTATAACCAATGCCGAATACCATGTCGACACGGCGGACGCGCTCATGGGTGACATTCTTTATAGTGTCTCCCCAAATTTTGCTGTTGGGCACAATCATTATCTGGTTGTCAAAGGTCTTGATGGTGGTACTGACCAGGCTCATGTGACTGACCTTGCCGGATACGCCGCCTGCCTCGACAAAATCTCCGACATCAAACGGGCGATAGATTAGCAGCATCATGCCGGATGCAAAGTTCGACAGGGTATCCTGGAGTGCAAAGCCGACGATAACACCGGCAACACCGAAACCGGTCAGGATGGGAGCCAGGTTGAGGCCAATTTGCGACAGGGCGATCAACAGGCCGATAATGAAGACACCTTTGCCGCTCATCGAGATAAAGAAGTCTTGCATTAACTGGGACATACGCAGATTAGGTGAGGATACTGCCCGGGTGACCATTCTTCGTGTGAGATTTTTTAAGATCCTGAAGATAAAAATAATAAAGGCGAAAATAACCAGCTTGAATAACACCTGAGGGGTATTGTCGACCAGCCACTGACCAATACTCTTTACCCAGCTGGAAAATAAGGAAATGAGGACTTTGGGCTTTAGCAAATCGTCGGTCAGGTTTCCGGTTACCTCAAAAATCTGCTGGGTATATTGAGTGGTGTCTATCTCCATTTCGTCGGCCAGTTCGACGAGAAATCTGAGGTTGTCGATATCGCTGGCGACACTTCTCTGAGCCAAAAGGTGTTCAAGCTGAACAGAGGGTTTCTCACCTTCAGAGGCTGTTTTTAGCTGTTTGAGCAACAGGGCTTCTTGCTGGCTATTGAAGGAGAGTGAGGCTGACATGAATTCAAGCCGGTGGCTGATGTCTTCGGTGAGGGCGTCAGCACTGTTGGGATTCGGAGAGCCAAGTAATTCAAGCCATTCGTAGTTTATCCATTGCTCAGCCAGCAACCGTGTATAGAAGCGGCGGGCATCATCGAGGCTTTTTTGTACGGATAACTTATCTTCCTGTGCTGCCTCGTCGAGCTTCACTTCTTCAGCAGTAATTTTATCCTCAAGAAACTCAGAGGCCTGAGAGATGAAAATGACCTGTTGATTGACGTATTTTAGCAGTATCGGAACGGTTTCATCTGTGCGGTTGTCGATTAAGCCTTTAATTATTCTGCGCAGTTCGTCATTTTTGTTGAGCAGCTGCATTTCGACGACACTTCTTGCTGAACCACTTTTGGTAAGAGATTCCTGATGGAGTGCAGCGATCTCTTGTTCGAGTGATGCCAGTTGTAGTGTTTGTTCGTCAGGTTGTTCTGCCACCACGACAGAGGAGATGAATAACAAGATAATCATCAGTATGCGCATGTTACAGCTCACTCTTGCTAACTGATTTATAAAACAGGTTAATCAGGCCAATAGCTGAAGCTGTTGCGGCATGATACCCAGTATCAGGTTATGTCTTGTTGAGATAAAAAATCGGTGCCGGGGAGAAGTGCCAACACCAGTCCGGCATGTCATTTCCCCGATAAGAATAACCGTCATCGGCTGGTGGCGTAGGCTCAATATGAAGATTAGGGCGTTATTATGGTCTTAACACATTATAAATAGCCAATATTGACGACTTTGAAATAGTGTTTTTATCTTAGGGATGCGGTTTGGAAATATTGTCAGCAGAGGGCCAAATGATTTAATAAAAAAAGCCCATAACACTTGCATTAGTCAGCAAGGGCTATGGGCAACGTCGCGAGTATCAATAGCGCGTGTTAGAAAACACACAAGTTAGTACGCTTTGATATGCTCTTTCAATCAGGCAGTAACCGGTGCCTCCTGAACCAAGGGCGCTTGTTTGGCTTTGGTCGGAATGCGGAATATCAGCGTATAGCTAACCGGCAAGACAATCAGTGTCAGCACGGTGGCAAAGCCAAGACCAAAGATGATAGTAACTGCCATTGCCACAAAGAATGGGTCAAACAGCAGCGGGATCATACCGAGCATAGTGGTAATTGCTGCCATGCCAACCGGTCTGACACGGCTTACCGAAGAGTCAAATACGGCGTCATATGGCGCCTTGCCTGATTTAATCTCGGCGTTAATTTGGTCGACCAGAACAATGCCGTTTTTGATGATCATCCCGCTAAGGCTGAGCATACCGAGGATCGCCATGAAGCTTAGTGGCGCATCAAGTAATAGCAGGCCGGACGCAATACCAATAATCGCAAGGGGAACATTGAACCAGATCACCAGTGGTTGTCTGATGGAGTTGAACAGTACTACGGTGATCAGGAACATCGCGAGGTAGCCCATCGGCAAGGAGCTAAAGATACTTGCCTGCGCATCGCGAGAGGTCTCGTACTCGCCACCCCATTCAAATGAATATCCGTCCGGCAGCTCAATCGCCTCGACTTTGTCGCGTATTTTGCGATGGACTGAATCGGCTGTTTCACCGCTGCCAAGTACCGGATCGGCAAACACGGTAAGCATACGTTTTCGATCACGACGCATGATAATCGGGTTTTCCCATTCGGTATCGAAAGAGGAAACCAACTGCGTCACAGGGACAAACGTGTTGTTTTCACCACTCCAGACCTGCAGTTTAAGCAAGCTGTTTGCATCAAGGCGTTCCTGCTCCGGTGCTCGTGCCATGATTGGCATCAGGTGTGACTGCTCTCGATAGGTACCGATAGCTTTGCCGCTGAAGTTGATCAGCAGGGCTGTATCAAGATCCTGTTTGCTGATACCAACCTCGCGAGACTGAGCCAGATTCAGCTGAGGACGAACTACTGTTACCTGATTACGCCAGCTGTGACGGATATTCTCGGCCATTGGCTCAGCCAGAAAGATTTGCTCAGCCTGATGGGCAAGCTGTCGCAGTACCTGAGGATCTTCGCCATAGAAACGCGCTTCAATTTTAGCCGCCGGTGAAGGGCCGTTTTCCAGCATTTTCACCCTGAACTCTGCTTCTGGGTAGCTCTCACGCAAGTGAGCTGTCAGTTGCGGCATATTAGCACTCTGTGTTTCCAGGCTATCCATTTCTATGATGAGCTGGGCATAGGCGTCGTAGCCTTTCTCCGGAACATATGGCAATACAAAACGCTGTGCACCCTGGCCAATAACCGATGTAAGGTTTACCAGTCCGGCTTTGTTTTCTTTCTCGTAGCCCAGAATCTCTTGTTCAACGTTAGAAATAAACTTTTCTGTTCCACGAATATCTGTGCCTTCTGGCAGCCAGATATCAACAAAGAAGATAGGTGTGTTCGATGGCGGGAAGAATACATTCTTCACATGTCCCATTCCGATAACAGCGGCAACCAGCATAGCGATGACCAGAGCAAGCGTAACAACACGGAATCGCATTGCTGTCGTTAGCAGGCCACGGTACAGGTTAAAGAACCAACCGCGATACAGCTCTTGTGGCTCGTCGCTGACTTCTCCGTCCTTAAACAGAAGGTGACAGAAGAAGGGAGTGATGGTGATAGCCGTGATCCAGCTGATAAACAGAGAGATCAGCAATACCTGAAACAAAGATGCACAGAATTCACCTGTCGCATCCTGAGACAAGCCAATAGGGGCAAAAGCAATAATGGCGATGATTGTTGCACCAAGGAGCGGCCATTGGGTTTGCTTGACAACTTGACCGGCAGCCTCGAAGCGTGTCTGGCCTCGCTGGATGCCAATCAGGATCCCTTCGGTTACAACAATCGCATTATCCACCAGCATGCCGAGCGCGATAATCAAGGCTCCCAGTGAGATGATTTGTAGCTGGATTCCGAGGACATTCATCACGATGAAGGTGCCCAGTATCGTCAGCAACAGGACAACACCCATCAGCAAGCCCGAGCGTACGCCCATAAAGACCAGCAATACGACGATAACAATGGCAACAGACTCGGCCAGGTTAATCAAAAATCCGGTAACAGAGACCTCAACGATGGAACCTTGGTCGTAAACTGTATTTAGGTCCATACCTACCGGTAGCTGTGATTCTAACTCGGTAATTTTCGCCGATACGGCTTTGGATACATCGACAACATTGACACCTGTGGTGAACGAAATACCCAATGACAACGCGTCCTGCCCCATGTTGTGGTATAGCAGGGTAGGGGTTTCTGTCGTTGTCTTATATACCTTGGCAATGTCACCCAGATAAACCAGATCGCCACTGCTTGGTGGGCTGACCAAAAGACGGTTCATTTCGCTGACGTCATCGAACTCACCGGTTGGGTGGATACGAATTCGCCCGTCGCCAATCCGAATTTTTCCAGCATTGGAGACCACGTTCTGGTTTTGGATCTGGCTGTAGATATAGTTCTGGTCAAGGCCAAGCGCAGAGAGTTTCTGCTGGCTGATCTCTACGACGATTTGCTCCTCTGGCGCACCGACGACAGAGACTTTCTTGACACCGTCGATAAGTACCAGCTCACGACGAAGGTAATTGGCATAGTTCTCCAGCTCGCGATAGCTGTATCCTTCACCGCGAATATTAACCAAGATGCCAAACACGTCAGAGAAATCATCAATGATCTGTGGCTGCAGAGTGCCCGGAGGCAAATCGACAACTGCGTCATTCACCTTGCGACGCAGTTCATCCCACACTTGCGGCAGGGCATTGGCGTCGTACTCGTCTTTCATTTCGACTTCGATCTGTGAAAGACCGGCGTTGTTGATCGAGGTGATATGCTTGATTTGCGGCATTTGCTGGATGGCATCCTCCAGCGGCAGCGTGACTTCCTCTTCGACTTGTTCTGGTGAGGCGCCCGGGTAAGGGGTGATCACCAGCGCATTTTTGATAGTGAACTCTGGAAATTCCAGCTGGCCGAGGCCGGTGAAGGAAATTGCTCCGCCGATTAACATTAGCAGAACGAACATCCAGCTTATGACTTTGTTTCTAATACTATAGTGTGCAACATTCATCAATTAAACGCCTCGTTCCCAGCGAAGAGGTTTAACTTCCATGTTGGATTTCACTGCTGCAGCACCGACGGCAACCACCTGGTCACCTAGCTTCAGGCCAGATAGGATCTCAATTCCGTTTGCTCGTACTTGTCCGAGAGTGACCACTACAGATTCAAGTGTTTTGTTACCGGACTGATAGCGCCATACATTGGTTTCACCGGTATCATCGCTGCGAACGATGGCGGTTAAAGGAAGTACGGTAATGACCTGGCCGGAAGTGTTCACCGCAGACATATCAAGTAGCAGCTCGGCGCTCATTCCCGGCAGAATGTTCAGGTTCTCAGGCGGTGTCAGGCTAAACACAACCTCGTAGGTCTGGCTGCCCGGGCTAACTGTGCTGGCGTGCTCTTTGTATTGCACCGGGTAGGTACCTTGCTGACCAGATGAGGTGAGGGTAGGCGTAAAGCCTTTCTCCAGTGCCAGAGTCTTAGGAGCATGAAAGCGCACTGCAGGCTTGAATGCTTCGTCGAATGAAAC
Organism: Photobacterium alginatilyticum; assembly: GCF_009910675.1. Taxonomy (GTDB): domain Bacteria; phylum Pseudomonadota; class Gammaproteobacteria; order Enterobacterales; family Vibrionaceae; genus Photobacterium; species Photobacterium alginatilyticum. Next base: position 6,290 of record NZ_RSEJ01000033.1, on the reverse strand, counting down.
ATCTTTAAGCGTCAGCAACAGGGATTCAGGAACCTGGATCTTTACATCTATCTGATTATTTCCCTGAAGCGTCAAAACGACCTGGGTCGCCTGGATCATTTGGTGGTTGTCCAGATTTACCTTGGCAACGGTACCGGAAAACGGTGCTTCCAAACGGGTATAGGCCAACTGGTCACGAGCAGAATATAGCGAGGCCTTGGCAGATTTCAACGTGGCCCTGGCGGTGTCGAACTCGGCTTTTGAAATCAGCTTACGCTTATAGAGTTCTTCTTTTCGTTTGAAATCAACAGCAGCCAGGTCGTGGTTGGCTTCGGCGTTCAATAAGGCGTTTTTCGCATCGCGATCATCTAATTGGGCGAGCAGTTGACCTTTGGCTACATGCTGGCCTTCAATTAACCCAAGCTTTACTAATTCGCCATTAATGCGAAAAGCCAGATCAGCTTGCTGACTTGCTGCGATTTTTGCGGGGAAGACACGTATTTGATGAGAAGTACTGTCGTTGACGGTCATGAGCTTGACTGGGCGGACAACGGCTGATTGCTGGATTGCACTTTCAGCTTCATCGCAGCCAGTTAATGCAACTGACATCATAACGGCAAGCAGGCTAAGTAATGCCGGTTTCATGGTGGTATTTCCTATTGTTATAACTTGCGGAAAACTATAACCTTTGAAAGGGTTGCTAAAAACCAAACATTTTGGAAAGAGTAGTTCTGTTTTTTGCAACAAATAATGGCAGTATTTGGCTTTACAATAACAGTGGACTGTGAACAAACGGGTGAGAAATGAAGACGGAAGATATTAAGTTATTTCATCAAATTGTGGATGCCGGAAGCCTGATTCGTGCCGCTGAAATCTTTGATTTGCCGAAGTCGAATCTTAGCCGGCGAGTGAAGGCACTGGAAGAAGAACTGCAGGTTCAACTCTTCCACCGTCACAACCGTTCTATGCAGTTAACCGAAGCCGGTGAGACATTTTACGAACGCACCAAAGCACTCATTAGCGATTTTGAGCTGTGTATTCAGGAGGTTACGGCACCGACGTACGAACTGTCAGGGCACTTGCGGGTTCAGGTTTTGCCGTTGCCTGGCATTATTGATATTGGTAGGGCAATCTTTAAGTTCATGGATCTTTATCCGAAAGTGACGGTTGAGATTGTCACCGGTTCCGTTGAGACAGATCTAATCGAAAACCATATTGATGTTGCCTTGCGTATTGGTGATAAGCTTGAAGATTCTAGTTTAATCGCACGTCCGTTTATGTCTGCCTCATTTGGTTATTATGCAACCGAAAACTATATTAAGCTTAATGGCATGCCTCAAACCCCTGAGGATATGGCTAATCATGACTTTATTTGTTTCCGTTACCCAAGTGGCCGTCTGTATAGCAAAGTGCCGTTAGGGAAAGATAAGGAGATTGAGGTATCCGGTAAGCTGATCATGAACAGTGTTCCGCTGATCGTAGAGGCATGCCTGCAAGATCGCGGCATTATTTTGTTACCGGAGCCGTTGGCTAATTTTTATATAGAGAGGGGCATGCTGGTACGGCTATTTGAAGATATCGAGCCATCGATGAGCTATGGTTGGCTGGTTTATCCCTCACGAAAGTACCTTTCATTAACGGTACGTACGTTTATAGATTATATGCTGACGGAAGCCGAGCATATGGGAGTTTGCCAAAATATAGAAGGGGATATTCGGGGGATGTCGATTTGAGTACTGAAACTGGTGAGCCTTTCCCTGGCAGGTACTGACTGTTAATAGCGAGCTATTACATGGGGGAAGTGTCAGTGTCCTTAAAATTCTTACATGAAAGTTCGTCATGTTGGTTGATTAGACTGTGAGTGTTATATCTTTCTAAAAACTTTCTTCTAGTGTTTTTTAATATATCCCTAGATTTTGAATTGATATTTTTTCTAATTAACACTGAGTCTTTGTTCATATCTTAAATATTTTACCGCAGTCTTTGCATCGAAATATCGAACTATAAAATAATCGTTGCCAAAAAGTACGTTTGACTCTTTCTTTGTGAATACAACTGCAATCTGTCATCTTGGACACTGTTGTTCTGTAAATCAGGTGCTGAATGATACATAAAAATATTTTGATGCTCAACGAGTTTTATATGCCAGAAATGACAAGTTAATATGATGATTTTATTAAGTAACATTGATATGGCTGAGTGAAGGAAATGAAATACAAAACAGTATTCATATGCGCAGGTGATATAATTTCAGGTATTATTTTGGCTTGATGATAAATGGGTAGCCCACGGCCATGCAAATAAAATATTTAAATAAAGCAAGCAATCGTTTTCTATTCTCTGGTTTTATATTATCGATTAACCGAAATGACTCTGTTCTGCTTTTGTGAATCCGCTCTCTAAAAAAGCCCCCTTACAAGAAGGGGGCAATAAGTACCATCGCTTTTTATTATTTGCTTACATAGCCTGCGAGCTGAGGAAGTATTGTTGTGTTGGCTCGCTTAGCCGAAGTCACCGTTTACGTAGCCACGGGTGCGATCATCACGCGGGCTGTTAAACAGTGCATGTGTTTCATCATGCTCTACCAGTTCGCCCATCAGGAAGAAGGCTGTGCGATCAGAGATACGTCTTGCCTGCTGCATTGAGTGGGTAACAATGACAATGGTGAAGTCCTTCTTCAGAGACTCCATCAGGTCTTCGATTTTCTTGGTAGCAATGGGATCAAGTGCCGAAGTCGGTTCATCCATCAGGATCACTTCCGGCTCCATCGCAATCGTACGGGCAATGCACAGACGCTGCTGCTGACCGCCGGATAAGCCAAAGGCGTGTGACTTCAGACGGTCTTTGACTTCATCCCACAGTGCGGCACCACGGAGTGATGTTTCGACAACTTCATCAAGGCGTTTCTTGTCCGTAATGCCCTGGGCGCGTAGGCCGTAGGCAACGTTCTCATAGATGCTCATCGGGAAAGGGTTCGGCTTCTGGAATACCATTCCCACCTTGATACGCAGCTGCGCGACATCAATGTTTCCGTAGACATCTTCGTTGTCCATGGTCAGCTGACCATCAATTTTGACGCCTTCAATAAGGTCATTCATACGGTTCAGGCAGCGAAGCAGGGTAGACTTGCCACAGCCTGACGGGCCAATGAGCGCCGTTACCTGACGGTTAGGGATTGGCAGGCAGATTTTTTTCAGTGCCTGATTTTCGCCGTAGTATAGATCTAGGTTTTCGATGTTGAATTTATTCATGGTTCTCTCCCTCAGAATTAGTAAGTCGCAGTGTTGAATCGGCTAGCAATCAATTTCGTCATCATGTTAATCACAAGAACAATCACAATCAGGACGGTGGCGGTTGCATACGCCTGGTTCCATTCATGAATGGTGTAGAGCTCCTGTGTTAGCTTGTACAGGTGAACGGTTAGCGTACGGCCAGAGTCAAGCATGCTCTCTGGAATACGGGCTACCATACCTGCTGTCATGAATACCGGTGCGGATTCACCGATGACACGACCAACGCTGAGGATGATGGAGGTTACGATACCAGGCATCGCGCTTGGCAGAATAAGTCTCCAGATGGTGTAGATTTTGGAGGCTCCCAAGCCGTACGAGCCTTCGCGGTAGGTTTGAGGAACAGCCATTAATGCTTCTTCCGTAGTACGGATAATAACCGGAAGGATCAAAATGCTTAGGGTTAGGGCACCAGACAGAATCGAGTAACCAAAGCCAAGTACAACCACGAAGAAGGTCATACCAAACAGGCCGTAGATAATCGACGGGATACCGGCCAGTGACTCGGTACAGAACCGGATCACCTTAACTAATTTGCTGCCGACCTTGGCATATTCTGTCAGGTAGATGGCTGTCATGATCCCCAGGGGGGCAGCAACTGCAATCGAAGCGGCGACCATGTATAAGGTAGAGACAATCATTGGCCAGATACCTGACTCCTGGCCGATTGTGGTGTAGTTACTGGTAATGAAGGTCCAGTCTACGTGTGACAGACCATTACTCAGGATGTACCAGACTACCCAAAGCAGGAAACCGACAGTGATAGAGGCAGAGAGCCAGATAACACCCAATGCGATTTTGTCTTTGAACTGCTGCTTGGCAGCATTGGTTGATTGTAATGACATAGTGATTACCTCGCACGCTCACGGTTTAGATAAAGAAGCGCGGCATTAAGCATCATGATGAAAACCAGCAAGACAATACCTGTAGCGTACAGTGCACTTGCGTGAATACCGGTTGCGTATGACATTTCGATAGCGATGTTGGCTGTCAAAGTACGCGCTGAGTCCAGCAGGCCTTCCGGCATAGCCGGCGAGTTACCCATTACCATAATGATGGCCATGGTTTCGCCGAGAGCACGGGCAACCCCCAGGATGACACCGGTCATGATGCCTGAGCGAGCGGCAGGCACGAGGAGTTTGAAAATAGTAAACATATGAGATGCACCCAGTGCCAAAGAACCTTCTTTGTACGTACGAGGTACAGCTCGAATCGAGGTTTCGGATACGGTAATAACGGTTGGCAGAATCATGACTGCCAGAACAATGATACCGGCCAGGACCGTGTTACCTGCGGGTACCTGGAAAATATCCTGAATAAGCGGCACGATGATGACCAGGCCAAAGAAACCGTATACCACCGAAGGGATACCAGCCAGCAGTTCAATCATCGGGCGGATAATATCTGCCAGGCGCTTAGGGGCAACCTCGGCAATGAAGATAGCGGTAAGTACACCGATTGGCACCCCCAGCACAACTGCACCCGCAGTGGATACAATAGAGGCGACGATCATCGGGGCGATACCGTAAAGAGCCGGTGGCAGCCAGTCGGTACCTAATACAATGCCAGTCACGCCGGAGTGTTCAAATGCGGCGTAACCTTCGCGGAAGATAAAGTAGCCAATGGTAATAAGAGACAAGATACCTAATGCGGCACTTCCCAAAAATAGGTACTTAAAGAACACTTCGCGCCAATCAATTTTATCTTTGGCTTTTAGCGAAGACCCTTTAGTCGGATTTTCTATGTTATTTGCGATGGTCATAATGCTTACTCCAGATATTGATTAAGCAAAGGGCTTATTCAAATACCGAGGAATCAATAAAGACCGGCCACCGTCTCGAAGACGCTGACCGGGAAAGTTATGTTCAGTTATTACTTAACAGAGATGAAACCTTTATCAGCAACGATTTTCTGAGCATCGGCGCTTTTGACCCAAGTCAGGAAGTCCAGTGCGGCTTTAGAAGGACGCCCTTCTTTATAAACAACCAGGAATGGACGTTGTACGCCGTATTCACCAGACTTGATAGCTTCAACAGAAGGCTTGTGGTTATCAATTGACAGTGGTTTAACCGAACCGTCTACTGAGCCTAGAGAGATGTAACCGATAGCAAACGGGTTGTTGGCTACGATGGTTTTTAACTGGCCGTTACCGCTGGCAACCTGCGCACGCTGAGAAATTGCAGATACTTTGATACCGTTAACTTTCTTCTTCAATTTCATGATGTCTTCGAAGGCACCACGGGTACCAGAGGCTGTGTCACGTGTTGCAACAACGATTGGCTTGTTTTCGCCGCCAACCTGGTTCCAGTTAGTGATTTCGCCTTTGTAGATTTTAGACACTTCTTCTTTAGATAGGTCTGCGACAGGGTTGTTGTTGTGAACAACTACCGCGATACCGTCACGAGCAATAACGATTTCTTTGATGTTGTCGGCTTTTTCTGATGACTTGAGGTTGCGAGAACTCATACCTAGGTCAGAAGAACCATCGTGTGCTGCACGAACACCGGCAGAAGAGCCCGGGCCCTGAACTTCGATGGTGACATCTTTGGATTTTGCATAGGTTTCACCAAGTACTTCCATGATTGGTGATACGGAGCTTGAGCCTACAACAGAAACAGTCTCATTTGCTACCGCAGTGTTGAATACCATTGAACCTGCTAGGGCTAGTGCACCAATAACCTGTGTTTTCATTTTCCTAATCCTTAAAAAGCTTGGCCTTATTGCCAATAGGTTTGAATGAACGAAGCAAAGATTAGGAAAGTAATATGACAATCATGTTTCAAAAGTTTGAACACTCTATGACGATAGTAATAAATGCTTATACCCAAGCTACCTCAAGATGCTCGTTTCAGCGAGAATTACTTGGCTTGTAAGCTAGGCACCGATTTGAAAATCTAGTGGCTCTAAATTAATGATCGGTAACAACGCATAGAAGCCAAGTAAACTCGCCCTTTGGGAGTGAGCCAGCAAACCCATTTCTGTGTCAAATAACGTTGAAAGGGAAAAGCCATTCCTACCGTC
>NZ_RSEJ01000232.1 GCF_009910675.1 Photobacterium alginatilyticum | reverse complement strand
TTAGTCACTTAACCATACAACCCCAAGGAGTTTTTTTATTTTCACTTTTCAAAAAAGTGAAGACAAAAGCGTATGTTCAAACAACCAAGGTTTACGTCACCTACATTCGATCAAGAAATGTAAGGACATTGGTTTTTCGCCGGACTCTTACACAAGACACTTGAATGTGTATTGCTTGAGAACTCGTTTCATCTYTCGATGAAACATTTTAATTCAACCTTTGAATTTACTAGTCAGCTTTCCAGATTGTTAAAGAGCATGTGTTTATCAAGAGATAACCACTTTTTAAACACACTCACTTCTTTTYCAAGAAATGCGCTTAAAGAGTGGTGGAGCTAAGCAGGATCGAACTGCTGACCTCCTGCGTGCAAGGCAGGCGCTCTCCCAGCTGAGCTATAGCCCCAACGTTACCGAAAGACTSTTCACTCACTTCCTCTGGGAGAAGAAGTGGTGGGTCTGAGTGGACTTGAACCACCGACCTCACCCTTATCAGGGGTGCGCTCTAACCACCTGAGCTACAGACCCAAGTCTTTCACGTCTTTTACATATTAACCAGGCAATCTGTGTGGACACTGCATCAAACAATACAGTCTATCGTTAAGGAGGTGATCCAGCCCCAGGTTCCCCTAGGGCTACCTTGTTACGACTTCACCCCAGTCATGAACCACACCGTGGTAAACGCCCTCCCGAAGGTTAAGCTATCTACTTCTGGTGCAGCCCACTCCCATGGTGTGA
>NZ_RSEJ01000230.1 GCF_009910675.1 Photobacterium alginatilyticum | reverse complement strand
GGCAATATCAACCTGGGCGGCCTGAACGACGGTGATCTGACACTGTCGGTGACGCTTACCGATACCTCGGGCAATGCGGCGACGGCGGTGACGGCAACCAGTGCGCTGGATACCGCGGTGCCGAGCGGCCACAGCGTGGCGCTGAATGACACCAGCTACAACAGCTCTGAAGCCAGCTCGGCGAGCTTCAGCTTTACCGGGACCGAGGTGGGCGCCAGCTACAGCTATACCATCTCCAGCGCCAACGGCGGGGCTGATGTGACCGGCAACGGTACCTTGACGTCCGCAACGCAAAGCATCGGCAATATCAACCTGGGTAAYCTGAACGACGGTACCCTGACGCTGTCGGTGACAGTGACYGACAGCGCGGGCAATGCSGCGRCGGCGGTGACGGATACGGCCACGCTGGATAAAACCAGGCCGACGGTCACCACCTTCAGTGCCTCGGATACGCAGCTGAAAGCGGGCGAGACGGCCACCATCAGTATTGTTCTGAGCGAGGCCAGCAGCGACTTCA
>NZ_RSEJ01000229.1 GCF_009910675.1 Photobacterium alginatilyticum | reverse complement strand
ATTTGATTCGGTGTGGATAAAAGATCTTCCTATGGTATACTATTAAATTCTCGACGATGAGTTTATTTGATAGCTCAGATATTATTRTTTATAATATTGATTCGATTCAATACCATCGGGAGGGAGTTCATCCATTGAATTTACAGGCAAAAGATTTRTCATCTCTATGGGATTAAATCCCGAGTTATTGTGAAATAAAATTAAAATAAAAAAACGATTAGATTATGGAAGTAAATATTCTTGCATTTATTGCTACTGCATTGTTCGTTCTCGTRCCTACTGCTTTTCTACTTATCATTTAYGTAAAAACAGTYAGTCAAAATCAARGTMAAAATGATTAATAAATTTRATYGAAACTTCACTTCTGCCGAAAAGRATTMAAATTCCGCGTCTTAAATGAAATGCGCGGACTAGAGTCGTCAATATTCTATACGATCCGATAGTATATGGTAGAAAGAAAGATTCATATATTTCTTTCTACCATATCTTTTTCGTAGTTTTCTTGTAGTGTAAAAAAA
>NZ_RSEJ01000228.1 GCF_009910675.1 Photobacterium alginatilyticum | reverse complement strand
CATAGGAAGAAAAGTAGTACMYGTGTCTTCGYGTGAAGATTAGTTAAGCCCTAGTGTAAATATTTGTTCTTTWTAACATAGAGGKCTATGTTTATTAATAGTTAGGATGTACGTTTTTTTTTTAAAACCCATTGTTTCCGTTGCAGATGGMARACCCTTCTTCCAATATAGAARAGCGCCTTTCAACTTTTGTAATGTGCMTGGACAAGRAATTTCACGTCAGTATCTGGTCACAAATTATYGRAAAARCAAAACCYWTAATARATGCTGARAGAAAAAGAGAGGCTAGGATTAAAGAGCTCCTCGATATGAGGASACCCTTKTGCGAAAGATCCCAGCGTGCTCGAGCCCRTCGAGCAKAGCTCCTAGAAGTATGCCCTAACTGCGCCCGAACGAATTGCGAAAACGGTATAAGGGATGMTGGATATCAGAATATCCCTTGTGACTACGGTAGGGGTACGATGTCCAGAAAAAGAAGTTTCAAATTTGAGTTTATCCAAGGGGATCTAGCTGATTTTG
>NZ_RSEJ01000227.1 GCF_009910675.1 Photobacterium alginatilyticum | reverse complement strand
AGGTGTTTGAAAGTTGGAGTGGTTTGTTTTGCACATTTTGGAGGTCAAAAAGCAAGCATGCTTGCTTGYTAAGCATGCCGCCGGATTTGGGTGGGTTTTTTGCTTGGTTGTGGCTCGTTTTGGCTTGGTTTGGGCCGTCTCGGGACTCGTGTCGATTTTTCTGACYCACAGGTTTTRTYCGTCTTGGTTCCCTGAWGACYCTGCAGGTCGCGGCTCRTGATTTGGATYCCCGGTTCTCGAGTTATGATTTTTACAGTGAAAAGTTGTCGAAAAGCCYTRTTTTARGCGTTTAAGATTCTTCTKGTCTTTTCAACCATTCCGAGCTTTTSCCGCAATTCAAAAATTATTCRGACWGRAYGTTCTTATATAMCTTTTCGATACGGTCATTTTGGTGTAAGATTCAGGTGCGTCCGAAGTGYTTGCCGGTTTACGTGTTTCTGGCTGCCTGGTCTAGTACAACTGTCGGTTTGTCGAAAATTCGCACTAATTCCTACAAATTGTTCACATAATTGAGTTTAGTG
>NZ_RSEJ01000226.1 GCF_009910675.1 Photobacterium alginatilyticum | reverse complement strand
GAAAGACACTGTTGCAAAGCGATTCTTWGCTTATTYAAAGCCACTTTAGCATTRGAAAAGCCACTATTGGCTTATCAAGRGGCACTWTTGATTACCGAAAGCCACTTTGTCTAAGAGAAAGCCATTGTTGCAAAGCKATACTTTGCTTATTGAAAGCCRCTTTAGCWTAGAAAAAGCAACTTTTGGCTTTGCGAAAGCCACTTTGATTAGCGAAAGCCACTTTTTCTAACAGAAAGACACTGTTGCAAAGCGATTCTTTGCTTATTCAAAGCCACTTTAGCATTGGAAARGCCACTATTGGCTTATCAAGRGGCACTTTTGATTACCGAAAGCCACWTTGTCTAAGAGAAAGACACTRTTGCAAAGCCATTCWTTGCTTAKTSAAAGCCACTAGCATTGGAAAAGACACTTTTGGCTTTGCAAAWTCCACTTTTGATTAGCGAAAGCCACTTTTTCTAAGAGAAAGACACTGTTGCAAAGCGATTCTTWGCTTATTCARAGCCACTTTAGCATTAGAAAGGCC
>NZ_RSEJ01000032.1 GCF_009910675.1 Photobacterium alginatilyticum | reverse complement strand
ATGATTTCCATGTGACGAGGAAGCATTTGTGCAATCAGTGCTTCGCTCCACGTTTCCAGTGCTTCAGGCAGCAAGGTGTGGTTGGTGTAGGCGAATGTCTTCGAAGAAATGGCCCACGCGGCATCCCAACCCAGCTTGTATTCGTCAATCAGAATACGCATCAGTTCMGGGATAGCGATAGTCGGGTGCGTATCGTTAAGCTGGATAGTCTCAAGCTTAGMCARATCTTCAATCTTGTTRCCGGCACCGATGTGGCGGCGCAGGATATCGGCAATCGAACAGGCACAGTGGAAGTACTGCTGCATCAGACGCAGTGCYTTACCCTGGTCATGGTTGTCRTTCGGGTAAAGAACCTTGGTCACGTTACCGGCTTCCAGTGCAGAGTACTGAGCACCTACATAGTCACCGTCGTTGAAACGTGCCAGGTTGAACGGTGCGTTAGAACGGCACTCCCACAGACGCAGCGGGTAAACGCTCTTGTTGTCGTAACCAACGATAGGCAGATCCCAAGCCACACCTTCAACCGTCATACCCGGTACCCAACGGCGGCAAGCGTTGCCATTTTCGTCAGTGTAGGCTTCAACATGACCGTATAGGCTCACTGTCTGAGAAAGCTCTGGGCGAATCACTTCCCATGGGTAGCCTTCAAGACCACGCCATGCATCAGGTGCTTCTACCTGACGGCCTTCAACAAAAGACTGGCGGAACAGACCGTACTCGTAGTGCAGGCCGTAACCTACCGCCGGGTACTCCTGTGCAGCCAGTGAATCCATGAAACAGGCAGCCAGACGGCCAAGACCACCGTTACCCAGCGCAGGGTCGCGTTCTTCTTCTAGTAGATCAGTCAGGTTGTGACCCATCTCTTCCATTGCCGCAGCAACGTCTTCATACAGGCCCATGCTGATCAGGTTGTTGCCTGTCAGGCGGCCGATTAGGAATTCCAAAGAAAGGTAGTTAACGCTACGTGCTTTCTCTTCTGCTAGTTGTTTTTCTGTTTCTAGCAGGTTGCCGGTACTGATTTCTGCCAGTGCCCGGCCCATTGCCAGATACCAGCTACGTGGCGTAGCGGTCTCTGAAGTATTCGCATAAGTCGTCGTCAGGTGTTTCTCTACGGCTGCTTTAAATGCAGCCTTGTCAAATTGTTGTGTATGACCATTTTTAGACATGGTTCAATCTCGCTCTAGGATTATTTCCAACTGGTGACTATGTTGCCTTCGTTTGTCAGGCAAAACATCCTCCTAACCAAGGGAGGATTAGGGATGAGTATGAGGGGCGTAGTTACCCAATCCCCCTCCCTAGTGTGACATTCTGCAAATTTCGAGGTGTAGACTGCTCCCTACGAATCACATAATGCAACTTGGTTCACAAGTTTAGACTAATCCACATGTGCAACATTGGGCTTAAATTTTAATGAAAGTTTCAATATATGTGAGACAGCTCATAATTCCGGGGATGAGAAGACAGAGAATTACCGATTTTAGTATTAAGGTGGGTAAAGTTATGGCCCAGATCAAATGTCATGAAATTATTTTATTGCATGATTTTGATTACACCATGGAATAAAGCTCACCAATAATCTGCCTAGAGCAGTAGACTAATACCTAAGAGCTTTAATGGACCTGAAACCTTACATAAGATAGCAAGACTATGTGGATACCATCTAAACTGACACGACCGGCACGCCTTCATAATGCAATACTCCGCCCCCGTTTGCTGGAAACGCTAGATCAGGCTCCTTTTTACCGTCTTGTTCTATTCCGATCACCAGCGGGTTACGGCAAAACCACTATGGCAGCACAGTGGTTGAGCGAGCACCCTCATACGGGCTGGTTTAATATCGATGAAAACGACAACGACACATTTCGCTTCGCTAACTACCTTCTGCAATCTATTAATAAATCAACAAATAATGCTTGCCTGAAAACACAAGCAATGGCCGAACGCAGACAATTTGCCTGTATGTCTACACTGTTTAGCGAGCTATTCGGTGAACTGAGCGATTATCACGAGCAAACTTATCTGGTACTTGATGATTACCATGTCATCAACAACGACGATATTCACGACGGTATGCGTTTCTTCCTGAAAAATATGCCAGACAACATCACGCTCGTCGTTACCAGCCGTACCTTGCCACCACTGGGTACAGCCAACCTTCGAGTACGGGATCTGCTCATTGAAGTCGATAACGATTTACTGGCATTCGACGAAGAAGAAACAGAGCGCTTTTTCAACAAACGGGTTACTGACAATGTTGAATCAAGTGTACTCAAAACCTTGCGCGAGCAGGTAGAAGGCTGGCCGTCAGCCTTGCAGCTAATCGCACTACACGCACAACAAAGACCAAACAACCTCGTCGAATCAGCGGTATCGGTTGCAAACTTCAACCGGGGCCACCTCTGGGATTACCTGGCCGAAGAGGTATTTGACCAGTTGGATCGCGAAACCCAGCAGTTCTTGCTGCAATGTTCAGTGCTGGACATGTTCAATGCCGAGTTGGTGACCGATCTTACCGGGCGAAGCGATGCCCTGGCGATGCTGGAATCACTCAATCGGTTTGGTCTATTCCTTAATACACTGGAAGGTGACAATAACTGGTATCGCTTCCATAATCTGTTTGCCGAGTTTTTACGCCACCAGCGTTATTCGCAAATCCCGCAGCAACGATCAGAGCTCCATTCACTGGCAGCCCGGGCGTGGCTAAAACAAAACTCGCCGCAACAGGCTCTGCTCCATGCCCAAAAAAGCGAAGACAAAAGCCTCAGTGTCGAGATCCTGTCCGAGTTTGGTTGGGAAATGTTCCACCATGGCGAGCTTAAGCTGCTGGAAGACAGCATTGATCATCTGGACAAGGACACCCTGTTTAGTACCCCGCGTCTGGCCCTGTTACGCTTATGGCTGATCCAAAGCCAGCACCGCTATAACGATGTCGGTGAGCTGATTCTCGAATCAGAAGCCGAGATGCACAAACACAACATCGTTTTGAATGACGCACTGCAGGGTGAGTTTAACGCCCTGCGAGCACAGGTGGCCATAAACCAAAGCAAACCAGAAGACGCGCTGACTCTCTCCGAGCTTGCACTTGGCCAGCTTCCATCTACGACTTACCGTAGTCGAATTGTTGCCACCTCTGTCGTCGGCGAAGTACATCACTGCCTGGGTAATCTAAGCCGTGCACTGCCTATGATGCAGCAAACCGAGAAAATGGCTCGCCAGTATCATGTATACCACCAGGCGCTCTGGGCCTTGCTTCAGCAAAGTGAAATCTTACTGGCGCAAGGTTACGTTCAGTCCGCCTACGAGCAACTGGATCAAGCGTTCAAACTTGTGAAAGAACAGCATTTGCAGCAAGTTCCGTTACACGAATTCCTGTTACGTCTCCGTGCCCAGATCCTCTGGTGTTGGAATCGCCTGGACGAAGCAGAAGAAGCGGCTCTGAAAAGCCTGGAAGTACTTGCGCCTTTTGACGAGACCAAGTCCCTCCACGCCTATTCAATGCTGGCCAGAATCGCCATCACCCGCGGCGAGCAGGACAAGGCAGCCCGCTACCTCGACTTATGTAACAGCATGATGGACCGCTCCGACTACCATATTGACTGGCGAGCCAATACAGATTTGGCGAACCTTTTCTACTGGCAGCTCAAAGGCGATCTGGAGAGCATCCAGAGCTGGCTTGAAAAAGCCGAGGAACCGGAAGCGGCATGTAACCATTTCCAGCAACTGCAATGGCGTAATATTGCCCGCGCCTGTTTGAACGTAGGTGAAATGGAACGTTCACAGCTTATCTTGGATATGTTGCTTGAAAGTTGCGATAAGCATAATCTTATCACAGACAAAAACCGCAACCTTGTGGTACAAGCTGTACTCAGTAAGCGAATGAATGAAAAAGAAAAAGCACTGGCGCAACTCAAAGAAGCCCTAGTGTTAACCAACAGCACTGGAATGGTTGGTATTTTCCTATGTGATGGCGCCGATATTTGCGATTTGTTACAGGAGCTTGTCGATGGTAAAGCACTTAGTGAACTAGAGCTGCATCGTGCTCGTCAGTTGCTTCGAGAAATGACCAGTAAGGAGCGTAACCGCTCCGTACATTTCGATGAAAGCTTTGTTGAAAAGTTGCTTAACCTACCGGATGTGCCTGAACTAATCCGCACCAGCCCGCTAACACAGCGCGAGTGGCAGGTATTAGGTCTTATCTATACGGGTTATAGTAACGAGCAAATCGCCTCAGAGCTTGATGTTGCCTCAACGACGATTAAAACTCACATTCGCAACCTGTATCAAAAGCTGAATATCGCCAACCGCCAGCAGGCTATCGAGACAGCTGAAAACTTACTCAAACTTATGGGCTTCTAGCCAGGCTAAGCTCATCACAGGTTAAGGATGACCTATGATTGAATGGAGCAGCAACCGAATTTGGTATCAGGATATGCCGTTCAAGGTGAACGGCATTCCTGTCGGCGCTCGTATGACCGTGATCCGGCTTGACGATAACAAGCTGCTGATCCACTCTCCTGTCCAGCTGACTACACAATTACAACTTGAACTTACCAAGCTGGGGCAAATCCATGCCATTGTGACCCCGAACATGAACCATCACCTGTTTCTTTCCGAATGGTGGCTGGCCTATCCGGAAGCGTATTTTTTTGCGCCGCCCGGCCTGCAAAACAAACGTACCGACCTCGCATTTGATGATGCTCTCAGTGCACAAACCCCTGTTCTGTGGCGCCATCAGCTCTACCAGACCCTGCTTCGCGGCAGTGACAAGATGGAAGAAGTTATCTTCTGCGATCCAATCTCCAAAACCCTGATTGTCGGCGACACCCTCGCCTGGCTGAGCCCCTCGCCAAATATACTTACCATCGGCCTCGCCCTGTTAAATGGCTGCTATTACGATCCCGCAATGCCGCTGTACTGGCGTCTGACGTTTAAGGACAAAACACGATTGAGGCAGTCTTTACAGGAAATCCTGACCTGGCCGTTTGATCGGATCATTCTTTCACATGGCCAACTGATTACTGAAAACGGCAAAGCCCGATTCTACGACGCCTTTAAATGGGCGCTTTGAATCCGTTGCACTCCGTCTTGTACCCCCGTCACATTTTGCTCTAAATCAATTTTGCCGCATTCATGCATACAGCAATTATATTTGTATGACATATCTCACAATATTATGCATACCAAGGAGTATATTCAAAGCGTGAAAAATGCGAGGGAACAAACATGAAAGCATCAAAACTTTATTTCAGAGATCTACTTGGCTTGACCTTGGTAGTCTCGGCTATTCTAGTTATGTTAGGTGGTATTTTTGGTGTTCTGGCTGTGCTTAATTACTTCTCCCATGAGGAAGCGCTGGCCAATACCTACATCCATGAATCAATACCTCTATTTATTTTCCTAATTCCCTCCTACTTGCTCGGCAAATTCATCAACCGTCCAAAGTGGGTATCAGAGGTTGAGGAATATCAGCTAGAGGCGGCCAAGAAAGCCAGCCATTAAAGCAAAGTCAGCCACTCTTTTAGAGTGGCTGACTTGCGTATGCCCGTCCTCTTGACGAGCCTGAATGGCTCTGCGAACAAATCGAAGCCTTTTATCAGCAACAAACACATTGAGGACTTACTCAATTGCATGAACATAAGATGAACTAACCTCTCACATCCTATTCAGTCCCTTCAAAGCATAATTCTCTCATCAATTAAGCCAGTTACGAATTTGAGAGGTAATTATGAATCCGATTAGTATTGTTGTGATCACCCTAAACGAAGAGAAACGTATCGGCCGTTTACTGGAAGATCTAAGCAAACAAAGCCACCAAAACTTCGAAGTTATCGTGGTGGATTCCAACAGCGATGACAACACCTGTGAGGTTGCGCAAGGATTCGATAAAGCCTTGCCAGCCCTGACTGTTCATAAAATGGAAAGTAGAGGAACCAGCCTCGGCCGTAATACCGGTGCCAAGCTTGCCTCCCATGAACGTCTGTTATTTCTCGATGCTGATGTGCGTCTCGAACCAACGTTCCTGACTAATGCCCTCCACCAGCTCGAAAAGCGCAAGCTCGAAGTGGCCGGTGTCTATATGAGTGCCGAAGAGCTGTCTCTTGGCTACCGCCTTGGCTACGGGCTGTTCAATGCCGGGCTGTACGCTACATCCTTTTTCTTCCCGACATCAGTCGGTGCCTGCCTGTTTTCAACCAAACGGGCCCATGAGGAAATAAACGGCTTCGATGAAGAAATCGTACTTTGCGAAGACTGTGACTACGTACGCAGGGCATCCGAAACCTGGCGCTACCGAATGCTGCCTGTCAGTTTCTGGTTTGATCCTCGCCGACTTGAACAGGATGGCTTTTTCAAGATGGGACTAACCTACCTGAAAGCCAATGTGCGCCGCTTTTTTTTCGGAGAAATGCGCAATAACGAAATGAGTTATGAGTTCGGCCATTACAAGGACGCAGATAACAAATGCTAAATGCCAGCTGGTGGTGGTTCTTCGGCGGTAGCTTTCTCGATGCACTGATAGGGCCCAACCTCTTTTTTCCCGGAGAGCCCTTCTTGCTTGCAGCAGGCTACCTGCTAAGCAGCGGCGCAATGTACGGTGTCATATCCGTACTCCTCGGCGGCCTTATTGGCGATCAGCTCAGCTATTTCATCGGCCGACGTTATGGCGTTAACGGACGCCGCAGGCTCTGTCAGCGTGTTCCTAAAACCCGAAGACCCATTGCCAGAGCCCGGCTGGTACTGAGAAAACGCGGCCCCTTGGTGGTCGCTATTGCCCGCTTGCTGGGACCGGTAGCCTGGATAATGCCCTTCCTGGCCGGCAGCTACGCACTGCCCTGGCTGACCTTTACGGCATACTCATTAATCGGTCTTTTTCTCGGTGTCGGACAGTTTGTATTTGCCGGTTATTTACTGGCGCAAGGAATCGAGTTAATGCCAGATCTCACCACTATTACCCTGTTCCTGAAAGAACATAGCTTATTAGTCGTGGCTATTTTTATTGCTTCAGTGATCAGTCTGATGCTCTACCGAACCAAGAGCTGGAAAAGGTGGTTGAACATCTGTCTGTGCTGGCTCGCGGTGATGGCCGGGGCGAATTATTATCACTTTTTTGCCAGCGATGCGTATGCATTTGAAACAAAAGAAATAAACAATACCCAACAATCACTGCATGAACTGGATTATACCGTTTATCCGGGTTTGGCTCCTGTATACCAGGCGCAACCAATCAATATCGTTGTTGTGGGAAATACACCGCAACAGCTCATGGGTGAATTAGGCTGGATTGAGAATGAAACATTCTCACGAGATGACCTGACACTGAGTCGCTATTTAAAGCTGCTTTCCAAAGAGCTACCGCCTATCTCCGATCTTTACTGGAATCAACAGCCTCAATGGTATGCCTACCAACTTGCCGGCGATCTGGTTAACAGGAAGCATATTCGCTGGTGGTACGCCGGTAATGAGGAGCAATCAGGAAAGCCCATATGGGTGGGCGCCGTTAGCTACGACAACGAACTAAAACTAGCTCACTATAAAGGGATAATTACCATCTTGCACGGTATCGACCCTGATATCGATGTAGAAAGGGATGAACTGGCAGAAAAAGCCAAAGGCTCTGGGTGGAATGTTGAATACCAACAATTTGGCAAGCCTGTTGCCTATTCAAAAAGCCGCCACTATTTCAGTGACGGCCAGATCGTAATACTCTCAAAAGACAAGAGCACAACATGATTGAACCGCCGCAGTATGAAAAGCGTTCAAGCAGCGGCGACTCGATCATTAGCAAATGCCAACAAAATTAACGAGGTCGGGCGAATACCTGAGTCCAGTAGATGCTATATTGCGCACTTGAATTAGTCACTGACGAAGCGCCCATCTGAGTGTAGTTCGCACTCATAATGTTCTTACAGTGGCCAGGGCTTTTTAGCCAGCTATCCATTACCGAAGCGAGATCTTTCTGACCCGCTGCAATGTTTTCGCCCACTGTGCTCCAGCTATAACCCTGATCGGAAACACGATCACTTGGCTGGTCGCCATTTAAACCGGTATGGCTGAAGAAATTGTAGTTTGCCATGTTGCTTGAATGAACAAAGGCCGCCTGCTCCAGGCTATAATCCCATGTTAATGCAGGTACTGCCGGCATCATCTGCCCACCACAGTCACGAGCCTGTGCACGTGCCGCATTCACTGCCGCTAACATCTGGTCAGCAAAATCACCACTCTGCGGATCGCCGTTGCTTCCGCTATCGCCGCCGTTATTTCCGGAGTTGCCACCATTGTCAGAACTACCACCATTATTGGAACCACTGCTGCCGTCACCAGATATGACTGTTCCGCTCCCTGAATTTGAATCTCCGCCTGTTGCGGCACCGTCATCAGAACCACCGCCAGAACCACAGCCTGTAACCAATAACGTAGAAAGAATTAATAATGATAGTGTGCGCATGGGTACATCCAGTATATGTTTAATTGAATTTATGATTTCCAAATAGACTTATATCGTATCCAAACAACAAAAAAGTATATTAAGAAAACTAAGATTTGTATCTCAGCCAATTCCTGACCAGCCTTAATGTGGTGAACAATATACTGACTCAGAGCTGAACAGTTCAATATGCAACGGTTATATTTCAAACATCCTGACACACTTTTAACAATACAAACAATACAGAAACGCTGTGCACAATCAAATATTTCCCTCTATATTCAGTGATATAAAGCCAGGCAAAAGTGTAACCCACTTTTGTCTAACCTTTATTACAATGATGTACAGAATAACCTATCAATTTAATCGACGGCTGAACTAATACAACGGAAATAAATTTTAGCACTGATTTTATTTTGTGAAAAATGGATAAAAAAGACCACAAACAATCACCAACATTAACTTTATTGTCAGCATTATTTTGTGGTCCATTACTAACCTAGCCAGTAAAACTTTTATTACAGAGTAAGTGCTCGTTTTCTAATTAATTACACCCAGTCATCTTGAGTCACACTCACACCTTTTATTTGAGCAAACACCTCATCCCCAACTTTGATATTCAGCTCATCTGCTGCCCATAGTGTAAGGTTCGCCCATATCTGAGCTTCTCCGACTCGAAGTCTTACAGCGACTTTTTCTTCTTCATCAACAGAAAGCAGCTTGTCCACCCTTGCCGTCAATATATTACGGATACTTGTCTTTTCAGGCTTTGCCTTAGTTATCGAAACGTCATTGGAGTGAATCCGTACTCTTACCCACTCCCCTCGCTGCCTGTTAAGTTTGCTTACCCATAGGCATGCGTCGTGATTTAACATTACCTGAGTCAAAGCATAGTCCGGATGGGTGTGATTTACCCGTGCGTTAATCAAAGAACTTTGCTCCTTGGGCGGTAACCACGGACGCATTTCCGGCGAGCCCCAAACACTGTTTACATTTCCGGCAACAACCACTTTGCCCTGATTAATCATCACCATATGATCGGCAAGTCGCAAAATTTCATCGAGGCTATGGGTAACATAAAGAATGGGGGTATTGACCTGCTTGGCCAGCTTCTCCAAATAAGGCATCAACTCGTGCTTGCGCGGCAGATCCAGTGACGCCAGAGGCTCATCCATCAGCAACATATCGGGCTTTGTCAGTAATGCCCTGCCAATAGCAACTCGCTGCTTCTCACCGCCCGATAGAGATGACGGATAACGCTGTAACAAGCTTTCGATACCAAGTAGCTTCACGACAGCCTCAAAGTGCGCTTGATCCTTCTCTCGGCAGCCATAGGTAAGGTTTCCAGAAACGGTATAATGCGGAAACAAGCGCGCATCCTGAAACACATAACCGATTTTCCTTTTCTCGGGAGGGAGGAAAATCCCTGCGTCACTATCACACAATACACGCTCACCGAGCTTTATCGCCCCTTTATCAGGCTGACTTAAACCACTGAGTACATTGATCAGCGATGTTTTCCCGGTACCTGATCGGCCAAAGATTGCAGTGATCCCCTGCATTGGCAACTCAAGCTTGATATCAAGGTCTAGGTTACCGAGTGTTTTCTGAACATTAATAGCTAGCATTGGGTCTCCAACCGGTTTCGTGCCATTCTCGCCATCCATTCAGAAACCAGCAGCGAGGCCAAAGCGATAGCAATTGCAATTATACAAAGGCGGGCCGCTTCGCTCTCGGCTCCCGGTGTTTCGATAAAGGAAAACATAGCCAACGGGATTGTCTGCGTCTCGCCGGGAATGTTCGAAACAAACGTAATCGTGGCACCAAACTCACCCAACGCACGAGCAAAGGCCAGAATGGTCCCCGTCAAAATACCCGGAGCTGTAAGTGGCAACGTAATGGTCAAAAAGACTTTCAGCGGACTAGCCCCAAGTGTGCGGGCTGCCTGCTCCAATTTAGGGTCAACACTTTCCAGTGCCAGACGAATTGAACGAACCATAAGGGGAAATGAAACCACAGCAACGGCGATGACGGCTCCGCGCCAACTAAAGCTAAACGTCAGTCCGAACCAGTCATAAAGTGCCTTGCCGATCACACCATTTCGCCCCATCAGGGTTAGCAGCAAATAGCCAATAACAACCGGGGGAAGTACCAAGGGCAGATGCACAATACCGTCCAAGATGGCCTTGCCATAGAACCGACATCGCGCCAGCAGCCAGGCACACAAGATCCCCAGAGGCAGGCTAACCACCACTGCCACACCCGATATTTTTAAACTAAGCAGCAGTGCCTGCAGCTCATAATCTGTCAGCACGCTTAGTTAACTCCAAAGCCGTATTTTTCGAAAATCTCGCGAGCCTGATCTGACTGCAAAAACTGATAATAATCTTCGACTTGACCATTCGCCTTATCTTTCACAACTGCAACAGGATAGGTAATTGCCGTATGGCTGTTGTTTGGCAGCTCGGCAACCACTTTTACCTTGTTTGAAATCAGGGCATCTGTTTTATAAACAATCCCAAGCATGGCTTCTTGTTTCTCTACCAGCAACAGCGCCGAGCGGACACTACTCGCACGGGCAAGCAAAGGCGAAGCCTTCTGCCACAAACCTATATTTTCCAACGCCTCTTTAGCATAGATACCCGCTGGTACATGTTTCGGATCACCAGTCGCTAAACGCGTGCCGTCTAACGCCTGTGCCAAGTCCCACGAAGCACTGATAGCAATACTATCGGTTGGGTAAGAATCCGGAGCCACTAACACCAGACTATTGTTTAACAAAATTTTACGCGACTTCGGTTCAATCGCATGTTGCTGCTCAACATAATCCATCCACTTTTCATTGGCAGAAAGATAGATATCAGCCGGTGCGCCTTGCGCAATCTGCCTGGCAAGTGCTGCAGAAGAGGCAAACGAAAGCGTCGATTGAGTACCCGTTTTTTCTTTGTATACCGCCGCCACTTCATTCATGGCATTGGTCAACGACGAAGCGGCAAAGACCGTCACCTTCTCTGACGCCAGCGCCGAACTCGATGCTCCCAGCCCACAACCTATGGAAAACAGATACATAAACAAACGCTTGTTCATACTTTACCTCTAATGTCAGCATGCTCAGTTATCGTTATATAGTAAAGTATATAACGACAACTGAAAACCACTCCAGGTCTCATTTATTCATGGGAAAGAAGGCATAAAACCGGAAACGCACAAAGAAAGCTGGAAGGACTTCCAGATGGCCATTTCACCTTAAAAGGAAATAATATATTTATAATCAGCAGCTTATGGAGGTGAAAATCTGGCAACTCATCAATATGCCAAAAAGCCTTTTTCAAATCCGTCAATTTATACCGTGTGGATGACACATTGTTAAAAATAAGAGATATGGCATTATTACGCGGTCATAAATAGATGTGGCTTACATAACGAAAGACTGAACCATTGAACCATTGAACCATTGAACCAAAAACATTAACTCAGGGCCTGATAGTTGTTGCTAGCTCAGTCATGGACAATTCTGAGTTAAGACCTTTGGGGCACTGTAACTTTTCGGATTACTTCAAGTATTGCAAGTATGCGGCCAGCCTACGTGCAACTAGCCAAGTTCCCTTATCCACTGCAGTGGCTACGATCTTAGTTATGCCAGCGATTCACTAGCAGGAGTGCAGGCAAACCCTCAAGTAAATGGGCAGCTCATCATGGGCTGCCTATCTGATCTAAACCGCTATTTTAGGCTTGGCTCATGGAGAAAGTGGCACAGATGCGTTAAATTATAATGAACCCCCAAACACTAAGCGTTCCATGAAAAAGTACCAAGAACTTGTTCAAGATATAATCAGTAAGATTTGCCAAAATATTATTGATGTTAAATTGCCTTCAGAAAGAGAATTAGCTGAAAAATACGATATTTCCCGTTTCTCGGTGAGAAAGGCAATGTCTAAACTTGAAGCAATTGGTATGGTTAAATCCAAAGCAGGATCGGGATATTATGTTAATACTTCGAGCGTTGACTCACCATTAATATATAATTCAGTAA
Organism: Photobacterium alginatilyticum; assembly: GCF_009910675.1. Lineage (GTDB taxonomy): Bacteria > Pseudomonadota > Gammaproteobacteria > Enterobacterales > Vibrionaceae > Photobacterium > Photobacterium alginatilyticum. The sequence continues at coordinate 50,062 of NZ_RSEJ01000032.1, read as the reverse complement.
CAGAAAATAAATTTGGTGAGATTTCTTATAAGAAAATAAAACTGAATAAGAGATTACCAACTACTCATGAAATGCAAGTATTCTCTATTGAAGACGATGAATATATTTGGAATGTGAAACGCTTAAGGTTAATTCAAGGTAAAGTTACTCAGATTGAAGAAGCGAGGCTGCCCGTTAAATTATTCCCTATGGTGAACGATACCATTATTGAGAACTCACTTCAGAAGCACGCGCTTTCTCTGGGGTTGGAAATCGATAGCTACCTCACTACCTACCAGGCGATCAGTGTTTCAAAAGAAGATGCGGATTTATTAGGGTGTAAGCGTTCGAGTTCAGCAATGAACATCACTAACCGTGGTTTCCTCACTTCTGGTGAGGTGTTTGTCGTCAGTGACATCATTGATATCAACTACCAGTGTACTTACCACTCCAAGTTTAACCCTGAGAGTTTAAATTACCGAGATCAAAACGACCGTGATTAGCGGTCGTTTTTCTATTTAGATGAAGTGAGCCATAGTGCTATGGCGTATGAATAGTGCCATCAGGCAATCGGCTTTGAGTCCACTCATGTGGACGGTAAGTGACAGGGAAATCTTGTGCAACATCTTGGTTCATTTCAACCCCGATCCCCGGCAGCTCTGACGCATACAAATAACCATTGATAGGCTCGGCAGCATTAGGGAATACTGCTTGGGTATTAGCCTGATACTCGACGTGTTCTTGAATCGCCGCGTTGTGTAGGTGCACGTTTAAGTGAGTATTCACTGCTGCGCTAATCGGCGTCATATCAGGCGGGCAGTGCCACGCAATGCGAACGCCAAAGCTTTGGCATAAGTGACCTAGCTTCAATGCTGGAGTAATACCTCCAATCTGAGATACATGGCATCGAATAAAGTCGATGCGGCGATTAATGATCAGCTGTTTCCACTCTTCTGGGTTGTTGAATAGCTCACCCAATGCTAGCGAAACACTGGTTTGACTGCGAAGGTTATCCAACCACTCCGTTTGGTTTGGCGGCAAGATATCTTCAATAAAATATGGGGTGTATTGCTCTACTCGTTTGGCAAATTGAATCGCTTGATTTGGGAACAGGCGTTCATGGACATCGTGAAGAATGTGGAACTGATTGCCATACTTTTCACGCAAACATTTGAACATCTCAACCGTGTTTTCCATATATTGGTCTTGGTCGTAGTAAGACCCTTCGGTTGGGTTATTTGCCGTGTGGATATTCTCTGGTACACCACCATAAAAACCCAACTGACAGCGAATATGTTTGTAGCCCTGCGCTAGGAATTTTTCTACCTGCTCATACAGGCCTTCCATTGTCTCGCTTGTCGCATGGGTATAGACCTGAATAGCATCACGAGCTTTACCACCAAATAATTGATGCAGAGGCATATTGGCTAATTTCGCTTTAATATCCCACAGCGCCATATCAACACCTGAAATAGCATTATTGATCACCGGTCCATTACGCCAATAAGCGTTAACCATCATCATTTGCCATAGGTCTTCAATATTATTGGCGTCTTTGCCAATTAATAACGGTTTGAGATATTCATCAACCATTGTTTTTACCGCCAATGGTCGTTGCTGGAAAGTCGCACAACCGAAACCTTTCATCCCTGACTCCGTTTCTACAATAACGGTAATCAGGTTATGTCGGTCTGGTTTGGTAATCATGCATTCAATATTTGAAATGATATTTTTATTCACTTTAAAACTAGCTCGGTCAACAGGATTTATTTTATATAAGCGTGAAAGAATGCAGATTTCAAGCGATAAATTATACTGAAAATTAACTGGTTCGTTCCTGTTTCGAATTAGGAGAAAAAAACGAACCAGTTGCTAAAAAACGGCCAAAATTAAATTTTTAGCTGTTTTAATGTGAGTTTTGTCACTGTTTTGTCGATTGGATAAAAACGCTCAACCGCTAAGATTACCGCAGTAAATGAGCAGACAAGCATATAGGAATGTATGATGCAATTGACAGAAATTAACATGGCTATCGGCGATAATGCGCCAGGGAAAGCAGACAGCTTTAGCATGAAATTACAAGAATTGGTCGCTGCCCTCGGTGGTAACGAAAACATCGCAAACATCACTCACTGTATGACTCGACTACGTTTTAAATTGGTCGATGAGTCAAAAGCGAATAAAGGAAAACTCGAAGCCATTCAAGGTGTTAAAGGTGTGGTTCTCGCACAAGGTCAAACTCAGGTGATCATCGGCGTTGAAGTCGAGAAATGGTACTTAGCGCTATCAGGTGCAAGTGCAGCGCCAGAAGACGCAGAGATCGAACAAGAGAAAGGTAAATTGTTCCAAAACGCAATGCGCATTGTCGCTGGCATCTTTGGTCCGGTCGTTCCTGCCATTGCCGGTGCAGGTATGTTGATGGGTCTATTGTCAGGGCTTATTGCGACCAACGTGATTTCGGAATCTTCCGACACCGTATTCTTCTACCGTTCTATCTCAGTGGCTGTGTTCTTCTTTTTGCCTATGTTGGTTTCGTTCTCAGCAGCCAAAGTGTTCAAAGTGAATGAGTACATTGCATTGGCGGTTGCTGCGGCAATGATGTCTCCAAAGCTAGTAGAAAAAGCCGCTTTATTGTCTGATGCAGGCAGCAAAGCCGAGCTTAACGTGTTTGGAGTGGTGCCGATTGAGCTAATGAACTACGGCGGTGCGATTGTGCCAGCGATCCTTGCGGTCTGGGTGCTATCAAAGATAACTCCGATGGTGGATAAGTTTGTTCCGAGTTCTGCCAAACCTGTATTTACGCCACTATTAGCCTTTACCGTAACATCAACCGTTGTGCTTTCACTGGTTGCGCCTGCTGGTATGTGGGTGAGTAATGGTGCTGGCTGGGTGGTTAGCTCTCTACTAGAAATCTCACCAACCCTAACCGGTTTTGTGTTCGGCTTAACTCGTCCAATTACGATTGTGTTTGGTATTCATCACAGCATGACGCCAATCAGCCTGAACAACTTTGCGCTTTATGGAAAAGACCTGCTAATGCCAATCATGTGTCTGGGTAACCTAGCAATCGCAGGTGCGACGATGGCGATTTGGTACAAGCAGCGTAACAGTGTGTCTAAAGAGCAATCATCAATGACAGTGGGTTCAGGTGTGACAGCGATTCTGGGTATTACTGAACCAGCGCTATTCGGTACGCTGACTAAGTACACCAAAGCGTTGTTCATGGCGAGTTTAGCGACCGGTATTATGGGTGCTATCTCAGTGACCATTGATACGCACTTAACAAGCTACATCCTATCGTCAGTATTCAGTCTTCCTGCGTACTTAGCGAGCGGCACTCAGAACTTTGTTCAAGCGGTGTTGGGTGTGACTGGCGTGTTTACTCTGTCATTTATCTTGACCATGATGTTTGTTCGCTTAGACAACAAATAATTCCTCAATAAAACATCAGGCCTGCTCAGCGTAAGTTGGCAGGCCTGATTTGCGACTTAAAGAAACAGTGCGATGAAGACAATTGCCATCATTGGGGAATGCATGATAGAACTGAACGGAAAACCGTTTGGGGAGATGCAGCAGACGTTCGGTGGAGACACCTTAAATGCAGCGATTTACTTATGCCGAAGTCAGCGAGACTCAGCCCCTGATCTGTCGGTGAAGTATGTTACGGCCATGGGAAGTGAGCCTCTTAGCCAAGAAATGACGGCTCGCTGGAAGCAAGAGGGCGTTGATACCAGCTTAGTTCTGAACGATACCAAGCGCTCGCCGGGGCTGTATCTGATTCAGCTAGACGAGCAGGGTGAAAGAACTTTTCTGTATTGGCGAGATCAATCTGCGGCCAAATACCTAGTTCAGCACCCTGTATTTGCGCAGGTGACATATGCTTTAAAAAGCGCTGACATGGTATTTGTCAGCGGCATCAGTTTGGCGATCTTACCTAAGCAAGATAGAGCGCAGATGCTAGCGCTATTGGCGCAGTTAAGAGACTCAGGAGTCGAAATTGCTTTTGATAGCAATTATCGACCAGCACTTTGGCCTGATGACAATCATCAAACCGTCCAGTCTGCCTATCGCCTTATGTATCGAACTACCGATTTAGCCCTAGTGACGTTTGAGGATGAGCAAGCGATTTGGGGAGATGACACGCCTCTTCAAACTTGCGAACGGCTCGCTTCTTTTGGGGTGAAAACGGTAGTCGTCAAACTTGGTGCTAACGGGTGTTTAGTCTCGGAATTGGGCGCAAATGAACTCTACAATGTATCAACAACTGTGGTTGAGAATGTGGTCGATACGACGTCCGCTGGCGATTCATTTAATGGCGGGTTTTTAGCAACTTACCTTGAAACCAGCGACATCAAACAAGCTTGCCATAATGGTAATGTGCTGGCTGGTGAAGTAATTCAGCATAAAGGCGCCATCATCTCAAAGGCGTACACTGACGCCGCAAAGAATAAATTCAAATAGGAACAAAACAATGCTTAACTTAAACGAGCAGCTACAAGCGCTGAAAGTTATCCCTGTTATTGCGATTGATAATGCTCAAGATATTATCCCACTGGGTAAAGTGTTGGCGGAAAACGGCTTGCCAGCAGCAGAAATTACCTTTCGCTCAGAAGCGGCAGTAGAAGCGATTCGTCTGCTACGTGAAGCCCAACCTGACATGCTGATCGGCGCAGGTACAGTGCTTAATAAAGAACAGGCGATGGCGGCAAAAGAAGCGGGCGCAACGTTTATTGTGTCGCCGGGTTTTAACCCAAATACCGTGAAAGCGTGCCAAGAGATTGGTATTGATATCGTGCCGGGCGTAAACAATCCAAGTACCATTGAAGCGGCATTAGAAATGGGCCTAACAACACTCAAGTTCTTCCCAGCGGAAGCGTCAGGTGGCGTAAACATGGTTAAGGCACTGCTGGCGCCATACACGGACGTGAGCTTAATGCCAACGGGCGGAATTAATCCTGCCAACATCAAAGACTACTTAGTGGTACCACGAGTGCTGGCGTGCGGTGGCACATGGATGGTTGATAAAAAACTGATTGAAGCTGGCCAATGGGATGAGCTGGCTAAGCTAACTCGTGAGGCGGTTGCCCTCGTTTCCGAGTAATCAGAATACCCCCACAGCTCCTTCAAGCGCCTCCATTCTGCTCAAGAGGGAGGCGTTTTTGCATCTTATTGACAGTGAAAGTTAGTTTTACCATCGAGTTAATTTCTTAAGCATCTGAATAGTAGAGAGTAACCGAATACCTGGTTGTTCTTAGCATTCTGCTATTAGGGCGTGTTGATCTTTGCTGTACATTTTATACTCAGTAATACACCGACAGCCACATTAACATGAATGCCAGCGATAACATGCTGGCATAGTTTCTTTCTATCTTGTCATATCTACTTGAAATAGCTCGATAATGCTTGATTCTAATGAAAGCATTTTCAACCAAGTGACGGTACTTATATGAGCACCAGTCCAAATCACGTCCAATGAGCGAACTCGCTTGGCCGTAGGTTTATTAGGGTATCTTTGCCAAAGTCTTCCAGTAGGTAGCGGAGAATGTCGTAACGATAACGTATTAATAACGGGGTCAGGTCATTGCCTTTTGCCACTTATTACTTTTTGTATATCAAAATTGCTTGAACATCTTTGTTCGAACGCCGAGGCGTAGCCCATAAAGGGGCAGATCTGCGTTACGACGATCTACCCAGGCAGCACAGAATTGGACATTTATGAGTTATCGTTTTTTCTAATTTAGAAAATCATGAATAACTAGAGGTATAGGAAAGTCACTTCGCTTAGTGTCCAGTATTGATGGTGCGGATCAAACTGCGTTACGATCATCCATCTCACACTTGGCGTGAAATGGGCTGATCGCAAGCATTAGATTATCTGTGATCTCGTTAAAGCTGTTCAAGAAAAGTTCGCCAACCGCCTGTCTCGGTAATGTCGGTTGCTCCTTCAACCCCAATGCTTTCACAGATGAACCCCTTGACCCATTCACCCGAGTCAATTTCAACGCTACCCAACCCCAACGGATGTGGAATTTGCACTAATAAGGCACCTAGCTGATTTTTAGGCACGCGCCAAATCTCAACTTCGATTTTTTGGCCTTGATTTGGACTGCGTACTAGCCCAGGTCTTAAGGGTGGCCCGCCCGCGAGGCAATAAAGAGAATAGTTTTCTGAAGTAGTCGTTTTCTGTTTAAAGTTCGCACCTAACGCAATGAGTTGATGGTTGAGCGCTAAATCTTTCATGTGAGCGCCACAAACCAGCAAATCAACACTCTCGCTACTCTCGAGTTCAACTTGTGTTGCCCCCAGTGGCAAGTTCATCGCTTGCTGCCACTCTTTACCTAACGCAATCAAGGCTTCATCTTGGAAGGCTTGGGCAAATAAGGTGACACCAAACGGCAATCCAGCTTCGGTGAAGCCAGCGGGCATTGCTATCGCGCTGTAGTCGAGCAGGTTCATGAAATTGGTGTAGTAGCCAAGGTTGCTGTTTAGGGCAATCGGGTCGTTGCTCACCTCATCAATCGTGTAGATCGTGCCTGCGGTTGGCGTCAGCACAACATCAACATCGTCCATCAACTGATCGCACTGAACTTTAAATGCTTGCAGTTGGTACATGGCTTTAAACGTATCGGCAGCAGAAAGCTCCTTAGCTCCGCCAACGATGGTTTGAATCACATCCAAGCACTCTTGCTGGTTACTATTGAAGAAGGATTCAATCGCAGCGTATCTTTCAGCAACCCAAGGGCCTTGGTAAAGGAGATTCGCCGCCTCTATGAACGGCGACAAATCAAAGGGAATGACCTCTGCACCCAGAGATTCTAGGCGGGCAACCGACTGAGCATAAAGCTTACGGTACTCTTCATTTCCAAAGAACTTAAGTTGCTCGTCAGATGGCACACCAACTCTCAATCCAGAAAACTGAGTGGTTGCTGCAAGCCCTTGTTCGATAGCATAGCGAGCGTAACAATCGCTCTCATCGTAGCTCGCACCCACTTGATAGAGTGTGCTCAGGTCTTCTGCGCTTTTGGTAAAGAATGTCACGCAATCTAATGTGCGGCATGCGGGTACGATACCACTGCAGCTTAACAGCCCCTTACTTGGTTTGAGACCAAATAGATTATTAAACGCTGCGGGTACACGACCAGAGCCTGCAGTATCAGTTCCTAGTGCAAAACAGACTTGATTAGTCGCTACTGCAACTGCACTACCAGAGCTGGACCCACCGGAGATAGACTGCGGATCAAAGCTGTTGTTTACCGCTCCCCAAGGACTGCGTGTGCCCACTAGCCCAGTTGCAAACTGATCAAGGCTCGTTTTACCCAAAGGCACGGCGCCAGCTTTAATCAACTGCTTAACCACATAGGCTGATTCAGTTGGTTGATAGCGATAGGCTTCGCAACCAGCAGTCGTATCTAAACCTTGCAGATCAATATTGTCTTTGATGGCAAAAGGGACGCCAAACAGGGGTAACTGATCAATGTCCTGTTCTGCAAGCTCGGTTATATACGCGTCAAGTTGTTGGTCGGAAATCACTGACAACCAAGCGTTGGATTGATCAGCTCTAACTTGTTCAAGCTTGCCACGCAGAAACTGCTCTACATTAAGTTCACCATTGCGGTAGGCCTCGCGTAGGCCACTGATGGTTAGTGGTTCTGTCGCTGTTTGAAGCGTTGAATTTAAATTTGTCATTGTTCTATCCTCAAACTGCTACGCTGAACACGTATTGACAACCAGTAGTGGCTCACCAGCGTGCACTTGAGCACCGGCCTCATGGCATATAGAGTCAATGACGCCTGAGACACTCGCGATTACTTCAAGCTCCATTTTCATCGCCTCAAGAATCATCACTACATCATTCTCTTTCACGGTTTGACCAGGCTCTACCAGCACTTGCCAAATATTGCCCGCCACATGGCTTTCAATCGCTTCCTGACCTTCTTCGAGCTCGGTTTGTACGCTCGACTGCTCTATTTCAGTTGCAACAAAATTCGCTTGTCCCGTCTCTTCCCAACGTTGACGCTCCTCTTCGAATGCCTTTTGTTGGCGAGCTTTCGCATGCTTAATCTCATCGGCATGTTCATCCAGAAGTGATTGATAATCTGCTAGTGAAAATTCGGTTTCCTCAATCTTGACTGGGTAATGCCCTTGCGGGTGTTTCTCACGAATATCGAGTAGCTCTTCCGCACTAACTTCATAAAACTTAATCTGGTCAAAGAAACGCAGCAGCCAAGGCTTGCTGAAGGCTTCAGTTTGACGGTAGCGATTCCACATCTGCAGAGTTCGGCCTACAAACTGATACCCACCAGGGCCTTCCATGCCATAAACACACATGTATGCACCACCAATACCAACGGCATTTTCAGGCGTCCAAGTACGTGCTGGGTTGTATTTGGTGGTCACCAAACGGTGGCGTGGATCCATTGGTGTTGCCACTGGCGCGCCAAGATACACATCCCCTAGCCCCATAACCAGATAGCTAGCATCAAACACAATGCGCTTAACGTCTTCTACGGAATCAAGTCCATTGATGCGGCGGATGAACTCAATGTTATCTGGGCACCACGGCGCGTCTTTACGCACTACTTCATCGTATTTGCGGATCGCTAGTCGAGTCGCTTCGTCATCCCAAGACAGCGGTAGGTGCACTACGCGTGCTGGAACGGTCAGCTCATCAATGTTATCGAGTGTTGCTTCAATCGCTTCTAGCTCTTCAAGCAACTGCTCTCTTGGCAATAAGAGGTTATCGTAATGAATTTGTAGGGAACGAATACCCGGGGTGAGTTCCTCGACACCCACCAAACTTCGCTCTTGAAGGCTAAGCATCAGCGCATGAACTCGGAAACGAAGGCGAATATCGAGTACCTGAGGGCCATACTCCACCAGTAGGTAATCTTCACCACTTGGTCGATAAACAACTTGTTCACCATACTCGCTTGCTGGAATAGTCTTGATGATGGGTGAATCGAGCTCTGCACTCGGCAGCGCCATTTCATTGATTGTACCCGTCTCAATTTGAGCAAGCTGTGTGCGCTCTGCAATCTCCGCATCTTCTACTGTGACCGGAGTAAAACGAATTTTATCCCCTGCTTTGAGCTGTCCCATCTTCCAAAGGTCAGCTTTGATGATAGTGGCAGGGCACACGAAACCGCCCAAGCTTGGGCCATCTGGGCCTAAGATAACTGGCATGTCACCCGTGAAATCGATGGTACCAACCGCATACGCGTTATCGTGAATATTGGATGGATGCAGCCCTGCTTCGCCACCATCCGCGCGTGCCCAGTTAGGTTTAGGTCCGATTAAACGAACGCCCGTGCGACTTGAGTTAAAGTGCACCTTCCACTCGGCATCAAAGAAGGCATCAATGTCTTCTTGAGTGAAGAAATCTGGTGCACCATGCGGGCCATAGATCACTCGGATCTGCCATTCGCCATTAAACTCCGGCTGAGTGATGGTGCTGATTTCTGGGGCAATACATAGTTCTACTTGGTTGATATGAAGTACATCGCCCGCTAGCAATGCACGGCCAGCGTGGCCACCAAATTGACCAAGAGTGAAGGTTGAGCGACTACCCAGGTACTCTGGGCAATCAATGCCACCCTGAATGGCTAAGTAGGTTCGAGCGCCATCGAACACTTTGCCCAGCTTGAGGGTTTGCCCTGCTTGAATCTCGACAGCTTTGTTCATTGCAACCGATTCACCATCCAATGTCGCTTGAATGCTTGCACCTGTCAGAGCGATTCGAGTTTGTTGGTTAAATTTAAGCGTTGGGCCAGAAACAATGATCTCCAACCCTGCACATGACCCTTTATTCGCAAGCAGTGTGTTGGCTAAACGGAAGCTCAGTGCATCCATCGGGCCTGAAGGTGGCACGCCAATGTCCCAATAGCCAGTTCGCGCCGGGTAATCTTGTATGGTGGTTTGTGTCCCACCACTGATAACGTCTAAGGTGTTGGGTTTGAACTCGAAAGTATTGAGGGATTGCGTTAGCACCTCGCCTTTCTTCACCAATTCGCTGACCAATAGCTGGCTCAAATACGCTTTGTTATGTTCTATGCCGTAAATTGTACTGTTATCGAGGCTATGCTTGAGCTCTGCTAGTGCTGTGTCTCTGTCATCCGCATGCACGATCACTTTGGCCAACATCGGGTCAAAGAATGGCGATACTTCCACACCCGCTTCAATCCAGTGTTCAATGCGTAAATTCTCTTGTTCTGCCCACTCAACATGGCTTAATAGGCCAGCACACGGCTGGAAATTCTTATTGGCGTCTTCGGCGTAAAGGCGAACCTGAATCGCATGGCCTTGTGATTTGAGATTGGCACCCAGTGCCTCTAGCTCTAGCTGCTCTGCCCCTTGGCGAATCATCCACTCGACGAGATCGACACCAAACACTTCTTCAGTGACGCCATGCTCTACCTGTAGGCGGGTGTTCACCTCTAAGAAATAGAACGCTTGTGTTTGTTGATCTAATACGAACTCAACAGTACCGGCATTTCGATAATTAACCTCACTGGCTAATCTTACAGCTGTATCCAGCAGCTTGGTTCGGGTTTCATCACTGAGGTTAGGCGCAGGTGTCTCTTCGATAACTTTCTGGTTTCGGCGCTGCGCAGAGCAATCACGCTCACCCAAGGCAACCACATGACCTTGCCCATCACCGAAGATCTGCACTTCGATATGACGCGCTTGTTGAATAAACTTCTCGATGAACACGCCGCTGTTACTGAAGTTGTTCTCACTTAGTCGCTTAACGCTGTCATAAGCCTCATCGAGTTCTTGGCTTGTAAAGCAGCACTGCATACCGATGCCACCGCCACCAGCGGTACTTTTGAGCATCACTGGGTAGCCGATTTTCTCTGCTTCCTGCAGTGCTTGTTGTTTGTCATTAAGTAGGTCTGTACCAGGAAGAAGCGGCACGTTTGCTTGAGTGGCAATGTTGCGCGCAGAGTGTTTAAGGCCAAACGATCGCATTTGTTCTGCTGTTGGTCCTAAAAAGACCAATCCTTCTTGTTCGCATCGCTCAACAAACTCTGGGTTTTCACTCAAGAAGCCGTAGCCAGGGTGAATTGCTTGTGCGCCCGACTCTTTGGCTATTGTGATAATTTTGTCTTGATCAAGATAGGTCTCGGTTGCCCCACCTTGGCCTAAAGAGTACGCCTCATCAGCACCGACAACGTGTAAGCTCTGAGAGTCAGCTTCACTGTAAATAGCAACGCTGCCAATATTGAGTTGTTTTAGTGTGCGGATAACTCGGCAGGCAATGGCTCCACGGTTAGCAATTAATACCTTACTAAACATATTTTCGTCCCTAAAATCCGGGTCGTCCCGGAAAAAGTAAGAGCATTCACTAGGGTCGTCCCTTGCTCATTTTTCTCAGCTATTGTGCTGATGTTATTGCCAAATAATTATTCCCAGACAATGACTTCAACCGGGGTTGGGTTATAGGCATTACATGGGTTATTCAGTTGTGGGCAGTTCGACATAAGAACGATGGTGTCCATATGAGCTTTGAGCTCTACGTATTTACCTACACCACTGATGCCATCGGCAAAACTTAAACCGCCTTCTTGCGTGATTGGCACATTCATGAAGAAGTTGATGTTGTGGGTAATATCGCGCTTCGACATACCAAACTCTTCATTCTCCGCAACAGCCAATAGCCAGCTATCACGACATGCGTGCATGCATTTTTTATCTAATGAATAGCGCACAGTATTACTTTCGGTTGCACATGCGCCGCCTAGCGTATCGTGTCGACCACATGTGTCTGCGACGATTTCTAACATCACATTGCCTTGGTCAGATAAGATCTTGGTGCCTGCGGTTAGGTAGACGTTACCCTGCTCGCGAATGGTGTCGATGGCGCTGTAACGCTCTGATGGGTCGTCAGCGTTGTAAAACAGTGTGTCTGCCGCTTGGTTACCCTCGATATCGAGAATGCGAAACGTCTGCCCTTTTTTTACCACCTTCATATAGTAATCTCCGGCTGAGACGACATCACGATACAGTGCTTCACTTGGCTGTAATGGGCTTTCTACGATCATGCTGTACTCCTTTAGCAATGATGATGGTGGTGAGAGGAAGTATCGAAGCCTTGCTGGGTCGACGATGTATAACGGCGATTGTTCTCAAAACCTCGCGCGTTCTCTTTGCGGTGATTCAGACAGATATCACTTTCAAGCATTGGCTCTGATTCAAACACCGTGACCTCAACAGGCTGGTATGGGTAAGCCTCTGCGGGGTTAAGGGGATGCGGGCAGGTCGTCATCACAACTAACGTATCCATTTCAAAGCGCAGCTCAATGCAGTCGTCTGCTTTGCTGTGCTGTGGGTCATAACTCAGGTTGCCAGCTTCATCGGTAGAGACCTTGCTAAATAGATTTAAGTTCGCCGCCAAATCACGCTTACCTAAACCATACTTAGCTACCTCGACCAGCAGCGCATCATAGCCGTTCTGTTTCCATTGGTTACGCTCGGTTTGGTAGTCACGCTCGCCCCACTTTTCAGCGACCTTTTTCTTATTGGCAACGCCACATACTGTATCTATCCAGCCGGTATCATCGCGAACAATTGAGCAGAAGATACGTCCCATATCTGAATACAAACAGTTACCCTCAGTCAGCTTAAAGGTGTGCTGGCATTTGAGTGTATCTGGCGCGTTGTAACGCTCTAATGGGTTCGCTGGGTTGTAAAACAGCACACTTAGGTTTGCGCCGCCTTCTAGGTCTTTGAACCGAACGGTTCGACCTTTGGGCACCACCATAGACCAGTGCGCGGCCCCAGGCAGAGTGTCTGAAAATATCACTTCCTGTTTTGCTGACATGTTTCATTCCTTATGCAATTTTTTGGAGAAGTTGTTCTGGTTGGGTGTGTTCCAACTGTTCGGTTGGAATATCAAACGTCACCTGCGCACCAAAACGCTCTGAAGCTTGCTCATCCTGGCGAGTGTGGTCAAACACCCATAGTCGGTTGCCTAAATGGAAGCCTTCGCTGAGATCGTGCGTGATCATGAATACCGTCAGGTTCTGCTCTTTCCAAAGGGATTTCACTAACACGTGCATGTCTTTGCGAATGCCCGGATCAAGTGCACCAAACGGCTCATCAAGAAGCAAAATTCTTGGCTTCTTAATTAACGCCTGGGCAATAGAGAGGCGCTGCCTCATACCACCGGATAACTCATGTGGGTATTTATCTTTAGCGGCCAGCAAGCCGACCTGTTCCAGCATTTTAAGTGCCTGCTCTTTGGCTTGTTGCTTCTTGGCGCCAAACAGTCGACCCAATAAGGTGCTAGAAACGCTTTTTTCCTCAAACTCATAGCCGAGCATCACGTTCTCAAGTGCCGTCAGATGGGGAAACACTGAGTATTTCTGGAACACGATGCCTCGCTCCACACCCGGCTCTTGCGTCAATGGTTCACCATCCAATAGCAGCTCGCCTCTTGATGGTGTTTCCGTACCTAACAGCATATTGAGAAAGGTGGTTTTACCACAGCCCGACGCACCTACGATGCTGACGAAATCACCTTCATTGGCGGTCAGGTTCAAACGCTCAAGTACGATGTTGTCGCCATACTCTTTCCACACCTGTTTCACTTGGATGATTGGCTGCTTTGTGTCGTTAGTAGCAAGCGAGTTAACCATTGTTCTCTCCCTGAGACTGATGATACCAAGGGCTTAGCTTTTTCGAGGCTAAACGCAGTAGCCAATCCATGCTGTAGGCCAAGATGGTGATCCACAATACGTAAGGTAGAATCACGTCCATGGATAGGTAACGACGTACCAAGAAAATGCGGTAGCCCAAACCTTCGGTTGCCACAATCGCTTCAGCGGCAATCAGGAACAGCCATGCGCTACCCAACGTAAGGCGAACTGCTTCAATGAGTTTTGGCATAATCTGTGGAAGGATTACTCGCATGATGATCTGCCAACTGTTAGCTCCCAACGTCTGAGCCTTGATTAGCTGCTCATCCGGTAAGCTCTGTACCCTAAGTTGAATGTCTCGAATGATGATTGGACACACACCAATCACAATCAACACCACCTTGGATAGCTCGCCAACGCCAAATGAAATAAACAAAATCGGCAAGATAGCCATCGGTGGAATCAAAGACACGGCGGTGATTACCGGTGACAACGAAGAGCGCACCAATGGAATGATCCCAGTGGCAATACCAAGGGATAAACCAATCAAGGCACTGATACCAATCCCCCAGCCCAATCTTGCTAGGCTGGCGAAGGTATCTGTCCACATCAGGTATTCACCGGTTCTTCGGCTTGGGGTAAACGCCATTCTGTCGATAGCGTCGGCAAAACTGCTGAATGCGGGAAGCAACTTATCAGCGGAGTTAGCGGCCAGTCTGGTATCTGATGCCGTCACATAGACGGCAAGCAGGATCAGAAATGGCATCACACCGAGCATCACTCGTCCCAACTTAGACGGATGGCGGTTAATTACTTTGGTCATAACGACTCCATTTACAACGACTGAAGAGTGAGATTACAGCTTGTTATCCGCTGCCATCTGCATGTATTCAGAAGTGAATCGGAGCTTGATGTTGCTTGGGTCACCATAAACGCCAGTCGGTGTCTCTACGCCAATGAAGCCCGCATCAGGCGCACCTTCACCTAGCAGACCATGCTCGAATGAGAACTCACTCACTTTCTGCATGGTTGCCGCTAGTTTAGGGCTTTGCGTGAAGCTCACTGCTTCATCCGCTGAGTAGAACATGTTGGTCGCTTCTAACTGAGACTTATAGCCATCAAGGTCAGTACCTGATGCTTGCGCCATGTAGGATTTGGCTTCATCACCCTGCTCTGATGATTGCATGATAGACATGATTTCATACCAAGCCCCTGTCAATGCCTTACCTAGAGCGGGATTACTTTCTAACGTTTCGGTATTTACAACCAATAGGTCAATGATTTCACCAGGGATATCAGAAGAGTTGAAAACAAAAGATGTGTCTGGCTGAGAGGTGATTTCGCTCAGTAGCGGGTTCCAAGTGACAACCGAAGTGACTTGGTTAGTGCTGAACGCTGCAACAAGGTCAGCATCCGACGTGTTCACCACTCTCACGTCACGTTCACTCATGCCCACACTTTCAAGTGCGCGCGCCATCAAGTAATGAGACACACTCAGCTCGACAAGGTTAATCGACTGCCCTTTCAGGTCTTCTAGCTTCTTGTCCCCTTTAAGGACAATGCCGTCGTTACCATTTGAGAAATCACCGACCACGAGAGCGGTAGAGTCAACACCGCTCGCTGCAGGAATGGTCAATGCATCCATGTTGGTCATTACAGTGGCATCGAACTGACCTGTAGTGAACTGGTTGATGGACTCAATGTAGTCATTAACCTGAACAACGTCTATTTCAATGCCGTACTTGTCTGCCCATTTATCCAAGATTCCAGAGTGGTCTGCATAGTCCCATGGCATCCATCCGACATAGATAGACCAAGCAAGAGTGAACTTCTCTTTCTCTTGAGCTAGTGCGATTGGGGAAAAAACGGATGCGAGTAGGGTAGTACCAACAACAGATGCGAGTAGGCTTTTTTTGATTTGAGCTTTCATTGGAATCTCCTCCATGAGGTCACTAAAACTAAATATCAACACAAGAGACGCAACCAATTGGTTTGGTTTAATCTCCCGGGCTTCTATCCCTCCGTGTGACCTCTCGCGAGGTTGACAACTCTCGACCCAGACACTGCTTACACAGCCGGAACCCTAGATGTCTATTTCCCAAATTGTGAGTTAGCCAGACAATGATGCCAACTAACTTTGCGTTCTTGTAGGTTCACAACACTCACAGCAATCTTCATGCCACCTATAAAAACACCTTAAAATCAATAATTAAAATAAATATGGATTTACTTCTTGCCCTATATGTATGGCCATCTTGGTGCAAAAGCGCTAGTTGGGTGCAACAAAAGTCCTCCAAGTAATTAGGTGTACTTGAGGTATAAGGAAAACTAAGTCAATGACAGCTTTTAGAAGTAAGGTGCGAGTTGGGCTTAACTTCGAATGGGGCAAACATGTGCCAGCTTGAAGACCTTGCACACAACTGGACAAAAGCTTTTAGGAGAGGAACATTAACTATCAAACTATATTGTCTACCGATAATTGAGTTCATAACATGACGAAGACCTCCATGGAGAAGTTCTTGTTCTCTTATTGTCCCATTGTCTCAACCTCAAACGCAACACGTTGACTATAAACAGATGAGCATATATACCCATAAAGCACTATGTCTATGGAGTATATTATGTCGATTGAAAGCGTTGTTGGTTGGGCCAACAATTTGAAGAGAAATCTCTGGTGGCGTCACGCGCTCAGACTAGCCGCAGAGAAAGGCGAACTGGGTGGAGATGATTTACGATTACTCCTGAATGTTGCCAAAATGGAATGTGGTCTTGAAGAAAGAGATGAATCTTTCGAGTCTTATATTGCCCCCCTTGTTCTAACAGGATTTGGTGAAGAAAAGTATGCGGTAAAACTGACTAGTATTAGTCATGTTAATAATGTATCTGCTCTTGTATCTAATGCCTCACTTCAGTTTCAGGATGAGGGTTTAACTGCCGTCTATGGTGACAATGGCTCAGGTAAATCGAGCTATGCGAAAATTTTGAAAAATGCATGTCTTACTCGTGGTAGCACACCAAGGATTCTACCAAATATTTATAGTGACCAAACTGGCACAGCAAGTGCTGAGATTGCGATTACGATTGTTGATAGTCGACAAAATATTGCTTGGGAGTCGACCGATGCTCCTCATGAAGATCTGAAGGCTATTCGTATTTTCGATAACACTTCTGCGGCTCATTACATTTCCGATGAAGACTCGATTGATTACAAACCTGCAGGAATGAAATTGCTATCTCAACTAATGCGAACCTGTGAGTTTGTAAGAAGTGAAAGTGAACGTGAGAAAAGACCATACTTAGAAGCAAACCCACTACCTAAATTCAAACCTGGTGGTTGCGCTTTGGCTTTAGTATCTAGCCTATCCGATAAGACCGAGCAACAAGCTATTGATGCTATTTGCCTGTCTAAAGAAGAGGAAAAATCAATACCTGTTCTTAAAGAGGAACTCATCAAATTAAAGACAAGTACACCAGAGCAACTTAGAAAAAGCTATAGAGACAACTACAAAGAACTTCAGCCGTTATTTGGTCATATAAACAAGCTAAAAGGGAAATTAGGTCAAGAGCGTTTTGATGCCATTAAAAGCGCATATGACGACTTTAAAACGAAGCAAGGGGCTGCTGAGATAGCTCGTAAGCAAGCAATTGAAGGGAGTGACATTTCAGGCATTTGCTCACCTGAATGGAGAGTTATGTGGGCTCATGTTCAGAAGTTTGTGCAAGCACACAACTTTGCCCTTGCATTTCCACCAGCAGAGGGGGAGCCATGCCCTACTTGTTTGCAGCCAATATCCGAAGAATCTGCTGAGAAGCTGAAGTCTTTCAATGACTACTTACAAGACAAAACTCAAATTGAAGCCAACAAGGCAAAACGCATATTTGACACTTATATTGCTGACCTAAAACGATTGTCATTTGACTTGAAGCCATATGAGTTCATTTTGGGCAAGATTGGTGACTTCAAAAAAGAAATCGCTGATGGCATTAAGGAACTAAACTCATCATTTGAAATTATTCGCAATAACCTCATCAAAGAAGAACCTGACTTTTCCCAAATCAAAGTTGAGTTTAATGCGCTTGAATGGATTGGTGGTCAAATTGTTTCCTTGAAACTAAAAGAAGAAAGCGTAAAAACAAACGCAGACCTAGAGAAACAAGTCGCCGAACTTACCAATAAGATTGAAGAGCTTGAAGAAAGAAAAATATTTACTGCATCCAAGCAGAATGTGTTGAAAGAGATTGAACGTCTAAAAATGGTCGCTCTGTTCGGTGCGCTAACACAGACTTGTCAATCAGGCACTATCACAACTCAAACAAGTGCGATTGCGAAAATTGGAGCTATTGGTAACATTGAAGAAGCATTTCATGCTGAATTGCAGAAGCTCGGGTTCAGAAACTTCAATGTAAGCACGGAAACTCGTGGTTCTCGCGGCAAACAAATGCTTAGATTCAGCCTCACAGACAAGACGAACGGCATTGTCGACGTAGCTAGTGAAGGTGAGCAAAAATGTGTTGCCTTAGCCGGCTTCCTGGCAGAGCTTACCGTTGATGAGAGAAAGTCGGCCATCATCTTTGATGACCCTATTAACTCTCTTGACCATAAATGGCGTCGTAAGTTTGCAGAACGTATTGCCGAAGAAGCCTTACACCGTCAGGTTATTCTATTCACCCACGATATGCCTTTCTTGATAATGCTGGAAGAAGCAACAAACAGAGCCAAATCGAAATACAACGCTATCTCAATTGCTAAACGTGGCAAATTATCTGGTTATCCAATGGCAGAGCCTCCATGGGATGTTAAAAGCACAGCTGACCGCGTGAAAGAGCTGAATCTGATTATGCCAGAGCTGAAAAGTCACGAGGATAATGATGAAGTGGAAGCCTATGAACATATGGCCAGATTCACGTATAACAGAATGCGTGAGACTTGGGAAAGACTCGTAGAAGAGTGGCTGCTTAAAAAAGTCGTCGAGAGATTTGGGCGAGGTGTAAAAACACAAAGTCTTCGAGATGTTGTTCATAAAGGCGGTATTACAGCGGAAGATTATGACACCATTGATGCTGGTATGTCTAAATGCAGTACGTTCATGTATGGACATGACCAAGCTCCTGAACTTAGCGATGGCGTTCCAAATTATGCCGAGGTTCAAGGCGACCTAGATGCTCTAAAAGAGTACTTCAAACAGTTGAAGAAACGCCGTTCATAAAAACTGACTAGCGCCTCATTATCGAGGCGCATTTTTGTGTCTATGAGGTGACAAAGTCACAATCAGAGCCCTCGGATAACTTCTGATAGGTCAAAATGAAATAAACAGAACACGCATGAGCTTCTGTTGTAACTGATAAAGGGGCAGATCTGCGTTACGACGATCTACCCAGGCAGCACAGAATTGGACATAAGTGTGTTAGGTGATCTTATCTAGCTATTGCGGCTTGGATGAGAATAAGTATTGCATATGTTTTGTAGATAAAATGCAAGACCAAGGCTCTTTATTTCTTTAATAGTTCGACTACAAGAATGTGGTTTAGCGCAATCTCACATAAAGCTTTTTCCCAATTGTTCAACAGTTTATCTAATTGCTGTAACATATAGCACTTAAGTCAATAGAGTCTTAGCGAATATGTCTTTTAGAGTACTGAAGGTTTCAATAGATGGCCAAGAACATGAGCTTTCCTACCCACTCAATGGTGATGAAAATTACATTACAGTGATGACAGGAAAAAATGGTAGCGGTAAAAGCAGCATTTTAGAGTTTATATCAAGTAACTTTGTAAAGAATGATGATTTTTTACGCTACCACCCAGAACGTTGGTCAAGAGGGTTCAATAAAATAAGTGATGGTTATAATGAGAATACAATCACTTACAAATCTGGTGGTTACAAAGTCGTTGCAAAAGAATTATCCAAAGAGTTAGCAATGGCTTTCATATCTAGAGCCCATCCTGAAAACAGATATGAGGTGTTTCCAACTAAGTTAATATGCTTGTCTACAAGTCCTTTTGATCGTTTCCCAGCAAATAAGCGTCGATTAAAATATGAAAATGATGAGGAAGTTTTAGAGAGCATCTACACATATATAGGCCTAAAGAGTAGCGCGTCTTCACTTTCAGTAAAATCATTGATTAATAATGTAATTGATAGCATTCTTAAGTCGCCCGATAGAATAAGAAGCAATATTGATGTAATTAAAGATACATTGAGTTATCTGGGCTATGGAAAACGGATTCGACTCACTTTTAAATCAAATATGCCTCCTAGCACACTTTTTAGTGGAGATAAGTCTGCAGTTTTAGACTGGCTGATTAACAATCATTGTATTGAACCCAACTTATCATTTAATGAACAAACTGATAAACTGCTTCTTGCAACCTCTACTCTAAGAGCAAAGCATAATAATGTAAAAGGACAATTTTCAGTTTCGATTCGGCTATCTGAAGAACATATCCTTAACGATGAATACATTGCATCAGTACGAATGCTGTTGAGTTCTGGGGTAATAAGGATGATGGGCTTTAAGCTGTCTTTAAAAGAGGACAACCGGAAGTTCATAACGTTCTCTCATGCAAGTTCTGGAGAGCAATGTTTAGCATTGATGATGCTTGGTATAGCAAGTGTTATTGAGAATAACTCACTTATTTGTATGGATGAACCTGAGATTAGTCTTCATCCTAAATGGCAAGAAGAGTTTATACCAATGATTCAAAAAGCGTTCAATTCATATCGAGGGTGTCATTTTATTATTGCGACACATTCACCATTGATAATTTCTAAGTTGAACTCACAGAACTGTAGCGTGTTAGACCTTGATAGAAATGAGCTGGTTAACAAATTCAACACTACAGAGTTCTCTTCCGACTATCAGCTGGCAACTTTATTTAAAGCTCCTGGTTTCAAAAATCAGTACTTGGTCAACGAGTGCCTAGATATCCTCTCGCATCTATCGAAATCAGCTGATGCTGAAGCTTCGATAATGACAAGGTCAAAGAAGGTTATCGAACTGATTTCTACTCTAGATGAAAATGATCCTGTTTATTCCTTAGCTTCAACTATTCAAAAGGTTATTGAGGAGTAAACGATGATAGGTGAAGTAGTTAAGTACTCCGAAGAAGAGAAAAATTTAGTTGACGATTACACTCAACGACAAAATATACAAAGTAATGATTGGTCTGATAAAAAGTTTGAAGCAATAAAGAGCTCAATTAAATCTCATTATAAGGAAGTACAGGAATATACCTGCCCTTATTGCAAAGTTAAGTATCCAGTCAAACATGGTATGGCATGGGACATAGAGCACATTATACCTAAAGATAAGAAGCCTCAGTTTATGTTTGAGCCTCTAAACCTCTGCGTATCTTGCAAAGATTGTAATGGTGCTAAAGGGAATGAAGAGGTGCTCGTAAACAAAAATAGGAAGACATTCCCAAGTGCGAGTAAAGACTACAAACTTGTCCATCCGCATTTTGACCAATATGAGAAGCACATAAACGCGATTACTCCTGGCGATTTTTATAGGCCTCTGAGCAAGAAAGGTGAGTTCACTATTATTACGTGTAGGTTACTGCGATTCTATGGCGTGGTAGATAGAGAGCAACCAGATATTGAGATAGATGAGCTTGCCAAAGCGATGATTAGTAGTGATGGGGCAGCACGGCGAGTACTCGAGGATGAGCTTGTTAAACGAATCAAGCTGAAACGAGAAGAGGCTCTTTGAGAGGGAAGCGTTGGGAGCCTTAAATCGGTGTAATGGAAAATGGCGACAGGTTACGAGTCTCCACGATGCCACCTGATAGCTCCAGAATATTTGATAAAGCGACGCCATTTTGGCCTATCGAACACCATCTTCAAGTAGTAGTATGGATATATCGTACACCGCAACTAAATAGAATAAACACCCATATAATTTCAAATTGGTACTCTTACTTATAGGACTTTATTATGGAATGGCTTAAGTACATAGTTTGGGTTATCACGTTCGGGACAACCTTTGCTGGAGCTTGGATTTTCGAGTTCACATCTCCCAATCAGAGCACTGGTAGAAAGGAAATCACTAAACCAGGCTATGTGGCCATGTTATTAGTTCTAATTGGGGGAGCACTTGGACTGTATCTGACCTATCAAGGCGACCTTGACAAGCAACGTGCTACGAATAATAGCGAGCGGTACCAAAAGCAAAGTGACTATTTTCAGAAAGAGAGTGTGAAGTTTCAAGAGGAGGCTCAGAAAGCATTTGCAAAGGCTAATAAGGATAGAGAAGTAATATTCGATCTACTGACAGTGCTTAACAACAATAAAGACTCTCTAAACATGAACGATAGGCTCCGTGTCGCCAAAGTTGTAAATGAAAGTTCTGAGTTAGAGGCTGTTTACCCTGATTTGGCTAAAAGCC
Organism: Photobacterium alginatilyticum; assembly: GCF_009910675.1. Lineage (GTDB taxonomy): Bacteria > Pseudomonadota > Gammaproteobacteria > Enterobacterales > Vibrionaceae > Photobacterium > Photobacterium alginatilyticum. The sequence continues at coordinate 28,059 of NZ_RSEJ01000032.1, read as the reverse complement.
TTGATGAGGCTACTTCTGTTGATGATATAGTTGATATCGCTAAAGAGATAGCCGAACGAAATGTCGAGGTTAGATTTAACACAGATCGTGCTGGTTGCTCTGCACAGTTTGACCGTGACGAGGCTGGCTATTTCACAAACCTTACATCAGGCAGTCTTTTATTGTTAGTTCGAGCCAGCCCATATGAGAGCTACTTTAAATTTATAGATCTTGACCACTATTCGAAGTCACCGGAAGAGGTAACGAATTGGAAAGGAGTTGTCACATTCAACTTCAAAGATCTTTCCATTGATTCACGATGTACCACGCGCACTTCGAGTGACTGTAAAATAACGCTTAGCGACGGCAGTTCTAAAACCATGCGACTTTTCTCACAATTGAGAGATAATAGCCTTCTTTCAATTGAAGCACCTCGCGTAAATGGCGGTAAGTCAAAGTACTCATTTAGCGATAAGGCCAGTGATGAACTCCGAAGTCGTTTTAAATGCATTTTTATTTAAACAGCTCCAACTGGTCGGCTTCAAACCAAGACTACAACTATTACAAAAAGCAAGATAGGCTATATCACGGTTTTTAGGTGCTGACATTAAATTCTGACCAACTTGCTCTAATACAGAGAGCGAGTAAATACAGAAACAAGGACGCACTTCGGGCCAGCGCGGTTATGGTTGCCTTTTAATTGTCTGAAATGATAACCATCACGTTGACAACCGAATGTGATACCAACGAGCGTAGATAACGCTTCGGCAGTAGAATACCATTTTGAACAGAATAAGCTTGGTTTGCTTCCTAACGGTAGTCTTTTTTGAAAAGATAATCATGTATTCGACATCACTGATGCGCCAATGCCTTGTGCTTCATGCTCCCGTTAATCTTGAGGTTCTTCAGAAAAAGTGCGCGTAGTTTTCTTGTGAATCTAGATACTTAAGTCAACATAGCCTCGCAAACACCTCCCAAAATCCAGACGCAGAGTGATTATTCTTCCTGACGGCTTTGGTTAAACTCTCGCAATACAGCTCTGTCACTTTACGCAGGGCGCCAGTTACAAGGCTGATAACTTCAGGCTGGGTTCGCTCAAAAAATTCATCATAGAGAAGAGGTATAGGTAAGCACTCCACTAATGGAATTATGTCTTTGTCACGCAATTTTGCACTAGAGGTGAGCGACTGCAACAGAGCTAGCAATACATTTTCTACCCCACTAGCTATTTCAGATAACAGTGTCTGTTGCACGAGTTTACATAAGCACGATTGTACAAGTGCTTTAATATTGTCTTGTTCCCATAGTGAGGTTGACTGCAATGTTATTAATCTTGCCAGCGCATCTAGCTGCGTATCGTCACCATCGTTAATGATGTCCTCCATACACGCGTAAGCCATAGAGCTAATGTTATTTTGGATGTTTAAGCAGATCAGGTTGTGGATTACCTCAATGCTGGTGCTTCTGATGATCTTCTCTTGAAAGTCGTCAGGATGAAGCGGAACGGAAGAAAACTCGAAGTCACGCAACACTATCCTGGTAAAGTGATCGATACAGAAATGCCCGATATTGAGGCTAACGGCCAGTGCGTGGCTCATTAGGAAGCTATGAGTACATAAATCTCGTAGTTTTAGCTTTAACTCCAATGGTACGTTGAGTTTTGAATCAGAGTGTTGTTGTGTCCTTTCTAATATCAATGACAAGTTAGCAATGAAGTTACTCGGCAATGATATTAGATCATCATATTCCTCAAAGAAAACAGTGTAATGATCGTCATTGTACACGGGCCATTTGCCTTTAAATGTTTCACAGCATTGATTCAGTAACGTGTACACATCATCAGTCATATGCCACGTGCAGTTGTCGAATACATTCGGCCCAAGGCATGCTAGGAAAATGGCGGTCATTTCATCAATGACGAAATCGGTGCATTGTGTGTTAACGGGGGGTTCATTACTGTTGTTGATGACGATTTTTATATCTGGGCACAGCACAGCTAATATCGCTTTTTGAAAATTATCCTGACCGTTAATAAAGCGATACTTCATGTCCACTGGTAGTGGCTGTTCCATTAACGGCTTCAGTTTCTCTCTCGATTCCTTTATTGGTGCGGCTATCTTATTAATTTCAGCCAATACCTCTTCAGCTGTCGCTTTTTCAGGTAGCTTAATGATGTGAAAAACTTCTTTTTCGTCGTCGTCCATTATCTCTGAAGCAATATGGTAAACAGCATGAATGGGTGACAGCTTGTCGGCTAGGGTAAACAATTTTACCGGCAATAATAATGCATCACCCTTTTTAGCATCGATAAGCCTTCTAGCAACTATGCCATTGCTCTCGATGAGATATTGGGGACAGTTAGATACAAAGAGTTTTCGTACCACCAGCTTAATGTGTGATTGATGCTCGCCAGTGTAATTAAAAGCGTGCAGGTACTTCCCAACTTCCATTGGCCAGTTTTGCTCTGGAAAGTGTTGATGTGCGTGGAACACTAAGTTGAAGTAGTATTTAGCATTGTTGTGAGGATCATTGCAGAACCAATCAATGATAGTTTCTGCAACATCCTCAATCCTATGGCAGAAATAAAATAGTAATCGCCAGGAGTAATCTTCGAAGTAATCATCAAAGATACTCAACGGGATTTCATATGAAAGCTCTCTTGCCTTCTCTTTGTCTTCTGTATATACCGACTGAAGGTACTGCCCCCACAAGTACACAAGGTTTCTTTTTTCATAAGGCTCCAAGGATTCCTTTTCTTGGTACTTGTCTATATTGTTACGAAGTAGGCTAGCTGCTAACTGGTAGTCTTTTTGGTTACCAGCAAGTATCGAATAGAGAGTCACCACTTCCTCTCGTTCTTTATCTTCCAGCGCAAGCGCGTCTAGCTTCTCCTCAAGCGTTTGGAACTGCCTTGAGGCATGAAGATAAGATAGGTACGAATAAAAAGGCTCTGAGAGCCAAGGAACGTGGTCGCCAAAGACAATATCTGATAACAGCACAGCAAATTCAGGATAGCCATGCATTGCTAATTCAGGGGCAACGATGTTTACGAATGAAGCATTTAAGGTGATATCTTTAAAACTGCGTATCGCACTTTCGATGTCGTTAAAGGGGAACTCTATTTCTTCAAGAATAGAAGCGCTCCTAGCCGCTAGCGCGATCATGTTAGCTTTAGCCGCAACATTGTCCTTCTCGGCAAGAAGATTAAGGGTTCCTAGGATGAGTTCACTATCTCCGCTTTCATAGAGAAGTTGGCAAGCATGAAAGTTGCAATGGTCTTCTTCCTTTTGATTAACGAGCGCTTGCATCAGCTCTTCTGGTTCGCATTGGCGCAGTTCTTCAAAATCCTTGCTCATCGTACCCAAAATTAGAGACTCAAGCATATCGTCATCAAAGAAGTTCTTCGCCTCTAGGTGCTCTTTATTTCTCTTTAAACAGCTCTCCACGGACACATTCGTCATGTGTGTGTAACGGAACAATTGAAAAAGGATATGCAGTAGCCTGAAATCAGGAAGCTCGCTTTCGTCAATCAATGAAACGAGATCAGTACACAATTTGTCAAATCGGGTTTTCTCTTCGTATGTAAGGCAGTAAAAATCCTTATCAATTTCATTATGATTTGATAGGCACTGGAGAATAAGGCTCTCTCGTTTGAACTCGTGTAATGGTTTGATAAATTGCAATCTATCCAGAACGTTTTTAGCCTGTTCAAACATGGAAAGGTCGATGGATTTTTCAAAGAGTGCGACAAGTTCAAAGTCGGATAAGGCTTCAATACTCTCACAGATTGCCTCCACGTATTCCTTTGTCGCAAGTCTGCGAAGGTAAACATACTGGGGTATCGTTATGTCATTCAGTGTTCCGGATATGTCTTCAAAGCGCTGGTGGGCCGAATCAACGCCTTTTCTTTGCTCGATGAGCTTTAGTAACGCCGCTTCTGCCAAGCCTTGTGTTAGAGGGGCTAATTGCGAAGATTGGCTGTACCCCTCGACTTTTTGAATGTCTTCGGTCGTGACCTCATCGGTCAATATTATTCTAAGACACGAAACGGCCAATCTAGCCTCTTCGTCTAGCGTGGTAATCTCACTGACCATCTCCAGACGCTCTAATGCTGAACCTACTTTGTTTTCCTGCAAAAAATCGAGTGCTTTAATAAGGCTAGGGCGAATTGGTTCCAGACTTACGGTGTCGGTAACTTGCACCATTAACGTGTCTATAAACACGCCATTATTGACGTATTTGTTTCCTTTGAACGCGTCACCTGATCCATTGCTGGTGATATTGCAAGTGCTCATTGATACCTCTTGGAGCGTACACTTTTTTGACTTCGAAGAAAGTGGGATGAGAGAGCATTACCCAGCACATTGCAGTAACTGGGTAAAGGCGGAGCTAACCTATGAAGAGCTAATTTTTGCTATCGCCGCCGTTTACGACAATCTTATCGCCGCCTATTTTATCACCATAGAATGCATCACCATCACCATTGGCCGTAATATTGATGACTTGCTTAGGTTGAGTGTTTAACTCTTTAACAATGGCTTGGAGTTGAGCGTTTGTCTCAATAATTGCCGCTAGTTGCTCCTTAGATTCAGCGTCTTTAAATTCACGCTTATCAAGCTCTTGCGCAATGGCGGCTGCAACTGTGTCATCTAGGTTAACCAAGTTATCTAATGCTGCTTTTACAAAAGCTGCTGTTGGTTTAATTGTTGATTTAACCAGGTCATAAAGTGCACCACCAAGGATTGCGCTTGTAACAAACCCCATAAATTCCTATTCCTTAATCCATATTTTTAGAGCGGCCTATTATACAAGCACTTTTTGTGCAATAGAAAGCGCATCATTTGCGAATTCCGCAACTCGTCAATCGCTCACCGAGAAGTGTCATTTTTTAATTAGAGATAACCACCAGCTTTATCACTCAAGGTTTTACAGAAAAACTTACGAGTATCAAATGAAAGGTATTCATCATTACATTACCATTTTCTCACCATAATGCGTGTAATTAACTTATTTCTAAGAGCGCTGAATTCGGATAACTTTTGGTAGGGCAGGCACACGCCAAGAAAAAGTGAATGAGTATTTACTCTGAATGATGTTGGGGCAAACCTGAGTTAGAGCAATCTGTCAGTTCAGATTAAGCCGGGATTTGAGAGCTGACAGATTGAATGTACTTAGTGTCAGTTTAGCCCTAGCCATCTTTCACCCCTCCAATAATTAATTTGATCACAAGGCGAATATAGATGCCAATCAATTACTTGCAAGTTATTGATTGGTTGTTTTATACGTCAGAGCTGACCATTCATTGTTATGCATGAGGTGTGATAGGTTGGCTGCATAGCAACGGTTGATTCAGAAAATGGAAGCATACTATGCGGTAGCTTCATTCTCAGCATACCTATCTCTATAGTCGCAATTTGATTTGTTTTTAGCTGTCGAGACAGATAGAGCAAGTTACTGTAGTTCGAAGCTTTGGGGCACATTACAACAAAAAGCGAACTGTACTCTTCCTATACTCTAAAGTGATTTGGCTCTATCAAAATCCTGTAGGGAGTAAGCTATGGGTCGCTCTTTATTTCTATTTTTCACCTTCATCGTATTCGGACTCCAGCCCCTAGCAGCATTGGCCGCGAGTGATTCCGACAAGTATGCCCGTGCCCGAGAGACAATGGTTCAAGACCAGCTAATCAAGCGCGGCATCGTCGACAAGAGAGTGCTAGCGGCAATGAACAAGCTCCCCAGGCACCTTTTTGTACCGAAGGTTCTGGCGTTTAAAGCCTATACAGACTCCCCTCTGCCGATCGGAGAAGGACAGACCATATCACAGCCATATATTGTTGCCCTGATGACGGAGGTTCTCGAACTCAAAGGCAATGAAAAAGTACTCGAGATCGGGACCGGCTCTGGATATCAGGCCGCGGTGCTTTCCGAGGTAGCCAAAGAAGTAATTAGCCTCGAAATCAAGAAAAAGCTCTGTGTTAAGGCCAGCAAGCTCCTTGACTCGCTAGGCTATACCAATGTTGAAACACAGTGTGGTGACGGCTATTTCGGTTGGAATAAGGGAGCGCCCTATGATGCGATTATGCTCACCGCAGCCATAGACCATATCCCTCCGCCTTTATTGGCGCAACTCAAGGATGGAGGGCGGCTAGTACTCCCCTTGGGAAACCCCTTCAGTTATCAAAACCTTGTGCTCGTCACCAAAGAGAATAATAACTATAGGGTTTGGCAAATTGCCGGTGTTCTCTTTGTTCCCATGACCGGACACGCAATGAAGCCCTTCGGGAAATAACAATGAGTCTCCCGGCAGTTTTCCTGGTATCCCTTTCTTCGCTCGCCTTTGAGGTACTACTGGCCAGGATCTTCTCGATTAGCCAGTGGAATCATCTCTCCTTTATGGTGATCAGCATTGCGCTATTTGGCTTTGCTGCCAGCGGCACCGTACTTAGTATTCTCGATTCAAGAAAAACTAACTGGGTAAAGCGACTTGCGGCAGGGAAAGCAACATCTATTTTAGTACTACTCTACAGCTGTTCTACACTTGTTTCCTTTCTTATCCTTATAAAACTTCCCCTTGATTACTTCAGGCTTCCACTGGAGTCAATCCAGGCATTTTATCTTTTTCTCAGCTACACGCTTCTCGCGATACCATTTTTCTTCGCCGGTTTTATTGTGCTTTCAGCCTATGTCGAACAGCCAGAAAACACGGGCTTCATTTACTTTTCCACTATGGCAGGCTCTGCTCTGGGCACAATTCTTCCCTCCCTGTTGCTGCCTTTTATCGGAGAAGGAAAACTTGCCGTGACCGTTGCAATAGTTCCTCTATGTTATGTAACAGCAGCCGCTTTAATAATAAATAAGAAAACTGTTGGCTGCCGTTATCAGCCCCGGAACCTATCTTTATCTCTCGTCAGCACCTGTATTATGCTGCTGACTATGCCCCTACTCTTCACTCCATGGGGCGCTACTCAGCTGGCTGTCACCCCATCACCGTATAAATCTCTGAGTCAGCTTTTGCAATTTCCTCAGTCAACAGTCACAGAGTCGAAGAGCAGCATAACGGGCAAAATTGACACAGCGACCAGCCCCTATATTCGCTACGCACCAGGCCTCAGCCTCAAATATAGCGGCAGCCTTCCTTTGCAAAGCGCCATTTTTCGCGACGGAGACGAGCAACTGGTTCTCTATGGCGCTGATAGCAGCTCGAAGACGTTCGAGTTTGCGAGGTTCACCTTGCCATCGGTAGGTTATGACTTTGTCACCCTTCCCCAAAGCGCACTGCTTGTTATACGAGGCGGAGGAACCAGCATACCGACAGCACTTGCTGCCGGGATCCCGGATGTAACTGTTATTCATGAAAGCCCAAGTATATCTCGAGCCATAGCAGAGCATTATAAGTTGCGTACAACGCCCGAGAACCCTCGAATATTCCTCAGACACTCGCATACAAAATACGACATCATCCACATTGAAAGCTGGGGCACATCTCTGGCTGGCTCTGCAGCGCTTAGTCAAAAGTACCTATTCACAACGGAAGCCTTCGAGGAGTATCTGAACCATCTTAATGAAAAGGGAGTCATTATCGTTTCGCGCAAGCTGCTGCTTCCTCCTTCCGACTCGATCCGGTTATTTTCTACGGCACTTCAGGCCCTACACGAGAGCGGCAAAAAGGATCCACAGCATCACCTTGCTCTATTTAGAAACTGGGGAATATTCACATTAATCGTTAGTAATGATCCTATTAAAAATATTGAAGTTCCGATGAGCTTTGCTGAAAGGTTGAATTTCGACATTGTCTATATCCGGGATATGCAGTTATCTCTTGCCAATCGCTTCAATATTTTCGACGTTCCCCATCATTACCTTGCCGTCGAAAATCTTCTCCAGCATTACAGCGAAAAGAGGGAAAAACATTTTTTCGATGATTACCTTCTGGATGTCGCTCCACAGAATGACCACAGACCATTTCCTGGCCGCTTTATCAAATGGGACAGATTAGGAGATTTGTACCAGAGCATGGGAAGCAGACCCTATTCAATGCTACTTTCAGGTGAGGTCGTCATTGCTGTCGTTTTCATTGAAGCACTGGCTGTCTCTGTCCTACTGTTATTGCTTCCCAAACTCTTCGCCAAAGGGAAACAAAGGAAAGTCCCTTTATCCCAGAAGCTCTATTTCTTTTCCATCGGAGCGGGATTTATGTTCGTGGAAATCTATTTCATCAAAGCCTATATCCAGATATTTTCCAGTCCGGTGCTTAGCTTTACTTTTGTCCTGGCAGGTATTCTGCTCTCATCTGGGATCGGCGGATGGTGGTCGCAAAAAATGGGAAGAAATGCTGTTACCTATTCCCTGTCGGGTCTTTTCCTAATGCTTCTTAGCATCCTTTATTTAATGGATTTGATAATCGAACACCTTCTGGGCTTACCCGTACTTCTTCGCTATCTAATTGCCCTGCTTATACTTTTTCCTCCGGGATTCATCATGGGAGTGCCGTTTACTCTGGGAATGCGCTGCCTCCTAGAAACCCCACTACAGCGGGCCTATGCCTGGGCGATGAACGGATGCGCTTCGGTTCTCACCTCGATTGTCGCTGCTGGGCTTGCACTTCAGTTCGGAATCCTGTCCATTATGCTTTGCGCAACAGTATTTTACTTATTAGCGGTATTTTGTTCGAGAACCTCGGTAACAGATCAAGCTGGCTCGCTCCCTTAAGTTAATATCCCGAGAGCCGATATCATCTTGGACAGCATATGCACGATTGATAATTCAAGCAGTGAGTTGTTAATAATTCATCGCTTTATATTTCTTGGCCGGAGTAAAAAGAAATGATTATCACAACTCACTGTTTTTCTTATCTCAGGTGTCACAATAACTATTTGAATCTAAGCTGTATTAAACCGCAGCAAGGCTGATGCAAAAGCCTGCAATAGTTGCCGCCATCAGGTTAGATAGTGTACCCGCAGCCACGGCTTTCAGACCCATACGTGCGATGTCGTGACGGCGGTTAGGTGCAATCCCCCCCAGACCACCAAGAAGAATCGCAATAGATGACAGGTTGGCAAAACCGCAGAGCGCAAATGAGATAATTGCCGTTGTCTTTTCGGTCATGACTTCACCTGTAGCAGGTACAACCTGACCATCCTCCCCAAGGTAAGGGACGAAGTTAACGTAGGCGACAAATTCGTTCACTATGGTCTTCTGACCAATAAATGAACCAGCCAGTGTTGCTTCTTCCCAAGGAACACCAATCAGGAAAGCCAGAGGAGCCAAGAGCCAACCAAGAATAAGCTCCAGACTTAGCTGCTCGTAACCGAACCAGCCGCCGATACCACTGAAAATACCGTTAATAAGTGCGATAAGACCGATAAATGCAATAAGCATTGCACCAACGTTTAACGCCAGGCTAAGACCCGCTGAAGCACCGCTAGCTGCTGCATCAATAACATTAGCTGGTTTCTCGTCTTCACCCGCAATTTCCTGGTCAGGGATTTCATCTTTGAAGTGGTCAGCTTCAGGTTTGATAATCTTGGCAAAGAGCAGACCACCAGGTGCAGCCATGAAAGATGCCGCAACAAGGTATTCTAGCGGCACACCCATCGACGCGTAGCCTGCCAATACCCCACCAGCCACAGAAGCCAAACCACCACACATTACCGCAAACAGCTCAGACTGTGTCATACGAGAAATAAACGGACGGACAACCAGAGGTGCCTCAGTCTGACCGACAAAAATATTAGCTGCCGCAGACATAGATTCCGCGCGGGATGTGCCCAGCGCTTTCTCCAGTGCACCACCAAGGATCTTGATTACCCACTGCATCGCACCAATGTAGTAAAGCACAGAGATCAATGCAGAAAAGAAGATAAGTGTTGGAAGAACTCGGAATGCAAAGATAAAACCACCACCACCAAATACTTCAAACATCTTGTCAGAAACGAGACCACCGAACAGGAAAGACGTACCGTCGTTACCGTAATTGATAACATTGGCAACACCATCAGAGAAACCACCTAACAGGTCTTTCCCCCAGGGGACATACAGAACGAATGCTCCAAGTGCAAATTGAATAGCAAAAGCACCTCCGACAGTTCTAAGGTTTATTGCCTTTCTGTTGTCAGAAAGGAGTACAGCTATGGCTAAAAGAACAACCATACCAACTAGACTCATTAAAATGCTCATCGTGTAAGGTATCCTTATTGCTAGAAAATATTGAGAACAGCTCCATCAGCGTCGATAAAAACTGTTTCTCGGCCAGAAAAAGGCATTAATATATTTTATATCTAATAAGGACAGATGATTCTCATGAGACCGGTTTTCAGGTAGGCCATGCTGGCCTACCTAGTTGACAGCAAAATAACAGACAGGATTGTTTGTATAGTTAGGCAAATAGAACAGTAAAAGCATTACCGACTAACTTTCAGCTATGCAGGACAATAGCTTAACGGTAATGTCAGCCGATAGAGGTGGATTTAACAGTTATTTTCTACCTTATTTGTTGGAGTTTGGGACTAAATGCTCTTGTAGAGAAGCTACAAGCGTTTCATATTCTACGTCATCTCCTGGTTCTGGGAAGTTAACGCCTGATATTGATCTGGGTGAAATGAAAATGTAGGTTCGTTTATCAAATTCCCATTCTCTAATAATACCTTTGACAGGTTCATCCTCTGCTGTATCAAGAATTTCTGCCATCCCTTTATCTTCATTAACCGGGTTCCCATTTGTTGTTCTGCCTTTGCCATCAGGTGATTTAAGTGTCACTACGACAGCACTGACCATTGGTAGGCCCAGTATGTTTTCACAAACAAAGAAGATACTGCCAGCATCCCCCTCAAGCCCTGCTCTCTTAGCCTCCTCTAATCGGCTGGACATCGTACGAAACAACCCACGGGAAAAGTGGAGTCTGCTTTCGCCGAACTCTCGCCCTAAGATGCTTTCGGTGAGTTCCTTGCTCATTGTGTCACCGACGGCACTCGACGACGCTTTGATTGACTCACGTTTCGCTTCAACAAAGAATTCAGATTTACCGAGTATCTTTAGAATGGCATCAGAACTGTAAATAGAGTTGGCTTTGCCTTGAGCGCCCTTGTGGGTAGCGATGGCTTTCGTCATCGCCGCAAAGAAAATGCTCATATCAGAAAACATATGCTTCAAGGCATCACTGACTACCTCAGCCCCTTCATTGGTAGTGCATACCATTACATTACCCGTCTCATTGAAGGCATAGTATTTGCGTAACGGAGCATAATGAGAGCTCTTAGACTCACTTCGCTTCGAACGAAACAGCCAACTGAACATACCCATGGCTTAACCCTTTGGATTATCTGCAGGGGTGGATGTACCTGAAGAGCCCTCTGTTCCCTCTATGCTGCGCTTCATCGATTCAACTAAATTGTTGAACTCGGGATCAGACATGGCCTCGTTAAGTTCACTCGCCTGACGAATAAAATTGGGTGGCACAAATAAATGCACTTCCTTTTCAATATGAAATATTTTCTTTTGATTGTTGGCATCGAAACAAGGTCCAAGCTTAAGGCCTCCTTCAGATAAACTCGCATCAATAGAAAAGACAAGCGGGGTAATTGAAACCGCACCCATTAGATACTCACAGACAAAAATGATAGTGCCAACTTTCTTATTTGATGTCACTTTGTTCTGTGCAACTTTGAGTCCTTCACTTCCTACCGATGCAATCAGTGAACGCAAGGAGTGAGATAATGCAGCCAGGTTTCCGCTCAGTCCGAGAAGTGCCTGAATAAGTTGATTCGAAAATGTAACCCCCCAGCTACTGCTTTCAAAATTGATCGTACTTTTCGTCACATTAACAAAAAGCCCCGAGCCCATGATCAACTCATTCAATGCATCATAGTCATAAAGTGATTTTCCTGAATCTGACATCGCCTTGGTTAATGCGGCAAAAAATACGCTGACCTGAGCAAAGGCTTCCTTGGCCTCCTCCGAGATATTTTCAGGCGTATCAGGAGAGCTTAGCGTTGTAGCAATAAATAGGTTTCCAGTTGCATTGATGACAAATTGCTTCGTAGCAGGAATATTCGCTTGATTATTCGAAATCGGGTTCTTGGCGCGAGAATCATCTGTACTGATTTCTACCATAGCATCCTTAGCCATTTTTCTCTCCCTCTAAATTGATGGTGTTATACTGCCTGTATTGAGCCAAAGGTTTTTGTCACGCTATATAGGGAACATGCGAGCTGTCATTATGAATAATTTTATATAAGGAACTCTTCTCTATACCATTTCCACATTAGGCTATATTTAAAAGTTTTAGATGTTGAATGTTTCAATAGTTTACTTTGATCACAACAAATACATTATAGGGCTACTCTCAAAACACTTTTTTGCGTGATCCATGTGGTATGTAAGGTAGATCACAGGTTTTATAATTACCAAGTGCAAAACCTAATAAACATATCCTGGGTCAACTCCACATGAACTAGATCCAGTATCTCTGCTTGCAAATAAAGAGAGTTACCCGCCTTGATCTAAGAGGTAACTCTCGTTCTTCATATTCGCAATCAATAATATTTTCACAGATTGCTTAACGCAAACACAACTATCTAAATCAGCTTAATTCCGTTGTCTTTCACCACCGCCTCAAACGACTCATCAAGGAATTTCACGTTTGTATATCCCTTATTTATTAACGTGGTATAAGCGAGTGACGCGCGTGCTCCGCCTGCGCAATGTAAAATAACAAGGCCGGTTTTGGGAATACGGTCAAGGTTCTTATCTAGCTCTTCAAGAGGAATGTTGATCGCACCTTTCAGGTGACCATGGCTTACTTCATCAGGAGAGCGCACGTCAATGACTGTTGCAGTTCCTGATGTCACAGCTTTAACAAAGTCTTTCTCATCAATAGCCCCTTTAGCCAACTTTTTGACATAATTGAGCTCTTCTGCAATCTTGCCTGTCTCAACAGGTAAATTCGCCTGCTTCCACGCCAACACGCCACCATTCAATATCGAGACATTCTTGAACTTCCAGAAAGTCAGAATCTCATAGGCTTCTATTGCATCGTCACTTGAGTCACTTTCAGCAACAATGATGATCGGAGCCTTTTTATCCCTGAGATCGAAAATAGTTCGCTTATTAGTCGGGTATTTGTCTTGGTTCCACTGTTCGTGCATCTCCAGCAGCTTCTCTGCAGGCAGGTGAACAGCTCCTTTGATGTAACTCTTTGGTGACGTTCTGACATCCAGAATAATATGATGAATATCCAGATTCTCTGCTAGCCATACTTTATTAACATGTGAAGGGTATACCTCTTCTTTCCATACCGGATAACCTTCAACATATGCCTTCACATTTTTATATCCATTAGCCTTGGCAATTCTTAGCGCCTTGGGACTGAGCGGGCATGTTACCCCTCCGCAATAGAACACCAATGGTGTCGCCTTGTCTTCTGGTAACCAATGAAGGTTTTGTTGTAACTTATTGGCAGGTGTCGCCTTGGCCCCGGGAATATGGCCAGTCTGGTATTTGCTAACCGGGCGGGCATCACCAATAAACAGTGGTTGTCCGTCATCAATTAATTCATACAGTTCTTCTGTATCGATTACTTGCTCTTTAGGAAGCTTGACCAGAATCCGTTTTATTTTTCTAGCCACGCCATTGCCATCAAGCGTTGCCTTAAACTTTGTATTGGCTGTGAGCTCTGTGAATGAATTGGCACTTTCAAGCTTCGTCTTATCGGTAAACTTTATTACATTGACTTCATTTGTTTTCGGGTTGAGGTACTGAATGACTTTCCCTTTCACTGATATCGATTGGATTTTACCGACAACATCTTCCGCCATCAGTGAAAACGGCATCCCAAATAAGACGAGTAGTATAGCGGCTTTCTTAAACATGAGTATTCTCCATTAATACACAGCAACAAATCCTTTATCCAGCCTTTCACACATAGGAAGCTCCCGATGTGAAGATCTTTTTTCATTAATTACAACTCGGTAGTTCCCCGCTATCCGCAGCATACTTCACAGCAAAATCTTTAATGTGCGGTGCAATTTCCTGAAACTTGTCGCTGGCCAGAAATTCCGCTGCGTTCGGATGTTTTTTACTGTACTTTTTGATGAACCTTGCTCCATCTTTCTTGAAATAGCGTTTCCACTCGACTTTCAAATGCTGTTCAGCAAACTCCTGTCCATTGTATTCAAAGTAAGGCCGCAGATATTCCAGATAATATTCTTGTCCTTTGGCGGCATCTGCAGATACGCCAAAGGAAATTAGAGCGAACATTAGTCCCAAAACATATTTTTTCATTACATTTCCCCTTTAATCGTTAATCTATAATCTGTCATTCATCGATAACTTCTTTCCCCGTTAGCATCGCTTTGAGGTGACTTGAAAGCTTGGCTCCCAGGGTAATCAAATATAAATGCACAATAAGAAACGCGAGTATGGTATAGGCTGTAAAGGTATGTATCACAGCCACAATACCGATCTGTTCGATATACCCGGCTGCACGTAATTCAGGAAAGAAATAGAAAATCAGACCTGTCGCGATCTGAACCGGAATCAGAACAAATAACAGCCCCAAATAAGCTATTCGCTGAAGTGGGTTAAATTTATTGTCCGGTGACATATGGTGTGGGTGTGGCTCACCAACAAACACCCCATAAAGGTAATAGTGAAGCACAACGTCTATCCCTTTTTTATCAGGCACATACTGCTTCCATTCTCCAGTCGTAAACACCCAGGTAAAGATCAATACAACGATTGTCATCCACAGAAAGCCTCCCCAATGATGAAGGGTTGAGCTTTGCTGAAAACCAAACAGGTTCATAACCCCGTGGAGCTCCAGCCCGGTCAAAATAAGCAGTAACACCAGTAACGCCTGTCCCCAATGCCAGAAGCGTTCAAATCGCTTAAAAATTACAATTGTTTTTTTCATCACCTTTCCCCATTTTCATTACTTCTGGTTACTGGCAGATTGGGCTTTCCTACGGCGAATCGTCACAATACGGGTAAGCGCATGTATAATGACCGCGGCTAGCCCTCCCCATATAGCAATCATGCCAAAATACTCAACGATGGAATTGCTATCACGTCCAACCAGATAGAAGTCATTCAGCCCGGCCAGCCGGCTATCTCGACTGTGGCAAGCTTCGCACGCTACAGCGTGATCTTTGGGAGCAACCATATGCTTGATTGGCCAGTAACCATTTGTTTCAATGAAGTCATATTGACCGCTAAACGCCACCCCGTTCAGTCTGGCACCAGCAGCCAGAGCTTTATTCCAGTCATATTCAGTCCAGAACGCACCTGAACCAGGGCGACCGTATAGCTTGATTGGTAACATACGATTTAGCTCTGTATCGTAAGGTTGTTTGCCTCGGTGGATTTTAAAAGGCCAGATCCGCGCATCCGGATCGTTATAATTGCCTGTTGGCGGATTGATATCTATTGGTGCTCTATCGGGGGCAATTGTGTCTAGCAATGTCATCTGCTTCAGTTCACCTTTGTACCAACGATATTCCGGTACGACATTACGCCCCCAGGTAAACGAGCCTTTCTTGCTCATATAGGCATGATTAACCACGCCATCGAACTCCTGATCGATGGTCATCGGCTTACCATTTTTCATCTGCCCGGCTGTAGACCAGTCCCAGGATAGTTTAGTTAGATATGGCCCTCGAGCCATTTCCGGAATATGACAGGATGCGCAGGCCACTTTAGCCGTGTGATTATCGAGTACACGCTCCTGGTGCGGCGTGGCACTGTGGCATGATTCACAGGAAAGATTATTGCCTTCCCGCGACACCCGGCCTTTGTCCATTTCATAATCTAAGAATGCAGATCGATCATTATAACGACCAGCGATTTTATGTTCGCTGGCGGTATGGCAAGTCTGACAGCTAAAATTCAGTTTTTCCGGACTCATATGTACGTCCAGCTCAAAGGCAGGATCGACTAACGACAGATCTGTATCACCATGCTTGACGCCGTTTCCGCCACCACCCACCGCATGACAAGCCAAGCAGTTCTCGCGATCCGGGCTACCTACATGCTGAGCGACATATTTCAGGTCAACCGCTTTCTGAACCTTGCCTGCCACCTTTGTGTCTTCATAATAAGGGTGACCGGAGGAAGCTGCCGATTTTCTATAAGTTTCTGTTTTGTCATGACAAACTAGGCAATCAACATTCTCCTCTGCATCATGCTCAAAATCTTCATTACGCCAGCCATAACCAATATGACATTGGGTACAGCTCTCGTTCCCTCGGGCTGAAACACAGTAGTTATTTAACCCATTTTTCCCTTTACCGACTTCAACGCCGTCTATTTCCTTTGACCATGTCCAGTGGAAAGTCTTATGGATCTGCTTAGAAGCTTCGGTATGACAACTAAGGCAAGCTTCGGTCACATCCGGTGCATAATCAAAGTCCTGATCCAGGATCTCAAATGTTGAGTGATCTGCGGTACTGGCTATCGTCGGAATATTACGCTTAGTAACATCCTCTTCGCTAATAACACTAGCTAAACCATTCGAGCAAAGACCCAGCAGTAGCAACAAAAATAGTTGAGTTTTCATTAGTACGAGCCACCTTCAGCAATATGATTCCAACCAGCGTGATTACAAAGTCACTCTCATCGCCAGCATGAAGGCCACAAACTAGAATATTAGACTTCAATAATAATCTAATATAAGTATGTAGACTTAGCCCTTAACGCTAAACACGATTGGGGCCAACTCTGGGTGAAAGCACTAACCAAACATGAGTTAGAAAAAGCTAAAAAACAAAACGCTTATTTACTTATTGCTAATGTAGTACCCATATACCTACAATTGACAAGGTTATTAGCCATTCCTATAACCTAGATCACAATATTTATTTTCATATTGTTTTCAATGCATTTGCTTTTTATCAAAGAAATTTATTTTTTATACGAAAAACAGATGATTAAAAAATAAGCTAGTAAGTGGGCTCAGTAGGCGCTCTCTCTACGGGCCTTGCCTTCAGGTCAGGCCTTTCTATGACAACTTAAACGGTGTACTACCTCACATTCACATTAAAGCAGGTGCCGAAACATAAGCTAGCGTGTAAACTTGAGCCAGTGATTAAATCCCAGCTAAAACAGGTGAATCAGAAATGACTCATGAAACTAAAACAATGGAAGTGCCAGTAGCAATCGCCGATAGAGTGCAGACTTTAATTGATGCCTATGAAGCCAAAGAGAAATTCAATGCTGAGCGTAAAGAGGTAGTCAACAACTTACTTTCTATGGATAACCTTAGTTGTGAGATGGCTGTTTACAGTTTGCCTCAAGGCGAATTGCTAGATACTCTCAGATTTGTGTACGAATTATCCGGTACTAACAACAGATTCATCAAAAATATACTGACACAATCCAGAGAGAACCCTAAGAAGGTCTTATCTGATTCCCAAAGATCGTCAGCAAAGAGCTTGTTATTTAATCTGATCAATGATCCTTCAGTCATTTCAGCGATGAAAGAGATGTAGTAAGTCCCTTGCATTAAATGTGTTAACCATAAGATCAAACAGTGCCAAGTATTAGCCAATACTTGGCACAATTTTTCTGAGGGTCCCGGCCCCGGTACAACGTAAGAATTCCGAGCATTCACTTCTTCCTCGCACAGAGAACAACCAACTTTTAGATTCTTTTTTCGCAGACAAAACCGGCAGCCGTAAAGAAATTATCAAATCGCGACATAGCGCGTTCTGCCAGCTACTATAAGGTGCTGTTGACTCATCGCACCTTAATAAAGGTTATAAAACAGGCGCTAGGAGATTTCTAACGCCAGCAGGTAATGAATAAAGCCCAATTAATCGACAACACTGCTATTTATAATATCTCGGTGCAATTTCCACTGTCCGGCCTCTTTTTTCCAGATAACAACATACTTGCCATTATCCAGCATGGTTCCACCGTCACCTTCAAGTATATACTTACCCACTTCAGTGGCTGTATCACCATAATCCTCGACTTCGAGTGTTTCTAACTGGATAGATTTAATACCAGAATCCATAAGAGTTTGAAGTGTTGACTGCAATGCTTCTCTTCCTGTTACGAAGTCGCTGTTTGGCAGTAAGAACTGTCCATTCTCTGTATACAGGTTGGCCACACCAGCAGCATCACCCAGACTGAAATTATGAGAATATTGTTTGTTAGCATTAACAATATCTTCAAAAATAGGATTGACCTGGGCCATGTTCTTCTCCTTTGTTCACGTTTCACCTAAGTATACGTAATGGGCGCAGGAACATAAGAATTCTTTACACGCTAGTGAAACCTCGATAGCAAACTAAATAGCAGCAATGTTGACACTGAGGTTACAAACAGGCGAGTCTGCTTTCCTCTGAGCATGTCGTTAGTCAAACTGTGCTTAACCGTTACCCAAAGCCGTTACTGCTTAGCAATAGTCAGTATCCCGACTTCAAGGAATTTCACTGGCAAGAAATCCAGCAGCTCTGGCCAATACTGTTCCACTTCTTCAAGAAAATACTGTGGCTATCTTATGGAACTAGAAGTCTGATAGCCAATCTGTAAATTAAGCAGATTAGAAAGTGACAAACCTGTCAGTCTAGCCAACAATGGCTTAGGTTTTAGGTGTAATGACAAATCAGGCTGCATAATCATACAGCCTGACAAGATCGTTCAGACAATAAGTTTGATATAACCTTATGACTCTTTTCGCTTAAAAAGCTTTTTAAAGAAGGCACCAATACCGACTACAATAACCAAGCCGAACTTCTTAAGGAATACCATCGCAGCAGCTAAGAGTCCCGTTTTAGTTGCGACTTTACCTGCCACTAATGCACCCAACCCATACGCAGCCATTTGATCGGTACTGGAATCAAAGTCGATATACCTTGACCCTTGATCAAATTCTGCCAGTGCTAACACTGAATCTAACTGTGACTCAATAAGGTCTTTCTGATCCATTGCCGCAATGAAATTTAAAACCAAGACACCTTTACGGCCCAACACTCTGATATTGTAATTAAGCGTGTTAACATCATCCTCACCAAACTTGAGCTCTTGAGCCCAATATAATTTATGCGTTTGCGCATCATAATGAGGTGCAGCCGCCCAGCCAACAAGTTCAATCGACTCGTAACCTTGATCGACACGAACCTGACTTTCCGCCACTGTATCGGCCTTCATCTTCTCTAATAGCTCGGAATAATTGATATCATTTGCATCACTATCAGATACATAACCGTCTTCCTCGTAACGAATCGTCACCGCCCATGAGTCATTATCAAATGGTGTCGAAGCAGAAGGAAAAATCATACCCAGCGTATTCTGACCTGGAGGATTCCCCCAAACATCAACTAAAACAATTTCTGAGTCGCTGGGTGATAGATAATAAAAGTCTTCCGGGATATCTAGTGTTGCAATAGCACTGGGTAGTTGTATTTTTCCTGTCTGGCGGTCTAGCGAATCCCAAACTTTCGACGCCCACTCATAATATGCATCTTCATCAGATTCGTTGCTTGCGGTTTCTGCAAAGGCCAGGCTTGGCAAAATCAAAAAAACGGACAAAAATAAAGCCCTAAGTTTCATAATTACTCCATTAATACTGCATAACACGAACACATCTCCGCAGGACACAAGCGCAAATGTCTATACTTTTGATTGCAAAACCAACCTGTTAATACAGCAGCTACGCAATGCTAGAGGTCGGTTTATTCGCGTTTAGAATGAGCGCGGTATAATACCAACCAGTTGAATATGAAATTTGATATTCGCCAAACAAATCATACTTAATGAGAAATTATTTAAGTAAATACATTCCTGCAAGCCATACACCTCTATGAGGCCAGGAAGTTCATCTGTCTTCGAGCAAAACAATAAGAAATCACAACCGTATAGTGATATCTCTACGCCGAAAGGTTAGAATCGCCGCCTAACTGCCTGGGAGCGGCTTGCTCCCTGGGTTCAACATCCATCACAATAGATCAGCATATGCACTCCCCGGAACAATGTTTTACGCCGTTTAAAGAACCTATTGATACATACAGCTTGCCGGAACGTTTTACGTTTCCGTTCTACTATGAGCCTCACCCTCTGTGCCTGCTGGCAGCAGAAGAGCTACAGCACCACCTGGAAACACAAACGGCGTGGCAGCATAACTTCGGCCTTTCCGAGGACAGTAGCGCACCTATAGGCAAGATGTTTGGCGTATTGCTGGTACAAAACCAGCAAGGTGAGATTGGCTACCTGTCAGCTTTCTCAGGAAAAATGGCGGATCAAAATCTTCTACCACACTTTGTTCCACCGGTGTTTGATATGCTGACTGAAGATAGCTTCTTTCTAAGCGAGCAGCTGGAAATCAACAGACTCACCGCTGTTATCAAAGAGCTAGCGAGCAATCCCGAAATTGAGTTAACTCGCCAGACCCTAAAACAAGAACAAGCCGAAAGCCGTAAACAACTGGAAGCTCACCGAAGCCGTATGGTCGAAGGACGCAAAACACGGAAGGCGCTACGGGCCAACGGCGCCACCCTTTCATCAGATGAGCTTCAAGAGCTGAAAAAGCGACTTAGTCAAGAAAGTGTGATTGAAAAGCTGCAGCTGCGAGATCTTAAGCTACATTGGGAATCACGCCTAGGTGCTTTGCAACAACAGCTCAATGAGCTTACTGATGAAGTAAATGAGCTCAAAGCCAAGCGTAAGTCCCTCTCATCTGAACTGCAAAAGAAGCTGTTTGCTCAATACCGTTTCCTTAACGTAGACGGCAACGAGAAAGATCTCAATGAACTGTTTGTCGATACAACCCGCAAGGTTCCACCTGCAGGTGCCGGTGAGTGCGCTGCCCCCAAGTTGTTGCAGTACGCTTTCAAATGGGGAATGAAGCCGCTGGCAATGGCTGAGTTTTGGTGGGGCTCATCACCAAAATCTGAGATCAGGCAGCATAAAAACTTCTACCCGGCCTGCAAAGGTAAATGCCAACCGATTTTGGAGCATATGCTGGACGGTATTGAAATGGATGAAAACCCGCTACTGGTTAATCCTTGCGAAGGAAAAACCGTCGAGGTTATCTACCAGGATAAAGATATGGCTGTAGTCAACAAGCCAGCTGAGTTCCTATCGGTACCGGGAAAAACCATTGAAGATTCTGTATACCTAAGGATGAAGCAACAGTTTCCAGAAGCAACGGGGCCGCTTATTGTTCATCGACTCGATATGTCTACCTCCGGGTTGATGGTTATTGCATTAAGCCACCGGGCAAATAAAAGCCTTCAGAAGCAGTTCATCCAGCGTACCGTGCAAAAGCGCTATGTTGCCTTGGTCGACGGCTTGATTGAACAAGACGAAGGCATTATTAAGCTGCCTTTGCGTGGTGATATTGATGACCGCCCTCGCCAGTTAGTTTGCTACCAGCACGGCAAGCCAGCGGAAACCAAATGGGAAGTTATTGAACGAAAGAACGCACGCACTAAGGTCTATTTGTACCCTAAAACAGGGCGTACCCATCAACTTCGCGTTCACTGTGCCCATATTGAAGGCCTGCATATGCCGATGATTGGTGATGACCTTTACGGCAAAAAAGCCGACCGTCTTCACCTGCACGCAGAAAGGCTTGAACTGACTCATCCCATTACCAATGAGTTCATGCAATTCCAGGTTGAAGCTGAGTTTTAAATCGCACCATTAGCAAATCAAAACCTGCCACTAAAACTGAGCAGTAGTCACAAAAAAACCCAACCAGTGTGCATTCACCGGTTGGGCTTTTAGTAATCAGCTCAATGAGTCTGTCGATTACTTAGAATCGGCACGGCTCATGAATTTATGCTCGGCAGTGTTGACCTTGATCTTTTCACCGCTGGCAATGTACTCAGGCACCTGAACAGTAAGGCCAGTTGACAGTACAGCAGGCTTGGTACGAGCACTTGCCGATGCACCTTTGATCGAAGGATCGGTTTCAACAATCACCAAGTCAACCGTTGCAGGCAGTTCAATCGCGACTGGAGAACCGTCTACAGTCAGAACCTGGATACCTTTGGTCTCTTCAGTAATGAACAGAAGTTCTTCGGCAATCGCCTCTTTATTGAAGTTGTACGGTGTATAGTCTTCATCATCCATGAAGACATACTCATCACCGTCAATGTAAGAGAAAGATGCCTGATGACGGCTGAAGTCAGCCAGGTTGATCATCTCATCTGCTTTGAAGCTTTCATCAGCTTTCACGCCTGTAGCAACATCATACAGACGCATTCTGTAAAGGCTTGCACCTGCGCGGCCGCTTGGTGTCAACTTGCTGATCTCTTTAACAAGGTACACTTTGCCGTTATGTTCGATAGCTGCAAACTTTTTAATTTCACTTGCCTTTGGCATGGTAGTCATCCCATAAATAAACAGTGAGGAGAAATTATCACGAACTGGATGTTAGGCAAGTATTATTGGAAACAAATGCTGATTTTTTAACCGCTTAATCCATTCTTGCAACTCGCGTCGCGCTACAGATGCCTATTATCCGTCCAATGATGCAACAGCTGGCCTGAACGTGTTTCCAGATACTCTCCGCCAGCCACTTTCCGGCAACCATTGACCCATAGCTCTCTTAGCCCGCAGGCGACGGCATCCGGTTGATCTATTGTCGAATGGTCACTGAAATCAGCACCAAACAGACTGATATCAGCATAGTAGCCAGATGCAATTTTACCACGCTTGCGCAACCCGAATGTCTCTGCACTCAGCGCTGTCATCTTATGAATAGCCTGCTCTAAGGGGAGAAGCTGCTTATGTTTAACAAACTGATTAAGAATTCGAGGGAAAGTCCCGCTTACCCTTGGATGGATCTGACCGCCGAAAATGGTATCAGTACCGACCATCCCCCTCGGGTGGGTAAAAATACGCTCTACCAGCGCTTCATCCATGAAGTAGTCAATCATTCGTACATTGCCGCGCTCACTGACAAGAAGATCCAGCACAAAGTCTACCGGGTGCTGATCCGTTTGCCGGGCACACTCTGATACCGATTGCCCCAGCCATTGCCTTGCTGACGGTGTTTCTACCTCGCATATCAGAATGTTCTCCCACCCTACCAAAGCAGGCAAGTTATCCCATGGTTCACCCGCCTGAGGTAACAGTCGCTCTGAAAACCAGTCCTTAACCTGCCGTCTGATTGGTTGAGTATTCAATGCATTCATTAACTCATCCGGTGCATAGGTACGAATAAGTGCAGGAGGCAAAATCGAAAACAACGTCGTACTGCCGTAATGATATGGGTATTGGTCAAAGGTCAGATTGTGACGATCGATCAACGCCAGTAACGAGTCAAGTTTGGCGGCATTACGTCGCCCTATCAATTTTAGGTGGGAAATATGTAACTGGCAGCCCGCTTGCTGTGAGATGGCAACCATCTCTTGCACTGCTTCCAGTATCTCGTCACTCTCACTACGCACATGAACAACAAGCGGTTTGCGATGTTGAGCCGCAACCTGTGCAACAGTGAGTAATTCTTCTTTGTCACTGAATAATGCCGGATGATAAATCAGCCCAAGGCTGATCCCTCTGGCCCCAGCAGCCAGCGTTTCATCGGTAAGCTTTGCCAGCTGGCAGCGCTGCTGTGAACTCATGGGGAAATGGCTATTGCCGCAGATTTGATAGCGCAACAAGCCATGGGGAAGAAACGCTGACAGATTTACTTCAAGCCCATGCTGACTCAATGAATGGCAGTAACTCGCATAGTCATCCCAGTTCCAGTCAACTGGTGGGTTCCCTATGATAAGCCGGTCCCGGAGTTCTGGCTGCAGATGTTTGGGCAAAGGAGCAACACCCAAACCACAAAGACCCACCAGCTCGGTTGTTATCCCCTGAAGCACTTTAGGCTTAAAACCCTTGGGCACGAACGTGGCCAAATCTGCATGGCTATGGACATCAATGAACCCCGGGGCAAGGTAGGCACCGTGGGCCTCAATCACCACATCAGCCCTTTCATCGATGCGTGGTGCTACCGAGGCAATAAACTCACCATCAATCAGCACATCCCCGGAAAAAGTGTTTCCGCCACTGCCATCAACCACTACCGCGTTTTTTATCAACTGGCGCATCGCATACTCCAAGATAATTCAACTGTTACATGCCTTTAGCTATGTCTGCTCATTTTATACCTCACAAGAACATAAGCAACAGGTTGATATCCCTTAAGCGCTTCTGATCAAAGCTAAAAACCACCCCGGACCGAGGTGGTTTAGTGTTAATCAACATGGATAATGCTACGAACAATGTCTTTCTATGGCCTAATCTTGCTAAAGTCCGTAAAGCGACTAGTATAAAGCACACCTTGTGGCTTCTCTTCATTGTCTGCCAGCGTTACGACCTTCGGTGTCTTTGCTGACGCATCAATAGCATTGATAGTTCGGTCATAATTAACGGTATAGAGTACATCATTGGCAAATCCATTAGGCTCCTGCCAGTACCAAACCTGAGTATTCTTGGCGAAATCATCAGAACAATCCGAACTTAGGAACAATGTCCCTCCCTCGGTATCCAGGCACTGATCGATATTGGCAATGCTACGGTAGCGTTTCTCCTGATCGTAAATAAATGATTGGGATTTTGAGCCATCAACACAGTTTTCAAAAGCTAATGCCCCACCCTCTTTCACCGTCAGGCACTGGGCACTGTCCTGGCTAAGGTAAGTAGATTTTATCGTTACAGAATCAGCTCCGAGGAACCACGGGCTTTCCCAATCCACCAGCAAAGAAAACTGATCGCTATAGGATAACTTTTCATAATCAGTCGATTCTTTCCAATCACGGTCAGCACTGGTATTAGCTGTCCATAACTGGCTGCCCGATGCGTAGCGACGTCCCAAAATCCAACGGTTATGGCCGAACAATGCCAAACTGTTCACGGTTGTCTTGACAGTAATATTGGACGAACCAGATGTCGTGTCTTTTGCCGCAATTTTCGCAACAAAATCAGGACGCAGCCCGCTGATAGCGAGTGGGTTATTTGATCTTAACTTGTCAAAGTTCCACGGATTGCCGCGGCGCTCGTCATAATCCCAACACCAACCATCTGCCGTGCCTAGATTACAAAAACCATTAACAGGCTTAATCGCTGATCCATATTTGTTGTTTACGTACTTGATATTATAACCATCACTATTTGTTTGGGTTACCAAGCCAAATTCTTTCTTGTTAGTAATGCTGTACTTGTCGGTAAAGCTATATTCAATATCCTTAATCGGGATCTTAGGTGAAAAACCCAAACCCACTTTGATACTAGTACTGGTTTCTTTTTCGATTTTTGACTCAACTTGATCCTGCATTCTCGGGTATAAGTCATTCAGGTAAATTTGGCCTGCCTGCAATTTTGCTTTGTCATTGACTTTGATATCGACATCTACTGCATCCAAATATTCATTATAAACGTAGCTAGAGTTGCTGTTGTGGTACCAACGGCGGTAAATATCTGACCAACTCCCCTCCATGCCCATATCGACACCAGATCCTTCGGCCAGTACTATCTCAACATATTTATCCTTGTCACCTGAGCGGGCATAAAACGGAGATTTGCTGTAGTAGCGTACTTTATATTTTAAAGTCACATTCCCTTTGTTCTGGCGTTCGACATTGAAACGACGATGAATAACAAACTCCATCACACTGCCGCTATCCTGAGCAGTCGATCGCCGGCTTCGGCTCAACTTACTGAGGTCATTAACCAGGCTTGAAGCAATATATTCTTCATCCATGTTATCAAGTAGGTAGATTTCCCTTTTCTTGATATCGTTCGGCTTAGTGACCAATACAACGTCGCTTTCTACCCCTAAACCCAACAGCTCATAGGTGAATGTCTTTCTCTGCTCTTGGTTGATATCAGCCAGGTTTAGGACATAGTAATTACAGTTTTCCGGTAATGAGCTTTCGTTTCCGTATAAATGGCACTCTTGCTGAAAATAGGGTGTTGTCGACTGAATAATATCGGATAATGTATCTGTCTGATCAATAGTTGATGAATGACTGACTGTACTAAACGTCATGAAAGTCATAGCTGCAACTGGATATAGAACCTTGCGCATCTCATTTCCTTTTAATGATTTATTTCTTATTGGTTGAAATGATGTTTCGCGCGCATTCTAAAAATAAAGTAAATACTCAGCCATAGCTAAAACTGATTATTGTGTTATTGAGTCGGAAAATAACACTTTTTTCAACAGGCTGAGCTGGGATGAACGTTATTTATAAAATCAGTATGATAAAAGAAATTACCTTTAAATTCTTACCTGTATTTAGACCGTGAATATTCTTTCATAAACTGCATTTTCAAACCTATTTCTCTAGGAAAAAACAATAAGGAAATGTGTCGATATTGTCTCATTTGGGTTATGGGAAATAGTAATCCAGCTATAGCAAGCGGCAATTCACAATTTCCCATTCTCCAGCCAAGTTATAGTTGGAAGGAATATCTCAATTCTGACGTCCATTAATTGAACACACATATTCAACTCATAACATACCACACACTTTCATAATGAGACTTAAGCATAGTCCCATGCAATAGATCGGGAATTTCACCTTATGAGCTTTAAACACCTGTCAGTCGGTAGAAAGATTGGCGCAGTATTTATGGTCATCTCTATCGCAGTCGCTGCGTTGGGAGGCTTTCTTACTTCTGAAGTCGGAAAACTCAAAGACAGTGTATTGGTACTAACGGATACGTCATTACCTAGCATTGTATTAGTTAAAGACATGCAGACGAATGCTGCTACCATCCGTAAAGATCAATTTTCTCTTATTCCGAATATTAACCACCCCAGCATGAATATCTGGATCGGTGACTATGAAAAAATGATAAGCGAAATGGATCACAAGCTCGCACAATACGAAGAAACATTGTGGAGTGACGATGACATCAAACATTTTAATGCCGTTAGCGATGCATGGCAGGGTTATAAATCACAGCAAGCCGCCTTTATTTCGGCCATTCGAGCCAAGGAAACATCACGTGCAAACCAGCTAGTACTGGACAGTTTTGACAGTTTTCTCAAAGTAGACGAAAGTCTTCAGGCATTGTTCGAGCTCAACCAGTCCTATACAGCCCAAGATAGATTAAAAGTGCTAGATCGCGTTTCACAAGCAAACCTGCTGACAATAAGCGGTATTGCCATCATCCTGGGCTTTATGATTGCCATGACGATCTTCCTGACTCGCCAAATCTGCCAGCCACTTAAGACAACAATCGAAATGGCGCAACGTATTGCCGCAGGCGATCTCACCTATCAGCTTGATCTCAATACTATGGGCAACGACGAACTGGGCAAGCTAGCATCGGCCTGTGTCTCGATGCAAAACAGACTTCGTGATTTGATCCACGAGATATCAAGCGCCGTCACCCAGCTTAGCGCAGCTATCGAGGAAGTTAGCGCAGTATCAGAGCAAACATCGCAAGGCATGAAGCAGCAACAAGACGAAATCAACATGATTGCTGCGGCCATGAACCAAATGCAATCTACCGTCAACGAAGTGGCCAGCAATACTGAAGATGCCTCTCACTCGGCCACAACCTCCACTGAAAATGCCAATCGAGGCAGCAAAAATGTACGGCAGAATATGCAAAGCATTCAGCAGGTTGCCGGCGTTATCGAAGATGCGGGCAAGATGGTTGAGCAACTAGAGAAAGACTCAGCCAGCATTGGTATGGTTGTCGATGTGATCAGCGGAATTGCCGAGCAAACCAATCTGCTTGCCCTGAATGCGGCTATTGAGGCTGCCCGTGCTGGTGAGCAGGGCCGCGGATTCGCTGTTGTTGCCGATGAAGTCCGCTCACTGGCAGGCAAGACGCAGGCATCAACCAGTGAAATCATCACAATCATTGAACAGTTGCAAAATAGAGCCAAAGAAGCAGGCGAAGCAACCAAACAGAGCTGCACCTTAATTCATGAGTGTGTTGGACAATCACAAGAAACAGGCAATGACATCGCTCAGATCGAACAGGAAGTTGGCCAGATAGCTACAATGAGTATGCAAATTGCCAGCGCCTGTAGCGAGCAGAACTCTGTCACTGAAGAGCTCGGACGCAATGTGGAAAACATCAGCTTATCGTCAACAGAGGTGGCTTCTGGTGCCGGGCAAACAGCCC
>NZ_RSEJ01000225.1 GCF_009910675.1 Photobacterium alginatilyticum | reverse complement strand
GGTTTGTCATTTCAGAGTTGATGTATGGTTTTTGGTGTTTCTTCTCTTGCTTATAAAATGCTCGATATTCATTCAAAATGATCGTGGTCGAGTTTGTTGGATTCCTATGATGTTTTTCTAGAGCTCTACAGAGAGAAATTATCATTTCCATTGCTTGATTAAAACAAAATTTGACTAGAACACAACTGGTTTGTCATTTCAGAGTTGTTGTATGGTTTTTTTTTGTTCCTTCTCTCGCTTATAAAATGCTCGATATTGATTCAAAATGATCGTGGTCGATTTTGTTGGATTCCTATGATGTTTTTCTAAAGCTCTACAGAGAGAAATCATCATTTTACATTGCTTGATTAAAACAGAATTTGACAAGAGCACAATTGGTTTGTCATTTCAGAGTTGATGTATGGTTTTTGGTGTTTCTTCTCTTGCTTATAAAATGCTCGATATTCATTCAAAATGATCGTGGTCGAGTTTGTTGGATTCCTATGATGTTTTTCTAGAGCTCTACAGAGAGAAATTATCATTTC
>NZ_RSEJ01000224.1 GCF_009910675.1 Photobacterium alginatilyticum | reverse complement strand
AACCACTTTCACCCGATCCAATTCACCTCCATCGAGCCAGCGAACTAGTAGATCATATTTTCTGAGGAATGGAAGGATGTAGCGRTATTCGAATTYTCTGGCTACACGATGAGAAAAAAGCATCCGTGAACTACCGTACTTAAMTTAAGATGAAAGSCGGTAAGAAGTGCATCTTGCTTGGAAAGACCGTTACCGAAGAAAGGGCTATTAGATGGACGATTCGTGGAAGGAACTGAAGAGTAGAAAAGCGGATCAGATCAGCGAGCAGCGAGTGGAACTGTTCTGCCCAAGCTTTGAACTTCCTGTATGTATTTTGATTGAACCACTTGAAAAACTCCCAGTGTGTAGGAGACAACCCTCCCTGCCGGCCCGTAAGGCCGATCTATGAGGTAAAGATACCCTTATTAAGGCGGTGCAAGGGAAAGCTAGCTATATAATAGGTAGCCGGGCGGAGCAGCTCGAAGAGGGGCATCTATCTCTATTGATCGAGCTAAAGGAGATAGGGGCTATTTCCTTATTCCGGGGAGGATAAA
>NZ_RSEJ01000223.1 GCF_009910675.1 Photobacterium alginatilyticum | reverse complement strand
GTCGCTGCCGCTCGACTTGCATGTGTTAGGCCTGCCGCCAGCGTTCAATCTGAGCCATGATCAAACTCTTCAATTAAAGTTTTGTTGGTCTCTCGACCGGCTCAATGAATACTGATTGTTCTAACTAAGTTAGAACGAATTGACTGTGYCAAATAATAAGTAAACTTAGTATTTGTATTGGTCACTCAGTTCATTGATATAATCTTTTCGACTATTCATTTCACGAGTGCCCACACAGATTGCATGGTCAAATTGTTAAAGAACGTTGACTTTCAATGCCTTGGCGWTAACCGCTTCAGCAAGTCAGGACGCGTATAATACGCTTTTCTGATTTCCAGTCAAGACAAAATTTTCATCTTTTTCTTCAACCAGACTAACTGGTTATAAAGTGAAAACCTTCTTTTGACTCCGCTCACATTGCAATCAGCCGGAGCGAAAGAAAAGCCCGCTGTACCCAGCGGGCTTCCTATAAATTCAAGCCTGGCGATGTCCTACTCTCACATGGGGAGACCCCACACTACCATCGGCGCTATTAC
>NZ_RSEJ01000222.1 GCF_009910675.1 Photobacterium alginatilyticum | reverse complement strand
CGTTATACGTCTTGGAAGTATCGAGGTCAAAATTGGATTATTTAATTTTCTTAGTGCCGGTAGTTGGAGGACTGGTTTCGTTTGTGCATTGGTACTTACACAGCCCCAAGCTTCCAACATACGATGCTCTAGGAGACTTGGCAGGAGAAAAGTTCTTTGGCTTTGTCCGAGTTGATGATGAACCGCATCCTGTACATTTCATTGTTGGCGAAGCACAGCTAGGGATTATAGGTGGCTTCCCAAGTTTTAGTTTGTTGCTTGACATCCATGAACTAGAACTAACAAAAAAACGTTATTTTTTTTGGTATAAAGTAAGAATTATTTCCCATGATTTCTATACTGAGCATTTGTTTAAAGAACTAGTAGTATCGGCTAGAGTTGCCAGAAAGCTTAAAAGACTTTCTGATGGGAGGCTGGCGTATTGAAACCAAAACGTATAACAAGGCAATCAAGTGTGACGCATTACACTCGGCGGTTTTGGTACGGAGTTCAGTGTGCTTTGTCGCTTCAGTGGGGCGCACCTTATTGCGGGCGTTA
>NZ_RSEJ01000031.1 GCF_009910675.1 Photobacterium alginatilyticum | reverse complement strand
CTTGGTCAAGAACTAACTGTGCGGCTTCAAGTTTAAACTCGGGGCTAAATGTTCTTCTACTACGTTTTGTCATTGTGTCACCTGTTAACTTCCGAGGTGATGATATCACCTCTAATCAGGTGGCCAAATTAACTATGCCACTTCACTTCAAACTCTTCGATAAATATCTTGAAACGCTTCGGTGTGTGAATGCTCTGCTTATATAAAATATATAGATTACCTTTCTCTGACCAATCACCATTAAATAGTTGTATAAGCTTACCAGTTTTTACTTTTTCACGAACTTGGTTTACTGGAATCAACCCAATGCCAAACCCTTCTTCAGCAAGATCGATTGCTATATCAATAGAGTTGGTTGTCATATCTCCAGTGACCTCAAACTGTCGTGATTGACCTTCTCTATTTGTCAGATTCCAATGACGTTCTACATACGGTGTGTTAGTTTGAGTAATGCATTGATGCAGTTCTAGATCATTAACAAACTTAGGTTCACCATATTTTTTAATGTACTTTGGTGATGCATAACAACATCTTTCGAAAGGTAACGACTTACGGCATACAACGTATTCATCATTTGGCCAAAATGGTGCAATCATCAAGTCGACGTCTTCGAATAAGTTCAGCGTTCTCGGTGTTAGTGTGTGAAAGTGAATTTGAATATTCGGATACTTTTCATGGAAATCAGACAAAAAATGCCTTGCCAGAAATCTTGCCATTGGATGTAAACAGCCAATACGCAATTGCCCACATATCCCTTTTCGTTCAATGTGAAGTTTCTCAACGGTATGCTCTATAAGCTCGAGAATTTGCCCTGCAGATTCTAAAAATGTTTCACCTTGCGGAGTAAGGCTTATGCTACTGCCACGACGAAACACCAAAGTAGCATTTAGACTTTCTTCGAGAGCTTTAATCTTCCGGCTTAGCGTTGGTTGGCTTACGTCGAGCGCCTTGGCTGTCTCTGTGTAGTTTAGTTTTTTTGCTAATGCACAGAACATCTTTACTGCTTCGATATCCATATTAATAACCTCATTCGACTGCTCGAATATATTACTGACTTTTATGTCAATTTTCCTCACTCATCACTAAAGCTGAAAAAATTTCGATACTTTCTTTGATCTCATATCAGCTATTCATTTTCTGAATAGCTGCTATTACCGACATGCGTATTGCCAATTTCATAACTCTATATAATTCGAAACAAATTTTAGTAACTACCCCATTAAGAGTAGGTCTATTTATGCAGTTAAAACACACTTTACTTTTTTCAGCTCTTGCTTTGTCTTCAGCGGCTGCCACCGCAAATACTTATATAACTCCCACTTTTTACGGTGACATCCTGGGACAAGTTCGTTGGGAAGATAATCAGGATTACCAATCGGAGATTCAGCGAGCGACTGCGGGAATAAAAGGTAAACACAAAACGGATCTCGTTACCATTCTGTACAAGCTAGAAGGTGAATATTCTGAAGATCTGACCAAAACAGCTCCCGAGGACCAAGACTTTGATATTCGCGTAAGCGAAGCCAATCTGGTCTTGGTCAACAAGAGCCTAGGAGGCATTTTCTTTGGTAACGGTACGACAGGGACATATAAAGATCTTTATTCGAGAGTAGATATCTTTGAAAGCAATAACATGCACCTGTCCAGCAATGTTGCGCTGTTTCGCCAGGGAAAAAATGGTAATAACCAACTGGCCTATATGACCCCAAAGTGGAACAACATCTACGCAAAAGTTGCTGTTATCAGCCCAAATAATAATAACGAACAAGATGTAGATATTTTCGGGCTTCGTCTTCTTTATGTGACTGAAAACTTTGACCTGGTACTTAACCGTGCACAAATCGATGAAAAGCAAATGCCAGGCAATCAATCAGAACCTTATGTTCGCTACGCACTGTCGTCGTCTTATACCACAGGCAACTTCTATGCTGGCGGTTTGGTCGAGCTTAACATCGACGATCCTCAAGGAGATAGCACCATTTATGGCGTTTCAGGAAAATATTCTCTGGACAAATTAACGTTCAAACTAGGCGCACAATACAAAAATTTTGAGGATGCATTAAAAGAGGATGAAACCTTGTACCTAGCAAGCGCAACCTATGCGTTTGATCAGCATTTCTCAACTTACCTCGAACTCGCTGAGTATGCGGAAGACGGCAAAGGCAACGGTGAAAACCGCAACGATAACATTAACCTTGGTTTGAACCTTAAGTTCTAAGGAAGCACAAAATGAACAAACTAGTGGCAATTCTAGGATTACTTTTTGCATTACCGGTATTTGCAGATGTCACCATCTCAGATTGTGTGATTGTCGAGCCCGCACCAGGTGTTAGCCGTACTGCGCTATTTTTTAACGCCGAGCTTAAGATAACAGATGAAGTAAAAGCAATGCGTACCCCTTCACCAGAAGCGATTCTAGGGGCAGATATTCCCGCGCTGTCCAACCGTATCGAGATGCACAAGACAGAAATGAAAGATGGTGTCATGAAAATGCAGCGAATTCCGAAGCTGTTTCTCAAAAAAGATGGCGTAACCAAACTTCAAAAAGGTGGTTTGCATTTCATGCTAATGGATTTACACAAACGTCCGGTGGCTGGCGAAACCTACCCAGTAACTCTGTGGTTGACCTACCTCAGTGATCAATCTTGTGAAGCGAAAGTGGTTAAAGCTTCTGTGTTAACCCAGAAACCTTAAGCGAGGGTAGGGTATGAAATTAATCCAACAAATTAAGCAGGTAAAGCGTTCCGTTCTGCTGGCGGTTAGCTTGGCCGGTGTGGCGGTTGGCCTTTTTTCCGCCTTGCCAGCTACCGAAGTGCTGCATGTCTTTAGCTCAAACGAATTTTGCGCCTCATGTCATACCATGGAGCCAATGGCCGAAACCTTTGCGCAATCAATCCACGGTGGCAACAATCAGCATGGTTTTGTGGCTGATTGTGTTGACTGTCACCTACCAGAATCGAATGTGGTTGAGGAACTTTGGGTAAAAGGTACATCGGGAACTCGCCATCTTTGGGGGGAATTTGTACTTGGTATGGATTCACTTGACTACGAAGAGTTGCACCCAAATCGCGCCGAGTATGTTTTCGATTCTGGTTGTGTTAACTGTCACCGCGGTTTGGAGGAGCGTGCAAAAGGTGCTGATGAAAACTCACTGGCATCTGATTTCTCACACAATCTTGCATTCAATAACCAAGACAACGATCCGTCTTGGAAATGTTCAGGCTGTCACTACGATATTGCCCATCCTAACCTAAAACGCAAGATGCGCTTACGTGAAGAAGAACGCATTCGTACAGTTATGGCGACGGAGGGCCTATAAATGAAACAATTGACTATATTACCGCTTGTAACTGGCATAATTTTGGCTGGCAATGCGTTCGCAGCAGAAGATATCGACAATGGCTACGGTGATTACACCATCAACCGTACGTTTGAAGATTTGAGAAACTCGCCTAAAGACATGAAAGCAGCGAAACGAATAGCGTTTGGTTGTTATTTAGGCTGTCACCGCCCTGCTAGAGAAGAAGTACCAGAGACACTAAGCCCGAAATTAGAAGGTTTTAATCCACAGTGGCTCTTGGATCAGTGGTTTGCGATGGACAATGAACGCCACGCAGGGATCTCTTCCCAGATGAAAGAGATTGTTTATGCTAACCCACCGCGCGACATGGCTTCTACTGCGATTCTTTTAGGTGCTCAAAAGATGAAATACAACCCAATGCCAGATGTATTAGAGAGCGAAGGGTTCAAACGTGGTAAAGAGCTTTACGACAAAACCTGTAAGGCCTGTCACGGAGAGCAGGGCGCTTCTACGCAGGAGAGCTTTCCGCCGTTGAAAGGACAGATGCCGACCTACCTCTATGAACAGATGTTGGCTTATCGCGATGGCAAACGCACCAACGGCGCGTCAGCCGGCATCATGGTTCCGTACGCTAAGATGCTATCTGAGCAGGACTACCGTGACGTAGCTTCTTATGTCTCAGGCCAACGCGTGAAACCGATTGAGAAAGAGGAGTTCATTACAGGTATCGGCATGCCTGCGCCAGAAGGGTTTAAGCTTCCTGATACAGGTCAGATTCAAAACTTTACCGATACTTTTGGCGAAGACTCTGACTATAAAGGCAACGAGCCAAGCTACACGATTTCTGAATCAGGTAAAGTGGTTATCGACAACAGCACTAAACTGATGTGGGAACGTGACTCGTCTCGTATCTGGATGACGGCGGTGGAAGGGCGCGAATACTGTCAAAACCTAGAGATAGACGGTTATACAGACTGGCGCTATCCACTAATGAAGGAATTGTTCTCCATCTCTGATATGGGGGAATTTCGTCCAGCGATTAATACCGATGTCTTCCTGAATATGCCACGTCAGAACTCTGATATTTGGACCTTCCCGACCAGTGACCGCCATGATCACGTTTGGCACGTTGGCTTTCCTGATGCACACATCATGGGTCAGCACACAGCATCAACCAAACTTGTACGTTGTGTGCGAGCGGACAATGACTCTGCCTACCACAACATGCAATACGTAGATAACGGAGATGGCACTGTTACAGAAAAAGTCACCAACCGTATGTGGCAGCAAAATATCGACTACGTAAAACGTAAATTCGATGACGCGCTTCAATACTGCCAAAATTTGGAGTCTGCGGGTTACGATGACTGGCGCACGCCAAACATCAAAGAGATGAATTCTATCGTTAACTACAACAAAGTGTCCCCTGCGATTGAGGAAGAGTTTTTCCCAAATACTCCGGTGAAGTCTTTTTTCTGGAGCAGTACTTCTGATACAGCAGGCCCGACGATACACGTACGTCCACTGCCACCACGTAAGAAGAACCAATCTCCAGAACAGTTAGATCTTCGTTTTACTGGTGATAACGAAGGTTGGGCACATGGTTACCTCACTGGCCAAGGTTTTGGTATGTCGAAAGACTCTGAGTTCTATACCCGTTGTATTCGAAATCCATAACCTAAGGTATGAAGCCCCTTGCGGGGCTTCTGTTCAGTTTGAGGCATATTATGAATAGATTTTTTTTGTTAGTTTGGACAACGGCGCTGTCTATTGGCACCGTCGCGTTTAATGCGAATGCGGATGTTCCAGGGCGCTATGACGATGGTGCTCGCTGGGCATTTATCTCTGATGAAGCCTCTGACAAAGTGGCGGTGATAGATACCTTTAACTTCTCTTATACCGATCAAATTAAGTTGAAAGCGCAACCTACCCATATTGAAGTGTCCGATGTACAGGATTTATTGGTTTATATTGATGGAAAAACCCCGATCGTTTATGTCTTCGACCTGGTAAAGAAAGAACATTGGGCAATGGGGGTTGCGAGCGTACCAAGCGAAATCGCTTTCCATTCAGACGAAGCGCAGCTCGCCGTTGCAATGAAAGATCGCATCGAAATCATCAAGCCGTTACAGCGTGAATACGTTACTTCAATTACCGATATCAAATCGCCATTCAGCATGAACTTCGATAACGGAGGGTACAATTTGTATGTCTCTGAAAGTACAAGTGGTCGCACACTGGTCTATCGTAACCATGACGGACAAAAGCGTTACATCGAAGTTGGCGAAGGCGCAGTATCTGATCTCACCCTCTCTCCAGATGCACGTTTAGCCCTAGCTTCACAATATAAGGATAATTCCGTTGTAGTTTGGGACTTATCGATGGAGATGGAATTCAATACCTTTAAATTCGACTCTACACCCTGGCGTCCCTACGTGAGCTCAGACTCTGAATATATAGTGCTTGCCAGTGAAAACGGCTCGGCACAGGTGATTGAATCTTGGGGGGGCGAAGTAGTGAAAGAGTTCAAGTTGACGGGCTCACCCAAATCTGTCCGTACGGGATGGATTGAAACCATGGGCATTATCGAGTCAAAAGGCGCGCTGGATATTTTCGAGCTTGCTTCTGATAAGCCTGTTCAATCTGTTCCGCTAAAACATAAGCTGAAAGAAGTGGTGGTGGTATCTGATTCTAAAACGTTGTTTGCAACACAAGAGGGGTCTTCCAAGCTTTTTGTTTTCGATATTCGCACTAACAAGGTTCTACATGAAATTGATACCCGGCTTAAAGCTCCGAACCTTTTAGTCATGGGTATTACCAACACCGTTTGCCATTAGAATAGCAAACTAAGGAATTGTTATGCGATTGATTCTCTCTTATCTTGCTTTTACCGCGTTTGCGATCACTATGGTCAACAGCGGAGCTATGGCTAAACCTCTCCAGTTTGAGCTTCAAGAGTACAACCTGGGTACGGTGACTGAAGAAAGCTGGTCGGGGCAA
Source organism: Photobacterium alginatilyticum (assembly GCF_009910675.1). GTDB lineage: Bacteria > Pseudomonadota > Gammaproteobacteria > Enterobacterales > Vibrionaceae > Photobacterium > Photobacterium alginatilyticum. The sequence goes on along the minus strand of NZ_RSEJ01000031.1, from coordinate 103,350 downwards.
TATCTTTTAATTGGTATTGGTTATACGAGCTGTCCTGATATTTGCCCAACAACTGTGATTGATCTAGCGACTGCGGTAAACGTGTTGGGTGAGGATGCTGATAAAGTCACACCAATTTTTATTTCTATAGACCCAAATCGTGACACTGTCACCAATATGGATATGTACGTCAAGTACTTCGACCCAAAAATGACTGGGTTAGTTGGAACACAAGATCAAATCAAAGTCGTTGCGAAGAATTTAAATGCGACCTATGGTTACTCACTCGAAGGCAAGCCTATTTATCCACCACTGCCAAAACATTATGAAGTATTCCACTCTGCATATATCTACTTCTACGGCCCAGATCGTGAACTGATTGACGTTTTTGGTTATGGCGAAGGCGGAGCAAAAATCGGACAAAGCTTGAAAAGGCATATCAATGAATAACTTCAAACAAGCTGTACTGATTAACTTAGCGTTGATTGTTAGTATACCTGCTTACGCAAGTAATTGTTCTACACCACAAGGGTTTGAGCAAAGCCATGCCCCATACACGCTAACGGAATTAACGGCCCCAGTGAGTTTAGTGAACTTATGGGCTGTATGGTGTCCGCCATGTCTTAAAGAGCTACCGGCATTAAATAGCATCGCCACCAGCAAGCACTTTAGGGTTGAAACCGTTCATATTGGGGATAACCAGGCTGCTATTGATTCTCGATTTGAGCAGTTGAAAATTCAGCGACTACCAAAAACCATCGAGCCAGATATAAGCACAATTAATAAACTAGGGTTTCAGGGGCTCCCTGCTACTTTAGTTGTTGTTGATGGTGTCGTGAAGTATCGCTATTCAGGCTATATCAAACATGAACCTGAAGTTATCGAACGTTGGCTAACTTGTTTAAGTGGGGAGTTATAGCCATGAAAGTAATACTCTGGATGCTGTTTGCATGCATTAGCTATTCAGCTCTTGCAGATGCAGAACTTGAATTGGGCAAACAGCTTTATATGTCTCCGGGTAAGGGGGGCTGTGCAACCTGTCACGGTGAAACGGGTAATGAACCTGTAATGCCGATGTATCCTAAAATCGGTGGACAGACAGAGATGTATCTGGTCAATCAGATGAAAGATTACCAGCTAAAAAAACGTAAGAATGGACTATTTATGTCAATGGAAATCGCAATGAAACACTACAGCGATGAGGATATTCGTTTAATTGCTAGATATTTAGCCTCAGGCAACTTTAAATAATAGATTATGTCTAGATGAGCAATTGAGATCCGGTTCCTTTAAATGTTGTATTCTCAGTTCGTAAATTATGGAATGTAATACGTAGAAGTGTGGCGGCTATAACTGTCTATACTAATGATCAACTTCATTATACGAGGAAAGACTCATGGCAGGTAACCCTTCCAATCAGTATCTTAAAATCAAAAAGCGTCACCCGGATTTACTCAATGCACTAGAGGCGCTTGGCAAGGCAACGAAGCTGGAAGGGCCACTGGATGAGAAATCAGCACAGTTGATTCAACTCGCGGCGGCAGCAGCCATTCGCTCTGAAGGTGCGGTTCATAGCCATACTAAGCGGGCACTAGAAGCGGGTGCAAGTGCCGAAGAAATACGTCATACGCTCATCCTGCTAACAAGTACACTGGGCTTTCCTTGTGTGATGGCAGCGCTGAGCTGGGCGGATGAGAAAATTGAGACTTTTCAGTCGACCGATCCTGACTGGGAAGTGTAGTTTGAAAACAAGAGACAACAAAAAACCCGCTGCATTAGCGGGTTTCAGGTGCATATCTGAAAAGAGTATGAAAAGCGCGTCGAGAGTTAGCTATTACAGGGTTCTGCTTCTCTCTCGTTGACCATGCTACAAGCCCAGAAACTTACATGGTTGCTACTCTTTCCCCTCATCTCAAAAGACCTATTGGCAGAAAGATACGCTTTCCAATATTCAGTATAGATCAGCTTTATCTAACGTCCAGGGCTTCGAGTGAAATAATACGCTGCCCATTCCCTTTAACAAAGAGTATTCTTTTGGTGATCTGCTGCTAAGTCATTGCATAATATACCTTATTTGCATAATGAGAGTTTACGCACTGAATTTAAAATTGCTCTGGTGAATGATAAGAGCTTCTGAGGCATTGCGTAGTTTGTAAATAGATGAGTGGTATGATTCAACAAGAACAACAATTTAATGACGCGCTATTAGACAAACTGGTAGCACATTTTGGGGTTACAAAGATTAAAAAGGATGGGGGATATATTCTACGTGATGGCAGTTTACTCAATTTGAATCGTTCTGATTTGAGTAATCGTCAGTATCATCGGGCAGTTGCGGAATTACTACCTAAAGAAATGCATGGTGCCTGTGATGAGATAACAATTGTTAACTTAATGACGGCGACAGGTATTATTCGCTATGAAGCCCGGGGGCGTGTGCATGTCGCAACAAAGCCAACTCAACCACAGCGCCGTAAGCTATTTGATATCATGAAGTACAGCGAGCATAGTTATCGCGTATTGGTATCGGATACCAATGCAGCTACGATTGGTGATAAGAATTTTAAATCACCGCAAGCACATGAGTTACTGCAGTATTTTGAAGGCTGTTTCAGTGGTAATCAACAGCAGTATCGGGATGATGAGTTTGGCATTAGCAAAGAGCAAGATGACATTATTTTTACTTTTCGTCCGGCACAACGTCAGATTGGGCGTTATCAGTCAACCTCTCAGACTTTTACGATAATCCCAGAGTTCGAAGGGTCCATGGCTTTGTTTAAAGAAAAAACTGCAAAGTTACTGCAAGAGGAAAGCAGTGTGGTTTGATATCAATATTTTCATAAGTTATCTGATATCTATTTAATGAAATATTGGTTTCTACACGCGAAATGAGGTTTATTTAATAGTAAAAATAACTCAGGGAGGCTACAAGTAGCCTCCCTGTTTATTTATATCAGCACAATCCAATATAATGATATGATCTTATATCACTATTAAATTAGTGCCTTTTATCATTTACTTTTGGCCATTCACAATAATAGAATGTGTTGACGATGATGTTTTTCCTTTGTCGTCAGTGACGGTTAACTGGAACTTGAGTGTGGTATTTACCTCAGGCGTCAATGCGTACGCATAGCTGCTCGACGGATAGGCCATTTTAACTTCAGGCCCTGCAATTTGACTCCATTGATATTTGGCAATAGAACCATCCGGATCTGATGACTTTGTTCCATCAAGGGCTGCCCATTGAGAGAAAGTGGCAACCTGCTCTTTAGCGACACTTGCAATAGGTGCTTTATTTCTATCTTCGTTTCCGGCTTTTACAATAACGGTTTGAATAGCTGAATCACTGTTTCCAGCTTCATCAGTAATTGTCAGCTTAAACTTGAGAGTGGTGCTGTAATCTGGCGTGATCGCGTAGGCATAGTTATTATCTGCATAATCAATCCGTACCTGAGGGCCTTGAACCTGTGTCCATTGATAGTGAACATTCGTGCCTTCTGCGATAACCGATTTTGTTCCATCTAACGTAACCCACTGGCGAGCAGGCGCAGTTTGAGTGTCACTGACTTTGGCGACCATACTGTTACCGCCAACAGCTATTTCCCCTTCATAAGCTGGTGCATTATGCTCTGTTACAGTCAGAGTCATTGGCTCGTTGGACGTCAGTTCAAAGTGCGCAATACCATTTTCGTCGGTTGTCATTACATGGGATTGACCTGACGTTGATACTAACGCTACCCGTGCATCTTTTAGTCTGTTGTCTCCGCTTTGGACAATCACATCGAATGAAGCGTTGCTTCCACTAGAAAGGCTATCAGGGTAGGTGACGGTTAATGCCTGAGGGCGTTGGGTACGCAACTCTAGCTCAGGATCGCCAAACCAACTAAAGAAACGAGCCGTTGAAAGTGCTGTACCACTGGTTCCGTAATGGTTAAACAGACGGTGCTTGGCACGGTTCATAGCCATAGCCGGTCGCCAGGATACAGGATAAATGTTACTGGACCAGTTGCCGTCGTAATCATCCCAGAAGCTATCCATAATCGCAGCATGCATCAAGTCGTTGTAACCCGAGTAGCTAACCCGCGCAGCACCTGTAAAACCAATGGCACCGCCATTGGGGTTGCGCATCCAGGATTCTGCAAATGAATCTTTGCCGTCAAACCAGCCAGTTGCACAGTTCAGGCTAAATACTACCGGTGACATGTTACCATTGGCCAGCGCACTGACTTCGGTAGCGGTATAGTGCGGGTCTGCCCAGCCGGAGCCGTTGCCATATCCATGATCTCGGTGCAGTACGAGGCCAACACCTTGGTTAATGGCATCAGATATTTGAACATGATTACCATTGCCTTGGTTTTTCCAAGCCTGCGGAACTGGGCTTGGGGGAGTAACTCTGGCGCTACCGTAATCCCAGCCACCATATTTCAATTCTTTAGATAAATCGGCGTCCCACTGCAGGGCGGTATGGATTTGATAGCCTTTATTGAACAGGTCGCCAGGTCCACCAAAGAAGTTATAGTCAGGGCCCAGGAAGTCAGCGACTCGATGTAGATCTTCCATGAACATCCTATCAGCAACTCTGTTACCGCCGTTGTCCTGATATTGCCCGGCAAGTAAAATATCATTATAGCGATCTGAATCGACCGGCGTTTTTTCGTAGCTTAAGGTACGAGCGACCATACTGGTTATTTGGGTTTCAGTATCGCCAGGGAAGCGACCCAGAACCAAGTCAGGATACTTATCATCACCATCAACTAACGTATATTCGAAGTCAGTATGCCATTTATGGTTCTTGCCGTGGTAGCCGTGACCAACAATTTCCCAGCCTGGAATATCTTCGTGATCGCCAACAAACAAGACGTAAGATGTCATTGTCCCCGCGCTGTAAGCATTGGTTATGTAGTTCTTTATTTGCTCTTGTGTATTACCGGTTTCTGTGACTGTCGCAACGTGGACGTTGTAGCCTTTTTGGCGTTTCCATGCAGCAAGAGGTGCTATTGCGTCTTTGAATCGATCTGCGGTAATGATTAAGTAATCTGCTTTTTGTGCTGGCGTTAAGGTAGCATCATGTTCGGATTGGCTTGATTCAAAAGCCGGATCCGTTGCTTGGTTTGCTTTGGTACGAATGTCAATAACCGAGTCAGATGGAGCATCAAACCCTAGGTTGTCACTACGCTTAGATTTAGACCCGTTACTTTCAGGAAGCGTGTAGTTGACATGAAAGCGGACTTTTTTCGCGAAGCGGACAGTTTTTTCTACAGGGCTAAACTCAATCGGTCGATAAGATATCACAGCGTAACTTTTGCCACGAACACGGACAGTTTCGACAACATCCACTGGTTGTGTTTTGCTATCTGTGATCAGTCCATAAGCTGCTTCATCTTTCACGAAAGGCATGTTTTGATCAGGACGAGTCCCATCCATTTCGACAACATCAGGGAAAGGCAATTGAACAGGGTCTACGATGGTATCGGTATATGTTTCTGACCACTCAATATTGTCTACAACGATATTGAGCTGGGCGCCATCAGGAATACGGATTAATTGCCTATACCCGGTTAAATTCGGTTTTCCCGGTTCGGCAGGACTGCCGCCATCTGGCAATATGATGCGATCATATATATTGCCATCAGCCATCTTTACTTTAGCCATTGTTAGTGATGTTAGCTTAGCCTCAAATATTGCTCTTTTGCTATCAAGTGTCATTAGCGAAAAGTATTTGCCTGGCTGTGCTGATTCTACAGTAGGAGCGACATCAATGGGTTGCTCAAAGGTGATGACTCGCTCATTGAAAAGAGAAGCATCAACGTGTTTGACGGCAATTGCGGAATGTGAAAATAGCGCGAGGGTTATGAGGAGCCTCGTTTTATTCAGCTTCATTATATACTCCTGTATGAGTTGTGTTTAGGATAGGTAAAAGTGCTGCAAATAATGCAGTTGGATTAATGTTTTAAATGCTTATGTCGGCTATTGACAATATTGTCTTTAATTACATGTGTAACTTTTCACTGACTTTAATTTGTTATGTTTGATAAGCAACAGATGAATCACCGCAGGGTGATTATCAATTACTATTTATTCGCACGCTTATATCTCCATTTAAATGGATGAGGATTAAGAGTGTGAATAAATATCCTTATAAGTTATCCACCAGTTTTATATTGAGGTAACTATTATTTGTTGTTGATTGCTTTGTTATTTGTCGGCTTGCCTTTAATTGATAGATTAATTAAATGGTTCAGATCTTATGGCTGGTTTATATATACCATGAAATTAAAATTGCGCCGCAAAAAATTGCGTGTGTTAGATTGGTTTGTAATACAAATTTGACATTACTCGCAGAAATATTTGCTTATGATTTTATCAGTTGTTCGTATGGTGACACTTTTATAGGAGCTTACTCCAATCGGACCCATGTTGCTGCTACCCTTAACTGTTGTGAGGAGGGAGAAAGCACTTGAGTTACAATTAAAAAGTTGTACTTCATACGAATAAGTACGCTAAATTATTAAGATTAAAATGATAAATATAATGGGGACAGGGTTTGTTGAAGTATTGGGTGGGGCTTATCTGTTGTATTCCGGTGATTGCTTTTGCAGGTACCTTGGCAGAAGGCGAAGATGAGCTGAGAGACGTTGTCAGGGAAAGCAATTCTAATGGATTTATCTCCGTTGATGATTTAAGGGTAAAGCGGGATGGAGAGCAAACATGGGGCATAGCCGCGGTTGTGCGTAATGCTTCAATACCCTATGCCACCGAACAGGTTGTTGAAGACTCAACAGTATCGACTTTTGTGCCGATGATGTTCTACCGCGGTGATCGCTTCTTTCTTAGCGGTACTGAGGGAGGGGTGAACCTGTTTCGTCAGGATGAGTGGGAGGTGAATGCATTAGTCCGCATGCATTTTATTGATATACCGTCTTCGTTTCAGAATCAGATTGGTGGTGACACAGGGGATATTGGGCTTCAGCTTAAGTATCAGTTTGATGACAACCTCTATAGCGAATTGGAGCTGTTAACGGATCCCGATGGTAGGATCAGCTCTCAGGCGTCTGTTGGTGGTATATACAGCTATGGTGACTGGCGTTTTAGGCCAGAGGCATCGTTACTTTGGAAAGAGTCCGATTATAACAGTTATTATTATGGCCTGACGCTGGAGTCTATTAATGCCGGTGCGGATTTGAAACTTGGTGCTTCAGGAAGTTACCATGTCACCTCGAATCTGTATCTTCTGGCTGGTGCTCATGCCACTTACTTTGATGGCAACATTCGTGATTCAGAAATCGTGAATTCAGATTGGCAGGGTGAGCTTTACCTGGGCTTTGGATTCTTTAATGATGCTAACAAGCCCAGAAAGTCATCCTTAAGTAATTCTCCCTACTTACGTGTGGCGCATGGGTGGGCAACGCCTTCTAATATCGGCGAAATCTTTTCTGGTAACCGGGTAAAAGATGAGTTCGATAACAAGTTAACATCACTCTTCTACGGACATCCGTTAACTGATGAACTGTTTGGGCTCCCGCTCGATATTTACCTTACTCCGGGGTTTGTCTGGCATTGGAGCTCTGATGTTCAGAGCTCCACCCAAGAGTATGTTGTCGCAGTCAAAGCCTATTATACCGTTGAGTGGCCTGTAGAGTGGCGTTTTGGCGTCGCGGAAGGTTTGTCTTACGTTGACAATATAACGTATATAGAACAAAGCGAGATGGATAGAAAAGGTTACGAGCCAAGTAACTTGCTGAACTATCTAGACTTTTCATTTGATGTGAATTTAGGCGATTTATTTAACTATAAGCCATTAGACGGGGTATGGTTAGGTTACAGCTTGCATCATCGCTCAGCCATTTTTGAAAGCGCTTCGCAGTTTGGACGGATCAAAGGCGGTAGTAATTACAACACAATTTATCTGCAATTTGATCTTTGATTGATGCTGAGATTGTTGTTTAACTAGGCAGGGCCCGGAGATTGTTTTACACTTCGGGCCGGCTAAAAGGACACTAAAGTCGATCTGTTTTTCTGGTATCTAGATGTCTGTCAGTATGGGTAAAGAATGAGACATTGCGCTTACTTAATTTTGGTGCTTGCTGCACAGGCTGTGAATGCTTCACCCGATAATCAGGCTTTTCTTAACCTTATTAGTGATGACCAGAAGATTCCCGTATCGTCTTTGATATATGATAGTCCGGCTAGTGAGGTTGACTGGGGGCAGGGGCTTTTCTCCGATCATTCGGTGCAGAGCAAACCGAAGTTCTATCGCATGGTATTGCGTTACTCTCAACACTACAATGTACCGGCGGACTTGGTACTTGGCATTATTAAAACCGAATCTAATTTTAACCCTGACGCAATAAGCCACAGAGGTGCAAAAGGGCTGATGCAGTTGATGGACATGAACTCCCGTCACTGGAAGATAGACCCATTTTCGCCCGATCAGAATATTAAAGTCGGTACTGCCATGATAGCTCGCCTGTTGGAAAAGTATGACGGTAATATTGAACTAGCGTTGGCAGCTTATAATGCCGGGGAAGGTTCGGTTCGAAAGTATAAGGGTGTCCCTCCTTTTAAAGAAACACAGCAATATATTGTCAAGGTGAAGAGCAGTATGAAGTCGTTTGCGTCTATAAGCCCGCCTGTGGTTTCGTTTCCATCACTTTTTCATCACTGATATGTAAAAAAGTGAACAATAACCTTAGAGTATTTACCGATAAAAAACGACAGGCCATGAAGTGGCCTGTCGAAAAACAGTGGAAATTCAGGAGTGCGCTTAATTAGGCTGTTAATTGCTCGAGTTCAGATTTAGCGTCAGCGATTGCTTTAGTTGCAAATTCGTCACCCATCGCAAGGGCTTCGCCATAAACAAACTCAACATCTGTAAGGCCAACAAAACCGAGAATCGTCTTAAGGTATGGAACCATCAGATCGGTTGCCCCGTCTTTGTGGATACCACCACGTGTGGTAACAACAATAACTTTTTTGTCAGTTAATAAGCCAACTGGACCTGTTTCTGTGTAAGAGAATGTCACACCGGCACGTGCAATCAAATCAAACCAGTTTTTAAGCTGTGTTGGAATGGTGAAGTTATACATTGGCGCAGCGATAACCAGCGTATCACTTGCTATTACTTCCTCTATCAACTGGTCAGAGAGAGCCAGTGTTTCTTTCTGGCGAGCAGTCAGGTTATCGCCACCGCGAAGGCCGCCAGCAATTTCACCATCAAGAACAGGCAGGGGATTCGCTGCTAGATCACGTTCGATAACAGAGCTAGTTTTTGTTTCCCAGGATGCGATTAAGTGATCAATTAATGCGTTTGACTGAGAATAATCGCCTAGAATGCTTGATTTCAAAACAAGTACGTTTGACATGGTAATTTCCTTTGCGCTTTGTGTTGGCTTGAGACTCACTATATTGACTGGGAGATGATGAAGATAGCGGAAAAAGTCGTCCAAGTTGTTCGAAAAACTTGAATGGCAGAAAATGCTAAATGATTATTAAAAACTTTCAATGCTTTACGGTTTCTATGGTGGTTATTTTTATCGTGTTGCTGTGTGCTTTTGGGGGTGGGGCTCAGACAGTGTTAGAAAAAATTGTGCAACATACTGAGCATAGCGTTAAAAATGCTGTACATATCTGCCTGGTAATGTGGTTTGACGGCGAAATTGCAAATTGAAGACAAAAAATAGCCCGAAACGACTCCTGTCTCGGGCTTAGGGGAATGGCTCGTGAGAGCCTTGCGCTAACTGGTTAGTAAATGGAGATCAATTACACTATCAATGGTAGTTCAAGCAGTACAATTTGCCAGTTTAAGCACTGAGAATGTCATTCGCCTCTGACACTGCTGCCATATATTATTGATGTCATTTATATTGTGCTGAAAGTGATGCTTTATCGTTCGCAGCGTAATACCAGTTAGATATCGAATAAATTGTTGTCACGGACTAATTCGCGAGGGAGGCCGTTCTTGATTCGGTTACCGACCCATTTTCCGATACCAATAGGGTAGTCTCGATATGTGACGATGACCTCACCTTTACCAGACAGGTCTTCAGGTCGAATATCACGTCCCATAAACCATTCTTTCGCTTGTTCGGAAGTCAGGGCAATCGCGACCGTTTCATCACCGGTGGCCAGTGACATAATGGCTTCATGTTGCCAGCGGTACCCTTTTTTGTGCTGTTCAGCGAGCTTAATGCCAATGCGTTGGAAACGAATCTCACCAAGCAGGTTGCGCAGTTTAGCCGGGAATAACCACACTTCTTTATCTCGAAGCCATACCTCGCTGTCCTCAGGCAAGTTGATATCAAGATCAGCTTTGATCGTTTTCGCAATAGCTTGCTGGTCTTGGCTCTTGGCAAGGCTAAACGGGAATTTGCCCATGCGCTTTTTGACTTTTGGCGATTCGACGGAATACAGTTTTCGGATCCGGGCTACAAAGAAACCTTCGCTGTCGAAAATTTGAGGGTAAACGTGGAGGAAACCGTCCTCCGTCAGCGCTTTGTCTGCTCCCTCAAAGAGCGTATCTAACGGTTCAAATTGTACGGCATCGCCGAAGGTATCTTTTAGATAATGGCAGACCTGTTGGTTTTCACTTAAATTGAGGGTGCAGGTTGAGTAGACCATCACACCACCAGGCTTTAGTGCCTGGAAGCCGCTGACAATAAGGTTGCGTTGTACTGCTGCAATTTCTTCGACTGACTCAAGGCTCCAGTTTTCCATTGCGTCATCGTCTTTACGAATCGCGCCCTCGCCTGAGCATGGGGCATCAAGCAGGATAGAATCAAAAGACTCCGGTGCCCAGCCACCAAATACGCAACCGTCAAAGTGGGTTAGGGATGCGTTGTACACACCGCAACGTTGCAGGTTGGAGTGAAGCACCTTGATACGGCTAGCGGCGAGCTCGTTTGCAACCAATGCCCCTTTGTTATTCATTGCGCAGGCAATCTGGGTTGTCTTTGAGCCGGGTGCTGAAGCCATGTCCAGCACACAATCAAGCCCATCGTTGTCTTTTAGCAGAGCGGTGACCGGCATCATTGAACTGGCTTCCTGAATGTAGAACAGCCCGGCCATATGCTCTGCAGTGTTGCCTAGAGATACTGTCTCTTCATCTTCTCGTTCTATCCAGAAGCCTGTCTCACACCAAGGAACTGGTGTCAGCGTCCAGTCTTTATCAGCGACGCGGGCCAGAAAGTCTTCCACACTGATTTTAAGCGTATTTACCCGGATGCTTCGGCGTAGTGGCGTTTTACAACAGGCAATAAACTCATCCAGATTCAGGTGTTCTGGCATGATCTGACGAATTTGCTCAATGAAGGCTTCAGGGATGTGGATATTAGGATGCAAGGGACTATCTCGTTTAACTAGCAATGAGCCGAGATTCTATAACAAAGCCTATAAATAATCGATGATTGCAACGAGTGGGTTAGTCTCAGTCTTTGTGAAAGCACCAATTAACGACAAAAAAAGGAGCGCAATGCGCTCCTTTTTAACTAACATGCTTTATTTGCGAAATGCAGTCTTGCTAATGGCGCGGTATTGCGGTTCGCCATGTTTTCCATTCAGGCTTGGCTTGTTTGTTCAACAAGAAGTGGGTTTCCGGCTTGGCTATTGAAGACAGCGGTTGTTTTTCTGGGGTGGCAAAAGCTATACCGCCGCGTATCAAGCTGTCGACTGTACCGGATTGCACGGATGCACCTGTTAGCCCGATAGTGACATCAAGACCGGAGACATTCCAGAATACGGTGTCGGTGCGAACAAGGTGGCTATACTCTTCTTCAACCTGAGCTTCCAGAATGACACGATCAGCCAGCTCACCTAACGAGACCTTTACAACCTGGCCGACCTGGATGTCGCGATAAAGAAGCGGAGTTCCTTCGTTAATCGAGCTTCGCTCTTCACTCTCCAGGATAACCGTTAAGCCTGATTTGGCGATTTCAGCGGTTCCCAGTTCGAAGGTTTGCGAGTAATGGCCATCGCCAGGTGCCACGGCGATATAGCTGCTCAATAATGTATCCAGGTTCTTGGCACCGGTCAGGCTGATTTTTGGCGTAACGACCCAGAAGTAACTGTTGGACTTGGCCAGCAGCTCCGCATACTTGGGGAATAAGCGAGCTGTAATTTTAACATTGCCCGCTGTAAAATCGGGGGTCGTCTCGATAACCTTGCCGACATTGACGCCCTGATAGCGGATATCTGAATTGACGGAGATGGCTTTGGCATTGTCAGCCGTCATCGTGATAAGCAGGCCAAAGCCTTTGGCATCTTTGAGGCTAGGGTAGAGCTTATATTGTTTACCTGCTTTGTTTGATACACCTGCAAGTTCGTCGAAGGCAATGCCGCCTTTAATCAAGGTGCTGATTGGATCTGCTTTGATATTTACACCGTCTAGGCCGGCTTCAACTTCAACGCCTGAGCGGTTCCAGAAAACGGTATCTGGTTTGATCAGATGGCGATACTTGTTGTCAATGGCGATAGAAATAGTGACGCCGTCACGCGATAGGGCGTAGCTCTTCACCTCACCAACCTGCAGGTTTCGGTAAAGGATAGGGCTGCCTTCTGATACTGGTGGAAGCTCATCAGCAAACAAGGTTAGTTTCGCGGTGCCGTGCAGGCTTTCGGCAGCCAATTTGGCGAGTTGCTGATTCTTATACAGCGGGTAGCTTTTTTGGATCTTGGTGCTACCAGCGCTGGTAAAGCTGATATTTTGGCTGATCAGTTGATCGGCAGGCGGTACATTTACATCCAGGCCTTTGGAGCTAAGGCTGGCCTGAATCCCACCATCAAGGTAGAAGCGACTAGCAGAGCGAACCAACGAGGTGTGTTCAGGCATAACGATAACATCGAAGCGAACACGCTTGCCTTCAAGTTGCACTTTCTTTATCCGGCCGACTTCAATACCGCGGTGCTTAAGTTTTGTGCCGCGCTCTATTCCATGACTGCTGTCGGCGTACAGAGAGAAGTTGGCAACACCAGGTTGCTGTTCCTGTAGTTCATCTTGAGTGATGGCCTTAAACTGGCGCGCTTTTTCGCCTTCGCCTGGTATCAAGGTGAGGTAGTTGCCACGGAGCAGGTTACCGATATTTTTCACACCGGTTAGAGAGACTTCAGCTTCTTCAAGCAGCATCCGAGACCCCGTCGTCAGCAAATCGCTCATACTCGGTTCTATTGCTGCATGGGCGACAATCTTTTGTCTTTCCTCGTCTAGTCGTAGCGCAGAGATCTGTCCAATTTCCAAACCTCTGTAGATGATCGGCGCTCCTGTGGTGCTGATATCATTACCGTCAGGCAGATCGATGGTGATAGCGATGCCTCGGCCTGCAGTATTCAAATCAGGGTAAAGGCGGAACAGGTGGTTGGGCTCAATGGCAATGCCCTCATCGGGAGAATCAAAGGCAATCGCACCACCAATCATCGCGGACAGGCTTTCAAACTGGACATCAATGCCGTTGAAGCCGACATTGGCGCTCATACCACTCACATTCCAGAAGCGGCTTTTGTTGGTGACCAGCTCGGCAAACTGAGGCTTGATCAGAATGTCGATCAGTACTCGTTTTCTGTTATTGCTGAGCGTGTAGTTATAGACCTCACCCACAGGGATCTTTTTATACAACACCTGAGAGCCAATACTGACGGAGCCAAGGTTTGGTGCCCGTAACTGTATTTTAAGCCCCTGTCCGAGAGGGGTATCAGACGGTTGGTTGTCGAGGGCGGAGAATTCATAGGCTGCTTTACCTTCTCCGGGCTGCAGGGCAATGTAGTTGCCCGATACCAAGGCATCGAGACCGGAAATACCGGTGATTGACGCTTTAGGCTTTACCAGCCAGAAACGAGTCCCTTCTTTCAGAACCTGAACCGCTTCAGGGTAGATGTCCGCTTCGGCATATATGCTTTGAAGGTCGTCCGAAAGGCTTACATCACGCACTATACCAACTTCCAGGCCCTGATAACGGATAGTCGTACGTCCCGCAGTTAGGCCTGCAGCATCATTGAAGTGGATTTTAATTCGTTGTCCGGCTTCATTGACAGCCTTAAAGACGAGCCAGCCGGCAAGGACAAGCGCAAGTAGCGGGAGGATCCATAACGGAGATATTCCTCGGTCGCGCTTGATATTAACCGGTTCTGGTTGTTGGTTATTTTGTCCGTTGTTCATAGTTGTCCCATATCAGACGAGAATCTAAGCTCTCTGCTGCAAGCATAGTGAGAACCACCACTACCCCGAAGGCAATTGCTCCCGGACCGGGTGTAAAATCAAGAAGTTGGTCGCGGTCGATTAAGGCTACCATAAGGGATATCACAAATAGATCCATCATCGACCATTTTCCGATCCACTGTACGACTCGATAGAGTTTCATACGGTGAAGGTGGTTAATTTTTCGTTTGAATTGGATGGCCAAAAGCAAATAGGCCAAACCCAGAATCTTGGCGACCGGCACAACGATACTGGCAATAAAGATAATAATGGCGATGCCTGTCATATCTGTTTTTACCAGGGTGGCTACGCCAGAGAAAATCGTGTCTTCAACCCGTTTGCCGTTATTCAGAAAAATAGATATCGGAAAAAGGTTTGCAGGGAAAATGAAAACTGTCGCGGCAATTAGCAGTGCCCACGTTTTTTGAATGGAATGAGGCATACGGAGATACAGTGGCGATGCACAACGAACGCAGGTATCGGTATGAGCCTGGGTAAGGTGACAAGTATGGCAATGGGCCTTTAGCTCATTCGGTTTGTGCTCTGTCTCTGGCTGCCAGGCTTCCCAGTAACGGTTGACACTGATGCGGGTGATAAGCAGCGACATCAGGACCTGTAACAGGATTAGTGAGTACAGCCCAGGGCCGACGTAAATATCTGCATAGTCTTGAACCTTGAAACAGGATATTGCCAGGCTGACCAGAAAGACATCAAACATCGCCCAGTATTTTAGGTGTTCGATAATCCACACCGAGGTGCGAAAGAGCTTGAAGCGTCTGAACTTTAATCCGGCTTGCGCGCCAAGTACCGATAAGCAGACCAGCAGCGGTGCTATGGTACTGCAGAACAGGATGAGTATGGCAACAGCCGGAAAGTTAGAGGCGAGCGTAATCGTTCCGGAGGGAAGGGATGCCGGGATCATTACCCCGAAGAGGCGAATGGTAATTAACGGGAATACATGCGCCGGAATAAAAAGGATTAAACATGTCAGGGCAATGGCCAGCTCACCAGTAAAGTGAAAATGCCCGCCGCGATAGAGGCGTGTATTGCAGCGCGGGCAATAGGCACTTTGTCCCTGAAGGGCGACCTGAGGCATAACAGGTAAGTCGCAACCGGGGCAGAGTCTTGCCATTGACATGGTTGTTTAATCCTTTAAATAGATCAAAAACTAAGCAGTTTTTAATCGGGGTCGTAAAAAATGAACACTATATTATTTTACATTCAATCTGGCTACAGGTAGTTGCTCATTAGCTGTTGAACTATCAGCAGATTGTACCGAGCCATATAATGTTTGATACAGGCCCTCTTCATTCACTAGCTCAGAATGAGTGCCAGTTTGACTTACCTGACCATCTTCGAGCACGTAGATTAAATCAGCTTCCTTAACCGCAGATAAACGGTGTGCCACAATCAGTGTGGTCCGGTTGGCTAAAAACTGATTAAGAGCAGTATGTAAAGCTGCTTCAGTGGCGGTATCCAGTGCCGATGTAGCCTCATCCAAAATAACAAACTCAGGGTTAGCGAGAATCATCCGGGCGATAGCCAGCCGTTGACGTTGCCCACCTGAAAGGCGAATGCCCTGACGGCCGATTTCTGTATCCAGGCCGTCGGTCAGGCGTTGGGTAACATCGGCCATTTGGGCTATTTCAAGTGCCTGCCATAGCTCCTGATCACTAAATTGCGCTCCCAGGCTTAGGTTGTGTCTCAGGGTGTCATTGAATAGCACCGGGTGCTGTAGCACAACGGCCATTTTGTTACGCAGCGCCTCGTAACCCACATCTTCAATGGGGCAGCCATTAACAAAGATGTCCCCATGATCTTTTTGGTAAATCCCCAATAACAGCTGAATGAGCGTTGATTTACCGCCGCCTGACGAGCCAACAAGTGCAACACGTTTGCCGGAAGGAATCGTCAGGTTAAGGCCCCGAAGGACTTCTTTGTCTTCATCATAGGCAAAATGCAGATCATGCACATCGATTTGAAGCGCTTCACCCTCGTTGAAAGGATTGACTTTCGGGGTTGGTCGAACCTCTTCTTCGAGGGCAATCAGGCCATTTAGGCGTTGCATGGCTGCAGAGGCACTGTACCAGGCAAACTGAATTCCAAGCAGCTCCTGAACCGGACCGAGCATGAACCATAGGTAGCCAAAGACAGCAAACATCTGGCCAATGGTTAAGTCGCTAAACAGCACCATGAGCATCGCCATTGCCCTGAACAGCTCGAAACCAATAAGGAACAAAAGGAAAGATATCCGTCCGGCGGCTTCCGACTGCCAGGCATACTTGTCGGCATCATGTCGAATGTCGTTGGCGCTCGACTTTAGTTGGGTAAGAAAATCCCGTTCGCGGTTGGCGGCCCGAAGCTGATAGATCCCATCAAGTGTTTCGACCAGGCGTTGCTGGAATTTTTCGAAAGCCTGGTTTTCTTTCTTCTTAAGGGTTTTAACTCTGTTCCCCATCATCTTGGAGGCATAGATGACAACAGGGTTGACCAACAAAATGAACAGGCCGAGTTGCCAGTTCAGCCATAGCAGAATAGCAGCAGTACCTACGACGGTCAGTAAGCCAATGAGGAAACGGCTTAAGGTATCTCCGACGAACTTATCGATAGTTTCGACATCGGTTATAAGGTGTGAAGTGATTCCGCCGCTACCTCTCTCCTCGTATTGGCGCATGCTGATCCGACCAAGTTTGTCGATGAGATGCTGGCGCATTTTGTAGGTAATATCTTTGGCAACTAGCGTGAACTGGCGACTTTGGAGAATATTCAACGCCTGGCTGCCTGCCCGCATTAAAACAACAAGGAGAAGAACAAGGAGGATGTAGGCGGTTGATTGCTGCAATGATTCAGGCAGAAAAACGTTGAGAAATTGAATCCCGCCAGCCGGCTTGTCCAACAAAATTTCATCAACCATCAAGGGCATCAGCAGCGGGATAGGGACACTGATTAACGTAGCGACCAGCGCGATGATATTTGCCGCTACCAGTCTGGGGCGGTGATGTTTTGCTTGCTTTATCAGCCAAGACCAGTTAATCATTTGATTCGAATTGCCTTTCACAGTGATAATGATTCCTATTACTAATGAGGATCGCCATTCTAACGGCTATAAAAGGAGTAAGCCATGGATAATAAATCAGCATTTTACAAACGACTCACTAACCAGGCGGTTTCACTGATCGAAGGCGAGCCAGATCTCATTGCTAATATGTCTAATATTAGTGCCTTACTCTATATGGAGTTAGAAGATATTAACTGGGCTGGTTTCTACTTTCTGAAAGGTGACCAGCTTGTACTTGGACCATTTCAGGGTAATCCGGCTTGTGTACGTATTCCCGTTGGCCGTGGTGTATGTGGGACAGCAATTGCAGAAAATCGTGTTCAGCGTATTGCTGATGTGCACCAGTTTGAAGGACATATTGCCTGTGATGCTGCGAGCAATTCTGAGATAGTGATCCCGTTTACTGTAAAAGGGGAGCTATATGGAGTGTTGGATATTGATAGCCCAAATTTATCAAGATTTGACCAATCTGACGAGGATGGACTAGTAAGTTTGGTCGAGGAACTACAAAAAAGGCTCTAATTGCATGCTTTCGGTGGTTTTTCAGCATTAGGTAACTATAATAGCGAGACTATTTCTTTTTGATCAAAGTACTAACGGCGAGTTTCACTCGCATTTGTCAGGAAAGTCCATGGAAAACTCTGAAAAGCTAACGAACAGTAAAGAAGTGATTGCATACATTGCTGAGCGTTTCCCTAAATGTTTTACTGTTGAAGGTGAAGCAAAGCCTCTAAAAATTGGTATCTTCCAAGAGCTCGCTGAGCGTTTGAATGAAGATCCCAAAGTAAGTAAAACTCAGTTGCGTACAGCTCTGCGTCAATATACTTCTTCCTGGCGTTACCTTCATGGTGTTAAAGCCGGTGCAAGTCGTGTCGACCTTGATGGTAACGAGTGTGGCGTGTTGGAAGAAGAGCACGTAGAACACGCTAAGAAGGCACTTGAAGAGAGCAAGGCTAAAGTACGAGCTCGTCGTAAAGAGCAGGCAGAGGCGAAAGCTGCTGCAAGCAAAGATGGTGAAGCGAAAGCGAAAAAAATTCGTGCAAAATCATCTAAACCAAAGAGCACTAAGCAAAAAACGACTAAGCTAAATAAAAAGCCTGCTGAAACGACCCGTGCACTGACAGCTGATGAAGTGAAAGTTGGCAAGAACGTTAGTGTTAACATGGGTAACGGAAACATGCCGGCGACTATCGTTGAAATCAATAAAGACGATGTGCGTGTTCGTTTAAACAATGGTTTGACCATGGTAGTTAAAGCGGAGCACCTTCGTTCGTAAAGGAGAATGCTCGACGTATGAAATGTCGATTCCGTTTCTCACTGATCGCTGCTGGCATGATGCTAGCAGCTTCAGCTCAGGCCCTAGAGGCCAAGTATTCGTTAAGTGATTTGCCGCAGCTTGCTCCTGAAAAGCAGCACGCTACAGCAAGTAAAAGGATAGCTTCGCGGTTTACCCGATCGCACTACAAGCAATTCACTCTTGATGACCAATTCTCTGCCAGTGTGTTCGATCGCTATATCGAAATGCTGGACTTCAACAAAAGCTTCCTTACAGCTTCCGATATCAGGCAATTTAAAAAATGGGAATACCAGTTAGATGATCAGCTCAAACGAGGTGAGTCTACGGCTGCGTATGACATGTTTAACAAGTTGTTAGAGCGTCGTTATGATCGCTACCAGTATGCATTGATGCTACTGGATAGAGAAATGACTTTCGATATCGATGAAGACTTTGTTCTGGATCGTTCTGAGCTTGAATGGGCAAAAGATCGTAATGAATTGAACGAGTTGTGGCGTAAGCGAGTTAAATACGATGCGCTTAACCTGAAGCTTGCGGGTAAAGAGTGGAAGGAAATCAAAGAAACACTGGATAAGCGTTACAATAATGCGTTGAAGCGCCTGACCCAGACTCACAACGAGGATGTATTCCAGATCTATATGAATGCATTTGCTCGTGAGGTTGATCCACATACCAGCTATTTGTCACCGCGTAACGCCGAACAGTTCCAGGCAGAGATGAACTTGTCTCTTGAAGGGATTGGGGCAGTGTTGCAGGTGGTTGACGATTATACCGTTATCCGCTCGCTGGTAGCTGGTGGCCCGGCCTCGGCTTCCAAGAAGCTGGCGGCTGGTGATCGAATCATTGGTGTTGCCCAAGACGGCAAAGAGATGGTTGATGTGATCGGCTGGCGTTTGGACGATGTTGTTCAGCTCATTAAAGGCCCTAAGGGGAGTAAGGTTAAGCTGGAAATCTTGCCTGAGGGTAAGAATTCAAAAAGTTACGATGTCACTATTGTGCGCGACAAGATCCGTCTTGAAGACCGTGCCGTGAAGTCTTCGGTTAAATTCTCGCAGGGCAGAAAAGTTGGTGTGATTGAGATCCCTAGCTTCTATGTCGGCTTGTCTGAAGATACCAAAAAAGAGATCGGTAAGCTGAATGACCAGCAGGTTGACGGCATTGTTATTGACTTGCGCAACAACGGTGGTGGTGCACTGACTGAGGCGACTGCATTAACCGGGCTGTTCATTAACAGTGGCCCTGTAGTGCAGGTGCGTGATAGTTACGGTCGGGTAAAAGTTAACGGTGATTCGGATGATCGTGTTTACTTTGACAGCCCGTTGACGGTACTGGTTAACCGCTACAGTGCATCTGCTTCCGAGATTTTTGCAGCTGCTATGCAAGATTACGGTCGTGCAGTCGTACTTGGTGAGCAATCATTCGGTAAAGGTACGGTTCAACAGCATCGTTCGTTGAATCATATCTACGATTTGTTTGATAAGCCTCTTGGCCATGTGCAATATACGATTCAGAAATTCTATCGTATCAATGGCGGAAGCACGCAAAACTTAGGTGTTGTTCCTGATGTGCCGTTCCCGACTGCGATTGATCCGGCTGAAACCGGTGAGAGTGTCGAGGATAACGCGTTACCGTGGGATAGCATCAAGCCAGCAAGCTATCAGAAGATCTATAACTTCTCTGCTATGCTACCGTCACTGAAATCGAAGCATGAAGCGCGAATCAGTAAAGATATGGAATTCGGTTTTATACAGGAAGACATCAACCAGTATAAAAAAGATAAAGATATTAATACTATCTCGCTGAATGAGAAAAAACGTATAGCCGAGCAAGAGAGAGATGAGGCAGAACGTTTGGCACGCCTTAATAAGCGTCAAAAAGCGTTAGGCAAGAAAACATTTGCTTCTTTGGATGACATTCCAAAGGACTATGAAGCGCCTGATGCCTACCTGGATGAAGCCGTTGCAATCACGGCTGACTTGGTAAGAGTCTCTAGCTAATTAATACCTCGTAATAAAACGGCATCAATCTTTTGGTGCCGTTTTTGTTTATTTTGACACCTCTCTGAAATATCAAGCCTTACTTTATACCTACTGTTTTTTCTTATTAAGGGCAGAATCAGCAGCTATTGATTGTGTCTCATTGTTGAGACTAACGGTCAAATTATGTGAGATTAATCATATTTCTAAGCGCAAAATAGTATTGCAGGCTAGGGTTTAAGAAGAACTTTATTTCGTTGTTGGGGTAGCACTATGCTTAAATCATTTCTATTTGCAATTGTCTTATCCTTTAGTTCTCACTTGTATGCCGATGATTTAACAGAGTTTGATTACCCACTGCTGCTAGGTGACTGGTATTGGTTCAGTAATACTGATGATGGTGTTGATAGTGAAGGAACGAGCTATCGTGCAATGAATATAAAGTTCAAATCGTCCTATCGATTTGTAATACGATTACTGCAGGTTGACGGTACCGTTGAAGAATGGGACGGTAAATACGATATTGATGAAACAACGTTAACTTTTTTAGCAAAAGGTCAACCAGAACAACAGCATAGCTATATGTTGAGTTACAACCAGTTCCTGCTTGACGGTGCAAGATTTACCAAGCTCGCACCTGAAAACCTTCCTGGTAACTGGCGCTCATCGCGTATTTCAGGCAATGATGTCGGAGATGGTGTTTCTGAGTTATCTATTTCTTTGCGTCCAGACTTTTTATTCTCAGCCGAGGTATCTGGATCTAATGGGAAGAAAAAAGAGCATCAGGGAATATATTTTATTGAAGATGACCGCATTGTATTAATTTACGAAGATGGCCAGCATGATAGCCAGTTTTTACTTGGCTCAGATACCCTGACATTGACGAATAAGCAATTTGGAATGGAAGCGATTATGCGAAGAGAGTAGGGAGCATATTGTTTGAGCGCTATTTCAGATTGAAAAAAACAGGCCTGCAAATTTGCAGGCCTGTTTTTTTTAATGCTCATACTTATTGTATTAGCTGTTTGCGATTTTAAATGCCTGTCGAAGCTGAGTCAGATAACCCTCATCGCGGCAGATACTCTTGCCTGGTTCGTCAGATATTTTAGCGACAGGGCGCCCTTCACACTCAGTTAGTTTAATAACGATGTTCAGGGTTTTCACGTCAGGAAGATCGCAGGTAAGCTGGGTACCGATACCAAAGCTAATATTGACTCTATGGGCGAAGTGTTTATAGATATTGAGCGCCTTATCAAGAGTCAGGCTGTCAGAGAAGACAAGCGTCTTCGTTTTCGGGTCAATGCCAAGCGATTCGTAATGTTTGATTGCTTTTTCACCCCAGGCAATAGGGTCGGCGCTGTCATGGCGCAGTCCGGTGAAACGCTTGGACAGGCGCAAGTCAAAATCACGCAGGAAGGCATCCATATTGATGCAGTCAGTTAAGGCAATACCTAACGAGTCAGGGTATTCCTGAAGCCAGCGGTTGAGAGCCAGTTGCTGTGAGTCCGCCAGTTCACCAGATAGTTGCTGGTGTGCCTGGAACCATTCATGTGCTTGGGTGCCTACTGGTGTCAGGTTGCGAGTACGAGCCAGGTGATAGTTCGACGTACCCTTGAACTCAGGCATGTTGTCTTTTAGGAAATCAACCACGGCGTGGTGGACATCTTTGGAGAAACGTCGTCGGCTACCAAAATCAACCAGGTTAAATTGGCTTAGATCAGTACTTTCTGCTTTGCTGTAGAAGTCTGAAAGCTTTTCTTTTAGTTGCTTGATAGCGTCATCGGCTGAAGAGTTTGGATAGCACTTTGATGAGCGTACTTCACTGATAATCGCGAGCAGAGGAACTTCCCACAGGATGACGTCAATCCATTTGCCTGTGATTTTGATGGTCAGTTGCTCACCTGAGGCATCAATCTCTACCTGGTTGCTATCTAGCTTGAAGCTCTTTAAATAGTCTAAGTAGTCTGCTTTGAAGAAAGGTAGTGTCGCTAGGTAATCAAGCTCTTCCCCTGTAAAGGAAAGATCAGCAAGGCGGTTAACCTGTTCCTGGATATCATTACAGTAAGGACGGAGGTCTTCATGGCTTCGGCAGTGGAATTCTGCAGCCGCTTCAATATTCGGGTATTGATGAAAAATCGCTTGCTGCATATGAAGTTTATATGCATCTGTATCAAGCAGGGAGTCGATAACCCCAATGTGTCCTGTATCAGTCATAGCTAATGTAGTTGTCTATCACAATCCGAGAATTTTACATTATTTTGAGCCTAATTTGTCTGAAACCATTCAAAATAGACTAAAAAAATAGGGGCGTACCTTACGCCGAAACCTTGAAAACAACAAGTCCACTCACCATATTATTTTTGTAAAGAGTAATCCACCATCAATCACCCTGATAAATATGTGGGTGATACTGAGAAATTGTCAGATTGTGCTATTAAAGATTACTTATAAAAGTATAGTCAAAACGAATAACCATTTTCGAGTAGGGTAGATGACAACAGCAGTGTCAACCAGACGGTTATTGATAAAGAGCGAAGTACCACGCTTCATCAAATTGTCTAGTTCTTCACCAGCTGTTCTGGCTTTGCAATGAGTTTCTCATTGAACACGGGGAAAGCCCCTTGTTTGAGAGACTTAAAGGCAGAATAATGACAGGTGTCAGCCGCTTATCAACGGCATAAATGCCCCATGCGGATAATTAAGGAAACCAATATGGCCGAACAACCAACGACAACACAGCCGACTGCAAAATATCGTGCTGATTATCAAGCTCCTGCATATACCATTACCGATATTGCCCTCGAGTTTGATCTCCATGATACGGAAACACATATTGTTGCAACTAGCCAGATAAAGCGTCTTGCAGACAAGCAGGTACCGTTAGTTTTAGATGGTGATGGCCTAAAACTCGTTCGTGTCGAGGTAAATGGTGAAGCTTGGACAGATTACGCTGAAACAGAAACCGGGTTGACTATCAACGGTGTTCCAGCTGAGTTTGAGCTAACTATTGAAACGGAAGTAAACCCAGAAGCCAACACGCTGCTGGAAGGATTGTATAAGTCCGGTGGTGGCTTCTGCACCCAGTGTGAAGCGGAAGGTTTCCGCCGCATTACTTATTATCTGGATCGTCCTGATGTGCTGGCGCGCTTTACCACTAAGGTTATTGCGGATAAGGCGGCGTTTCCTTATCTGCTTAGCAATGGTAACCGTATTGATTCGGGCGATCTTGAAAATGGTCGTCACTGGGTACAGTGGCAAGACCCGTTCCCGAAACCAAGTTACCTGTTTGCACTAGTGGCCGGTGATTTTGATGTGCTTCGCGATACCTACACCACGATGAGTGGTCGCAATGTCGAGCTGGAGATCTTTGTCGATAAAGGCAACCTGGATCGCGCTGACTATGCGATGACGTCACTTATCAACTCGATGAAGTGGGACGAAGAGCGCTTCGGTCTTGAGTATGACCTTGATATCTACATGATTGTTGCCGTTGATTTCTTCAACATGGGGGCAATGGAAAACAAAGGCTTGAATGTCTTTAACTCTAAGTACGTTCTCGCCAATGCTGCAACCGCGACAGATACTGATTACCAGGGTATTGAAGCTGTTATCGGCCATGAGTATTTCCATAACTGGACCGGTAACCGCGTGACCTGTCGTGACTGGTTCCAGCTAAGTTTGAAAGAAGGATTAACGGTATTCCGCGATCAGGAGTTTTCTTCTGATCTGGGCTCGCGCCCGGTTAACCGTATCAACAACGTTCGTGTTGTTCGTGGGCCGCAGTTTGCTGAAGATCGTGGCCCGATGTCTCATCCAATTCGTCCTGAAAAAGTTATTGAGATGAATAACTTCTATACGCTGACAGTGTATGAGAAGGGCAGTGAAGTTATTCGCATGATGCACACCTTGCTGGGCGAGCAAAACTTCCAGGCCGGGATGAAGTTGTACTTTGAACGCCATGATGGCACGGCAGCGACTTGCGATGACTTTGTTCAGTCGATGGAAGATGCATCTGGTATTGATTTATCTCGCTTCCGCCGCTGGTATAGCCAGGCCGGTACGCCGGTTGTCAATGTGGCAACAGACTACGATGCTGAAAGCAAGTGTTACCGTGTCACAGTCAAGCAGCACACCCCGCCGACGGCTGGTCAGCAAGAGAAGCTTCCTCTGCATATTCCATTCGATATCGAGCTGTATGACAGCCGCGGTGAGGTTGTTGAGTTACAGTGTAACGGTGAAAAGGTTCACCATGTGCTTGATGTTACAGAGGCTGAGCAAGTCTTTGAGTTTGATAGTGTCGAAGAAAAACCAGTTATCTCGATGCTGCGTGAGTTCTCGGCACCCGTAGTACTGGAATACGGTTACTCTGACGATGAGCTGGCATTCTTGATGGTTCATGCCCGCAATGAATTTGCTCGCTGGGATGCCGGTCAGATTTTGCTGGCAAAATATATCCGTGAGAATGTTAAGCGTGTTCAGCAGGGTGAAGCATTTGAATTACCAGCTTCTGTGGTAGATGCCTTCCGTGGTGTACTGTTAGACGAGAAACTGGATCCGGCATTTATTGCCGAAATGCTGACGCTACCAAGCGAGAACGAGATTGCCGGTTGGTACAAAACGGTTGATGTCGATGCAATCCACGCGGTAGTGAGCCAGCTTGAAGCGGTACTGGCAAGCGAAATGGAAGATGAGCTATCGGCTATCTACCAAACTCTTGCTCAGGCAGAGTACAGCATTTCCCATGAAGCGATGGCGAAGCGTGCATTGCGAAATACCTGTTTGTCTTACCTGGCTAATACTGAAAACGGCGACAAGCTTGCTGCCAAGCAGTATCAGCAATCAGATAATATGACAGATACCATGGCTGCGATGTCGGCGGCAAATAATGCAGGTCTCGCTTGCCGTGAAGCGCAAATGGCGGACTTTAGTGAGAAGTGGACACACGATGGTTTGGTTATGGACAAATGGTTCATTTTGCAGGGTAAGAACCCGGCAGAGAACGCATTAGAAAATGTTCGTAATACCATGACTCATGCCGCATTTGATCTGAAGAACCCAAACCGTACCCGTAGCCTGGTTGCTAGCTTCTGTGCGAACAACCCTGTACGTTTCCACGCGAAAGACGGTTCCGGTTATCAGTACCTGGCAGAGATCCTGATGGCACTGAACACTAGCAACCCGCAAGTAGCTTCACGCCTGATTGAACCGTTCCTGAAGTATCGTCAGTATGATGAGCAGCGACAGGCACTAATGCGCGCGGAACTCGAGAAACTGTCTCAGTTGGAGAACCTGGCGAAAGACCTGTTTGAGAAAGTTCATAAAGCGTTAGAGCAGTAAGTTATACGTAGTGAGCTTCGAGTGACCAGTTATAGTCACTCGAAGCTCTACATTTGTCCTTTCCTAGTACCTTAGCCACCAGAACCAAGCTCCTTATTTTTATGAAGTCATATACTTTTTCCGTCTACATCTCTTATCAGTCATACCTGAACCACTATTCCGGTGCTGCCAGTACCGTTGTGGTCGTTACCGACAATGGCTTGAAATTACAACTTCCAGCGTCGCGGTTTCGACCATTTCTAAGTCAGCTAGGAGTAAAAGGTCGCTTCCGTATCACAGTGAATAATCAAAATCGTTTAGATACCCTGGAGCTGATAGGTTAGCAACAGTCTTTGTGCGCAACTTTTAGTTAACATTTGACGAGAGAAGGTATAGATAAAGCCATCGTTAACACCGCGTATTCTTCAAGGGTATGCAAATAAAATTAGCTCTTGATATAAGAAAAAATAATCGTAGAAATAATTGGTTATACCAATTTACAAGAACAATAACCGCGTCAGCTGCTCTTTTCACCAATGTCAGATGTTCCATCCAGCCAAAATCTTAACCTTAGTCACATATTCGATTTTTTCTTTCCTAAACAGTGTTATTAACGTAACCAATTCGCAACAAAACGCCCTACAATAGCACTCACGGAAAGAATACCGATCCCATGCGCCTTAAGTCCCCAAATGGCACATGGGATTGATATAAAACCCTATACTAGATCGATAATAGATATAACAAATGGAGCATTTGCTATGACCGCACCTGACCCTATAGTGCCGGTACTGCTTGAGAAAGTGTATGGCTTAATCCAGGATAAGATTGAGATCCCTCAGCAGGCATTAGTAGAAGTTTTTGCTCAAAGATTACTAGGTCAACTGGCAGATGATGATCTGCTTCAACGGAATGAATCTGACTTATATGGTGCTGTACTGAGTTTGTGGCACCATCTTGCGCAAAATAAACCAGATCAAATTTCAGTACGAGTATACAATCCGTCGCTCAGTCGCTACGGCTGGCAGTCAACGCATACCGTAGTCGAAATCGTAACACCTGACCGTCCTTTCCTTGTGGACTCCGTCCGCATGACCTTAACCCGCCTTGGTATCACAAGCCACCTTATGCTAAATGGCCCGTATTTCTTTAAACGGAATGAAAGCGGTGCTATCAGTGAAGCGTGTGGTAAAGATGGTGATCTTCAGACTCTTTTCCATATTGAAGTAGATCGTCTCAACGAAAAAGCAGAGATGAAAGCACTAAAAGAAGAACTAGAACAAGTGCTACAGGATGTGGATTTGGTCGTTAATGATTGGCAAGGTATGCAGAGCAAAATGCAGGGCA
This sequence comes from Photobacterium alginatilyticum, assembly GCF_009910675.1. Taxonomy (GTDB): domain Bacteria; phylum Pseudomonadota; class Gammaproteobacteria; order Enterobacterales; family Vibrionaceae; genus Photobacterium; species Photobacterium alginatilyticum. The sequence continues at coordinate 76,192 of NZ_RSEJ01000031.1, read as the reverse complement.
TTGTCAAAGAGTTGAAAACGGCAGAGCTACCAGTTGATAACGCGCACCGTGAAGAAGCGATTGCGTTTCTTGACTGGGTGAACAGACATAATTTTACTTTTATGGGTTATCACCAGTATGACTTGGTGCCTATTGAAGGCGACTATGAGCTGAGACCATGTGACGAGGGCGGGCTTGGTCTGCTAAGTAAATCGAAAAAGGGAAGGTCACTGAAACTTTCCGAGCTACCTGAGTCGGCACGGTTTGAGGCCCGTAAACCTGAGTTGCTTATTTTGACCAAGAGCAACGGCAAATCAAAAATCCATCGCCCGGCATATACAGACTACATTGGAATCAGGCGCTTCGATAAAGAAGGCAATGTGATTGGCGAACACCGCTTCACCGGCCTTTACGCTTCGACAGCGTACCATCAGACAGCAATGAACATTCCGCTGATCAGCAATAAAATGTCACGCATTCTTGAGGCAAGCGGTTATCCGGCAGGCTCTCACTCATGGAAAGCATTGAATAATTTGCTGGAGACTTATCCAAGAGATGAGCTGATCCAGGCTAATGAAAAAGAAATGCTGGATGTAGGTTGCGGTGTCGTACAGATGCAGGATCGCGATTTGTTGCGCTTGTTTGTTCGCCGTGATCCGTTTGGTCGTTTCTTCTCCTGTATGGTGTATGTCACCAAGGAGCGCTACAACACCGAGTTGCGAAGAAAGACTCAGGAGATCCTCAGGGACTCATTTGGATCTGATCAAAACGTTGAATTCACCACTTTCTTCTCGGAAAGTCCACTAGCGAGAACTCATTATATAGTGCGTGTCGACAATAATAACTTTGATGTAGACGTTAAAGCCATCGAACATAACCTGGTTGAAGCCGCTTCTGCATGGGAAGATCGTCTGAGTACTTCTTTGGTCGCTAACTTCGGTGAAAGTGAAGGGACAGTACTGGCGAAAAACTATGCCCGCGCATTCCCTCGTTCTTATAAAGAGCAGATGTTGCCGGGGTCGGCGGTGGCAGATATTGAGCAGCTGGAGAGCCTTAGCGAAGACAACAAGCTGGGTATGCTTTTCTACCGTCCACAGGAAGAGGCGGTTGATTCTCACTTTGTGAAACTGAAACTCTTCCACCGTGAGAAGCCGATTCACCTTTCCGATGTGATGCCAATGCTCGAGAACTTGGGCCTACGTGTGATTGGTGAATCTCCGTACCAGGTGGTGACGGCGAACGGGACGGTTTACTGGATCCTCGATTTCGCCATGTTGCACAATGCCTGTACTGGTATTGATTTGAGTGAAGCACGTGATCGTTTCCAGGAAGCCTTTGCTGCCATTTGGCATAACGAAATTGAGAGTGATGGTTTTAACCGTCTGGTTCTTTGTGCAGGCCTGACAGGTCGTGAAATTACAATTCTACGTAGTTTTGCCCGCTATATGCGTCAGGTGGGTTTCCCGTTCAGTCAGCACTATATTGAAGAGACGCTGTCTAGCCATAGTGATTTGGCGCGAGATCTGGTTTCCTTGTTTGCCTTACGTTTCAACCCGGCGAAGAAGCATTCAGAAAAAGCCGAGCAGGATCTGATTAAGAAGTTGAACAAGAAACTGGATCATGTCGAAAGTCTCGATGACGACAGGATCATTCGTCGTTACATGGACATGATCATGGCGACGCAGCGAACGAACTACTACCAGAAGGACGAGAAGGGGAATCCTAAACCTTGGCTTTCTCTTAAATTGCGTCCTTCGGAAATCCCTGAAATTCCGGCACCGGTACCGTTCTTCGAGATCTTTGTCTACGCGCCTGATATTGAAGGTGTTCACCTGCGGGGCGGCAAAGTGGCTCGTGGTGGTCTTCGTTGGTCAGACCGTCAGGAAGATTTCCGAACTGAAATCCTTGGTTTGGTCAAAGCACAGCAAGTTAAGAACACAGTGATCGTGCCGGTAGGGGCAAAAGGTGGTTTTGTTTGCAAACGCCAGCCGCAGATGTCTACCCGGGAGGAAATCTGGGCCGAAGGTCAGCGTTGTTACAAACGCTTCATCCGTGCATTGCTGGATGTGACCGATAATATTGTCGATGGTGAGCTACTACCACCAGCCAATGTTGTTCGTCATGATGAAGATGACCCGTATTTGGTTGTAGCAGCTGATAAGGGGACAGCGACATTCTCTGATTTGGCCAACTCGGTGTCCGATGACTATAACTTCTGGTTGGGTGATGCCTTTGCTTCTGGTGGTTCGAATGGTTACGACCACAAGAAAATGGGGATTACAGCCCGTGGTGGTTGGGAGTCTGTGAAACGTCATTTCCGTGAACTGGGAATCAACTGCCAGACCACTGATTTCACCTGTGCCGGTGTCGGTGATATGGCTGGTGATGTGTTTGGTAATGGTATGCTTCTTTCCAAACATATCCGTTTGGTAGCGGCATTTAACCATATGCATATCTTCCTGGATCCTAATCCGGACTCAGCTTCAAGCTGGGAAGAGCGAAATCGCCTGTTCAACTTACCTCGATCAAGTTGGGAAGATTATGATCAAAGCCTGATCTCTGAAGGGGGCGGGATCTTCTCGCGTCGCAGTAAGTCGATCAAACTGACACCGCAGATCCAGAAACTACTGGGTACACGTAAGCAAAGCATGCCGCCTAACGAGCTGATTCGTATGATCCTGCAGATGGAAGTTGATCTGCTGTGGAACGGCGGTATTGGTACCTATGTCAAAGCGCAGAGCGAAACACATACTGATGTAGGTGACCGTGCTAACGATGTGCTTCGTATTAACGGCAGTGAGCTTCGTGCCAAAGTAGTCGGCGAGGGAGGTAACTTGGGTATGACCCAGCTCGGGCGTGTTGAGTTCGCGTCCCGTGGTGGTTTGGTCAACACCGACTTTATTGATAATGTGGGCGGCGTTGACTGCTCGGATAATGAAGTCAACATCAAGATCCTTCTGAACAGCCTGGTTGCTGGTGGCGATCTGACTTACAAGCAACGTAATGAGCTGCTGGAACGCATGGAAGACGAAGTCGGCGACATTGTTTTGGACAATGCCTACTGCCAGAGTGAGTCAATTTCGGTTACCCAACAGCAGCAGGTGCAGTTGCTGAAAGAGCAGATCCGCTTCATTCATTACCTGGAGAAAGAAGGCAAGCTGGATCGTGCGCTGGAGTACCTACCTGATGACGATACACTGGCCGAACGTGAGAAGGCAGGTTCAGGTCTGACTCGTCCTGAATTGGCTGTACTGGTTGCCTATGGCAAAATGGTACTGAAAGAGGACATGGTGACTGATGAAATTGCCAATGATCCTTACCATGCACGTTTGCTGCCAGCTTACTTCCCGCAAGAATTGCAGGAAAAGTATCGCTCTCAGATGGAAAACCACCCGCTGAAACAGCAGTTGATTGCGACATCCCTGGCGAACCAAATGTCCAATGAGATGGGGTGCAACTTTGTTACCCGCTTGCAAGAAGAAACGGGCTCAACAGTAGTCGAGATTTCGTCTGCTTATGCGGTAGGTCGTGAGATCTTCAACTTTAAGCAGTTCTTTACCCAGATCCGAGAGCTAGATAACGTTCTCCCGGCAGAAGTACAGTATGAAATGCTTTACCGATGCCGTCGGATGTTGCGTCGTGTGACTCGCTGGATTTTGCGTAACCGTGATCGCAAGCTAGGTATCGAACAGCAGATCACCTTCTATCAGCCAATTGTTCAGAAGCTGCGGGATAATCTTGAAAGTTACCTTGTAACGGAAGAGGTGCAAGAGCACAATGAACAGGCTAACAGCATGATCAAAGAGGGTGTACCGGATGATCTTGCACATAACATCGCACGTCTGAGTAGCCTGTATTCAGCAATGGATATTGCGCAGATTGCCAAAGAGCTGGATAAAGATATCGACTTTATCTCTCGTGTGTACTTTGTTGTTGGTGCGGATCTTTCATTGCATTGGTTCCTCAAGCAGGTTCATAACCAGCCGGTTGAAAACCACTGGCAAGCGTTGGCCCGCGCTTCGTTCAGAGAAGATCTCGATTGGCAGCAACGCCAGCTAACGTCTGCGGTGATTACCACATCTACCGAAGTAGAGCAGGCAGAAGAGTTGATTGAGAACTGGATGGATCAGCATAAAGCTGCCATTCACCGTTGGGATACTGTTCTTGCCGAGTTTAAGGTTGGTACTACTCATGAGTTCGCCAAGTTCTCGGTAGCATTGAGAGAACTGATGCTGCTGAATTTAAACTGTCGTCCATCATCATAAGCTGATCACCATGTTGTGATTATCATGCAACATGATTTAAAGGCCGTTCTGCTGCTAGCAGAGCGGCCTTTTTGTCAGTAGCAACGAAATCGTTTGCCTTTTTGAGGGGAGTTTAAAATTTATTTTGCCCTCTAATCCCTTGTAAACCAAAGAAGTGACTGTTTTTATAGTGAAATGCTGAAAATATCATTTGAATAAGGGTAGTAAACTGTGAATAATGTACTCCCGTTTATACGGGGCTTTTTTAAGGAGGTACAATGATTTACCGCCTCGCTCGATCTGTAATTTTCAAGCTTGACGCTGAAAAAGCACATGATCTAGCTATTCAGAACTTTTCTCGCTTTACTGGCACTCCTCTCGATCTCTTCTATCGTCAACATGTTCCTGATCGTCCCGTCGAAGTTATGGGCATCAAATTCAAAAATCCAGTTGGTTTGGCCGCAGGCCTAGATAAAAACGGCGAATGTATCGATGCATTCGGCGCGATGGGTTTCGGCTTTGTTGAAGTAGGTACCGTCACGCCACGTCCGCAGCCTGGTAATGACAAGCCACGTCTTTTCCGCGTCATCCCTGCTGAAGGTATTATCAACCGATTTGGTTTTAACAATCTTGGTGTTGATAACCTGGTTGAGAATGTGAAGAAAGCTAAGTTTGATGGTGTAATTGGCATCAACATCGGCAAGAATAAAGATACGCCAGTAGAGAAGGGCGCAGAGGATTACCTGATCTGTATGGAGAAGGTATACCCGTATGCTGGCTATATTGCGGTAAACATTTCTTCTCCGAATACACCAGGGCTACGCTCGCTACAATATGGTGAAGCGTTAGATGATTTGCTGTCTCAGTTGAAACAGAAACAAAAAGAACTGGCAGAGAAGCATGGCAAGTATGTACCGCTAGCGCTGAAGATCGCGCCGGATCTAGAAGATCAGGAAATTGTCCAAATCGCAGAGTCTTTGATCAAAAATGAGATCGACGGCGTTATCGGCACTAATACAACTTTGGATCGCTCTTTAGTTAAAAACATGCCGCATTGTGATGAAGCTGGTGGTTTGAGTGGCCGTCCTCTGCAGAGCCGCAGCACAGAAGTTATTCGCCGCCTGGCTGAAGAACTTGATGGTGCACTGCCTATCATAGGGGTAGGAGGGATCGATTCTGCTATTTCCGCTCGTGAAAAGATGATGGCAGGTGCGCAACTGGTACAGGTCTATTCTGGCTTTATTTACCACGGTCCGAAATTGGTGAAAGACATAGTTACCAATATCTAGGCAAAACGATCATTGCAGTAAAAAGTGCCTGTCGGGGGATCCTTGGCAGGCACTTTTTTATCGCTGCTTTATATTTCAGTTTTATTAATCGTCATTTTTGTCAAACTTTCAGCCCAACCACCGCAAGATCAACCACTTATTTCCCCTTTTATTTTGTTATAGGCACAGTAAAATTCTTCTAAAGTTTTTTCTATATCGTTGGATAAGCACTATAAAGAACTGATTTTGGAGCACTTAAATGCTGAAGCCTACTGATTCATGGACGTGGTATTACGACCATAAAGATGATTCCCTGATGTTGGATTTAGGGGAAGAAATGGTCTTCCGTGTATCCATTCCGACCAAGCACCTGGTAACGTCCGCTTTCGAGCGCACAATTTTCACCGTGGACGATGCAACTATCTATCAGGGATTTTTAGAAAACATTGCACAGTTAGAGCTTTCTGCGCCACGTAAAGTTGAGTTAGCACTGAATGCCGTTGCGGCGAGCCGTTTTCACAAGCCAATGATGCCAAAAAGCTGGTTCTTCGAAACGCAGCAGGGTGGCTGCGAGCCTGAAAATGGTGATGTTGTTACTTTGCAGACAGAGTTTGGTGCGGCTAAGTACCTTGTTATCGAAAATAGCGGCTGTGCGAGCCTGTGTATGCTGGCAGACGTTGAGCCACTTGCCCTTACATCAACCAAAGAAATGGCCTTCTGCGATACCATTAAGGTCATGAACGACCGTATGCAGGCCTTTGTTAACGAAATGCCGGTCAATTTTGCGCTAGTAGGGTAGCGGCTGGGTAAGACTTTCGCGTTATAGCGGATTTAAGCTTATCCGGGCTACCTTGCTTCATTCCCGTTCTTATTTCCATCCTCCTGTGACTCTGAACACCGCCTTAGCGGACCGTAGTGGTTTGCCAGCTCGTTATCTTTTTCATCCTAACCCTTACATCAGAATTCATTTCACCGCTACTCAGGCCAATCACACATAGGTCAATGACGACTCTCTGAAAGTTCTGCAGCTCAATGCTTTCTTGCGCTATTTGATGGCGAAACTGAAATTTGGCGGCATGTAACCTCTAACTAAGCGTAGCTAAACAGGTTTATTCCTCTTCAGCTGGCTATTAATAGTTAAGTCAAAATGGCTATTTCTTGTGCGAAATAAGTGATTTCAGTCAAAAAAAATCAATTAATTAGCAATTATTTTTTGCCTCTTTTTGCCATAAAAAGACAAAAAAACACTAGTATTTTAGTGCTAGATTAAAAATCTTCCGGCAAGATCTTCCTCCTTTTCCTCGTTTCTGAAAGTGACCAACACTGTGATTATTTCCACAAAGGAAATAATTTCCAAATAGGAAAGAGTGACTATCGGGGAGTTACTTTAGGCTTGCTAACGCTATGAAGTTTAACTCCAACACCACATTGTTGACTTGTTTATTATCTCTTTTATGGTTGTTTAGGTGTTTAAAAACAATTAGTTAAGTCGTTTGTGTCTGTGAGTAAACAATTACTTACAGGGGTTTTGATAATGATGCGACCCTGGGAAACAATGACCTGGTTAATCTTTGTTTCTGTGTGTGAACAAATGGATTAAGTTAATACTTACTGTCTGGCTAATCCAATGGTTGCCACTTGTGATGAAATTGTTAGGACGTGATGTTCAGTTTTTCTTGTAATGGTTAGCGGGTGTCGTTTCTCGGGTAACTTTTTAAGTCTGTGTTTGGGTGTTTTCTGCTCGTCTATTGCCTGGTAGGACGTTGCTAAACAAAAGGCACGTTAATGGATGGCACGTTTTGATGCTTTTTTGGCTAAATAACCGAAATGAAATCCTTTTGGGCGAGGTATTTATGACGTTTTCGGTTATAATTCTGACCAACATAAGTGCGAAAAGAACTCCATGAATCAATATTTAGCTATCACTTCACGAGGACTTGAGAATCTCCTTGCAGAAGAATTAACACAACTTGGTGCAGAACAGATCCAAGTTGTCCATGCCGGCGTACGTTTCCGTGCAGAGCAGTCCACAGCCTACCGCTGTTGCTTGTGGACACGTATTTCATCTCGAATTATTCAGGTACTGAGCGAATTTAATGTCCGTGATGACATGGATTTGTACCTGGGTGCTGCGGCGATCAACTGGACGAACTATTTCAATAGTGACACGCGTATCATTGTTGATTTCAACGGGACTAACCGCGAAATCCGCAACAGCCAGTACGGCGCAATGAAAGTCAAAGATGCGATTGTTGACCGCTTTACCAAAGCCGATCTTCGTCGCCCGAGTATTGACCGTGAACGTCCTGAACTACGAATCCATATGCGCCTTTCTGGTGAGAAAGGGGTTCTGGGCCTGGATATGGCTGGTAGTGGTTTACATCAGCGTGGTTATCGAACGGATGCGGGTAAGGCGCCGTTACGTGAAACTCACGCTGCAGCCTTGGTGATGAAGAGTGGCTGGACGAAAGATAAGCCACTGTTAGATCCGATGTGTGGCTCAGGTACGCTGTTGATTGAAGCTGCGCTGATGGCTGCTGATATCGCACCGGGTATCAAGCGTAAGCGCTGGGGCTTTGAATCTATCAAAGACTTCGACAAAGAAGCTTGGCTTGAGATCCACGCTGAAGCCAAGGTGAAAGCACGCCGTGGTCCGGCGAAAGTTGAAACCAAATTTTTCGGTCGTGAGATGGATCGTCGTGTATTGAGCATTGCTCGCGATAATGCTGGCCGTGCCGGTGTGAAAGATCTCATTGATCTTGAGTACGGTGATGCAACTCAGCTAGTCTGCCCGGAAGGTTTTGAAAATGGTGTGATCATCTGTAACCCTCCATATGGTGAGCGTCTGGGTACCACGCCAGAACTGATTTCATTATACAGCGAGCTGGGTAATCGTCTTAAATTGGCCTTCTCGGGCTCGACAGCGGCAATCTACTCAGCTTCTAATGAACTACTTAGTTGCCTGCGAATGCGTGCCGACAAGCAGTTCAAGTTGCGTAACGGCGCACTGGATTGTGTATTAAAGAGTTATTTGATCACTGGCGGCGCGGTTAAGCAGGTCGAAGGTGAGAAAGAAGGCACGCTTGAAGAAGCTCAGGTTGCCCCTGACTTTGCTAACCGACTGAAGAAGAACATCACCAAGCTGAAGAAGTGGGCAAAGAAAGAAGGTATCGAGTGCTATCGTATCTACGATGCTGATTTGCCAAACTACAATGCAGCGATTGATCAGTATGGTGACTATCTGGTTATTCAGGAATATGCTGCGCCGAAGTCAGTGCCGGAAGAAACCGCACGTCGTCGTATCATGGACATTCTCCGCGCCACTATTCAGGTAACAGGTGTTGATAACAGCAAAGTGATCCTGAAAGTGCGTGAGCGCCAGAAAGGCAAAAGCCAGTACCAGAAGCTATCAAGTGCAGAGCGCCACATGACAGTGAATGAGTATGGTGTTCAATTGAAGGTCAATCTTTACGATTATCTTGATACTGGTCTGTTCCTTGATCACCGTGTTACCCGCCGTAAGTTGGGTGAGATGGCCAAGGGTAAAGACTTCCTGAACTTGTTCGCCTATACAGGTTCTGCATCGGTTCATGCGGCTTGCGGCGGGGCTAAATCAACGACAACCGTTGACATGTCAAACACTTATTTGCGTTGGGCCCAGGAGAACATGGAGCTCAATGGTCAGGTTGGCCGTCAGCACCAGTTTGTGCAGGCAGATTGTCTGCAATGGCTGCAGGAAGTGGACGAGAGTTTTGATTTGATCTTTATTGATCCTCCAACATTCTCGAACTCTAAGCGTATGAACCAGAGTTTCGATGTTCAGCGTGACCACATTATGCTGATGGAAAACCTGAAGCGTATGTTGCGTCCCGAAGGGCAAATTGTTTTCTCGAACAATAAACGTCACTTTAAGATGGATTTCGACAAGCTGGAAGAACTTGGTCTTCAGGCTAAGAACATTTCTGATAAAACGCTTCCTATGGATTTTGCGCGTAATAAGCAGATCCATAACTGCTGGATAATTACACACAAGGAAGACTAAGTGCTAATTACGCTATATAGCACGGAAGGATGTCATCTCTGTGAGCAGGCTTATAGCCTGCTCATTGACGCGGGTGTACAGGAGCACGTTCAGGTGGTGGATATCGCCTTTGATGACGTGCTCTTTTCACGTTACGGCGTCACCATCCCAGTGCTATCAATTCAACATCCCGATTCAATCTCCGAACTTGGCTGGCCATTCGATGCAGCCGAGCTTGCAGTATGGTTAAACAATAATGGCATTAATTAAAATTAGTAACGCGCAACTAGCGTATGGCGATCACGCACTCCTTGATGGTGCTGAGTTCATTCTTCAGCCAAACGAACGTGTTTGTCTGGTTGGCCGCAACGGTGCGGGTAAATCGACCCTGATGAAAGTCATCGACGGTGAGGTGTTGCTTGATGACGGTAGCATTCAACGTCAGTCAGAACTTACAGTGTCACGTCTTGAACAGGATCCTCCACGTAATGCAGAGGGAACGGTATTTGACTATGTGGCTGAAGGGCTTGCCGAAATAGGTCAGGTGCTTCGTGAATATCACCATTTGCTGGATCTCATCTCAAGCGACCCGTCTGAATCGAACATCAATAAGCTGGCGCGTGCTCAAGGTAAAATTGACCATGCCGATGCCTGGCAGTTCGACAACAAAATTGCCTCGGTTCTAGAGCACCTCCAGTTAGAGCCTGGAACGTTGCTAAAAGACCTCTCTGGTGGCTGGCAGCGTAAAGCCGCATTGGCGCGTGCTTTGGTGTGTGACCCTGATATTCTGCTTCTCGATGAGCCGACTAACCACCTGGATGTCTCAACCATTGAGTGGCTGGAAGGCTTCCTGAAAGAGTTCCGTGGTTCGATCGTCTTTATTTCCCACGACCGTGCATTTATTCGTTCGATGTCAACGCGCATTATCGATCTTGACCGCGGTAAGCTTGCTTCTTTCCCTGGTGATTACGACAAGTATCTCGATGCCAAAGAAGAGATGCTGCGTGTCGAGGCGGAACAAAATGCCGAGTTCGACAAAAAGCTTGCCCAGGAAGAAGTTTGGATCCGCCAGGGCATCAAAGCGCGACGTACCCGTAATGAAGGTCGTGTCCGTGCGTTGAAGCAACTACGCCGTGAACGTAGTGAGCGCCGAGAAGTCGTTGGTAAAGCGGACATGCAGCTTCAGGAAGCCAACCGCTCCGGTAAAATCGTCTTCGAAGCTGAGCACATTTCCTATAGCTATGGCGATAAGCCAATTATCAAAGACTTTAGCTTTAATGTGATGCGTGGTGACCGTATTGCGCTGATTGGTCCTAATGGCTGTGGTAAGAGTACCTTGCTAAAAGTCATGCTAGGGCAGCTTGAGGCGTCACAGGGTCACTTCCATTGCGGGACTAAAATTGAAGCGGCGTATTTTGACCAGTATCGTGAAGTGCTTGATCCTGAAAAAACGGTCATGGATAACCTGGCAGATGGTAAGCAGGAAGTCACGGTAAATGGCCGTACTCGCCATGCGTTGGGCTATCTTCAGGACTTCTTGTTCCACCCGCGTCGCGCCCGTACACCGGTTAAAGCCTTGTCTGGTGGAGAGAAAAACCGCCTGTTATTGGCAAAATTGTTCCTTAAGCCAAATAATTTATTGGTACTCGATGAACCAACAAACGATTTAGATATCGAAACGTTGGAACTTTTGGAAGAAATACTTGCCAATTATCAGGGGACATTACTTTTAGTTAGTCACGATCGTCAATTTGTTGATAACACAGCAACAACGAGCTGGCTTTTCGAAGGTAACGGTGTCATTGATGAATACGTCGGTGGTTACCATGATGCCCAAGAACAACGTGCAAACTCGCTGACACAAATCGCGAAGGCGCAGGCAGAACAGATTGAAGCTGCCAAGAAGAAAGAAGAGAACAAACAGCGTCAGGAAACACGTTCACGCTCAGGTAAGAAGCTGTCATACAAGCTTCAGAAAGAGCTTGAAGACCTGCCGAAAAAAATCGAAGAACTGGAAAATGAAATTGCGCAGCTGCAGGAGTCAATCAATGATCCTGCGTTCTTCCAGGATGTGAATAATGATACTCAGGCAACTCTGGGCCGCTTAGCGGAAGCTGAAGAAGAGTTTGAGCAAGCATTTGAACGCTGGGAAGAGCTAGAGGCAATGCAGAAGGAATCCTAATGCAACATAAGACGTTAAAGTTATCGACACTGGCAGTACTTATAGCCAGTGTTACTCAGGCAAATGCAGCTGTTTATCAGGTTGTAGAAGTAGACGGTGCCAGCAGTGGTGTCGGTTCGCTTCAGTATTACAGCAAGAACACGTCTGATGTTCAGAGCCGTGTCGAGTTCTATGCTCAGGGTGTCGCGAGCTCAGGCTCGGAAAACTGCTTTACCCAAAGTTGTGACGCTTCTACTTATGCCATCTTCGGCGAAAGCCGTTTGGGTAGCGACGGGATTAATTATCGAGATGAAGTGCCGTTCATCAGTGATAACCGTCAGGAATCGAATGATTACTTTAGCCTGCGTTCATACTGTATTAACAACCTTGGTTTTAATACATGTGATGACTGGGCAAATACAGCTTATTACGGTCTTAATTTCAATGAAGAAAATGTTCAGGACGGAAGCGGTTTTGGCGGTCTTCATCGTGAACATGTTGCCTGGAACGAGAATTTCTACTCCAATGCTTTCCCGTTGACAGAAGCAACTGCTGGCGCGTTATCACGAGTCACTACTTTTGCTGAAGATGCATCCAGTTATGATCCGGCAACAGTTGCAGCACTGGGTACTAAAGTTTCCACTCATGAAACAACCAATGGTGTTGTTAACCGTATTGGTCAGTTCTCTGGTAACGATTTTCAGCTAGGTATCACTAGCTCGGCGTATTTTGAAAGCAATAACCGTTATGCTCGCCAGTTTAATAAGCGTGGTTTTGTTAATGCCGGTGCGACACCGACTAAATCGGTCTTGAATCCGGTATTGACCTCCGAAGCGTTGGTTACTCAGATGGGGCAGACTCTGGCCTGGGATGCAGTGGAATACAACGGTCAGTTGCTGGTTGTAGGTAGTGCGTCATTCAGTACCAGTAAGCTATCAGACGATAATAAGCTTCCGTCAGATTCCGATGCTAAAGATCGCTTGTCACTCAATGATGGTCTATTTGAGAATTGTGCGACTACTGCCAGTGATGTGAACAACCTGTTTACGACAAAAGAATGCCAGTTCTCGGTATTTGCCAATGATGCAGCTTTCTGGACAGTTGACAATACAGGTGCAGCCTCTGCAAATGCAAAACCACTGGCTGAGCGAGTTGATAGCCAGAACAGAACTTACCCGGCGCTTGATCCTGACAATGATCAAATTCGTTCTTTCCAGGCATCGGCTCGCGCTGTGGCCTTGGTTGGTGGACAGCCAGTTGCGGCAGGCTTCTCGACAGACTCTATTGCCAATAACTCGGTAAATACGACCGAAGGTGACTATTACGCCGTACGAGCTGCTATCTATAAGCCAAAATCAGGTTTTAGTGTAGATTCTGGCCAATGGGAGAGAACGATTATTCCGGGCCTTGATATTGAAGAAGGCAATGATCGTAAACTTCGGTTCTCTATGGCGACAGACATTAACAGCAACAATAAGGTGATTGGTTTCAGTAAAAATGTTAGCTCTGAAAATCGCTCTTATGCTGAAACGATGTTTGTTTATGATAATACTGCTGGAACGCTGAAGAAACTTGACACCTCGATTGACTCAACTATTTTCTTCCAAGGTGCTAACGGGTTCCCGTCTTCGATCAATAATAAAGATCAGGTTGTTGGCTGGGTGGATTCAGAGAGTGTCAATCAGGTTAATGGTCGCCAGCGTCGCCAGCGTGCATTTACCTATATGGCTGGGGCCGATATTGAAGGTTCGCCGCTTCAGTCCAACAAGGCGTGGATGCTGGACGATTTGACCAATGGTGGAAGCGTAAGTACCGAGAATAACGCTTTCCGTATTGCACATGCGACGGATGTTAATGATGCTGGCATTATCTCAGCAACAGCATTCAAGTGTGAGGGCGGTTATCAAAGTCTGACTAAAGAATCGCAGTGCTCAACAGACGAGAAGGTAGTTGCCGTTAAACTAGTTCCTATTGTCGGTGGTACCATTGAACAGCGTCCTGAGGAGCAGTCGACTATCAAGCGTGAAGGTGCTTCCCTAGGGTTGTTTGCTTTGACACTGCTTGGTTTGATTGGTTTCAGACGCAGAAAGTAATTTTTTGTTAAAATTGCTTATTTTTTACTCAGGCTCACAATTTGTGAGCCTGAATTGTATCTGGGGTTGATCAATAGTTCTGTTTGGCTAATTCTTATAAGTGGAGTCACAAAAACTCCATCATTATGAAACTGTAATGAAAGAAACTCTGATAAGGATGAGGATCGCACTATGAAGAGACAAAAGCGGGATCGTTTGGAACGCGCACAGGCTCAAGGCTATAAAGCTGGTATCAATGGTCGTTCCAGTGAAGAATGTCCGTATCAATCTCCGGATGCCCGTACTAATTGGCTTGGTGGCTGGCGAGAAGCAAGAGAAGAACGGCAGACCGGCCTCTATAAATAACACTCCCTTCATATCACCCTTATTAAGCCCCTCAGGAGAAGGGGCTTTTGCTTTATAAGTCTCTGACAAATCACATTTCGTTTTTCATTATTCTTTTTTCTCTCACTTTTCATCTACTCCCTTAATCAAAAGCACCTTCACTTGAATCACCAAGAGCAAAGCTCTTGTGTTTGAATCACATGCTTTATTGAGAACTTTGAACAAGTGCAAGGATTGATATGTGACTCAGGTATACGCTCTCAATTCGAAAAATGCTGAAGAGAGCAACCTGTTAGATTCAGAGGAAGCAGTATGGAAGTTGACTATAAAGTAAATCATCCAATTACATCTGAAGAGTTTATAGAGTTACTGAGTAGGACATCGCTTGGGGAGCGTAGGCCACTTGAAAGTGAGGCTATCGTCAAAGGGATGCTTGATAACGCGAGTTTAATGGTGACAGCCTGGCTAGACGGCAAACTGGTTGGTCTTGCCCGGTCGCTAACGGATTATCATTATTGCTGTTATTTGTCAGATTTAGCCGTTGATGAAAGTGTTCAATCGATGGGCATTGGGAAGTATCTCATCAAGAAAACAAAAGAAGCGCTGAAGCCTGAGTGTAAGATTGTATTGTTAGCGGCGCCTTTAGCTGAAGAGTACTACCCGAAGATAGGTTTTGATGCCCGTAATAGTGCCTGGGTTCTATCTGATATCAATAAGCTCGTGATTTGATAGGTGCCAGGGCGATACACTGTAACACAAATACAACTCAATAATTCAATGGCTTAGCCCGCTTTAAGTGAGCTATCTGTTTGATGCAACATGAGTAAACTAATGATTTGGCTGGTGGTTTTTTTTGCCTCCGGCTGTGACGCTGTCACTAGTTGGGCTGTAAAGTAGTGGGGTGTTAAGTAGAAAAGAATCCCGTTACGAGGTAACAAAAAAGGCCGCATGAGCGGCCTTTTATCAATGAGTTTTGACTTAGAAAGTAGACGTGTCTTTGAACAGACCGACTTTCAAATCTTTCGCGACGTAGATTTCTTTACCGTCTACCAGAACGCGGCCATCAGCAACGCCCATGATTAGCTTACGGTTGATAACGCGCTTAAGCTGAATGTCATAAGTCACTTTCTTCGCATCTGGAAGGATTTGACCTGTGAACTTCACTTCGCCTACACCTAGTGCGCGGCCTTTGCCTTCACCACCGGCCCAACCAAGGAAGAAACCAACGAGCTGCCACATTGCATCAAGACCAAGGCAACCTGGCATTACAGGGTCACCTTTAAAGTGGCAGTCAAAGAACCAAAGGTCAGGGTTGATATCCAACTCAGCGTGGATGAAACCTTTTCCGTGCTCACCGCCTTCGTCAGTGATTTCAATGATACGGTCAATCATCAACATGTTGTCAGATGGCAAAGATGGGAAAGCTGGACCGTGTAGTTCGCCTTTACCACATGCAACTAGTTCTTCGTAATTATAAGATTGCTGGCGTTTCATCAGACTTATTTAGCTCCTTGAAAAGTATGGAGGCAATTTAGCTTACACATGTACGCCAAACAACTCGGATCAGTTCTGGACAAACCAGTTACGGATACGTGCTAACCAACTGACTTCACTATCAAGATCACCATGGTGGAAGTGATCTATGCGCTGTGCAATCTTAGCCAGTAAGGTTTCAGAGTCGTCTTCTTCACCTCGGAAAGCTTTACCTGTTAACAAAGGCAAGGCCTCATCAACGCTCTCAACGGTCCATAGGTGGAATTTACCCGCCTTGATCGCTTCGATAACCTCATCGTTGAGACATAGATTGCTCTGGTTTGTTTTCGGTAGTATGACACCCTGCTTGCCTGTCAGGCCGCGGAAGGCACACACCTTATAGAAACCCTCAATCTTCTCGTTGATACCGCCAACTGCCTGTACACGACCAAATTGGTCTACCGCGCCTGTGACAGCAATCTGTTGGTTGATTGGCTGAATAGCAAGCGCCGATACTAATGAGCATAGCTCAGCGAGCGAGGCACTGTCGCCATCAACCTCACAGTAAGACTGCTCAAACACGATTGAAGCGGAGTATGGAAGCGGTTGGTCTAGATCTAGCGCGGTACTGACAAATGCCTGCATGATCATCATACCTTTGGCATGGATGTTACCCGCAAGGTCGGCTTTACGCTCAACGTCCGAAATATCGCCGTCGCCAAAATGGACGACACATGAAATTCGGGCCGGCTCGCCATATGCACAAGGGTGGCCGGGTACCTCAACAACGGTCAGACCGTTCACCTGGCCAATTTCTTCACCCTGGCAGTTGATAACAACCTGGCCATGGTGAATATCTTCGATTGCACGCTCTGGCAAATATGATTCACGGAATTCGCGGGCCTTGAGTGAGTCTGCCAGGTGCTGCGCGGTGATCTTCTGTCCCTGAGACTCAATGGCAGCTTCACACAGCAGGCTCTGGTGCCAGATAGGGCACAGAGGAACACGTGTCTGGTCCTCGGCGTGGCGAGCCCCTGTTTTGAGTAGGATTGTTAGTGCGTCATGATCGGCCAGATCTGGCAGTTGCGCATTACGGCTAATGGCTTTGAGGTAAGAGAGGTATAAAGGAAGGCTCTCTTCACTAATTACCAAATCTTGTTCGAACTCACCGTACATTGAAAAACCAGAGGAGAGATCCGGTTCGGCATTTTCAAGTTCGGCCATCAGGTAACGATCACCGATTAGGATGAGCTTTACGTTTAGCTGCTCGGCAGCGGGAAGCGGGTACAGGGTCTTGTTTGATGAGGCTTGCCACTCGAGCTTACCATTCATCAGAACACTTTTGAGGCGCGGCCACAGGCTAGGGTTGCTAAGGATGCTGGTAACCGATAAGACGAGGTAGCCATTGTTTGCCTGGTGTACCAGCCCATGTTTTATTTGTTGCTTGGCTAGCTTGCTGTCGTCGAGCGGCGGGTAGACAGCACCAAAGAGGCTTTGTTCTGTTACATTCTCGCCGATCACAATAGGGCTAGCATCAAGATGACCGCCCTTGGATTGCTTGTTTTGAGCGTCATGTTGCGTCAGTAATTCGATAACGTAATCGCGATAGACCTTGTTATCAGGCGCGGTAATGCGAAGAACCCGGGGTTGCAATTCAACACAGGTAAATCGGCGTACGGCATCCGTAAGGCGATCTTGCAAAATACCAGCTTTCGCTGGTGTTAGATCGTCATATTTCTCTAAGATGGCTTGATACTTTGAGTAGTCTGGAGTCATTGTACGCCAGGATTCTTCATGCATGGGCTTTAGCTTTATTTCGTTACTGTGAAAAGGACAGCAGTATAAAGGAATCAATGGCCGCATAATAGGCAGAGATTGACGATATTTTCGGGTTGTCGCTTTTCAGTATCGGTACCGTTTCGTTTTTATCGCCCTGGCTTCAGATTAGAGTGCAGGATAAGAGTTCGCCTGTATCATTTGTTGCAAGAAAAGATGATAATGGTCCGGAACACTCTGAAAACAATCAGTAATATATCAAATAGGTAATTGAGCTTTTCCCCGTCTACAGTTACACTGTCACAGTTTAAGTGTAGTCTTTTTTGAGAATCTCCTACGAATATGAAATATCAGCAGCTTGAAAACCTTGAAGCCGGTTGGAAATGGAAGTACTTGGTAAAGAAATGGAAGGAAGGTGATGCTATCACCTGCTACATCGATACCAGTGAGGCCGAAGCGGCTGTACAAGACTTACTCGCCATAGAACACGAGCCTACCAAGGTCATTAAGTGGATCGGCAAGCATATGTCGCCGGACCTTGATAAGAAGCTAAAGCAGGCTATACGTGCCAAGCGGAAACGACATTTCAATGCCGAACAGGTTCATACCCGTAAAAAGTCCATTGATCTTGATTATCGTGTCTGGGAGAAACTGGCAGAGAAATCCAGAGAGCTAGACTGCACGCTATCCGATACAATCGAATATCTCTTGAGTGAAAGTAATAAGACCGAACAGGCAAGCAAGAAGGTGCTGGACATAAAGAATGACCTGCATGATCTGTTAGATATTGATCTCGAATGATACCTGTCTGTTGCTTTTCTAGGACTGGCATAACGGCCAGATGTAAGATTTTAATATACGCTTAAAGAAAACCGCTTAAAGGAGTAAGTGAATGGAATATGTCATTGTACTAGCCATTGCTGTGATCTTTCTCGTTTTCAAAGATCGCCCAATCATGGTACTGAAGTTTGAAGATGGCGAGCTAACTCAGTCTAAGGGCAACATTCCGCATGGATTCCTGATCGGCTGTAAAGACATTGCGCACAAGCAACCGTTTACCGGAAAAATAAAGGTATATCGGAATCGCTTCGCAACCAAGCTTGTTTTTTCCAAGAGTGTACCAAGCAAAGTGAAACAGCGTATCCATAACGTTTTTCCTCATACAAGCTCTCCGAAAAAGCGTGGTCGTCGCGCTTAATCTATTTTTTATGGGATTCTTAAGAAATGGCTTCCTCGGAGGCCATTTTTATTTCGTGGTTATCACTGTATTTGATCAGGCTTTATTATGCTCATACCTCATGCTTTCCGTTTGACACAAGGCGCAGACCTCAAAGAGGCTATTTTCGATTACGTTAAACGTGAGTCAATCCAGGCAGGCTCCATACTTAGCTGTGTTGGCTGCTTAGTCTCGGCCAATATTCGCCTTGCCGATGAAAGCCAGTCATTGAGTTTGGCTGGACCACTAGAAATTTTGACCCTGTCCGGTACATTGACGCCGACACATGTACATTTGCATATCTCTGTTGCAGATAAGAATGGTGCTGTATACGGCGGCCATCTAATGGATGGGTCAGAAGTTTCCTATACTGCAGAAGTCTGCTTGGCTAGTTATGGGAACCTAGCATTCAATCGAAAGCTGGATCCTGAGACTGGTTTTGACGAGCTTGTTGTCGAAAAGACTCATTTGCAAAGCGAGTAAGCTGTTGATTCCCTATGGTATATACTGAAAGATATCGGTCTGTCATAGGATATCGTGATGGCTTCAACCCCAGAATACTTCCAGGATAAACTATCTGGTAACCATTGCTTTGGTTGTGGCACTGAAAATGACCATGGGCTACATATCAAGAGCTACTGGATGGCAGAGAACAAGGCCGCGTGCCATTTTGTCCCTCAGTCGTTTCATACGGCAGCTCCCACGCATTTTCTCAATGGTGGGGTGATTGCGACAATTATTGATTGTCATTGTATATGTACTGCAATCGCTTATGCCTATCAGCAACAGGGGCGAGAAATAGGCAAGGGGACACCATTATGGTATGCCACAGGGGCCTTGTCCCTTCGCTACAAACGTCCGGTGAATATTAATCGTCGGATACTTTTGGAAGCCACTGTTTCGGGCTATAGCGAGAAACAGGCTAAGGTTGACTGTTTATTAAAGGTTGACGATACGGTTTGTGTCGAAGCGATGGTAGAAGCCATTGCGGTCAGCGAAGAGTGGATGAAGCAAAATAAATGATCCTGCCTGGGTAAACCGAGCGAGGTTGTTACTTTCCTTTTAGCTGAGAGTAACAACCCCAAACGCTGCCAAATTAGACTTTGTTATTGACCTGTTATTTTACTGCACTGATCAAAGCTTGCTGGCTAGATAAATATTGTTTAATGGTTTCCCTTAGGGCTGCTAATTCAGCCTCTGCTTTTAACCGGCGCTCTTTTTCATCTTCGTATTGTTTGCCCAGCTCTACGGCCATATAGCCGCCTTTAATTAGTGCTTTGGTCGTTACGTTACTGTTGGTTAGCGCTTTCAAGTCTTCAATCATGAAATAGTGCTTGTCGATATCTCGAATGGTTATTGCCATATCTGGAGCTTGTTCGTTGAAAATCAGTTAGATGGCATTTTAATTGATTTGTTAGTTACATCAAGTCATTTGATTGCATCTCTACGGGAGGGAATAAAAATCATCTCTCGGTTTTGATTGCGATATGAGCCTTGTCGCGATATATACTATAAAACTAATGCACTATAACTTTTAAATCAAAAGTAATAAATAGCACTTTATTAGAGAGTTTTGTGTTGGTTAAGAAATCAACATATAGAATAAGCTTAAAACAGAGGTGCTTGTAATATTATCTATTGGTATTAGAATCCATTGATACCAATGATAAAACCATTTCAGGATAGAAATTGAATCAGCTCAACAAGCATCTGTTGTCCACCAAGAGCAGGGAAAAAACCATTTCCGGCAACCAGGGAATCGCTATGGTGAGGCATGGTAGTGAGGTTACCATCAGTATAAAAACTCCGTTAGGGCGACTATATCGAATTGAGACGGTTTTTATCGGCAGTAACAGTAGTGATGAGATTTTCTTTGAGCTCCCAGAAGTCAGTAAGTCTGTTATAGATGAATATTTTGATCAAGGTTTCTGGTTAACCGTTAAGGCTATCTCTGAGAAAGGCGAGGGAGCGATCGTCAATTTCAAAACACAAATCATGTATACAATACTAAAACCAACACGTTTATTAGTTTTAGAGCTTCCACGAACAATGGGGCTGTTACAATTACGCAGCGAGCCTCGCTATGACGTTAAGCTGCAAGGAAAGATAGCACTAGCGCAACGTGAACTGCTGGTGGACTTTAAAGATCTATCGAAAAACGGGTGCTGTTTCTATCAAGATATTAATGGCCCGCAGCTTCGTGAAGACATGGCTATTGTGGTTATGATTCAGAACCCGGCGAGCGGGAAAGTGTTCACATTGACCGGATTGGTAAAAAGCGTGCATCGCTCAGGCTCTCAGAATTACTACGGCATGTTGTTTGATCTTGATGGCCAGAAGCAAGCAAAAGCATTGTTAGCTCAGCTGATTTTTGATGGTTCAAAATTATCATTCAAACATTATCAGTAAATGAAGCAACAGGGATCATCTCTACTCACAACCTAATGCACTATAACTTTTAGTCTTATTACAAAAAATAATTATCTATCATCACTAATACTTACCAATTTTGAAAAATAACAGATAGCCAAACAAATATGTGACCGTGTAACTATTCACTCTAAGCTTATGAACCAGTCTCTACGGTTCCTGAGTTTGCTTTAAATTTTGCCAGACTGCGTTGTACCTTCTGAACAGATAGTGGTTTCATCAAGTAATCATTCGGCTGGTGAGATAGTACCTTCTTAACAACTTCAGTTTCATTTTCTGAGGTAATAATAGCAACAGGCATGTTAGGTAAGGTACGCTTGATATAGCTAAGAAGATCTAAACCATCCAGTGGTTTTTCAATATTCAAATCTAGAAAAATAGCATCGATCTTATAGCTTGAATCGATAATTAGTTTTTGTGCTGATGCAATGTTGCTCACCTTGATGATTTCTTTCGGCGAGATACATTTTCGTATGATTTGAGATAAAACCTCAGCCATTAACTTATTATCTTCAATAATTAAGAATCTATTCATCTAAAACCAACTCTGATCACATCATATTGATTCACATGCATATAAAGATAGAACACTCACAGTTGTGAAACAAGCCTCTTCGTTAAGGATTCATGCATAGGTAACAAAACACTCATTACCTTGAATTTCATTTTTGCACTTTAGAAAATGTATGCATTACTCATTTGGCTCTGAAAGGGGTGACATTGTCACCAAATGTGATGCCGTGATTTCTTCATATCATGACTAGTCATCATGCTATATATCAGATATATAAAGTTTTTTTCTGTGATAAACCCATCGGATAGAAATACATTGAAGCTGTTATGATAAAAACAGGAATTTAATGAGAGGTGATTATGGCTTTTAAAATCGGTGATGTTGTTCGCTTAAAAAGCGGTAGCCCCTTAATGACTGTAGTCGGCATATCTGGCTCCAGCCGAATAAGTTGCAAATGGTTTGTAAACAACGCGAACCCAGAGCAGTGTGAGTTTCCATCGCAAGCATTAAGTCTCTATGCCGGGCCTTTGCCTCAAGAGGAAGCGCAACAAGAAGCGATGGCTTAAATGGTTCAGCAGACTTGAGAATAATCGCAAGACTGGGCGACATTGATTCACAATACCGCGAAGCATTACCGTGTAACTTTTGACTGAAAGATTGTTTGCTCTGAGGGTTAATACAAAAACTCCACCGCTATGGTGGAGTTTTTGTTTAGTCTTAACGGCGATTACTACTTGCTATAAGCTACCTTGTAGTAAGCCATTTCAGTTCGCATTCCCATCAGTAAGCTCACACACATTGTCAATAAGATAATAGTGAATGGCAGAGCCGTAGAAATAGCTCCTGCTTGTAGCGCTTGGATGGCCTCTGTACCACCGACCCAGAGCAGAACAGCAGCGATCGCACCTTCAATAGTTGCCCAGAAAATACGTTGAGGAACCGGTGCATCGACTTTACCGCCAGCTGTAATGCTGTCGATAACCAGAGAAGCGGAGTCTGAAGAGGTAATAAAGAACACCATGATCAGAACGATTGAGATCACTGAAAGCATCGTGCTTAACGGTAGTGCCTCATAGACATTGAACAGAGACAGAGTTATGTCTGTTAAACCGTTTGCACCAAGTTCACCCACTTTATTGGCTACCTGATCGATGGCAATACCACCAAATACTGACATCCAAACTAGCGTAATGAGAGTAGGGATGAAGATCACTGCGATGATAAATTCACGTATGGTACGACCTTTTGATACTCGCGCAATAAACATACCTACACATGGAGACCAGGAAATCCACCAAGCCCAGTAGAATACAGTCCAGCCATGCATCCAGGTTTCATCTTCACGACCATGCGGGTTGCTGAGCGGCACGATGTTTTCAATGTAGCCCATGAGAGTTGTTGGTAGTGTATTCAGCGTAATAGCAAAACCAACAAGGGCAACAAACAATAGCAGGGCGAATGCAATGAGTAAGTTTGCATTACTAAGAACTTTGACACCGCCATCGATACCACGAATAACTGAAATTACAGCCAGACAGGTAACAAAGATAATCACGCCAATTTGCAAGCCAATCCCCACATCGACACCAAATACGTGACTAATTCCGCTTGCGGCCTGCTGCGCACCTAAGCCCAGCGATGTCGCAAGGCCAAACAGCGTTGCGATAACCGACAAAATATCAATGATGTGACCAAACCACCCCCAGGTACGATCACCAAGGATAGGGTAGAAAATGGAGCGCATTGAAAGCGGAAGGCCTTTGTTATAGGCAAAAAATGCAAGTGAAAGCGCGACTATTGCGTACATTGCCCATGGGTGAAGTCCCCAGTGGAACATTGTTGCTCCCAAGGCAACTTTAGCCGCTTCAGGTGTATTAGCTTCTACACCCAGCGGCGTTTCGTACCAACCCGTATAGTAAGCCACTGGCTCTGCGACGCCCCAGAACATAAGGCCGATGCCCATACCTGCAGCAAATAACATCGCAAACCATGAACTATTAGAGTGCTCAGGTTTAGCGTCTCTTCCGCCGATGCGGATCTTACCAAAAGGAGAGATAACCAAAGCTAAACTGAAAATCAAAAAGATATTACCAGACCACATGATCAGACCATCAAAGTTATTGATGATTTGCCATTTGATCCCGTCTAGTGCTGCTTTGGCTGTTGAAGGCTCTGTTGCAAGAAGCGCAACGATAAAGAAAATGATCAGTCCTGCACTGATACCAAAAACCGGATTGTGAACATCAAATCCCCATTTCTGGATGTTGTCCTGGCCGACGGTATAGTCAGTATTGTCGATACTGTATTTGTCCCTAATTTGTGACATTTTGATCCTTATTCGATTAGCACACTAAGCATTCCCAATGGCTTTGAGCCGTTTTTTTCCAATGGCTCAACGGTGAATTCTTTAGAGTACTTAATGAAATTTTGAAAGATAGTAACAAGAATGACGAGAAAAACCAAATTTACTCTGAAATTGTCTAATAAAAACGCGTATTTATGCATGCGATTGGTTGTTCTTTTAGACTAAAATGTTAGATATCTAATTATTTGTCAGGCAAGGAAGGAAGGTTCTCTAGATAGAAGTCAATTGTCCTCTAAGTATTTCAGGTGAGATTCATTTGCTATTAACCAAGGGCTTTAGTTCAGTTCATATATGCAGACTTTTACAAATGATTATTGGCTGTAGAGTGGGGAAGTCAGAGCAGCTCTTGCCAGGCAAAGATATCGTCCAAATCTTCCGGTGCTTCTCTGACGATGCGATGCATGTCTTTGGGATAACGTGCCGGCTTGGCGAAGCGGCGGTTGAAATCAGCAATGAAGTCGGGGAGCCAGGCATTGGCTTGTTCAATTGTATCAATACCTTGTAACCGCATTTCCTTGACTAAGCGATCCTGTAACGTTTTGTTCGCGCGCTCAACGCGACCTTTGGCTTGTGAACTGTTGGCGCAGATCAGCTCGATATTGAGGTCATTCAAGACTCGGCCAAATTGAGTTAAACGTTCCGTGCTAGCATCTCGTTTGCTGACATGGAAGACAGCATGGCGATCGCTATAAAACGCCGTCGGTTTGCCATGTTGTTCAAGATACTCACGAGTTGCGACCATATAATCGAAAGCCGATTCCGTTTCACTGAACCGTAGGTTCATCAGGCGGCCAGTTGCATCATCGATATAAACGAGTAGGCAACATTTAGGGCTGCGTTCTTCAAACCAGTCATGGTGTGAACCGTCGATTTGAATGAGTTCACCCAAACAATCTCGACGATAACGAGGCTGATAGACACGGGGCTTACGTTTAGCATGAGGAACCCACAGGCCGTCGGCGATCATCCATTGGCGCAGTGTTTCTAATGAGATAGAAATATTGTGGTGTTCAGTGAGTTTTTCATGCGCCAAGGTCGGGCCAAAATCTGGATAGATTTCACGAATAATACTGAGGCACTGGCATCGAATATCTTCATGAATTTTGTTTGGTGACGGTTTGCCTCGACGCTGATGGACAATTCCTGCTGCGCCCAGCTGGCGAAAGCGAGTCACCAGACGTTGGATCTGACGGACGCTTAATGAAAGAACACTTGCAGCATCTGAGCGTCGAATACGTTTTTCACAAACATCACGGATAGCACTCAGGCGTAAAATCTCTTTGTCATTCATGGTTACCAACATCGTTTGTTAATCTCACACAGACCAGATAGAGTCTGATCACCGTAGGAAAAACAGGACATTTTCACTTTGCAGAAAAGAGACATTTTAGCTTTGCGGCTACATATATGAGTGCGCATTATGCTGGCTTATGTTAAAACTAAAAACCAACTATAAAACAATCAATTAGAATCCTTTCTTTGTGATAAGAAGGATTTGATGCGAAATACACATGAACTCACAGAAAACTATATTTTCCGATTTTTCAGATGCGGATTAAGTATAGAAGATACCGCTAAACTTTGTTTTAAGAGTGTGAGAACTGTCACATCTTGGGATGAAGGAAAACCAATCCCGCCAGAATGTAGAAGGTTAATGCGAATGTATTGTGGCCTTGAACTCGATCCATTAGCCGATGAGTGGAGAGGCTGGAGTATCAGAAAAGGCTTGTTAATTACACCGAATCGATGGTCATTAACTCCAAACCGAATCATCACAGGTAATGCATTGATAGAAATCGGAGCCGAACCAGATAGAAAAAATCTTAGTCAGATCATCAAAGTGGCTAGGTTGATTTCCCGATAAGAAAAGAGCAGGGCTTCGGCTCTGCTTACTGCTTTATAGTAGTCAATCAAAACTGTAGATGGTTTTAATTGACTACTAGCAATTACTGCTTGCCGTCATATTCCCATACATAGTTAAATGTATAGATTCCATTCAAATCTTTAACAAAGAACTCAAATACAACAATTTTTTTCTTTGCTTCATATGGCAAATATATCTCTAGTTTCTCAGAAGTATCTTGATTAGGTAACAATAGGTATTCACCTCTTAGATTTGGCAAAATACTATGACTAAGAATGTATTTATTTTGATCATAAGTTGAGGTGAGCGATACATTGTACTGAGCTCTTTCCGGTAACCTATTCTTAATATTTACAGTAAATGAAAGCAAATCACCATTTCTTTTCGGGAATGAAATTGTTATAGGCCATTCTGATGCGTTCATATCACTGCCTACAGCTTTTACGAACTTGTTTATTTTCTCCCAACCTTGATTTTCTAATCTCGCTACAGTCTCAACTTCAGCTTTAGTACTAGACGATAGTCGAGGAAGTATGTCTTGAACAAAAAGATTACCACCAAAGTAACCAAACACAGGCATACCAACAAAAATTAAAACGAGGAAAAAAGCAACTTCTAATGATGATGTTTGTTGACTCTCCTCAATATTGTTTTTTACTTTTCCTTTTGTTTCTTTTGAAGAAACAGATAATACACAATCTTGAGAAAATTCACCTTCTTCTACACTCAAAATAACACTAACGTCTTCTCCTTTAGGAAGGCGATGGAGGCTAATCATACAATCTTGTGAAAGATCTAAACTTGGCAATGTACTAGCTATTAATGTGTATCTCAGCTTCGATTGTAACTGAACTTCTACATTCTCTTCACTTTTATTACCTTTATTGATAATCGTTAGCTCGACAATTTGACCTGCCGACAAATCTGAATATGAAAAAGATCTAGGAACAATAACAAATAAAGCCCTTCTATTTATATAAGCCATTATGCCAGCAACAATAAGAGCAGCAATGACACTACCTACTACAACGTTGGGCGATGGAATAAAGCTCTCAAACATCAATTAATTATCCTTTTGTAACTTAAGGCTATATCAAACGAACTTAGTTTGTATAACAACTATTGCCAACATTAAAAGTCATTATACCAATTACGTTAAATAGCTGATTTTGCATAGTAAAACTATCAACTCAGCTTCATATCGTATGCTGCCTGACATTTTACACAGTTATGATAAGAAAACCATGCAGTTATGCCGTGAAAGTTTGCTACAGTTTGAAGGCTAAAATGACAGTAACTAGAGCATATCTCGTTTGATGCCAATACCGGGCTAAACAGCTCATAAATTTAGCTTTACTACTATTACGATGAAGTACTACAGCTCAAGAGGTTAGTAATGAGCTGTAAGCAGGAAAGTACACTTATGCGTGGTCTAGTACATCTTTGGGCCAGAGAAAGTAAGGGCCGAAACGCTTACTATATTTAAACTCACCACCAACAGATTTCCCGTCATCCGTTAAGAAGTGTCTTTCATCAACTAGCTGTAAGTAACCAGCAGTTAGCAATTTATCTAGCAATTCATTCGTTTTCAGACCAAGGCTTTTGGCTAGTTTTGAAGTCGTTAGCTTAGTGTGTTCAACATCATCGTGCTGAGTTTCATCTGCAGACGAAGTAGGTTCGGTAATCTTCTCAAGTGAGATACGAACCTCATCACTGATGCGAATGATCCTTTGTGCTTCTTCGTATGCATCCTTATAAACCTCAGAATCAGCATCGCGCGAAACATAGATACCCATTTCGTTGTTATTCACCTGACTGAATTCGTATAGGTTCAAACTGGTAATGATGCATGAATCTTCATTTAGATAGCATTTTGCATGAAGGTTCTTACAGAAACTAGTACGGACAAAGGAAAGCTCTTTTAGCCAGTTAATCTCTTCAGGTTGAAGTTCACTTTTTCCATAAACAATGCGCACATCTATCTTTAAGCGATCTTTATCTTCGAGCAATTCCTTAATACGGTCGTTCAACTTCAAAAAAGGACTAATCAGAATCAACCGTTCTGATGCTCCTTTGATAAGTTCCTCGAGATAGTAATTTGTAGCGCTTGTATTCAAAAACTTAGCCATGACAGACATCCGTATATAGTAATGAGCTTGGTAGCATATTACATCACGACCATGAATCAATTCTTCATGATAAAAATGTGTTTTTGATCAATGCGGTGGAGTCCAAATAAGAACTGTACTCGCTGAGCAACTTTGCACGCCGAAGGACATGATAGGTATCTACCCGCGTGATACATTTCGGGAGTTCAGGACCGCGCTGAAGGGCATGGTATGCCTAAAACCTTTCACCCCGTATTACTAGACGGGGTGACGCTGCGCACCATATTTCACCGAAAGAACCGATAGGCAGAAGAGCCCTGAACCCAAAAGCCAGCCTGGCAAGAAGAAGTGTTTTCACGTTGCTGATAGTTATGTTGATAGCTCCGCACGGATAGACCGTTACACTCGGCGCACCTGGAGGAGGTGCCACGCAGCAAAGCTGCTTATATGTTGCGATATTTTAAAATGAAATATTCATTGCAATTTTCAAAAACGCTCTTAAATCCAATTTAAGCCACTCAAAAAATGCCCTTTATTAATATAAAGGGATAAAAACAAGCCCTCAGATTTAATTACAGGAATTGCAACCAAAAAATTACGTTAATTACGTCAAAATGAAATTAACGTTTTTGAATTACAATATTATTGTGACTTTAGTGCTAAAACTAATAATAAAATAATCATTACTAAAATAATTATATGTTCAACAATAAGCCGAATCAACCAACAAAAAGAGGGCGCCGCTGCCCAGCGACGCCCTCCGAGGTGGAGCCTCCATTCTCATGCGCCACTAGGCAGTGGCGCTGATTGAATTAATCAGGCAGATATATTGCGCACCCTTTTTATATGCCTGACTCTCAACCAAACATACAACTTACCTATCAAATATGAAAATGCATCCCACAGCATCAACCCTATAAAAACTGCAAGAAGAGTAACTGCAAAGAAATAAATTAAGATCACATCAAGCAACTGGGAAAATTGCTCAGGAGTTAGTGTTATACCTTCCACATCAAATTGCTCCGTTCTCATCGTTGCTGACAAGGCCTGCCAGCGGCGTTACATTGAAATCCATATCATCTGTACTGGCTAACTGCTGGCGTTCCTCTCGGTAGTCGGTCATCTCGTTGACCGGGTTACACATAATGACTTGCATGTCTGTTCCATAGGCCACCTGTACCAAGCAGGGGTCTAAGACAACAAACTCAAAGCCGAGCGGCTTGAGCTGGTCGCTATAGACATAACCGCGCTGACCGTCGGTTAGATGCTGTTCGAAGATAATGGTTGTCTGGGTTTTTCGTTGCTCGCCGACAACCCGAAAATGAACCCCCGAAACATACAGCTTGCTGACATCATAAGGCCATGCCGTTACGGTCAAATCCACATAAGGACGCGGCTTCCCAGACTGAGCGCTATCCGAAGAACTAGTGACACCAATACGAATATCAGTAGGCGAGTGCCCAGCCATTTGGCTACGGGCCTCGCCAGTTTGAGCAGGTAACACAGGAGTTTGATGATCATTCGAATCAGCTTGTGCTGGCTGAGCTTCTCCAGACGGTACTGGAGCATTAACAGAATCACGGTTAACAATTTCATACACAGAGTTCCCAAGGAAGAAGAGACAAACAACGAAGGTGATCAGAAAGATAACGAACTTTGGCTCTTTAAGGATTGAGGAGCCGGCACCGCTTTTGGTTATCTGGCCCGTGACCGTGGACGAGTACATAAGGTGAACGGCCCTGGGCACGCGAACGCCTTTGGTGGTGTCATCCTTGGTTGGTTTGGTTGCTGACGATTTCGGGTTATGTTCCCACAGTCTCGGACGGCGTTTGGTGAGGAATAGTGAATCCTTCGAGCTGTGGTGTATGGCCAGCTCGGCAACGCCTTTGATTTCTGCGGGTATCTGCCGGATATCAGGCGTACACAGGGTAATATCCCAATTGTATTTTCGGTGGCGCATGAACGCCATATTGAAGTTTTTCGGCAGGATAACATTGCCGGACTCGTCAACGATGGATTCGCCCGTGTCATCGAAGGCAACCTCATCCGGCTGGAATTCGTTCAGTACCTTGTTATAGAAATCTACGTGACCTTTGGGCAGCAGCTGGCCGAATGGTTCGATACCCAGATAGACATTTTTCGCTATATCAAAGCCTGCCGTCTTGTTGTAAATATCCTGCGCCTCATCGATGAGTATCAGGGCGCCGATAGGACACCAGTTGTACCAGTGCTGCCAGAGACGGATACCGTTCTCGTTCATCGAAGAGATACGGATAACTCTGGCTGTCATCGGAAACCGTTCACCCAGCCGCTTTTCGATGGTTGAAATGTCCTGCATACCTTCCACATTGGTGACAACCACGCGGCCTTCACGCAACGCGGGCAGGGCATCAAACCAGACTGCGCAGGCTGACTTGTAAGAACCTGCCGGACCATGTCGAATAATCGTAGCCATCCGTTACACTCCCATAAAGTCCATCACGAAGCGGGTAGTCATTGCCTCGATAACCCGCATGGCCGCCGAGCCGATACCATAGGCCGCAATCGTGTTTTTGATGTCTGGGTCCAGCGACGCAAAGGCGGCATCAATGAACTGATAAACCGACAGGTCGTTAAGCAGTTCTTTGGCTACGCCATAGGCAAACTGCATGCTCTCGACCATCATGGCCAGTTTCAGCTTGATGGAATAACGGATGATGTAGGAGTACATGCGCTCGATAAACGAGGGCGCATACTCAAAGAAGTTATCGATGCGGTCGGCCACACCGATAAACCATTGGAAAACATTATCACTTGAGGTATTGGCTAAGGCGGGCAACGACAGGCCTACAAGCGTTATTAGGATTACGTACTTCATTATCTTCTCCTTAAAATAATGATGCCGAAAGCAACAAGCGCAGCTACGGCAAGGACTATCGACCTGATAGTGCCGCTTTGCTCAATCCAAACTGAGTTGTCAGCCCTGAATGTTCTTCCGGCCTTGGTGAATGTGGCGGACAAGACTGGAACTGCGCCATCTTCCTGTAATGACACCGTGCCCAGGTCATTGGCAAACTTGTCCATCAAAGAGGTAATTTCGTCGCGTAGGGTTTCGATATCGTCATCGAGTTTCTTCAGGCTTTTTTCACCCAAGACATCCTCAAACGGATCTTTTCCCTTGTCAGGTAATTTGCCATTCAGGCGCAGGCACATAAGACGGTCTTGGTTGTCGGCTATCTCGCAATCACTTCGGATGAAGTCGTCAGGATCAGCAGAGCCCTTGCTATTGATGGCCGTTACAATGTCACCACTGCCTTTGGCTATATCCGCTCGAATCCCGTCAAGGTTGGTCATCATCTCGACCATCTTGTTATCGAGGATGTCATTGCCAGCCTTGTTCAAGTCCCGAATCTCAGCCAACAGATTGTTGGCCTTTTTGGTATTGTCGGCAACGGCCTTAGTGTTGTTCTTCACATCAAAGGTGGTTTTGTTGTGGTCTCGAACGGCAAACTTCACTTCATTAATAGCAGCAATAATACTGTCAGTATCAGTACAACTGCCGTCTACAGCAGGGTCACAATCGAGACAAATATCCCCATTGGACGGGTCGCATTCAGGTCGCGTATCACAAAGCCAAGGCGCTTCAGGCGTTGGGCAATCGCCATAGTCTTCGCATAGGGCTGGGTACTCCTTACAAAATGCATAAGGGTCATTATCATCACCACCACCGGGATTGTCACCGCCACCACCGGGAGTATCACCGCCACCACCGGGAGTATCCACCGGGAGTATCACCGCCACCACCGGGAGTATCACCGCCACCACCGGGAGTATCACCGCCACCACCGGGAGTATCACCGCCACCACCGGGAGTATCACCGCCACCACCGGGAGTATCACCGCCACCACCGGGATTGTCACCGCCACCGGGATTGTCACCACCACCGGGGTCAGGGTTCGGACAGGCATCACCGACACAGCCATTAATAGGCGTATGGTCACACTGAAAATTAGCTGTTTGAGTATCGGCATCACAAGAGGCATTGAAGTTCATATTATGATCTTCAGGTGTACTCGCAATACATTGTTGCTCAGCAGCCGATTTATCTTGGTTATATTGCTCTGAAGAACAATAATTTTCTTCAGGTTCACATTCTTCTGATGGATATTCAGGCACAACAGTACCATCGGGACAAGTGAATAAAGCCCCATAAGCTTCAAAAAAATGCCACTTAGAACCTTCAGTAGCAGAACAACCATGATTAACAAAACTAATGCCAGAATAACCTGGGCGAGTTGTTATAACATTAAGTTGAAAATCTGCATATTTTGTTGCGCAATCTTTTTGATAAAAACCACCGGATGAATAAGAAACCTTCTCCCACATTTTCGCATTCGCAAAAGAGCTAAAACTTAAAAAAATCAAAATGAAGACTAAATACCGCATAACTAATCCCTTAGTCAGCCATAAAAAAAGGGGCCGAAGCCCCTTGGTAATTAGTGGGTTTGCACCCCTGAAACAAAGCCGTAAATAAGGGCCATGGAATGTGCAATCCCGAATAATATTTCAGGAGATACACTAGACATTATTTATTCAGCCATTTCAGGAACATTGTTGCCCCGAAGCCGATAACAGCAATACCGACAACCAGTGAAACCACTGTGCTCTGGTTGGTCTGAGCTTCAACTCCCGCCGCATTCAGTTGCTCTGTGTAGTCGGCCGCGTTTGCTGCGAAGGCATAGAAGGAGGTAGCCACAGCAGCGCTGACACGAGGCGCATATTTGACAACTTTGCGAGTGGCATTCTGTTGGATGTTCATTAGTGCAGTTTTCATAACTCATTTCCTTATTAAGAGTGATTATTTCCCCAGCCAGCGAACTAAACGACCTGCGGCATGACCCACAAAGAACGAGAGCAGGAGAAGTCCAGTAACTTCGCTAAATAAGTCTTTATCGAAGTTTTGATACATGGCAACATCATCAGGCTGAAACAATATATATCCGGCACATTCCTGTACTGGGGTATCGGTTATTTGGCCTTCAGATAAGCAACGCATCGGGATTCCGTGATTTTTAAATTAGCCCTTCACATTAGGCAGTATGTATTTATCCCAAATCCAAATTGGAAGTGATTTCCCATGTTCGGACTGGATAATATAATAATTAACCTCAAAGTTATTGGTCATATTAAGCCTGAAAGTCGACGACTATATTTCGTGAAGGGTTTTCAGGGTCAGCGTCCAATATTAACTTGAGGTTACATGGAAACTGAATATCCGAGAACTGAGCGAATAGGGCGCCATCATCTTTCATCGAGATAGTTTTCTCTTCCATGCCCAGTTTCTGGATATTGTTGTCATCATTGACAAAACTTTTGGCAGGAACCAGATAATGTACCTGAGCAAATGAATATGGCTTGGGCGTTCCCGTCTTCTTGGAAATTCCTGACCCTTTTGTTACCGCTGAAGCTAATACAGTTAAACCAGACATGTTATTTCCTCTTTGTTATGAAAGTCCGCCAGTGCCAGGCGGTTGAATATATTTTCCTGATGGCCGTTACGATGCAGAACCATCATTTCAGAAGTCTTTATTTCCTCGGACTCGGCAGAATCTTGATATATCGGTGTGTTCAGCCTGTCCGGTATCTCGTGAAATTCAAGATGATTAGTCAGCTGATGAACCACTTGTTCAGCTGTCAGGCCAAGACAGTGGCGCATATAGTTAACCAGCTTGCCACACTGGGTAGAGCCGTTCTTGACAGCGTTCTCGACACTGGTCAAATAGGTACGCTTGTGTGTAGCAATCGTGCATTGTTCATCCTCGCAGATATGAGCAAGGGCAGGGTATGCACCCGCGATGTACTTATCTGGACTGGTCAGGGCGTCAAACGGGATAACCCTGTCCTTAGAGCGCAATTCCAGCTCCCAGCGAACCCAGTCAGGATACTGCTCTGACTTAAGCTGCTTGCCTTTTTCATATACCCGCAACATTTTTCCGGCGTCACGACTTCCGACATAGAACGAGCGTCCCAAGCTTGGAATCATGCCATAGCGCTTCTTGAGAGACTCCGTGTTGCCAGACTCTTTTACATAGTCACAAACCTTGGCCATATGACCCGATTCAATGTAGGAGTAAGAACAAGGGCGCCCACGGGTAATAAACTGGCCTTCCTCGGCTAACTCTCGGGCCGTATCGATGTTTTTCTTGCCAGCCAAATCATCGTAGGCAATATCAAGACGAGTGATTTTAGCGCCGGGCAGGGACTGTATAGCTTCCTGCATGGCCAGCATATCTAACGCCACACAGCCAGCTCCGGAGAAAGACACATAGCAGCCGTGATTCTTGGCCCCCCAAGCACACAAACCAGCTTGCTGACCGTTAACGAGAATATTGGCCGAATGTGGATAACCGGAAAAGCCACCGGGACGCAGCGAGTAAGTCCATTCATTCTCGTTTAGACCAAGGCCAAAATTGAGACGATTGACAAAGCGGTCAACCTCACCGTGACACAAAGCATCAACCGTATTCAGGCCAAAATGGTCGAGCAGATCTCGCTTGACCTCATGAAACTTGCGAGAGTCTTCACCCACAACAAATTCGGATTCTGACAGGTGACAGCGTAACTCTTTCGATACATCGAAATTCTGATGGCTATATCCGCAGGTCATCACATCGACCTCACCGGACTGGAAACTAAACGGTTTATAGACACCCTCAACCGCAATATCAGAGGAGGTCAACTCAACAATATGAACAGGGTATGACTTGTTGTTGGTTGACTCAGCCATAACACCAAAATCATCATCTGAACATTCAAGCGAGTTATGCAGACGCTTTAGTGATGCGCCCATTCTTGCCAGCTCAATAATCTGACCAAGCTCAGCCGGACACCACGTAAACGAGAGGTAATCAATTAATGATTTCATTATCAAAAACCCCCTCGTCATAAAGTAATTGCCAGTTGTCCGATGTCACTTGATGAAGCTCATAACCGGACGGGTAAAATTCAGCACCAATCTGATGCAGCTCTGCCAACGAGCGGAAATACTCAGGTTCGCCGCTGATAAAAGCGAACCCCGTACCGTCGTCGTTGATTTCGTAATAGAGCTGCTCAGACATGGTTAGACTTCCTTAGCCATTGCCCGTAGAACACCTAACGTCATACGGCAGTCAGCTAATGCACGGTGAGCCTTACCATCAACAACAACACTTTGTTGGACTGCTGCATTGGTCAAACGCTGCCAGCGATAGTTTTCATGGTATTCATCCCAGTCACCGTAAAATTCGGCATAGGCGAGCATGGCGCATTCAGCACTATCATCAATTGCATCAAGGTCAGTGATAACGTCATTAAGCTTGTAGCCAGCACGATATGTAGATTGAGAAATCAATCGAGTGTCATAAGCCGCGTTATAGATAACCACACAACGACCAGCCAACAACGTCACAACATCTTGATAAATCTCAAACCAAGATGGTGCATCAGCGACCATTTCGTTAGTGATGCCGTGAATTGCTGTAGCATCGGCAGGAATCGGACGAGTTGGCTTAACCAGCGTATCCAGCAATACAGTGCCTTGCGCATCAATAACTGAGAACTCACAGATTTCCGCCTCAGAGTAAAGGCCAGTGGTTTCGGTATCCAAAATCAAGCAGTTCGAATCAAGCCATTGTTTTGCCAGTTGAGCAGGTGATTTGCCGTTCATATGCATTCAATCCAATACCTGTAAGAGATTGAAATCGAATATAAACACGATTCATCGTGTGTGCAATACACGAAATTTCGTGATTAAAGCGCTATGATATACGCTAGGAGGATTTTTTTATGTACGCAAATTACCTGTTAGATAGCTATAAAAAGGCCATGAACTACGTACAAGACAAGCAGATTGCCCATGATTTGAATATTCCGCAGCAGAGAATCTCTGAAATGCGCAAAGGCAAACGCTATATCTCTGATAGTGAAGCTGTTTTTATGGCGGAACATGCAAACATCGACCCGAGGGAAGCTTTGCTGGGCTGTCACAGTGACCGCAACGACAATCCGAAGCTGAAGCAGTTGTGGGCGGATATTGCAAAAAAGCTCAATAGCCAAGGAATTCAGGCGTTTAGCATGGCTTTTTTGGCGTCTGGCTTGGTAGTGACATCTGTACTTGGGAATATATATGAGTGCGCATTATGTATAGTAGGGTAAAATTCGTCGAAAGCCTTGTTTTAGGAAAGATGTGCAGTTAAGGCATTGACTAGGCGAGGGTTTTCGTATTTATCTTCCAATAAACCGTAAACAACATTTTGGTCGTCGATTTCTAATAGGTCGGCGATTTGAAAAGCAATTTCCCATTCCATTGAGTTTATTTCGTTACGCCATTTGCTTAAACGAGAACGACTTACACCCAGCTTTTGAGCAAGTTTATAGTCAGAAGCTAGGGAATACTTATCCTTAACTAAGTCTAATAGTTCATTTGTATAAGTCATTCTGAATCCAAAATATCCCAATGATTGTTAAATTCTAGGCGATCATTTTGGTCATATCTATAGTTTCCGTGAGGTTGACGCTTCCTTTAAGTTGACTAATCCTAATAGTGCACATGCAAACACTTGCTTATTGGGAGATAAGATTATGGAAAATCAGCAACATATTGTCACCAGTCCGATACATCGACCCTGTCCGGATATGGCAGGCTGTTCGAACCCCGACCCGAAACTACTCAAGAAATCCCTCGCTGCCATTGAACAGCTAAGGGAGAAATTCAATTTTAAGACCGCCGAGGAGCGTCAGGCCGAAGAGGTCGAATACAAGCACTACATCGCGGGCATTGGGTTAGGGGGGGCGCAATGAAATATTCAGACTTAGTTTCACAAAAAGGGCTATTTAAGTACGCATATCGCGCTGAACGCGCAGCCAGCAATGATCGAGCTTCGTCTGCGCATACAGCGCTGTTTCTAGGAATCAACTTTGCGTATGCCGAGGCAATGCCGGAACTTATGCTGACGCGGTTATTTAAGGCAATTGGTTCCGCAAATAAGGTAGCTATCAATAAAAGAAAACCTGACTTCGAGCAGTCGGAAAAGCTCACGGCGGCCCTAGAGAAGTTTCACGGTGTCGAAGGGGGTGCGCTATGAAAGCTCAGGCCCAAGTTATCCGTATAGGTGACAGATTTTTCTATGCCTTTGGCAAAGACGAGCGTGTGTTAACCGCTTGGAGCCTCAGAGGTGGAAAGCTGTTCTTTAATTCATCCGCTGCCGAAAAAATAACGAAGCAACTGGAAGCTAAAGGCAAAAAGCCAGAACTACTAATCGTTGCGTTGGAGGTGGAGCTATGATGTTTGCAGACTTCAACACTAAATACCTCCTGCTGACAGACGGAGAAAACCTTCAGGTCATCTTCGCAGTTCCAAAGGACGAAAGCCCATTGCCGCCTGATATAGAAAAAGAAGCCTTGGAACTAACACCAAATTCCGCAAGGGCGTTTATTGCAGACGGTATCCCGGTTCAATTCTGGAATAAGTGCCTTGTTCCCGTTCAACAGATTAATGATTCAATTCAAAGAATCCCAAAGCAAGTGACCAAAGCCCCTTCGGGGGCGGCGGTTTCTGCTATGCCGCTACATGAGGTAACCATTCCGCTAGACAAGGCAGTAACGGCTGACTTCATGTCAAAACATGCTCTTGATGAGTGGAAAGAGTCGCTATCACTGGCTAAATATCGTCGCCTAGAGGGAGACCGTGAAGGTGCGGCTTTCTTCCTCAATGATGCCGCTGAGTTTCGCCGTATCTTTGCCGCCTTCCGTCAGGCAGTTAACGTGATGGGGGGCCTGTAATGGAGTCTTTCGGTTTTGGCTGGTTCGCCTTCGGTTGGTTTATAGCCTGCTTTTTTGGTTGGTTAGGCGGACGAAATGAAAAACCCAAGGAAATTGCACCTTATGAATTCGGGGATGCGATTTTTTATGCATGGGCCGTTGTCGGTGTGATGAGTTGGATTATGGGGGCGATTCATGCTCCAAACTAATGAATTGCTGTATGTGGCTGGCGCTGTCCAGCCCCATGACCAGACTCTCACCAATCAAGCCGCTTATGATAGCGGTTTTTTAGGATTCCATTTTTGTGGCCCGCAACCCGAAGGGGCCATTTCATCGCAGGCTATTTCACCCGCTTGGGCGCTTGAGCGTTCCGGCCGGGAGGTCGATTTTCTTGCCGAGATGCAAAAAGCGCACGAACGCTCTTTGCCGAAAGTTAATGCCGAACACCTCCGCGAAGCGGCGGCACGCAGGGCCGGGAACAATAGGCTTGTCCAAGGGCGCAAAAGTCCGACACACCCACAACAAGCCCAATTAGACAAGATTCTGCGACAGGAGCGTAAGCTACAGCGCGGTGATACCGTACTGGTAAGTACAGAGGCCGCCTACAATCATGAAACCCTGTACGCGCTTTCTGGGGGCGAGAATTGCGCCCGTGTTTTGTCGCCCAAAGGCCGGGCCAAGGTCGTTGAGCCCAAAATCACCCCGAACATGGTTCGACTGATGCAGCGGGATTGGTCGGGACAATGCAAACTCCAGTTCTACACCCAGACCCCGAGCAGCGGTGCGCCGGCTCCGCAGGAAGGTGACCGCTACACCGAGAAACTGACCAAGCGGGCGGTCAGCAAGATTTTTGAATCCGGTGCTTACGTTGCTACCTGTCACGGCGGTTTCTGTACCTTCCTGACCCTGACATTTTCCAAGGAGCAGCGTCACCGGATTATGGGCGGTGTGGTCGAGGGCGATGCCGCCCCGTATTGCACCTTACCCAAGCCGCCACTGCCAGCCAGTAAAACCCGCGGCCCGCGCTCGATGCTGTCGGGCCGTCCGCAGCTCAAATGTACCGACGGCACCAATACCCCGGTCAAAATCCGGCGCAACATGGCACCGAGTGTCGAAGACATTGCCGGACCCTATTGCTATATCGATACCGAAGCCGCAGACCCCGCGGCAACCGTCGATATTCTGGATGACGGCATGGTCAAGGTCATGAACCAAGGCGGCGAGATTGCCGGGCCATATACCCCGATATTCCTCAAGCCGGAACAAGAGTTCACTATCACCAAAGAAGCCGAGACTACTATCGGCCGCGAAGTTTCACGGTTCCTCGACGGGGCAAAGAAAATGTATCAGCGCGGTTGGGTTGCCAGCCATACCGTCGAGACAAACCCCGAAACAGGCTTGAAAGAGTGCAACAAGACGGAGAAACATGTACCCGGCCACAGCAAACCCAGCGAGTTCGGCCCCACGGAGGACACCGCCGATTTTCATTATATCTGGGTGGCAGAATGCCCGGCCAACGAGGACGGCGAACCAAATCCCCATGTTCACGTTTTGCTTAACTGGGCAGTGCCTGAGCCCTTGTTCCCGGCATGGGCGCAACGGCTCGAAAAGCTGTGGGGCAATGGGTTTGCCCACTTGGAGCGAATCCGCAAGCCGATGGCCGCAGGCTCTTACATCATCAAGGCGGTGGGCTATGCCGCCAAGGGCGATAACGCCGACCAAGGCCTGATAAAGGGCAACCGTTACAACATTGCCCAGTGCAGCCGTGCTCCGGCATGGGATTGTCTTGCCAGCTTCGAGGCCGACAACATCACCGCCATTATCAAGGAATGCGGCTACAAGCTGGAGCAGTGGCGCAAACCGCTAAACCGCCGACTCAAGCGGCTTGAAAAGCAAATAGACCAAACCATCAAGGCCAAAGCGATAGCAAAACAAGCCAATAAACCCGAGCAGGCCGTCAACAAGCTGACCGCCCGGATTATCCGGCTTGAGCACCAAGCGAAGGCGGTCCGGGACCAAACCAAAAGCCGGGAGGTCTACGCCCACACCAAGAACATTTTTTGTCTGTCATTCGATGGCGAGCAGGCCGAAACCAGAGCCTATGATTTTCTGCTCTGGGCGGCTGGGGCACGCGGTTGGTCAATGACCCCCGTGACCGTGGATGACAATACCGAGTACGTCGAATCAGTCAGCGAGGCCAAGGCCATCGCCCGCAGCGAGTTTGCCAGCCAGTACCGACGGTTTGAAGACAAGCGGGCCTACTGGCACAGCGTACTGACTGACCCGCTGATACCACCGGAAAGTGATATCGAGGCTGAGCACGCCAAGCATATGCGTGTTCGCCATGAATACGAACAATGGAAAGTAGTCTAAGGGAACCAAACGAAATGGATAAATTGAAGCAGATAACGTCTGAGCTAGGCAAGGAAGTCGACAAGGCCAAGGGCAGCATGATGGCAGGCAAAATCATGGCCCCGCTGCGCTTGGTGCTGGCATGGATGAACGGCGTTAACGAAAAATTGAGTGAGCTGGAGCAAAGGGGGAAACATGGCTAAGGACGTAAACGGCTGGCCCGTTCGTAAAAGCACCAACCCGACACTGGGCGGTAAGCGCTGCCGCTGTGGCAATGTGATAACAGTCCACCAAGCCCGCGGCAAACGGGGAAAGTTCCTGTATACCACCTGTGATATCTGCGGTACCGACCAGCGTACAGGCAAGCGTCTACAGGACAACTGGTCACAATATTTCGCCACCATGGATGAATTGCTTGCCAGCGAGCAAGCCGACACGGAGCCGTTAACCGATGGGCATCAAGACGAACCCGAAAGCATCACTGAAAAAGCATCGAAGACACTGCCAGAAACAGGCAGTGAAAGCCGCGATTCTGAAGAAAAGGCGCCTTCTGACACTGAGGCAACAAGCCGAACAGCAACCGCCCCCCAAACCGAAACTAAACCGTGGTGGGCAATTGTCCGCGGCATCGTTCTGGGCGCAATTTGCGGCGGTGCTATCGCCCGTTT
Source organism: Photobacterium alginatilyticum (assembly GCF_009910675.1). Classification (GTDB taxonomy): domain Bacteria; phylum Pseudomonadota; class Gammaproteobacteria; order Enterobacterales; family Vibrionaceae; genus Photobacterium; species Photobacterium alginatilyticum. The sequence goes on along the minus strand of NZ_RSEJ01000031.1, from coordinate 35,558 downwards.
TTAAACAAACATAAACCAAAGGAAATAGGTATGGAAACTAAAGACCAAGCCGTAAATGACGCCGAACTGGACGGTAACCCGGTTATCGAGAGCCATTCAGAGCAAGACGAAAAGGCATTTTTGTCAACGCTGGCCGATGACAACGAAGACTTTGACCCGGCATCGATTAAGGCCAAAGAAGAGAGCCAAAAAGCAGAAACCGAAGCGGCGGCCGGAATGGTGTTTATCGGTCTGATGACCGTAGAGCAAACCATGAAAGCCATGATACACCCGGACTTTGCCTTTGACCCGGAGCAGGCCGAGAGCGTTGCCTATAAGGTTGCGCCGCTCATTGTGAAATACGGTGGCAATCCGCCGCCTTGGCTGGCGGCCTACATGGATGAAATCATGGCTGTTGCCGCTATTGGTATGCTCGGCTTCTCCAGCTGGATGCAGGTCAAGCAGCTCAAGGCTGCCGATATTGCCGACGCCAAGGAAAGGACCAAGCAGGCCGCCAACGATGACCAGCAACAGGAGGCCGCTTAGACCATGGAGCCCGTCAACAACAATAACAAGCTGAATAATAACCATGCGTATGTCGTTGGCATGTCGGGCTCCGGTAAATCTTCACTGGCAAAGAAACTGCTGATTAAACCAACCGACCAGGTCGTAATTTATGATCCCAAGCGCGAATATGACGGCAGGCTACAAGGTCGTGTCGTTCGCGTTTATAAAGACCTGCGAAGTTTCGCCAGTGCGGCAATCGCCGGACGAAAAACACGCCAAGGTTTCAAAATTGCTTATCAGCCCAAAGAGATGAGCGCCAAGGACTTTGACGCGTTCTGCAAAGTCGTTTGGAGCGTGGGTAACGGCAAGCACCTCAAGCCTGTTAAGGCCATTCTTGAGGAGGTGGCCGAGAACTCAACATCTCCGGGTAAAGCCACTGGCTACCACGGGAAATTACTGAGGCTAGGGCGCTCTTACAATATCCACACGATTAACCTGTTCCAGCGTGGGCAGGAGGTGTCGAAGACCATTATCGATAACTGTGAATTTGGGTACCTTATGAAGACCAAGACCCCCAAGAGCCGAAAGTATCTTGAAGATTTGACCGGAATTCCGGTTAACGAGCAAAGTTTGCTTGATAATTTCGACTACATTAAACAGGTCGGCACAGATACAGAGAAAGGGCGTATTCGCTGGTAGCACTGTTAGGATAATTAAGGATATATCACGGAATTACCATCCAACAAGAAACTACAATAGACATCCAGTTGCTTAACTGTAAGCCTGTGTGTCTATTGTTGACTCTTGTTTAAGGGAGGGGGCGTGATTACTCAAGCCATTAGTCAAATATTTATTCCAGATACAGATGAGACTGTTAATACTTCAACCTATCTGGATAAGCCTGAAGAAGAGTTGTTTGAGATTAGAAGAAAGCTAAGACCAAAAGTAAAAGAGTTAACCCTTTTATGTCCAACTTGCTTTCAACCCCTAATCCTTGCCGGAAAAAAGGGGGGCGGCTTTTACTTTAGACATGTAAAAGATTCTGACGACTGCCCAATAAAAACCACCTGCAATCTTACTCAAGAGCAGATGCTTGCCATTCAATATAACGGCCAAAAAGAAGGGCGAACGCATAGGGATAACAAGCACGAATTGGCTAACTTATTAAGCATGGATAGTGCCTTTGAGGATATTAATGTTGAGAAAACATTCCGAGAGGAAAACCCGACAGGGATTGCCAAATCATGGCGCAGACCAGATGTAGCAGCAACATACATTGCCGCAAATCAAAAGGTTGCTTTTGAGTTACAAGTATCAACGACGTTTATTGATGTAATCATAAGCCGTGAGCAATTTTACAAAGAAAACAATGCGTATATTGCTTGGGTTTTCCTTAATTTTGAAGCGAGGACATTCTCTGAACTAGACATTGCTTATGCTAATAGGGGGAATGCATTAGTCTTTGATAAAGACGCCATAGAAGCCAGCAAACAAGCTAATGAGCTTATACTGAAGTGTTTCTACAAGAAGCCGGAAATCATTGAGGATAGTGACACTGTATACATAAATGATTACTGGGAACATGTCATGGTCCCAGTAAGGGAGCTTCAATTCGATAAAGCAGAAGGCAAACTATATTTCGTTGATTCAAAGCAGCTAAAAAAAGATGCTGAATCGTTTGTAATGAAGCGTAGGGCGGAAATACGACAGCAAAAAGAAGCTGAAGCAGAAGCGCTGAGACAGCAACAATTAAAAGAAAAAGAGCTGAGAGTTCAAGCGAGGGCAAGCCTTTCTTTTATAGTAAAAGAAAACCCTCCAATTCACTCTAAACCAAAGACCCCTTCAGAGCGGCGCAAGCGCCTCAAGGAGACACTATCTACTCGGATATTTAATACTCTTGAGAAGTCAAAAAGCTTAGATAGCCTGTGCTGCCCCAAATGTAATAATAACGATAGCTTTTACTATAAAGCCTGCTTTGTTTACTGTCAGGTTTGCCGAAGCGAAGTTAAGTATTGATATTGGCATTCCTAATGTGAGTTAAATCAAATTACTTTAAGCCCGTAGACCTATAGGTTTACGGGCTTTTTTTCGTTTGCCTTAAAGCCGAATCGCTTGCTTTTCTGTTGGGCAATTCATCACGTTCAACAACAGAGAGCAAATAACATGAGTGCAAAAACGAAAGGCTATGTGATTACGGCTGTAATTGCCGGATTGGTCGCCGCTGGCATGATTTGGGCATCCAACAATGTCGACGCCGTCGAAGATGCCATTGGCTAAGGGGAAAACATGGAATTACTGAATACTCCTTTTGCCCCGCGCCCCAAAGAGCTTGACCCGGTAGAGGGTGTCGGCTGGGGCAACCGTGCATCATTGCGTCTGGTTGCTGGCCCGACATACCACAGTATCGAGCTGGTGACCGATATTCTCGACCCCAAAGATATCGAGCGCGTCGAAGTAACGCTAAACGGTTCGCCCAAGTACAGCGTCAGCGGCGAAACACTGGTCGAATTGCAGGCCCACCGCAAGAACTACGCCCAGCCGGGGCGCTATATCCTGTCATTCGGTGACCCGACGCTGCGGACCAAAATCGGCGTCCGCCAGACCGACCTTGTCACCTTGGGCGGTGAAATCTGGTTTGTCTATATCACCCTGAAAAGCAAGCCTGCTGTAGATGAAAACGGCAAGCAAATTCTGCCGCCGTCTATCCGTGCCCGTGCCCACGTACTGCCTGCACAGAGCGTGCGTTATTACATGCCGCGCCTGTATGAAATCACTTGGCATGCTGCCGCCACTGGCCGCACCCCGTTTGATTTCTCCGAGCGCAGCCCGGCCTTAAACCTCAAGCGCATCCATTTCAAGGATAACTCTATCGAGCGTGTCCGCGTCCTGCGTGACGACTACGAAGAGTTGAACGTTATCAAGGAAGATAACGCGTTTGATTTGGCCCAGTCGAAAAAAGAGCAGTGTGCGGGCTGGTTCAGCCTCGATTTTATCCGCTACGGCTTCGGTGCCGACGGCATGCTCAATACGGCGGCCCGCAAGCAGCTGGCCTTCGAGCTGGACAAAAACGCCGTGGGCAGTGTGCCGGTGATTGTCGAGGCAGTGGAGCAGGTGAACGCATTGCCGCAAGCGGCATAAGGGGCGGGAGATATGCTTGACAGCTTAGGTGAAAGCTTGGGCGGCCTGACCGATTCGATTCTCGGCGGTGGTGAAAAACTTATCGACTCTTGGTTTGACAACGAGGCCGACAAGGTCGCGTCGGCCGCACCGGAAGAAAACCGCACCACCACCCACGAGGAGCCAGCGCAGCAACCGACCGGGCAGCCAATCTACCCGGTGAACGCCATGCCGACCAACCTGATGTTCGGCGGCTTCGCGCTGTTGATGCTGCTCATGTTCCTGATGCTAAGGGGGAAATGATGCCATTACTATTCTGGCCGTTGCTCGCTGGCACCGTGGGCTTTGTCGGCGGGTTGTTCACGGGTGAGGCGTTCAGCCGCACCCTCAAAATTCTGGTTGCCGTTGTGATGGGCCTCTGGCTCTACAACATCGTGTGGGGGAAGCGGTAATGATGGGAATTCCGGGCATTACCAATTCCGGCTCGATGCCGATTAACGCGGGCGGCGGGGCTGCCGGGCCATCCGGTGTTAAAGCCAATAACGAGTCCGGCTTTCGTGTCGGTGATATCAACATGGGCGGCGGCAGCTCGAACCTGTTGCTGCTGCTGGTTGTTGTCCTCGTGGGTATGTGGTTTCTGATGGGCAAGGGGGGCTGATGCGTTTTCAACTGATACGGCCCAACCGTGCCGACATCAATGCCCAGTTTGCTTTGTTGCGTCCGGCGTTCAACGGGGTGAATCAGGCCAAGGCGGAGTTTGAATTTTGCTGCGATGCAGTAAGGCGCAAACAGGCCAGTCTGTATCACCTCAAGGGTAAAGGCGTCTCGGTCCGCTTTGTGGGCATGGTCACGGATGACAATAGCTACCTGATTCTGGCGATGACCGGGCGCGGGCTGGTTGCGGCCGCCCCGACAATTATTGAGGCGGTGAAATCGCAGGGCTACCGCCAAATCAAATATCACACCGTGCGCCGGGGGATGACTCGTATCCTCACGCGATTCGGGTTTTCAATTACTGACAAGACGGCCCATGACACCGTGTTGTCCTTATTGTTGGAGGGCGACTGATGGGAGGCAGCGGCAAAAGCTCAAGCAAGAACACCACGACCACAACCAATACCAGCGGCCAGAACGCTATTGACGGTGATAACCTCGGCGTAGCGATTTCCGGTGTCAACGGCTCTAACATCAACGTCAATATGACGGACCACGGAGCCATGGCACGGGCTTCCGAGTTGGGCGAGCTGGCATTGACCAGCAACACCCAGGTGACCAAGGCGGCACTCGACAGCAATGCCGACGTGTCCAAAGCGGCCCTGAACATGGGCAAGGAGACCGTCGATTCGGCCATGGATTTCGGCCGCGATGCACTGGCCTCGAACGAGGCGGCACTCGGCAAGTCGTTTGATTTCGGCAGGGATGCCCTCAAGGCCAATGCCGAGGTGTCGAACAATGCGATGAAACATGTCAGCACAGCCCACGGTGAAAACCTACAGATGCTTGCCGGGCTGGCGGGCAACCAAGCGACACAGAATGCCGAGAACCTCGCGACCATTAAAGACCTCGCGGCGATAAAGGCCGACGGCGGTCAGGTTTCCACCTCCAAGCAGATGACCATGATGGTCGGTCTGATTTTCTTCTTCTTGGCCATGATGGCGATTTTCGGGGGTAAAAAATGACCTTCTACCGCGTAATGCAACCGCGCCAGCAGGAGCAGTTTCAGGCAATCGGGGAGTTCCTCTATATCGAGAGCTGTCCCGATAGCGTGCTCATCCGTACCGAACGCGGCGAATACCGCCTCAAGCCGGGCGCTCAAATCATCGACAGCCAGTTAACCGGACGGATTACGGTCGAGAACTTGGGCGAGGCTGGGGCAGTATCCATTATCTGCGGTTTCGGCCGCTATATCCCGCCGACGGACGGGCAGAAAGTCGATGTTACCCAGATGCCCGCGGTGGTGTTCGCACCGGGGCAGCAGGTTGATATTGCCAGCCCCGTGATGCTGGCAGACGGGCAGGTGATTGCTATCTCCCAACTGCCGAAAGTCCAGCTTGCCGACGGCCAGCAGGTGACCGTGTCACAACTTCCGGCTATCCAGCTGGCTGCCAATCAGCAACTGGCCGTAACACACTTGCCGGATGTAGCACTGGCTGCGGGCCAGCAGGTCGGGGTTACCGAACTGCCCAAGGTCAAACTGGAGACCGGGCAAGCGGTCCGCGTCTACGCTACCACGCCGCTACTAACCAAGCCTGTCGGCGGCGATAGCGTTGCCAGCCAAGTGCTGACGCTCTCTGCCGGGGCCGCGGTACTGGCAAAGAATACGTCACGCTGTCACGTTTTGGTCAAGGTGCCGACCACCAACACCCACGCCGTGACCCTCGGCAGTGACTGGGAGCTGACACCGGGCGAGCCGCTGAAACTGGAAACCACCGCCGAGCTGACCTTTGCCGGGACCGACGGCGATACCATTCAAATTATCGAGGTGAGCCGATGAGCACACTGAAAGATCAGCTGCCCGCGGGCAGCGCACGCAACAAGATTGAGTTTCTGGCCGAGCTAATGGAAATGACCGTTGCCGAGCTGTACGAGAAAATCGCCGGGCTGGGCGGGGCCGAAAACCTGCTGGTCAATCCGAAGTTCAATGAGGGCTGGACCTCGCAGTCTGGTGCCTTGGCGCACATGGTCCGCAGCATGCACATGACCGCAGGCGTGAAGCCGGATTTGTCCCTGACCGTGGGCAACGGCCGCGGCTCGATGCTGGTTACCAATGGCTGGGCCATGGAAGTGCCTTTTGACAAGACCCAGAGCTATCCGGCACTGGTTGCCAACGGCCGCCCGATGAGCTGGAAGCAGACCGTAGACCGGGAAAGCGGCGCGTTACAAGTACTGTGCCGGGACTTTACCCTGTATCAGGTGGTCACGGTGCCGATGAACGGCATGGACCATACAGCACTGAAAGGGCGCTTCACCCTGACCGGGGTGAAAGGTTCGACGGTCACCGTGGGGATTGCCAAGCTGAGCCCCTACAGCAACAGCATGGTCTTGAGCTGGCGATATGGCGAAAACACCTATGTCATGGACAAAGACCATCATATCGATGAACCGATTACTGTAGAGACCAAAAGCGTTGATTTATACCAGTATGCCCGTTCCGGCCCCGGTATGTTTGCGCTGTTCCTCAAGGTCGAAAACGGCGGCAGCGCGTACATCTATGACGCGGCGCTCTGGCATAGCGGGGTGCATGGTGACAGTCCGGCCCGGTTTATCAATCGCCGCCAGCCTGACAGTTACGGCCATTTCATTGACAGCGACCCCTTATCCGGCGCTGCCAAGTTTGAAACGGTGGCCCCCAATACCATCAAGTACAGCTTCAACCGCCATTTTCCGTACATGTACGACCCGCGGCAGCATCTGATTATCAACTGCCGGGACTACAAGAGTGCCAAGGTGACGGACATCAAGCCGGATTCGTTCACCATCGAGTTTAGCCAGGCGGACTACACCAAGCTGAACGGGATGGGCGACTTCGGGTACAACTTCTGGCTGCAATACAGCTCGATGCCTGTCGGGCTCGGGTTCTACCGATGAAATGGCTGTTGGCGTTGGCCCTCGTATTACTTTGGCTCAACAGCCGCAAACAGGCCGCCCGTCCGGGTGGCCTTTCATGGCAACACCTCACAGGGATGACTGACACTATGGCATCAGGACAAAACCGCGGGATTCGCAACAACAACCCGCTCAATATCGAATACAGCAAGCGCAACAACTGGCGCGGGCAGGTCGGCAGCGACGGCCGTTTCTGCATCTTCGAGGATGATAAATGGGGCTTCCGGGCAGGCACCCGCGTGCTGCGCAGCTACCAGAAGCGCGGTATCAATACTATCGAGAGCATCGTGCATACCTTTGCCCCGAGCCACGAAAACGACAGCAACCGTTATGCCGATTTGGTTTCTAACTGGACAGGTTACGGCAAGCATGACTTGCTCGACGTGCGCAACGACAACACCGCCGCGGTACTGATTCAGGCCATGGCGCGGATGGAAGTCGGCCGCCGCTATACCATGGGTGAAGTCATGGAAGGAGTCGCGCTGGCATGAGTCCTATAACCAAAGTCATTGCAACCAAGATTGCCGTCAGCGTCGCCGGGATGGTTATCGGCGCGTATGCCATCAAGGGACTGCGTTCTGTGGGGTGGCTATGATTGGGCTGATCACCACACTGGTCTCGGGCGGCATCGGGCTTTTCCGGCAGCGGCAGGATAGGCGGGCCAAGGAGCAGGAACGGAAAGACCGTATCAGCGAGGCCAAGACCACCTCGACCATCCGGCGTATTGAGCAAGGTGATACCAATGCCGCCAAGCTCGACGAGCTGAGTATTGCCCAGCGTGGTTGGAAGGACGAATATCTGCTGGTCATTACCACCGTACCGCTGGTGTTGTCCTTTGTGCCGGACTATGCGCAATATGTGGCGCTCGGGTTTGAGGCGCTCAATACCATCCCGGAGTATTACTGGTACGGCTTGGGCATGGTCTATATCGACACGTTCGGCTTCCGGCGCATGGTGCGCGTGGCGGTCGAGCGCTGGATTGAGCAACGGTTCGGGAGCGGCTGACAATGGCAGAATTACTGAAAGAGCTGGCAAGCATGGGAATATCGCCTGATAGCGTGGTCATGCTGCTGTTTCTGTACCGGATGGACAAACGCCTGACGATACTGGAGACGGTCTGGAAACAGATAAACGCCAAAGCCGCCTGACTCAGGCGGCTTTTTCATGCCCGGAGGCTAGGGAAGTCGGCTCGCACGTTTGGCCCGTGCCTTGCGATAAGCCTTCTTCTTTTCTTTTGTCACGGTGTCACTTTGTATATCTTTAATCCGGCGACCACCGCGGAACGGCAACGGCGTGACCACATTTGAACGTGCCGGGATATAGTCCAGTTCATACATTCGTTTCAGGGCATGATACTCATCAAACCTCAACGACCATGACATCAGTTCGCGGGGGCTGAACCGACGACCATCCGGGGTGACAATCACACAATACTGTTCATCAATGTGAAATCCAGTCCAGCGGGTATCATCCGGCAGGTAACCACGAGCACGGATAATCAGCAGCTTTTCAGCCATAGGATTCACATCAACTTCACCGGAAAGCCAGCGCTTGATGGTAACAGGCCGAACATGAAACCAAGCAGCAGCCTCAGGAATAGCCGTGAAATTCTGCCAAAACAGTTTTACAAACGATTCGTGGAGCATGATATACCTCGCAAAATTCATCGCTGTATAAAAGTTTATTCCGATTAATATGCGCAAATGCAATCGAGCATAGCTATCAATCGAAGCGAAAAGACATCAACGACACAAACCGTTTGCCGTGACCCGTTAATGAATACAGCTTTGCAAGGTTCTGATAAATCACGAAAATCCAATTTAAATAACTGTTTCCAAAGGATTTTTACCGATGAAAAACAAAGGTTTCCGGGGTGACTCAAGACTCGCCAAAATTTGTTAAAATTTAACCCTTCAGTACGCATTATGTATATTATGTTAAATAAGATGTTCGATATTTATATCCAAACAACTATTCCCTAACTCTCTTTCCCCTTTGCCTTTTTGCATTACTCTCTTTGCTTTTCTAATACTGTACAATTTAACAGTATTGGTAATTTACCATAAAATAGGTAATTAACACCTATTTTTAAGCACTGCTGCAAATGTTCAGTTTGCCTGGTGATTCAAAATCAGCTGTTAATTACAGCTTGGTTTAATCAAACCAAGCTAGTTATTTTTAGTTTGAACAAAAAAGATGACGCTAAGCGTTTTTATAAGCCTAGCGTCTTTTTAATCTACTCAGTCGTGGCTAACGCCTGGTATTTGTTGAGCATGGCATTTAGTTCTGGCGTTAGAATCGGCTTTGCCAAGAATCCATCCATACCAGCTTTTCTGTATTCGACTTGATCTGAATGCATTGCATTAGCCGTTAATGCAATAATCGGTATGTTTATATTTTTCTGTCGTAACTGTTTAGTTGCCTGAAGCCCATCCAGCACTGGCATCGAAATATCCATTAGCACAATGTCAAACTGATGCTGGTTATTCTCAAGTATATCGAGCGCTTCTTTACCGTTATTGGCAATCACCACTTGATGGCCTCGTTTTTCCAGCATTAGCTTAGCAACTAATTGGTTTGTGTTACTGTCTTCTGCTAACAGTATACTTAGCGAATGATCAAGGCTGTTTTCTATAACAGGCTCATAAAGCTGTGATTCATCAAGCGCCTGCGTTATCGGTATATAAACAGTAAAACAACTGCCTTTGTGCAGTGTACTCTCTAACGTTATCTTTCCGTTCATTTTATCAATCAAATGTTGGCTAATTGCCAAACCAAGACCCGTGCCGCCATACCGCCTTGTAATGCTGCCATCGGCTTGAATAAACGGATTGAATAAGTTTCTTTGAGCTTCTTGCGAAATACCTATGCCTGTATCTGTCACTGCTATCGATACATATTGGTTGTCTCGCTTAACATCAACAGAAACGGAACCTTGGTTGGTGAACTTAATCGCATTTCCTATCAGATTGAACATTACCTGAGATATCCGGTTTTTATCACCGACCATCTTCTTGGGAACCGATGGCGATATATTTACACTCAGGGCTATATTCTTTTTAACCGCTTGCTCATGCAGTTGGCTTGCAACGAGATTAATACTCTCATCCAATTGCATTTCTGTATTATAAAGCTCAAAGTTACCCGATTCGATTCTTGAAAGGTCAAGAATATCATTGATAATCGTTAACAATAGCTGAGCTGATTGATCCATTTGGTTAACCCAGCGAGCCTGCTCTTTGCTCAACCCGGATTCCGCCAACGTATCCATAAAGCCCAAAACCGCATTTAAGGGGGTTCTTATCTCATGGCTCATCATTGCCAAGAATTGCGACTTGGCTTTATTCGCCGACTCCGCTTGTTTTCTGGCTTCCTGAAGTTCAAAAAGCCGTTTTTTGCGGTTTGTAATATCTTTTGCCGTTCCCCTGTAGCCTAATAGTTTTCCTTGCTTTGAGAAGTACGGAGTTCCGCTAAAACTAATCCATAACCCCCCTTCACTCTCTGGCAACTGCCACTCGAGATCTTCAAAAGGTTCTTTCATCCCAAACTTTATTTTTAGTTTTTTCTTTAACGCCTCTTGCTCGTCAAATATATCGAGGATGCTGTCATTATCGACAACATGGTTGGCAAGATTCGGTGACGATATATAAGTAAACCGTAAATCCGTATCGACTTCCCAAAACCAATCACCAACCGTTTTGGCAAAATCTTTAAACCGCTGCTGGCTGTGAATAAGCTCCTGAGTTCGTGCCGTTACTAACGATTGTAGCCTCTCACGGTAATCAATATCGATAATAGCCCGTTCAAGTAATGGTCTGAATCGCTCAAGTACCCGTCGGCATTGGGGTGAAAACTGTCCGCGCTCTGAATGCAGGAATAACAATACTGCATCGCCTGAACTGACTTTAACTCCTGTTAGCAACACAGAATGGCAATACTGAAACATCTCATGCGGTAGCCCCTGAAACTCTGATACCTGGCTTGGAGCAAACAGCGCAATGCTTTCCCCGTTCATCGAACGAACAAACGTATTGCCGACTGGCCAGGTACTTGACTCGAAAAAACGACACGTTGTAACAAGTTCCTGCAATGGTGCATTCTCGTCTTCTCTCGTTAAGACCAACGCATGTTCGAAGCCGATGTACTTTCGTAATACCGACAATAAGCCATTGAAAACTTGTCTTTTGCTGTTGGCACCAGCCATGGCTGACATACCTGCCAGAATAGCGGCATTTTCATCCCGAAGCTGCTTTTCGCGTTCCTGACTTCGCAACAGATCAAGCAATGTCTCTTGAAGTTTTTCTGATTCAATGCCTGGCATTAACTAGTCCCTATGAAATAAAACTGCGGATATCATGAGGTTCCCGTGTGCATTTTCACCACCGACAAACTGTCCCTGTTCACCAAACGTAAAGGGGCAGACAAATGGCGTATGATGCATTGCTTTATTCACGTACTGTGCCACTTCTTCCATCCTGTCTTGTACCTGTAACATACAACCCGCACAATAAATGGTAATTCCACCAATCGGGTCTAATTCCTGACTCGCACTACCGATGTCAAAGGCGGAGTCGATTACCCTGCCCGCCCGTGTGATAAGCCGCTCTTCTGTACCCTCCATAAAGAACAGCTCTTCACCTTCTTCAACGTTTGCAAACAGTTCGATTCCGCCTCTTTGTGTCACTTTTAACGGATGTGACAACTTGAAGTACGGTAAGCCGTGAACTTTGCCAGCAATTCTTCCTAGCGGATTTAAACAGCTTCTCGAAACTATGCTATTTTCACCTGAGAGTGGCTGACCAATCCATTCCTGGTAAATTTCTATAGCGGGCCTGTGATTAAGCTCGATTAATTCTCGCCCCTCTGTGCGCGTTGCAATCGCACTCGTTCCTAAACTGGCATAACCGGAGTGGAATGAGTAACTAACGTTGCAAGAAGGATAAAAGACACAGAGCCCAACCCCCTCTTTACACCGTTGTTCGTGGGTAAACAGTTTCCACTTCCCTCTCACATGATCGTCCGCCGCACTCCCGCCAATAATGGGCACAGGAATACCCAGCTCATCTTCTATACCTTGTATAACTTCTTCTTCATGCCCAGGGCTAGAATGAAGCAAAATCAATGCCGGAAGTTCTCCAGGGCGACCGCTGTTCTCAATCGCACGTAAAAGCGCTTGGCGCGCCATGTCATACGGACTTTGATTTGTTGAAACGATCGCACTCCCGAATGCACCTTCATAATCACACATCGCCCACAAGGCAATGCCTTCACCGCGATTATACCCTTCATCTGTCATTACGCCCTGACACGAGGAGCATCCAAGTATCTGAGAATTAGGAAATTCAGCCGCCAACACTTGCTGGATAAACTGCTCATCATAGTGTTCGGAAAAATAAGCAAGAATCAGCTTGGGGTTGATGATTTTACTTTTTAGTTTGCGAATTGCATCCGAAACAGCATGTTCTGCAGCATGGAAAGCAGAAAAACTTGTGGCTATATCCATATTTTCATATTTATTGTTATGAGTTGCTCTCATCATAGACATTTTTGCTTTTGTAATCAGCAAACTGATACCATTTTTATGGTTTTGTGGCTAAAGTCAGACTGCTAATGACCGCTAAACTATACAATTACTTATTTTGGAATGATGAAGGGAAGCATGACTAGCAAAGTCGTTATGGTAACAGGCGGTGCCAGGGGCATTGGTCGGGGCATTTGTGAAATGCTGGCCTGCAAAGAAGTTATCGTTGTTGCGGTAGATATTGATGAAGAAGCCGGTTTTGAGTTGGTGGCACACAACCCTATGATCCGTTTCCGCCAAGCGGATGTTACCCGCGAGAACGAAGTTGCTGCTGTGGTAGAGGAGCTACAGTCACAGTTTGGCAGACTTGATGGTCTGGTTAACAATGCTGCCATTGCTAACCCCTATAACGCACCTGTCGAATCCCTGGAAATGCATGATTGGGATCGGATCATAGCGGTTAACCTAACCGCGCCTATGCTAGTGACAAAATTATGTCTCCCTCTGCTTAAGGCATCTAAAGGTGCTATTGTTAATATCAGCTCAACCCGTGCAAAACAGTCCGAGCCCAATACAGAAGCATATAGCGCATCTAAAGGTGGATTAGTGAGCCTTTCCCATGCACTTGCTGTTAGCCTTGGACCTGATGTCAGAGTAAACTGCGTATCACCTGGTTGGATTGATACAAGTAATGAAGAGCTACGAGATATCGATCACAGTCAGCATCTTACTGGCCGCGTCGGACACCCTGCGGATGTTGCGTCTATGGTAAAGTACCTATTAAGTACTAATGCAGGCTTTATCAGTGGTCAGAATTTTACTCTTGATGGCGGGATCACAAAAAAGATGATATATGCTGAATAAACATGAAATGATAGGCTTGAGCCATCAAGCCTATGAAACGATCAGTTTCCAATAAAAAGTGACTAATTAACAGTCACTTTTGTACAGTAAACTTTGCAATTATAGTCTCACTTCCCTGCTGCACCGTTATAGCCCACTCCATCGTGTCGTGAACACACTCAGGTACACTAAACGTGCCTACCCAGTGATCGGTTTGTTGCTCAAATATGACAGGAATGGTCCCCATAAACATATCGACACCTTCTATTTTAGCAACTGGTTTTACATTTGTGTTACTAATTCGTAGAGTGACTTCCGAATTAGCGACTACAGGATATGGGTTTACTGATAACCCGAGCTTTTTATTTGAACCATCAACAGCACAATATTCTGCTGTGATCTGGCACTTGGTAGCACTATCATCTATGGATATGTTTTCTTCATAGGTGACTGTTCTCCATACAAATGCCGTTATTAATACTGCCATCAAGATTAAAATCTGGATTAATCTTGCCTTTGTTAACTTCTCCGCAGCCATGATTTACCGTGCTTCCCGTGTTACAGAGTTCAAACTTTTCACATAAATGTTGCTTAACCGTAAACATTGTGTGGGCTTAACTCTGTCAATCACTTGTTAAGTAAAGTATTATGTGCAGTGAAAATGCCACTTTTACAACAAAATAGCAATTTAAATGCTGAGTTGTTTAAAAAAACAACATGGCAGTTAAGTAAGCTTTGGGTGGCATTGCGACAACTTGTTGTTCGCACAAGGAAAGAGAGTGTAGTTGAACAATTCAAATTGGAAGCATGCAACATGAGCCAAGTAAAGCAGCTTGAACAAAACTACAACTATACGGTCGTTCGTCAATTCACCCTGGTCACCATACTATGGGGAATTGTCGGAATGGGCGTTGGTGTATTGATTGCCGCTCAACTGGTGTGGCCGGCGCTAAACTTCGACCTACCTTGGTTGACATACAGCCGTTTGCGTCCACTGCATACCAATGCAGTGATTTTCGCATTTGGTACTAGTGCACTATTTGCTACGTCTTATTACGTAGTACAGCGCACATGTCAAACAAGGCTATTCGGTGGAAAGTTAGCATCGTTCACCTTCTGGGGTTGGCAAGCCATCATCCTAGCAGCAGCTATTTCGCTGCCAATGGGATGGACATCTGGTAAAGAATACGCAGAACTGGAATGGCCGATTGATATCGCGATTGCAGTTGTTTGGGTATCCTATGCCATTGTCTTTTTCGGTACCATGATCAAACGAAACACGTCGCACATTTATGTTGCGAACTGGTTCTTTGGTGCCTTCATCTTAACGGTAGCTGTCCTTCACATTGTGAACAGCATGGCTATCCCTGTATCGATGACTAAATCGTATTCGATTTATTCCGGTGCTGTGGATGCGATGATTCAATGGTGGTATGGACACAACGCAGTAGGTTTCCTACTGACAGCCGGTTTCCTGGGTATGATGTACTACTTCGTACCTAAGCAAGCAGGCCGTCCGGTATTCTCCTACCGTCTGTCTATCGTACACTTCTGGGCGCTGGTATCTCTGTATATCTGGGCTGGTCCTCACCACTTGCACTACACAGCCCTGCCTGACTGGACTCAGTCTCTTGGTATGGTGATGTCTCTGATCCTGTTTGCTCCTTCTTGGGGTGGTATGATCAACGGTATCATGACGCTGTCGGGTGCATGGCACAAACTACGTTACGATCCAATCCTACGATTCCTGGTTGTTTCATTGTCTTTCTACGGTATGTCTACCTTCGAAGGTCCAATGATGTCAATTAAGACCGTAAACGCCCTTTCTCACTATACTGACTGGACAATCGGTCATGTTCACTCTGGTGCGTTAGGTTGGGTTGCAATGGTTTCTATTGGTGCCGTTTATCACCTAATTCCTAAGCTATTCGGTCAGGAACGTATGTTCTCTATCAAGTTGATCAACGTTCACTTCTGGCTGGCAACGATTGGTACGGTTCTTTACATCGTAGCAATGTGGATTTCAGGTGTGATGCAGGGTCTGATGTGGCGTGCGGTTAACACCGACGGAACATTAACCTACAGCTTCGTAGAATCTCTACAGGCTTCTTATCCATTCTACTTTGTTCGCTTCCTGGGCGGTGCAATCTTCCTTGCTGGTATGTTCCTAATGGCATACAACGCATATAAGACAATTGTTGCACCAAAAGAAAGCCTAAAAGCAACTGAGCAACCAGCATAAGGAGTTCCGACAATGGCTAATAATCGTCATGAAATTGTAGAAAAAAATGTCGGCCTTCTAGCGATACTAATCGTCATTGCTATTAGCTTCGGTGCACTGGTAGAAATTACGCCGCTTTTATATCAAGACCAAACTACTGAACCAGTAGAAAATCTACGCCCTTACACGGCGTTAGAAATGGAAGGTCGTGATATTTACATTCGCGAAGGCTGTAACGTTTGTCACAGCCAGATGGTTCGTCCATTCCGTTCTGAAACAGAGCGTTACGGGCACTATTCTGTTGCGGGTGAAAGTGTGTGGGAACACCCTTTCCTATGGGGTTCAAAGCGTACTGGTCCTGATCTGGCGCGTGTTGGTGATCGTTATTCTGACGACTGGCACCGTGTCCACCTTCGCGATCCACGTGCCGTAGTTCCTGAGTCAAATATGCCTGGTTTCCCTTGGTTGGAAGAAAACGTGCTTGATGGCAAGTTGACCTCCGACAAACTAGCTGTTTTCCGTGACGTTTTTGGTGTTCCTTACACCGAAGAGCAAGTTGCGAATGCTGGTGAGGAAGTGAAAGGCAAGACTGAAATGGATGCAATTATTGCTTACCTTCAGTCACTTGGTCACGCAATGAAATAAGGGGGCACAATGGATATTGGAACCATTCATAGCATCTGGACAATAATCCTGTTCGCAAGCTTTATTGGTATCGTCCTTTGGGCTTACAGTAAACGCCAAAAATCGCGTTTCGAAGAAGCTGCCAACCTTGTATTTGCTGATGAAGAGCAAGATTTGGCAACGCGTGAGAAAGACAGGAGCTCGGAAGCATGACTACATTTTGGAGTCTATGGATTACAATCATCACACTCGGCACTATTGCTGGTATTGCTGCTATGCTCGTCTGGTGCAGCAAAGACAAGATGGGTGTCGAGGAAGGTGAGGATATGGGTCACGAATACGATGGTATTCGTGAGATCAATAACCCGCTGCCTAAATGGTGGTCCTACATGTTTTGGGCCACCATCATCTTTGGCCTTTTTTACTTATTCCTATACCCAGGTCTAGGTAACTATAAAGGTTTCTTGGGGTGGCAGAGCTCAAACCAAACAGTTCGTTCTGTTGAAGAATCGAAACTAGCGATTGCTAATGCTCAGAAAGAGAAACGTTTGGACGAGTACGCTCGAGAACTAGACGAAGCGCAAGCTAAGTTTGGCGAAACCTTTAAAACATTGGCTTATGATGAGTCTGGTAATAATCTTCGCCCTATCACTGAAATCGCAGCTGATTCTGAAGCGATCAAAGTGGGCCAGCGTCTGTTCATCCAAAACTGTGCACAGTGCCATGGTTCGGATGCGCGTGGTCAGCTAGGTTACCCTAACCTAACTGATAACGCTTGGCTGTACGGCGGTGAAGCAGAAACTATCAAGACAACCATCATGGAAGGTCGCCAAGGTGTTATGCCAGCTTGGATTGACTCTCTAGGAAAAGATGGTGTCAGAGAAGTCACTACCTATGTACTTGGTATGTCAGGACGTAAAGTCAACGCCAAAGAAGCCGCTGCCGGTAAGCAACGTTTCGTTGTCTGTGCGGCTTGTCACGGCACTGACGGTAAAGGTAACCCAGCATTTGGTGCACCTGACCTAACAGATAATACATGGCTATACGGCGGCTCTCGCCGTGCGGTTGAAGCCACTATTACTCACGGTCGTCTGGGTGTAATGCCAGCATGGAAAGATATTCTAGGTGAAGATAAAGTTCAGCTAATTTCTGCCTATGTCTGGGGTTTGGGTAACGACACCGACAAGTAACAACATGGTTAATACTCGGTTACATATTGATTGAAAAATTAGTAATAAAAACTGAGACATAAGACCAAGCCCCTGTTAATTTCAGGGGCTCTTTCCATCAAAGCTTCAAAGGTAATCATTATGCGTAAACCATGGTATAAGCAGTTTTGGCCTTGGTTCGTTTTCGCCATTCCTGCAATCTCAATAATGTACAGCCTGACAGCTGTTTACATATTCTCTCAGAACCAAGTCGACCTTGTTGCAGAAGATTATTATAAAAAAGGCAAAGCGATAAATTTAGACCTTTCTCGTCTCCGCGTTGCTGATGCGCTGAATTTAAAAGCATCAGTCAGTGTTGCCGATACCGATATTGTGGTTAATTTTGATAAAGGTGATCTCAAGACTAACCCTAACTTGCGTGTCACTTTTACGCATCGTACCCTAGCCAATAAAGACTTTACGCAAATGGTCAGTGCCGATTTAAGTGGCGCTTATCGTTTCAACTCTCCTGAGCAACTTGAAGGCCCATGGTTTGTTGAAGTAGAGCCATTTGATGGCGACTGGATGTTGCAAGGACGCGTTAACCTACCGACATTCGACCCGATTTCGTTGTACGGGCAGGATAAGGAATGACAAAAGACTGTTACCATTGCGGCGATCCTGTTCCACAGGATTGCCAGCATCAAGTAGAAATACTGGGCGAAACGCGTGACATGTGTTGCCCGGGTTGTGAAGCGGTCGCGCAAACTATCGTTGAGAGCGGCCTCACCTCTTATTACGAATTCCGAACGGCGCCAGCCGAGAAAGCTGATTTAGTTCCTCAGCAACTCCAATCTCTATTGCTCTATGATCACGAAGAAATTCAGCAAGAGTTTGTTCGTGAGTTTGATGACAGCAAAGAAGTTTCCCTCTCACTCGATGGCGTATCCTGTGCAGCATGTGCATGGTTGATAGAAAAGCAATTAAAACGAGAACCCGGCGTTATCTCCATCCGCGTTAACACCACAACTCACCGGGCTTTACTTAACTGGGATCCAACCCAAGCCAAACTTAGCCACCTTCTTTCTGTGATCCATCAGCTTGGTTATAAAGCTGCCCCTTTTGAGGCTGATGCCCAGGAACAGCAATACCACAGAACAATGAAGAGCTACCTGTACCGACTTGGTATTGCAGGTATTGCCACCATGCAGGTGATGATGTTGGCCGTCGCCCTGTATTTTGAGATTTTTGGAGACCTTGATGCGGAATTTAAAAACTACCTTCGTTGGGTTAGCCTGATTTTTGCCACCCCTGTTCTTCTGTATTCTGCCTTACCGTTTTATCTCAATGCCTGGCGTAACCTGCGCGCCCGAACATTAGGGATGGATGTTCCCGTCTCTATCGCTTTACTCTTTGCCTATGTTGCCAGCCTTTATGCCACCGTTATGGAAAAAGGCGAGGTGTTCTTCGAGTCAATCTCGATGTTCACCTTCTTCTTGCTCTTGGGGCGTTTCCTTGAAATGCGTGCACGCCGGCAGGCTGCGGCTGCAAGTGCCAACCTGCTCAAGTTAGTCCCGACTATGGCCACACTAGAAGATGGCTCTCAGGTTGCTGCAAAAACGCTAAAAGTCGGTGACATTATTACTGTTCTGCCAGGTGAAAGCCTGCCTGCCGACGGTGAAATCATCCGAGGTGAAACAGCTGTCGATGAATCGATGCTGACCGGCGAGCCAATGCCGGTTCCAAGAAGCTCAGGTAGTTCCGTATTCGCAGGTACCATTAACGGTGATGGAAATATCACTCTGCGCGTAACCAAAGATCGGCAGAACTCCCTTATTTCCAACATTGTACGTCTGCAGGACGAAGCTCAGTCATCCAAACCTAAAGTAGCTGAAGTAGCTGACATCGTTGCCCGTTACTTTGTCGCAGGTATTCTGATTATTTCGGCTTGTACCTGGCTTTTCTGGCATCAGCAGAAACCTGAAGATGCCCTGTGGATCACCTTGGCGGTGCTTGTAGCAACATGCCCATGTGCTCTTTCTCTGGCTACACCAACAGCCCTCACCTGCTCGACATCAAGCCTTGGACGTCTGGGTATCCTGCTTCGACGCGGGCATGTTCTGGAGACACTTTGTAAAGTGAACCAGTTGGTCATCGACAAAACAGGCACGCTGACCGAGGGCAATATCCGACTTGTCGAAACACAACTACTTGGCGATTTAACAGAAACAGAAGCACTGGCTTATGCTGCTGAAATGGAACGTTTTGCAAACCACCCTATTGCAAGAGCCTTTAGCGGTTATCGCGACAGTAGCAAAGCGTTTGATGAAGTAGAAAATGTTATCGGCTGTGGCCTAAAAGGTTCTTTAAACTGTGACGAATGGCGCATTGGTCAGGCCGCTTTTGTTCTTGAGCATCACCCAGACAAAGCAGAGCAATTAAAGCTGTGCGACAACCGTTTTCAGGTATGGCTATCTTGCAATAACCAGCTTATTGCCGGTTTCAAGCTTGATGATCCTATCCGAGAAGACAGCAAAGAGCTTATAGAGCAGTTCCAGGCATCCGGTATCAAGGTCACCATGTTGACCGGCGACCATTCAGCTAATGCTCAGACTGTGGCTGATAAGCTAAGCGTTGATAACTTAATTGCCGGAGCCACTCCGGAAGGCAAGCTTGAGTATCTTCGCAGCCTTGATAAAGACAACGTTGCCTTAATGATTGGTGATGGTGTTAATGACGCCCCTGTTCTGGCCGGAGCCCATCTCTCTGTCGCCATGGGCGGCGGTACTGATGTTGCCAAATCCTCAGCAGATATGGTATTGCTAGGTGATCAGCTATTACGTATTTTACGTGCTCGAGAGCTAGCACTAAAAACCAGAAAGATTATTCGAGAAAACCTGGCTTGGGCGCTAGGCTACAACCTCGTTATCTTGCCATTGGCGGTCGCTGGTTTTGTCGCTCCATACATTGCGGTTGTAGGTATGTCGGCAAGCTCGATCATTGTTGTTTCTAATTCTTTAAGGTTATTAAAAGAAAATGGCTAGTCTTTACTTGTTAATACCAATTGCGATCGTATTTGTTTGTATCGCTGTAGGCATTTTTCTTTGGGCCGTCAGAAGTGAACAGTTTGAAGATCTGGAGCGACAGGGTTATGACATCTTGTTTGACGAGGATGACCCCGAACAGAGCAAGCCTCGAGCAAACAAGAAAGAAAGTGAAAACGTGTCGTGAATATTGATTTTTACGCGGCTTTTGTTATCGGCTTAATGGGTGCTGGTCACTGTCTCGGGATGTGCGGCGGAGTAGCTGCCGCACTTACCTTGGGTATGCCAGGGCAGCAGCAGGCAAGCCGTTGGCCATACTTACTATGCTACAACACCGGTCGTCTTATCTCTTACGCCATTGCAGGTGCCATCATTGGTGGTGCGTTTGCCGGCATCGCCTCTTTCGGTGGATACTCGACAGGGCTTGTATCACTTAGGTTGTTTGCTGCCATCATGATGATTTTGCTTGCGCTATACATCGGACAGTGGTGGCAGGGCATCACCAAAATAGAACGCCTTGGCCAGTATCTCTGGCGTTTTGTATCACCCAAGGCTAAGTCCCTGCTGCCGCTGAAGTCGCCTGTTGCGGCATTACCATTCGGTTTGCTATGGGGGTGGCTGCCATGTGGACTTGTATATTCAACCCTAAGCTGGGCCGCTGTTTCCGGTAGCGCCCTATCCGGCGCAGCCATGATGCTAGCCTTTGGTTTAGGGACACTTCCGGCAATGATTGCAGTAGGGTCAATGGCCCAGCAACTGCAGAACCTGCTGAGAAACCTTTATTTCAAACGTGCCAGTGCCTTGTTGTTATTGCTCTATGGGGTTCATACTGGTTATATCGCAATCAAACAAATGTTGTAGGCTTTTTAATACTCGTCATATTGCTTCATAATATGTTAAAATATTGACCTACATCAAATTGGTTAGACAGGCTTATGATTTCAGACAAACTTACAACCAAACGTATCCAGTCAGGCGGATGTGCAATCCACTGCCAGGATTGCAGTATTAGTCAGTTGTGTATTCCATTTACTTTGAATGAGTCTGAGCTCGATCAGCTAGATCAAATCATCGAACGCAAGAAGCCAATCCAGAAAGGACAAGAGCTTTTTAAAGCGGGTGATGAACTCAAATCACTGTACGCAATTCGTTCAGGTACTATCAAAAGCTACACCATCACAGAACAAGGTGATGAGCAGATCACGGCCTTCCACCTGGCAGGCGATCTTGTGGGTTTTGATGCTATCAACGAAATGATGCACCCGAGTTTCGCTCAGTCACTAGAAACATCAATGGTGTGTGAAATTCCGTTTGAGATCCTTGATGACTTGTCAGGGAAAATGCCAAAACTTCGTCAACAAATTATGCGTTTGATGAGTAATGAGATTAAAGGTGATCAGGAAATGATCTTGCTGCTTTCCAAGAAGAATGCAGAAGAGCGCCTTGCTGCTTTCCTATACAACCTATCGCTTCGTTTCTCTCAGCGTGGCTTTTCACCTCGTGAATTCCGTCTAACAATGACGCGCGGTGACATTGGTAACTACCTAGGCCTGACTGTAGAAACTATCAGCCGCTTGTTGGGGCGCTTCCAAAAGTCTGAAATGCTGAGTGTAAAAGGAAAGTACATCACAATTCTTGATCACGAAGAGTTAGCGCGTCTTGCAGGTGTTAGCAAAAATACTGCTGCATAAGTGATTTAGCCATTACAAAGAAAGTGATACGAGCTTGAGCCGTATCACTTTTTTTATATTTATCGCCTTTCTGAGCTCCCCATAACTCCTCCTATACGTTACAGTTAATAGGCCAATCTGATTTATCTACTTGCTTTAAATGGTATTCAGGGCAATAGATAGTATCCTTACTACAGGGATCAGAGACTGGTTTTGATGCCAACACGATTTGTGTAAGGGGGCAATTATGACCAAGTACAATAATATTCTCGTCGTTGCCGATCCGGCTCAGGATCACCAGCCAGCGTTGTCTCGCGCTGTCGATCTGGCCAAAAGATCGCAAGATATAAAAATCACTCTATTCCTCGCTATCTATGATTTCTCTTATGAAATGACCTCCATGCTCTCTTCCGACGAGCGGCTAGCGATGCGTAAAGGCGTGATAGTACAAAGAGAAGAGTGGCTAAAAGATATCACTCGGCCCTATGTGGATGATGGCTTTAACATTGATATCACCGTGGTGTGGCACAACCGACCTTATGAAGCCATTATTGCCGAAGTATTCAGCAATGCCCATGACCTTCTTATCAAGGCCACTCATGATCACGACAAGCTAGGCTCGGTTATTTTCACTCCAACCGATTGGCATTTATTGCGTAAGTGCCCCTGCCCTGTACTGATGGTCAAAGAACATAGCTGGCCGGAAAATGGTAAGATCGTTGCCAGCGTAAACTTGGCCGCCGACAGTGAAACCCATGAAAAGCTAAACGACACAATCGTGTCTGAAGCGAAAACGATGGCAGAAATTCTCGGGGCCGAAGTCAACCTGGTCAACGCCTACCCTGCAACGCCAGTTAACATTACTATCGAGCTTCCCGAGTTTGACCCGGCCTCATACAGTGATGCTGTACGAGGACATCACTTAACTTCCATGAAGGCGCTCCGTCACAAGCATGGGCTACCAGAAGAGCAAACTCACGTCATTGAAGGGTTGCCGGAAGATGTTATTCCTAGTGTAGCGAAAGATCTGGATGCAGAGCTTGTCATTCTCGGTACGACAGGTCGAACCGGGCTGTCAGCTGTCTTTATCGGCAATACCGCGGAGCATACAATTGACAGCCTTAACTGTGATTTGCTGGCTCTTAAACCCGAGGGCTATGTTAGCCCGTTAAGCCCTCAACCAGAGTGATAGAACTGATGCTTACCAAGCAGCCCCTTCTGGGGCTGTTTTTCTATGCTGACTAACTTAAAAAACACCACGCAACGGTCACCAACTTAGAGGAAATATGAAGATATCAATCATTCAAACAGAGGTAAGTTATAAGAATAAGCGTGAGAACATCAGCCGTGTATCCAGCTTACTTACTGCTGCAAAAGAGATTGGTGATCTTGTGTTACTGCCTGAGCTCTTCTCCACTGGTTACATATTTAATGAAGCAAGTGAGATACATGAGTTATCTGAAAAGTTTGCTGGCAGTCAGACTATCGAGTCCTTACAAAGCCTGGCAAAGAAGTTTAATACTGTAATTGTTGCCGGCATTGCCGAGGAAGACAATGGCAAATATTTCAATTCTATCGCGGTTATTGATGAGAGCGGCTTAATAGATAGATATAGAAAGATCAGTCAAACCAATATTGATACGCAGTATTTCTCAAGAGGTAATCAACTTACCACTTTCGAGCACCAAGGTGTTACTTTTGGAGTCGCGGTTTGCTTTGACCTTTGGTTTCCAGAGATTGTACGAGAATACTCTCGACTTGGTGTTGATATCTTATTGCACCCGTCAAACTTTGGCGGCGAACAAAGCCTCCAAATTTCTCGAGCTCGCGCTATAGAAAACAGTATGTATGTAGTGACATGTAATCGAGTTGGCTCAGATATTACTAAAGATCTGACAGGTGTTTACCGTGGGTGCAGTCAAATCTGCTCTCCTGATGGAAATTATCTCCTCAGACTTAATGATGCGCACACACTGGCGACAGTGGAACTTGATGTTGACATAAGCTCCCCCAAGCAAGTCATCGAGGTAGACTTAAATCATGAGCGCGATGCAATCTTAAGCCAGCTAAAAAATTAAGTTTCGGACACTTCACGGCTTCTGATACAAGCCAATGCAT
This sequence comes from Photobacterium alginatilyticum, assembly GCF_009910675.1. Taxonomy (GTDB): domain Bacteria; phylum Pseudomonadota; class Gammaproteobacteria; order Enterobacterales; family Vibrionaceae; genus Photobacterium; species Photobacterium alginatilyticum. The sequence goes on along the minus strand of NZ_RSEJ01000031.1, from coordinate 11,160 downwards.
CACTCACAACTCTTTTATAATCCATGGTACCAAAGACTTTCCCCTCAATTTTAAACACAGGAATGTTATAAGATGCCATACTTTCTTTTGCTTGTTGGTAACTGTGATGAACCTGAGGAGAGACGTACACCATCTCAATTTTATCAGCATATAAATTTAAAAAGTCAGTATCTTCCAAGGCTGGAATGCCAGAATACATAACATAATAAGGTAATTCAGACTCATCAATAAACTTTTGCATTCGTTGTGCCATCATGCTTGAAGTTAAACCTCCACCACAAACAATAGATATTATTCTTCTGCCATTTATCTCTTCAGTTAAATGACGGTCAAAAAATATGCTCATTCGTACCTCATTATCAGAGAGCCAATTTTTAATATGAGTAAATTTATAAGATAAATGTACATTTATATACAATGCATTTATCCAAACCACATTAGTTAGAAATACTTCAAAAAAATAGTGAAATAAACATGATAAATGCCCATTTTCTTACTGAGATTTTCTGGTATTTGGAAACCCTGAAAACGTGAAATATAACGCGATATGTTGAGTTTTAGCATACCTCTTTCATACGCTTTCCAAAAAAAGTGATAAGGATCTGATTTGTATGCCTATTCATTGTTATACAATAGTCAAATCAATCAATTAAAATCAGTATTCTCCCCCCTTATGTCTACGCAAAGAAGGACTGTGCTGAACATAGATGTTGTTGATTCAAAACAAGCAATAACAATTTTATTACAGAGGATGACCTCATGAGGAAAAAGATAATAGCGGCCAGCTTTGCCGTTGGAAGCTTACTATTATCTGGTTGTGCTACAACACCGAACGAAAACTACACTTATAAGCCAAAGGCGTTATCTCCTAAGTTAGTTGATGCAATGCATAATTTGGCCAAAGAGTCTAACAGCGATGATGTTAAATTTGAGTTTATCGAAAACCAATCTCTATTAATGATCACTATTATCAACGATGATGATCGTTTTTATTTTGAAACCGGAACTGGCATTGGATATTTTGATGAATTTTGTAATGGAAAAGACCCTTTTTATACTGCCATGCGAGAAAATGGCATAGGGATGCAATTTAACTTAGATGACAATGGTGTCGACTCGTATGGGCCTTGGAATTCAGATGCATGCCCTTCGGATACACAGAAATAGCCTAACAAATGGAGTTAATAATGCACAAAGGATCGTGTCTTTGCAGTGCCGTGAAATTTGAAGTTTCAAGCTCTCTCGAAGCAACCGATGCATGCCATTGCAAGCAATGCCGTAAATGGACAGGACACTTTCTTGCAAGTGTTGAGGTTCCCCGTGATTCCTTGTTAATTCATGGCTCGGAATATATCTCCTGGCATCATTCATCGGATAAAGTTAGACGCGGATTTTGTTCAAAATGCGGTTCTTCACTATTTTTTGATCCCCTCGATACAACAAAGCATAACTGGACTGGCATTGCCTTGGGGTCTTTTGATACTCCGACAGAAACAACTCTGGGCCAACATATCTTTGTTGCAGAGAAAGGCGATTACTACGAAATTGACGATGGCTTGCCACAGAATGAACATTAATAGTTATTGTGCCTCTCCAAAACAACAAAGGGCGGCTCAATGCTGCCCTTGCTTCTAACTCACTCTAGACTATACGTTAGTTACATCAATAAACATTGACTCATCGATGTTTGTTGAGGATACCATGGCTTCACTAAAGGCATATTCTGCCCTCTCACCTTCACGGTCCAGTGGCAGGTTTACAAAATCAAACAGCTCTTTGTCTGCCAGCTGGCTTGGGCTAACGTTCTGGATTGACTTAAAGATACTTTCCACACGGCCTGGTGTTTTCTTATCCCAGTCGATCAGCATCGCTTTAATGCTCTGACGCTGAAGATTTTCCTGAGAGCCGCAAAGGTTACAAGGAATGATCGGGAAGTCTTTGTGTTCAGCATACTTGATCAGATCTTTTTCGCGGCAGTATGTTAGCGGTCTGATCACAACATTACGCCCATCATCTGAACGTAGCTTTGGAGGCATCGCTTTTAGACGAGAACCGTGGAACATGTTTAGGAACATGGTTTCAACAATATCGTCCAAGTGGTGGCCTAGCGCAATTTTCGTTGCTCCAATCTTTTCAGCAAACGAATAAAGCGTACCACGACGCAGCCTTGAGCACAGGCCACATGTTGTCTTGCCTTCAGGGATTTTTTCTTTAACCACTGAGTACGTATCCTTATCGACGATATAGTAAGGAATATTCAGCGTCTCAAAATACTCAGGTAAAATATGCTCAGGGAAACCTGGCTGTTTTTGGTCAAGATTGACAGCAACGACATCAAATTTAACTGGTGCCGCTTTTTGAAGATTCAAAAGGATATCCAACATCGCAAATGAATCTTTACCGCCACTGATGCATGCCATGACAACATCATTTTCTTCAATCATGTTGTAGTCGATAATGGCATTTCCAACATTTCTCCTTAGACGTTTTTGGAGTTTGTTGAATTCAAGTGTCTCTTTTCTTATATCATTCTGATTCATTGCGACTTCTCACACTGTCGATTAATTCGACTGTAGATTTCCTAGATGGATTCTTTATAGGGCGTGGATTATACGGATTTTTGTATTAAGTGGGAACACTCTGTGAAGTGATGTCAGCCAATCTCTGATGACACCTAGCAGGATAGCTTACTGGCAAACAAAAAAAGAGCCGCAACTGGCGACTCTTCTTGTTCTTTGCACTATCAGATTGTGTTATTTGAACAAGCCCATAAAAAACAGCTTGATGTAGTCGAACATCCGACTGAAGAAGCTGCCTTCTTCTACGCTTTCCAATGCTATGAGTGGAACATCATGGATATCTTCACCGTCAACTTGGTAGAAAATCTTACCAACCACATCACCTTTATTGATAGGAGCAACCAAGTCGTCGTTTAGTGCCACATTTGCAGTTAGCTTTTTAGCATCATTGCGTGACAATGTCACATAGGAGTCTTCCTTTGTTCCTAATGAGATACTATCTGTAGCCCCCATCCATACGCGCTCATTGAGCACTTCTTCGCCTTTCTTGTGAGGAGATACAGTATCGAAGAATCGGAAGCCATAGTTAAGCAACTGCTTGCTCTCAGCTTCTCGGCTTTTCGCACTCTTTGACCCCATTACTACCGAGATAAGACGCATGTCACCCTGGGTCGCTGAACTTGCCAGACTATAGCCAGCTCCGCTGGTATATCCGGTTTTCATCCCATCAACATTCAAACTTTTATCCGCCAACAAACCATTCCGGTTGCGTTGCGTAATCTTGTTATATGTAAAAGAACGTTCGCTATACAGCGAATAAATATCAGGTAAATCGGTAATCAGCGCACGACCCAATAACGCAATGTCATAGGGTGTGGAGTAAAGTTCATTGCTATCGAGCCCATGCGGATTGGCAAACGAGCTGTTGTTCATATTCAGCTTCTTTGCCCATGAATTCATCAGCCCAACAAACGCACCCTCCGAACCGGCAACGTGCTCGGCTATCGCCACACTGGCATCATTGCCCGATTGAATTATTAAACCACGATATAAGTCCATCATATTCACTTCAGTATTGACCTCGATGAACATCTTCGACGAATCAGGAAAATTCCTAGCCCAGGCATTACGGCTGATCACTACTTTGTCATCTTTGCTGATACTGCCGCTCTTCATTTCTTGTCCGGCCACATAGCTTGTCATTAGCTTGGTTAAACTGGCCGGATTAAGTTGCTCATGGGCATTTCTTTCTACCAATACCTGGCCGGTATGGTAGTCCATCAATACATACCCTTTTGCGCCAAGAGTCGGTGCATCTGGTATAACGGTAGGAGCCGCAAACGTAGCGGACGAGAACAATGCTGCACCTGCAAGTACAACATTTAATTTAAAAATCTTTTGCATGATGATGTAACTAGCCCTCTTTGATGATGCAAGCAGTATATCTAACCGTCTTAGCATTGCTTGCGACCTTTACGAAGTCTTACGATATTGTAAATTTCGTTACACATATCGCTGTCATTACCAGTTACCAATATCACACTTACTGTTCGTTTTCAGCATCCTTACCGAAATTTGACTCGATTGAATAATCAGCTCAAAGCTAGGCGTGGCCGGCAAATAAAAATGGGCAGAAATTGACGCTAATAAACATCAGTTCAATGTATTAGTACTTGCTGGTATTCGATAGCACCTAAGTACAATTAACTAAATCAAGCGCTTACCATCGACTAATGGCATAACGATCATGCTGCGTCGCACATTTTACTCAGCAAATTTAAATTTTTTCTTCTCATTCCGTGTCTTAATCGAGAAAAACTTTTATGCTAGGTGACAACACTTGGCAAGATGTTTATCTGCCAATTGATAGTCAATATAAGGATTGGTAATGACTTTCTATGAAAAGCTAGAGCAACATCAACAGAAACTCTCAAGGCTTGACCACCTAAGTGCCATATGTGGTTGGGATCAGGCAGCCATGATGCCAACTGGCGGTAATGAAGCTCGCTCGGAAGCGATGGCTGAACTCGCAGTCATGCACCATGAGCTCGCTACTGCTCCTCACTTGGCAGAGTGGTTTGAGCAAGCTGAAGCAGAGTCATTAACCAAAGAGCAAGCTGTAAGTCTGAAAGAAATGAAACGCGCTTGGCAGATGAGTAACTTACTGCCTGCCGATCTGGTTGAAAAAAAATCACTGGCGGGGTCAAAATGCGAACACGCCTGGCGATCACAACGTAATGATAATAACTGGCACGCATTCAGTAAGAACCTGGAGAAAGTGGTTGAACTTTCACGCCAGGAAGCGCAGATTCGCGCCGAGGCTACCGGCTTAAGCCGTTATGATGCCCTGCTCGATATCTATGAGCCAGGAATGACCACTAAAGAATTGGATCAGCTATTTAGTGATGTAAAAAGCTGGCTTCCAAGCTTGATACAACAGGTTCAAGAGAAGCAGCAAAGCGAAGCCGTTCTTACTCCCGCAGGCCCGTTCCCAGTTGAGCAGCAAAAGGCGCTGAGTCTTGAGGTAATGACCAAGCTTGGCTTTGACTTCAATCACGGCCGACTGGATGTCAGCGTGCACCCTTTCTGCGGGGGTGTTTCGACCGACGTACGAATTACCACCCGCTATGATGAGGAAGATTTCACCTCGGCACTGATGGGTGTGATCCACGAAACTGGGCATGCTCGTTATGAACAAGGTTTACCCGCTCAATGGCGTGGCCTACCTGTTGGTGAGGCACGTTCAATGGGGGTTCATGAGTCGCAAAGTTTATTTTTTGAAATGCAGTTATCACGTAGTGAAACATTCATCGACTTATTGGCTCCGCTTGCGTCTGATGCTTTCGACCGCCGGAACGATCCTGCACTATCCAGCAAGAACCTAACGCTATTTAATACCCGTGTAAAACCCGGCTATATCCGCGTTGATGCCGACGAAGTGACCTATCCTGCCCACGTCATTCTGCGTTACGAAATTGAGCGTGATTTGATTGAGGGTAACATTGAGGTTGCCGATATCCCTGAGCTTTGGGACAAGAAAATGACTGAGTATCTCGGGCTGTCGACAAGATGTAATTACACCGACGGCTGTATGCAGGATATCCACTGGACCGACGGCAGCTTTGGTTATTTCCCGTCATATACTTTGGGCGCCATGTACGCCGCTCAGTTTATGGCAGCGATGCACAAAGAAATGAACGTCGAAAACCTGATCCGAGAGCGTAACTTATCGCCAATATTTAACTGGCTTGACCGCCATGTTTGGAAGAAGGCATCGACCGTATCGACCGACCAATTGTTGATTGATGCAACGGGTGAACGGTTAAATGCTAAGTACTTCAAACAGCACTTAATGAACCGATATCTGAAGGGCTCAGTTGATTAAAAATTAATTGCACTTGGTGTTATATGAGGTATCGAGGATCGGTATGGTGGAATACCTGACCATCGTACCAATCCAAAAGAAAACATGGATAGTTGGGGGCTCCCTCTATCCATTTACAGAAAAGGTTGCGAAATTAACCGAGAGGCTTGTTTAGCAATAATATCAAGCTCTTCCTTAGAAAAAACGCCTCTGCCCAAGACTCGTATTGAGACTAACAATGCCATCAAATTTTTTGCCGTAACTTCCGGGTCAATTTCTTTAGAAATATCACCTCTAGCCTGACCCACCTCTATACTCCGCCGAAAGAAAGCTTCGGTTTCACGCAGACCTTTGGTTACTATTTCAGCAACCTCATCCTGATGCCGCATGACCTCTAGAGCAGTGTTGATCAAAAAGCACCCTTTACGCTGAGAATCCATTTGCATTTCTTCAACTATGGCATCAAAAAGTCCCAAGATCGCTTTTTTAGGATTATCAAGCGCTTCCAGCTCTCCCAAAACAGCCTTCCGATTCTCTTTATCATACTTTACAAGAGATCGAACAAACAGCTGATGCTTACCTCCGAAGGCGTTGTATAGACTACCTCGATTAATACCAGTAGCTTCAATGAGATTGGCTAAAGAGGTAGGTTCAAAACCTCTTTCCCAAAATAAATGCATAGCTTTGTCAACTGCCGCATCTTCATCAAATGATTTCTCCCAGGGCATTTTTGTAATCTCCTCTTTCATTGAGCAATTTAAATGTAGCACGATTATACCAACCAACACAAACAATGGTAGTAATCTGAGCTAATCAAGCTTACTAACATTTATTTTTAACCGTTATTAAACAAGCACCTACGAATATTGAACTAAAATATTACTCCTAATTATAAAAAAACACCATCTTTGTGTTGACCGATTGGTTTATAAAATATATTTTATACCAATCGATACAGACAAGCCTTACCAGGTATTGCAGACCATCTATCTGGGGATAATGAAATGAGTGAATTTACTTTCCATATCGTCGAGGCTGTCCTTGATACAAGTAAACACCTTATTTCTGCAGTAACGTCAGGCTTCATCTCTTCCCTCAACAATTTTACAGAGTTAACTGAAATGCCAGCACAGCTTGAGGGCTACATCAAACCACTCGTAATATCTAACAACACTGGTTGCCAAGATCATTTCAATGGCAAGCATTCTTTTGAACGAGCACTTTTTTATACAACGAATCCCATAACGACAACACAGAGTGATTACATGTAGCAAATAACTATTCATTAGATAAAGGGTACAATATGACTCATTCAATTCAGATTTTTCTCAAAACAGCATGTGAGACGTTAATATTAAAACGCTCTATAAAAGTTGCCCTTTTCGTGGGTACCGTTCTTATGTTCATTAACCATGGGGACATGCTATTGAGTGGTCATCTTGATAAAACACGTTTCTTTAAAATTGTATTAACCTATTGTGTACCCTTTTGTGTTTCAACTCAAGCCAGTGTATTCGCTACTCTGCAAGCCCGTAACAAAGAGATTCACAAATGATAAAAATATTTAAAAAACAACACACGCAAGATACTGTAACTATTGAGAGATCACGACATGAAGCACTGATTGATATAGAGACTCAATATAATAACATTCGTCATAATAACCCTACAGATTATGCACAAAAAATTTTTGTAAATGCAGGAAATGTTCACAAAGCTTCAAAGAGTCGATTTGAATCTATACAGCAAAGCTATGAATTAATTAATAGTTTTATTAGTCAGTCAGAAGAAATTAAAAACCTATCATGTGAATCTCATCAATTTTCCAGTAAAACCTCTGACACGGCTTCAAACACCATAAAAAAACTTAGCCAATTGGCAATGCAAATACAAGAGTCCAAAGAGAAAATATGTCAATTTAGCGAGCTATTAGTTTCTCTTGAGGAAATCAACAATAATGTAGGCAAATTAGTTGACTCCATTAAAGGAATAGCAGGTCAAACTAACCTACTAGCACTTAACGCCGCGATAGAAGCTGCGCGCGCTGGCGAGCATGGAAAAGGATTTGCTGTTGTTGCAGACGAAGTGCGTTTACTTGCAAATACAGCAAGCCAGTCAGCCGAAAACATCAACATCGAAATGCAGTCAATAACTAAGGTTTCGGAAGATATTTTTAATAAGCAAAAAGAAGTTGAGGATGTAATTATAAATAGCTCTGTTGTGACAAGCGAAAGTATGATAGATATGGAAATATTAATGAATATGTCGTTTGATAGTAAGAATTCTGTTGAGAGAGTTATCGACCGAATTAGTGAACAATTAGAAGAATCAAATGAAGTAAAAACACATATGGAAAAACTCGTAGAAGATACGAAAACATCTATTGAGCTTTCTGGGAACAACCATAAACTAGCACAACAAATTGTTTCCTCTCTGGAGGTTATTGAAGATAAATCAATTCATCACTGATTTATTAATCATACTTTTAAACAACTATTTAGGAGCAGAGCTGCATTTTCATTAAGTTCAGGAGTGCGAAAAAAGGTCGCACTCCAGTACCATCTATTTGGTAATTCTCTAATAGGGACATTAATAAATGACTGTACTGGATAAGTAAACAAAAGAACAGTTTTATTGGTATAAAAAGTAACACCAGTGAATTAACCATTTTTCAGTCAATTATTTTTGACCGGATATTAAACCAATCAAAATTATTACAACATGGCTCCTCAGATACCTAGGGAGGGTTAACTTTCATACTCTTCTCTACAATGCAAAATATGTTTGCTGTAAAGTGCATATATACAAATCCTGTTAAATTAATTCTCCGCGTCTATTCACAACCTTTAGAGCCTCTTAACCTCACCACTACACTCGATACGTACAATTCTTGATATCAAGGCAAACCACTGCTTAGTTTTCTTCCTAAGTGCACGTTAATAAGAACAAAAAATCCAGCCAAAATATAGCACTAACTTCATATGTGAAAATTATTTCGCAATTTGTCTTGACCAATTGGTCTAGTGAATTATAGTCTATACCGACTGGTACAGACAAGGCATGCCAGGTACTACATACCAATTTATCCGGAGAAAATTAAATGACTGATTTTACTTTCCACACCGCTGAGACAGCCTCTGATGCGAGCAAACCACTTATTGCCGCAGCAAAATCAGCCTATGGCTTTATCCCTAATCTCCTAGCCGGAATGGCAGAAGCCCCAGCTCTGTTAGAAGGCTATATGACACTGGCTGGAATATTCAATAAAACCGAGCTCAATGAAACTGAGCGGCAGATAATTATGATGACAAACAATCGTTTAAACGGTTGTACATATTGCATGGCGGCCCATACTACAATCTCACAAGGTGCCAAGGTAGCCGAAGATGTTATTGCTGCACTGCGCAACAACACTGCAATATCAGATCCTAAGTTGGAAGCTTTGCGCCAATTTTCGATTGCAGTCAATGAAAGTCGAGGTTGGGTAAAACAGCATGATTTGGATGCTTTTCTCGCTGCTGGCTATACCCAGCAAACCGTGCTCGAAGTAATATTAGGTACGAGCCTTAAAGTCATGTCCAACTATACCAATCATATCACCCAAACTCCTGTCGACTCGGCTTTTAAGGCCAATGCTTGGTCAGCTGACGAAAGTGAAGCTGCTTAATTAAATCGGTGGCAGCTCGGTTCACACGAACTGAGCTGCCACCTCCAAACCGAAGCAGTTAATTTCTGGACAAGAAGCTCTACCCATCACCATTGAGCAAACCGTCTCCATTTGAATAACAACAAAATAATAAATTAGTTCATAACAGTTACCAGATCTTTGAGAGGAGTCATCATGTTATTAGATACACCAAAAGTCCAAATTGGATGGAAGGCCCCAGAGTTTACGCTTGCAGATCCGGACGGGAATAGCTTTACCATGTCCGAACACTTGGGTGAGCAAGGTTTACTGATTGCCTTCATTTGCAATCATTGCCCCTATGTCCAGGCCATTGCTGACCGTCTTGCGAAGGATGCCAGAGAGTTACAGGCTGAAGGCATCAACGTGCTGGCAGTCATGTCCAATGATTACAGTTATGTTGAGATTGATAGCCCGCCATATATGAAACAATTCGCTAAGCAGCATGACTTTTCCTTCCCTTACTTGGTCGACAAGGACCAAGCCGTAGGAAAAGCATATGGAGCTGTTTGTACTCCAGATTTCTTCGGCTTCAACAAAAATGGGGAACTTCAGTATCGAGGCCGCCTTGATGATGCTCGTATGGCCCCCCCTCAGAATCGCTCTCGAGAGCTCATAGACGCGATGCGTCTTATTGCCAATACAGGCAAAGGGCCAGAAAAACAGCACCCGAGCATGGGCTGTTCAATTAAATGGAAATAAGGAGAAAATATGATTGATTTATACACATGGGCAACCCCCAACGGCTGGAAGGTATCAGCAACTCTTGAAGAACTAGAATTGCCTTATTCCGTTAAACCCATCGACATAAGTACCGGTATTCAAAAAGAGTCGGAGTATGTGGCAATTAATCCGAACGGTCGAATCCCAGCTATCGTTGACCATGATGCTAACGGACTAACAATTTTTGAGTCAGGAGCAATTATGCTTTACCTAGCTGAAAAAACAGGCAAACTTATACCTGATAATGCTAAAGATCGTTACAACGTTATTCAATGGCTGATGTTTCAAATGGGAGGTGTTGGTCCTATGCAGGGTCAAGCCAACGTTTTTACGCGTTTTTTTCCGGAGAAAATCCCTGCAGCTATAGAGCGCTATCAGAATGAAACTCGCAGACTTTATGGTGTTCTGGATGCACAGCTTTCCGAACATGAATTTCTGGCTGGTAATTATTCAATTGCGGACATAGCCAACTGGAGTTGGGTACGCATACACAACTTCGCCGGCGTAAACCTCGACGAATTTGAAGGGTTGAAGCGCTGGCATGAGCAGTTAGAAGCACGACCTGCATTAGCCCGTGGTGCCGCTATACCCCATGAAACCAATTTTAATAAACCTGAAAGAGGAAACATTGCGATTGAAAAGGGCTTTGTTGCGTAAATCGAATTTAAGCTGAACGGACTCAACATTTGTTTGGGATTAATCAACTCTAGTTGTTTGAGGTATGGTAAGACTCGACAGCTTATTTAAAGCTCGAACAGCTGCGTAGGCTTCACCTACTTGAGCATCATAATCTCGTAGACTCAGGCTTGAACCAAGAAGACGTTTATATCTCGACATTGCCGTTTCGGATATTGACCGAGAGTGATAGC
>NZ_RSEJ01000004.1 GCF_009910675.1 Photobacterium alginatilyticum | reverse complement strand
AGGCACAGCGTTCAATCACTCAGTACATCACAGGATATTACAGCGAGATCAGGCCACATCAATATAACGGTGGTCTGACGCCAAATGAGTCAGAACGCTTATTCTGGAATGACTCTAAAACCGTGGCCAATTTTACTTGACCACTTCATCATGCGTATAACGATAGGTATTAGCCAAGTGTTACATAAAACTATAAGGGACTCTGTCGCAAGCTGGAGCAATTTTACGCACTAGCAGCCTACTTACATCTAAAAATCAATACAGTTTATACTTCTTCAGAACTTTGCGACACGACCCATAGTCAGGATGGATATTTTATTAAAGATGTTTAGATTCACCTTTTTTATACTATGGACGGCTGTACTAACTCTGCTAGTAGCTTGCTCTGAGCCGAAACCAACAATCAAAATCGGAGTTATCTTGCCTCAGACCGGTTCGTATCAGAATTACGGAATTGCCGGGGTTCAAGGTGCTCAGTTGGCTGTCGATCAGATCAACGCTATGGGCGGGGTAAGTGGCGGTCATCAGCTTCAATTGCTAATACAAGACAATCAAACTGATCCGGCGAAATCGGTGCGGTTGGCCCGAGAACTGATTCAGGTGGATGATGTATTCGCTCTGATGGGGCCTGTTTCCAGCACATCACGAGAGGCAGTACTGGAGGTTGCCAACCGTTATCAGGTCCCACTTCTCTATGGTATCGATTATGAGGGCGGGAGTGTCAATCGCTACCTCTTCTGTTACAGCACTATTCCGGATCATTATGTGACCCCCATCTTACCTATTCTTAAAGAAGAATATGGGAATAACTTCTATATTGTCGGCTATGACTATCTCTGGCCTCACGAGATGGCCCTCACGATCGAAGATACCCTGAGACAGATCGGAGGAAAACTGTCTGGCAAGAGTTACACTGCCTTTGGAGAACAGAACTTTACTTCCATTATTAAAGATATTGATGCGTCTGGAGCGGATAATCTGTTGTTGATTATGGCTGGTGAGGATGGCTTTCAGTTTCTTGAAGAGATGGAACAAAGTGGATTGAATCGCAAGGTTAGTATTCTGGCCTTTGCTGCTGATGAAACTTACCTGGGGCGGGTTAGCCCTCAAGCTTTATCTGGGGTCTATACCGCACTCCACTTTGTCTCTGATTTAGAAACGGAGGTCGCCAGTAACTTTCGAAGCCAAATGACCAAGAGGTTTGCCGATGATGCGATTATCACTTATGCCACTAAGGCTCATTATGATTTAGTCATGTTGCTTGCTGAAGCGATTGAGCGGCAAGGCGTGGATCGTGAGAAAGTTATTGACCAAATGGCGGGACTTTCTCTGTATGGGGGTGAACATCTCGTGCGGTTGCGCGATGACCATCACTTCGATTTGCCTATGTATTTGGCCCGATTTGATAACAAAAGCTTGCAAGTTGTCCGACAACTGGGAGTGATTATTCCGGAGGATCAGCGCTTAGTTGCAGCCCGTCAATGAACATTAGAACCCGTATTATCATTTCTCTATTACCCGTGCTTTTGCCAATCGTGATGATGGATATACTCGAATATCGTTCAGAACGCGAACAATTAGATAATAGCCTCTCACATATGGTTAGCTATGCTGCCTCGGTCGGAACTAGGGAGCTAAATGAAGTATTTAGAGCGAGTTACGACCAGTTTCATCATACCGCTGCTAACTTGTCCCAATGTCTCGTAGACTCAGAGTCTCCCTCCAATGATGTAATGGAGTCTGTACTGAAAAATACATCTAAGTTCAGTGCGTTGATTCTCTCTGATACTCAAGGTCATGAAAGGCGAACATTGCTCTCCATCAGTCCGGCTACTCGCCATATGTTGCGTAGAAATATAGAGGGCCAACTGCTCTCTGTTGAGGTGGTAGAGCGTCTAAAAGCAGATTATCAGCACTGGTTGGACAACAAAGATCAACGCCTCAAGCGGTTTGCTTTGCTATCCAATGAATTAGAGTCGCTGCGCAAACAAGGTGAGCTCATGTCTCGGCGATTCCGCCTGCTTAGCCACCAGTTGTCGCATTTAAGCGAACATCAAGACCACCTACCGATAGTGATTTCCTTCGGAGGGGAAGCGATGATCAGAACATTAGGGCTGCCCTTTGCTAATAATAGCCTGCTATTTAGCATACCAGTGCAGAACTGCAACGGTAAAATGGTTGGTATAATAACGCTTATCCTGGATTGGACTCAGGTGGAAGATGTCCTTTTTCGACTTCGTCAGCAGTTAAACTTACAGGATCTGGAGAGGGTTGATGTGGCTCTGTTTTATCGACATGCCGCTATTACCCCGGTCCGCTATCTGGACAGAACCAAAATACTCGTTGCTGAACCACAGAAGTCAGACCCCGATGACGGCTATATGGGCATTGCTAATGTGGTTGATGTCGCCGTGCTCAACGCTCATGAATCGAGGGTAGGTTTTGCTGAAATCAATATGCTAACTAAAGAGCTAAAAAACTTGGCGAGGAAGTTCTCATTTACAAAGTTATTAGTTTATGTCGATCCTTTAGAGAGGGAGTATCGGCTAAAGGAGATCGGCTGGCGAATGGCCGGCTGGAGTATGTTATCTATGGCCATTCTGTTGCTGATGACCTTGGGGATTGCTCATAGTATTACCAACGGTTTGAAAAAGCTTGAACAACGTATGAACTATGCAGCCCACAATTCATCAGAGGTTGCCTTCCTTCAACAGGTTTATCGTGCTGATGAAATCGGTCAGCTAGAGCGCGTTTTTCATTTTATGCTGAAAAAGCTGGCTGAAAAAGAACAGCAGTTACAAACCTTAGCATCAACCGACAACCTGACTAGGTTAATGAATCGCCACGCTTTTACTGTTGCGGCAGATCGTGCACAGGCACTGGCTAAAAGAAACGGCTCCGACATTTATCTTTTGCTATTCGACCTCGATTATTTCAAAAACATTAATGACCGTTTTGGCCACAGTACAGGTGATTTGGCACTGTGTCACTTTACTCAGATACTTAAACAAAACCTGCGTAGTGTTGACAGCCCTTCCCGTATTGGTGGCGAGGAGTTTCTTTGTTTGCTATCAGGGCCAACTCGCCAAGATGCACAGGGCATTGCCGAGCGTATCCGAAAACAATTGCAGAATTCTCCGTTGGTGTTGGATGATGGTACCTCTGTATCTTTTACCGTCAGCGGTGGTCTCTGCGCCTGGCCTGTAAACCTTAGCTATGATCAAGTCTTTGTTCAGGTTGACAAGCTGCTATATGAAGCTAAAAAACAGGGGCGAAATTGCATTGTCATAGAGCCTAATTAAGTTTTATTCAAAGATTATGTACTTTCTTCTTCAATTTTTTTGATAACTTCTATCAGAATAAAATCCCTTTAACAGAGTGTACATAATCTTTTTCTCTAAATGACTTTGGGGCTAGTTCATGTCAGACGATATGGTTTGCTGTTATTGACAGAATCGCTTGGTGATCACAAGTCAGCGGAAGTCCCACTAACTCGTTGATGGAAAAGGTTGGTTAGTGCAATAGCACTAACCCCACCATAATAGATAAGAAAAAGTATCTTGAAATCTTAAACATATGCTGAAATCTCATTGACTTTGATGTGTTTTGTCTCTGAAGATAAATCTAAAAGCCCAAACTGTAAAAACTCTGGTTTCAATTTCACATCTGAAAGTTCACTAAGTGGGAACCACTTAAACTCAAGATCTACGTCTTGCTCAATACCACGGAAAATATCGTTCTTTGGCAGTCGATGAGGTTCATCGAGTTGAACGAGAAAGTAATTAGCAACTTCATGAAGCTTTTATTTGAATACTCAAAGAAGTTTTCAACATACCACAGATGACGTTTTACAGTTGATTCAATTCCCAATTCCTCTAACAACTCTCTATTCAAAGTAGCATCAGTATTTTCGAAGAACTCTACTCTTCCACCTGGAAGTGTCCAAAAAGAATCTCCAACAGCCCTGTGCAACAATACATGGTCGTCATTAACTATTACAGCAACGCTTCGGAAATTAAATCGAGCATTGCCTTTATCAAATATCAACATATTTACTCCTAGCAACATAAAGCTGATTTTGAGCAAACAATGGAGAACCTCCTGTTTCTTGCCGGGACTAGAAGTAATGAATTGCCTCTGGCATTGAATATTGCCACTGAGAACTTAAAAGCCGTCGTTGATGAATCTGGTATCAATTACCATGTTTGTTGATTTCATACCTTTCAAATTAACTAACTGCTTTTGCTGAAGTAACGCTTATCGACTCTTGTTAAACAGGGGCGAAGCAATCGCCCCTTTCTTGTATCTGGAAGTTACATTGTTACAAGCACAAAAATGTTTTGAGTTATCATTTCTGCATGAGAACAGTACAACATAAACATTTTAAAATGCTGTCTAAAGCTACTGGATTAAATTAGCAGATGAGCTTCAAGAAAATGTTAAGGAAGGTCATGAAATGTTGGGGGCAGATCGGTGATAAACTTGGCTAGCGTGATAGAGTTACTTCAATATATAGTGACTAACAGTAGGTCAAGTATTTAACTTTTCTCACTATTCACAGCTTCGTTTTCTTTTCCTCCTCCATATTGACCTGTTTGTAGTAGTCTTTCCGAAATTTCTCAAGCACAATTGCTATTTCCGAACCTTCAAAACCCATATGACGTAATGCAGCATGGGCAAGCTCTGCGCTGGCCTCTAGAGTTTCCGAAACTGTATAATGTGCACCAAGTACTCTAAGATCGTGACATTTTACAAGGTCATGGCCACGAGCAAAAATAGGAATGTCTGGAATGGCAGAATGAAGAGAGGATACAATTTGCTTGGTCACGTCCGGATCATTAATTGAAATGACTACAAAGGGGGCATCAGTAGCCCCGGCAGCTCTTAGTACTTCGAGGTTTTGAACGTCTCCGAAATACACGGGCTTTCCTTTTGAGCGTTCGTGCTCTACGAGAGATTCATCTTTATCAATTGCTAGATAAGGTACTTTCATCAACTCCATAATATAACCGATTCTATGGCCCATTCTTCCGAAACCCGCAATAATGATAGGCTTGGTATGTTGCTCGTGTTTATCGATATCAGCAGTTTGTATTGTTGTGATATTTCTATGTGAAGCTAAAAAAATTCGGTAAGCTATTTTATCTAGCGCTGGTGTTATAAGCATACTCAGCAGTACAATTATTAGAAGGTGCTGGAATAAAGCTTCATCCAAAACTCCCGTACTTTTCGCTACTGCAAACAATACTAATGCGAATTCACCACTTTGTGCTAAGAGTAAGGCGACCGAAATCGATGCTTTTTTCTTTATTCCGAATAATCGTAACAAAGGCCAGAGAATAAAAAACTTGATAGTCATTAGTGCAACTGTAAAACTTAAGAGCACGATAGGGTGGTCTAAAAATTTATCAATATTTAAGGACATACCCATTGACATAAAAAACAGTCCAAGCAACAAGCCTCGAAAAGGCTGAATTTCTGCGATGATTTGATGGCGATAAGATGAGTCAGCAATCAACAAGCCAGCAACAAATGCCCCCATAGCCATCGAAAATCCAATACGCTCCATTACATATGCCGACCCTAATACCAAAAGTAAAGCGGATGCGGTAAATATCTCGGGTGAACCAAACCGGGAAAGTATTTTTAGCAAGGGAGTCAAAATATATCTGGCAAGAACAATAATTAACAAAAGAATAATGAACGCCTCAGCTAATGCCAGGAAAATGTCTTCTACTATTGTTAACTCCGGTTCGGCCATAAATGAAACAAAAACCAAGAGTGGGACAACCGCCAGATCTTGTAACAGTAATATAGCAACTGAGGGCCTTCCGTATTCTGATGAGATCATCTTCCTTTCCGTTAATAATTGAAGTACAAAGGCCGTTGAGGAAAGGCCTAGCGCCAACCCTATTAAAAGAGAAGCTTCCCACGAAGAATTAAGTATTTCATGTGCTATTACAGTTATTAAAGCTCCTGTTATTAGAACCTGAAGAGTCCCAAGCCCTAATACCAACCTCCTTATATTCCAAAGTCTGGATGGCTTAATTTCTATTCCGATAATAAACAATAGGAGAATCACACCAAACTCAGCAAGTTGGGCAATCTCGTCGTAATCCTGAATATAGCCTAGCCCTGATGGCCCTACGATTGCCCCCGCGAACAAAAAACCTGGTATTGCACCAAAGCCTAAGCATTGAAACACAGGGACAGTAATGACTGCCGCAGATAACAGAATGATAATATCAGTCAAATATTCAATATTCACAGGCAGGTTCTCATCTATTACTAACTGTATTTAATGTCTTAAAAGGTGTGAAGCTATCTAAGCTTTGATATGTAATTTGACTTATCTCAAGCTCCACCACAAACACCCTACAGATCTATTATATACCCAGAGGTCAACACAACATTTATCTCATAGAGCACATTGAGGGGCTGCAACTACAAAAAAATGACATAGAGCAGGTTATAGAAGACTCCTCAACTTCAAGGCAGTTTGAGGTTCCAGTTGTAGCTATGATGGAAAGTTTAGCTAATTGGATAGGAGAATACTTTGATTTATGGGGTTATCCAAATGTTGAATCAAGTCGCGTTTTGTATAGTGAGGATGACAAGGACTTTGTGATTGCTGGAGAAAGTCGGAACTTGGCAGGTAAAGGTTATCGTTCAATAACGTATGCTGCTTGTGCTATTTCATTGTTGGAACTATACAAAGGTCTAGGCTTTATGGTCATTGATTCGCCATTAGTTACGTACAAAAAGCCAGATGTTCCTGAATGAGAAGAAATTTCAGAAGACATGGCATCGAGTTTCTATGCCTCGTTGAAGGGTCTTGATAAATCACAACAATTAGTAATTATCGAGAATGAGGATGTCCCCGAGGATGTTAGTGAAGTGGTGAACCATATATATTTCACTAAAAGCAAGAGGAAAGGGAGATTCGGTTTTATACCTCATTGAATCCTATATACAAAAAGGCGAACCAAATGGTTCGCCTTTTGTTATTCAAGTTAGTTTCCAACTCGGTTTTCACAGTTTCCAACTTGGTTATCTGTGATCAAAAAACCTTAGTGTGATGGGATATTTGAATTTTGGACAAAGTGGTTAGCCAGTGCAGGCCTGACAAAGCCCCATTTGGTTTATTAATATATTTTAAATTTGGACAAAGCTAATTGACTGATTTTGTGGTGAATTTTTTTAAGTGGGGAGGCGTGTCATAGTGTAACTTAATTTAACAAGAAGATGTCCTGAGTCAGGGAGTCCTCCCTGATATTGCAAGCCTATCTCCATGATTCTTGGCTAGAGATCACGAGCAGTTTGGAATGGCTCTTTAGTGTATTTTAAGGAATGTAGCTAAGTCGCAATAGCGAAAAGGCTGTAGAGACAATGCCTTAGATGGAGTTTGGGAAACTTGATTCTTAAGGTTCAGCTTGTGAAAGCATATAAAACTGTGATTTACCTCCGTATTCAATAGATTGATATACGCTATGTTTTACCGCTCCGTTTGTAAATAGACTGGTTGGGAAGATGGATCAAATAACGACTTTTCATGTAATTACAGTTGCTGTAGTTGCCTTACTATTGGTTGGAATTGTTGCCAGCAACAAGCTAAAAAAGCTCCAGAAAGAACTGCTAGAATTGAAAGGTGATATCGAAACTAAATCTAACCTGTTAGATGAATACAAAGAAAAGTACTCTCAAGTTATTGATATTGAAGCTGAATGCGACAAAATTAAAGTTCAACTTGTATCCGATAAGCAAGAGATAGAAGAGAGGTATCGTCAAGAATTGCGCCATCTTGAAGGTAAGAAAGATGAGGCAAATAGGGAAATACAATCAATAGAAGATCAAATTAAAAACCTCCGAGTTGATTATAAGAGTAAGAAGAGTACATATGATGCCCTTACTAAACAAATTGCTATTTTTAGTGAAGATATTGAGCTGATCGAACTTGGTTTCTATGAGCCAAAGTTTGATTTTGATGCATCAGAGATATTCAAGGATGAGATCAAGAAGTGTAAGGATAGACAAAAAGCATTGTTAAGAGAAAAAAGCTCCCGAGGTGCTATTTTCTGCTCTACAGAGTGGGAAGTGCATGGTTCAAGAACTGAAGGCAGAAAAATGACTGATAGGGGGATTAGGTTAACGGCTAGAGCATTCAATAATGAATGTGATGCTGCAATAGCAAAATGTACCTGGAAAAATGTCAATAAGATGGAGGAGAGAATCAAGAAGGCGTTTGATGCTATTAATAAGTTAAATGAGACAAATACGATATTTATTACACGTAACTACCTAAAAGAAAAGATAAAAGAGTTGCAAATGACCTATGAATATCATGAAAAAAAACAACGAGAAAAAGAAGAGCAAGCAGAGATTAAAGCTCAAATGCGTGAAGAGGCTAGAATAGAAGCCGAGATAAAGAAAGCAGAAGCGGAAGCAATTAAGGAAGAGAAGCGTTATCAGAAGGCTCTAGATACAGCACGTAAAGAGCTAGAGAAAGCTACGGATGATACGAAAGCCGACCTGGAAGCTAAGATTGCTCAATTACAGTCTGATTTAATTGAAGCCGAGCAGAAGCATCAGCGGGCTCAGTCAATGGCAGAGCAAACCAAGCGTGGGCATGTGTACATTATTTCAAACATTGGTTCATTTGGCGAAGAAGTTTACAAGATTGGTATGACACGCCGCCTTGAACCTATGGATCGCGTTAAGGAGCTTGGCGATGCTTCAGTACCATTTACCTTCGACGTACACGCGATGATTCATACAGATGATGCACCAACGTTAGAGAAAAGGCTACATGATACGTTTGATCATCGACGACTAAATATGGTGAACAGAAGAAAAGAGTTCTTTAATGTGTCGTTAGCTGAAATTAAGCAGACAGTACATGAATTTACCGAACACACCGTAGAATTTATCGAAACCGCTGTTGCTCAGGACTACTTCGAAACACAGGCAATGAAGAAACAACAATTGCTTAAACAAGGAAAGCTTGTTGAATGTGAGTTATCGACAACTGATAGAATTCCTGAATTTGCAGATGTGATGTAGAGCGTTATCAATCATCTATCTATATGGACACGAAATCTTGATAAGCAATCTATTAAGGCGTTGTGTCCATTTTTTCGTTGAGATGGCAGCCAAAAAATTTGTGGGCATTAAGAATGTTTCGGTTAAACTCCGGTTCCTCTGTTCCGGGACTATTAACATTAACTTCTGTGGTTACGTAGGCTCTCAGTAATAGATATCTAATCGTTGCAACGTGTTGAGTATTGGTTAACATGGTATCAAGTCAGTATTTAGGGGATTGTACATGTCACTTACACTTATCCCGTTCGGCTTGGAAACGTCCACAAATAATTTGGTTGATGTGGCTGAAGTTGAAAACGGAAAAAAATGCGGCTGCATTTGCCCTTCTTGTAGTACTCCGCTTGTAGCTAAACAGGGTGACGAAAAGGCTTGGCATTTCTCACACAGCAGCAAGGGGGTTAAAGACAAGACAAAAGAGGAATGCGTTTACAACTTTTATCTCTCACTGCGCCTCATGGCAAGGCAAGTGATATCAGACAATTTGACCATCGCACTACCTGAGTATAAAAAGACCTTAGCCAAAAAGACTTCAAGCGGCAAATACGCTGAAGTTCCATACCTAATCACACCCTCGAGTAAAATCACCCTCCTGGATGTCAAGGTGGAATCTACTTTTCATGGGCACCATGTTGATATCGTTGGTGATATATCGGGTTACGATTTCTGTATCTATTTCACTCATCCAGATAGAACCGTTCCTCACGAATTAGAGTGGCTTAGAGACAGTAAAAGCGGAATCATTGAGATTAAACTGGATGCTTTGCATAAGGTATTCATAGAGAGCCGCAAGAAAGATGGTCAGGAACCTTTTAAAAACCTTTTTCTGGAATTTCTGAGGACGGATCTAAAGTCGAAGAGATGGATATCTCATCCCAGGTTCCAAAGAGTTAAAGAGTCTGCTGAGAAGCACTTAAATGCCATGACGTTAAGAATGGAGTTAGAGCATAAAAAAAGTGGGGTCAAAGCTGATGTTTCGCAAGCCAGTCGCTTTAGGGCTATGGCCGAGGCGGAGGTGAAGATACGGTCAACCAAAAAAGAAAGGACTCATCATCGTTGTGCCAGCTGCCACACCACTTGGTCGGTAAAACAAGGTTACATTTGCCCAAAGTGCTTTACTGTTTGCCGTACTAGTCATTGACAGATGCAATTAAGTAATTGGATTAGGTAAGAGTCAATCTATCAGTTGATAGAGCCGGATTTGATCTAAGTAGACTGATGTCATTAAAGAACCTATCAAGGGTTAGCCCCAAACTTAGTAAAAGTATGTAAAGCACCAAATGGTTGTAGAAAACTTATACCTTCAATAACTATCCAATTAATCGATCTTTATCAACTCAATATCAAATTGGTTTGTATAAGATTAGGTGCTTATATGAAGGTTGTATGTGGACTGATAACTAAGCCGATAAGGACTTTTTAAACTTTGATGGTGTTGCAAAAACTGTTGCAGAGATAATCATTCAAGCGCAATCAAGACCTATATCGATAGGAGTTTCGGGGGCATGGGGAGTTGGTAAATCCTCAATGATCCGGCTTATTGAGAATGAATTGCAAGCCCGTGATGAAGCTGGAGGAAATAAATATGTTTTCGTTAAGTTCAATGCATGGCTTTATCAAGGTTATGACGATGCTAGAGCTGCATTGATAGAGGTAGTTGCTTCAACTTTGGCAAAAGAAGCAGAAAAAAGGGAAACATGTATAGAACAGTGATTAGCGCGATAAGAGAAAGAAAAATGGACAAACCGAAGTTTGTCCATTTTTTATTAGGTTTGTCCAAATTTTAAATAGACCACTACATTAGTCTTCAATGTAGTTCTCAATACCCGGGCAAGAACATACTAGGTTACGGTCACCGAATACGTTATCAACCCGGTTAACCGTCGGCCAGTATTTGGCGTCCTTGGTCTGGTTTGACGGGAAGCAACCTAGCTCACGGCTGTAGCTGCGGTTCCACTCGGCTTCCATCAAGTCTGCCTGAGTGTGTGGGGCGTGGACTAGCGGGTTGTCTGCCAGATCCCACTCGCCATCTTGAACACGGGCAATCTCGTGGCGGATTGCGATCATCGCATCACAGAAGCGATCCAGCTCAGCCAGATCTTCAGATTCTGTTGGCTCGATCATCAGTGTACCGGCAACAGGGAATGACATGGTTGGCGCGTGGAAGCCGTAATCCATCAGACGCTTCGCGACGTCTTCCTCAGAGATGCCAGAGGCTTCTTTGATTGGACGAATGTCGATAATACATTCGTGAGCAATTCGGCCGTGCGTACCGCGGTACAGAACAGGGTAGTGCGGACGTAGACGCTCCATCACGTAGTTTGCGCCAAGGATAGCCAGTTTCGTGGCTTCAGTCAGGCCTTCTTCGCCCATCATCGCAATGTAAGCGTATGAGATTGGCAGGATTGAAGCAGAACCTAGTTCAGCAGCTGATACCGCGTACTGAGGCTTGTTGCTTTCAGAGTTTTCTGTGTGACCCGGCAGGAACGGAGCCAGGTGCGATTTAACACCGATAGGACCCATACCCGGACCGCCGCCACCGTGTGGGATACAGAAGGTCTTGTGCAGGTTCAGGTGCGAGACATCAGAGCCGATGAAGCCAGGGCTGGTTAGGCCAACCTGGGCGTTCATGTTAGCACCGTCAAGGTAAACCTGACCGCCAGCTTCGTGTACCAGTTCACACACTTCCTGCACGGCTTCTTCGTATACACCGTGGGTAGAAGGGTAGGTGATCATGATGCACGATAGGTTGTCGCGGTGTTTTTCGATCTTCGCTTTCAGATCTTCAACGTCGATGTTACCCAGATCGTCACAGCCAACAACCACGACTTTCATCGATACCATAGCCGCAGAAGCCGGGTTAGTGCCGTGTGCAGAGCTTGGGATCAAACATACGTTACGGTGTGACTCACCGTTTGACTCGTGGTAACGCTGAATTGCAATCAGGCCGGCATACTCACCCTGAGCACCTGAGTTAGGCTGTAGCGAGAATGCATCGTAGCCTGTTACAGAGCACAGCATTTCAGAGAACTTCTCAGCCAGTTCAGCATAGCCCTTCGCCTGATCAGCCGGAGCAAATGGGTGCAGGGCTCCGAATTCAGGCCAAGTGACAGGGATCATCTCTGCTGCGGCATTCAGCTTCATGGTACAGCTGCCTAGCGGGATCATGCCGTGAGTCAGTGAGTAGTCTTTGTTTTCCAGCTTCTTCATGTAACGCATCATCTGCGTTTCACTGTGGTGCTCGCTGAATACTGGGTGCGTCAGGTACTTGCTGGTACGACGACAGCTTTCTGGGATAGCTGCAAATTCGTCAGAAGCGATATCAGCCGTGAACATGGATGCTTTCAGTTCATTACCGCTGAATAGAGCCAATAGCTCTTCGATATCTTCAACCTTGGTGGTTTCGTCAATGCTGATACCAAGCTGAGTGTCATACTTACGAAGGTTGATACCTGCATCAAGTGCTTTTTTGTAGAACTCGTTCGTTTTCTTGCCAGTGTTTAGCGTAATGGTGTCGAAGAAGGTGTCATGTGTCAGTTCGATACCGGAGTTGCGCAGGCCAGCCGCCAGAATTGCTGTCAGGTGGTGGACACGGCGGCCGATTTTACGCAGGCCTTCCGGACCGTGGTAAAGGGCATAGAATGCAGCCATGTTTGCCAGAAGTGCCTGAGCGGTACAGATGTTAGACGTCGCCTTCTCACGACGGATATGCTGCTCACGCGTCTGCATTGCCATACGCAGGGCTTGGTTATCTTTGGAATCTTTCGATACGCCGATAACACGGCCAGGCATAGTACGCTTGTGCTTATCTTTGGTTGCCATGAAGCCAGCGTGGGGACCACCGAAGCCCATTGGTACACCGAAGCGCTGGGCACTACCGATAACTACGTCGGCACCCATTTCGCCAGGTGATTTCAGAAGCGTTAGTGCAAGCAGATCCGAGGCAACGGCAACCAGTGTTTTCTTGGCGTGTGCTTTTTCGATAGTTTCAGTCAGGTCGACCACGTTACCGCTGGTGCCCGGGTACTGAACCAAGGCGCCGAATACGTCGTGGTTGTCCAGCTCGTCGATAGAGCCAGTGATGATTTCAATACCGATATAACCGGCACGGGTACGAACGACATCTACAGTCTGCGGGTGCAGGTCGTTTGATACAAAGAATGCTTTGCTCTTGTTTTTCCCCGCGCGCTGGCACAGAGTCATGGCTTCGGCTGCTGCTGTCGCTTCATCGAGCAACGAGGCGTTAGCCAGCTCCATACCAGTTAGATCCATGATCATCTGCTGGTAGTTTAGCAGCGACTCAAGGCGACCCTGAGAGATTTCTGGCTGGTAAGGGGTATAGGCTGTGTACCAACCTGGATTTTCCAGGACGTTACGCAGAATGACGTTTGGCGTAAAGGTGTTGTAGTAACCCTGACCGATAAAACTGCGGTTGATGATATTCTTGCTCGCCATTGCTTTAAGGTTGGCAAGCATATCTGATTCGCTTTGTGGCTGGTCTAACTTCATTGGTTCTGGCAGACGAATTGCCGCCGGGACGGTTTCTTCAATCAGCTGATCAACGCTTGCTACGCCGATAGTTTCCAGCATGATTTTTTGTTGTGCTGAATCCGGGCCATTATGACGACCTGCGAATTCCTTATCGTCACTTAATGCATTTAGAAGAGTCATGTCGGTCATGGTTCTTTCCTGAACAGTTACTGCCTATTACACCTGAGCATGATGCAATAGTGGGAAGTCATCGAGAGTAGGTTGAAAACGGCTTTTAAGCGGAAATTGTTTTCTCGTTACCTAAAAGCCGGTATTCAATTAATCTTCGTCGATAGACGCTAGGTATTTCTCACCGTCGATAAGCTTGCTTAGCTCTTCAACATCGGCCACTTTGATCTTAGCAATCCAGCCGCCTTCGTACGGTTCTTCGTTGATCAGCTCTGGGCTGTCTTCCAGCTCTTCGTTGATTTCAACAATTTCACCGGTTACAGGCGCATAGATGTCAGAGGCTGCTTTTACAGATTCAACGAGAGAGAAAGTCTCTCCAGCTTCTGTTGAGTCACCAACTTCTGGAAGATCAACGAAAACAACGTCACCTAGTAGGCCCTGAGCGTGGTTAGAGATACCCATAGTGATAGTGCCGTCACCGTTGTCGCGTACCCACTCATGGCTTTCAGCGAACTTCAATGTATTTTCCATTTTTACTCCTTGCGCAATGCTTCCGCAGATTTTGTTTATTTTTACAGGCCCGTCTAGAAATGCACCGGGCCACAGATTTCGGTTTGTCGTAATCAATAATCGTAGAGGATTACTGATATAGCGGGAAACGGCTGCACAGTTTCTGTACCTGCTGTTTCACACGTTGCTCAACTTCACTGTTGTCTTCCTGGTTGGCAACCAGACCGTCAAGTACATCGCCGATCCACTCACCGATTTGTTTGAACTCTTCAGAGCCAAAGCCGCGGCTTGTGCCCGCTGGTGTACCAAGACGAATACCTGATGTAACCATAGGCTTTTCTGGGTCGAATGGGATGCCATTCTTATTACAGGTGATACCTGCACGTTCCAGTGCCTCTTCAACCTGATTACCTTTCAGGTCCTTAGGACGAAGGTCAACCAGCATCAGGTGCGTATCTGTACCATCAGTAACAATATCGCAACCGCGAGCTTGCAGGACTTCTGCTAATACTTTCGCGTTGTTGATCACATTTTTAATGTACAGTTTGAATTCAGGCTCCAGGGCTTCACCCAGAGCAACCGCTTTACCGGCAATAACATGCATCAGCGGACCGCCTTGAAGGCCTGGGAATACCGCTGAGTTGATTTTCTTGTTAATGTCTTCGTGGTTAGTCAGGATCATACCGCCGCGAGGGCCACGCAGTGTCTTGTGCGTTGTAGTGGTTACAACGTGAGCGTGTGGAATTGGGTTAGGGTGTTCACCTGCGGCGATTAGGCCGGCAATGTGTGCCATATCAACCATCAGATATGCGCCAACTTCGTCGGCAATTGCGCGGAACTTGGCAAAGTCGATTTGACGAGGAATGGCTGAACCGCCGGCAATAATCATCTTAGGCTGGCTTTCGATAGCAAGCTCACGCACTTGGTCGTAGTCGATTTCGCAGTTTCCTTCGCTGACACCGTATTGAACCGCATTGAACCACTTGCCGGAAAGGGCAGGGCGAGCACCGTGAGTTAAGTGGCCACCGGCATCCAGAGACATACCCAGGATGGTGTCACCCGGCTGAAGCAGTGCTAGCATGACTGCACCGTTGGCCTGGGCGCCAGAGTGTGGCTGAACGTTCACGTACTCGCACTGGAAAAGTTGTTTGGCACGAGCAATGGCGATTTTCTCTACTTCGTCGACATGTTCACAGCCACCGTAGTAACGGCGCCCTGCGTAGCCTTCGGCGTATTTGTTGGTTAAACAGCTACCTTGTGCTTGCATAACCGCTTTAGAAACGATGTTCTCAGAGGCAATCAGCTCGATTTGCTGGTTCTGGCGGTTTAGTTCTGCCTCGATGCCTGCGTTGACTGCTCCGTCCACCTGAGCAAGATTGGTGGAGAAGAACATTTCTAAATCGTGGTTTTGGTATGAAGCTTTCATTTCACGTTATCCTCAAGTGCGCCCTAGTGGGTGTTCCATTTCCAGAGCCGTTGGCTGTTTTGTTGTTATGGATAATATCTGCAGCTTATTGCCCTAATCAGACGAAAAAATGATTCTGAATGTCTAACTGACCCTAACAACTGCGTAACATACCTTTCTATAGATAGCCGATCAAACGAAAATTTCCAATAGTGGAACATCGTCCACTTTAGTGTCGCACATTTTAAGCAAACGTTTGCGTCTTGTCATGTGAATTTCTGTCAAAAGGCCAATTTCTTAGTCATCATTATGTTTAACGTCGCTGTTGCGATGTGGTTAAATTTGGTAACAAGCCCAGCTGCAGTAAGGGTTTTGTAAGTATTTTGCAAATGAGGTAATGTGGGAGAAAGGAATGTGCCGCAGTGCAATTATTGCCCTGTTTGGCGGTCAAAAAGGAAGCAGAAAAGTTGAAGTTTCCTTTTGGAAACTTTGTTTCAAATATGATGCATGGGTCAAACTTTTTTATTCGTATGACTTTTAAGTTTCCGATCGGCTATGCCAAAATGAAGTATCAGTAGTACCAAGGAGGGATGTAATGAGTGACGAACAACAGCTTGATGTCTACCCATCGATGACGGTGGCGAAAGAACAGGGTGCAGATAAAGACGAAAAAATTGAACCGCTGAAACTCGGCAAGCGACTCAAAGAAATCCGGATGGCCCATGGCCTGACACTGGAAGAAGCCAGCAAGCGTACTGGTTTGGCCCGTTCGACGCTCTCAAAGATTGAGAACGAGCAAATTTCCCCGACATTTCAGGCTATGCAAAAGTTGGCTGGCGGCCTGGAAATTGATATTCCTCAGCTATTTGCGCCTCCCAAGCAGATTAAGGCAACGGGTCGTCGAGACATTACCCGTCAGGATGAAGGCAAACCTCACCCGACAACGACCTATGAGCATGAGTTGCTGGCCACACAGTTGACCAAGAAGAAGATGATGCCGTTCAAATCACGGGTAAGAGCCCGTCAGTTTGAGGACTATTCAGACTGGATCCGCCATGACGGCGAAGAGTTTCTGCTTGTTCTCTCCGGCGAGATCACTTTCTTCTCTGAATTCTACGAGCCGGTGCAGCTCAAAGAAGGTGACTCCGTTTACTACGATGCCACAATGGGGCATATGCTGGTGTCTATAAGTAAAGAGGATGCACATATCCTATGGGTAACCGCATCGTGAAAACCTCGCAACGGGCGATTGTTTGGCAATGAACTATGATGTTTATTGCCATTCCAAACGTGACCAGTCCGGAGGGCTGTAACTCATCAGAACAGGTGATACAGGTTATTAACAACTGGGCAAAGCTAGCTCCCTGAATACCGTATCGTTCGTTTTTGTATGACAGCAAAGTCAGACAAATGGAATTATTTTACGTCTTTGTGAAATTATGTGATGTCGCGCAGTTTGAACTGAAAGAAACTTTGTTTACTATAGGAAACCTAGTTTAACATAGTCGCAACAAGTGATATGGAAAATAGCCGCATGCTCGCGGTTCACGGAGTATAAACGTATGTCCCAAGAATTACTGGTAACACCTCTGCACGCACTTCATATTGAGATGGGTGCAAAAATGGTTCCTTTTGCTGGCTTCGACATGCCTGTTCAATACGCATTAGGCGTTCGCAAAGAACATATTCACTGCCGTGAAGCAGCAGGCCTGTTTGATGTGTCGCATATGGGGCAGCTTCGCCTTCATGGTGCCAATGCCGCTAAAGCGCTGGAAGCTCTGGTTCCTGTCGATATTATTGACCTGCCAGCAGGCAAGCAGCGTTATGCCTTCTTTACCAATGAGCAGGGCGGGATCCTCGATGATCTGATGGTGACAAACTTTGGTGATCACCTATTTGTTGTTGTGAATGCGGCATGTAAAGAGCAGGACATTGCTCATATCAAAGCGCACTTGCCTGAAGATGTTGAGATGGAGCTTATCGAAGATCGTGCATTGCTTGCCCTTCAGGGCCCGAAAGCAGCAGAAGTGCTGGCTCGCCTGAACCCTGCTGTCAGCGATATGCTGTTCATGGATGCGGTATCTATTGAGTTGTTAGGCGCACAGTGTCTGGTAAGCCGTTCTGGCTACACTGGGGAAGATGGCTACGAGATTTCTGTTCCAGCAGATAAGGCTGAAGAATTAGCACGTGAGTTGCTTGGCAACTCTGAAGTTGAGTGGATTGGTCTGGGTGCGCGTGATTCACTGCGTCTGGAATGTGGCCTATGTTTGTACGGCAATGATATCGACCCGACGACTACGCCAGTAGAAGCTAGCCTGTTGTGGGGTATCAGCAAGCCTCGTCGCGCAGACGGTGAGCGCGCTGGTGGTTTCCCTGGTGCAGATTTGATCCTTGAGCAAATCAAGACCAAAGATGTTGCTCGTAAGCGTATCGGTCTGGTTGGTCAGTCTAAGGCTCCGGTTCGTGAAGGTAGCAAGCTGTTTGATGCTGACGATAACGAAGTGGGTGTCGTAACCAGCGGTACGTTTGGTCCGACTAAAGGTGCACCGGTTGCAATGGCTTATGTGAAGACGGATCTGGCCCAGATTGGTACTGAGCTCTTCGCTGAAGTGCGTGGTAAGAAGCTACCGATGACTGTCGAGAAAATGCCGTTCGTGCCTCAAAACTATTACCGTGGTTAAGAACAAAGCCTACCGTGGTGAGTAGATAGTTAAACTGCCTGATATTGAAGAAAAAGGAGCCGATGGCTCCTTTTTTATTGAGTGTCTCATTAATAAGCTGGCGTTGTCGTTGTTCCTCAACTTCACTTAAAAGGTCAAAAATTACCTTGGTGTGAATGATGATGAAACGAAGTGCACTCTTGATGGCTGGTATAGCTGTTTTAGTTATGGCGCCAGCACATTCAGAAACCTTGTTAATGAAATATGATGAATACATGGATCGTTGTCTTAGTACTTATGGCGAAGACAAGGTGACGAAAAGTGTCTGTGAGTCTCAATACCAGGCTATTGAAAAGAAAGAGCAGGAGCTGATGGCGCAGGCTGATAACGGTGAGCCAAAATCGTGGATGCCAACGTCTTCATACGATGAGTTGCGAGAAGAGAGCGCTTTTCCATAATCGTCTCTTATTCGATTGTGATTATTATCTTCACCGTAGAGACCATTATTTTCTGAATCAATGAATCGCGAGTTCGATCGTACTGACTTTCCATTTTGCCAACAGTTTAAGGGCTTTGTATTGGTTAAAAGGCAAGTTGACGATTTTATTATCACTGAGTTGATGTGGCGATTCGTACTTTGTTGTTCAAGGTGGTAGGTGTAACTCTGCGAGTGATAACAAATAATAATAGTAATAATGTGAGTAGTAGAGGTTCAAAAGCAAAAAATTCAAAATGTTACATTCACAAAGCTGCTTCTGTTGTGTTGTTCAGGTTCGATTTAGCCAAGGTCGGTAGTATCAATAACGTAATCTAAACAGAGGAAGGCATATTGGACACCATTGTTAGTTTGTTATTAATCAATAACCAAACTTGTTTTTATCAATGGAGCCCGTGTCATACAGTCACTTCTTTCGTTGTTGTTAACAAAGCCCGGTAACTTGCTCGCTCCTGGTGGGAAGGCATAGCTTTGGCGTGGTAGCACTCATCGGATCTTAAGCGTCCCAAGTTTAATCGGGACTGCTGGTTGGATAATTTATGCAAAATATGCTGTTTGAAGTGTTGTTAGCTATTGCTGCTATTACGATTGCTATCGGATTGTATACAGCCGTGGTGTAGACAAACGTGAAGCACGTTAAAGTGCTATATTATACCCAAACTATTTAAATCAAATTAAGTAGTTTGGGTATAGTTTTATTTATCGATGATTTGCTCGGGAAGGGTAATCACAACCTCAACACCCTGCTGATCAAGACGGTTTTTGAGTTCGATTTCACCGTGATGGAATTGGGTAATCAGACGGGCAATAAACAGTCCTAGACCTAGGTGGGGTTTGGTTTGCTTTTGCTGACTGCGTACCGATACCATTGAGTTGAGTAGTTGATCCGACATATTGTCAGGTAGTAATGGTCCCCGGTTACTGACGGTGAGGACTGCAGACAACCCTTTCTGTACCAATGAAACCTCAATCGCATCTTCATCCTTACTAAAGTCTTCTGCATTGGCAATTAACTTGTCCAGAAGCTGGGCAAGGTAATCGGGTGCTCCGTAAATGAAAATGTCCGACTTACCAGTTTGTACATCGAAAGTTTGATGCGGATAGGCCATTTGATAACCCTGCATGCATCCCGTCACAAGTTCGTTGAGTGGAAACCGCTCTTTTTCTGCTCCCTGAAGGCTTTGCTCAATTCGTGTCGCTTCTGTCATGCTTGAGAGGATGGTACTCAAGCGATGCACGCCGTCCTGTGCGCGGGCGATATAACGTTGCGAGTCTTCATCCTGGTTGTGCATTGACAGGTTTTCTATTGAGGAGCGAACAACGGCAACCGGTGTTCTCAGTTCATGCGAAAGACGAGAAGATAGGTTTTCCAAATAATGGTTATATTGCCCTAATCGTCCAACCATCGCAGCCAGACTTCGGGAAAGGTCGCCGATTTCATCGGTATCTTCGGTTGGTGAAATGTGTTGCTGAATACGTCCCTGGCTGTCAATAGCTTGTTCGGCTTCGTCACGAAGGCGGCGGATCCGCGATGAAATTTTCGAGGCAAACAAGAACAGAGTGATGGTACCAATAGCCATAATGGTCAAAATAGCATTAAACAGCTGCTCCATTGCCCGGTTACGCAAGGTTTGGATACCGACTGTCGATTCTTCGGCAATAACGGCTCCCATCACATTGTCGCCCAACCAGATAGGGTAGGCCGCAGCAAGGATCATAGCCTTCCCATCTTCTGACTGCCGCCAGTGGGAGTACCCGCGTCCACTCAGCGCCTGCGAGACATGTACGCCCTTAACCAAGGCTTCATCCTTGAGAGAGTCCACAAATTCGGTAGGCTCGGAAATGAAGTAGCGATAATAAAGCGGATGAAGCACTTTTTTCTCGATAGTCGACCACCAGGAGTCTTCATTACCGGCGTATTTAACCGATGACGACCATACGCCGTTTGAGTCTTGGATATTGCCAGTTTGAGCCAGTACGCGCTGGTGACGATCAATAACCCAGATACGGGTGCTGGTATGTCCCATACCCTTTAAGATTTTCTCGATTTCCGGGGACGGAACCAATACCGTGCCCAACCGGTTGAGGTGAGATGTGTTGGAGGTACCAATGATGGTCTCGATTTCACGGTTCTGGCCATTATTGACATCGTAGAACGCAAAGCCCAGCTTGTTGCCGAGGAACGAGAGCGGGATCCTGAGCTCGATGTTGTATCCCTTGTCGGTTGTTCGCCAAAAGCCCTGAATTTGGTTTTGCAGGATCAGGTTGGTTGAGTCAGTGATATCATCGGTGATCTGCCATGCATTGACCCAGCCATCTTCATGGGCGGCAACAACATAGCGGAAGAACTCGCCGTCAGGTGAAGTCATGGCAATGATCAGGTGGTCGTTGCGATCGACTCGAACGGAGTTCTTCCGGCGCATGATCGGGTTCTTATCCTTCACCTCGAAGGCGGCATACAGGTAGCCGTCATATTTTCCGACAAGATGGCGAAAGCTGATACTGTTATTGCTATACGGGCGACGGCTGAACTGAACATATTCTCGTCCGTAGTGCACCATTCTGTCATCATAATCTGTCCAGTCCGCAAGCTGGCCATTGAGCGTGATGGGAGACTGAAGTTCATAGGCATATAAGTCGCGCCCTTTTTTGACTGACTCCAGGAAGCTGGCTTGAGAGCTAAACAGTTTTGGGCGTTCGTTCAAAGCTGTGGCAACAGCACGGGTTGTGCCTACCAGCGTCTGTTCCTGTCCCTGACGCAGCAGTTTTTCCATTTCAAGGATATATTTATAGCCAACCCAGGGCAGGGTGAGCAGAAAGCTTGAAATTAGAATGACTTTTAATCGGAGGCCGATACGAAATTTAGGCATAATCATGATCAACCTCGGTTACGAGCCCCACCGATAGCCC
Organism: Photobacterium alginatilyticum; assembly: GCF_009910675.1. Lineage (GTDB taxonomy): Bacteria > Pseudomonadota > Gammaproteobacteria > Enterobacterales > Vibrionaceae > Photobacterium > Photobacterium alginatilyticum. Next base: position 275,117 of record NZ_RSEJ01000004.1, on the reverse strand, counting down.
ATGCCATACACGGTGTTGATGCAGTCGAAGCTATCATCATATTGCAGAAATTTTTTGCGGATCCGTTTTACATGGGAAGTGATGGTGCTGTCGTCAACAACAACTTGAGCTTCATCCATAAGATCATGACGGCTTTTGACATGACCCGGCCGTTTAGCCAGCGCGTAGACCATCCAGAATTCGGTGACGGTGAGTTCAACCAGCTGCTTGTTCCAGAAAATCTGCATCTTATTCTTATCAATCGTCAGCGCTCCGCGCTCAATTAGCGTTTCTTGCTCTGTTGGGACAGCGAGCAGATCACTACGACGAAACAGGGCTGCAATTCGGGCCATGAGGTGGGGCAGACTCACATCCTTGGTCAGGTAGTCATCGGCACCCATTCTCAGTCCGCAGACAGTATCAAAATCACTATCCCGCGCGGTCAGAAAGATAATAGGTACAGTAGGAGACAGCGCGCGAAGAGACTGACACAGCGCAAAACCACCATCAATTTCATTCTGAAGGCCGATATCAATAATGGCGAGATCAGGCAGGTTCTGTTCGAATGCCGCTTGTGCTTCAGGCCGGTTGTCATACCCCTGCACGCTATAGCCGTGTTTCTTTAACACATCGATATAGTTTTCGCGAATAGCGGCTTCGTCTTCGACAATCACAATCTTCTTCATGTATGACCTTAGCGGGTGTTAATGGGTGGTACGGGATGTTGATATGTGCTGACTATACAATAAAAAATGCCTGAAAAAAGCCACATCAACCAATTGCCTTTTTTTTGCCACAATTGATCAGCATATTGCCCTTTTTCTTCCCGAAGATTGCCAGATCCAGTTGGTTTAATTACCTCATCGAAACGACATCGGTACAGCCCAAACGCTTTAGAAACGGTGTCGATACCAAACAACCAATCAGCACATTGTTTACTGATGAGGAATGAAAAATGAAAAAGCAGCTTATTTCAACACTGATTGCAACCACCATGATGGCTTCTGTTATTGCACCGGCAACACAGGCGGCAGAGGGGCAGACATCCGGGCTTAACTCAACTCAGGATGCGTATACCGCAGGCCAGGATGAGCAGTTAATCGGCTTGGGTTCCGGCGCGGCATTTGGTGCGCTGGTCGGTGGCCCGGCAGGGGCAGTGATTGGCGCTATTGTTGGCGGGATTGCCGGTACGGCAATGGGGCAGGAGCAGTATATTGAGGCTCAAGACGAAGAAATGTTAGAGCTGACAGCACGTAACGGCGAGCTTGAGCGCATTAGCCAGCGCTATAACCAGGCACAGATTGAGATTGCACGTCTGCAGCAGCAAATCATCGACCAAAACAGCCTTGAGGAGCGGCAAATAGATTTGGCACTGGAGATGAACGTGCACTTTCGTACCGGTTCTGCCCGGATCGAACCGCACTTTGAAGCCCAGTTGGAAGAACTGGCAGAGCTGATGAAGCAGGCGCCTGATGTGAAATGGGAACTGGCTGGCTATGCGGACCGTCGTGGTGACAGCCTGAAGAACTACAACCTGTCACAACAACGTGTTGATGCTGTTCGAGATTACCTGGAGCAACGTGGTGTGGATGGTAGCCAGATCTTCGCATCAGCCTACGGTGATCAGGAGCCACTGAAAGCAGAGCAGAACTTCGAAGGTGACTTCTTCGACCGACGTGTAACGCTTCGTAGCAGTCAGAGCCAGGTTCGTACGGCAAATACGCACTGAGGGAGCGATGATGTATGACCCCAAAGACACCAAAAGGAGCACCTGATTGGGTGCTTCCTCTTCTCATCATCGTGTTGCTAACGATGCAGCTAACGGTTAAAGCTGAAGACGTGGCAGAGCAGAAAATTGATATTTTGCACGGAGAAACGCTTAAAGCTTGGAATGAACTAGAGCCAGTGGCCCATAAGGAGTATGAATAATGTTTGCTGACGACCAGTTGTGGTTAACCTTGTTGCTGAAACTGACCGTACTTCATTTCAGTCTTATTTATTGCTAGGTTTTTTTCTAGGGAGGGGGCATGAAGAAAGAAAAAACTCGCCCACAGGCGAGTTCTTCTTGTTTTGATAAGGTTAGAGTACTGCTCGTAATCTGTCTTGCACAACCTCAACCAAGAGATCTGGCTGGAACTTAGAAATAAACCGATCACAGCCGACTTTTTTCACCATCGCCTCGTTGAAGCTACCACTGAGAGAAGTGTTCAGCGCGATGTATAGGTCGTTCATTCTTGGGTCATTGCGGATTTCGTGGGTAAGCTTGTATCCATCCATTTCCGGCATTTCGGCATCGGTGAACATCATCAGGATTTCCTCATTAATATTCTTGCCTTCATCACACCAGCTCTTAAGCAGGTTCAGGGCCATCAGGCCGTCGCTAGCTTCAATAATTTGCAACCCTAGCTGAGAAAGGGTGTCGCGGATTTGCGCACGAGCAGTTGAAGAGTCATCAACAATCAGTACCTTGCGGCCGTGGAAGTGATTCACGATATTGTTATCAAGAACTTCTTCGGAGATCTGAATGTCATAGTCAATGATCTCTGCCAGCACTTTTTCGACATCGATGATACTTACTAGTCGGTCGACACCATCACGCTGCAATTTAGTCAGGGCAGTTAGGTAGTTGTTCTTACCCACCTGGCTCGGTGGTGGCTGGATATCACGCCAGGTTAGGTTTTCAATGTTCATTACCTGGCCGACAAGGAATGCCTGTACCGAACGGTTGTATTCGGTGATGATCATATTGCTTTCGCCGTCTGTATCGACGGGGCGCATACCAATTGCCTGGCGTAGATCGATGACAGGAATTGACTGGCCACGGATGTTGGCAACACCAGTGATATTTGGGTGCGAACCTGGAAGTGAGTTCAGTCGAGGAAGCTTAACAACTTCTTTAACTTTAAACACATTGATGGCAAATAGCTGTGATGAGTTCAGCTGGAAGATTAGTAACTCAAGTCGGTTTTCACCGACAAGCTGGGTACGCTGATCAACAGAATCTAGAATATTGGCCATAATTTGCCCGGCAGCTCACAAAATTATTAACATTATCATCAAATTATATGATGTTCATTAAGTAAAAGTCACGCCTTATATAACGTTTCCTGATAGCTTGGTAACGGATTTTGTGGCAACTCTGTGATTATCCTCGCTTTCTCACTACATTCTTTCGCCAAAGCTGAGCGGGGTGTATGCCTACGCCATGGTTCACCACACTCTGTTATCTGTTATCTGTTATCTGCTATCAGTTGATAACTACAAAGGGAATACAAGAACCACATGCTTGAAAGGCTGTTCGATATAGCTTTGAAATTGCTATTTACTGATTGCACAAAACTTTGTTTTATCGTCAAGTAATAATCGATTGGTGAAAATGTATTTCGCTGTCTAATAAAAGGACATTTTGTGTATTATTGTTTCACTTAATAATTCTGTCAGCAGTATGTTTATAAATTTAATCTTAATTAGTCGTGATGATTTAACGAAATTAACACTTTAGAATTATATATATACCGCATTGGGGGTAGTCTGGCTGAAAATTAATAATGTAAATATATTTCAATATATGACTATTTAAGGCGGTGCAGAGATTATTGCTTGCTTTATTTTGCTTGGAAAATAATCCACTACAGTGTTCCAAATCAAGGAATTTTATCCTGAGCCTGATACGTTGGGGAAATAACAAAAAAATGATGATTTATCTAAATCATCCGTGAGCGCTGTACTGGCTTTCCCTATGAACAAGAAGTTAGTTACGAGTTAATAGCTGAGTATATATCCGGCTTATCCGTATAACTCATTACCTTGATGCAGCGCCAAGCAATAGAAAGAGGCAATATATGATAAATGTCACAATAGACGGACAGGCCGTGGTTGTTGATGGTCAACAAACATTGCTTGAAGCCGCTACACAATGCCAAATTGATATTCCATCTCTATGTGGCTTAAATAAAAACGGTGAAAAAGTTCCTTGTGAATTATGCGTAGTTGAAGTCGAAGGACAGGGCACAAAGCGCGCATGCGAAATTCATCCTAGCGAGGGGATGAATGTTACTACGAAGAGTGATGCATTATCTGCTGCGCGCAAAAAAGCATTGAATCGCATTTTGTCTGATCACTACGCAGACTGTGAGGCACCGTGTCAGACGGCTTGTCCGGCCGGGGTTGATATTCAGTCTTATCTTTATCATATCTCTCAGAATGATCATCAAAAAGCGGTCGAAGTAATCAAGCGCACTTTGCCAATGCCGCTCTCTATCGGTCGTGTCTGCCCGGCATTCTGCGAAACGGAATGCCGTCGAGGGCTTGTTGACGAGCCACTGGCTATCAGACAGCTAAAGCGTCATGCAGCGGATGCTGACTTGGAAGCACAGGAACAATATGTTCCTGAAGTAAAACCTGCCAAAGGCAAATCTATTGCGATTATTGGTAGCGGACCCGGCGGATTAACCTGTGGTTACTACCTTAGTAATGAAGGTTACAACGTCACTGTGTTTGAGTCGATGCCTCATGCTGGTGGCTGGCTACGTTACGGTATTCCAGAGTACCGCTTACCGAAGGCGATACTGGACAAAGAAATCGAGCTGATGTGCCGAAACGGTATGCAGGTTGAAACCGGCAAAGTGCTGGGTAAAGACTTCCTCTTATCCGAGCTTGCTAACGACTATGATGCCGTCTGCCTGGCAGTTGGCGCATCAAAAGCTGTCGAGATGAACTATACCGGTAGTGAGCTTGATGGCTGTTACCTTGGTGTCGATTATCTAAAAGACTATGTCACCGGACACCAGTATACGACAGGCAAAAAAGTCGCTGTAATTGGTGGCGGTAATACCGCGATAGACTGTGCACGAACAGCTGTCCGTGATGGGGCAGATACCACACTGATCTACCGTCGAACCCGTGATGAGATGCCTGCTGAAGATTATGAAATCCTTGAAGCAGAGCATGAAGGCGTTAAATTCCACTTCCTGACCAATCCCGTCGAGAATATTGCTGATACAAGCGGCCGCGTTTGCGAGATAAAGCTTGAGAAGATGGCATTGGGTGAGCCTGATGCCTCGGGTCGCCGACGTCCTGAGGCTACTGGCGAATACTTCACCGAAGATTTTGATACGGTAATTGCGGCAGTTTCACAGAAACCAGATTTGGCGTTTCTTGAAAATGACGATATTGAACTGCCTGTTACCCGCTGGCTCACTCAGGAGTCGGATCCGGATACGATGCACTCCGGGTTGGAAAATATTTTCAGTATCGGTGATTTCCGTCGCGGACCGGCTACGGCCATCGAGGCAGTGGCCGACGGACGCATTGCTGCTGAGTCTATAGACCGCTTCTTCAATGGCGATATGGAAAAGATCCCGGTCAAGCCGTTCAATTCCCAGAAGGCACCTAAGGTGAAGCAGGTTGACCCTCAGCAGTTCGCCGGGATCAAAAAAGTTATGCGTTCTGTCATGCCGGAGCTGAGTACCAAAGAGCGTGAACTTAGCTTTGCCGAAGTAGAAACTGGCTTTATGAACGAAGACGCTATTCGGGAAGCCGAGCGCTGCCTTGAGTGTGGGTGCCAGGCCAATACCGATTGTAGCCTTCGTGATTATGCCACCGAATATAAGGTAGAGAACAAAGATCTGGATTTGGGCAGCTGTCAGAAGTTCAGTGTTGATGATAGCTCAGAGTTTATTGTCTTTGATGCTAACCGCTGTATCAGCTGTGGTCAGTGTGTCGAGGCCTGTAATGAGCAGGCAGTCCATGGCGCGCTTAGCTTCATGAAAGATAGTGATGGCAGCAGTGCCAAACGTCCGGAATGTCGTCCGGGCTTTGATAACGGTTATAGTATGGGCGACTCAAACTGTGTGCAATGCGGAGCCTGTGTTCAGGTATGTCCGACTGGTGCGCTGGTTGATAGCCGGGACAAATCGCAAGGCCGAATTGAAATGCTAAAACCGGTCGATACGATTTGTACCTATTGCGGGGTGGGCTGTAAGGTCACCATGTTTGTTGATGAGATCACCAACAAAATTCGATATGTACAGGGTGCCAAGGATTCACCGGTCAATCAGGGTATGTTGTGTGTTAAAGGTCGCTTCGGCTTTGACTTTATCCAGAGCGAAGAGCGACTGAACACTCCGCTGATCCGTAAGGATGGCGAGTTGCAGCCAGCAAGCTGGGATGAAGCGTTAACGTTGGTTGCCGAGAAACTTGGTGGCATTAAGTCTCAATATGGCGGCAACGCACTGGCAGGGTTCTCATCGGCAAAAACAACCAATGAGGATAACTATGCCTTCCAGAAGTTTATTCGCCGCGAGCTGGAGACAAACAACGTCGATCACTGTGCCCGTCTGTGTCATGCATCAACGGTAACAGGGTTAGAGGCCTCTCTCGGTAGCGGAGCCATGACCAATGATATTCCGAGCATCCAGCATTCGGACGTCGTGTTCATTATTGGCTCGGATACTACCTCGGCACACCCAATCATTGCATCGCATATTAAGCAGGCGATCCGTAACGGAACAGCACGTCTTGTTGTTGCCGATCCGAAAAAGATCGATATTGCCGAACATGCGCAGCTCTATGTGGCTCATCGTCCGGGAACAGACGTAATGCTAATGAATGGCATTATGCAGCAGATCATCAAGAATGGCTGGCATGACGAGCAATACATTGCCGATCGTGTTGAAGGCTTCGAAGCACTGAAAGCCGAAGTGATGCGTGATGAATATACACCGGACAAGATCGAGCTGATCACTGGCGTTCGTGCTGCTGATGTTATCAAGATGGCCGAGATGATCGGTACTGCGGACAGAACAGCCGTGTATTACTCAATGGGGATCACCCAGCATACGACAGGACATGATAACGTTCGTTCGATTGCCAACTTGCAGCTATTGTGTGGCAACATTGGTATTGAAGGCGGGGGTATTAACCCGCTTCGTGGTCAGTCTAATGTTCAGGGCGCGTGTGATATGGGTGCTCTGCCGAACAACCTGCCGGGCTATCAGAAGGTGTATAACCCCGAGGTCCACAGCAAGTTTGCCAAGGCATGGAATAAACCGGATTTGCCATCTGAATCGGGCTTGACGCTGACAGAAATAATCGACGCCGCCTGCCATCAGGAGGTGAGAGGTTTATATGTCATGGGTGAGAACCCTGTACTCAGCGATCCTAATCAGGCACATGTGATTGAGGCACTGGAACAGCTCGACTTCCTCGTCGTACAGGATATCTTCCTCACCGAAACCGCCCAGTATGCCGATGTTGTTCTGCCGTCATGCTCGTTTGCCGAGAAGTCAGGGCACTTTACCAATACCGAGCGTCGTGTTCAGCGTATCGCACCGGCCATCAACCCGCCTGGCGAGGCAAAGGAAGACTGGTGGATTATTCAGAGCATTGCCAATGCGATGGGTAGCGACTGGGGATATGAATCTGTGCAGGATATTACCGAAGAGATCTGTCAGGTAACACCTCAATATGCCGGTATTCACTGGGAGCGTGTTGGCCGAGACGGAATCCAGTGGCCTTGTAAAGATGCCCAGCATCCGGGTACCCGGGTTATGCACCAGGAGACATTTATCCGTGGTAAAGGGGAAATGGTTGCAATACCGTTCCGCTATGCGGCAGAGCTTCCGGATGAGGACTACCCATTAATCCTGACAACCGGGCGACTGCTTGAGCAGTTCCACACCGGAACCATGACACGTAAGACTAAAGGGCTGGATAATCTGGCTGGTCCGCGTGCAATGATTTCTGTGGCTGATGCAGAGCGTTTGGGTATCGGTAATGGCGAGATGCTACGTGTATCGACTCGAAGGGGGAGTATAGAGACGCCGGCTTTTGTGACTAAGCGTATGCAACCAGGCGTTGTATTCGTGCCGTTCCACTTTGCTGAGTCACCGGCAAACCGGTTGACGATTACAGCGACGGATCCGCACGCCAAGATCCCTGAGTTCAAGGTTGCGGCAGTGAAAGTTGAAAAACTGGAAGCAGCGATAGCCTAGAACTGATTTAACTCAGCTCTGTAGCATTAGCTCTAACGTTCGAACACCCGGCCTTGGTCGGGTGTTTTTTTTATCTGTAGTCAGCTACTAGAAGCGCGGGTGGTCAATTATTGAACGGTTTTTAAGCATAAATCTCGCCAAAATCACGCAAACAACACATCCATTCGATAAATCTTAAATTCCATATTTAATAAACCAATTAGGTCTGTTGATAAATTCTCCTGCTGATTTTTTTGGAAGAAATTTGTTTTTCCTAGAAGATTTATTTCAATATTAACTTTTTGAAAAGATTTCTTACAATTAACACTGCTTTTAACAATTAATTAACTCTTTGTGAAATATTCCTGTAATAATGCGCTCTTAGCATGTTACAGGATGTAAAAAAATAAGCTTTTAGCATTCTTTTAGGTTTCGGCTTCTTTTGGGGAAGTATGATTATTGAACAAAAGATGGGAAAATACCCCTGTTAGCAATGATTAACCTTGAAAGGTTGTTTTTCTCTTATTCGTTTTAGAGGAGTATGTATGAAGTTCGCTCTGATTTTTCTAATGTCGACTTTAGGCGGCGTGCTTTCTGGAGAACATTTTCATTCATTTATGGCCGGGTTAGGTATTGCATCAGTTGCAGTAGGTACAGGTTACTGGTTGGCATTTCGCTGCTCAACTCGATACCCACAGCTTGCATTATTGCTGCTATTGATGGGGATGATGGCCAAAATGGCGGTCACTATAGCTGGCGTTATGTGGGGCCTGGAAGCGAACGTGATTAACTCACCAATTGTTTTTGCTCTGTCGTATTTGTTCTTTTCAATTGTGGTCACTTACCTCTACTCAAAACTGCGTGAGTTTCAGATGGCCAGAGCTACGGCAGCCACTGAGGCAAACAAGTTAAAAGCGAAAACAGCTTAATTGCAGCATTCAGTAAAAAAGCGAGCTAAAGGCTCGCTTTTTTTATGTTTGTTATATTTGAGGGTTTATTGATTCACACTGCCTATCAAATGCGCTTGGTACCCATCTGATACACGCTGTGAATTTCGTTGTTTGGCGTCAGCAAGGTGATATTTGCTTTGTAGCCCTTGGCAATGACACCGTAGTGGTCATCAATCTTTAAGGCTTTGGCTGGATAGAGGCTGGCCATACGTAATGCTTCCTCTCTGCTAACTCCAACATGATTGATTAGGTTTTGCACTCCTTCAATCATCGTGATTGCAGCACCTGCTATTGTTCCGTCTTCATAGTGGCACTTTCCGTTGGTGACATAGCCTTTGGTTCCGGCCATATCGTATTCCGTCATGTCTGTTCCGGCAGGGGTAACAGCATCGGTGACCATAAACAGGTTCTCTCCCATGATCTCATGGGCAATACGCACAGAAGCAAAATCAGAGTGAATGCCGTCGACAATGATGCCGGCATGCGGCTTTTTATCGAATACGTATCCGACCACACCGGGCTCGCGTGACCCAAGCGGGCTCATAGCATTGTACAAATGAGTTGCCATGGTAATACCGTGCTTCTCATTAAGCTGTTTGTAAGTGGCATTGGTATGGCCGAGAGAGACAGTAATACCCGCCTCAGTGAGAATGTCGATGACAGATTGGGAGGTGTTTTCAGGTGCCAGAGTGATCACTTTGATTTTATCGGCGTGGTCAGCCAGGTAGTAGGCGGTCATTTCGTCAAGGTGACGAATATGGATAGGATCGTGAGCGCCTTTTTTCTCTTTACTGATAAAGGGCCCTTCAAGGTGCAGCCCAAGGATCCCTTCAGATGCTCTGTTATCAATATCACCAACCATATCGATGACCTGACGCATTGCGTCGTTACCGCTAGTAATGAAGGTAGGTAAATACTGGGTGGTGCCGTTCTGCAGGTTGGTCTGGTTCATGATATTCAGCGTTTCTTTGCGGATATCAGTGTTGAGCAGAACACCGCCACAACCGTTCAACTGAATATCAATAAATCCGGCTGTTGCTGTTAACCCACTACCATCGTAGGTCTCTTGAGGTAATGATGCGTGATTCATCGGGACAACGGCTTGAATTGTGTCACCTTCAACAAGTATGGCTTGATTAGTAAGGATGCTACTGCCATCAAATACATCAACGTGAGTTATTGCAAACATAGGCGTCTCTGAATAATTAATCTGTTCAATTCCAGAAGTGAGTGGCAAAGTAATGCGGCCTCTTCGCTTCCAACCGTAATGTACAAATTTAATGATACTTATTTTTTCTCTAAAAATAAGATAGCGGATAGTTGGGATTTTAGTCAACAACTAACCGATATTTTTTGTCTGAAAATTGATGGTCAGGCCTCAAACCTGTGATCAGAGCAGTATCTTATGATGCTTATTTCTTGAAGCAAATTCTTTTGTTGTGAGTCTGCCCATGATTGCCTGACGATTTAGGTATTGAGCTATGCGCTTAACACTATCAATTCTGGCACATCGGTTCGGCTTCAGGCACAATACGCGGCTTTCATTACTCCATATAATCTCTGAACATCCTGTGGCGAAACAGGGGTCAGATTGAAGAGGTAGATCATGGCTTGGTTTGATTGGCCATTTATTTTATCCAGTGTGTTTGCTCAGCTTTCTATTGGATCTTTCATTGTCTTGGGCCTGGTGATTTTCAGCGGAAAGTTGTGTTTTGGTCAAAGCGATCGTCTGCATAAAACGATGCCATTACTCTGGATGTTACTATTTGCTTCGTTGATCCTACGCGAAATCAATTTGATGATGTCTAATACCCATTCGGTATACAGCTTCAGTGTTGAAGCGCTGATGACAACCGTATTCTTCGTACTTGCCTTGCTTTACTGGTTTGCCGAGAAAGCCCTTGTTGGTAGTGATGGTATCAGAAAGGGGATGCTTGCAGTTGTTCTAATAAGTGGTTTCCTTTATTTCGGCCATGGTTTGATAGAGCGTAGCGAACAGTGGTTGGTGGCTGTTCATTTTATTGCGACAACATTATGCGGTGGAATCTTGCTTGCCCATACTGCATTGATTAGGGCAGATCACAAAGTCGAAGAGGTTAACCGTTACTTGCCTTTGTTAGGTAGTGTCATTGCCGTAGTCTGCCTCTTTACTGGTATTTCCCAGCTTGCTGATCTTGCGAGCCGTGCTGAAGCATACAATGAGTTATCACCGTTCATCGCACATGTTCTGAGCTTAGGGTTGCTGTTAGCTGCGGTTGGTGTGTGGTTGATGCCGACTTTGACGAAAAGTAAGCCTGTTCTACATGTGATGACGTTTGCCCTGGGCTTGATCTTTATCTCGTCATACTGCGCTGGGGTAGGCTATTAACGACAGATTAGAACAGTCATAACAAGGCTGAATGCATAGATTGAAAGCCGTTGGGAAACCATCGGCTTTTTGCTATAAAAAGAGGTTACTTGATAATACTCAGGATTTGCTTGAAACGTTCGCCCTCGGCGATTTCCTGAAGCTCAAACAGTACCATTTCTGTACACGACAGCTCTGCACCTGCATGCTGAAGTTTGTTCAAGGCCACTTGTTTGTTCTGCGGGTCTCGTGATGACACAGCATCGGTGATCACTTCGACATGGAAGCCTGCGCTGAGCATTTCAAGAACGGTCTGATAAACACAGATGTGCGCTTCAATGCCAACAACAATAACGTTCTGGCAATGCGTTTCAGCCAGCGCTTCGACAAAGGCAGAAGACTTGTAACAGCTGAAGCTATTTTTGGCGATAGGCTGGTGGTCATGCAATTGATCGGCAATTTGCGGAATCGTCGGACCCAGTTTATCTGGGATCTGTTCAACCCATACAATTGGTAGTTCAAGGATCTTGGCACCTCGGACAATGGCCTCGAGGTTACTGAACAGCGCATCTTTCTGATCCATTATCTGGGCCAGCTTCCCTTGGACATCAACAATGACGAGGGCAGTATTATCAGCTTTAAGCATTTTAAAGTCCTTTTTTGAGAGTGAGCAATATAGAGCATGGCCGTTTGCTCTGAAACCAGCATATCAGAATATCAAGGTATATTCTTTTAACTATAATAGGTTAGTAGTATTTCGCAGAACCGTTGCCTTGTTATTCGCGTTGCTTAAAGCCGGAATATTCAATGCCAGCGAGTCGAGCCATTTCATGGTGCCAGGTAGCCAGATCATCTTTATTGAATTCGTTGAGATGGGAGTGTCCGCATGCTCTGGCCATCACTTGCATGAGTTCAGTGGAGGCAGTAAGAAAATTAGCGAGCTGTTTGGCTGCCTTGTCGGGATTTAATTTCTGGCGAAGGTCTTCTTTTTGTGTCGCAATGCCTGCCGGACAGTTGTTGGTGTTACAGATTCGCGCAGCTACGCAGCCAATAGACTGCATAGCGCTGTTGGCGATGGCGATGCCGTCGGCACCAAGCGCCAGGGCTTTAACGAAATCGGCAGGTACACGCAGACCACCGGTAATAATGAGTGTGACCTGATCAGACATACCAGTTCTGTCGAGAAAATACCGTGCTCTGGCAAGGGCTGGGATAGTGGGGACGCTGATATGATCCCGAAATATTTGAGGTGCTGCGCCGGTACCGCCTCCGCGGCCGTCGAGGATGATGTAGTCGGCTCCTGCCTCAAGGGCAAAGCCCATATCACGCTCGATGTGGTTGGCGCTGAGCTTGAAGCCGATTGGGATCCCGCCGGTTATCTCACGGACATTGTCGGCAAACTCGGCGAAGTCGGACACGGTTTTTAAATCGGTAAATGTTGGGGGAGAAACAGCGTCTGTACCTTCCTTCAAGCAACGCGTCTTGGCGATTTTTCCTGTGTTCTTAGCTGCAGGCAGGTGGCCTCCCGTACCGGTTTTTGCACCTTGTCCCCCTTTGAAGTGGAAGGCCTGTACCTTTTTTAGCAGCCCTTCGTGATAGCCAAATTTGGCACTGGCGAGTTCATAGAAGTATCGGCTGTTGGCCTGTTGTTCCTCTGCAAGCATACCGCCTTCTCCCGAGCAGATACCCGTACCGGCCATCTCAGCTCCCATGGCTAAGGCTGTTTTGGCTTCCTCGGATAGTGCCCCGTAGCTCATATCAGAGACAAGCAGGGGAATATCAAGCAGCAGTGGACGTTTTGCTTTGGGACCAATGACCAGCTCTTTGCCAACCTTGGCATTTTCAAGCAGCGGCTTGGTAGCCATTTGAGCCACCATGATTTGAATATCATTCCAGTCAGGAAGCTGATAGCGCGGTACTCCCATGGCTGTCATAGGTCCGTGATGTCCCATCTGCGATAATCCTTCCCGGGCGAGCTGATGGATTAAAGCGACAGTGGGTTCTTCCTTCGTGGCAGAGGCTACTGGCATTTCATCCTTGGTTGCGGTTACCCCGGGACCCTCCTTTCCGACGTCAGAGCCACTAAACTGTTTATGAGTACCATCGCAGAACGGGGCGTTTCCGGTGTGCTTACAGGCACACAAGTACTCTTCGCTACTTTGCTCGGCTTTAAAGGGGAGTGGTGTGATGCCGGTACCTTTATGGGAACCATCACAGAAGGGCTGTTTTGTTGAACGGCCGCATCGGCAAAAGTAGTATTCCTGACCTTTTTCAAGGCTGACTTTGGCGGGTTTATTATTGGCGATTAGCGGCTTGGCCATTGCTCGGCTCCTTGTTTATTGTTTCTGGCTGACAGTAACAAGGTAATTCATAGATATGTTGATAGAGTATGGGAGAGGATGAGCGAATTTGCAGGCAGATAAACAGAAGAATATGCGTATCAAGAATGATAATTTACGCTTTGTAACTGCAATACCCTTTACACCAGCCCCGATTCACGGAACAATGGCACGGTATTAACTTTTAGGTAACGTTTGAAAGAGATTATGGCAGAAAAAAAAGCGAACCCATTTACTGATTTGATTTTTAACGTCATTGTCCCGTCTGTTGTCCTCATGAAATTGAGTGGAGATGAGCATCTGGGATCAGTTGGCGCGTTAGTTGTCGCTTTAGCATTCCCGATTGTTTTTGGTGGCTATGAGTTAATTAAGTACAAGAAGTTTAACTTTATTTCGTTGCTTGGCTTCGTCAGCGTATTGCTGACTGGCGGTATCGGCCTGTTGGAGCTCGATGCCAAGTGGCTGGCAGTGAAAGAGGCGCTTATCCCAGGCTTGATTGGATTGGGAGTCTTTATCTCAACCTTTACCAAGTATCCGGTAGTGAGCAAAATGTTGTTCAACGACACGGTACTAAACTTGTCTCTCATTAAAGAGAAGTTGGGTGAGAATGGTAAAGAGAAAGATTTTCAGCGTTGCCTGGCTAAATCAAATTACCTGTTCTCTGGTACGTTCGTATTCTCTTCGGTGATGAACTATGTATTGGCAACGATGATCGTGACAAGCCCGTCGGGTTCTCAGGCCTTCAATGAAGAGCTGGGTAAGCTGACTCTGATGAGCTACCCAATGATTGCCATTCCATCGATGGTGATGATGATGGGGATCTTCTACTTCATCTGGCGTCAGATCCGCCAAATGACCAATCTTGAAACAGCTGATATTTTCAAGACACAGTAATCAGCTTCTAAGCGAACAGACAAGAATGCCAGTCGACATATCGACTGGCATTTTTTATGCGTTAAGTAATTTCATCGAGATAGCGCTTGCGACTTTTAGTGATTTATCGCACACTTTCACCGGTTTAATATTGGTTACATTAGGTTTGTATCATGGCCTCAACAGCAGCAGCTCTACATATTCTGGTAAAGCATAAAGAACAAGCAGACGACATTCTGAAGCAACTGAAAAAAGGGGCTAAGTTCCAGACCCTGGCAAAGAAATACTCTACCTGCCCATCAGGAAAGCGCGGCGGCGACTTGGGTGAGTTTCGCAAAGGCGCAATGGTTCCGGCATTTGATAAAGCCGTATTTACCGGTAAAGTACTAGAGCCAATCGGCCCGGTTAAAACTAAGTTCGGTTATCACATTATTAAAATTCTTTGGCGAACGTGAGAATTGATCAAAAAGTGATCGGTGATAAAAGTTATGTGTAACTCAACATATGACTAAGGTGTTGTACAAAACATAGGTCTCACCTGGAGAGGGTAAGCGACTTTTTGAGCCTCTTAGACATCACCCGTACAGGTACACACAAACAACATGGCAGACACGATTTGAGCTGCCATCTTTACCTCATCATACCCTTACCGCTTTAAATGTAATTACTTAGTAGTCGATCGTTACTGAGAATGACCGGATTTTTATTCAATATGATGAATATTAATCCATTCATTTAGAGATACAGCTCACAAGAAAGCGCTTTCAGTTTTACTTTGCTGCAATAATAGTCAAAGAATGGTCTGAATTGTTATTTTTAATAATCAGGGGCTTAGTATGTCTGTAAAAATAAAAATTACGGGAATTATTGGGGTAATGCTTGGTCTCATAATTACTGTACTGTCCGGTGTAGGCTACAACAACTTTAAAAGCGCTTCGGTCGAAGACTATACCGCTTCTTTGGAGAAAGAAGCGTTTCTAATTGCGAACACTATTGAGCAGAGGATGAGGCGCAATTTTGATGTTTTAAACACGATGGCAGAACAACTTTCTATTGAAGCAGACGGCAGTCTCAATGAGCAGGAAGTGGTAAAGACTCTGCACCATATAGCTAACTCATTAGACGTAATTAATGCCTATACTGCTACCGCAAGTGGTGAAACCTATTCAACATCTGCTAACGGGTTGGTCTCTGGTTTCAATGCCAAGGAGAAAAAGCGAGAATGGTTCCTGCGAGCGTTTAACGGTGATACTAACATAGTAACCACTCCCTATACGAGTAACGAGGGTGATGCGGTCATGGCTATTGCTGTACCTGTAAAACGTGGTGGTAAAACAATAGCGGTGCTATGTACCAATATCAGGGTCGACCAGATAACCAAGTTCGCAGAAAAGTTATCAAAAAACAACCAGTTATTCTTAAGTAGAGAGGACGGTTATATTCTTGCTGCTAAGTACCCCGATTACATAGGACAAGATTTATTTGAGAAACGCCCTAGCTATCGTCAGTTCGCCAACAGTGAAACTAGTCAACATTCATATGTGTTTAACGACAATGACTACTTTGTACTTTCCTCTAAACTGTCTGGGTTGGGCTGGAAAGTGTGGGCTTGGGATTCTTGGGCCAATATTTATGAGGCTTCAAACTCTAACCTAATACAAAACATGGTATTAGCTTTAGTGTTTATAGTGGTTTCTCTCTTTGCTACCTATCTGATGGTTGTAAAGCTGATGTATCGGCCTATCGGTGGCGAGCCAAAACAAATTGAGTCGGTGGTTAAGCGTGTTGCTAATGGTGACTTAACTTCATCAGGCACTGGCAGAGGAAAAGAGACAGGAATCAGCGCGGCAATTGCAGTTATGACGGAGAACTTAAAAAGCATCGTGGGTGATATTAACAATACGACCGCTTTACTTAGTCAGTCGGCAACAAGAATTTCTGATTCGGCTACAACGATTAATCAAAGCTCTGAGTCACAGATGAAACAGCTGGAGCATACATCGACAGCCATGAATGAAATGGCGGTAACTGTAGATGAAGTAGCAAGAAATGCGGTAGATGCTTCAAGTGCTGCTACAGAGGCGAATGAATTTGCTGAAAATGGAATTCAGACAGTGCAAAATATGAACCAAAGCATAGAAAACCTGTCAAGTGAAATTCTCAATGTACAGAACGTTATTAATCGCTTGAATTCAGAAACAGAGAATGTTGGTCAGATCCTTGATGTTATACGTGACATTGCAGACCAGACTAATCTCCTTGCTCTGAATGCAGCCATCGAAGCTGCGCGGGCAGGTGAGCAGGGCAGAGGGTTTGCGGTTGTCGCTGATGAAGTTAGGAATCTGGCTAATCGTACACAAGAGAGCACCAATGAGATACAGGAAGTTATCGTCAAGCTTCAGAACGAAGCGAAGACATCCGTTGAGCTAATGGAAAAGAATGCGACTGATGCCAACAACACTACGATTGCGGGTCAACACGCTAGCGACGCCTTACAGTCAATTAAAAATTCAGTTACTCATATTCAAGATATGAATAGCCAAATTGCTACTGCTGCTGAAGAGCAAACTGTTGTGGCCGCAGAAATTAATGCAAGTATTGTTTGTATAAACGATCTAGCAAAAGGTACATACGGTAACTCTGAAAGTAACGCCCAACTTGCTGATGATCTGACGCTGGCCGCTGATAAGTTAGATAAAGCAGTAGGTGAATTTAAGTTATGAGTTTGATGGGCGAGGTATTGGCTCGGTGTGCTTGTTCATAGAGTTCAACAGTTCAATGTGAAGATAAATTTTAGTTTGTTAGTATGCTTGGCCTTATTGAACAAGGGAGATAGGCTCACCTGGCAAACTTTATCTTTTCTAATGCTAGCCTTGATATTGAAATCGAGCCAATACCTGCTGTACGTACTAAATTCGAGGGGCTTGACGGAAGTAAGGACGGTAAATTAGCAGGTATTTTCGATCTTGGTGAAAAACGACAATCCCTTTACAGGGGCAAGCTGTTTTCGCGTTTGCCAGTCCAATATAAACTGTATTTCCAGCCACTCATCCAGTTCGGCTAGGCTTTGTATTCTTGGTACTCGCTGCCAAAAAGATAGTGGCTAACCATAGCTAAGAAGAAACGGAGGTTTACGATACATTCTTTGCCTTTTATAACCGCATCGACCCGCTGTTATTATGTTGTCGTAAATACCACGCTTAGGTACGCCCTCGAATACGCGAAAGGTATGATTATGAGCATCAAATTACATTTCACGACTTTGAGAGTAATAAGCTCGAATAAGAAAATCTCGACTGTTTGATATCGCTGTATATGATCATTTAGTTATCCTTGATAGCGCCAGAGTACTGAGCAAAAAACTGAATCAGATGGGAATCGAAAGCCGGGTAAATGTTTATTCTTTCTCAGAGCTGCATGAACGGGCGCAACGGAATGAGCTAACGGAAGCTCTCATCATTGCCAGTCTTATTACCGATGATAACTTACCGGTTTCGATGTTCCACTGGTTCTGTTCAAATCCTATTTTACATCAAGGTTTACCAGCTGAAGCAAAGCAGTGGCTCGAGGAGGAGCTGGCCAAGCTTCGTGAACAATATGGAGTACGCTATTACCTTCAAATACTCGAGTCGCAGGCGACCACAATGGTCTATGAAAACGGGTTAACACCTCTGTTTCATCACCGACAAACGCTCAAATGGCTCGGTGTCCTGCAAGGTGTATCTATGACAGACTGGTCATAGCCTAACTTTAAGAACGTATGGACGGATGAATGATATTGGGTATTCTACTTTTTCAGACAGTTTGATACGACAATTAGTCCAGTGGGATCACATGGTTAGTCTTATTTTTTGTCTGATATTTAACATTAGTGTAAGTATTGCGAAGTTGGATGTCTGAGATTTGCTCTTGCCCTAAGTTCAACAAACTTTGGTGTATGAACTGAAAGATTGCATGCCGGTTTATCACCAAAATGACAGGTCACCAAGGATAGTAAGGAAGTTCCAACAAATATGTGCCACACAGACAAGAATTAGTGCAGAGATATTTCCAACTCTCATTCTGACATATTCATAAGTTAAAGCCAGTGCAAACCCAAGGGCTATAACTATAGTTGCATTAATAACTGAATTATTCAGGTGAACCAGAGAAAACACAATAGCCGAGCCAGCAATTGAAAAACTTGGGCTACCTGTTATACGACGAAAAGCTGCTTGTATAAACCATTGGAAGATTAGAGTTTCAGTAATTGGCGCATCAACTAGGAGGAAAAACAGAGCTGCTGAAATTTCGTCCTCAGTCGGAGTAGGAACAACGTCAGGAATATCACTGAATATGAAGTGATGCAGAACGACTAGAGTTAATCCCCACGTAAGAGCTAACCCGTATACTCGAAATATAAAGGGCTTAGTCCTTAATCCCAACGTGCTATAGATCAGTGAATTTAACTTTTCTAGCAAACAAAATCTCCATCTTTGTCTGATTTGCCAACTTGATGCCTCTGTGTGTTCTTATTAGCTGAATTTTTCAATAACTTCAGCTTCAGTCATGACCGGACAATCACTGTCAAAGCTGTAATAGTCTGGTTTTAAATCAATGAAGTACTGCATTGACATATGTAATTTTTCTTTCTTATCAAGATTCAGAGCACCTAATAAGATGTTGTAGCTTCCTGACTGATTCATTTTGAAATACAAATGCGTTCCGCAATTGCGACAAAAGCCTCTTTTAGCCCAGGGGGAAGATGTGAACTCTGAAAGATATTCAGCCCCTTGAATTTCAACGTCTGCGCCGCATGGCATCGCAAATTGCGGTCCGCCATTCCACTTTTTGCATGTGTCACAATGGCAGACGATGAACTCATCCGTGAGCTTTTGTGTTTTCAGGGTCACTTTGCCACAAAGGCAAGTTGCTTCATGATTAGTTTTGTCCATACTTAATCTCCTTAAGTTTATCGCTAAACATAAGTTGCGCCATGATGACTCAATCAACGCGCTGTGATTCATATTAAAATATGAGTCACAGCTTCAGCTTGGATGTTTCGTCTAATTAAGTACTACATTGTGCAAATTATGTCTTTAAAGTAGCTATGTGCACCTTTCACTTTGTGGGTTTTGATATATTGCTCCATGCTTCTCTTTTTCCATGCGTCATTCGAGCCTTTAGCTTTTGTTGACTCAGAAAATAAATAGCCATGTGGGCAAAGTTCGCTAGCTTTATTCTTGAAAACACTATCGACTTCACTATTTGAGATCACAGATTCCTTATCACTAATGGCTATCAAAGTATATCTGTTATCGTTTACTTCATGGCTGAGTATTTCGAATGATGAAACTTGAGAAGAAGTACATCCGCTTAATAGTATCAAACTAAAAAAAACTGTAGGCTTCATTTTTTCCTTTATAACCTTACATTGTGTTCAACGCACAAGGTTTCCATATCACTTCTCTTACCAAAAAAAGGTGTGGACTTTTGAACGCTGTTCTTTGGTGCTGTTTCGCGAATTGTATAATAATTTATTCCCCCGTAAATTAGATGTTCGTCACACTTTTGTGGAAGGGGGAGGATTTAGCTCTGCCAGCAACGCAATGTTAAAGATAACATTGCGTTGCTTTAAAGGCGTTATGTTGTCTATTTTTCTATGATTGGGACATAGATTTCCAGGATAGAGTCGGGATGTTCTGGCCCCAAAAACCTCTCGTCATATCTCTCAAAGTCAAACATACCCGCAGGATTATATTCAGAGTTGGGTAACCATTCCCGGTAAATATAACCGAAGGTCTCTCCCAGTTTTGGACTTATAGCTCCATGATACTCGAATACAGCGTATTTAGACTTTGGCAGGTGGAGTGTTTCCATACCGATTGGCGTTTTGATACCTGCTTTGCTTTCAGTTCCAGCAGTGTATTTCCATATCCCTTGCGACATAAGTTCCTTATCGTAAGACTGGACACCATACCAACTTTTCAGGCCGTCGAGGGGATCGATTTCATTATAGCGCTCAAACAGCTTAGGCCAAGTTTTTCCAAACTCTCCTGACTCAGGAGAGGCTAGTACTTGAATCCCAGTAACCTGTATCTCATTGAGTTCGACAATTCTAGGTTCCATATTTCTCGAAATCCCTTAGAGTGGTTGTTATATAGACTTTATCTTATTGCTTCTAACATTAATTGGGGAATAGGGCATATCATAGATTGGATGTGACAAATGTCATTATATATATGCCCAATAACGTGAATGTAATGGTTAAAATATCTACCGAGCTATACGTCAGAGTTTGTCGATGAGTTATAGGAAAACATACGTACTTCGTCTCTGGGAAACCAGCCCATTTTTTGATAAAAATGCTGGGCTCTTTCATTTGCATTGTGAACAAACAGATGAGTCTTAGATATCCCAATATTACCGAGAGCTGATATGACATAATCAACCAGCTTCTGACCAATGCCTCGTGATTGGTAGGCTGATGATACTGACAGGTGTTGCAGGTATCCTCTGCGTCCATCTGTACCAACCAGAACGGCACCAATTATCTGGCTGTTGTGGATTGCAACAAAGCTCAGCCCTTGGTTTCGCTGAAGGTACATATCTATGTTCTCTTGTGAGTCTGCGTCACGAAGAGTCATGCCATCCGACGCTGTCCAAAGGTTAATTACCCCTTGATAATCTGAGATCTCCATTTCTCGATATTGAATCATTAATACTCCATAGTCTGAATAAAAGTTACCTAAGCTTGAGTGATTACCGTTGTCACATTTCGGCAGGTATAACATATGAGAATACTCACTTTCATTGATTAGTCTAATCATATTGATATAGATTGCATGTGATTGCATATTGTTAATTAAATATTTGCTTTTTGGTGATTGTCTTGTCTTGCAAGCCGTTGTTATCGCCTTTTTGGGTATGAATATCGATATATTGAGAGAAGTAGGAATCTTTAATATGAAATGGAAATTAGGGTTGGGAAGACTGGCATTAGTCGGTTTTATTGGTATTTTGCAATATCCGGCAGTTGTACATGCAGAGACTGTTGAGCAGCATACTGCGGTATTTCCGAAACCAGATGGCCAGTATCAAATCGGGTTTCATCAATTCGAAGTTGCTGAAGAGGAAAGGTGGATTCAAGTTTCAGCCTGGTACCCGAGTGAAGCAGAAGCAGTTGGTGAACGAGCGGTCTATGTGATCCCTGCTATTGCCAAAGTACTCCAGAATAATGGTTTCCATGAGTCTGAATATAAAGGGTTGCCAGCGTCGTGGTCGTTTGTTGATCTGCCTGCGGCCTCAGGGAAACACCCTGTACTAATCTATAACCATGGCTTTAATACCTTTCCGCGTCAGAGCATGACTCGGTTTGAATACCTAGCCAGCCATGGTTACATAGTACTCGCGGTCGGCCATCCTGAAGATACGATGGCGATAGAAAGAGAGACAGGGGAAGTGATTTATCAGCTAGATGAAAACATTAATGGAACTATTGATAAGGATGACCTGACTGTCTTGATAACAAGCTTAAAACGTATGTCTAAAGCTGAATCTCAACTAGAGTGGCAAGAGCAGCTAAGGCATGCTTTAAAAGCGAAGTTTTCTAACGGTTTCGCTGACCGATTTGATACTTGGTATGCAAATAACATGATTTTGCTAAACGCATTCGCTGGAATTGAATCAGGAACGATTACTACTCCATTACAACAACATATGGATCTAGAGGCAATAGCCAGTTTTGGTCATTCTTTTGGGGGGAACGTTTCAGTCATTCTGGCTAACAAGAACCCCGAAATAAAGGCTGGAGTCAATCTTGATGGGGCAATGTTTAATTGGACTATGGATGAAAAACTTCAGGTACCTGCATGTTTCTTTTATTCCAACTACGGTGAATCATTTCCAGGTCTCAATGATGCCTTGTTTAATGACTCTGTTCCTATGTGTTCTTTAAGTTTCAACAACGCCAGCCATATGAGCTTTACTGATCTTACTTACATCATGGTTGATGAGAAAGGTACAGTTAAAGGCTATCCGGTTGGTCAATCGATTGATGCCAACCTGAGAGCATTTTTCGATGCCAAGCTTAAACTAGCGGACAGTTGGCCACCAGCAGTGAGTAATGGTGTCATCCAAAATTAGGGTATATACATGGTCAGACACTTTCTAGCATGAAAGTGCAGCAACTTTGTGTGAGTGCCTAATATATTAAGGGGGCATGACCCCCTTTAACCAACAGAATCCAATTCTGTTCACCATTGAAAATATAGGTAACTGTTGAAACTTATAGCTTTGATTTATTGCTCTTTTATATATCCTTACCAGCCTGAATCTAACTTGCAGATATTTCTACTTTTGGTTGCTTGGATGCCTGTTGGCTGGTAAGTTCCTGCTTGTTTTAGTGTTGTAATCTCTCCCAACCTGCGCAATAAATACCATGTTTTGTATATTTAGGAACTCTATGAAATCAGATATGTATTCAAAGCATGCTGAAAAGTACGATTAAGCGGTGAAAGACAATATTTACAATGCCCATTTTGAAAGGCCGTCTCTGCAAGCAATGCTGGACGATTTGTCGGGAATGGATGTACTGTATCGGAGAAAATTAAAGAGTTTTCATTGCAGCATTATGAGTACTTATCTAACAATCCAAACTTCATCTTTATAAAGTGTCAGAAGTTACCATAGGGTGATCTATACCTATTAACAGACTACATAATGTGATCTCTCTTCATTTATGTTGTTGGATTGTGGAAATAAAAACTTCACGATAGGTGAGTGAATTAACAGTTTAGAATATACGATATGCAACTGGTTTGATTTTGGCTGGTTAATTAAAGCCCCTGAACTATCTTCTTTATCAATCTTATCGAATAGTGGTTTGACCTGTAGTAATACAGTGGCTCGATGAGTGATGCCAATGACCATTTTTAGTTTTTGCATGTAACGGTCATTCTTATATATCCCTACTATTAAGAAGAAAGGACTCACCATGTTTAACTTATTTCCTCGTATGCACCCGACGTTGCCGCAAAATGATAGTAAACGAGAACAAGAAAAGCGCCGGAAGCAATTAGAGACAACACAAGATCAATATGTCTGGGATCTTAAGCATCCAAATGTTGCGCCTGTACCTATGGTAAAAGAAGTGCCGAAAGAGGCGGATCCTACTTTAAGTTGGAAGATCACCGTTCTACAAACCTTGGTACCTATAGTTGAGAATCTTATCGCCAATGTCAAAGATGCAGCAGATCTGGTTGATATCAAGGATGGCTTGAAAGAAGTTTCCGAGGCAGCTGTTAGCCTGAAGCCTGGGCAAGAGTGGACGTTGATCAGAAACACATCCGAAATGCTGAAGACACTGGTCGAGATGTATTTGAGGTTGGTGCAATCGGAGGTGAAGGAATACCGCAATGAGGCCGGCCTTGATGCGTACAAAGATCTGTTTAAGAAGATCCCTCTACCAGCAGTCGCCGAAGTGTTCCAGCAAAATGAGATTTTTGCCAGATTCCGGGTTGCGGGTCAAAACCCAATGCTAATCAAAGGTGTTATTAGTCTTCCGGGTAATTTCCCCGTCAGTGAAGCAGGATTTCAAAAAGTAATGGGGGCCGATGATTCGTTAGCCGAGGCTCTGGCCAATAATCGTGTCTACCTGCTTGATTACCATGAGCTAGAGATGCTTGCCGACAACCCTCAGGGGCCAGAAAAGCAAGTCTTTGCACCAATGGCACTGTTTGCTATTCCCAAGGGCCAAAAATCACTAGCGCCCGTAGCAATACAAAGTGGTCAGGATAAAGACAAATCCATCTTAACCTATGCGGTTGAGAATAATGAAAATCCTGCGGAATACTGGCAGTGGCAGGCTGCTATGACTTTGGTTCAGGTTGCGGATGGTAACTACCATGAGCTTTTTGTACACCTAGGCCGAACTCACTTGATTATTGAAGCCTTTACCATAGCGACTAATCGCTACCTTGCTGAATCTCACCCGATTAATGTGTTGCTGTTACCTCATTTCGAAGGGACCTTGTTTATCAACAATAGCGCCGCAGGTTCGCTAATCGCAGGAGGTGGGCCTATTGATAGTATCTTTGGAGCCAAGATTGAAGCTACCCAACAGGCAGCTGGTATAGACAGGCTTAATCTGGACTTTTATGGGTATATGCTGCCTGCTGATTTAGCAACGCGCTGTGTAGATAATAAAGATATTCTGGATTACCCATACCGTGATGATGCTACTTTGATCTGGGATGCGATTCAGGAATGGACGACGTCCTATATCAATGTTTATTACTCTGAGGATGCCGCTGTAACTGAAGATTATGAGCTAACAGCTTGGACAGAATCTTTGATGAAAGAAGGTTCAATAAAAGGGTTTAAGCCGATCACAACTCGTGAGCAGTTGTCCGAAGTGCTCACGATGATTATATTCACTGCCAGCGCACAACATGCAGCTGTTAACTTTCCACAAAGTTCATTGATGAGCTTTGCACCTGCAGTAACCGGGGCGGTATGGGGCAAAGATCCGTCGAATGTACACACGGAAGAGGGGTGGCTGAATAACTTCCCGCCTATGAAGCAGTCGCTTGAGCAGTTGTCATTATTGCAGATTCTTGGCGGTGTTTATTATCGTAGGCTAGGTGAATACCGTACGAATAACTTTCCATACCTTGAGTGGTTTGAAGATGACAGGATAACGAAAGAAGGCGGTCCGCTTTGTGACTTTAATGCCTCTTTGCAAGAGATTGAAAAAATCATCAACGACCGAAATGAAACGCGTGAAGAATACAGCTTCCTGTTACCAAGTAAAATCCCGCCTAGCATTAATATCTAACTAAGCTGAAAGCGGGAGATGCACTCCCGCTTTTGTTTACCTCATTCTGTACATATTACCTGAATGATTCGCTAAATTAGTGGGATCACTCTAATTGAAAGCATTATCCTGATACTAAGAAGTCAGCTTTATCATTGGCTGGCAGTTGTAAGCTAGTGTATGAGGACAAGATCATGAAAGACCAAGAACGAAAAATAGAAGATTCAGCCCGTGAAGAAAAGCTCCATAATAAGGTTTGGCTTGCTGGGCTAGGTGTATACGCGAAAGGTGGGGATGAATTGAATCAGCTCTCGGGCAAAGGTAAGGCTATGTACAACGACCTGATCGAACAAGGTCGAGGCGTTGAATCTGAGCTGAAAGAGCGTATTCATACAACTCGTATCCATAAGTCTGTTTCTGCTGAAGAACGTGCTCACCAATTGGTTCAGAAAATGGTTGGTATGGATAATGAGCGCCTAGACAGTATTGATGACAAGATCGATCAATTGACAGCAAATATTGAAGCGCTATTGGAACGTCGCGAAGCGAAAAAATAACTGAGTGACATCAACTAGCTTGTTAGTTAGATATTGCACCAGGCTTCTAGTTGTTGCTCACAAATGTCGGCTGTTATCAGTTCTAAGCGGAATGACCTGGCACTCACGAGTATCAGCCCAGGCCAGGATCAACGCGTAGTGTTTTTTCAATAACATCAGATACACTCCAGTCAGCACAAAGCCCAAACATATCAGTTGGCTGGAGTCGTGCACGTTGGAAGGTGTCGCCATAAGTATTATCCCTAATGTAGTACCTAGTACACTTAAGCCAAACAAAAGCGGATAAGCCAGGTTAAAAAAGGGCTGTAAGTTTATGAATGTGCTAAACAGTAGCCGTTTCAACGTTAACATACCAACCCCCCCCCTAAGCTGCTGTTACAATAATTTAACAAATAACGCGGGGATGGCAATAGCTATATTAAGCACTTTCAGGTATTCGCTATGTACTTAACTTGAAGGGGCTGAGGCGCTTTTTAACTGTTCTAAAGGGTTCGGGCATTTTTCGTCTGCAATACGCATAACCTCTTTCTGGAGTGACTCGTCGGTACTGATATCTGGGTATTTTTTACTTAGGTCTTCAATACACAGCTCAGACGTGTTCATCACTTTCATCATCTCATCTTGTGAAGCTAATATCTTGGACATGTCGCCGGATTGCAGCGCCTCGTTTACGAGCGCTAATGTTTCTTCCGCATGTTGGTAAGGCCCTTCAAGGCAAACACAGACATCATCAGCAGCCGCTTCGAGGTTTGCCGCAAAGAGATGTGGGGAGAGAGCTAGCGCCAGTACTGTAGCAGGGAAGATATACCGATTCATTGGATACTCACGTTTCGTTATGAATTTGTATGGAGGATCTGATGTCATGGATAGTATAGCTGAATCGCTATAGTCTTGGTTCCGGCAGGGGGGCCGGAACCAAGACTATACCGGAGTTCTCTAGTCACATTCTGGATCAGGATTG
Source organism: Photobacterium alginatilyticum (assembly GCF_009910675.1). Taxonomy (GTDB): domain Bacteria; phylum Pseudomonadota; class Gammaproteobacteria; order Enterobacterales; family Vibrionaceae; genus Photobacterium; species Photobacterium alginatilyticum. The sequence goes on along the minus strand of NZ_RSEJ01000004.1, from coordinate 248,343 downwards.
AGCTGAAGATCCCCATGGCATTTGGCAAACTGGAAATATTCGTCGAAGTTTGAGTCGGTTTCTCCTTGCTGAGCATACCAATAGAAACCTACATCCGGTGAATACCAAAGGAAGAGCCCTTTTTGCCGGTATAACATGTAAGTGTCATAACCAACAGCCTTGGTATACAGGCTATTTTCATAGTTCTTTACTTCACCAGGGAGTTTCACGCCCATTTTCTTGAGCTCTTCCTGAGAATTAATCCAATAGAAGTATCCGGGGGTTATCTTGCTGGTGGCAATGAATGGCGAAATGTTAGATTCAATCAACGAGAATTGCCCTCCTTTAAATGAAATAGCGACAAACTCCGATTTATCTTTATTCATACGGAAGCTGATCCCGGTAAACTTCCATGTGTCCTTGCCTTTTTTGCGTACGAAGTATTGAGACAGGTTAGGGTAGATGTTGCCGTTCTCGAGGTATAAATTATATGACTTTGCAGAAGCCTGCATATTGGTCTTATTTTCATAAACTGACATCGCACCTATCGTCATTGACTCCTCGGTTAAGAGCGGCCAAAACGTATCAATGTCAAAATGCTTAAAGGTTACTGCACGGGCTGAATCTGGATCGCAGTAATTTTGCTTAGTCTTATTACAGAAAGCTATTGAATAGTATTCATCTGATTTTGAAATGAAAAATAGCTTATCGTGAATGCTTTTGGGGGTAATATACTGATTGCTATAACCATGTAGTGGAATAAGATCACTTTCGAGTTTAGATAGCAGTACCACAGTATTGTTATCATCATCAGTGATAGTCCGATGATAAAATTGGTCTCTTTTCAGATGGCTGTATAACAATATGGAGAGGCCTGCGAATAGAGTAAATGCAAAACAAAGTGCGATCTTGGTTCCGCGTCGTGATTTATTAATTGTTTCATGAGGCGTTTCATCCGAAGGGGCTGGCTTGCTGGGCTGCATGATGTTTATTTTGTAACCCAGCTTAGGTACTAGCTCAATGATTTGCCCTTTCTCTTCTTCTTTGAGCTTTATCCTGAGGTTACGGATGGTCTGAAACAGAGAGGTTGGAGTGACTTCTTTTCTTACCCAGCCTGCCTTCAGCAGCTCGGCCTTTGTCACCATTCGGGGTGCATTGGCTATCAGAGTATAGAGTACTTCTCGTTCAGCACGGTTTAACTTAATGATTTGCTGTTTGTTTAAGAGCTGCTTAGTCGAGCAATCAAAAACGAGGGCTTTGCCGATTATAACTTTATCTGTTTGTTCGTGGTTATCAGGCATGCTGGTATTGCTCAATAGAAGGTGACTTTAGCTTTATAGATTTCGACACAAAACAATCCATTGATTTCATGCAAAATCCTATGACATGAAAGTTAAATACTGCCACAGAATATATATAGAAGCTAGTTTGAGTCTTAGTAGAAAAGAGCTGTATATCAATTAAATAGATGAACATTTACTGCTTGTTAGCATTTATTTTTCAGTTCAGATTTTTTTGTTTGAAAAATTATCGATATGGTCATTTTTGCGACAGGGGCAAAAGTGCTCGCTTCCTATACTAATTAGTGACTTCATTGCTACTGACTATTTTAACAATTTAACTGTGATGAAGGGCAATAATTTCTGGGGGAAGTTGTATGTCTGCGAAGCTAATTAGACTAATTACACCAGCCTTGGTTGCAGGAACCATGTTGAGCCATCCCGCCGTAAGTGCCGCAGATGCCGAGCAGCAAGAGTCGGTTACAAGCCGATTATCTTCTGAAGTGTATAAGGCAATTTCTGATTTGATGGCGTTGGCTAGTGATTTTAGAGGCGATAAACCGGACTCAGCTTCTGCTCCTCTTGGGCAAGTTTCTTCGATGCCATATTTTGCCAGCAATAGCAGTGAAATGGGCCAACGGGCAAGTAATTTACGGACCGCAATGAAATCGAATGCCCAGCCAACGACTTATGGTGGCCAATACTCTGAGCTAACACTATATCAGGATGGTTTGCTGGGAGATCAAAACTACTCCCGGCTTGGCGCCTATTTCAGAGTGAACTCAAATGCCGTCAATAATGACAATTCGATGTTTACTGGCTCGAGAAACCAGGAGCAAGAAGGGTACTCATTAACTCTCGGGGGTGATTACTTATTGAATGACCATTATTTATTTGGTCTGGCGCTTGGTTTGCCGTTTTACGATGGTGCCCAGGAAAATACTGAAAGTGATGTCGACGGATTGGTCGCCTCCGGTTACTTCAGTTATTTCCAAGATGATTGGTATGTTGATTTTACTGCAAGCTACGCATTAATGGACACTGATATAGAAAGGCGTATCACGCATTACAGTGATAGTGTTATCAATGATACGAGTGAAGCTGATTCAGACATATGGGTTTTTTCGCTTGGTGGCGGCTATGTTATTGATTTCAATTATTTGAATATCGCCTTTGAAAGTAGCCTCCAATATACACTTTCTGACACCGATCGCTATGCCGAACGGCTTTCTAAAGGTAATGCAAATTATCTGATATCTAAGGTTGATAATATTAACAATCTGGAATCAACGATGGTGATCACGGGAGTCAGCATATCCCACCCGTTCCGTTCAAGTTTGGGGATATTCCAGCCCTATGTCCGCGGTTATGTCCACTATGATATTGATAGCGGATCCGAACGGATCATCAGCCAGCTTAAAGCTGATCATTCTGGCAGTGTACTGCCGCTTATTGTTGAGTCTGATGATGCTATATATGGACGGATGCATTTCGGGCTTTCTGGTGCTTTTAATGAGGATTGGCACGGTTATGCTGAAGCCAGTACGCTTATCGGGCTTGATGAACTGTCAGCGTCTTCATTTACTATTGGGGTAAGTATCTCGCTGAACTAATGGTTATCTGCTTGAGATAAACCATATTAAGGTGTTGGTATGGTTCTTTTTAACCTGTCGATACCGCGGTCTGAGCTGAAGAATAGTTCGAGCTCTACCATAATTCCCGGATTTAGTTTGTAGTTAAATTTGTCTTGAAAATCGATTTCGGGCGTAACTGTCAGGTATAACCACTGCTTGTATAACCGATGTTTCCACCCTGCGGATATCCATGAGTTTGTTATAGAGTATGAGGGTCTTGAGTCTGCGCTGATACCGAGTGAGTATTGAAGTAAGTTATCATCATCAATACGATCAAGGATTTCTGTTTGTTGTACAAATTCCCAATTATTGTCTGTATCAAGATACTGCAAGTTTGAACTGAGTTTTAATATTGTCGAGGGGTCATCTCGGCGAGCGTAATAGAGATCAAGTGAGGACAGGCTGCCCGGTCCCTTTGAATGATAATAGAAAATTTCTTGTTTGAACCGACTTGTCCAATTGTGACTGAGTTGGTCAACTCGACGAAGGTCAGCGCGAGTGAAGGGGTCTAATGGCCATTTGAGTTTTACCCCAAGGTCTATATTGGTTTTCCATTCTCCCAGTTTTCTCCCCTGGAGGCGCACACCGCCGATTGCGCTGTTTAGACTATTGTCACTGTTATTGCTAATACTCCGCTCTTTATCCTCTAATCGGTCGAAGTCATCCGGATCGGTTTCAAAGATCAGTTTCCAGTTTTTCTTGGTATGCGGAAGGTCGAGTTTTAAATAGACACTGGCATCAGGATCGAAATGTTCACGGTGGGTATAGCGGCTCTTGAACCGAAGGCGTAAATAACTTCGGTTGCTTATGGGTTCTTCATCTTCTGCTTTACCGACAAAGTGGTCAACTGAGGCACCATATTCTTGGATAGTATCGGATATGGACAGTTGTGTGTCGTCAATCCATGATTGGAAGGTCTCGTCTTGCTCAGGTTCAGTTACCTTCTCACCTTTGTATTCATTGAGCATAGACTCAGATGATGATTCCTCCCCATTAGAAGGCGGTGAGAGCAAAATACTTATTACCAAAGATGAGTATTTAATCGAATTTGTGAGCGCAGTAGCCTGAAACCACACTGGCTTTCTGGGGTGATAATGAAACGGGGTTATCACTGCCTCACCTCGGATAAGCTTTTGAAATAAAGATAATATAAGTGTAGCTTACTCAGCTGTCACTTTATTGTTCTGAAACCTTGCGCCTGAAAAATGAGATGTTTTTCTAAAAAATTAACTTTTTTGCGTTATTTAATTTCATTGTGTCTTGATATTCAGATAGTTAACAGGAACAGAAACAGTGTCTTACAGTTAATTACAGATTGAATGTTAAAAAAAGTCAAAAATCTTATAAGTAATAAATTATCAACTACACTTTATTTGATTTGAAAATCTGTACATTGGAGTACAGGATTATTTGCGGAGTAATAACACGATGGATAGTTCGGACTTTGATGGAATTAAAAGAGATATTTCACTAACGGTAAATGATATTTTCGAAGACTTTGAGCAAGACAACAACTGCTTGCCGACGATGGAAGAGTTTAGGAAACTGTTTTCTGGATATGCGGATCAATATATTGGCCCAATGGATGAGCTTAGTGTTGAAGGGATCACTAATAACTTTGAAAAGCATCAATCCAGGGAGCAGAAAATATGGCGGGCAGTGAACGAACTTGAAGCCGAGCAACGTTTCTTAAGGTCTGAGCAATAAAGCAATGCCCCGTTTGTCTTTGACGATGGTTACACTGATCGAAGTAACTATCATCTTTTTTGTTCGTCTCTGATCTTTCTGGCTCGAATAGCAAGAGAGGCCTTTGATGATGGTAACTTGCCAAGTTGTTGGCATATATTCCAGCCTGCGTCAGCAACCTTGTCTAAGTCGATACCAGTGTCGATGCCTAATCCGTGGCAGAGGTAGATAACATCCTCGGTTGCCACGTTACCGCTCGCCCCGTCGGCATAGGGGCAACCGCCAAGGCCTGAAGTGCTGCTGTCGATGACACTGATTCCCATGGTTAAAGCTTGATAAATATTGGCCAGTGCTTGTCCCCAAGTATCGTGAAAATGAACGGCGAGTTGGTTAATGGGAATATGTTGGTTAACTGATTCAAGCATTTTGGCAATACGCAGCGGGGTGGCGGTTCCGATTGTGTCGCCAAGTGAGATTTCATAACAACCAAGGTTGATCAGCTCGTTGGCCACTTCGGCTACTTTGGTTGGTGGTGTTGCACCATCATAGGGGCAATCAGCGACGCATGAAAGGTATCCCCGCACGGGTATCTTGTATTGCTGGGCCAGTTCCATCACAGGTTCGAATCGTTTCAAGCTTTCGCTGACCGAACAGTTGATGTTGTGTTGGCTGAAACCTTCCGAGGCTGAACCAAATATAGCGACTTGATCTGCGCCAGCCTGAAGAGCGAGCTCGAAACCCTTTACATTTGGTGTCAGCGCCGAGTAGGTAATGCCAGAAATACGGTTTATCTGGTTTATAACAGATAGAGAGTCGGCCATTTGTGGAACCCATTTCGGTGAGACAAATGCACCAACTTCAATATGTTTTAGGCCTGTTTCTGAGAGTTGGTTAATAAAGTGGACCTTGTCAGCAGTCGTGACTTGGTTTTCATTCTGCAGGCCATCTCGTGCGCCGACTTCAACAATAGAAACATACTTGGGTAAAATCGACATCAGGGCTCTCCGTCTGTTATTTTTCTGGGTCAATGCGCACGAGTAGTTCGCCATGATCCACTTGATCACCGAGTGCGAATAGCACTTTCGAAACTCTTCCTTTGTATGGTGCTCTGACGGTATATTCCATTTTCATGGCTTCTATAACTAACAGAGGCTGGTCTTTGTCGACGTTATCACCCGGTTGGCAGAGTAGGGCGGTGATGATGCCATTCAGGGGAGCAATGGCTTGATTTTCTTCTTCATTATGTAAATGGACATGGTCAGTGTCGTTACCGATGAAATAATTATCATGCCAGGTTTGATAATAAATATGCTGCTCTTCATTTGATTCAATATGCGTAAAGTGCTCTTTCTGACCATTAACTTCTATCTGGTAGCGATTCCCACCATCGGTATTGGTAATAGATAACAAGTGGATAACCTGAGCTGCCAGGTCACAATGTCGGTCATTCGAAGCTACTTGGACCAATTGGATCTGCATACCAGTGCTCGTATAAGTATTTGAGAATGGTTGGGATATACCCGGGAACTGAAAAACAAACTGAAAATGTTCACCGTGGGAGTCGCTCACAGTTATTTCTTGGCTAGATGGTTGATTTAAGCGCCAATGAGTGAACTTACCCTCCCGGTGGATGGAAGAGATCGCAGCGAAAAGCGAAAGTTTGGAAATAGTGAGTAAATCTGAGTTGTTGCCGGATTTCTTACTATCGGTATTGTTAGTCACTTTTAGCTCGATGCCGGGAGCATGATCACTAATAAGCTCAGCTTGATGGTGCTCTATAAAATGGGTAGTGAGATCGGCATTCTTGAAAGCGGGGTGGTTAATGACTCGTTGCAGATAATCAATATTGGTTGCCGGACCTATTAAGCGATAATTTGCAAGAGCTTGAGATAAAGCCAATGTTGCTGAGTTTCTTGTTGCTGCCCAGACGATGAGCTTTGACAGCATTGGGTCATAATGAGAGGTGACGGTGTCACCTTGTTGGATCCCGGAATCTACCCTGACAATTGTTTGCTCGCTGTTTTTTTCTGGCTCACTAAGATGATGAATATGACCCGATGAAGGCAAGAAGTCCTGGTTTGGATCCTCTGCATAAATCCTTACTTCCATCGCGTGACCCTGATGGATTATCTCGCTTTGGCTGAGCGGGAGCGGGATACCTTTGGCAATATTAATCTGCCATTCAACCAAGTCTTGCCTTGTTATGAGCTCTGTAACCGGATGCTCGACCTGGAGTCGGGTGTTCATTTCCATGAAGTAAAACTTGCCGGAAGCATCAAGTAGAAACTCGACAGTACCGGCACCGATATAGCCAATCGCCTTGGCGGCATCGACAGCAGCCTGGCCCATTGCATGGCGAAGGGTGGCAGGGAGATTGGGAGCCGGTGCCTCTTCGACGATTTTTTGATGACGTCGTTGAATTGAGCAATCACGATCAGAAAGATAGATCGCGTTACCGTATTGGTCGGCAAACATCTGAACTTCAATATGCCTTGGCTCGACCAGGTATTTTTCAATAAGCAGTAAATCATCCCCGAACGACGTCGTTGATTCGCGTTTGGCGCTGGCAATGGCTTCGGGCATTTCATGTGCAGATTCGACGATTCGCATGCCTTTACCACCGCCACCGAGTGCCGCTTTGAGTAGGACAGGGTAGCCGATTTGGTTGGCTGTCGCAGTTAGCGTTTCAACGCTATTATCGTCACCGTGGTACCCCGGTATTAAGGGAACATGGGCCTGTTCCATAATGGATTTGGCATCAGATTTTGAGCTCATTGCTTTCATCGCCGAAGACGGTGGACCGATGAAGATTAGATCGTTTTCAAGGCAAGCTTCGGCAAACGATGCATTTTCAGAAAGAAAACCGTAACCCGGATGAATGGCATCAGCCTCGAGTGTCTTGGCGGCCTGTATAATCCGTGCAATATTGAGGTAGGAATTCGCGGCTGGCGCTTCACCTACCAAAATAGCGTGATCGGCCATGCTGACATGCTTGGCTAGCCTGTCTGCTTCAGAATAAATAGCGATGGTTTCAATGCCCATTTTTTGGGCGGTCTCAATAACCCTGCACGCGATTTCACCACGATTGGCAATAAGTATCCTGCTAATGTCTCTTGGCTCATTGAGTGCTGTCAGAGAGTCACCGGTGTTATTAGCTAGGGAAATGACTTTATCATCCGTAATTTTACTCATTATCAATGCTCCATGCCGGTGGGCGCTTGGCGAAGAAGGCTTTCAGTCCTTCTTGTCCTTCGGGTGAGATACGGATTTCAGCAATGAGTTCGCTGGTAGTGTTTATTAGTTCTTCATCAATACTGTGGCTGTCACACAGTTGGCATAACTTCTTCACTTGAACCATCGCATTAGGACTATTGCCCAGGATATGGGAAGTCAGTGTAGTAACGAGCTCACTGGCTTCTTTTTGGGTGCTGGTTATTTCATGGATCACGTTGAGCTGATGGGCGGTTTCGACATTGAAGCGTTCTGCAGTCAGCATATAACGTCGTGCCTGGCGTTGCCCGATAGTGCGACAGACATAAGGTCCGATTGTCGCGGGGATCAAGCCGAGTTTGACTTCACTGAGGCAGAACTGAGCTGTCTTATCAGCGATTGCAATATCGCAGCAGCAAATGAGCCCTAAAGCGCCGCCAAAAGCACTTCCCTGAACATAGACAATGCTGGGGGCTGGGAAGTTGTCCAGTTCATGTAGCAGTTCGGCCAACTGGAGCGCATCAGCTTGGTTAACATCAAGGGGCTTATCGGCCATGGACTTCATCCATTGTAGATCGGCACCGGCCGAAAAATGCTTGCCGTTGGCTTTAAGGATGAGGGCTCTGAGTGTTGGATGTGCTTTTAACTGAGAAAGGTCTTCCAGCAGGGTACGAATAATAGTGGCATCAAATGCATTGTGTTTGTTGACCCGGTTGAGCGTTATTGTCGCAACTCCGGTTTCGTTAATCGAGCATAGTACATCTGCATCGGGCTCGGTGTGCAGGTTTTCAACTTTAAAGCTGTTACTGTGGTTGAGGCAATTGCTTCTATTCGGGTGCTGACTCATGATCATCTCCTTTGAAGCCCTAGTCAGAAATACTCATAATAAAGCTGTATATGGCTTACATCCTGAAAATACCAAACTGGCTTTCAGGTATCGGTGCCCTTAACGATGCTGACAGGGCAATGCCGACTATCTCCCGTGTCTGTCTTGGATCGATAATGCCGTCATCCCACAGTCTGGCACTGGCATAATATGGGGAGCCTTCCTTTTCATACTGATCGCGAATAGGCTTTTTAAACGCAGCTTCCTCTTCGTCTGTCCAAGGTTGGCCTTTGCGCTCTTTGATATCGCGAGTGACCTGGGCCATCACCCCCGCAGCCTGATCACCACCCATGACGGATATGCGGGCGTTGGGCCACATCCACATCATGGTTGGGCTATAGGCTCTGCCGCACATGCCGTAGTTACCGGCCCCGAATGAGCCACCAATAATTACGGTAAACTTCGGAACATCGGCGCAGGCCACTGCCATCACCATTTTTGCGCCATGTTTGGCTATTCCCTCCGATTCATACTTTTTGCCGACCATAAAGCCGGTTATGTTCTGGAGGAAAAGCAGGGGAATTTTTCTTTTGGCGCAAAGTTCGATGAAGTGGGCGCCTTTCTGAGCCGATTCTGAAAACAAGATGCCGTTGTTGGCAACAATGCCGATAGGGTGGCCATAGAGTGTTGCGAAACCACAGACCAGTGTGTCTCCATACAGGGCCTTGAACTCATCAAAGGCGGAGTCATCAACAATGCGCGCTATCACTTCCTTGATTTCGATGGGCTTTCTCAGATCGGTGCCGACAATACCGAGAAGTTCATCGGCAGGGTAACGTGGCGGCAACGGCTGGTTTTCTATTGAACATTCGGCTTTGGGTTGAGCTTCAATGTGACAGCTTGCTATTGCTTGTCGGGTTAGCTCTAAAGCATGATGCTCATTGTGGGCAAAATAATCGGCAACGCCTGATGTTTTGCAGTGCACATCGGCACCACCCAGTTCTTCGGCTGAGACAATTTCACCTGTAGCGGCTTTTACCAGTGGGGGGCCAGCCAGGAAAATTGTGCCTTGCTCTTTAACGATAATTGAAACATCGGCCATGGCCGGTACATAGGCTCCACCTGCGGTACATAAGCCCAGTACCACAGCAATTTGCGGGATCCCCTTGGCAGACATCCGGGCCTGATTGAAAAATATCCGACCAAAATGATCCCGATCGGGAAAAACTTCTGCCTGATGGGGAAGGTTGGCCCCACCGGAGTCCACCAGATAAATGCAGGGAAGGTGGCATCGTTCGGCAATCTCCTGTGCACGCAGGTGTTTCTTAACGGTGAGTGGGTAATAGGTGCCGCCTTTGACGGTGGGATCATTGCCGATAATCATGCACTCGACACCTTCCACTCTGCCAATTCCCGCAATGACACCTGCACAAGGAATTTCTTCGTCATAGACCTGCCAGGCTGCAAATTGTCCGATTTCAAGGAAAGGGCTGCCAGGATCGAGTACCGCATCTATCCGATCCCGCACCGGAAGTTTCCCTTTTTCTTTCTGCCGGGCTTTTGCCTGCTCACCACCACCTTGCAGCAATAGGTGAACATGAGAATGAAGCTCGTCAACCAGCTCGGCCATACTCTGCTTGTTTTGCTTGAACTGGGGTTCATTGGCATGAATATGTGTTTGAATAATTGCCATCAAGCCGTGTCCTTATTTTGATTCCTCGAACAGTTCTCTGCCGATCAGCATGCGGCGAATTTCAGAGGTGCCGGCACCTATTTCATACAATTTGGCATCCCTGAGCAGACGACCAGCAGGAAACTCGTTGATATACCCATTTCCGCCGAGCAGTTGAATGGCATCCAATGCCAACTGGGTAGCCAGTTCGGCGCTGTATAAAATGGCGCCTGCAGCATCTTTTCTTGTGCTTTCGCCCCGGTCACAGGCCGCAGCAACGGCATAGACATAGGCACGTGCAGCATTGGTTCGGGTGTACATGTCGGCAACTTTGGCCTGAACCAGTTGGAATTTTCCAATAGATTGACCAAACTGCTTGCGGTCATGAATGTAGGGCATAACAAGATCGAGACATGCCCGCATGATCCCCAAGGGGCCTGCGGCAAGAACGACACGTTCATAGTCCAGCCCGCTCATCAAGACGTTAACCCCTTTGTTGAGTTCGCCAAGGAGGTTCTCGGCCGGCACGACACAGTCATGAAATACCAGTTCACAGGTGTTGGAGCCACGCATCCCTAGTTTGTCGAGCTTTTGAGCATGACTAAAACCTGCAAAATCACGTTCAATAATAAACGCTGAAATCCCATGTGAACCGGACTCTGGCTCTGTTTTGGCGTAGACGACAAAGGTCTGGGCATCAGGACCGTTGGTGATCCACATTTTGCTGCCATTGAGGACGAAACTGTCTCCGTGTCGCTCGGCCCTAAGTTGCATACTGACAACATCTGAGCCCGCATTGGGTTCACTCATCGCCAGAGCTCCAACATGTTCGCCCGTAATTAGCGGCGGCAGGTATTTTGCTCTTTGCTCAGCTGTCCCGTTGCGATAGATTTGATTGACACAGAGATTCGAGTGCGCTCCATAGCTCAAACCCACAGAGGCTGATGCCCGGCTGATTTCTTCCATGGCGATAACATGGGCGAGATATCCCATGTTGGCACCGCCATACTCTTCACTTACGGTGACACCGAGCAACCCCATCTCGCCCATCAGAGGCCAAAGCTGGTTGGGAAACTGATTGTCCTGATCCGCTTGTGCTGCCAGAGGGGCAATGGCCTCGCTGGCAAAATTGTTGACCTGTTCGCGGAGCATATCGAGGGTGTCGTCAAGGCCAAAATTAAGGGGCGTAAACAGATCTTTCATAACATCTCCGGTTAACCAAGTTGTGGTGAACGGTTTAATTTCGATAGCGTAGTGGTCGTAGTCAGTGTGTGTCTGAGTTGTTCAGGGCCTGATGGCAACGGGCTTTGGCAATCTGGAGCTCATTTAGCACGACATTGATGTCATCAAGCTGGCGCTTTAAAACGGCCTGTTTATCGTCAATGATCTTCAGCATTTCATTGAGCTGGGCGTGGCTCTGGTTGGTATCATAGAGCTCGAACAGTTCACGAATTTCAGCCAATGAGAATCCCAGTCGTTTCCCTCGTAAAATCAGCTTGAGCCTGATTTTGTCCCGGCGTTTGTAGACCCGAGTATTACCGTTTCGGGAAGGGTGTAGCAGGCCGACATCTTCATAAAACCGAATACTACGGGTTGTTATATCGAACTCTTTCGCTAAGTCACTGATTTTGAAAGTCTCCACCTTACAGCCTCCTCAAGGCGCGGACTCACAACATGGTGAGGTCCGGCAACAGCCGGGACTGAAATGTTGAACTCAGTCTGCGACTACGTTTGGCAATTATGCTGTACATAGAGTTGCCAACAGAATTACAAGTGTGATCAGTTTGTTTCTTAACGTTTACGTAAATGTTAGTGCTATGCTTACGTAAACGTCAAGGAATTGAGCCGGTTCTGACTATTATCAAAGGGTTTCAGTTTTCACTGTTATTGCTGTCTTCAAAGAGGGCGAAGTAATGGACAAAAACGTTTGGATTGTCGCAGCACGCCGTACCGCACTCGGAAGCTTTCAGGGGCAATTTTCTTCATACTCGGCACCTGAGCTAGGTACGTTTGCTATTCAAGCTGTGCTCGAAGAGGTAGCAATCACCCCGCCAGAGATTGATGAAGTTTACATGGGGTGCGTGTTACCCGCCGGGTGCGGCCAAGCTCCGGCAAGACAGGCCGCCCTCGGTGCCGGGTTGCCACATTCGGTTGGCTGCACCACCATAAATAAGGTCTGCGGATCTGGGATGAAATCCGTCATGCTCGCGAATGACTTGATCCGCGCTGGCAGTGCTGAAGCTATTATTGCGGGTGGAATGGAAAGCATGACCAATGCACCGTATTTGCAAAAAGAAGCCCGCAGCGGAATGCGATTAGGTCATCACACTGTTTACGACCATATGTTTCTTGATGGCCTGCAAGATGCTTATGACGGTCATTTAATGGGCGTTTATGCTCAGCAGGTAGCAGATAAATTTGAGTTTTCCCGCGAAGAGATGGACCAATGGGCAATTATGTCTGTCGAGCGGGCTGTTGCTGCGCAGCAACAGCAGATGTTTGACTGCGAAATTGTCCCTATTAAGAAAGAGAATACACACGGAGTCACTTTGGTTTCTCAAGATGAGCACCCTGGTGAAATAAACATCGAGAAGATCTCTGCGTTAAAACCGGCATTTGCCAGCGATGGTAGTGTTACCGCGGCCAATTCCAGCTCAATATCAGATGGCGCAGCAGCTTTGTTGGTGATGGATGCCGAGCCGGCCCGTCAGCAAGGGCTTGCGCCGCTCGCTATCATCAAAGGGCACGCGACATATGCACAGCGGCCAGCTGATTTTACAACCGCGCCAGTTTACGCGATCCGCAAATTGCTTTCCGAACTTGAATGGTCTGTCGATGATGTTGATTTGTGGGAAATAAATGAGGCTTTTGCTGTTGTAACCCAAATAGCCGTTCGTGAGCTGGAGCTAGACCCGTCAAAGGTCAATATTCACGGAGGAGCCTGTGCACTTGGCCATCCAATAGGAGCAAGTGGAGCGAGAATTCTCGTCACCTTAATCCATGCACTGAACAACAAGCAACAAGCCAAGACGAATAAGCAGACTTTGAAAGGCATTGCTTCGCTATGTATAGGGGGAGGTGAAGCGACGGCCATAGCTATTGAAGTTCCAGCGAACTCCGGCTAGTACACTTTGTGTATGAAAAACATTAATTCACGAATTTTCCCTTCTTTTTATACAGGGCGATAAACCCTGAGGAGCAATTATGACCCAGCATGTTCCTTTATTTATTGATGGTGAGTTCCGCCAGTCGCAATCGCTGCAGTGGGTAGACGTTACCAACCCGGCAGAGAACAGTGTCATTGCCAAGCTACCTTGTGCGACAGAAGATGAAATTGAAGAGGCCATATCCAGCGCTTACGAGACTTTCAAGTCATGGAAAGAAGTGCCGGTACCGGAACGTGCCCGGTTAATGCTGAACTATCAGCAACTGCTGAAAACACATCATGATGAAATAGCCACATTGCTTTCCAGTGAAACCGGAAAAATATTTGCTGATGCCAAAGGGGATGTCTGGCGCGGAATTGAAGTGGTTGAGCAGGCCGCCAATATCGCCAGTCTCATGATGGGGGAAACAGTCGAGAACGTTGCCAAAGAGATCGATACTTATTCGATCATGCAACCACTAGGAGTGTGTTGCGGGATAACCCCATTTAACTTTCCGGCGATGATACCGCTGTGGATGTTTCCGATGGCCATAGCCGCGGGTAATACCTTTGTACTGAAACCTTCTGATCAGGTGCCGCTGACTTCCATTCGCTTAGCAGAGCTGTTTGAACAAGCCGGTGCGCCAAAAGGCGTGTTGCAAATAGTCCATGGCCAACGCGAGCAGGTGGACTATTTACTGGCGCACCCGCAAATTAGAACGATTTCTTTTGTTGGTTCGGTGCCGGTTGCCCGTCATATCTACCAGACAGGGACTCATCACCTAAAACGTGTACAAGCGTTTGCCGGGGCAAAAAACCATATGGTCGTGATGCCGGATGCCAATAAAGAGCAGGTGATTAATAACCTGGTGGGTTCATCTGTTGGTGCTGCCGGTCAGCGATGTATGGCAATTTCTGTTGCGGTACTGGTTGATGGTGCCAAGGAATGGATACCAGAGCTAAAGCAGGCTATGGCAAAGATCCGGCCCGGGGCCTGGGATGACGAGAATGCCGGCTACGGCCCTTTGATTAGCCAAAAAGCCAAAGATCGTGTTTTACGTTTGATCCGCGAAGGTAAAGATCAAGGTGCTGTTTGTGAGCTGGACGGTAGCCACTGTGAAGTTGAAGATTATCCCGATGGCAATTGGGTCGCACCGACACTATTCAGTAGTGTTAATACATCAATGTCTGTCTATCAGGAAGAGATATTTGGCCCGGTGCTGCTCTGTGTTGAGGTTGAAACGTTGGAAGAGGCTATTGCACTTGTGAATGCCAATCCGTATGGCAACGGCACATCAATCTTTACCGCTTGCGGGGCTGCTGCACGTAAGTATCAGCATGAAATTCAGGTTGGTCAGGTTGGTATTAATGTACCTATTCCGGTGCCGTTACCTTTCTTTTCATTCACCGGGTGGCGAGGGAGTTTTTACGGTGATCTGCATGCGTATGGCAAGCAGGCTGTTCGTTTTTACACTGAGACAAAAACAGTCACCTCTCGGTGGTTTGATGATGATATTCCAACCGGACCAAATTTGACGATCCACCTACGTTGATTTACCAACGCTAAGGGAGACGAAGATGGATTTTGAACTCAATGAAGAACAACGTGCTTTTGCTGAAACTGCCCGTCAGTTTGCCAATGAACGTTTGGCGCCACAGGCGGCTGAATGGGATGAAAAGCAGATATTTCCTAAAGAGGTGCTAAGAGAAGCGGGTGAACTAGGCTTTCTGAGTCTATATGTGCCGGAAGAGCAGGGAGGGTTAGGGCTAAGTCGCCTGGATGCCTCTATTATCTTCGAGCAGCTTTCGATGGGCTGCACCTCAACCACGGCCTTTATGACCATTCATAACATGGTTAGCTGGATGATTGCCTCGTTTGCTACCGAGCAGGCAAAGGCGGCGTTTTGTCCGAAATTACTGACGGGAGAATGGTTGGCTTCTTATTGTCTGACCGAGGCCAATGCCGGATCCGATGCAGCATCACTAACCACAACGGCTGTTAAGAAGGGTGATAGTTATGTGCTTAACGGAGCCAAGGCTTTTATCTCCGGCGCAGGTAAAACGGATGTGCTTGTCGTAATGGCAAGAACTGGCAGTGATGGTTCGAAAGCGACTGGAGCAAGTGGTATTTCAGCCTTTATTGTACCGGCGGAGGCTGCCGGGATCAGCTACGGAAGAAAAGAGCCTAAAATGGGTTGGAATAGCCAGCCAACCCGTGCTGTGACATTTGAAAATGTTGAACTCCCTGCTGTTAACTTGCTCGGTAGTGAGGGAGAAGGCTTCAAATTTGCGATGAAGGGGTTAGATGGCGGGCGGATAAACATTGCATCTTGCTCGCTAGGTACGGCCCAGCATGCCCTTAATCAGGCAAAGCAATATGTGACCGAGCGGCAGCAATTTGGCCAGTCACTGTCTCAATTTCAGTCGGTTCAGTTCAAGCTTGCAGATATGGCAACAGAATTGGTCGCAGCCAGGCAGTTGGTGCGCTATGCCTCAACCAAGCTAGACCGACAAGATCCCGAAGCGACAGCATACTGCGCGATGGCGAAGCGGTTTGCGACAGACATTGGTTTCAAGGTTTGCGATCAGGCACTGCAACTCTACGGTGGATATGGCTATATCAAAGAGTATTCGCTGGAACGCCATTTCCGTGATGTAAGAGTCCATCAAATCCTAGAAGGAACCAATGAGATAATGAGGCTTATTATTTCACGGCGGGTACTGAAAGAAGGAACCGAGCTACTTTAATTCGAACTTGGATAGACCAAGCCAACAGAGATAAAGGAAGCCATTATGTCAGACAACAACGCGATTTTAGTCGACATTGACGGCCATGTCGCCGTGCTTACCATGAATAACCCACCAGCGAACACCTGGACGGCAGAGAGTCTTGTTCAGCTCAGAAAGATAATCGAGATATTGAACAAAGATAAACATGTCTATGCCTTGGTGATAACCGGGCAGGGCGAGAAGTTCTTTTCTGCCGGCGCTGATCTGAAATTATTCGCCGATGGTGATAAAGCCGTGGCAGTTGAAATGGCTCAGTGCTTTGGGATGGCTTTTGAGACTTTGTCAGCTTTTCGAGGGGTATCCATTGCGGCAATCAATGGCTTTGCCATGGGAGGCGGATTAGAAGTTGCACTGGCTTGTGATATTCGAATTGCCGAGGCCCATGTCGAAATGGCATTGCCAGAAGCCAAGGTTGGTCTGTTGCCATGTGCTGGAGGTACGCAGAATCTGACCTGGCTGGTGGGAGAAGGTTGGGCGAAACGAATGATCTTGTGCGGGGAGCGGGTTAGTTCCTCTCAGGGGCTTGAAATTGGCTTGGTTGAAGAAGTTGTGGCATCGGGACAGGGGCTCGAGAGCGCCATGAAGCTGGCTAATTCTGTGGCTAACCAGTCTCCCTCATCTGTGGCTGCTTGTAAGAAACTGATTCAGAACTGCCGGACAGCGCCATTGCAACATGGCCTGATGAAAGAGCGTGAATTGTTTGTTCAGTTGTTTGATACCGAAGATCAAGCCGAAGGTGTGAAGGCGTTTTTGGAAAAGCGCCCACCCCAATGGAAGAACAAGTAATCAAAATAATGAGGTAGACAATGGTTGGCAAAGTGAACTGCAGTGAGCTTGATTGTGTTGATGGGAACAAGATTGGGGTAGTGGAACTAGACAACCCAACCTCGCTCAATGCGCTGACACTGGACATGCTCAGGCAACTGAAAGCAAAGCTGGAAAAATGGGAAGACGACGAACGTATTGTGTGTGTCTTTCTGTATGGTGTTGGCGAGAAGGCGTTTTGCGCAGGAGGTGATGTCCGCACCATGTATAACATGATGCACGACGCGTCTGAAAGACAAGAGCGAGCTAGTGCTGCAAAGCAATTTCTTACAGAGTACTTTACGGTTGAATACGGCTGCGATTACTTAATTCATCGCTATAGCAAGCCGGTGATAGTGTGGGGGGAAGGAATAATAATGGGGGGCGGGATGGGCCTCTATATGGGAGCCAGTCATAGAGTCACGACACCAACTTCCAGGCTGGCCATGCCAGAGATAAGTATCGGGCTATATCCGGATGTTGGCGGAAGCTGGTTTCTGAACAAACTTCCTGACGGTATCGGTTTGTTTCTTGGGCTTACCGGTGCACAGATCAACGCTACTGATGCGCTTGAATTAGGGATGGCGGAACATATGTTGATGCCCGAACAGAAGCAGTCAGTGCTTGAGAAGTTACAGGGTAGCAATTGGGGCGGCGGTATCGAAGATACTAAAAGTCACATAAAAAACAAAGATATAACAACTTCTAGTAATTTGGCGTTCAACAATAAGTTGGTCACAGAGGTGTTGAGCGGCTTTGCCGACACCGCAGAACCACATCGTCCGGTTAGTCATATCCGTCCTTACTTTTCTCAGATTCAGCTCGCCTGTAAGGCGGACGATTTGGTTGATATCTCCCGCCAAATCATGTCGATTGAAGGAGATAGTCGTTGGCTGGAAAGAGCAAAAAGAACGCTTGAGGAAGGCAGTCCAATTACGGCAAATATTTGCTTTCGCCAGCTGACTCAATATCACCACTTGTCGTTGGAAGAGTGTTTCCGGCTTGAGTTAAGCCTATCTGTGCATTGCGGTTTACTTGGTGAGTTTGAAGAGGGAGTCAGGGCAAGGTTGATTGATAAATGCGGTCAGCCTGGTTGGTTATATAAAAACTATAGCGAAGTTGATCAAAACGTCATCGATTCTTTATTTACCCCGCTATGGCCTGAGCACGAAAACCCTCTGGCCACATTAGGTGTTAAGCATCAAGACTGAATTAACGCAATATCATTTCTATTACTCTGGAGGTTTATCATGAGCACCATCGCGTTTATCGGGTTGGGTAACATGGGCAACCCAATGGCTCAAAATCTATTGAAAGCTGGTTGTAACGTAAGAGTTTATGATTTGAATACCGAGGCGGCAAAAAAGCTTGAAAGCCACGGCGCCTTTGTTGCCTCGTCTCCTGAAGAGGTGGTAAAGGGAGTAAACATTGTTATTACGATGCTTCCTGCCGGTGAACATGTTAGGGCTGTCTATCTTGGCGATCATCATGGAGGCGTCGGGCTGCTCAACCTTGTTGATGATGATACTTTCCTGATTGACTCTTCGACAATCGATCCTGAGTCGGCTCGTATCGTGGCCGCAGAGGCTGCAAAGAAGGGATTCGAGTTTGTTGATGCCCCTGTTTCCGGTGGTGTCGCCGGAGCACAAGCTGCAACACTGACGTTTATTGTTGGCGGTACTGACAGCGGATTTGAAAAAGCACAAGAGACTCTTAAACATGTCGGAAAGAACATCTTTCATGCCGGTAAGGCTGGTGACGGACAAATGGCCAAAATATGCAATAACCTGATGTTAGGTATTTTGATGTCGGGGACGTGTGAAGCATTAAGCCTGGGCATTGATAACGGCCTCGACCCCAAAGTCCTTTCAGATATTATGCTGCAGAGTTCTGGGCGTAATTGGGCTCTGGAGCTGTATAACCCGTGCCCTGGCGTGATGGATAAAGCGCCTGCTAGCAACGCTTATCAGCCGGGGTTTATGAGTAAGTTAATGCTCAAAGATCTCGGTTTGGGGATGGATGCCGCCCTGCATAGCCAGTCGGCCATTCCGATGGGGGCTTTGGCTAGAAACCTTTATGCACTTCATAACGCAAAAGGCAATGAGTTACTGGATTTCTCCAGCATGTATGAGTTCTACCGTGACAAGAAAAGTGACGATTGCGCCTAAATTCTATTCGGGGAGGCAGACATATGGATTTGAAGCAGAGTGTCATTGCAATTACAGGGGCCGGGCAGGGGCTTGGTCAAATGATGGCGGTTACTTTGGCACAGGCTGGTGCGGAACTGGCTCTTATTGATGTCAATGAAGATGGCTTGAAGCAAACCCAGTCGCAGTGCCAGATGCTCAGTACCAAAGCGTTGATATATACAGCCGATGTCACCAGCGAGAAGGATGTTGAAGATGTTTTCTCGAGTGTGATTGATGATTTTGGTCAGCTAAACGGGTTGGTCAATAACGCCGGGCTGTTACGCGATGGCTTACTGGTTAAGCAAAAAGAAGGTGAGATCAACAAGATGTCACTGGAGCAATTCAAGACTGTGATGGATGTGAATGTGATGGGGACTTTCTTGTGTGGCCGAGAGGCTGCGTTACAGATGGTTGATTCCGGTAGCCAAGGAGCAATCATTAACATCTCAAGTGTCTCCCGAGCCGGTAATATCGGTCAGACTAATTATTCGGCCTCAAAAGCCGCCGTCGCAACCATGGCAGTGTGCTGGGCGAAAGAGCTTGGAAGGTATGGTATTCGTGCAGCAGCGGTTGCTCCCGGGATTGTGCAGACGGCAATGGCAGATCAGCTAAAGCCGGAGGCCATCGAGCGACTGAAGAAAATGGTCCCGGTTGGCAGGATGGGAGAAGCCAGTGAGATTGCGCACGCTGTGAAATTCATTCTGGAAAACGATTATTACACTGGTCGGGTACTTGAAGTTGATGGCGGTATGCGAATGTAGTCAATTCCTAAGTAGACCTTAGGCGCGATGTATCACGGTAACGCCTGACACAATGTCCAGGCGTTACCGTTTGTTAAAGAGCTTGCCTGTTAGCTTGATGGCTGTGTGGCGTTGACTGTATTAATTGCCGTAAAACATGACAAACAGCGCCATACCGCCGCCAGCAACAAACATGAGCATAGCCAGCAATGCCGCAGCCTTATTTAGCATCGAAAAAAGTTTGTCCATCAGAGTCGTCCTCGTTAGTTGACGGGCAAGATGCCATAACTGGCACCCTAATTCGAGTGTTTGTGTTACCAGAAGATACCGAATTAGTAACAAAGTATTCCATACGCCTTATGTGCTGGCTCGTTTAGAGTAATTTCAACAAACGTGCTTTGAAGAACGCAGACAGGGTTTTGGCATCTTGTATTTCGCCGCTCGTCACATTCATTTCGAAGTCATCAACGGTGAGGGTAATGACTTCAATGATTTCATCATCATCCAACTCGCCACTACAAGCTGAAAGTTCTTTTGCGAAGAAGAGATATTGGACTTCATCACAGAAGCCGGGGACAGGTAGTAACTCACCAAGGTCTTGCCAATGCTCTGCTTTAAGCTGAACTTCTTCGGCCAGTTCCCGTTTTGCACAGGAAAGGATATCTTCCTGACTTTCGAGAGTCCCAGCCGGAAACTCCAGAATCCATTTTTGAATTGCCGGCCGGTACTGGCGAACCATAACAAGCTCGCCGTTATTTGTTAACGGTACAATCACCACAGCTCCGGGGTGCTTAACTGTTGTAAAGTCAATCTGTCGGCCATCTGGTAAGCTGTGTGTCGCCTGTTCAACAGAGAAACATTTCCATTGGCATAAGGTTTTAGTCTTCATAATGCTCATCTTGATAGTTTAGGATCCCACTGCGACTTGATTTAGGATAAGAATGATTTCAACAATTTAGTTACTAGTTCTGGTTGCTCGTTAGTAACACCGTGACCGGTATTGGGGATCACAACCAGCGATGAACTCATGTACTCACTGAGTTTAATTCCGTTATCAAGGGGGAAAATCTGGTCACTGTCGCCCCAAATTAACATGCTCTGTGGCAGTTGATTGGCTGGATATTTGCTGATCCGTTCTCTGTCGCTAACTAGGCTCTGGATTAGTTGTTTCTTTTCGGAACGCCATGGTGCGAAATAGCTTAGGTAAATCTGGTCGGCAACAAAGTCTGGCATACGTTTTTTATCAACAAATACATAGTCAAACAAACGGCGAACTTCATTGCTATTTTGCGGTACAAACAAGTCCTCCGGTTTCTCGACATTTGCACGCATACAGAGCTGACTTAAATCATCATCATTGAAAAGAGGCCCGGGGCTGGCGATGATGACTGATTTATCAATTCTCTCTGGTGACAGCATCATATTGTAAGTAACAAAGCCACCATAGGAGATACCAGCAACATTGATTTTTTCAATGTTCAACGAATCAATGATCTGCCATACGGCATCGGTCTGGGTAGTGAGGTTAGGTGTGCCGTTACTGTGCGAGTCGCCGAACCAAGCAAGATCAGGCGCAATCACCATGTAGTCTTTATTCAGTTCTAACATCTCTTTTTTCCAGGTTGAAATTGCCGTGCCTCCAAAACCGTGGAGCAGCAGTAAAGGCTTTCCAGTGCCTCCTACCCAGTATCTCATCTTGCCACCGTCGGCAAGGGTGAGAGTGTTTTCGGTGTAGCCTGCTTCTTGAAGGCTGAGTTTGTCTTGCTCTGCTTTCCAGCCAACAATCTCACAGCCTGTTAAGGCAAATAGCAGGATACAAAGCATGCCAAATTGGCGAATAGCGGTGAAGTCAGTCAATCTAATCATCAATAAATGCCAGGCAGATAAAACTTAATTTTACATTGTATTATTGTACATGTCTTCTCTAAGTTATCGCCTATGGTATCTAGAGGCTCACATACTAGAGGCCGGGATGGTGTTGGTGATTTGTCTTCAATATCAGAGCTATAGATATGTAATTGTTGATACGCAGATGGTTGTTATGTTTGAAAAATGTACTATAGCTAAATAGGAGTAGCTAACTTAATTAATGTGAATTTTCACAGGGAGACACCATGCGTGTTTTAGTAACTGGCGGTATGGGCTATATAGGTAGCCACACCTGTGTGCAAATGATTGAAGCCGGTATGACGCCAATTATCGTTGATAACTTATATAACAGTAAGAAAACGGTGTTAGCCAGAATAGAGAAGCTAACTGGGGTCCAGCCTGCATTTTATGAAGGTGATATTCGAGATCGTGGCTTCTTGGACAGCGTGCTGGCACAGGAAAAAGTGGAATCTGTGATTCATTTTGCCGGCTTGAAAGCGGTTGGTGAGTCTGTTGAAAAGCCGCTGGAATACTATGATAACAATGTTCATGGCACCCTGGTTCTTGTTGAGGCAATGAGATCGGCTGGTGTAAATAGTTTGGTTTTCAGTTCTTCGGCAACGGTTTATGGTGATCCGGCAACAGTGCCAATTACTGAAGATTTCCCGACGAGCGCAACTAACCCGTATGGGCGTAGTAAGCTGATGGTAGAAGAGTGCCTGGCTGACATTCAAAAAGCCCATCCGGAAATGAGTGTCACCTTGTTGCGCTATTTTAATCCTGTTGGTTCCCATCAATCTGGTGAAATGGGCGAAGACCCGCAAGGTATTCCAAATAACCTGATGCCGTTTATCGCTCAGGTTGCGGTGGGTCGCCGTGAGTATTTATCCGTGTTCGGGAATGATTATCCGACAGTTGATGGAACCGGTGTGCGAGACTACATTCATGTTCTTGACCTTGCTGACGGACATTTGGCTGCGCTGAATCATAGGGGCAAAAAAGCTGGTCTGCATATCTATAACTTAGGTACAGGCAATGGGCTTAGTGTTTTGCAGATGATTGATGCTTTTTCGAAGACGGCTGGGGTAGACGTTGCCTATCAAGTAGCACCTCGCAGGGCGGGTGATATCGCTGAATGTTGGGCCGATCCGAGTAAAGCGAAGACTGAGCTTCACTGGGAGGCAAGCCGGACAATTGAGGATATGACAGCAGATCTCTGGCGCTGGCAATCTAATAATCCAACAGGTTATCCTGACGCGTAATTTGATACTCGACATTTATTTAATTCGAGTGACAAAGGCCACTGAAAATATTCAGCGGCCTTTGCATCATTAGGCGTTTGTGTGGGTTTGGTAGGGCTTGTTTAAGTAGAAAAAAACCAGGCTTGTGACAGCGCCAAAGGTATCGGCGAGCATATCTTGCTGAGCATCCCAGATATCGCCTTGTGAACCTAAAAATTCGATGCCAGCTTCTCCACCTGCCAGTACAGCGTACCACCACTCGATGATCTCGTAACCGGCAGCAATAGCCATTATTGCGCATAGGCCAAATAATCCGGCAAGAAACGGAGAACAGTGGCCTTTGCGTGAGAGATATTCAGCTATCGGGTAGGCGTAGAATCCAATAGAGAAATGGGCAAAGCGATCGAAGTGGTTTCGCTCGGAGCCGATCAGTTCGCTAAACCACTCAAAAGGTACATTGGCGAAAGTATAATGCGCGCCAACGGTGTGCAATATCAGCCAGCAAGACATAAACAGGTATGCTGCGTTTGAGAACCTGAAGTGTTTGTAGGTAATCAGTAATGGTAAGAAAATTAGAATGATCGGAACAATTTCTGCGATCCATACTTCAGGAAAAGCCGGATTAATTCCAGACCATATGATTGTCGAGCTTATGACAATGGCAAGGATTAATGGCAATGTCTTGTCTTTGTTTACTGTCATTGTGGGTAAACCCTTATCCGGATAGAGGTAACTGTAAAATATAATACACTGTTTTATTTCTTGTAGAAACACCAGTGTGTGATTAATGAGATATTGATAGATTAGTCCCGTCAAATTTCATAATACGTTAACCAAGTACTATGCTGGTGGAGTTGAAGGCGATAGTATTTATATTCAAGCACCTGAGTTCGTTTTGGTATAAGTGCTTACGGACGTGTTTTACAAGGAGAAGATATGCACACAGTGGCGTTAGATGAAGGTGTAACAGCATTACACCAGCAGCGGTTGATTGCAGGCTTCACGAAATACCTTGAGCAATTTCCAGATTATCATGCATATGGAGAAGAAAGTGTGGGCTTTATCCACATGCGAAATAACTCTCCGTTGTGTTTTTACAATTCATCATCAGGTTATGCAGCGCTTATCGATTGTCCAGTTGCCCGCCTTCAGTTTGAAGAATTTCTCCAGCGTCCGGATATTGATGAGTATGTTGCTTTATCATTTGTAGGCACCCGTTACGAGCAGCAATATCCAAGGAAGTCTTAGTATCAGTATCCCGTTCTTGAATAACAAAAAATACAGCGTTTTAAGTAGATGTCAGCATCAATAATTGTGATATAATCCTCGGCTAACATTTTCTACCTTAGTGTGAGTTGGCTCACGTAAGGTAGAGCTGTAATAATTATCTGCTCATCACTGAGCATTTTACCGGAGCACCATTTTGCATTTTAAAGACCTTGGATTAGACCAGCGCCTACTTAAGAAACTGAATCACCTGGCGTTCAATAAACCAACTGAAATTCAACAAACGGCTATTCCTGTTGGCATCCTGGGTAAGGATGTATTGGCTTCGTCGAAGACGGGCTCCGGTAAAACACTGGCTTTCTTGCTTCCGGCTATGCAGCGTATGTACCGCAGCAAGCCTTTCACAAGACGCGATCCGCGCGTCCTGGTACTGACTCCGACTCGTGAGCTTGCCAAGCAGGTATTTGCTCAATTACGTACTTTGAATGCGGGTACACCCTATGATGGTACGCTGATTGTAGGCGGTGAGAACTTCAACGATCAGGTGAAAGCTCTTCGTAATGACCCAATGTTCGTGATCGCGACTCCCGGCCGATTGGCTGACCACCTTGAGCATCGCAGTACTCATCTTGATGGGCTCGAAATGCTGATCCTTGATGAAGCAGATCGTATGCTCGACCTGGGTTTTGAAGCACAGCTACGTCGAATTCATGAAGCTGCCAGCCATCGTCGCCGTCAAACTTTGATGTTCTCGGCTACGCTGGATCACGCTGATGTTATTGATATTGCCTCGGATATGCTGAATGCTCCGAAGCGCATTTCTATTGGTCACTCAGCTGAAGAGCACACAGATATTACTCAACGCTTTATCTTGTGCGATCATTTAGATCACAAGCAGGCGTTGCTTGATAAAGTGCTGGAAACAGAAGACTACAACCAGGTGATTATTTTTACCGCAACGCGTGCGGATACAGATCGCCTGACCAAAGAGCTGAATGAGCGTAAGATGAAAGCTGTCGCATTGAGCGGTAACCTGAATCAGACTCAGCGAAACAGCATCATGAGCCAGTTTGAGCGTGACTGCCATAAAATCCTTGTGACAACAGATGTTGCTTCTCGCGGCCTCGATATCGACAAAGTATCCCATGTGATTAACTTTGATATGCCAAAGCATGCCGAGGAATATGTTCACCGTATTGGCCGTACTGGCCGTGCGGGTAACAAAGGTGATGCGATTTCGCTGGTCGGCCCGAAAGACTGGAAGAGCTTTAAGAACGTCGAAGCTTTCCTCAAGCAAGAAATCAGCTTCAGTACCATTGAAGGCCTGGAAGGTAAATTTAAAGGCTTGAAACCGGCACCGAAGAAAAAGTTTGTTAAGAAGAAACCTACCAGCAAGAAACCTGTTGCGAAGAAAACAGATTCAGCCAAACCGAAGAAGAAAATGGATAAACGCTTCTACGACAATATGGCAGTGGGTGATAACGTATTCGTTCCTAAAAAGAAAAAGCCGGTTGATCCAGCGAAGGAAGATTGATAGCCCTCTGTACTGTTATAACGGTTAGTCAAAAAGTGCCAGCTTTCGAGCTGGCACTTTTGTTATTGGAGAAACTGTCATCGATCTGGTTAACTGCTCCCTTGCTGTAAATGGTTGACAAGGATCTTCATAAATCGTGCAGCTTCGCCACCGGTACATGCCCGGTGATCGAAGGTCATTGAAAGCGGCATTATCTTTATTGATACGGGCTTATTATCACGCAGGATGAGTTTTTCGATAATACGGCCGGCCCCGACGATAGCTACTTGAGGAGGGGAAACAACAGGAGTGGCAAAAATACCGGCGATCGCCCCGAAATTAGTCAATGTGATAGTGGCATGCTGAAGCTGTTCACGGCCAATCTTTCTTTCCTTAATACCTGTTACGGTTCTATCGACCCATTGCCGGATCCCACGCGCGCTGTATTCATCTGCATTGCGGAGAACGGGGACATATAGGCCATGGGGGCTATCAACGGCGATTCCGATGTTCACGGTACTGTGAACACAGCGAGTCATGGTTTCGGCATCAAACCAAGCATTGAGAGCGGGTTCCTGATGGCAGGCTTCTATGATTGCCAAGACCAGGCGGCTGGTGATGTCTTCACCTGGACTCCAATTTTCAAGCATGGCCTCTTCAGTGATAGTCACGGAAGCAACGTTGTGGTGTGATTCTGCCATGGTACGTACCATGGTTCTGCGGGCTCCCTTTAGCACCTCTGTACCAGGGAGCAACTTGTCACAGGCATTGTAGACATCGGTGTCGAGAATAACGCCGCTAGGTCCGCTGCCGGTAACGTCATTCAAATCAACCCCCAACTTTTTAGCCAGTAAGCGTGCTGACGGCATGGCGGTTAGGCTATCAGCTGGCTTGATTGGCTGGTGTTGACCGACCCAAAATTCATCGACATTTACATCATGATCATGGTTGGATACTGTACCTACAACGGTTGCGGCATCATTTGCTGAAACATTTTTCTGCTTGGTTTCTGTTTGATTCGTTTTCTTTTGTTTGGGAGCTGTGGTGGATGATTCTTCTATTTCCAGTAACAGGCTACCTATACTGACGACATCTCCAGGATTACCGAACCGTTTAATGATTGTTCCGCTATATGGGGCTGGTACCTCCACGGTTGCTTTGGCTGTTTCAACTGTCAGAACAACCTGATCAAGCTCAACGGTGTCGCCTATCTCGACATGCCACTCAATGATTTCTGACTCAGCGAGGCCTTCCCCTAGATCTGGCAAGGTAAATGACTTCATTTCCATCCCTCCGTAAGCTCTTTCGCTGCTCTGATGATGTCTTCTTCCTGAACCATGAAGTACTCTTCGTTGCGGTAATAGGGCATCACAGTATCCATACCCGTAATACGTCTGGGTGGCGCTTTAAGCAAACACATAGCATGTTCGGCGGTTCTGGCAAGTATTTCGGCTCCAACTCCACAGGTCTGGGAAGCTTCATGGACAACCAGTAAGCGGCCGGTTTTTTCTAAGGATGAATAGATGGTTGCCATATCTAGTGGTTTGATTGAGGCGACATCGATAACTTCCACTTCGATACCCTGATGTGACAGCTCTGTGGCAGCCTGAAGTGATTCAACCACGCAGGCTCCCCATGTGACCAAAGTTATGTCCCGTCCTTTTCTTAGGGTGAAGCAAGTGTCCAGAGGCAATGCCTTGCCATCGTCAGTAACCTCGGATTTTACAGTTCGGTATATTCGTTTAGGCTCAAAGAACATCACAGGATCATTGCTTCTAATGGAAGCCAGCAATAACCCATAGGCGCGTTGAGGTGATGATGGAATAACGACCTTTAACCCCGGAATATGGGCAAATAAGGCTTCAACACTCTCAGAGTGATGCTCAGGTGCATGAATACCACCGCCAAATGGCGCCCTGAAAACGGCAGGGCAGGTGAGCCGTCCCCTGGTACGATTTCGCATACGGGCAGCATGGCAAACGAGATGTTCCATGGCTGGAAAAACAAAGCCCTGGAACTGGAACTCGGCGACTGGACGCAATCCCTGGCTGGCCATACCGACAGCAACACCGCCAATCAGGGCCTCGGCCAACGGAGAATCAATAACGCGCTTGCAACCAAATTTCTCTTTTAACCCGACAGTTGCCCGGAAAACGCCACCGTTGTCACCGACATCTTCGCCTAATACGATGACATTGGAGTCTTCGGTCATCTCGTGGTGAAGGGCAAGATTGACCGACTCTAGTAGTGATAATTCAGCCACGATCACCTCCCTGCATTCGCATAGCTTTGTTGATAATCAAGTCACGTTGCTTATGAAGATCGCTATCTAAAGACTCATAGAGGAAGTCAAAAGCAGATTCTGGTGGCTGAGGCGTTAATGACTGGTATTTCTCAACCGCTTTTTCGACCAGTTCCCGGCAGTGTTCCTGCCAATGCTTGTCATCTGCTTCAGACCACCAGTTCTGGCTTATCAGGAATTTTTTCAAACGAATGATGGGTTCAAACTCCCAGGCTTGCTGCAATTCGTCTTCGTTACGGTAGCGGCTGGCATCATCCGCGGTTGTATGATCGCTCAGTCGATAGCTAATTGCCTCTATGAGCGTCGCGCCTTTGCCTTTTCGGGCTTTATCCAGACTGGTAATGACAGCGTCGTACATAGCGACAATATCGTTACCGTCCACCGATAGTCCTTCAAGACCGGCGCCTTTGGCTTTGTCCGAGAGGAATTCGGCACCACATTGAATTGCTCTTGGGACGGATATTGCCCACTGGTTGTTGTTGATCACAAAGACTAACGGAATGTTCCAGGCCCCGGCACAGTTTAATGATTCGAGGAAGTCACCTTTGGAAGTGGCGCCGTCACCACAAGTCACCAGTGCCGCCTGATGATTGCCTTGGATTTTTAATGCTGCAGCAACACCGACTGCATGAGTACACTGGGTGGCAATCGGGACACAAAATGGTAGATCACGACAATGACTGTCGTCGGGTGAAAAATCGCTGCCTCGTTCGTCACCGCCCCAGTATTGGAGGTTTTTCTCCATACCGATCCCACGGGCCCACATAGCAGGCATGTCACGATAGTATGGAATAAACACATCTTCAGCTTTCAGTGCCCGACCGATGGCAATGCCGATGGCCTCGGAGCCCAAATGTGAAGGGTAGGTACCGAGTTTACCGGTACGTTGTAGCGCAATTGCTTTGTTATCATAGATGCGGGTTAGTACCATATCGCAGTAAAACCCTTTCAACGTAGATTGATCGGCCCACGCGGGAAGTTGATCGACGAGGTTACCATGCTGATCAATGAAGCGATGCATTGGTAAGGCCTGAACATTCATCTCAAGCTCCTTCTGTTGCTGCCTCGGAAGAGGCGGACAGCAAATCAAAAAATGGCTATACCGACAAATGGGTGTTGCGCTGCTTTACCTAAAAATGGCTTATCTCAAGATAAGTCTTGGTATAACCAGATAAATATAAGTGTAAGCAAAATGTTAAAATACCGCCTCCATCAATGAGTTATTAGTCAGTAAAGAATACAATACAGACTAAAATGTCGTTTTTTCGTAATTGCGTTTCCTGAAGTTAGAAAAAAATATGGGTGTTTGGTTCTGGCGTGGTATTTCATCTTGTTTGTGTTTCGCTTGTACAGGCCAGATAGTCTCAGTGTTGAGACTATCTGGGGATCCGCCGTTTGCTTCGAGAGAATTCGCTCATAATTAGGTGTGGACTTTGATGCTGTTCTTGACTCCTTGTGGTGCGCTATGAAGTTATACAGTAGTTTATTTTTTACATTCTTTGTTTCCGCCTGTACGTCGCAGGAAGCAGTGACAGATGTGGCCGGACAGAAAACAACCTACATACAAGGGGAGTGCTATGACTCCTCAACCTATAGCCTGACTGAAACATTTGATGAGTTCATCGATGAGCGACAGCAAGAACTGAAAATCTTGCGCCCGGAACTCACCTCGGAAAACTATGAACAGTTGGATTATGCTCTGAGGCATTTTACAACTTACTGGACGCAACTCAGGCAGGAGCGAGATCAGGCTTGTGAAGAGCATGCGACCTGTGAATTTATCAGGCTGAAAAACTATGACTCTCAGGCTTACAACCGAGAATTCTGTGACGGCACAGACTTCGAGTACAATGTTAGTCGTGCCAAAATGATTCATTTTTTCAATGATATCGAACGGTTGCAGCTACAGCGTTCAGCTCAGCAGTAATGAATTCACTGAATATATACAGATGATCCTATGATTGGGGATCTGGTATCCTTGTGCACATTAAGTATGTGCTGTAAGTCGTCCGGAAGCCCCATGAAGTTAATCAGTGTTTTATGTCCTCATTGTCAAAAGTCGGTGTCTATTTCTCCCCAGTCCTTGTCGAATACGGTCCAGTGTGAACATTGCAATAAACCCGTATTAGATGGCAAACCGATAGAGGCAGATGTCGGTAACTTTGATATGTTAATCAAAGGCCCTAAGCCTGTTGTTGTGACTTTTTGGGGAGCAAATTGCTCGCCTTGCAACTCTTTCAAGCCGATATTTGAAAAGGTGGCCTCTGAGAAGAAAAAGCAGCTTCGCTTCTTGCGTGTAAATGTCCAACGAAATAAAGCACTGGCGAGCAGGTATCGTATACGTGGTGTTCCAACCTTAATGGTTTTCAAAAAAGGCAAACAGCAATCCGTGTTGAACACCGCCTTGCGTAAAAAAGAGTTTGTCGATTGGCTTAACGACACATTAAATTCATAACCTCGGGTAATGATTTAGCAGCCGTCAGATGACTGGTTATTGCAGTATGTTCAGTAAAAATATATTTCTTTTCATTGGTTTATAATTAGTGCTAAGGTGAATGTAGCAACTTTCAATTATGTGAATAAGGAGGATTGTATGGCTATTTGCCGTAAAATCAGTAAAGAACGTTTGGCATTGAAACTATCCCTGGCCGGAACTGTCGTATTGGCTGGCTTGGGGATTGGCTATGGGTTGTATGTCGGATCCAATGCCATTTTACTTGACGGCATGTTTTCGTTCCTCAGCATGGGTATGACAGGCTTGAGCCTTTATACCGCCTACCTGGTTTCAAAGCCTGATGACAAGCAGTTTCAGTTCGGTTACGCGCACATCGAACCTCTTATCAATGTCGTCAATGGCTTGCTCATCCTTATAACTTGCTTATTTGCATTTCTCAGTGGTGTGCAAACCATTGTCAAAGGTGGACATGATATAGTTCTGGAACATGCAATTGTTTATGCGATCATTTCCACCGTGTGTTGTTTTGCCATTTATTGCATTGAAACGTATATCGCGCGCAGTGTGGAGTCCGAACTGGTACGCGTTGACTCCCAGGAATGGCTAGTTGATGGCATTCTGAGTGCCGCAATATTGGTTGGCTTTATTATTGTGGTCTTATTGGATCAGTTAGGTTATTCACGCTGGAATGCTTATGTTGACCCAATCTTAGTCTCGACACTGGCTATTGCTGCCTCAGTACTTCCGATTAAAGTATTGCGACGTAACCTCCGTGAGGTGCTGCTTGTTGCGCCTCAAGATAATGTACAACGGCAAGTTGATCGGGTGATTGCGAGGTTGTCGCGACAGTATCGTTTTGCTGATTACACCCATCACTTTGCCAAAACAGGGCGTCAGTACGATCTTGAAGTAAACATTCTAGTTACAGACGATGCCTATTGGACAACTACTCGGCAAGATTATATCCGACAGTTACTTTGGGATGAGTTAGCCGATGAGCTAGGTGATACCTGGCTTTCTGTTACCTTTACTGGTCAGAAGCGTTGGTTATAACAAACACAGAAGAACGCCCCCAGTCGTTCTTTTGCTATTAGTTTTTCTAATTTTGAAATCTAATAAATCTCAGCAGTAAAGTGCTGGCGATCTTGTCCAATTGAGCGCAAAATATACGGGCTACAAATAAGAAACCGAATATTTATAAGGAATAGCGATTTAGATTGCTATTCTGGCTGCTGTATAGATTAGCTTATTGATTATGGGTTAATAAATTAATCTACGATATAATGCCTGTTTGATGGATATGATTATTCATCACATTTTTGTAACTAGCTAGTGCAAATTAAACGTAAATAAGGTATCTTATTTTTAGTCTAAAAATTGCTTTTGCCAAGAGGCAATCTTTAGACCGTAGTTTAACCCTTTTTTTGGTGTCTTTATTCTCGGATTGAGCACCATGGCTTAAATCAAAGGTTTACAGGTTATTATGGAAACTCTGCTAGTCATTGCCTTCATATTCGGCGCTGCATTCATTATCGTAAAAGAGAAAAAATGCACGAAGGGTATAGACTATTCACGAGACTCGCTATAAAACTCGGGCGCCATATGGCGCTTTTGTTTTATTTATCTATTCAATGTGAATAGTAATTACTATTGTTTGACTATTCCTGTCTAAGCAACCTCCTGTTGTTTTTTCTTTAGAACCTCATTTCCTCTGCATTCAATTTTGATCAAGGCCAGGTTTAATCTTGATCTTGTAATACATTTTTTTCGTTTTTTACCAAGTCGTGATCTCAGTCGTAGAGATGAAAATGTAATGCTTGAGAATCATCTCATTAATGAATATTGTTGTATATTGTTGTAACTCAATATCGTTGTTTTTATTGTGACATATACTGTTGCAATCCATGGACGGCTACTAGGGAAAGGTTCTTTTTCAGGTTATGTTATTCGATAATCGAGCTCGGAATACAGAGGCGAGTGTATTCAAGCGTGGGGTTCTAAAAAAGCATAACTTATCATCTATTGCATTTGTTCTAGGCCTATCGTTTCTTTTTTCATTGCTAAGTGGCTTTTTTTCACAGCTTCAACTGTCATACATTATTAGTTCAGATTCAAAAGAGCTATTGAATACCTATTCAATGAAGGTGGAACGTTTCCCTGAAGTGCTCAGTTCGCTAAGCCGAAATTTTCAGTTTGATTGTGGCCCCCTTGATCAGCATCAGCTTCAGCACATTGCATATAACGATTATGTCATTCGGCGGATTACCATTAAAACGAAGAGTGGCGCACAGTGCTCTAGCTTTCAAGGCGCTGACACAGAATCAAGGTTGGTTCCTTTGCTCAACAACATGACGCCTGACGTTTCATTGTGGGTAGCATCAGAGTCGAGAAGCGAACAGAACCTTCTGGTAGCAGAATGGAAGGGTGAGAAGGGGAGATTATTGGTTCATATGGAGCCCCTTGTTTCGGAGACTCTAAGAAACAAGTACTGTGATGACTGTGTATTAAGCTCGATTTCTTCTATTGATAGTCCAACCGTGTCTTATTGGCGTGGAGACGCAGCATTACTTATTAATGAGCCGCTGTTTACCTCTGAATTTTCTGAAGGGCTCAGGATCAATACGTTTGTAAAGCAAGAGCTACTTACTCAGTATAAGGAAGAGCTATGGTTGCCATTGTTTTTGTTTGGCGGTGGGCTTGGGGCTATCTGTCTTTCCTTATATCGTATGTTTATCCGCAGAAAAATGTCTCTTCATTCACTGGTTGAACAGGGCTTGGCGAAGCAAGAGTTTGTTCCTTATTACCAACCCATTGTTGATGTATCCAGCAATTCTCTTTACGGCTGTGAAATGCTTGCTCGCTGGCAGCGACCAGGACAAGATGTTATTTCACCGATGGAGTTTATCCCTTACGTTGAGAAGAGCGGCCAGATCTTACCCATTACCGAGCAGCTTATAGAAAAGGCAATTTATGAGATCAGCAAACTGAATTGGCAGATGACGAAACAGGTTATCAGTATCAATGTGGTTCCTGATCAGCTAGAGAGTCTGGATGTGCTGGAAAAATCTCTCAAGCTGCTACAACACTCAGAGATAACGCCCGAACAAATTGCTTTTGAAGTCACTGAGCGAAAGCAGTTTACAGACTTAACCATGGCTTCAGATGTTATTGAGCAGCTGAGAATGCGGGGTATAGGTGTCAAACTTGATGATGCCGGGACCGGTTATGGCGGTTTTAGCTATATCCAGCAGCTTAATATCAGAAGCTTAAAAATTGATAAGATGTTTGTGGAAAATATTGGTACAGCTGATATCAAATTATCCTTGCTTGATTCGATAATCGCTTTTGGCAAGGAGGCTGGGATGGAGATGATAGCCGAAGGTGTCGAGACTGAAGAGCAATCAAAGTATCTTGCCGAGCAGGGGGTCTACTTACAGCAGGGGTACTTCTTTGGTAAGCCAATGATATTTCGTGATTTTGCGTACTTCTGTAAGAGTATGGCTTCTCAACCTCAGGAACAAAAGATGGCCTGTGTAGCTTGATAGCGGCGGGATTGTTCTTATCCCGCCGACGAGAAGAATTAAGATTGCTGTTCCCGCCAAGATTGAGCAAGCTTACTAATTGCTTGTTGATTCTCCTGCCACATCCTGGTTTTGACCAAATCTTTGTACTCACCAGTCGGTTTCTTACATAGTGCTTCCAAGCAAGCAACCTGTGTTTGGGGAAGGCCATCAAGTGCCTGAACAGCTCCGGCTCGGTTGTTACAGAGCATGACCATATCACAACCGGCTTGCTGGGCGGCAATGGCCCGCTCGCTATAGCTCCCAAGCACATCGGCCCCTTTCATATTCAGGTCATCTGAGAAAATAACCCCTTTGAAGTTGAGATCGTTACGCAACACGTTCTTTAACCAATATTCAGAACCGCTGGCAGGTTGGTTGTCGTAAGCATCAAAGACGACATGTGCTGGCATCATAGCATCGAGCAAGCCATCATTAATTAGCTGACTAAATACTGTCATATCATGCTGTTTAATGTTACTGCGTGGATCTACAGGTGTTTCGAGGTGTGAGTCTTCAATGACACCGCCATGACCAGGAAAGTGCTTGCCTGTTGTCGCCATACCGGCTTGTTTCATTCCAATAATGAATTGACTGGCATATTTTATAATTTGCTCGGGATCATCAGAAAAGGCACGATCTCCAATGGCTTTGCAATCGAAGCCGAGATCCAGCACCGGTGCCAGGCTTAAATCGATATCCATAGCCAGCAACTCGGCGGCCATGAGCCATCCGCCTTGTTTGGCAAGTTCAAGCCCGTTTTGCTGGCTTGCAAAAGCTTTGGCTGGCGGTAATAAGGTAAAGCCTTCACGGAATCGCTGTACTCTTCCACCTTCTTGGTCAACAGCGATAAGTAAAGGGCGGTTGGCTGTTTTTCGGATATCTTTGGTTAGCGCCCTGAGCTGCTGGCGGTCATGATAGTTTCGGGCAAAAAAGATAATTCCGCCAACGGTAGGGTGTTGAATGATTTCGCGTTCTTCAGCATCTAGCTCGTAGCCAGATACGTCAAGCATTAAAGGTCCCATGAAAACTCCGCAGAAAACAATGAACAGACTGAAAGCGAGGGTAGATACGTTACCACAGTCAATTCAAGACAAACATGACTAATAGACCGGATTCATAGTATTGGAGACATATCACTCTTGTGAAATTTTGTTTGTTTATGGTGGTAAACAGTGAGTTTACTCTTGGCTTGCTACTAACTAGTGTAAACAGAACTGAAAGCCATAAAGTGTTGATGAAATCGTTATTATAGTGATGCAGCTCTTATTTGTTGATTTTGGTGTATGTAAGTTTCATTCTTTGTGTGATCTTTGTCACTCAAATGCGATGGGAACTCAATTAGACTGTTTCCCTAAGCGTATTAATAAGAGATTTCACATGTCAGTTCTTGTCGCCATTGCTATCACAACGGGAATTCTTTCTGGTATCTGGGGATGGGTTGCCGTTTCGCTTGGCTTGCTAAGTTGGGCAGGGTTTTTAGGTTGTACAACGTACTTTGCCTCTCCGAAAGACGGGATTAAAGGCTTGGGTTTAAGTATTGCGACAAACCTTAGCGGCGTCTTCTGGGCTATGGTGATTATTCACCTATCAACTATGGTTGGCATTGAAATTATTGGCTACGTTGTAACCGCCGTTGTTGCGTTTCTGATGTGTGTACAAGCCAAGAAGTCTTGGCTGAGTTTTATTCCAGGAACGTTTATTGGTTCATGTGCGACGTTTGCAGCAAATGGTGACTGGCAGTTGGTGATCCCATCACTTATCGTTGGCGTACTGTTCGGTTATAGCATGAAAGCGTCTGGTGTATGGCTGCAGAAGAAGCTGAGCCAACCAGAAGAAGATTTTGCTGTCGCGGAACTTGATTAATCTATATCATTTAAAAAATGCCGCGCAATTGCGCGGCATTTTTGTATTCAAACTCGCTTAGCCTAAGCAAGGAATAAGCGAGCTGTTATATTCCCTACAGAGAGTGTCTAGACCGCATGGGGCTGCGTGTTTGGGAACCAGCATACAAACTCGTAAGTTCTTAGCCAATAGTTCGGCTACCTGCAGCCTAACACTTGATTCCTCGTACATTTCCCGTTCCGCATCACGCCGGCACAAATCAACGAATATGTCATTGTTTCCTTTGGGATATAGTACGTATTCTGCTTGTTGCATCAACCGTAATGCTTTTAGTGTTAGGAGTTCCGGATCGCCACCGGTTTCGATAACGTATAGGCTTCCTGATGGGCTATCAGGTTGATTTAGCAGGCGTTGGAATGCTTTCTCAAGTTGCTCATCTGATATGGCATTCTCAACTTCGGGCAGGCGGAAGTAACGCTCCCAGAACTTACGGCGCTCGTCGACCGTAGAGAAATGTTGCTTGATCCGCTGGCGCTGTTTGCCTGAGTAGCTTGCAAGCAGGCTAAGGTTTTGCGGGAGTTGGGTCTCCAGCTTTTCTCTGATAAAGCGAACCAGAACAGGAGAAGCTCCGCCGCTGGATACTGCAACTTGAATCGGGGTACGGTCAATCATTGATGGCGTTATAAAGTCGCAGTGGCCGGGATCATCGACGACATTGGTCCAAATGCGTCGCGCGTATGCATCCTTGAATATTTGATGGTTTAACGATGGTATATCGGTTGTTGCCCATACTTGATGAAATCCTGTTACATCATCGGATTCATATTCTTTTTCTATCCAGGTTAGCTGGCTGCTATCGGCAAGACCGGCAAGGTGAGGGTGTAGCTGAGGTGAGATCACTGTGATTGATGCATCTGCTCGCAACAAAAGATCGACTTTTCTACATGCAACTTCCCCTCCGCCAATAACCAGTACTTTCTTATTGCTAAGTTTTAAAAAAACAGGGAAAAAGTCCATATAGATAATATTCCTTGGTTTGGTGATTATTTGTAACGTTTTGTATTTAAATGGCAAATGACTTTTGAGTTATTGATGATCTAATCAAATAAAGTCTTGAAATATTTTGAAACACTTAAGCAGCAAAAAACCGTTACTATTTTTTATTGTTCAGCTTTCATTAAAGGCGCGATGTTAAGTTTATCAGACTACAAAAATATCTGAATAATTTATCAATTTTTCGGTAATTGCTTCGGCAATTTCTTGTTATACACATATTACATATGGTCGGCAAATGAATAAAAAACATATTATTGCAACACTGATAACTGCCAGCTTGTTGGCTGGGTGTGGCGATAAGGTATCGGGCAAACCTGCACCGGTCAGTCCATTGGTAACTGCGCAGCCTGTTTCAATTATTGATTATCAGCAAGGTAAGCAGTTTGTTGGCAGGACCGAAGCGATAGAAGATGTTGCAATTACCGCACAGGTATCCGGGTACCTCAAAGAGCGATTTTTTGATGAGGGGGAACTCGTTGAAAAAGGCCAACTGTTATTTCAGGTGGAACCCACTGCTTATGAGGCAAAAGTAGCGAGTGCCAAAGCTTCAATTGCTCAGGCCGAGGCGACATTGAAACGCGCCAATCTTGATTGGGAAAGGAGTAAAAACCTGTTACCTAAGGGTAGTATTAGCCAGTCTGATTTTGATAAAGCGACTGCAGACAAAATGAATGCCGAAGCCCAGTTAAAATCCGCGAAAGCTCAGTTGATGTCAGCTGAGGTCGATTTGTCATTTACCCGGATTGTTGCACCTTTTACCGGTCGGATTAGCGATAGCAAAGTCAGCATTGGTGATCTTGTTTCCCCCAATTCTGGGGTATTAACGACTTTGGTGAGCCTCGACCCTATTCAGACTTCATTTAATATCAGCGAACGTCAGCGCCTCGACTTGGGTATTGACGGCCTTGACGGAAGCGGTGAGGGGCAAGGTGATGTCGAGGTTCTGCTGACGCTAAATAATGGTAAAGAGTATGAGCACCTTGGTGAAGTTGACTTCATTGGCAATCGAATTGATCTGAACACCGGCACTATTGCGATGCGAGCCAAGTTTGATAATCCTGAGCAGCGACTGTTGCCGGGACAGCATGTGCAAGTCTTTCTGCGAGAAAAAGAACCGGTCAAAATGACGGTGATCCCACGCCGCGCGGTACAGAGCGACCTTGAGGGGGATTTTGTTATGGTATTGAAAGACGGCAATGTGGCTGAGCGCCGGAATGTTGTGTTAGGTGCGCAAACAGAACAGGGCGTGATTATTCGCAAGGGCCTGGACTCAAAAGATGTCGTGCTGACCAAGGGCCTTCAGCGTGTTCGTAATGGTATGACTGTTCGTTTCGAACAGTCGGATGCGTAAGGAATAATCATGCTTAGTCGCTTTTTTATCCAGCGTCCTAAATTTGCGTTGGTGATCTCCATTATCTTGACTTTGGCCGGGGCCATCGCACTGATGAACCTGCCGATCGCTGAGTACCCAAAAATCAGCCCGCCTTCGGTGAGCGTGACTGCTTATTACTCGGGAGCGAGTGCAGAAGTGGTCGAAGAGGCAATTGCTGATCCCATTGAAGCGTCGGTAAACGGTGTTGAGAACATGATTTACATGTCCTCCAAAAGTGCCAACGACGGTTCCTATAACCTCAACGTGACGTTTGATGTCGGAACGGATCCGGATATGGCACAGGTTAACGTTCAGAACCGAGTTTCTCAAATTGAGTCGAAGCTGCCGGCGGAAGTCCGCATGGTTGGTGTGACGGTGAAGAAACGCTCGCCGGATCTGTTGATGGTACTGAACTTCTATTCGCCGGATGGTAAATATGATGATCAGTTTCTGATTAACTACATTAACCTGAATGTTAAAGATCAGCTTGCACGGGTACAGGGTATCAGTGAGGTAAATGTTCTTGGTGGCGGCGAATATGCGATGCGTGTTTGGCTGAACCCCGAGAAGATGGCCAACCTGGGATTGACGACCTCTGATGTCAATGCTGCTCTCGCAGAACAGAACGTTCAGGTAGCTGCTGGTAAGGTGGGGGCACCGCCATTCAATAATGCTCAGGAAGTACAGTTTAACCTGGTGACCAAAGGTCGCTTGGAGTCGGTTAGTGAGTTTGAAAATGTTGTGCTTCGAGCCAACCCGGATGGCTCGGTTGTTTACCTGAAAGATATTGCCCGTGTAGAGCTGGGTAAAAAGTTCTATGACGGAAACGGTACCTTTAGGGGACAACCTGCTTCTATTGTGACATTGTCACTTCAGTCTGATGCCAATGCGCTGGAAAGTGGCAAGGCGGTGATGGCTCTTCTCGATAATTTGAAAGCCAACATGCCAGAAGGTATGGCGTATGAAACCAGTTATGACACCACCTTATTTGTTGCGGAGTCCATCAAAGGGGTTGTTAAAACGCTGATTGAAGCCATCATTCTGGTTATTGCCGTAACGTATATGTTCCTGGGTAGCATGCGTTCGACCTTGATTCCGGTTGTTGCTATTCCTGTGTCTCTTATTGGTACTTTTGCCATTATGCTGGCAACAGGTTTTACCATCAACACGGTTACCTTGTTCGGCTTGATACTGGCGATTGGTATTGTCGTGGATGATGCGATCTTGGTTATCGAAAACGTCGATACCAACATGAAGCGGGATCCGAGCCTGACGCCTCGTCAAGCGACGTTGATTGCGATGAAAGAGGTAACGGGGCCGATTATCACCTCGACACTGGTTCTGCTGGCAGTATTCCTGCCTGTTGCTATGCTGCCGGGTATTACCGGGATCATGTATCGCCAGTTCGCGCTGACAATCTGTATTTCTGTTGTTATTTCGTCGATTAATGCACTGACATTATCACCGGCATTATGTTCGCTTGTACTTAAGCAAGGCGGGGAGAATACCTCTCGCTGGTTCCAGGCATTTAATCGTGGACTGGATAAGATCACACTGAAATACGGTGCCATCGCCGGTTTTCTGGTACGAAAAGTTGGTATGCTGGTTAGCTTCTTTATTGTTGCTGTGCTGGCTGTTAGCTTCTTGTCGAAAACCACATCGACAGCATTTGTTCCGCAGGAAGATAAAGGGATCTTGCTGGTAAATGTCCAGTTGCCAGATGCAGCCTCGCTCTCACGTACAGAAGAAACAACCATTAAGCTTCAGGAGATTGTCGAGCAAGAGCCGGGTATCGAAGGGATCACCGTTGCCAATGGTTATGCGTTTCTGACTGGTGCAGCGGCCTCCAATGGAGCGTCACTGTTTATCAAGCTGAAAGAGTGGGACGAGCGCAATGCCATGGAAGGGGATCACTCGTCGTTTGCCATTACCAACCGTATCAACGCACGCGCAGCAGCCGAATTGCCGGAAGCGATTGTGTTTGCTATGGGCCCACCAGCCGTTCCGGGGATGGGTGCAGCATCGGGGTTTGAGTTTGTTCTGGAAGATACGCTTGGCCGGAACCGAACTGACTTGGCCTATGTGATGGGTGAATTGATCCAAAAAGCCAATGCCCAGCCTGAAATTCAGTTTACCTTCAGTACATTTCGCGCCAATGTACCGCATTATTATGTGGATGTTGACAGGGTTAAAGCCAAGCAACTGGGTATTCCATTGACGGAGGTGTTCCAGACGCTACAGGGTAACCTCGGTTCCATGTACATCAATGACTTCACACTGTATGGCAAGAACTTCCGTGTGACTGTTCAGGCGGATAGCGAATACCGAAACGATCTTGACTCGCTTGAGCGTTTCCATGTTCGCTCATCGAGTGGAGAGATGATCCCGCTTAGTACTTTGGCGACAATTGAGCAGGTGTTTGAGCCGGATGTAGCATGGCGATATAACATGTACCGTTCTGCTGTAATACAGGGTAGTGCTGCTGCCGGTTATTCGAGTGGTGATGCGATTGCTGCCATGGAGCGTGTCGCTGCCGAAGTATTGCCGCAGGGTTACCAGTACGAGTGGACGGGGATGGCCTATCAAGAAGTTAAGGCCGGTAACCAGGCTATCTATGCTTTTGCGTTGGCATTGATCTTTATTTACTTGTTCATGGTCGCGCAATATGAAAGCTGGAGTATTCCATTAGCAATTATCCTGGTGGTGCCGGTTGCGACGCTGGGCTCTTTCCTTGCTTTGGCTGCGACAGGGACACCGCTTAACTTGTATGCCCAGATTGGTCTTGTACTCTTGATTGCGCTGGCCGCAAAGAATGCAATATTGATTGTTGAATTTGCGAAAATCGAGCGGGAAGAAAAAGAGCTGGACATTGAGCAGGCGTCGGTCCGAGGTGGTAAATTACGTTTCCGTGCGGTTAATATGACATCTTGGTCATTTATTCTCGGCATCACTCCACTGATATTTGCTTCGGGCGCTGGTCATATTAGCCAGAATTCTTTGGGTATTTCACTAACAGGCGGACTGTTATGCGTATTGCTGGCAGGTACCTTCCTGATCCCTGGCTTCTTCGCGCTGGTCCAGCGTCGCCGGGAGAAATTCCATGGCGGTTCTACAAAAATTGTTGTACTTGAAGATGCATAATTTCTTATAAACTTATAAAGCAAAAGGGCTCCTAATGGAGCCCTTATTTATAGGAAGCTGTGTTGTTAGCGACGACGGCGTATAAAGCCAATTAGTGATAGCAGGCTAAGCCCCCATAACGGCACAGAACCACCTGATGAGCCGCCGGAAGAGCTTGAGCTTTTCGGCCGGTCATCAACAACAGCAAATGGATCCTGGCTGAAGGTTGGGGTTGCAATTGCCGAAAGACTGAAAGATGGATTGCTGTCTTCTGACTGAATCGTCGTTTCTATCCAGCTACGGTACGAGGCCAACTGTGAATACTGCCCGTTAAGCTGGAAAGCCGGGTTATCTGCATTGTCATTTTTGTCGCTACATTTAGCACCATTACTCGTGACACCGACAAGGCGTAAGCCCTTGTCAGTATCTGCGATCGAACTTGGGTTCTGCCAAATGATTGGCCCGCCAGAATCCCCAGCACATACGTCCTTGATCAAGCCTGCAATATTGGTGTCAGCACAGACAAAATTGTCGTTGTCCGTCATCGTGTTATTACACTGGTCATCAGGGATACCGCCAAGCCTGACTACCTGAAGCTCTGATGGATAGGTCCCTTTGGTGACAGTGTCACCCCACCCGGAAGCGATTAGATTTCCCCTGGAATCAGCCCCTGCCACCCAGGTGTTGGCAAAGTCCTGATCGGCTGCCACTTGTTCGGCTGCGGTAGCAATTTTAATAGGCTGGGCGACGCTATATAGCGAGCGTTCAACACGGAACAGGGCCACATCATGGTTGATGTTAGTATCATCATAGTTAGGATGCGGTATACGTTTGACGACGTTAAATTGATATTTACTATCCAGTGTACTGAAATCGCCCTGCGGAATATTCGAGGTACCCGCAATTACAATATTACCAATCTGGGGAACGACACAGTGAGCAGCCGTTACCACCCAGTTTTCACTGATAACAACAGCGCCACAACCGGTATTGTCATTAAACGTTTGCTTTATAGCAGCTTGCCAAGGCAGTAATAAACTGCCATAGGAGGAGGCATCGTTACCGTTGATTGCTTTTGTCTCCGGGGTGGCAGCACTACTTGGTGTTGAAGCTATCGCAAGAAGAATAGCTGTCGCCCCAATGGTTGTTTTATACATCCTGTTACCTAGTGAACGTCGTTTTTTATTGCAGCTAACTATATATAGGCAAGGCGAATATGTCTATATGGATTGGCTCGTTATGTGCTGTATGTTGTTGCATGAAATATATCTGGTTAATGGCTATATTAATCGAAAACTGTATTATTTGTGTTCAAAGGAAAATGCAATCCTTGAACTGGCACAAAGAGTGAGTCAATGTAGGGTGAACCTAGTTGGTTATCTCGTTATTATGTTCCAAGTTTTTCACTATGAATTAGGC
The DNA here is from genome assembly GCF_009910675.1 of Photobacterium alginatilyticum. Classification (GTDB taxonomy): domain Bacteria; phylum Pseudomonadota; class Gammaproteobacteria; order Enterobacterales; family Vibrionaceae; genus Photobacterium; species Photobacterium alginatilyticum. Next base: position 205,409 of record NZ_RSEJ01000004.1, on the reverse strand, counting down.
AGTTATGGTATTTAGACATGTAATTGGCTTTGGCGTTGCCGGTAATTTTGCCGGCCACCTTGAGCAAGCAGGCGAAGCAAGTGACTTTTTGACGGTTGAGGTGAAGGAAGCTGTTCAGCCAAAAGCTATTTTTCCATTTTATGTTCCTTCCGACAAAGCTGGGTTCTTGGCGACTTACCCATTATCCTCGGACACAATTACCCCACCGAATGAAGCGGATAATTTACAGATTGAGCCAGAAGTTGCGTTGCTTTGTGATATTCAATATCAGGACAACAAAGTGGTTGGGTTAAAGCCGGTTAAGTTTGCAGCGTATAACGATTGTTCAATTCGCAAACCTAATGCCAACAAAATCAGTGAAAAGAAAAACTGGGGAGCGAGTACAAAAGGTATCGCCAGCCAGATGTTCGAGCTGGACGGGTTGACGGAAGGTGGCGAGCTTGATCGCTATCGAATTGCTAGTTTTCACCAGCGAGCTGATCAGGTTGAACGATACGGTGAAGACAGCCCGGTGGTTGGGTATAGCTATTTTCATGAAAAGCTGTTGAGCTGGATTGTCGATCGTATGAACAACCAGTTGGATGTCGGTCCGACTGAAAATATCGCCGAACACCTCGCGAACGCAAGCTATCCCGAGCAGGCATTGATCAGTATTGGTGCAACCCGATATACCGAGTACGGTGAAACCACGTTTTTGCAGTCCGGTGATACAAGCATGGTCGTTGTGTATGATGGCCAGAAATACTCATCACGAGATATTGCGGCAATGGCTGAAAAGGCAGAGTTTCCGCATGAGGGTATTTCGTCGCTAGTGCAGAAAGTTATTTAGTCTCGTATTTCTCTGCGCGCCGGTGTGTTAGCCGTGTTGAAATGAATGGTGAATGAAAGCAAGGGTGTTCGTGAAAGGTGAGTGTTGAAGAACAGACCAGCCAGCTATTGGTTAAGGATGCGCTACGGATGGCCTGTTTACAGGCGGCGCGTACGCTTAATTTGCCTGATTGGTATCTAGGGGCCGGTTTTCTGAGAAATGCTATTTGGGATCACCTGCATGCCAAAAAAAGTATGACACCGCTTAACGATGTGGATGTCGTCTATTTTGATGCAGGGGATACCTCCCTCGAGACAGAGAGGGAAATCGAAGCAAGGCTCAGAAAATTGCTTCCCGATGTTGAATGGGAGGTTCGAAATCAGGCCCGAATGCATGTTCGCCATGGGCATCAGCCTTATTCCAGTACAACAGACGGGATAGCGCAGTGGATTGAGGTGCCGACCTGTGTCGGGGTGAGGCTAGAGTTTGATCAAAACTTTACCTTTACTGCACCTTTTGGTCTAGGTGAAAACTGGTCGCTTAAGGTACGCGTTAACCCTAATAATGCAAGACCTACCATTTTCCAACAGCGTGTAGAAGATAAGCAGTGGTTAACACTTTGGCCGGAGCTGCAAATACTTGACTAACCATAAACTGATCGTAGATAGCGGTGATACCGTCGCTATCTATTAACTACTATTGTTTGGCTATTGGTGTATGTGCGATTACAGACGCCAGAACACTTCTAACGAGCCAATTGAACTTGAAGAATGCATATCTTCTTCAAATTCAGGTGTAGTGATTGCAAAGCTTAGGCTAACTCCCCATTTGGGTTGGTAATAAATGCCGCCGATAACGGCCGTTGCCTGCCAGTGTTCTACATTGCTATCGGGAACCTCACTCGGGCGATCGCCCTCTACGGTTATGTCATTTATCCGATATCGGCCCTCGATGCCGGTAAACAAAAAATAACCTGTCGGGCTGGAAGATAGCATGCCGATATCAACAAATTTCCCCGGGCTGAATCCGGTGGTCCCGAAGTTATGGGCAAGATTGTTTCCCCAGCGTGCAACCGAGCCAATGGCCAGTTCGCTTTGATAGTTGCCTGCGTTGATACGGCCAACACCACTAAAGTCATATTGTGACAAGCTGCTGTTTGACGGTTCGGTATTATGCCGGCTTATTAATCGATGGCCTTGATAGCCAAGATTAAATACGATTTGATTCTCGATCTGATAGTCCCAGCCCATCGGTTCATCCGAACCGATAATGTCATGGATAAACCTTTGTCCTTGTTCGGCAAGAGAGTTGGGTCCAACTGTGCCGAGCATGAAATTGTATTGATCAGTTCGGTTGGATGAGTATTGATAGACACCTGTTTCAAGAAATAGCAATCCTGCATAAGGTCGTTCGTCTTCGACAGGCTCGGTACTTTCTATATCTTCCGGGGTCCAAATTTGTTGACCAAAGACGACATTCCAGCCTTTAGCGCTCTCTTTGTCCAAAGGCAGATATTTTGCAATTTGGTAAATCGGCCCGGGAGTTATGTCACTCAGTAACTGTGAGGAGGCTGAATGATAGGCCAGAAAAATGCCATTGGTATAGTTTTTATCGGTGCCGACAATACCATCATTATCAATAGTAAAAGAAACACTTCCTGAGTTGTAAGCCACAGCATCAGGTGATAAAAACATACTGAAGGCAATAAGCCCGGTGAAAAAATGTTTCATCGATAGCCCTCGGAAAAACTAAGCTTTCTGGATCATAACAATCATACCTAACGACAATGATTTATAGCTATTAGTATTATTGTTATAACCGTAAGAAAATGTGTTTATGCCAATCGAATAAGTAGGTGATCGGACTTTTGCAGTTAAGAACGATCAGATGTTGGCGCTATATAAAGATAGAAGTACCTAGCGAAAGGAATGCAATATGTCGGAAAAAATATTCCCGTCCCCGCTTGTGTCAGTCCAATGGCTGGCAGAGCAAATTGAAAGATCTGACATCGTGGTACTTGATGCCAGTTGGTTTTTACCTGGAGTAGAGCGCAATCCGGAACAGGAGTGGTCGGAAAAGCGTATACCTGGTGCTCGTTTTTTTGATTTTGATAAGAAAATAGCCGCGCCGGATACCGAATTACCGCATATGTTACCGTCATCAACGCTGTTCTCTCAGGCGTGCTCCGAGCTTGGGATAAAGACGAGCGATAACATTGTTGTTTACGACAGTCAGGGGCTGTTTTCTGCCCCGAGAGTTTGGTGGATGTTCAGGGTGATGGGGCATCAATCTGTGGCTGTGCTTGATGGCGGGTTGCCTGCATGGGAAAAAGTAGGCTTGCCAATTGAATCTCAAGAGCCTGAGCAAGTGGCACAGACCGACTACAAGGGGGATTATCAACCTCAGTGGGTTATTGATGCTGACACGTTAAGCACTCAGTTAGATGCATTGGATACTGTGGTTCTTGATGCCCGGCCAGCAGCGCGTTTCTATGGCACTCAACCCGAGCCAAGGGAAGGGGTTCGGAGTGGGCATATGCCGAACGCCAAAAGCCTGCCATTTTCTCAGCTGGTAAAAGATGGCCATTTCATCAGTGTCGAGCAACTAACAAAGCGTTTTGATGCGGTCAGTGCACCTGAGCAGCGCTTGATTTTTAGCTGTGGTTCTGGGGTAACAGCATGTGTGCTTGCTCTTGCGGCCGAGCTGGCCGGGAGAGACAAACTGACGGTCTACGATGGCTCGTGGACAGAGTGGGGGCGGGTACTTAAATATCCTGTCGTTCAATAAGCTCGCAGGCAGTTAAAAGGCCAGCATATGCTGGCCTTGTTATTATCATTGTTACTGTGGATTTGCTGCAAGATAACCGCGTTTTTCGATGATTGTCTGGCCATTGTCGGAGATAACATAATCGATAAATGCTTTGGCGTTATCAGCAATTTTCTTTTCTTTATAAAGCATCAGAAATGGACGCGATATTTTGTATTGACCGGATTCCAGGTTAGCCAAATTAGGTTCAACACCGTCGAATGCCAGTGCTTTTACAGAGTCATCAACTGAACCGAGGGAAATATAGCCAATCGCGTGGGCATTGCGCGAGACTAAACTTTTTACTGTTCCGTTGGTATTGACCACCAGTACTTGCGGGTTGATATCAGAGACCGTCTGACCGGCGACTTGCTGGGTCAGTCCCATGAAATCCTCGAAAGAGAAGCGAGAGCCTGATGCATTTTCGCGGCTTACGACAGCCATTTTTAGATCAGCTCCGCCCACTTGGTTCCAGTTGGTAATTTCGCCGTGGTAGATTTTGGATACTTGTTCTTTGGTGAGGTTTGTAACCGGATTGCTTTTGTTTACAACTAGGGCAATACCGTCATGGGCAATGGCGACAGTCTGCACATCAGGGTTAATTTCAGCGACCTTCAAATATCGAGAGCTCATACCTATATCAGCAGCATCTTGTTTGACTGCGTTAATCCCGGCTGATGAGCCAACCCCCTGAACGGCAATAAATGTTTCCTTATTGGATTGGGAGTAGGTTTCTGCTAGCACCTCAACGACATGGCTAACGGATGTGGAGCCTGTAACCGTAACAGTCTCTTTAGCTTGTACATTGAAGGCAAGGCCGGCGAAAAAGGCACATAAGGTAGTAGCCCTGGATAACATTACATTTCTCCAAAATAAACCAGAATAATATCGCCGGACATCTTATTACGGGTATATGACAGTAATGTGAAGAGCTGGGGTTAAGATACAACGGATAAAGACTGGTTTGTCCGCTCCTTGTTGAGTTTGTTTTTGTACATTGCCTGATCCGCTTTCGCTAAAATAGCGTCAGGCTCGCTCAGGTTTCCAGGGTAGTATGGTGCCAGTCCGATACTGATGTCGATATTGTAATGCTCTCGAGTTTCAGCTGTAACTTCATACAAAGTATCAATCCATTGATAACATTTTTTCTGATCTTCGTCAGGGAGCAAAACGACAAACTCATCTCCTCCAATGCGATATATTTGGCTGCCGGTCGGGACAGTTTTCAACAAGTACGAGGCGATATTGATCAGTAGTTGGTCACCATGATTATGTCCCAGACGATCGTTGACCTGCTTGAAATTATCGAGGTCAATATAAGCAAGGATCCCTCTTTCAAGGTGAATTGCCATGTTGTCGAAGCGGCGAAATAACGCGCGTCGGTTATTCAACCCGGTTAGGTCATCTTGTAGTGCTAAACGGCTTAGTTGTGCCTCCAGGGTACGTGCTTTGGCTATTTGAATATTGAGCTTACCGATAAGGTTAAATCGTTGGCGAAGCATTTTATTAAAGCAAAAACAGATTAAGAAAACGCCAATATGCATGAAAATGTCATCGGTACTATCAAGCAGCCAATGTTTCCTTAACTCAGGGATTTCATCAAGCAAATCAGCCAGAACGCCAAGCCCGTATGTTCCTAATGCGAGGAATAGCCAACCACGCATTTCATTGCCGAAGTCTTCACGTAATAAAATAATAATCAATACGAGAGAAAAAATAGACAGTATGACGTCTAGCGCACCTCCTGACGGAACTAATAGAGATAGGCAGATGCCAGCGGTAACGACAATGGCTAACCGCTTAGGGAGTTGAGATAGGCTGTTCATTTATTACCAAAGAAAAGGCGAAGTAATTGTATGACGTTAAGAGCTAAATATAGTGTCAGAGTATGAAACTACACACAAGCTATTTGCTGAATGAACAAATGAAATCCAACGTTGATCTTTTTAGGTGAAATAGGGGTTCATTATTTGAGTTGCTATTGACTCGGATTTGTTATTTTGATCACAAACTTAAAACCTTAGTCCAAAAACAAACAATGGTTTCGGAGATGAAATAACTATTTTGATAGAGAGCTCATTTAAAAACTGTGAAATATATCATTTATTCGTCATCGTGCAAAAAAACAACAGAAAAAGCGGTATTACTATTAACTGTATGAATATTAAATGATTATTCCGAGACTGATTATTTTATATAACTGAATCACACTTACTAAGCAAGATCTCAATAATGCAATCATAGTTTCACTTCTGGCTGTAGAACGAAGTGTCTGATATACAATGAATGTAACAAATTATTTCAGTTAACATTATTGTAACATGACGGGTTTTATGTCTATTCTATAGAAGACTAGAATTGTTGTGCTACAGGCACATGGACATAACAATTAGAGAGGTCGTAATATGCTAACAATGGCAAGACAAGCACAACCAAATAAAGCGTTGGTGTCTGAAAGGATCCAAAAGCTTGTTAAGGCTCTGTCTAATGGTGTCTATGAGCGTGAAGAAACGATTAAGCTGTGCTTACTTGCAGCCTTAGCGGGTGAGAGTGTATTTCTGCTGGGCCCTCCGGGTATTGCCAAAAGCCTTATTGCCAAGCGCTTGATTCAAGCATTTGATAATAGCCAGTTTTTTGATTATCTGATGACGCGCTTTTCTACCCCTGAAGAAGTGTTTGGCCCACTCTCGATTCAAGAGCTAAAAGATAACGGTAAGTATGTCAGGCTGGTGGACGGTTATTTGCCGACTGCGCAGGTCGTGTTTCTTGATGAAATCTGGAAAGCCGGTCCTGCAATTCTTAATACCTTGTTGACTGTCGTCAATGAGCGCACATTTAAAAACGGTCAGGACATCCTCCCGGTACCCATGCGCCTTTTGGTTACTGCATCCAATGAATTACCCGAAGAAGACAGCGGACTGGAAGCGTTGTTTGACCGAATGCTAGTACGCGTGTTTGTTAATCGGATCCAAGAAAAGCAGAACTTTAAAGCCATGCTGATGGGAGACGGACCGTCGGTAAAAGAATTAGAGCCAGGGCTGGCAATTACCGATGAAGAATATGAAAGCTGGCAGCAGCATATCGACGAGATCCATCTGAATGATGAGATCTTTGAAAAAATCTATGAACTGAAATCGATGGTAGAGCAGCGCGCCGAGGCTGGCGAGGATTTTGCCTCTGAAGATAGTGAGCTGTATATTTCTGATCGCCGTTGGAAAAAGTCAGTACGTCTGCTGAAGACGAGTGCATTCTTTAACGGACGAGAAGCCATCAACCCGCTTGATTTGTTGCTGCTGCAAGACTGTTTATGGCATAGCCCTGAATCTCGCAATGTCGTTCGCTCCATCATCAGCGAGTTTGCGACTCAGAAAGCCTTCAACCAGGAGACTGCGCAACTAAATGCCAATGAGGCACAGAGCATTATCGATGATGTCCATGATGATATTGCCTCTGAGTTGTGTATCACCTTTGAGCACGAAACTATGATGCGTAAAGAGAGGTTCAAGTGTGATTTCTCTACCGCTCGACGTTATAACGTGAACCATAATCCGCGAATGATCAAACTGGTCATGCTGCAGCAAAATCCGTCTGTTTCCGAACAAGAAACCGGAGACAGCCGTTGGGTGTATGTTGATGGCGATGAGTTTGAGAAGAAGATTAAAACTGGCCAATGCGATATCTACGGCTTCGTCAACAAGAATACCCACCTTTGTCGATTACAGTTTGAGGTTGACGCCCAGCATCGTTTGGTCATTAAAGATATTGCTAATCGTTCTGTATTGGTTGGTGTTGCCGGTGCAGATGGTATGACTGATGCCCAACAGCAACTGTGGCAGATCGAGGCAGAGAAGGCATCAGGTAAAATTTCTGATGCCGAGCATAGCCTTAAGGTGTCCCGTAGCAGCTTCCACGGCGCACTACCTCATAACTTTGTCGATGCCGAGCTTCCGGCTTTGATAGAGCAAAGTATTTCATCGGCCTCAGATTCCGTTACTGACCTAAAGATTGTGATAGAGAAGAGCGCATTTCGGATCTCTCAGATGTCTGAGTACTTTGCTTAAGCTGGAGAACTTTTATGCCAGTTACTGAAAGTGTAAATATTGCAATGATGCTTGCTGAGTCAGGCATTATTGATAATGCTGTTCATGAGCTGATGATGCGGCCGCAACTGATAGTCGCAGCTGAGTCAAATCCCGGCATCAAAGCGGCGATGAAAAACCAAATCATGAAATGGCGGGGACAAGTACAGCATCGTGTTACCAAGGTCAGTATTGAGGCTCGGTTTCAGCAGGAGATAGATCTCTACCATGAGGTGAGTAACTGGGAACCTGAATACTTTGTCGAACATGCGGAGTCGATTGTTAAAAAGCTCGAAGGCCATTCATCCTTCTATTTTAAAGCGAAAACCCTGGTAGACAGAGAGCACCAGAAGCATAACCCAATGTTTCAAAGCTATTTTTGTAACCTGTGGTATCAGGCATTGGCGAAGTCATTGACCGAGGCTCAACAAACTGAGCTGGAGCAGCACAAAGACAAGCTGCTGGCGGATCTGTATCAACGCATTGAAACGATGCAGCAGATGGAAGAGGTCACTGAGGCCGGTGACGAGAAGAAGGCCGGCCGCCTCTGGGATATGGCCAAGGCCAAGCTGACACGCAGTGATGTAGACAGCTTAAAATCAATAGCTGGTTTTTTGAAAAAGAATAACGGGCTTCAGGAGATTGCCGAAAAGCTGGGTCGAATGGCCAGTGAAGTAGATGATCTGGATAAGGAGCGTGTTCGTTCAGAAGATCTCAAAATGGTCGAAGAGCGTTGTGACAGCGTCACTGATGATATTGTTGGTGTACACGAAAGTGATGATCTTTCAAGGCTCTTGCCGAACGAGGCGATGTTTTTGGCTTATCCGGAGCTTGAAGTCGTGTTCTACAAGCACTTGGTCGATAAGCGCCTGTTGAACTACCGTGTGCAAGGTGCGCAACGTAAGCTGAGAAAGGTTAAGGCATACAAACGCCAGACTAAGCAGGTAGATCAAGAAAAAGGGCCATTTATTGTTTGTATCGATGCTTCCGGATCGATGAATGGCTTTCCCGAGCAATGCGCCAAGGCATTGGCCTACGGGTTGATGCAAATTGCATTGGCCGAGGAGCGGGATTGCTATGTCATTATGTTTTCGACACAGCAAATTACCTATGAGCTCACCAAGAAAGACGGTCTCAGTGAAGTGCTTAACTTTCTTTCGTACTCTTTTCATGGTGGAACAGATTTAGGTCCGGTACTTGATCAGTCTATAGAGCTGATGAGTAGTGGAAAATACAAAAATGCTGATTTGGTTGTGTTGTCAGACTTTATCGCGCCGTCTCAACCTGATGCAATGATGAAGCGAATTAACAAGCTCAAAGAGCAGAAAAATCGCTTCCATGCCGTCAATCTCTCGAAATATGGCAACCCTGAGCTGATGACAATCTTTGACCACTGTTGGTCTTATCATCCGTCACAATTAGGGCGCCTGCTTAAGTGGAAATAACACGGTATACCCAAGCTACCTCAAGATGCTCGTTTCAGCGAGAATTACTTGGCTTTGGCGACCTATTGGTCGCCATTTTTTATCTTGGTTCACATCAACGTTCGGCAAAATACTCGTGTAGTGCCTGCCGCCATTCTGTACTTCTTCTTACCCTGAGCAAGGCGCGGTTGAGTGTTTCTGCATATTGGCTTTTGTCTTCTATCGCAAACCCGTAGTTCTGTTTTTCAAATTGGTAGGGCAGCACAATGAGATCTTGGTATTCACCTTTCTCCTTGGACTTTTTAATCAGGTATTTCAATACGGCATCGTCCGCGACAATGGCCTGGACTTCATTGGCTTCCAACGCTTCGAGTAGTTGGTTTGTATCGGTATAGGTGCGGTGAACAACACTATGGTTGGTGAGAAACTCGGATGACGTTGATGCTTCTTTCGCCCCGACGGGAATATTGGCAAGATCATTTGGCCCCCTTAATGTCTGAGCTTAACAGTCCAAGCGTGAAGGTGCTTGCCAGTACGGCAGTAATACTGGCAATAAATAACGTGGTCGCTATAGCCAAAAATACCGTGATGACTCTGCCGGTCAGGGTTTTGAACTCGAAATAATTGAAAGGGCCCTTGGTGATAAAAAGTAGCCCGAGAATGAAGCCTTCTATCAACTGTGCGAAGCGAGAGGATGTCGAGTACAGCTTCTCGTTTACCCGGTGCTCAAGTAGGTAAAAGATAGCGCCGACGAAAGCCGCTGCAGCAAGAACAAAACCAAGAACGGTCAATAAATGTTTGTTAGTAGCAATATTCTTCACCGAGGCCAAATAGCCTTGTTTTTTCACGGCGATCGCCAAATGTGTTTCGTAAAATGAGTGCGAAAAGTCCAGGATGAGCTCGCGTTCGGGTGTAATAGATAAACAAGAAATTCCGATGTTGATTTGTCGCGTCGATACAGCCTCTAGCAACTCTTTCAGGCTAAGTTCTTTGATTTCGTATTGAAGCCCAAGCTGCTCGGCAATTCTCTCCCACAACAGAATGCTAAGACCTGAATAGGTACCGTCGTCGTGTTTAATGACAAAAGGCGGACAATGGTAACTTCCCACCTCAATAACAGGTTTGGCTGTTGTTACGGCAACTGCGCTTTGGCAGAAAAAGAGTACCGGTAACAACAGGAGGAATAGGTGTTGTGTTGGGTTAGGTTTTGACATATTGGCTGCTCTTTTGCCCACACTTGCCTAAGTATAAGTGTCATTTTTCTTTCATGTTGCTGTCTTATTTTTGAATGTAATAAGCCATAAAAACAGTGTGCTTAATGACTTAGGCTATGCTTATAGCAGTTAATGGCAACTCAGAAACTTAGCAAGACTATTGAGTAAGTCGCTATTTTTCTTGGGGGAGGAAGTTAGATGAGGCTTTTCTCTTATTGTGCGCTGGTATTGACCTTGTTGTTTACTGCATTGTCAGCTTCTGCCGATAATGTGTGGGTCATCGAAATTAGAGGTGGAATTGGCCCGGCGACGAGTGACTATGTGGCCCGTGAAATCGACGATGCCAGAGAGGCGCAGGCATCATTCATTGTGTTGAAGATGGATACGCCGGGAGGGCTGGACACCTCCATGCGGGATATTATCCGTGCAGTCACGACATCCTCAGTGCCTGTCGCAACCTGGGTAGGACCGTCAGGGGCAAGAGCGGCGAGTGCCGGGACCTATATTTTGCTTGCAAGTCATGTTGCAGCGATGGCTCCCGGAACCAATTTGGGGGCGGCGACGCCTGTCAATTTAACGGCTCCGTCAGGAAAAGATGATGACAGCAGTAGTAATCCTTTTGCGCCTAAGGAAGAAAAACAAGAACCTAAAGACGAGGAAGCAAGCGCTGCTGAAGGTGACAGTGAGGCCAAACCTGAAGATGACCGCGTGAAGGCTAAAACCGCCATGGAGAAAAAGGTCATTAATGATGCCACTGCCTATATTAAGGGGCTGGCCAAGTTACACGGCAGAAATGAAGAATGGGCGGCGAAAGCGGTAACTGAAGCGGCGAGTCTAGATGCCGAAAGTGCTCTGAAAGAAAATGTCATTGATTTTATTGCCGCTGATCTGGATAGCCTGATGATGCAGTCAAATGGGCGAACCATTACCATTAACGGCTTAGAGCAACAAATTGAGCTGGACAATATTGCTTTTGTCGAAAGAGAGCAGGACTGGCGCTTTAAGCTGCTTTCCGTAATCACCAACCCTAATGTGGCCTATATTCTGATGTTAATCGGGATCTATGGCTTGCTGTTGGAGTTTTATAACCCGGGGGTCGGCTTGCCTGGCGTTCTCGGTGGAATATGTCTGTTGCTGGCAATGTATTCACTGCAATTGTTACCCGTTAGCTATGCAGGGCTAGGGTTGTTGCTGCTGGGTATCGCACTGATGATAGCGGAAGCGTTTAGTCCGAGTTTCGGCATACTCGGCCTGGGCGGAATCGTGTCCTTTGTTCTGGGTTCAATTATGCTAATGGACACCGAAACACCAGGCTATCAAATCGCCATCCCGCTTATTGTTGGTCTGACCGTGGTATCAGCTCTCTTTACCTTCGTTATCCTTGCCTTGTTGCTAAAGGCGCGGCGCAAGCCTGTCACAACCGGTGTAGAAGTCCTACTGGGACAAAGTGCCAAGGTTGTTAGCGGCTTCCCAGGCGATGGTCGTGTATTGGTTGATGGTGAGATATGGCAGGCGAAATGCGACCAGCCACTGGCTAAAGGGCAGAGCGTCGTAGTGAGAAGAGTTTCGGGTTTATATCTTGTTGTAGAAGACGGCTACAGTGATCCCTCAAGTAATAAGGAATAACATATGGTTACTTATTCGTTAGCGACGATAATCGTGCTGGTGGTGGTCTTAATCGTCAGCATGTTTAAAATTTTACGAGAGTATGAACGTGCCGTCGTTTTCTTTTTGGGGCGGTTTTATGAAGTAAAGGGGCCTGGCCTGATCATCATTGTACCGATAATCCAGCAAATGGTGCGGGTTGATTTGAGGACTATTGTATTGGATGTCCCCACACAAGATCTGATCACCAGAGATAATGTATCCGTACGGGTAAATGCGGTTGTCTATTTTCGGGTTGTTGACCCAAAGATGGCAATCAATAATGTGGAAAACTATCTCGAAGCGACCAGCCAGTTATCGCAAACAACCTTGCGCTCGGTACTCGGTCAGCATGAGCTTGATGAACTACTGTCGGCTCGGGAAGAGCTCAATAAAGATTTGCAGTTGATTCTTGACCAGCATACCGACAACTGGGGTATTAAAATTGCGAATGTCGAAATTAAGCATGTGGATTTAGATGAAAGTATGGTTCGCGCTCTGGCAAGGCAAGCAGAAGCGGAGCGTGCTCGTCGAGCCAAGGTAATTCACGCTGTTGGTGAGCTTGAAGCCTCGAAGAAGTTGAAAGATGCCGCTATGGTGTTAAATGAAGCCCCCAATGCTGTTCAGCTTCGTTATATGCAGACGCTAACTGAAATCTCAAACGATCGTACTACAACAATTCTGTTCCCGATGCCAATTGATTTAGTTGACAAAATGGGGGGCTTTATGAAGGCTTCTTCGGTTTCCCCGGATACGGAGCATAAGATCGATTACCCTTGATGACTAAGCCAGTTAGTATCTAACATTTAGGCTCCCAATGCAGGAGCCTAAATTGTCTGAAGATCAGTTTTCTTTATCTTCGAAGAATATAGAACACGATCAGGAACGCTGAAGCATAAAGGTCTGATACTCGAGATCATCAAATTGTCTGTCGAGCATGATGAGCCCAATGATTGTTGTAACCAGCATGGTAATCGCAAACCCATAACCATAATACACAGGTCCAAGGTCGATACTCAGATGGGCCAGAATAAAGTTACCTGCAGCCATGAGTGCTGTCAGAATTAGTGCTGAGTAGCGTTTGTCGAGGTAGAACATCACGTTCAGTATTGACATCACCAGTACCTGAAGGCTGACGCCAACAAGATCGACATAGAGTAGGTGTAAGTAAGCCAAGTCAATGTTTAATGCCACCAGTATATCTTCGGCCCACAATAGCAACAGGGCGAGTGTCATCCCCTGAACTTTGAAGATTTCGTAGATACTTTGCTGGCAGGCAAGGATCATTTTATCTTTAAGCAGGAAGATAGAATCCAGCGTTGCACCTTCTCGGACGGCATCGTAGAACTTGAGACAGGCATCGGCAAAATCCGTTTCCATACGAAGCATAAAAACGGCCATACCTGGAATAATCGCCAGATAGGCGACAAATATCGGCAGGTCGTAGATGTACGATGCTCTGAACAGGTCTATGACCTGATGGGAGGTTTCGTCTCTGAACCAAAAAGCAAATTTATCCAGCCATACCCCTAGGTTGTATAAAAAACCGCACAACAGTAGCGAGTAAAAGACCTTGTTAGGGTTAAGAAACTCAAAGGAAATTAGCTGCTTGGCAGGGAAGTCGCGAATAACGTGATAAAGAAACGCAAATGTCAGTACTGCTTGGCAACCGCAGAAAATCACCATCAGTCCCAGCAAACCGAAAGGCGGTAATGTGACGCTTAATACAATCATCAACCCGTAGCTGAGCATTATGGTGAAAAAGATACGGTAGTACTCTTTCATCCCACTGAGGAAAATGATGATTAGCCATTGATTACAAAGGAGCACGAGGCAAGTAAATATGGCGATTTTGACTGCGGGCTCTAACTGGGGAGATAACGCCATAACACCACCACCCACTGCAGCGGCGATTAAGCTCGTGACTAACATTGAGCCGAGCAGGTTAGGGATAATCCGATGTTCTTCCTCGGCAAATAGAAGGTCAGAAATAAAACGCGTTAATAATAGCTGGAACAGGCCGCTAATGATCAGCGATCCGGCCATTAAATAGGTCACAATAACCAGAAATTGAACTATCACATTCGTTGGAAAGACAATTCCGATACTGAGCATGCCGATAGCCAGCAGGGCCAGAATTGAAATCACCCACGGACCTGAACTGATCAAGCCAGCTAACCCATAGGCCTCAAGCATAGACAGCAACGAGTTCTTTTTAAGTATCTTCCTTAATTCAAAGCCAATCCCTGCCACCGATGGCCTCCTCATATAAATGTCGATACGAATCGTACATCAGTTTCTCATCGTAGTAACGGGTGACGCGCGCCTTGCCGACATCGCCTGTTTTGATCCAATTATCTGTATCATTTAATACGTTGATAATGGCTTCTGCCCCCTCAATTGGGCTGGCTATCGGGATAATGACACCACAAGAGCCAAGGGCTGCATCTTCTCCGGCGGCACCGTCAATAATCTCCCGACAAGCGCCGACTTCGGTTGAAATACAAGGGATACCCGCCGCCATCGCTTCAAGCAGGACAAGCGGCTGGGCCTCACTGATAGAGGTCAGCATCATTACGCCAAGTTTGGGCATAATTTCCGCTACATTCTGGCTGCCGAGCATTTTGACATTATTGGTGAGGCCGAGGCTCTCTATCAGCAACTCGCACTCATGCACATAGCCAGGATCTTCTTCGGTCGGGCCAATGATCCAGCCTTCTAGTTCGGGCAGCTCTTCAATGGCGCCACGAATGGTACGAATGAAGGTTTTGATATCTTTAATTGGCACAACACGCCCAACCAGGCCGACAACAAGGGGGGGCTTGGCCGGACGTTTTTCGTAGGCAGTATGAAAACGCTGAGTATTAATACCGTTCACGATAACCTGGGTCTTATGTTCAGGTGCGCCATCTCTATGCTGTCGTTGCCTGTTGCCCTCAAAAAGGGCCACGATTTCATCAGCCTGGTGATAGGCCGTCAGGCCAAGTTGTTCGAAAAAGCGGATCCAGGTTTTGCGGGTCAAATCCATGTCTTTGTGCATACTGATATCAATCAGGCTGTGTCTGTCTTTTATCCAGTTGGCCTGCGACAGGTCGATTTTACGCTCTTTGGTGTATATGCCGTGCTCTGAAATCAGAAACGGGCGTCCAGTCTCTTGTCGGCAAAGCGCGCCAAGAAAGCCGGCATACCCTGTCGATACGCTATGGAAGGCTTTTGCACTCGGAAGGTTCTGAGAAATTTGCGACAGAATAAAAAGCGGTTGGTAAATGCCTCTATAGGTCCAGAAATAGTCAACGAAGGACTGGTTTTCGGCGGACTCAAGATAACGCTCTGTCAGTACATCCCAAGATGCACGGCTATATAAGAAATCAGTCAGGCTAAGTTTGTTTTTCTGTCCTAAAAACTCTGAGATCTGTCCAAGCAAGTCACCGGGAATCGGTGTTTTTTCTCTCTCAAAAAAAGACAGAAAGTGTCCCCAGGCTTGAAATAGTTTACTTTTCCCCGAGCGTGGCGATGGTTTCGTTTTTCCTGGTGAAGATAACAAATAGTGGACTTCAAATCCGACGACATTGTCTGGAAATTCATAGGCCGGTTCACCATAAAAATCAGGGTGTCCGCCCAAAAAGATCAGGTGAAAAGTATATTCTGGCAAGCCGCTGATGATTTGGTGTACCCAGCTCGAGACACCTCCTCGTACATAAGGGTAGGTGCCCTCTAGCAGCAGGCAGATATCGACATCTTTGGTCATGACCAATACTCCTTGATTTGGCTGAGGCGCTCACCTTTTTGATCAGGGAAGTAGTCAATATATTGCTTAACCTTTTGATAATCACCGGTTATATAGGCGGCTTCGGCTAAATAAGGAGCCACCTGTTTGACGCGCAAACCACCGTGTAGCGCAGCTGTTAAGTAGATGATGGCCTGATCGGGACGTTGCTGCTCAAGCAGTATGCGCCCTAGCAACAGGTTGTTTGACGCGCGCTGTTCTTTTTCGATGGAAATCTTGAGGTAATGCTCGGCCTGCTCGAGGTAGTGTTTTTTTAGCACTCCTTCGGCAATACCGAGATAACAGAGCTCCCAGTATTGTTGCGCGATTTCGAAGGCTTTGGTTGGTTGGGCTGTGTTTTCATATTGCTTCTTGAACAGAGATATCAACTCGTTAATCTGACTTTCGATACCTTCCAAAGCTGCGTAGGCTAGCAGGCGGACGTCATCGGATAGATCTTTCAGTGCGAGCTGTAACAAGGGGACAGACTGTTGACGGGGAAGATGACATACGGCATTGACAGCAAGTGACCGGCGGTCAGGATCATCACTATGGATCAGTATTTCGCGCAGTGCACCGGCGCCATACTGGTTGCCTAATACTTCTCCCGGGTTTTGTGGCAGGGGGTGTTCCTCACATTCCTGCCAGGTGATCTGGCTTTGTTTTCTGGGCAGGTATAGCGCTATTAACAACGAGCAGGCAGTGCCAATCATGCCGACGAGCGGAAGTAAAAAGTTAAATAGAAACAAAAAGCTCAGTGAGCTAATCAAAGGAAACTTAAACTTTCGCGGTAACAGCAGCCAGCTTAGCGCGGCAAAGCTGGCACATGCGATAGCATGTGAGGCGGCAAATGACGCCCATTCGGCAGACGTCATTTCATGATTGAAGACGATATAGAAGCTGAGGCTTTCAAATGAGATCGTCTGAATAAATAGCCAGGCTTTCATCATAAGCTCCAAATTCATTCATAAGCGTTTGTATTTGTTTTTGATCTTGCTCTAACGATAACGGTCCAAGAATATCGATAACGTCAATGTGATTGCCAATTGTAAGAGACAGAAGTTCCTTCAGGCGCTTTATGTATTGCTGGGCATCATAAACGGATGTCAGCGGTAGCAGGACAACAAGTGCGTGCTGGCCGCTTTTGGTCTGACAAGACCAGTAAACATCAGCCCCCCGGCGGTAATTGACGATCGAATCCAGGCTTTTGTTATGAGCACCGACGGTATCAATACATACGACGAGGGTGCTATCGGCACCGTAGTGACGTTTGTTGTACTCGGCCCTGTCAAGGTAACTAAGAAACAGCGTACTCTGGTGAGCTTGCAGAATAGGGGTGACAATCGCATCACTGAGAAGATCGGCTGCATGGTTTGAGACCAAAGACAGAAGAGCGACATTGGCCGGCGTCAGCATAAAGAATTTGGCATGCTCGGCAATGACAAAGCCTTGTAGTGTCTTATGGGTATCAAGTAGCGGGATACATAGCTGGTAACGTGATTTATGGACTTGATTTTCATCTAGCTTAGCTGGTGAAAGAAGCTTCTGAGTTTCCAGCATGTCTTGTAGCATAGGATCGCTCAGCACCAGTCTGTGATGATCACCGAGCGTTGCCTGTACCTGTGGATCGACCTTCCCATCATTTACCCGGTAAATACCGGCGACTTCCAGTCCGCCAATTTCAGCCAGAAGGTTGAGAAACGGGTGGCCAAGATGTTCTAGCCGGTGCGAGCTGTGTTTCGATGCGATTTTATGTAATGCACTGATACTCGCTCTGAGGCTCACCGTCTGCCCGGCAGTGCGCTGCTCCAGCTGATCATGGGAGACTTTCAGCAAGTGGTAGTTTTGGGTAAAGCTATCCAGCTTTTGCGCCATATAGGTATGATCTAATATGTGCTTCTGGTTAATGCTGTGCCAATAGTCATGGAATTCGCCTGCAATCATTGCGGCCAAAATCAATCCGACAGCCAACGATAGAGGGTAATACTCCAGCAGCCCAGTTGCATTCATTATGCTTGCCAACCCTGCTGTCGTAAGCAACCCGCTAATCAAACCCTTGGCAAACCCGTATCGCAATGCAATGAGCAGCGGACCAAAAAGTGGCCAGAAGAAATTATGCTCGGTGGATGACGGAGCAAGGGAGTCTGACTGCGTCCATATGTATATTGAAAGCACTGAAACCACGATAGTTTCAAGCCAGGCGAAGCCATCCTGTTTGAATCCGATAATAAAGCGATTCCAGATGTTGTTCATTGGCAACCTTATTTCACTTACTACTTGTTATTTTTGTCCGACGTTCAGGCCATCGAGAAGGGTCTCGATAACGATATGGCCGGTGCCACTGACACTTTCTCTTCCCCAACCGCCACGTGTACCTGTTGCTCGCCAGTAGGTGTTCTTGCTCTTGGCTGACTGTACTTCCAGGGTAATACCTACGGCGGGCTCTCCATCAAGACCGCTCTTATAGTGCCACTCTTCAATCGATCCTGTGATTACGTAATCGACGTTTTGGGAGGCCAGCCACGCCTGGGCATTTTTTCTTCTCGCTGAGTTATCTAAAATACTTGCCAGGTCATTGGTTTCGCTCGCCGGGTACATTACGGCATTAATACCTTTTGCATACAGTTGCGCGTTGAGAATTTGTTCGGCTTTCTCTGCCGCCAGCGGGGTATTGGAGTTATTGATCATAGGCATCACTGCCCAGCGACTCCCAGCGGCAAATGTGGGGCTTTCCGGCACCTGATAGCTTGTGCAGGCACTCAAGGCAAGGGTGGTTGCAAGCAACAGTTTATATTTCATCATTGTAATCCTTTAAAAACTGTAAAAGTATCCCAGCGAGAGCTTCATAGACTCATCGCCATTTCTGTCCTGGCTCTGCCAGTCGACGGACAAGAAAAGCTCATCGTTACCGACGACGCGCCAACCGAGGCCGGAGCTCACTGTCATATCAACTCGGCTGGTGGTGACGTTGTAACCTAGTGAGCTGTCAAACCAGTATCTCGGAGAGGGAACCATGGCTCCGGGCTGACCCGGGTTCCCATGCCAGACGCGCTGACCGATAGCGACACGTTGATATTCGTCTTCAATAAAATCTGCACTGGTTAATGTCGACCTTCCTTCGCGCCATTCATTGACACCGTCAAGCGGATCATCGCTCAGATTAACGCGCTGCATACTGTAATCGCCATAGACTTGCCATGCCGGATCCGCAAAGAAAAACTGTTCAGAAACGCGGAAGTTAAGGTCCCAGCCCTTGCCGATTTCATCATCAAATCGGGTCGAGATATCATGCAGGTTGAATTGGAAAGCAACAGATTCACGTGCTGTCGGTTGGTAGTTTAGGCTCATACCTGCAATATTATCCTGGCCAGAAAGTGTGAGCAGCTGGCTTGCTTCAATTGCATTATTAAGCCCCAGCTTGAAAGAGGCTGCCCAGTACGCGTCCAGCGGAGTTTGGTAAGTGACAGATGCGCCTAGTCGCTGGTCACCAAGACCGTCGGCTATATCAAGATTAAACTTTAATGCAGTATCTAACTGTTTGTGCAGATACTGGCCTCGGAGTCTGGTCTCATTGTCGATGTCATTACCTTGAAACTGGACTGGAGCATCTGCGATTTGGTAGTCGCTTCCCAACCACCAGCTGCCGTTATGGTGCGGCGTAAAGTAATCCAGACTGAACTTGGTGATATCCCATTGGCTGTTCTGAGTAACCTGCGATCGAATACTGTGTGTTTTATCCGGATGTTGATTGACATGCACCCGTCTCAGTTGCTTTTCTGCTGGTTTGTCTATCATACGACCAAGGTTTTCCTGCCCATGTTGCCAGGCTTTCTGATATTGACCTGTGAGCTGAAGTGCCGTGTTTTTGTCTGCTTCCGGCAGGTTAACTGATTCCGCGAGCAGTCTTTCCATTTCATCTCTGTTCTTGCTCTGTATGGCGAGGGATAACTGTTGCCAGTCAGGGAGCTGATAGTGCTTGAGCGCAGTTCTCTTATGCCAGAACAGGAGGTTGTCGGCTCGATTTTGTGTAAGGAAAAACTGAAAGAGCTCTTGAGTCTTACGGTTGTCGGGGTGTTCCAGAGCCGCTTCGGCGACCTGGGCATAAGCAAACTGCTCGCCCATAAACAGTGCAACTAACGAGCGATAGGTAATATCGCCATCTTTTAGTTTGAGCAATGAATCACTGAGCTCTGTCGCGACATAACGACGAAGCTTATAAGCCGTATCATAGCGCCCTTGTAATTCGAGCAAGGCTGCAAAGTTAATAATAACGGAGACATCGGGTTTTTCTGTATTCACCAGCAGGTGTTGATACCACAGCTCTGCCTCTTTGGGACGGCCGAGAAGTTGTGCCGTGGTGGCAAAAGCCAGCCAAAGGTCTTTTTCACCTTTAAGGGCTGATTTATAGCGACTATATAGATTGTCCATAGCCTCATTGTCTTGAGTGTTAATGGCGAGCCACAGCAAACCGCCTATGGCACTGACATTGCTCGGTTCCCGCTCAAGAATGTCATTGAACAGAGTGTTTGCTTTCTCTATGTTGTTTTCATCAAGCGCCAGCTGAGCCTGGTAGAGTTGGATATTCGTATTATCGGCAAGTGACGGGTCGTTTGAGGCCAGTTCAAGCAGACGGATAAATTGGTTTTGATCATTGGCTTCTTTCGCTGCCTTTATGGCGGCGAGTAGCGGCTGTTCATTGTTTGTACTGGTGTAAAGGGTCACCAGTTCGTCTATTTTTTCGTTCAGAACGGGTAAATTGGTATTGAGATAGCGGTACACGTCTATGTTGTCGCTCGACAGCACTAACAGTCTGTCTTGAGAAAGTTGTGCAAGTTTGCGAACGCTGGTTTCCCAGGCTAGCGTGGCAACGGCTTCAAGGTAATCCTCATCGGCGTTCAGCCAGTCAGCAGGGGCTGTTAAGGCTGCCAATGCCAATTTAGGCTGATAGGTCATGATGTAGGCGTTAGAAAAACGCAGGGCTTCAGCCGTCGTTGGTTTACGCAAGCGCTGCAGTTTCTTCCATTGCTTAATTACCCGGGCATAGTCACTCTGATAGTCGTATAATCGCGCGGTGTGAACGACTAAAGCCGGATCCCTGGGACGCATTGCAGAAAGCCGTTTTATGCTCTTTAGGGCCGCATTGGTGCCTTCAGCCTTTTCGATTGCATTCAGCCAGCTTGAATATTCCTTGCTGGTGATTTGGTTATTGGCGGCAAGCCGATTATAGAAAACGCTTTCGTGATAAATATCCCCGAGAGCACGGGATTCTTCAACGCCGGCTCTGAGTTGTACTTCTGATGGCGAGCGGCTAAGTAATTCTTTGCTTAGCGAAAAGGCTTTGGGTACATTGCCTTGCCAGCGATAAAGGTCATGTAGCTTGGCAATATGCACAGAGGCGTTTGTACTGCTTACCAATTGTTGTTGAAGAGAGGTTGCTAAAGTCAGGTCTCCATTGGTGATAGCGAGCTCTACCGTGCTCGCCATTAGCTGGTTGTTAGGCTCGATGACCAGTAATTTTCTCGATTGCATCAGCGCGGTGTCGAAATTGCCCATTAGCCTGGAGTGGTCAATTGTCATGCGCAAGAAGTCAGGCTGTTGGCTGAGCTTGCCGTTATAGCTGCTAATAAATTGTTTGCTTAATACAGGTTCATTAGACGAGGCCAACAGTGCCAGTAATGATTTTGCCTGGTCGAGATTTTCGAACTCCCTGAATGCATCCAGTTGAAGCTTCAGCGAGTTATCATAGTCTGAGTTCTGTAGTGCGAGAGTGATCAGTTCCTGGTGGCTGGTCTCGCCGCTCTGTAGATGTGGCAGCAATAGAGCCAAACCTTTCTCCGGCATCGAGAGTTCAATGGCAGCATCGGCAAACTGACGCGCCAGTTCAGCCTCGGGAACATAATCCGTGCTACTGATTATGCGCTTAATCCTGCTTTCTATTTCGTTATTCGCGCCATTCTGATGAAAAACATCCAGTAACAGCTGAAGGTAGACAGCAAAGGCATCCCAGTCTCTGGTGGCGTCGTCGTCGGTGAGGATGGTTTCTGACAATGCTAACGCCTCTTTGCGGCGGTCGAGCTGGATATAGGTTTCGATCATCAGTTTGATGACTTCTCGGTTGTCTGGCTCCCGACTATTGAGCTCACGTAAAAAGGCCAGTGATACATCGGGTGAGGAAGAACGTGCAACGAGTTTGATCAGCATATTCTGGCTAGGCGAGACCAACCATAGTGCCCACAATGAGGTAATCGTAAGAACTGCCAAGGTTCGCTTGTTGACCAGGCGTATTCTTGGCTTTTTCCTTTTACCTGAGTGGGGACGTTTTAAAAATACTGCCATGCGTAGTTCACCGTTAGTCGTTCTTGTTCGTTGTTGCAGATTGACTACTGCAGTGTAGTGAGCCAGTGAATGTGCCTGCTTTTGATGCACGATATCTGATCACGCCATTCGCGATGACAGTTGCTTTTAGTGTCGAGTTACTGATGAGTTTGCACCCTGAGCCATTGGCGATTTCAAACTCAAGCGGGGTATGACTCTTAATTGTCCAGTACGTGATTTTCCCATCTTTCTTCCATTGTATAAGCTGGCCGTTGGCATTTTTTAGATAGGCGCCTTGGTTTTGAATGTTAGCCATGACAATTACACTGCGCGGCGCAGATAAAGTCAGGAACTTACCTCCTGGCCCTTGGTCCCAGCCTGCGATATTGCTCTTCGAGATAACCGGAAACCCCATTGAATCCGGTAGGCGGATGCTTGTAACGCCTGAACTGGTGATTTGCCAATTGCCATCGAGGGTTTTAGCTATGCCTGTTTCATACAGAGTACGAGCACGTTTGGCATATTCACTGAGGTAAAGGGGAGTGGCCTTTTGCTTCACTGCCCAGTCATAGACATTAAGAAGCCCTTTCAACGACGCTGGGTAAGCGCCTGAGTACATGTGGTAGTAGATAGCGATAGTTTTCAGTCGGCGTGGACTGCCAAGTAACTCGAATGTTTCTACGGCACGTCCGTAACCATCATGATGTTCAGTCCAGAGATTGGTGTATATATTTTCGTTGAGTACCGGCGCATAGACTTGGACTGCCGAGGGATACCAGGCAATAGTGGGCGAGACTTGGGTATAGTTGTCATTTCCCTTTACCACATAGGTATTACCACCGTTAACATTTAGCAGGTTGGCTTTTTCAGCAATGGTCAGAATATCTTCTTTGGGATCGGCTTTTCCTGACCACAGTATCAGCTTTGTTTTTTTCCCTTTGGGGGCGAGATTATTGTTGATGTAGTCAACACTACCGATGATCTCATTGTGATAGTCCAGTGTGTAGCCGGGGATAGGCAGGTGATCCCCATACTGCTTTTTCTTAAATGTCTTGGTCTGATCCCAGAAAAAAGGATGGCTAAAAGTATGTGATGCAATCTCTACATTTGGTAATGCAAATATGTCACGGGCCACAGCTTCCATGGCTTCACTTTCGTCAGGGTATAAACCGCGTTTACCAACCTCGCCTTCAATTACAGAAACAGTTTGTGGTAAGTCGTATTTATTAAAGACATGCTTTAGCAATACTTCTGCGGTATAGGGTTTTCCCGGGAACCAGGCTTTGGACGGGAAACCGTCACCGTCGACATGGCTGGTGATGATCCGTCTGCCTGATTCCGTCGTGGCGTCGGCGGCGGGAATAACCGGAAGGTCCAGTGTCTCGTCGATTAGGCGGAAAGGATCAATTGTCCATGTTTCGGTGTTGTTTGCCAGGTTAAGTACAGGGAGTGGGGCCAAAACCGCGCCTCCCCAAGGAGCCTTGAACAGGAGACCTGAGGAATGGCCGTTTTTATCGGTTGCTTCAATGAGCGGAGCGATGCTGGCATTTTTGGTAACCCAACGCGGATGAGCTTCAAATTCGCTGAAAGTGGGAGGATAGCGATTGGCCAGCCACTCTCTGCCACGACTGATAGTGACTTTGCCTTCAAGTGTACCAGCTTCGGTAATGCCGAGCTTGGCTCGTAATGTTTCATCCGTAGGCAGTGATTTGATAAAGAGGACCGGGCGTTCGTCAATAGTATGGAAAAGCCATTGCTGAAGTTTGGCATTGCTTTGATAGGAACCTTCTTCCAGCCACAGCAAAACGGCAGCGTAGCGACTTAGGTCGATATTGTCGATGTTGGTTGACCGGACATCCCTGCATTCAGGGACGTAACCCATGTACTCGATAGGCATTGAGATCATCCGGTGACACTCTGATGACGAAAAGTCAGTGAACTGGCTGTCGAAAAAGCCGAGAATACGCTTAGCCACTGGTTCGATTGTACTCACGCCGAACTCATAGAGCATTCCGTCACTGACATACGGCGTATAGTCTTCGTTAAGCAAGCGTTTCGCGGCTGCAATTTGTGCTTCACGGTCTTTCGCCGGGATATAGTCAATAACAATCGCCTCGATGCCACGTGCTTTAACTTGATTCAGTTTGCCGGTAAGCCATTCTGAATCAGAGGGTTTGACTTTCTTATAGCTATTATCGACAGGGTGGTAGCTGTTGTAGAGTGACTCGGCGAGCACGGCAGAAACTGGATGCTGTAGCTGCTCGATAATTTCAAAGCCACGGTTTAGGATCAACTCAGGCTTGCCCTTTAACTGATCCAGGCGGGCGATAATACTAACCAGAGCTTGTTGTTGCTGATATTGTTTTTTCTCGCTTTTAGCAAAGAGGTAATAGCTGTCCAGAGTATCGAGAAATAGACCGTCAAACCCTTTAGAGAGATAAGCTTCAGCTTTTTGGGTCAGATATAGTTGCCATTGGGGATCGGTTAAATCCATGGCATAACTTTGCCAGTTTTCATTTCTTGCAGGAGAGGAAGTACGTAAGTTGTCGGGTAAGATTTGACCGTCAAATTCCCCAACACTCAGATAGGCAAAAACTTTCGTTTTTGCTTTATGTAATGTCCCTATTTGTTTTGGGGTAATTAGGTCCGCGGTTACAACGACACGATCGTAATTCATTAATTCCCTGACGGAATCAATTGAGTTGTAATAAAAAGCGATTGACGAAGGTGTCTGTGCAGACACCAAAGAAGGCAAAACGAACAGCACAAAGATCCATATACGCATAATGCAACTCCTTTTGCTTGTAATGCCTAAATAGCACTGCACAGCTATGCCAGTTAATTCCACTGTAAAATTTGAGACATGTTTTTTCTACAAATTTGTCTCATATTTAGCGAACTTTGCGTGAATTGACCATTTATCGACCATTTGTTGACCATTTTGTCGCGGAGTATGCGTTTAGTTTTGCTTGTGTCTTGGAAAATATTTTTTATATGGTTTGTCCGTGGACTTATTGCAACAAGGTTTATGCTGTAAAATGCAGTGTATCAATTGCAGTTAACAGTATTGTTTAGCTGCTAATTAAGCAAAGTGATAATTAAATGACGCAAAAGAAGAAAACTCAGGTAACCAAAAAAGGGTTACATCCTCGCAACCCCCACCGTCAGCGTTATGATTTTGACGCCCTGATAGCGAGCTGTCCTTCGTTAAGTCCCTTTGTAGCAACTAACAAGTTTGGTGACTTATCTGTTGATTTTACCGATCCTCAGGCAGTCAAAATGCTGAATAAAGCATTGTTAAGTTATTTTTATCAGGTTCAGCATTGGGATATTCCAGCGGGTTACTTGTGTCCGCCAATTCCCGGCCGAGCAGACTATCTTCACTATATTGCAGATTTGCTGGCTGAATCGAACAAGGGCAAGATCCCCAAAGGGAAACGCATAACCGGCCTTGATGTTGGAGTCGGAGCGAATTGTGCGTATCCGATTGTCGGGCATAGGGTTTATGGCTGGCGTTTCGTCGGGGCTGATATTGACCCGCTTTCAATTAAATCAGCGAAGTTTATTGTGGAGTCTAATCCAACGTTGGCTGGTGGAATTAAGTGTCGCTTGCAGAAAAATCCGGACCATATCTTTACCGGGATGATCAATGCAGACGATGTTTTTGATTTTACGATGTGCAATCCGCCTTTTCACGCTTCATTGGCGGAAGCGACCGCAGGCAGTGAGCGCAAAGTTCGTAATCTTGCTGCCAATGCTCAAAAGAAGGGGACGGAAAGCTTTCAAAAATCCGGTAAAGGGAAGAAGCCTGTTCTCAATTTTGGGGGCCAGAAGGCAGAGCTTTGGTGCCCGGGAGGAGAGGCCGCCTTTATTAAGCGCATGATCAAGCAAAGTGTTGACCATCAGGCTCAATGTTTTTGGTTTACAACGTTAGTGTCGAAGAAAGAAAATCTGCCGGATATCTATCGTAGCCTGAAGAAAGCAGGTGCTGTCGATGTACGTACCATAGACATGGCACAAGGCCAGAAAATTACCCGTGTTGTGGCGTGGACGTTCTTGAATGATGAACAGCAGCAAGCCTGGCGTGAACAGCGTTGGGAGCAGTAGAGGTTCGCTTTTCAGCTCGTCACTTCAATAAGTTTCTAGAATTAGTCATGAACAGTAAAGCGGCCAAAGGCCGCTTTTTCTTTGTTCATCATATAACTAAGCCCGAATCTATACATGTACAAAAAAAAATATTGTACAACCTAAGAGCATAGGCTAGATTTAGTTGTACAAGTTTACTGGTTTGTACAAGGTTGGGGCTATGACTATTTCCGTTGGTATAAGTGCATGTGTTCTCGGACAAAAAGTTCGCTTTGATGGCGGACATAAGCAAAACCGCTTTGCGGCCGATGAGCTTTCAAAGTATTTTGATTTTAAGCCGGTTTGTCCTGAGGTAGGCATTGGGATGACGATTCCGAGACGCGCGATTCGGTTATTGCAACTGCCAGCAGGCGATGAGCGTTTGGTGGATAGCAAAGACAATGACATCGACTTTACCTCTCAGATGCAAGATTTTGCGCAGCAGCAAATCCCCCATTTTGGTGGTTTGCGAGGTTATGTCGTGTGTGCCAAGTCACCGACCTGCGGCATGGAAAGGGTCAAATTACACATACCCAACGGAAACACTGTACCCGGTGGAAGTGTTGGGGTATACACCCGAGAGTTAATGGACAAGATGCCCTGGTTACCCGTGGAGGAAGATGGGCGCCTTCAAGATCCGGTGCTGAGAGAAAACTTTGTATTTCGTGTTTTTTCGCTCAATGATTTTTATAATTCTATCGGTGATAACTTAAGCTACGATGCCTTTGTCAAATTTCACTCACGCTATAAGCTCGTATTGATGGCGCATAGCCCGATAGCTTACAAAGAAATTGGCCGGTTGGTGGCTTCAATAAAAGAGTGGGATTTAGCGGAATTTTATATCGAATATCGTCAGCAGTTTATGGATGCCATAAAAAATAGGGCGAGCAAGAAAAATAACACCAATGTATTAATGCATCTTCAAGGTTATTTCAAACGCTCATTAACCAAGGAGCAAAAACAAGAGTTAGCCGACCTGATAATGAGTTATCGTGAGGGTAACCAACCAATACTGGTGCCTTTAGCAATTATTAACCATTACCTGAAGCAATATCCTGATCCGTATTTACAGCTACAAACATTTTTAAATCCATATCCTGAGGAGTTGAAGTTACGTTATGGATTGTGAACAACAGTATTACGCAATAAAAGAAGTCTCCGATATAACGGGGGTGAATTCGGTAACTCTGAGGGCGTGGCAAAGACGTTATGGCTTGTTAAACCCGAAAAGAACCGAAAAAGGTCATCGTTTATATTCTGAACAAGATATTGAGAAGATACGTCTTATATTATCTTGGTTGGATAAGGGGGTCGCAATAGGTAAAGTGCGCCCTCTTATTGAAGGCGTACAAGATGCCGAACAGGAAAGTGAACAACCGGAAAATAAAAAATCTGTCGACTCATTATTATCGGCACTGATTGATTGTGATGGTGCTAAGCTAGATAAGCTGTTAATACAGATAATGAAAGAGTATCCACTGGAAGTCTTTGTTACGCATATCGTCAGTCCTGTGGAAAGCGAGATAAAAAAAGCTGAGAACCCGTTGGCAAGCATTCAAATGTCACTGTGGCAGTCAGCCATGATGCAGCGCTGTGTTGCGTTGATAACTCAAGCCAAAAAGCGTTCGTCAAACCTATGTTATTTATTGAGCTTCGATACGCCGGGTGATTATCACATGTGGTTGCAGGCATGGCAGCTAACAGATGAGGGTTACAACGTCACTGTGCTTGGCTCGTTAGACGGTAAGTTAACTTCCCTTGGAGCGGCATTGGAAGCATTGAAAGTCAGTAAAGTGGTCGTGATTGGTGAAAGGCGCATATCAGTAAGTAATCTGGAACAATTAAAAAAGTTGGTTGTGAATTCGCAGTGTCATGTTGAACTCGTTGGCAGTATCAGGACGATACACCAGGATATGTTAGCTCAGCCGTAATGGCCCGAAATAATCAATGGGAGTTTGTAGTATGGTTAATCAATCATTAGAAAAGAAAGAGACGTCAGATACTCCCGAAGGTGCAAGTTTAATATGGTTTCGCTCAGATCTTAGGGTGGTCGATAATACAGCTTTCGCGGCCGCAACCCGTTGTAGTAACAATGTACTTGCAGTCTTTATTTCAACGCCAATGCAGTGGCATGAGCATAATGTTGCCCCGGTGAAAGTTGATTTTATTCGGCGCCGCCTTGATGTACTCAGGGAGCAACTTGCCGAACTCAGTATTCCGTTAGTTGTTGTTGAGGTAGACTACTTTGATAAAGAGGCGCAGGCAATTGCGGATTTGGCGGTGTCCCACAATATCAGTCATGTTTTTTGTAATCAGCAATATGAGTGGAATGAGCGTCAGCGTGATGAACTCACCGCAAGGTTGTTAGATAAGCGCAATATCAGGTTCAGCGCGTTTGATGATGACTGCATTATTACGCCGGGGAAGGTACTGACAAGAAATAATCAGCCTTTTAAGGTATTCACACCCTTCAGGCGTGAGTGGCTAAAGGTTTATCGTTTTGAAGTGCCTTCTGTCTATCCTAAACCTGAAAAGCGACATGCAAATGGTTTTATGTTGGATGTGCAACCAGAGCCGGTGATGTCGTTTACTTACCCGGCTGCAGACAGTATTCACTGGCCAGTCGATGAAGAAGCTATCAGGCAGCGGCTTCGCACGTTTTGTGAAGAAAAAGCAGTTGTTTATCATCAGCAAAGGGATATTCCGGCCATAGATGGAACCAGTTGCTTGTCACCGTATTTGAGTATAGGTGCACTGTCTGCTCGTCAATGTATGGCTGCATTGCTGGCTGAGTTTCCGCAATGTTTAGATGATTCGAAAAGTGGCGCATTTTGTTGGTTAAATGAAATTATCTGGCGAGAGTTCTATCGTCACTTAATTGTAGCCTGGCCGAAATTAAGCCGGGACCAACCTTTTCTCGGTTGGACCCGCAACGTGATGTGGCAGCAGTCCGACTCTATGCTGAGTGCCTGGCAGCAAGGCAGGACGGGCTATCCGATTGTCGATGCAGCGATGAGACAGCTCAGGCAGACAGGCTGGATGCACAATCGGTTGAGGATGGTTACAGCCAGTTTTCTGACCAAAGATCTGCTCATTCACTGGCAAGCTGGCGAACAATGGTTTATGTCCCAGCTGATTGATGGTGATTTGGCTTCAAACAATGGCGGCTGGCAATGGGCTGCCTCGACAGGCACCGATGCCCAACCCTATTTCAGGGTGTTTAACCCGACAGTTCAGGGGGAAAGATTTGATCCAGATGGTAGCTTTATCCGTACTTGGATACATGAATTACGAGACGTGCCAGATAAATATATTCATCAGCCGTTTTTATGGGACAAGGCGGAGAGTTTGAATTATCCGAAGCCGATTGTTGATCATAAAAGTGCAAGGCTCAGAGCTATTGAAGTATTTAAATCGGCCAAGACTCTAATTGGTGAAGCCCAATAAACCGTTCCGGGCTGGGTATTAAATATATTATGTTGAGGAGTGAACTATGGCTGAACAGTCAGGGGTTTTGACAGCTAAATTTGTCGAAACATATAATCAACTTACCAAGCATAATTTAACTGAGCTTCAAGAACTCTATCATTCTGATGTGATCTTCGAAGACCCTGCGCACAAAATGGTTGGTTGGCCTAATTTACATGACTATTTCACCCGGCTATTTCGGACCGTCAACGAATGTCAATTCGAAGTACACGACACCTTATCATCACAAAACAAAGCCTATATTCAATGGACAATGACATTCAGCCATCCACGTATTGCGGGCGGAAAACCACGATCTGTTCAGGGGTGTTCACGGCTTGAGTATAAAGATGAACGTGTTATTTATCATCGGGACTATTTCGACATGGGCGAAATGGTTTATGAGGGGGTGCCGGTTCTCGGCTCTGTTATCCGTCGGATAAAGGTGAGCATGTGATGATGGGACAAGTATTAATTACCGGGGCAAGTTCGGGTATTGGTGAACAGCTTGCAATAGATTACGCGGAAGATGGCTGCCAGGTATATGCTTGCGGCCAATCGCAGCAGCGGTTAGATTCACTCTGTCGGCACAGTGCAAATATTCAACCTGTTCAGTTTGATGTTACCGATATGGATGAAGTCACCCAAGCTATGACGTCATTGCCGCAGGTGCCGAAACTGATCATTTTAAATGCTGGTACGTGTGAATATATTGAACACGGACAAATTGATATCGAGCTATTCAGGCGTGTTTTTGATGTCAATGTCTACGGACTGCTCAATTGTATTCAAGCTTTGCAGCATTGTTTTGATGCAGAAACCCAACTGGTAATTGTTGGCTCAACGGCATCTTATATTCCGTTGCCCCGGGCTGAGGCATATGGTGCATCGAAAGCGGCTGTTGCCTATATCGCCAATACGCTTGCAATTGATCTTGCGAATAAAGGCGTCAAGGTCACATTGGTCAGCCCCGGTTTTGTCAAAACACCGTTAACCGATAAAAATGATTTCGCTATGCCGATGCTGGTGACAACGCAATATGCGTCGGCAGCAATCCGAAAAGGGATTGCTGCCGGAAAAGCAGAAATTCATTTCCCACTTAAATTCAGCTTATTTCTTAAAACGATTGCGCTATTGCCGACTCGGGTTCAGTTGGCTGTGGTTAAACGAATGACAGGAAAACAATCATGAAAATAGCCATTATCGGTACTGGAATATCAGGATTAACATGTGCGTGGCATCTGCATCGTCAGCACGATATTACCGTCTATGAAGCCAATGATTATATCGGGGGCCATACTGCAACGGTTGATGTTTCAGTGGCCAGCGGAGACTACGCGATTGATACTGGTTTTATTGTTTTCAATGATCGTACTTATCCGAGATTCGAGCGTTTGTTGTCGGAAATTGGTATTAGTGGTGATCCGACAGAAATGAGCTTCAGTATCCACAATGATAGCAACGGGCTGGAATATAACGGCCATAGCCTGACATCCATGTTTGCTCAGAAGCGCAATTTGGTTAATCCGAAGCTTTTATACTTTATCTATGACATTCTCCGGTTTAACAAGTTGGCAATGTCGGTGGATTTGGGTGACGAGCCAAGCCGTACTCTGGGAGAGTTTTTACAGCTTCACAACTTCAGTCAGTATTTTGCCGAGAATTATATCTTGCCTATGGGAGCGGCTATCTGGTCCTCGACTTTGTCAGACATGCGTGCGTTTCCGTTATCGTTCTTTATTCGGTTTTTCCGCAATCACGGGCTTCTCGAAGTGACAAATCGCCCGCAGTGGTACGTTATCCCAGGAGGGTCACGAGAATATATTAAGAAACTCATTGTGCCTTTCAGGGATAAAATATTGTTGAGCCAACCGGTTAGAAAAGTAATTCGTCAGCAAGGGAAAATCATCGTCGAAACCGAACATAGTCGTGAAGTTTATGAGCAGGTGATATTTGCCAGTCACAGTGATCAGGCGTTATCGATGTTGGGGGATGCCACGGCTGAAGAGCAGCGGGTGCTGGGTGCCATGGAGTATCAGGATAATGAAGTTGTGCTCCATACCGACACCAAGATGCTCCCTCAATCTCGGGCAGCATGGGCTGCCTGGAATTATCACCTTGGTCCCAGCGTCGAAAATGGGCAACTAAGAGACAATAAGTTAGCCAGCCTAACCTACAACATGAATATTCTTCAGAATATTGTGTCTCCTGAGACGTTTTGCGTCACCTTAAACCAAACAGAGCGGATATCTCCGGAAAAAATACTCCGACGGTTTACGTACGCTCATCCTGTGTTTACCATTTCGAGCATGATGGCTCAGCAGGCAAGAAGTGATATTAACGGTGTTAACAACACATGGTACTGCGGAGCCTATTGGTATAACGGCTTTCATGAAGACGGAGTACACAGCGCGCTAGATGTGGTAGATGGCATATCAAAACTTGCCGCAGAGTTAGCCACAGACAAACTGCAGGCTAGCCGCTCTTATACCGCAGCCTGGCAGGTTGAGGGAGAAAGGTATGAATAGCGGACTGTATGTTGGCACTGTCAGGCATCGACGGTTCACACCGGTAGAGCATAGTTTTAGCTACCCGATGTTTATGTCTTTGATAGATCTCGATGAGCTTGAAGAATTACAAAAAACTGTGAAAGGGTTTGGTAAGAGCGTATTGAATTTCGCCCGTTTTAGAACGCAGGATTTCATGAATGCTCCAAACACCGAGCAGCAAGTTACAGATAACGATATTCAATCATTAAAACAGGCTGTGGTTGCGAAGGTTGAAAGCCTGACGGGTGAGCGAGTCAAAGGACGAGTCATGATGTTGTGTCAGCTGCGTTATGCTGGCGTGTATTTCAGTCCGCTGAATATGTATTACCTCTACGACGAACAGGATAATTGGCGCTGGGTATTGGCTGAGGTAAGCAACACTCCTTGGAACGAAAGGCACTATTACGCAGTGCCAGCCGGCTCAAGCTATCACAATCCTAAAGCTTTTCATGTCTCGCCATTTAATCCGATGAGCCAGGAGTACCATTGGCGGCTCAAGGCTCCAGAAAAACAACTGGTTGTGCATTTAGATATTCGCTCAAGTGATGGAGGCCAAAACATCATGGATGCCACCATGGTAATGAAGCGTCGACCCTTTACGACAAAAGTGCTCTGGCAACTTATTACCGCCACACCGGTTCAAGCCATAAAAATAGTGATTGGTATTTATTGGCAGGCATTGCGACTGTGGTTGAAAGGTGCGCCTTTCTACAACCATTCGCCAAGTAAACAGATTCCGTCAAATCAAGAGTGGAACAGTAAATAAGGGGCTCATTATGTTTAAAAGTGATGTAAGTCGTTCTGAGTTGGTGATGACGGGAACAGAGAATATTGCCCGCAAAGTGATCTTCAAGGCACTTGAACTACTAGAAGGCGCAGGGCTTACCGTCGTCGAACAGAGTGGAGATACGTATTTTTTTGGAGAGCGTCAGGCCAGTTGTCAGGCTCAGCTGATTGTACAAAATCCTGCGTTCTATAAGCGGTTATTGTCTGGCGGCAGTATTGCTGCTGGTGAGTCTTATATTGATGGTTGGTGGGATTCCCCCGATGTGACTCAAGTTGTTAGAGTCATTGCTAAAAACCTGCCAGTCATGGAGCGGATTGAGGCAAAAATGAGCTGGCTGAGTGTGCTGAGAGATAAGTGGGTACACCGAACCCGACGCAACAGCAAGGAAGCCGCCAAACAAAATATTTTGGCCCATTATGATCTCGGTAATAATTTCTACCGTACCTTTTTAGACCCGAACATGCTTTATTCAGCGGCCATTTATGATGACAAGCATCAGGAGTTGTTTCAGGCACAGATCAACAAGATGGACAGGCTTTGCCGGAAGTTGAATCTAACTGAATCAGACCACCTGCTGGAAATAGGTACAGGATGGGGAGCGTTAGCGATACATGCGGCCAAGTACTACGGCTGTAAGGTGACAACAACGACCATTTCCGATGCGCAGCACCAATGGGCCAAGGAGCGAATCGAGCAGGAAGGGCTGTCAGGTCAAATAACCCTGTTGCTCAGTGATTACCGGGAACTGAGTGGCCAGTATGACAAGATTGTCTCGGTGGAAATGATAGAAGCTGTCGGTAAGGAGTATCTGACCACCTACATTAAAAAGTGCCAGTCGCTGCTGAAACCCGAAGGTTTGCTTGCTATTCAGGCGATTACGATGAATGACCAACGCTACGATAGCTACAGCAAGGGTGTCGACTTTATCCAGAAGTACATTTTTCCGGGAGGCTTCTTACCGTCAGTGACCACAGTCGCCAATCAAATGACCGAACATAGTGATTTCATTATTCGCGATATTAAAGATATTGGTATGGACTATGCGAAGACATTGGCAGACTGGCATCACAATTTTAACGACAGTATCGAGAAGCTCACAGAGCAAGGATTTGATAATAGATTCATCCGAATGTGGCGGTTTTATCTTTGCTACTGCGAAGGTGGCTTTTTAGAGCGCAGTATCAGTACCGTTCAGCTTGTTGCCAGCCGTTCGGGATGGCGTGAATAGCCGTTCAAACTGGAGGTTATATGCCTGCTCGTCAATTACTGATCATTGGTTTGATCTTCAATGTTTATTGGTTTCTGGCGGTGATAGGTCAGGGACAGTTTGTTTGGCTTCTGGTTATGTTGTTGCTCGCCTGCTGGTGGCGTTACCAGGGGACGTGGTGGTTTGGACTGATGTTGGGCGCAACGGGTGTGCTGATGGACTTGATGCTCAGTTGGATGGGTCTCTACATGTTTGCAGCCAATGCGTTTCCAGTTTGGTTAGTGTTGCTTTGGCTCGGTTTTGGATCCTTCGTCTGGATAATGCGCCAGACCATAGTGGCTAACTCGCCATACATCATAGTGATGCTGGGCGGTATAGGCGGGACCATGAGCTATTTTGCCGGTTACCGATTCGGGGCCGTAATGTGGCCGTTAGGCATCGAAATTACCCTTATCTGTATTTTGGTGTGCTGGTTATGTTTTTCGGTATTGGTATTAGCACTTCTCAATAGATGTAACAGGCAACAGTTGGAGGGTGTATGAAGGTAGTAATAGCTTTGACTTTCCTGTTGGCCGCAATGACGGCAACAGCCAAGACACCGTGGCAAAGCTGGCCAACTGTCGGGGATGCTCGGCTAAAATGGGGACCGTGGGTGATTTATGATTCCGAACTGAGAACGCCAACGGGAATTTATCGCAACGATACTGAAGATCTTGCCTTAGTGATCAAGTATCAGCGTAACGTTGATAAAGAGGATCTGCTGGAAGCCACCGATAAACAGTGGAAGCATCTGGGGATCCCTGTCTCCAAGCGTCAGGCATGGTTATCACGTTTGGCTGAAATCTGGCCGGATGTACAAAAGGGGGACAGGTTGATTTTTGTCATTGAGCAAGCTGGAGGTGTTTTCTATCAGGATAACCGTCAAATTGGAGTTCTGACAGACCAAGAAATGTCAATGTCGTTTCTTCATATCTGGCTATCACCAAGGACTTCCTATCCGGATATTCGTCGTCAACTGATTGGGCAAGCCTAGGTTTATTAGTTGCAAACATAAGGCAGAGATGAACACAGTCATAAAGAACAGCCTTAGGAAGTAAGCTTGGAGAAGGTATGAAGACGCGGAGAGGCATATGTTACTTACGTTGAAAGGGCTGGTCATGGCGGCCATTGTATTATTGCTTCCTGGATGCTCTCTATCGATTGATGAATATCAGGGAACAGAACCTGATTTTAACCTGTTTGAGTATTTTGACGGTACTGTCATGGCCTGGGGAATGTTACAGGACAGAGACGGAAAGCAGACCAGACGTTTTGAAGTGGTGATTCAGGGACGTGTACAGGGCAATACGTTAACGCTCGATGAAGACTT
Source organism: Photobacterium alginatilyticum (assembly GCF_009910675.1). Lineage (GTDB taxonomy): Bacteria > Pseudomonadota > Gammaproteobacteria > Enterobacterales > Vibrionaceae > Photobacterium > Photobacterium alginatilyticum. Next base: position 169,849 of record NZ_RSEJ01000004.1, on the reverse strand, counting down.
TATTTTCGATGACGGCGAAAAGCAGCAGCGAACCTGGGTGATCACGCGTACAAGTGATGGACATTATTCAGGCCGGGCTGGTGACGTCGTTGGGCTGGCAACAGGCAAGTCAGTGGGTAATGCGCTTAATTGGCAATATGTTCTCCGCATTCCGGTCGATGATACGACTTATGATATTAGTATTGATGACTGGATGTACCGGCAAGATCACAAGCGGGTATTTAATATCGCCACAATGACCAAATGGGGAGTTAGGGTCGGGACACTGACATTGTTTTTTGAAAAGCAATAATAGTTGGCTCAGGTTAGCAACTGGCAATAAGCTGACGTTTAAATCTTTGCTTTGCTTTATACATGTCAGAATCAGCATGGCATAAGAGTGATTGAATATCGTGTTCGTCGATGTCACACCGTTTGACCAGGGTGTAGCCAATTGATGCCGAGCAGTTTACATCATCAATAGTAAGGCCACTTCCGATATCATTTTGCAGTTGAAGGTGCTGGCGCTTAAATTCGTCTTTGTTTTCAAATGTTGATAATAGCGCAAATTCATCACCGCCTAATCGCCCGACAACGCCTGTGTCACAGCTGAGTTTATTTAAACGTTTCGTTGTCTCTACCAGTACCAAATCGCCAAATGCATGACCATATTGATCATTGATTGTCTTGAAGTTGTTGATGTCGATATAGAACAACGCCACGTAGTCATCATGCTTGTTGTAGTCATCTATCTCTTGTTGCAACTTCTGACAAAATGCCCGGCGGTTGTAGGCATTGGTCAAAAAATCATAGGTTGCAGACTGCATGAGTTCTTCTTCGATTTCGTATTTCTCTAATGTAACAGCACAAACCGAGGCTGCCATTTCCAAAATTTCCAGTTCGAAGGGGGTGGGCCTTGCGGGTTCGCCACTGTATGTAGCAAAAGTGCCTAATAATTTATTTTTAGAGGACATTATTGGAACTGACCAGCAAGATGCCAGGTTGGCCTTTGAGGCAACGGCTTTGAAGTTTGTCCAGTTACTGTGCTCGTTGATATTCTCGGTAATAACTTTTTGTTTATGGTAAGCGGCAGCTCCGCATGAGCCGACATTTGGACCGATATGAATGCCCTCAATTGCCTTATTATAAAATTCAGGTAAATTTGGCGCATATGCACAGTGCAGGGTGTCTGTTTTTGGATTGAGCAGCAAAATGGATGTTAACCGATCTGTGTAGATGTTCTCGGTTACATCGATCAACTGCTCGAGCATTTCCTCTTTTTGTTGTCCCAGGGCGAGCATCCTTAGGATTTTGTTGAAAGCTCTGTGCGCGTGAAGAAGTTCGTTAATCAAAATACTTCCTTCCAGGCTGATTGTTTATTAGAGATGCTTTTAATAGTTATCTTTTAATTTTATCTAATAACATCTGAGCAACAAAGCTACGGTATCGAAGTTTTGATATTTATTGTGAAAGTGTGAACTTCATAATATTTATATCGATAGGGATTAACTGACTCCCCGCGACATCGCAACAATCCGTTTGAGTATCCACCTAAGCAGGAGCGGGATCTCTTCAATGTTATCTTCGTCAGTATATTCAACCATGGCAAGTGCGACATCCGGCTTAGCATGACGTTTAAGGGCCCTTAATATAATCTTTTTGGGCGGAACCTGGCTATCATGTGGGATGTTTGCCAGACGACGGAATAAAGGCTCGTAACCATTGTTAAACAGGAAGTGTTCGATATCCCGGTTTGGCAGCACGGTTAATCGGTGGCGTTCGGCTTCGGTGCCCAATAAATTTCGGACCGTGTCGGCATACTTTTTACCGGCCAGATCACCGTCAGCGACGAGGTGCCACTCAATTCCCAGGCTTCTTGCTACCTTAATGAGCGGTTTTAATCCACTCTGAGCAAACTCAATAATTTGTACGCCTTCAGCGGCCAGGTTATAACCGCAGATACGGGCAAATTCGTTGAATAACCAGACTTCGGTTTCCCCTTCGACTAACAACCAGGCACGGGCAAACAGCGCATTGGGGCGATGAAGCCGAACATGGAATGTTACCCGTCTTTCTTCGTCACGGCTGAGCCTTTTTGGCAGTATCGAATAGACATGGGTACGGTCCGGTTCTCGAATCAGCTTTTTGATTGTGTGTAACGGCACAACACTCGTTAAATCCGGGCTATTGGTCGTCAGGATCTTCTGCATTGGCATATTCATAATGAATGACCAGGCTTGGTGCAGAATGGTTGGGTGAAGTCGGCCTTCTGGATCTTCGAGGATCATTATAGGGCGTGAAATACGCTTCAGTTCAACCGGTCCTCTTGCTCGGATAAAGGCATTGAGTAAGCCCATTAGCACCAGCCGACCTTGTTTGGTCATCTGTGGCTGGGTGAGTTGTTCCAACGGGTTGACGGCGTACTGAGCTTTGACCGGAAAGTGGGCGCGGTTAAAATCTTTAGAGCGATTGTGTGGCGTAAAAGCAAAATAATGATCGACCAGAGTTCTTAACGCATTAATACTGCTTTTTATCTCTTCAGGACTAACATGTCCCGGTCGGGTCATAAGCCGTTCGCAGGTGTTTTCAAGCCGCCGTTGGATACGCGCGTTTTCAGTCTTTTCTTTGTCGCCGTTGCTATGACCATTCCCGTTACCATTGCTGCTGACAGGTTCAGTATGCAGCCTGCGTGCATCTCGTATTCTGACAATAGGATGTAAAATCATCAGTTGACGAGCGAGCTTGTCATTGTCGTCGCAATCTATAACTTGACCGTTTTGATTGAGGAATGCACGGTGGTTAATGATTTTGTCGTCTTTGACAATGCTGTCGAGTTGATAGTAGAGGTGTTTGATATCATCGTTACCTTCAACCCAAAGGGGAGCAAAGCACTTGTATTTACGTAACTTATATTCTCCCGGATAGTCTTCCTGCCAATGAAGAACGATCTGCAACTGGGTCATCTTGGTATGACCTGCCGTGTAGTCGACATGAAAATCTGAGAACTTAAAATTATAAAACTTGGTATCCGGAGAGAGGGCGATACTTAACGCATCGAGCAATGAAGACTTACCCCAGGCGTTTTCACCGATAAGCACTGTTAACTCGTCAAAAGTCAGTGATAGGCGTTTGATCCCTCTGAATCCAGAAACTTCAATTCGGTTTAGCTGCATAGTTCACCTCTAATATTTAGAGTACAGCACCTTTGTCGTATATGTGCGTGTCAAGCTCACAGAATAGTAAGAACTCATTGATTTTAAAGACTCAATCGCCGATTTAAACTGAAAGCTTGTTGTTATTCAGCCAGATTGATATAGTCCGGAAAACTGAATTTGCCGGCATTTGACTTAACCATCAACTGCTTAGGTGTAATTGATAAAGATAAGTATTTTCTGGAGTTGTCAGATGGCTAAGATAATCCACTCTATGATCCGTGTTGTGGATCTTGATAAATCATTGAAATTCTACAAGCAGGCGCTTGATCTTGATATTGCTGAGCGATTGGATTTTGAAGGCTTTAGCCTTGTCTATCTTCGCAATGAAGAAAACGATATGGAACTCGAGCTGACCTGGAATGAAGGTACAGAAGAGCCGTACACTCATGGTACAGGGTATGGTCATATCGCAGTTGCGGTTGATGATTTGGAAGCAGAACATGAGAAACTAGAGGCGTTTGGGTATGAGCCTGCTGAGATAAAAGAATTCTTCCGTGACGGTGTATTACTGGCGAAGTTCTTTTTTGTTCAGGATCCTGATGGTTATAAAGTTGAGTTCCTGCAGCGCCATGGCCGTTACCAGTAAACAGCTATATGCGTAACGATGAGCGATAGGGCTTTCGCCAGTTTTACTGGTCAGTATCCGTCGCTCTGTCAGTAAAATGCTGGATAGCTTTTCTGATCAATATTCCGCCAGTGATCCCCGCAATCATACAGAAGATAGTAATGGCACCTGCGGGTGAGAAAGATGGCAGAGCGATGAGTAACTGCGAGTCATTGCCACCTAACGCCAGTGAAGCACCAATGCCCATAATTATTCCTGCAATTAAGTGAACAATAATCTGGCTTGGCCTTAACTCAAATTCATGGACGGATAGTCGCTTTTTAGCGCTAATGCTCATCCCAAAGATAAGCGCGACAAGTATTAGGTAACGTTGCAGAGGTGGCCACTTCTCTGTTTCCCCGTGAATACTGGCGGCAGAGATGTCTTTGAACAGCTGGCTGGGCGACCATTCAGGTACCTGGTAAGTAAGAATACTTGCAATAACACCAAATAATATGATGCCAAGAAGAATCGGTCTTCGTTGCGGCGGTATCCTAAACATGATGATCGCAACAAGAACAAATAACACCACAATCACAGTAACGGAGGGGCTTGTTATTGGTGCGAGCGGTGAGTAGTTAAGTTCTGTTGGGATAGAGGCAAGTAAACACCATCCGATGAGCCATCCGCCCACTGTAGAAAACATATGGTAATGGCCCTTGGATAGCTTGGTGATGGTGGATATAGAGCAGCCCTTATTGATGGCCGCGCCTAGCCCGAACAGTAATCCCCCCAAGATAAAAGGTGTGCTGACGGAATGGCGGTTCATTGCGAGGCTGACACTGTCTTCAATATCGTAGGGGGTGACGAGCCAGAACCAGAACCCGCAACATAGAATTGTGGCAAGAAATCCGGGACGTTTGGCAAGTAGTTCCTGAACTCCTCTAACCATACAAAGGCCTGTTTTCTGAGCAAGAATACCGACTATGCAGGCAAGAAATATAGGTAACAGATAACCAACCATGATATCGCCTTGTCATAAATTTGTAGTGATTATCTTTTAACTATAATACGTCAGGCTTGGGCTGAATCGCCGAGGATTAATGCCTACGGGGGGGTAAGGCTTATCGAATGAAGTACTGCCAGAACTCTCATACACCTTGTCAAATGTCACAAACTTAGTTTGTGCAAAAGAATGTATCAGGAAATTATGTGATTTGAGTCATATTGTATTATGATGTGGCTCATACCAGAGAAAAGAAAGAAATGGAGAGCAATAAGCCTATATGACAAAGCACCGCTCAGCGAACTTAACAATCGCGCATATCAACGACACACACTCGCACTTTGAACCCTCTTCGATATCACTCAGTTTGCCCGAGCAAGTACTGGACGCGGAGACGTCGGTGTATGCAAGCTGTGGTGGGTTCTCCCGCGTGTCGTCAGCGGTTAAGGATGTCAAAATGCAGGCACACCTGAAAGGGCGTGAGTTTATGTTTGTTCATGCTGGTGACTGTTTTCAGGGCACATTGTTTTTCTCTCTATATAAAGGCCTGGCAAATGCTAAATTGCTCAATGCAATTGGTGTAGAAGCCATGGCGTTGGGTAACCACGAGTTAGACATGGGTAATGGGGTTGTTGCTGATTTCATGGATCAGGCTAACTTTCCTCTGTTGGTTGCCAACTGGGACCTGGCGGATGAAAACCAGTCCAAGCCTAATCCGCTTCGCAGCAAGAACAATGTTTATTCATTTGATAATACCAATGATCATGGCCGCTATATCGTTAAAGATGTTGAAGGTGAACCGGTCGCGATTTTTGGATTGGCCATTGAAAATATGGCGGGTATTGCCAATCCTGATCCTGATACCTCTTTTCTGAATGTTGTGAGCGTGGCTGAAAAAACCGTTGCGGCTATAAGATTGCAAGGGATCAACAAAATCGTTTTGCTAAGTCATCTTGGTTATGACCGGGATCTCGAGCTTGCTTCTCAGGTTGATGGAATTGGTGCAATTATCGGCGGACATACCCACACAATGCAGGGCGACTTTTCTAATGTCGGTTACGGTGTCACTGATTCCTATGCGAAAATGGTAAACGGTACCTGTGTGGTGCAGGCTGGTTGTAATGCATTGGCACTGGGACAGCTTGAACTCGATTTTAATCCTGATGGAACTGTCGCCAGTGCGAGCGGGGTAAATCAGCTCTTGTTGGGAAGGCAGTTTACTGTGGATGCAACACGAAGCGAGCACCTTGACGAAAATAGCCATGATGCGGTCAAACAGTATCTGAAGGCACAAGCAAATGTTCGTCTTTGTGCCAAAGACCCGTTTATAGAGAACATTCTCAACACAGACTATCGTCCTGATGTACGCCAGTTGCAAACACAGCATATTGCAGAAGCGGTGGAGCCTTTACGCCATGTCAGGATCCCCGATCACAAAGGCGGAAGCCAGATAGCACCGCTGGTGGTTGATAGCTTTGTCTGGAAGGGACGACAACTGGGCCATGACGTTGATTTTGCCATTCATAATGCTGGTGGGGTTAGAGCCTCGCTTAACCCTGGACCGATTACGTCGGCTGACATTGCCGGTAAACTGTTACCTTTCGCCATAGAACTGATGGTCTATCAGGTAAAAGGCAAACAGATCAGGGCTGCCCTGGAAGGGGCGATTAACAATGCCATTGATAACGGTGTTGAAGGTACGGGGAGTGGGAGCTTTCCTTATACATCACATTTACGTTTCACTTATCGTTGCTGTTCGTCACCAGGGTTGCGTATTGAAAGTCTGCAAACGTTCAAGGATGGAAGCTGGATCGATATTGAAGACGAGGTGGTGTATACCTCAGTTTCTTCTGGTTATACGGCTACAGGTAAAGAAGGCTACAGTGCGTTGCTGGACTGTGTTTCTGAGCCAGTGACACTCAACGTAACGATGGCAGATGCTTTCTCAACCTATGCAATAGAAATGGGGATGTTGGCAGCACCGACAGAAACGCTGATTTCCTATATTCCATGCGAGTGTTCTCAGGTTGTCGCCTGACAGAATGAATTAACAAGATGAATCAATATATCCTTTTTAGCCCGTTGCTTAATCAGCCAAGGGTAAGCAAGGCGGCGATAATTTTCCGGACGTAGAATTATCGCCATAGACGATGGGATTTGTTTGGTACAAATTCCGTAACGTTCCATGGCGCAGAGCAAATAATGAAACAGTCAGCCAGATTGACTGATAAAGGCGATGCCATGAAAAACCAGATAAATAAAACTTGGACAAAAACTCAACTACTAAGTGACGTTGTCACTAATAAAAATATCATCGTTAAGGGGAGTCACAGTTATTACAGTGATTATTGGGACGATGGTTTTGAACAATCCGTGGTTCGTTACCTGCTCGGTGATGAGCTAACCCGTGATGCGCCCACACAATGGGAGGTCGATAAACTCTATATCGGCGACTATGTGTGTATTGCGGCTGAAGTTGTTATTTTGATGGGAGGAAACCACAACCACCGGGTTGATTGGTTCTCACTGTATCCATTTATGGACCATATTGAAGAATCCTATATCGGAAAAGGTGATACTCATATAGGTGACGGCTGCTGGATTGGTATGCGGGCAATGATTATGCCTGGCGTTAGAGTAGGTGAGGGAGCGGTAATAGCCGCCAATAGTGTCGTTACCAAGAACGTCGAACCATATAGCATTGTCGGGGGCAATCCGGCAAAGCATATACGCTATCGTTTCTCCCGTGAGGTGATAGATAAATTGGTGGAATTTGATATCTACAGCTGGCCTGAAGATAAGTTTGATTCCCTGAAGCCTTATTTATGCAGCTCTGATTTGACTGCCCTTGAAAGGGCAATCAAAGACTATGATCAAGATTAAAGTCTCAGAACCTTAACGTAATAACTTCAGCGAAATTGCGCTTTATTGCCGTTAAGTTTCGTCAAAATATTGAAAACCACCGTCCGGAGTGTCATAAAAATGGCACTCCGATTTTTATTTATTCATAGAGGGAATATATTTGGGAGCAGGTTAAAATTAATTCAGTAAATTAATAGAAAGATGTAAAAAAAAACTAAAGACTTATAAGCCTATGACGATAAAAGGTAGTCAGGTAAGTAATTGTGGAGATGCGGTATGAGTCGTGATTGGGTCGATGTAGCAATGGTAACTGGGTGGATTTCAGCTTGGTCTGTGTTGATTTATTTTATCCCAGCCGCTGGGGTTTAACACTATTTGGATATACCTACTGTGAATATAATGAATGCGTTGATCGGTAAAAAGCCGCGCTTGGTCGCGGCTTTTTAGTATCATTTCTCGCTTATCAAGCGGTAATAGCCTCTGGCTGCTCAGAGTTAGCGACTTCCTTTGCTAGTCTATAGGCGGCTAAATCTTCGATTGTCAGTACAGGCATATCAAATTTCTCACCAAACTTAATCACTTCCGGCAGGCGGGCCATTGTGCCATCTGGATTAGTGAGCTCACAAAGTACACCGTAAGGCTTCAAGCCTGAAAGCCTCATCAAATCAATAGTTGCTTCGGTATGACCACGACGCGCCAGTACACCTTCAGGATTCGCTTTAAGTGGGAATACATGACCAGGGCGGCTTAAATCGGCAGGTTTTGCTCCGTCTGCAATTGCCGCTTTAATTGTCGTTACACGATCGGCTGCAGATACGCCTGTCGTAACGCCGTGGGCCGCTTCGATAGTAACAGTGAATCCGGTCTGGTTTGCACTGGTATTGTTTTCAACCATCATTGGCAGTTCAAGTTGCTCGACGCGCTCTTCTGTCAGGCAGAGGCAAACAATGCCTGAACATTCACGGATCATAATTGCCATCTGTTCTGTGGTAAGTGTTTCGGCAGAGAAAATGATGTCACCTTCATTTTCACGATCTTCATCGTCAACAACAAGGACGCCGCGACCGTTGCGGATTGCATCAAGACCAGCTTCAACACGCTCGAACGGCGTACCAAAAGGGGATAGTAGTGACTGATTCATGGTAAAAGTACTCCAAATAAAAAAGATACCAGAATCAGGGCGTGAAAAGTCAGCGTTTTAGCAAATGCTAAAATAGCTTTACAGAAAGATATAACAAAGCCAACTTACATCGGCAATTGTATTGTAAAAGCCTATGGCCAAAGGCCATCACCGATTCTCTTTCATCCGGACTATAACCGTCGGCTCTGGATTGATACTTATAGTAAGTACTGGACCAGATCTGCTGACCTTAACAGGTTGGTTGCGTAACAAACCAGTTAAGCGCTCGCGGGCTTTTCAAATGGCAAACTCTGCTGTTTGAACTACCGCCGGTGGGGAATTTCACCCCGCCCTGAGAATTCGAAGAAATCTTAGGGAAATCAACCGACACAAGCAAGAGAAAGTGTCGATTTGGGCGCATAAGTTTGAACTGGATGGCTCGCTGAGTGATTTATCATCAGAGTTCGCGTGGATTTCAACCAGCTTCCAAGGTTGTTAGATATCAGTATTGGAGGACGGTGATGTCTTGAGTACAGTACTTTTTCTCAGATAGCGATTGAGCCACTTTACGAGCATAGGCAAACAATAGGTAGGTAGTTGAATTGCCCCCATCAGGACCAAAAAATCGGGCCCCAGGTAGCTGCCTGCAACGGTAAATGTAAGCAGTACATTACGATTAGCTGAGGTAATCGCTGCCAGTAATCCTTCATCGATACCAGCCCTGGCGTAGGCAACATAGCCTGCAAGAAAGTACAAGGCGCAAATAGCAAGCCCAATAAAGAAGAAAAAGATACCTGCTGAATATGACTGATCGAATACTTCCCTGAATGGGCCAATCAGGCCAAATGGAAAAGCCAGAACTAATAAGATAGTTACCTGGGATAGTTTTGCATGTACCCGGCTGAGCAGGTTACGAGGAACAATACGGTAACAGACTGCAGAAAATAGCATTGGGCCGAAAATGAATATAACCAAACGCTGAAGATAGCTTTGCATATCCAGTGAAAAGCTACTGTCCTGAAAAAGCAATAAGTTCACATAGAGCACAACAGGCATTAGCAGTGTCGAAGAGATGGTTATGGCCATTGCTTTTAGGGGCTCAAGGCCCACAGAGCGGGCTATGGCAGGCGTGGCAAATAGTGAGCCTGTGGCAGCGACAGCTGATATAGCAAGCGTTAGTGAGGCGCTGGCGCCGGCCAGAAGGGCTATAGAACAGCTTACGAGTGAGAGGAACACGGAATGAAAGCCGGCATATAGCCACACAGAGCGCAGTGCCAGCATTTTGATTAATTCGCGCTGTTGCATGCCAAGCAGTGTAAAGAGCATTAAGCAAAATAAAATGTAGGGAAGGTAGGGAAATACGGCTGCCGAAGCTGATGGAAATGCGAAGCCGCATACTGCAGCAATGATAAGTAATAGAGACGAATGGCGTGATAGGAAGCTCAGCATAAATTTTATTTTCTTATGATATGTTGCATTATTGTTATACAAAAAGTAAGGCGAATGCAAGCTTATGCCAAACAAGCAATTGAAGAGTGTTTTTGCGGGTATTTATGCATAAAACTTGCAGCTTTAGACTAGGCTTTTTTTGCCCTTTTAACTGCTACTTAACACATTAGAAAAACTAATCTTGACATGGAAATATTGTCATTTTTGGAAGGAAAAATAAGCAGTTAAGATTACCTCAGTTCAAAAATACAACTAAAGAGAGGCAATCATGGCACAGGCATTGAACTTTGACACCATCGCAACCCCAGCCGCAATGGACAAAAAAGCCTATGCGGTTAATATCAAAGGATTGATTGCACACGCATTGGATATCTTGTTTGGCGGAACAAAAACGCCTAAGCAATATAATGTTTCTGATTTACCTGCGCACCTGCAAAAAGACATCGGTCTGTACCGATAGCAGCAAGTCAGAACCAAAGGACATCAAAAAAACGCCGGCTTTTGCCGGCGTTTTTTTATTCTTTAATTTATCTTATCTGAATTGTTGCAGATTTGTTTCTGTTGGCGGCATTTTTATTGAACTTTTTTGCCATATTTTAATCTTGGTTTAATTATTTTTTCAAAGAATATGGCATTATGGTCCCGTATGTGTATGAGCCACGGAGATGAATTTAGTGGGTTTTTTCTCAAAACTGTTTGGGTTAGATAAAGAAAGCAAGGTTGCTGAGGTGGAGCCTGTAGAGTACGAGGGCTATCTTATCTATCCAGAACCAATCGCCGAAGGCGGACAATTCCGTATTGCAGGCCGGATCTGCAAGCAAATTGATGGAGAGATGAAGACTCATACATTTATTCGCTCAGATTTACTTGCATCTAAACAAGATGCTGAAGAGTTCATGTTGAACAAAGCGAAGATGTTCATCGATCAAACTGGCGACAGCATGTTTCAGTGATTATTCGATTAGAAGAAGCCAGTACCTGCCACTGGCTTTTTTTATTTTCGTTCGGCAGGTGGTACTACTGGGAAGTAGTAAATTTTGCGCAAGTTCATCAGGGATAGATAGGCTTAAGTTATGCCAATTAAGCTTTCAAGGCGTATCTTCTCCTGGTGAGTTTTAAACAAGCATTCTGCTTAATCAGAGTGCTGTTTTGGACGATTTAATGGTTAAACTCGGTAAGCGTGGCGATTTATGCAGCTTTTCGTGCGTATTTTGTTAATTTTATTCGTGGTTTGACCTCTGTCCAGGTGTTATAAACGTTCTTTTATTTCTGTTAGAAGGTAACATTCGTTGTAAATAACAACGCATATGTTGGAAAGTTTTGTATTATTCCTACAAAGTACTTGATATTACTGAGTGGGTTGGATACAAAATCGTTACTTCTTTGCCAATGTTCAGGGAATAATAATGCAAATTGGTGTGCCAAAAGAAATACTCGCCAATGAAACGCGAGTGGCTGCGACACCTAAAACGGTTGATCAGCTTATAAAAATGGGGTTCAGCGTTGCGATTGAGCAAAACGCTGGTATACACGCAAGTTTCGACAATGCAGCTTATGAAGCTGCGGGTGCGACAGTCGTTTCAACTGAGGAAGTATGGCAGTCAGACCTTATTCTGAAAGTCAATGCACCGCAGGTAAACGATGAAACCGGCGTTGACGAATTTGACTTGATTAAAGAAGGCGCAAGCCTTGTCAGCTTCATTTGGCCTGCTCAGAATCCTGAGCTGCTCGAAAAGCTATCAGGCAAAAACATCAACGTAATGGCAATGGACTCAGTGCCTCGTATTTCTCGTGCTCAGGCACTTGATGCCTTGAGTTCGATGGCTAACATTGCCGGTTACCGTGCTGTTGTTGAATCAGCTCACGAGTTTGGACGTTTCTTTACGGGCCAAATTACTGCAGCTGGTAAAGTACCGCCTGCCAAAGTACTTGTTGCGGGTGCTGGTGTTGCCGGTCTTGCTGCTATCGGTGCTGCTGGTAGCCTGGGTGCTATCGTTCGTGCCTTTGACGTTCGTCCTGAAGTTAAAGAGCAGGTTGAATCCATGGGAGCCGAATTCCTTGAAGTCGACTACAAGGAAGACACCAGCACTGGTGATGGCTACGCAAAAGAAATGTCTGATGAGTTCAACAAAGCTGCCGAGCGTCTATACGCAGAGCAGGCCAAAGACGTTGATATCATCATTACAACTGCATTGATCCCTGGCCGTCCGGCACCTGAGTTGATCACCAAAGAGATGGTTGATTCAATGAAGTCGGGCAGTGTTATCGTTGACCTTGCCGCAGCAAACGGTGGTAACTGTGCTTACACTGAGGCTGACAAGGTTATTACTACCGAGAATGGTGTCAAGATCATTGGTTACACTGATATGGTTGGTCGTCTGCCTACGCAGTCTTCTCAGTTGTACGGTACAAACCTGGTTAACCTGCTTAAACTTCTTTGCAAAGAAAAAGACGGTAATATCGATATCAACTTCGATGACGAAGTGTTACGCGGTCTTACTGTTATCAAAGAAGGTGAAGTAACCTGGCCTGCGCCACCTATCAAGGTATCTGCTCAGCCACAACAGCCTGTTCAGGAAGTTGCTGCGCCAGAAGAGGTGAAAGAAGAGCCTGCTTCTCCGGCGAAGAAATACGGACTGATGGCTGCTGGTATTGCAGCATTTGGTTGGATCGCAAATTACGCGCCTGCTGAATTCCTTTCTCACTTTACGGTATTCGTACTGGCATGTGTTGTGGGTTACTACGTTGTATGGAACGTAACGCACGCACTGCATACACCGCTAATGTCTGTTACCAATGCAATTTCCGGCATCATCATCGTTGGTGCTCTATTGCAGATCGGTCAAGGTATCGGTTTGGTAACTCTCTTAGCATTTATTGCCGTACTCATTGCAAGTATCAACATATTTGGTGGTTTCTTTGTCACCAAGCGGATGCTTGAAATGTTCCGTAAAGACAAATAAGGAGTAACACATGTCTGCAGGAATCGTACAAGCAGCATATATTGTTGCTGCGGTACTTTTTATCATGTCTCTTGCGGGTCTATCCAAGCAAGAAACCGCACGTGCCGGTAACTATTACGGTATTGCGGGTATGGCTATTGCGCTGATTGCCACTATTTTCGGTCCTGAAGCACAGGGAACCGGCTGGATTATTCTGGCGATGGTAATTGGTGGAGCTATTGGTATCCGTCTGGCGCAGAAAGTTGAAATGACTGAAATGCCAGAGCTGGTTGCTATTCTTCACAGCTTTGTAGGTCTGGCTGCTGTTCTTGTTGGCTTTAACACGTACATCGACCATGGTGATCTAACTGGTGCGCTATTGAACATTCACCTTGTTGAAGTGTTCCTTGGTGTATTCATCGGTGCGGTAACCTTTACTGGTTCGATTGTAGCGTTCGGTAAACTGCGTGGCATTATTGACTCTAAGTCTCTGATGCTTCCACACCGTCACAAGCTAAACTTGGCTGCGATTGTTGTTTCAGTTCTTCTGATGTTCTACTTCGTTAATGTAGAAGGTTCAACATTCGCGCTTATTCTTGTTACCTTGATTGCATTTGCGTTCGGTTATCACCTGGTTGCTTCAATCGGTGGTGCGGATATGCCTGTTGTTGTTTCAATGCTTAACTCCTACTCAGGTTGGGCAGCGGCAGCAGCTGGTTTCATGCTGGCGAACGACCTGCTAATCGTAACAGGTGCTCTAGTTGGTTCTTCTGGTGCAATCCTTTCATACATCATGTGTAAGGCGATGAACCGCTCGTTCATCAGCGTTATTGCCGGTGGTTTCGGTACTGAAGTTGTTGAATCAGCTGATCATGATTATGGCGAGCACCGCGAAGCGTCTGCTGAAGAAGTCGCTGAAATGCTGTGTGATGCGAAGTCTGTTGTGATCACTCCTGGATACGGTATGGCCGTTGCTCAGGCACAGTACCCAGTACATGAGATCACTGATAAGCTACGCAAGAAAGGGATTAATGTTCGTTTCGGTATTCACCCTGTAGCGGGTCGTCTGCCTGGACACATGAACGTACTGCTCGCTGAAGCGAAAGTACCTTATGACGTCGTTCTTGAGATGGATGAGATCAACGATGATCTGTCCGAGACGGATGTTGTACTGGTAATCGGCGCGAACGATACTGTTAACCCAGCGGCGATGGAAGATCCGAACAGCCCAATCGCAGGTATGCCTGTATTAGAAGTTTGGAATGCCAAGCACGTTATCGTCTTTAAACGTTCAATGAACCCTGGTTATGCCGGTGTACAAAATCCATTGTTCTTTAAAGAAAACTCTCAAATGCTATTTGGTGATGCAAAAGATTCTTGTAATAAGATTCTTGAACATATCTAATATTTGCATATTGAGATAGACGAAAATGGGAGCCTTTGGGGCTCCCATTTTTTTTAAAAAAATTTTATGCCAGAAATAACAATCACTTTAATGGCAAGAAAGTGCTCGTTTCATAACTGTCTTAAACTAATGACAATTTTCTGACAATAGGGGGGCATTGAGTGATACACTTTGCTTATGAAAAAGTATGTCTTATTAATTTTGCTATTAGTTTCAGGGCCTAGCCTGGCTTCAGTTGAGAATTTACCCGATCGACTTAGCGCGGTACGCTCAGAGCTACTTAATAGTGAGCCTTTAGCGACATACGACTTTCGTCAGCTTCAAAGCCGCTTCCCAAACTCGCTGTTATTACCTTCTAGTTTGTTACCTCAATCGGCAGCATACCCGCTCAAATCGCTGAAAAGGCTTTATACCAACGCAATAACTTGCAAAGGTCCTTGGCCTGTCAGCCCACTGGTTACTCAGCCTGTCGTTTTTACCAGAGCCATTTGTAACAATACAGTATTGCCAAAGGGGTGGTTTGTACGCTCTGGCTATATTCATCCTGGTGGTGGAAGCTATGCCGACCGGTACCTGGAAAAGCACCCTGACTCGGCTGAGCAGCTTGATGGTTTCTTGCATATTCAGGAAAGGGATCTGGCACCAACCAATACTATTCTTGGCCGTTTGCAGCGCATGAGTAGCAATGAAATTCAGGTGTTTATCGCTGGAGCTGAGACCTTTATCTCTAACGGCGAACTCTGGATTAGGAATGGCAACGAATACCATATTTATGACCAGCCAACATGGTCTTTCGCGCTTGATAAATATGATATTAGCTTTAGCCGATTGAACCAGACTGACTTCTGTTTGGTTAAAAGCGGCAACCTATGTTGGCAGGAGGTGGATAAATCCCATCTGACATTTTATTTGCTGGTTGGTCTACTTGTTGCCAATGTTGCATTATTGATTGGCTGGGGAGCATATCGATTACGCATTCGTCGTCGTGCCATGCAGGAACGGATGCTGGTATTGCAAATACTGACTCATGAGCTCAGAACGCCGATCGCCAGCTTGGCACTGACTGTCGAAGGGTTTAGGCGTCACTTTGATGCTTTGCCCGAAAGTCTATATGATGAGTTCAGGCGTTTGACGGAAGACTCAAGACGACTACGACAGCTTGCCGAAGCCAGCAAAGACTATTTGCAGGCTAATCAGCAGGAGCTGAGTGTTCAGCAGGTTGATTCATTCAACGAATGGATTGAATACCTAAGTGAGCCGTATGAGGATGTGTCTCTAGAACTTAGTGAAGACAGATCCGTAAACGTAAACATTTATTGGCTGGGCACATGTATTGACAATCTGTTATCTAATGCTCAGAAATATGGCACAGCGCCAGTTACATTAACTTCATCGTTTCGTGACGGAAAACTAATTGTAAGGGTTAAAGACAATGGACCGCTCGGTTCTAAGGACTGGGCAAGATTAAGGAAGCCCTTTGTAAGTGAAAAAGGCTTGGGGCTTGGCCTTACAATCGTTGAATCGATGATTCGTAGAATGGGAGGGCGCATGAAGCTTGAAGGCCCTCCTACAACATTTATTTTGGAGATACCGTGTGAATCAAACTCTGCTTCTGGTTGAAGATGACCGCAACCTTGCCGATGGTTTACTCGAAGCCTTAAAAGACGCTGGCTATGAATGCCTGTACGCCGATTGCGCGACAAAGGTTGCTGATTTATGGCCAAATGCTGATTTGGTCGTGTTGGATCGCCAGTTACCGGAAGGTGACTCGCTGGATTATTTAAATGACTGGCTCTTGATTAAGCATGTGCCGGTTATTCTGCTTACTGCAATGGTATCAGTGTCAGACAAAGTTGTCGGGTTGGACTCGGGAGCGAAAGATTATTTGACCAAACCGTTCGCAGAAGAAGAGCTGCTGGCAAGGATACGTTTACACCTGCGTTCTGCCAGTACGAGTACAGAAGAAGCGCCTGTTGCCAATGTAATCTCTGTTGGTGATATAGATATTGATCTTGATAGCCGAGAGGTTAGAAAGGGCAGTGACGTTATTGTATTGACTCGTACTGAGTTTGAGCTTTTGGTCTTTCTGGCAAAGAACTCTGGCCGAGTGTTCACCCGTGACGAGCTTCTTGACCAAGTCTGGGGCTACAATCATTACCCTACAACACGTACTGTTGATACGCATATTCTGCAGCTACGCCAGAAGCTGGCAGGTATCGAAATCGAAACACTGCGTGGGGTAGGTTATCGGATGAAATCGTCGTAGTGAAGAGTAAGATTTCGTATACCTGTTCACTGTTTATTCTGCACTCGGTGCTAGCTGCTCCGAGTGTGGCTGCAAACTGGTTTACAGGGCAAGATGCATACACTGTTGCCCACCAAAGGCTGCTTGAAGGTAAGACGTCTGACAGTTTTGACAGTATGGTTCAGGCATGGCAACAGGATCCGAATCAGGATCAACGAAGTAATCTCAATGCGTTATTCAAACTGGCAATTACGGAAGATTGCGGACGAAGCTTGGCGCAGAAAGTACTACCGCCGTGGATACCTAATTTATCGATTGAGCGTGAAGTGATTCAAAATCTTAATCAAACCATGCTTAAGTTATCGATAGCGGGAGTCACTCAATCGAATATTGCCGAAGTTAAGCTAACTAAGTGGCCAAATCAAAACATCATCGCCAGTACACCTAACGTAGAGGAAGGTGGTTATTTTTCTGTTGAGACCCGTCGACTTGAGAAACCAATCGGAGCCGGTTTGTATCAATTAACCATTAATACTGACGGTGAAGATAGCTTCAATCATTGGATCTTGCTGACCGAACCCACAGTCAAGCAACGAATAGGCTGGAAAGACAGTAAAAATTGGCGTATCGAGCAAGGGCGTTTACCGGATCCTGCCTGTCCGTCGGCTGTACTGTCTATGAGTCTGTATGATCTGAATGACACTACGTGGACTCCGCTCTGGACCGAAGATGTTGATGGCCGGTTGCCAACAACATTACCCAAAATTGATGTTCCGGACGGGCGTTACTGGTTGAGTGTTGGCCTGATAGAAAGCCGCTGGCAGGGTGACATCTCGGTGTTAGATATTCAAACGATCACTCGGCCTGTTGATTATCCGGGCTTGTGATATCCTCAAAACACCTAAGTACCTGTTTTACATAAAGTAGCTATAATTAAGGTAAACCTGTTCCTCTTCGGGAAATGTTTATTTATAAACATGTATTTTAATTGTACCTTTTAAGGTGTATTATTAATGCATGTTTAGATGTGGGTTTAGGTTTACCTATGATGCAGATCCTCGATAGCGAAAAAGAACAACGTATTATCCCCGTTTTTCGCTTAGCTTTTCGTCCTTTTTTTCTTGGAGCGAGCGCATTTTCAGTGATTTCAATGCTGCTGTGGGCTCTATTCTGGTCTGGGATTGTTGATCTCAGTGCGCTGATGTATGGCAATCCGTTGTGGTGGCATAGCCATGAGATGTTATTTGGTTTTTCTGGTGCCGTCATAATTGGTTTCTTACTGACTGCCGTTCAAAACTGGACCGGAAACCCCGGTGTACGTGGCTGGAAGCTGGCTTCAATATTCATGCTTTGGTTGCTTGCCCGTATTGGTCTTCTTGTTGGTATGCCAAGCACTGCAATCATGATTCTTGATCTGCTTTGGATGCCTTTGGCTGCCTATTTCCTGGCAAAGCCGATTGTTATACGTAAGCAATGGAACAACTTATTTTTCGCTCCTTTAATATTGCTCTTAACGTATCTTAACGCTCGCTTTCATATGCTGGCGCTTGGTGTCGGTGAAGCCGATCTGCGCTCAGTATCCTTCATGTCACTGATTGTAATTTCGGTAATAGTGCTCGTCGTCGGGGGCAGGGTCATTCCCTTCTTTACATGGCGAGGCACCAATACTGAGCAGATCACCCGCGTTAAGTGGATTGAACTAGGAGCCTTGATACCAAGCTGGCTGCTACTTGCAAATGTACTGCTGCCGATTCCAGAAGCGGTAAGTACCTCCACTTTGCCTCTGTTGTTAGCGGCAACCGGTATATTTAACCTAATTCGTTTTGTACGCTGGCGTTCGTTTTCTACTCTGAAAACACCTCTGCTGTGGCTGTTGCACTTTGCCTATTTGTTTATGATTCTTGGGATGCTACTACTTGCTGTTCACTTCCAAACTGAAGGTATTAGTTACAGTGTAGCGCTTCATTTCATTACCGTCGGTGGTATTGGTTGTATGATTCTGGCGATGATAGCGCGTGTTTCTCTCGGCCATACCGGAAGAAGTTTGCAGATTAATCGCGTCATGGTGGCGGCTTTTGTAACCTTAATGGCATCAGCGCTAATTAGAACTGTAGTCGTGATGCTATTCCCTACAGTGATGCTTGATGGGTATATCTTGTCAGCGGTTCTGTGGGCAATTGCCTTTGCGATATTCACTGTTGTGTATTATCCGATATTAACCAAGCCTCGATTGGATGGTCGTCCGGGATAAATAGGTGACAAGTACCATGATTATCCCTAAAATAACGCTCCCTTTATATCGATAAGAATGAACCGTTATGTTTAACAACGTGCCGACATTGACCCACGAACAACAGCAAAAGGCTGCAGATAAGATACATGAACTGATGGCTCAGGGTATCAGCAGTGGAGAGGCAATTATGATCGTTGCCAATGAAATTCGTGAAGCTGACGCGAAGAAGCAAGCGGCGCAGAGTGAAACAGAATCATAACTTATCGCTTTGATTTAATTCATTCATGAAAAATAGGCACCTTTGGGTGCCTATTTTTTCATCAAACTGTGCGATAAATCTCAAGAGCTATATCTACCCTTAGCAAACAGACTGATGCTGAAATAGAATAATTAGGTTAGCTTTTATAAGGACTTTTGCACAGGGGGCAGGATGAATAACCGTTACCTGAAAGCTCGTACACTTGCTCGTGCTAAACACAAAGATCAAATGTACGGTGCTGTTCCTTATTATGTCCATCTCGATGCGGTTTCACGGTTAGCCAGTCCATTTGGTACAGATGCGATGATAGTCGCCCAGTTACATGATGTTATTGAAGATACTCCAACGAGTATTGATGAACTGGCGGCTGACTTTGGCTACCTGGTTGCCGATGCTGTTGGTTATATGAGTGACGGTAAGCTTGAAGACAGAGCAGCTAGAAAAGCCGATATTAATTTTCGCCTAGGCGCTCTGGATGTCGACGAGGAGGCGGCCAGGATTGCTTTGATCGTTAAAGCGTGTGACCGTCTTGCTAATGTCAGAGCAAGCTCAAAAAGTACCGAAAAATACTTTCATTTATACCAACAAGAACACCCGGATTTTAAGCAAGCGGTTTATCGAAAAGGCCTATGCGAGGCTATCTGGTGGGAATTGGATAACTTACTCAAGTATTCGGAAGCATCGTAGCAAGGAATAATATAGCGTAACTATATAGCACAACGTAAAAAGGGGCTTAGCCCCTTTTTACGTTTATTAGCGAATTTGTGTCGAATTATTCTTCGTCGTAAATTGTCGGAATTGGCTGACGCTTATGTTGTGTAGCCTGGTAGATTTCAACTAAACGCTCTGCAACTTCTGTCTCAACCGGCTTTCCTTCCAGGAAGTCATCAATTTGATCGTAAGTTACCAGTAGTGCATGCTCATCGGGTTTCTGCGGCGCAAGCTCTTCCAGATCCGCTGTCGGTACTTTCTTCACAAGAAGTTCCGGCGCACCCAGTGCAGCAGCAAGTTGACGTACCTGACGCTTGTTCAAGCCAAATAGAGGGGCAAGATCGCAAGCACCATCACCAAACTTGGTATAGAAGCCGGTAATATTTTCCGCTGAATGATCAGTACCCAGAACCATACCACCGACAAGGCCAGCCACTTCATACTGGGCAATCATGCGGGCACGTGCCTTTACATTGCCTTTTACAAAGTCGACTTTGTTGTGACATGAAGGCAGAAGCTCCGTACCTTCCAACGCCTCGAGGGTTCTGGCATGGCTACCGTCTACACCGTCTTTGATGTTTATACTGATGGAGTGGGTCGGTTGAATAAATGAAAGAGCCAGCTGTGCTTCGTCTTCGTCGTGTTGTTCACCGTAAGGCAGACGAACTGCGATAAATTGATAATCTTGCGTGTTGGTTTCGTCATTCAGTCTGTTAATTGCAAGCTGAGCCAATCGACCGCAAAGTGTGGAATCGATACCGCCACTGATCCCAAGAACCAGAGACTTGCAGTTTGCCTGCTTCAGTTTATGCTGAATAAAACCGACACGGCGTTGAATTTCGAAATCGACATCAATTTCTGGCAGGACACGCATCTCTGCGCGAATAAGCTGTTCCATAGTGAATGAATCCTCAGGGCGTTGCCCAGTTTCTAATCATTTAGCTCAACCGAATGCAAAAAAATTCAGGTTTGCATTAAATCTTTACCAAAATCATGCGATAACTCTAAGGCAGGATCAATCCTGAACTCACAATAAATCCAAATTAATGATAAATCGGTATAAAAAAGGGGCATTCTAGTCATGACAGCATCAATTGCCGTGTTTGGTAGCGCATTTAATCCGCCCAGTCTGGGGCATAAATCTGTGCTAGAAAGGCTGCAGCGCTTCGACCGCGTATTACTGTTGCCAAGCTATGCGCATGCGTGGGGAAAAGTGATGATCGACTATGATGCCCGTTGTGAATTGGTTGATGCTTTTATCGATGATCTCAACCTGCCAAACCTGGAGCTATCACGGTTGGAGCAAGAGATGGCTGTCGGTAACGAGCCTATAACGACCTATGCAGTACTTTGCAAGTTGCAGCAGCAAATACCAGATGCTGAGCTTACATTTGTGCTTGGTCCGGATAACTTTCTTAATTTTGCGAAGTTTTACAATTGTCAGGAAATTGTCAAAAAATGGCAAATCCTGGCATGTCCGGAGACGGTTAGCATACGAAGCACAAATTTACGTGATAATATTGTCAATAAGCGTTCCATCTCACACTTAACGACTCCAACAGTGGCTAGAATGCTTGATGACCGAACGCGTTATTGCTTTCACGAGACCAGCACCAAGGATCAATGACAAGCAATAACGATATCGGGTGACCTTGTTATTTCACCATGGTATCGGAAGGCTTGTTTTGAGCAGTTGTAAGATAAGATCATATATCTATGCTTTCATAGCCAGTTCAATAAGCGCTTATGCTTGGGCTATGCCTTGTGAACAATTTACAGCAAGTCAGCTAGCTGGCATGACGGTCGAAGAGCAAAAAACCTTTTCGACGTCTTGCAGCGTTATCAACGATTCGCCACCAGATTCTTATGTTCCTGCCGAGCGTCAACAAACCCAGCAAGCATGGAAGCCTGAGTCAAAGACTGAAAGTGATTTCTGGGATGACTGGCAAGGCAACAATGGCTCGCCAGTAGTGTCGTCCAAATCAAAGTCTAATTCACAGTTTTTCGGCCTTGGTGTTTGGGTTCCGGCCAAGTACGAGGATCCCGATATCGAGTCGATGAGAGACGCCGAAGAGTGGATTAAAAACCACGGATTACAAATGAGTTTTGGCGTGGGTGGGGAAGACGGCCGTTCAACACGCGTCAGGGTCGACTATCGCTGGCATGGTGAAAACCTAGATGATATCTCGCTACAAGTCGAGATCCCTTTTCAGTAACCATATACACCACCGGTCACCGCATCAAATTTACCACTTCTATTTTAAAAGCGACGTTGGCACGTCGCTTTATTTCGTCTAGCTTATTTCGAACGCTAACCGAGTTCTTGTCCAAGAATCGGTTTTGCTAGTGCGGCAATCGTGTCCTTCGGTGTATTCAGCGTATCCGCAATTTGTTCAAGTTTACGGCCTGAGCGGGATAGTTTAAGCGCCTCGCGCATTACTATACATGCTTCAAGCTCACTGCTTGAAAAGCCAATGATCTCCGAAATGGCGGCTAGTGCTGGTTTATCCGTTACCTTGTCACCTTTTAGCAACTGGCTGAGCTTGCCATTATAGTCATTGCGCAAAGCAGGACAGAGTGAGTTTGTTTTAGCTTTTAACTTAGCAGCTTGATCAGCTATTACACGCAGCAGATTGCCTGCCGGGCCGTCAAGGCTATCAGGCGACTGCGTTTTGGATTCTTGCCGCAATTCGACAAGCAGTGCAGCTAACAGCTTACTGACAGAGAAAAAGCCAGCTTCTTTACATACCGGCGTTGTTAAACGGGCAGAAAACTCGACTTTGTCATATTGAGTTCCCGGTAGAATGGTGAGTGCATGTAGGCAGTCAAAAGGGATCCAGAAACCGGCACCTTTCGTGATTAAGAATTCTTGCTTACCAAGTCGGACAAGCGCAGAGCCTTCCTGAACAACAATCATATAAGAAGTATGACTTTTGCGGCGTGAGCCAACGTGTAGGAAGTTTTGAATGTTGTGTGAAAATTCTATAGCCTGTTTCATAGTAAGTCTCTAGCAAAAAAGCACGCACATATTGTTCTGTTTTAAGCAAACCGTCAATAATTGGCATGGATTAGTCCGTGATTTGATGCATTTTTAGTAAGAATTGCTACGCTAACAACAGACACCATCACTTAAATTACGGTAATGTGTTTGAAATCTATCCATATTTATGTGGTATGACCTCCAACCAGGCAGGTAGTTGCGTCATGTCATTGGGCAAACTGATAAATCTGCGTAAAATGTCGCGGTTTTTATTTTATATGAAGCATAACTGTGCAAACTGATAACGATATATATAAAGAGATCCGTCCGTATAACGATGACGAAGTAAGTGAGGCAATTGAACGCCTTGTTAACGATAAGGAATTCATTTCTGCAATCCTAAATTATCGTTTTCCCCAACTATCAGGCGTACTTGGCTGGTTATTGATCCCGTTGATCAAACGCTTCCTGATTAAAAAATGGTCTAGCGTCAAGACAGTAGAAGACGTTCAGTTCCAGGTCGCCAAATATATGAACGCTACCATTGATCACTCATGTGACGGTGTCACAAATAGTGGTATGGAGAAGCTTGACCCGAATCAGTCTTACCTGTTTATTTCAAACCATCGTGATATCGCCATGGATCCTGCGATGGTTAACTGGTGTCTCTATAAGCAGAACTTTAAAACAGTTCGCATCGCTATCGGTGATAATCTGCTTAAGAAGCCTTGTGCGACAGAATTAATGCGCCTGAACAAAAGCTTCATTGTAAAGCGTTCCGCGAAAGGGCCGCGCGAAATGATGAAGGCACTTGGTCAGCTTTCAAGCTACATTTCTCACTCTCTTGAAACCGGCAATTCTATCTGGATCGCTCAGAAAGAGGGACGAGCCAAAGACGGAAACGATAGAACGGATCCGGCGATTCTGAAAATGTTTTTCATGGAAGGACGCAAGCGCAAGCAATCTTTCAGTGAGTTTATCGCGGGGCTGAATATCGTTCCGGTTGCCATCTCCTATGAAAATGATCCATGTGATGTAGCCAAAGCAAAAGAGCTTTACGAGAAAGCAACGTCTGGTAGCTACGAGAAAGGCGAACTCGAGGATATAGAAAGTATTATCCAGGGCATTGTGGGCCAAAAGCGCCGCATTCATGTTAGCTTTGGCGATGTGATCAAGGCACCGTTTGAAACACCAGAAGAACTGGCTGAAGAAGTTGATCGCCAGATCACCGAAAACTATCACTTGTTTCCGGCGAACTATATTGCAGCAGACCAGGCGCATGAGTCTGTTACAGATGCAGAGAAAACACGATTCTCTGAAAAGCTATCTGATTTGCCAGCAGGTGTAGTCGATATCTTGAAGAAGATGTACGCATTTCCTGCACTGAAAAAACAGCAATAAGATGACTGGCAGCAGGTATTAACTACCTGCTGTCAAGTTTAATATTTAGGATCGGGAGTGGCACTCAAGGTTCTTACTATCGCTTTAGGAGACAACACTTCAACCCGCCGGTTTTTTCTTTTTTCTGCCTCTGATGAACCCTTCGCGATCTTTTCGCTATAACCCGCCGCAACTATCTGGATTCTTTCCTCTTCGACTCCAAAAACAGATGAAATATAGATAGCGACACTAAACGCACGTTCATAGGAAAGCACAATATTTTCTTCTTCGTTGCCACTGTCATCACTGTGTCCAACCACGACAATGAAACTGTCGGGATGTTGCCTGAGCCTGACTGCTATAGCATCAAGATCACGTTGGTTGGTTGCATCAAGTTCGTAGCTATCTTTTTCAAAATACACAGTTTGACGCATTTCGGGCAGTTCAGTTAGCAGGATCTTAGCGCTTGGTACTACAGAGGATGGAGATGTTGATTGTTGTCCCTGGCTATTAGTGACGGCGTCACTTCCATTTCCGCAACCAGCCAGCAAGATGCCGCTCAGTAAGTACGGAATCAACGAATAGCATTGTTTTTGTTTGCACGACATTAGGCAACCTAAAGCAGTAAAGCACTACTTTAGGTTTAGAACATCTCTCTAGAATCACAACTACAGAATTGAGAAGGAATTTGCCTGTCTAGCGTTTAATGGCGGGGTTGGGGGTACGGTAAGGCGGAACTGCCATACTTTCAGACATGAAATCTATAAATGAACGAACCTTAGGCGCGAGATATTTGCGGCGTGGGTACACAGCATAAATCGGCAGTTCTACGTCAGCTTTCCACTCAGGTAGTAGTTCAACAAGTCTACCAGTCTCGATTTCATCATTAATTAGGTAGGTAGCCAGGTAGGCAATGCCCAATCCAGACAATGCTGCATCGAGAACCGCCGGCGCGTTATCGATACGATAAGTGCCTCTTGCTCGAATTGATTGTCTTACACCATCGCGTGTGAATTCCCAGTTAACGTATTTTCGTTCACGACTTTGGTAAGTAATGCAGTTATGTTTACGCAATTCACTTGGTGATGATGGCGTGCCATGATTTTTCAGATAGTCTGGCGATGCAACGACAACAAACTTACAGTCGGCTAGTTTACGTGCCACCATACCTTCAGGTGGGTGTTCGTGAATTGCAACCCAACAGTCAAAGCCTTCTTCAAGCAGGTTAGGGCGGTGGTCAAATAAACTGACTTCAAGCTCTAGATCTGGATGGGATTTTTGGAACTCGGCCAGTGCCGATGTAATGTTGGCATTACCAAATGACTGCGCAATACCGACGCGAAGCACGCCTTTAATCTCATTACGGTAACCTGCGACCATTGCTTCAGCTTCACTGACTGTATCCAGTAACTGCTGACCGTACTCCGAATACTGCAAACCTATATCTGTTAGTGCTACGGCGCGAGTACTACGCTGTACCAACTGACAGCCTAATCGTTCTTCAAGAAAACGAATCTGCTTACTGACTTGTGATTTCGAGATGCCAAGGCGCTCTGCTGCACGAGTGAAGTTTTGTTCGTGACCAACAGTAGCGAGGATGACCATTTGTTGAAGATTTTCTAGCATAGGGGAGAACCATAAAGAGACAACATTAAAAGTATACCATTGATTACAAACCGGTAAATAATCTAGGTCATGGTCTGTGACAATGTCACAGTGAAATTTATCGGTACCTTACGCACGCTCCTCAATATATCTCTGTAATAAGAAGAAGATCTCACTATTAAGCCTAAGATCTTGTAGATATTCATAAATCCAGCCCATACAGAATAATCGTTTGTTTGCTTTGAGTAGCAGTCACTTACTGATAGTAGGTTAGTAAATATTTACTTTAGACATTTCAGTGTCTTACATTATAGTTTTTGTGTGTAAACAATACTAACTCTAGTTTTGTAACTAAATTACACCCATTACTACCGATCAGTTTTTTATTCTGATCATCAAGGATCTTTGGATGTGCGTCTTTTACTATTGATTTAATCGATGTGGATCATCAAATTGAACGATTTTATTAATTTAATGTGGTTGACTATGATGAAGCCTCATTAGGAGGTTGTATGTTTAAAGTGTTATGGCGATTCTTTGTTTTGGGTTTATACAGTTTTGGGGGGCCTGCCGCTCACATCGGTTATTTCCAGCGGGAGTTCGTTCAGAATAGAAAATGGCTGAGTGATCAGGACTTCACTCACGCAGTCGCTTTGTGTCAGTTTTTGCCTGGCCCGGCAAGTAGCCAACTTGGTATGTATATCGGTTATAAGAAGGCGGGTTATCTTGGTGCAGCTTCGGCGTTCATCGGCTTTACCTTTCCATCTTTTTTGCTGCTGACGTTATTGGCTATTGGTAACCAGCAGTACAATGATGTCGCTATCATCGACACTGTTATACAGGCTGCGAAGCTATTGGCTGTTGTTGTGGTCGCAGATGCGCTTTGGGGAATGGCCAGGAAGAATCTGACCGGAAAGTTGACCTTCAGCGTCGCCTGTTTGGCGGCGGTAGGAGTCTATTTCAGCACTGGATTGATAGGGCAGATCTTTCCTATTCTCTGTGCTGCTACACTTGGCTTTTTACTTTCATTTAAAGACGGAGCCACTCAGTCAGACTCGGGTGAGAATACGCTTATTAAGCCAAACGTCTTTATACTGGGTTTCTTTGCTCTGTTACTTGTCGGCATGCCGATGCTCGCAGGGCAGTTAGAACTGTTTGGTTTGTTTAATATCTTCTATCAGGCGGGTAGTTTTGTCTTTGGTGGTGGGCACGTAGTACTGCCGCTGTTGGAACCAATGCTTGATGGAATGGTCAGCCAGGATACGTTTCTGAGTGCCTATGCCTCTGCGCAGCTTGTACCAGGCCCGATGTTTACGATGGCGAGTTATCTCGGTGCATCTGCATTTGCCGATAGCCCAGTATTAGGCAGCTTGGTTGCAACCATTGCTGTTTTCCTACCAGGAAGTCTTTTGCTGTTTGCTTTCCTGCCTGCGTGGAGTGCTTTAGTTAACCATAGCCGGTTGAAGTCATCGATTATGCTTGTTAACGCCAGTGTTGTAGGCTTGTTGGCTAGTGCATTTGTTAAGCCTGTGCTTCTGACATCAATAGGATCAGTTTTAGATGTTCTTGCTGTCGTCGTGGGTTACCTTCTACTGAAGTATCGTAGTTGTCCTGTCTGGCTACTGATCATCTTGTTCACCGGGTATAAATTTATCATCTAAGCCAATATTCAAATAGCAGCCAAAAGGCTGCTATTTTTCTTATCCCTAACGCACTATAACTTTATAATTTGTATCTAAATGAAATATCCATACATCATTCACGTTATAAATATAAACACTGTAAAAACAGGCTTAATAAGTGAAATCTATCGGGATATTTTGTTGATTAAGCTAATGTTAAGTCAGTCCTGCTAGTGTTTTGGTATTACATACACACTTGAACACAACAAATGACGATAAAAAGAAAAGTTCGACCAAATCTTACCAATTATGATGTACTTGAGCTAATTCAAGAAGAACTTCGTCAATCTGAGAAGCGTATTGTCAGAAAGGTGATTGTTGCTGTCTCATCTGGGGTATTAATGGTACTGCTATTCATAATTATCACCATTAGCACGCAAGGGAAAACAGTACGAGATTATGCTGCAGAAGCCATGAAAAAAGCCTTCGAAGCTGAGCGGGCAGTACACATTATTGATGAGGCTGCTGGCACCAATTTTCTAGACCAATCCAAGAACGACGCCAACTAAGAAGGTAGATACGAAACTAATTACAAACTAGGTATGAAGTCAGGTATATTCGGGGCTCTAGGATGGAGTCCTTGGCTACATTTGTACTACCAATGAATGGTTCTTTATCAATAACTCTGGCTTTGCCGTTTTTAGCAGCGACTGTTTTGTATCCTCTTCATCGAGTCGGTAAACGGGTTGGGTCAGAATCAGCTGGCCAACCATTTCAACAACTGAGGACAGTAACTGTTTGCTGGCAAAGTTTGTTAATTCATCAGGTGTGAACTCTAGCGATTCAACCTCAAGATCATTCAAGAAAATAGCGCCTTCATCCTTGTCATAATAGGGCACTGCACTAAAGCTGACATCTATGGCCACCTCTTGTTGCCGTTGGCCCGATATCATGAGTTTTGCCTGAGATTTGGCGTCTAGACTTACTCGATCATCAGCCACTCGTCCTATGCCAACTTTTATGTCACTGAACTTAACATTGGCGTAGGCTAACCCTTTTATTCCTACAGTTCTCTCAAAAGCAGCACGACTATCAAGATAATCTTGAATCTCACCCTCAGTTACACTGTAACTTGCGCAAGATGACAATACAAAAGTAATGAGTAAGGCGACTAGTTTCTTCACTGCTGACCTTCTAAGTTTTACTCAAACATTCTTTAAGTATCAGCAATCTATTTGTTGTCTGCCACTTCAGACACAAGAAACACTAAAAACAGAATTTAAATTCGTCTTTATACAGCTTATCCAGTTGCTTACGGTACTTCACTGCTTGTTTGTTAGTGTATTTCTGCCGCATCTTATTGTGAATCTTTTCTATTTTGGCGCGTGTCTTCAGGCATTTTTCATGCTTTTCGCTGTTCGCAGAAACATAAGACGCGCTAGATAGCAGAGTTATGATAAGTGTCGCACTGACTAATTTCCGAATCATCGAAGTACCTGGTTAATTGTTTGTTAGCAGCAGTATATGGGAATTACAGTTGCATGATGGGCTGACGTGGTAATGATTTGGAGTTTGAGCTCAGTTTTAGTTAGCAAGTTACAGCATAATTACTCACTGTTAGAGGGGGAGAGCATGATGAGTGTCCAGTTAGGCTGAACACTCATCATAGGGTGTTGTTAAGCGATTTCAGAGAAGAGTAGTTCAAGATCATAATTGTTACGTTTTAATGTATTCTTTAGCTTATTCAAGGAGCTTACTTGCAGCTGTCGAATACGCTCTCTGGTTAAACCCACTTCATCTGCTACCTGTTGTAATGTCTGCACTTCATGGCCTAGCAGACCAAAACGACGACAAATGATTTCTCGATCTCGTTCATTGAGGCAGTCCAACATCGATATTGCCAAGTTTCGTATATCCTGCTTGTTGATAACGGTATCGGGTTGGGTTGATGTGTTGTCGGCAATAAATGCAGAAATTGTCTGTGAGTTGCTGTCTTCTGTGATTGCCTGGTCAATAGATACAACAGGAGCATCGAGCGCTAATACGCTTGAGACATCATCGACACTTCGTTCAAGCTTCTCAGCAATTTCTTCATGGCTTGGCTCCTGGTTGGAGCTTTTCATTAACTGCTTATAAGTTCGCAGAATCGTATTTATTTCCTTAGAGACATGCACAGGAAGACGAATCGTACGGGCTTGATTGTGTATAGAGCGTTCAATGGTCTGTTTTATCCACCATGTTGCATAAGTTGAAAATCGGAATCCGCGTTCCGGATCGAATTTTTCAACGGCAGTAATTAAACCGATGTTTCCTTCATCGATTAGATCACTTAATAACATGCCGCTACCACGGTATTTCTTCGCAATACTCACAACAAGGCGAAGATTACTTTCAATCATCGTAGCTTTTGCATACTCATCACCTAAAAGGCTCTTACGGCTATATTGAATTTCATCATGTTTAGATAACAGTGG
The DNA here is from genome assembly GCF_009910675.1 of Photobacterium alginatilyticum. Lineage (GTDB taxonomy): Bacteria > Pseudomonadota > Gammaproteobacteria > Enterobacterales > Vibrionaceae > Photobacterium > Photobacterium alginatilyticum. Next base: position 139,818 of record NZ_RSEJ01000004.1, on the reverse strand, counting down.
CTTCTGCGCTATATCCTGTAGATATAGGTGTATGACATCTGTTTCAAATCCATGTACATCTTGCGGTCTGATATCCATACCATTTCCCTCAATAAATTGTACAACAATATTTTTATACTTATTTTCCTATACACAACCACAGTAACATACACATGTTGCATATTCTATTCGATAACACCTCAAATATTGCAAATAGGTATAACCATTTGTTATTTAGAAGAGGTAGGGCAATGGATCATGAATTTCATTTTAAGAAATGATTTAATGCTGTATTTTGACATGAGTAAAAAGGTTAGTGCTTTTATATCAATGGGATATAATCATTCTGGGAGAAGGGGGATATCTAAGTGGATGTATATTACGCATGATTAATGTGCCTAAAATGCCATTGTGACGCTGTAACTTGTTGCGTCTGGGTTATTTTATTGTGACGCCCGTCAATGATGGCTATATATAGTTACATAAAATTTAATCGCTTAATTTCTATTAATAATAGCTGAGAAAATTATCTTTAACTAAATTCATCAGCTAGCTTAAGAATATTGCGATAGGTATCACTTGCCTGAATGTTTTATAAATTTCCTTTAGCGATTATATGATTTTCAATAATGATTATTTCTAGAGAGTAATCATTAAAATTCATTTCTGTGAGTTCAATTTTTATTTGTGTTGGAATGCGTATTCCATGCTCCTAGCAGGTTTTTTGCTGTTTATTAATTGGTAGAATAGTTATATCTAATATATGGCTCAAATTGTATGATTTTTCAATCGGGTTACAGTGTCACTCTTACAAGATTGAACAACAGTAATAGAAGGTCCTCCTATGCTCCATATTGATGAAATAAAGCTAAGAGTTGCTACTAGTGAAGATAAACTACCTTTATATTCATTGCTGACTACAGATGAAGAGTGGACAAAGTTTAACGGTCCATATTTTCCGTACTCAACACCGACACTGGAAGAATTCGAAGCTGGTATGTTTAAGCGGCTATGTGAAGGTATCGACGCGCTTTTGATTGAGTACCAGGGAGTAGTGATTGGCAGTGTTTCTTACTACTGGGAAGACCAGCGAACACGGTGGCTAGAAGTTGGCGTCATCATTTACGATAGCCGCTACTGGAGTAAGGGAGTGGGTAGAAAAGCTCTAATCCCTTGGATAACACACCTGTTCAATACGCTTGAAATTGCACGTGTTGGGTTAACGACATGGTCTGGTAATCCAAGAATGGTCGCTTGCGCACAATCCATTGGTATGACACTAGAGGCAAGACTGAGGAAAGTACGCTACTTTCAGGGGCAATATTACGACTCGGTTAAACTGGGTGTGCTTCGCGAGGAGTGGTTCCATGCTCTAAAGGATGGTTTTCATCGTGATGAAACTCGCCTCACTTGTGATGAGCAAAACTTGTAAGGCGAGTTCTGTATTGCCGAGTATTATTGAATGTAGAACGAGTATGCTGCACCTACAGTCTGAAGAGAGTGACCAGGGTTATACTGAACAATGTAATGGCCAGGTGTTAGTGTAAGTCCACTCACGTCAATAGTTACAATACCGCCGGGGTTATTGGAACTTACAGCAACATGTTTTAGGTAACTTGAATTGTTCATAACTGGTTGATCACCTTTAAATAGGTAAATCCAGTCTAATCGTGAACCCGGTGCAATATTATTTGGTACTTGGTAATTAACGCTGATGTTCTGAGTTGTTGCGTTTGTGACAAACACTGAAGTAGATTGATAATTCAATGGGTTAGATTGATTTAGCAGTGCAGTTGCAACTAAGGAAAGCACATCACCAGCACGAAGGAACAAGCCAATGCTATAGGTTCCATTCATCAGGTTCACACCGGGGTCGCTTGTTTCTATCGTTTTTGATGCAAACTGACCACGCGAAGTACCGTCTAAGTCGGTTTTACCGACAATTTGGCTCATACTATTTGGCGCACCAGTTCCTTCCCAGACGCCAACAAATGCTCCTAGGCCACCCAAGTCACTGTTCAATACTGTCTTCTCGTTGATAGTGACCGTATTTGAAGAGGTTACAATCGCGTTGTTTAAACTACTTGTCCACAAATTGACTGAACTAGTTAGATCAAGAAGTGACTCTTGGAGCTCGTGATAATTTTGAGACATATCTTTGTTTCCTTTTATTGAAGTTTAATTGCGAAAGTTCCATTTACTTCAAGCAAACTTCGCTAACTGGAACAAGGTCAATATAGGTCTTTATCATCATTGATTCTATTACACGCTATTACACGGCATTGTTGCCTTGGCCTTCTGACTGGGAATAGCGCTCTGGTCACCGTCACCCTTGTGAGTCCGGTGCGCAACTTAGTGGGGCCATTTCCGTTGCTGCTGATGCGACTATCGGCTTCTGGGACATTGCTTGAAAGGAAAAAGACTATGGGATCCAAAAGAGGAAAATTGATCAAATTGTTTTATCATCCACAAAAAAAGCCCCGAAAGGGGCTTTAATGATCTTTACAAGTCACATCAACTCTACCTTGGAGTCGTTCCTGTTTTATCTGAAGGAGAGCTTCATCAAGCTCAACCATATTCAAGGTCGGACAAAAAGCGAGTGTTGCTGATTGTAAGAAAACATAGTTATACATTTCACCACAAGCCGAACACTTCATATCAGGATAAGTTTGTACATGTTTATTTAAATCAGCTGCATTCATATCCACCTCTATCTCCCCACGTCTTAAACATAGACTATGCAAATGGGTTTAACCATTAATGGGTAGGGGCAAGTGTTGAGCATATGAGAACTGTATATAAACAGTTCTCATATGACCTAGGTTATCGCACTTCACAAGGACTGTTATGATTAACCTGAAAGAATCCAGCACCAAGACCGGACTGATGCTGCTCGGCAGTGCTGTTATCGGCTTGCTGACCGGAAATAGCGAGCTGGTCACCGTTACCCTTGGTGAGTCTGGCGCTCAGATTGGCGGAGCCATTCCGGTTGCAGCCGCTGCCACTATCGGCCTCTGGGATGTCGCCCGCAAAGAAAAAGGCTAGGGGGCCCGGATGGGAGAGCTCATCAAGCTGTTTTCAGAGTTGGGGGTAACACCTCCAACTCTTATTATGTGTTATTTACTTTTTCGTTCAGTTAGAGCCCACGAATCAGTACTAAATGAACTAAAAAAGTGCTGAATAGCCATGACAAGAGACTGTTAAAGTTAGAGTGGGAACGGGAAGTGAATGATTAGTAAGTGATTTATTTTTAATTATTGTTTGTTTGAATATTTTCAGTTGTGATAATCTTGTCTATATTTTTAGGCAAGTATACTAAGAGCTGATGATGAAAGAAGTTGAAAGCGTTGTTGAGCATAAATACAAAATGCTCCATTATCGAATGGCTAAGATTGGTAATCACAAAACGGCTGCTACTTTACAGAGTCTTTTAACTGCTGCTTTAAAAAGCATGCCATATGTTAAAGACCGTTATCAGTTAGTTGCGGCCGAAGATACATCACAACATGATGAAGACCTTGATCAGGTTAAAATCTTCATAAACCATACGAGCGAGAGCTTTGGAATCTTATTTGGAGAGGTTGTTCGCTATTCAGATGGTGCTTATAAATCAATGGTTAAGGTTGATGATGGTGCTAAGCATTTAACAATTGAGCAAGTTGCACCTCCCGTGGCAGAAGATGGAAAGAGAAGAGAATTTTTAGACTCAATAATGTATTTTGCTGTGTTTGAAAATCACGTCGTAATCATTCAATCATCATATCTGTTAATCCGTGACTTAGAAAAGCATATTAACTGGCTTCTACATAGTTCAAGTGTTCTTGAAGATGCAGGCTTTATGCTTACCAAAGAGATTCCTAAGGAACAACGGGAGAAAATTGAGAAAGCAAACACAAAAACACTACGAGTTGGTTCTCAAATTATAGAAAAGGTAAATGATAAACCAATCAAAGAAATGGAGAATGAACCTGAATATGTTGATATGCTTCAAACAAAGAAGGTTAATTTTAAACCATCAGGAAGAGGTTTAAGCTTTATTAAGGACATGATTCCTTCTGAAGTCAGAGATAGGTTTAATATTACAGATGAAGAAATATTAGCAGATGCACTAGAAGGTAGCGATCTTCAGGTTTCTGTTGAAGTAACATACAAACGAAAAGCAAAGAAAAAGTCACAAAACATCATAAATTCGTTATCTTGTGCTTTACGCCATATGAATGACGATGACATAGAAGTTGAGATTGACTATGACAAAGTTGGTCAACTTAAAGGTAATAAATTAAGCATTAATAAAAAACTAAACCTCATTTATAGAGATGGTGTTCTTGACATTCTCGATCTACACTTGAAAATTAGGGAATGGTTAAAAGATCAAATTAATCTTGAGTCTATAGAGGCAGCATGAAGCTACTTTTAGGGTTATTAGTATCATCAGCATTTGTTTTGCTTGGTGTGATGTACACTCTTAGTGACCCTGTAACAATGTCAACAATGAAGCCTGTTCTCCGTTTTATATGGGCAGCTGTGGCGCCTGTCGCCACCATGTGTAGCTCCATAATGACCCAGGTTTCGAGTGTTATCGACATTGAAGATATTAAATCTAGTGAGCATGCTAAGTTAAAACTGATTGTTGACAGTTACACAAAAAAACTGTGGCATCTTCAAATATTCTACATTATCTCAAGTGTTTTTGTTTTAGCGATAACTTTTATTACTATCGATAACTTTCAGGTTTTATTAATTCTTACATCACTTGGCATCACATTGATATATGTGTGCCTTTTTACCGTGTTTAAGCTAATAAAAATCAGCCGTGATGTGATTAATCTAAAAGCCAAAGTAAAGAACAGGAAAATTAAGAGTGTAGAAATTAAAAATGCTATTGAAAAGTTAGATAAAAAGCCATCTTATACTGAAGAAGAATTAGCATATTTGAAAGAACACAATAAAAAAATTTCAATCAAGCAATCAAAACGCTAAGAAAGCCCGCAATAGCGGGCTTTTTCATGCCCGCAGGCTAGGGAGCTTGTTTGTTCCGCTTGGCCTGTATCTTCCTGTATGCCTTTTTCTTGGCCTTGGTGACCGTGTCACTTTGTACCTCCTTGACTCGGCGGCCGCCGCGGAACGGCAGCGGCGTGACCACGCTGGAGCGCACCGGGACATAGTCCAGCTCGTACATCCGTTTCAGGGCATGGTACTCGTCGACGCGCTCGGCCCACGAATCCAGCTCCTTGGGACTGAAACGGCGCCCGGTGGGCGTCACGATGACCGCGTAATCCTCGTCGACCCGGAAACCGCGCCAGCGGGTATCGTCCGGCACCTGATTTTTATAAGATTTGCGCGGGCAAGATAATCAGCAGCTTCTCGGCCATCGGGTTGAAGCTCTTGGCTTTTTCCGATGGATACCGCAGACACGATTGCTGGCGACGATGGAACACGGCGTACGGACACCAGCGCCACAGAGTCCGCGTTTCGGCACGGACCAATCTAGCCGCAAACCAAGCGGGCAAAAATGGCGACGTTTCGGTTTAAACAACTGTTTTCAATGACTTTTTCACGAGGAATGACGAAGGTATCGGCGCTGACCCAAAGATGTTAAATCATAACCCATTAGTGCGCATTATGTACCTTATGTTAAATAGGATTTGAGGGTAAGAACATGTTTTCTTTATATCTTTCCTCCTATTCTCTCAATGTGTGTATGGTACGCGTTCCAGTACTGTACAATTTAACAGTATTACGGATTTACCATAAAATAGGTAATTTACACCTATTTTTAAGCTCTGCTGCAAATGGTCAGTTTGCCTGGTGCTTCAAAGCTAGCTTGAATTACAAGAGCTATCTGTTAACTGCTGTACAGTTCATGCAGTTAACTGATAAGAAAAAACCCGAGAACTTCCCGGGCTTCTGTCATTAAGCTTCTGCGATTAACCGCCAGCTAGTTTTACTGTGTGGCCTTTTTTCTCAAGCGTGGCTTTAATGACGTCACGCTTGTCGCCCTGGATCTCGATATTGCCATCTTTCACGGAGCCACCACAGCCGCAAACTTTCTTCAGTTCTGCAGCCAGCAGCTTTAATTGAGCGTCTTCAAGATCAAGGCCAGTCACGATGCAGACTCCTTTGCCTTTTCTACCTTTGGTTTGACGTTGAATGCGAACAACACCGTCACCTTTTGGGCGTTGCGGTGCAGCTTTATCTTCTTTGATTCGGCCTGTCTCTGTGGAAAATACCAAACGGCTGTTATCACTCATTGGGAAAAAATCTCGTCTACTTTCTGGGATTTGTGAACCTGGTAATAAGTTCGTTGCTCAATGTTGCAGATTACCAGTTACCGAATATTATCAATAAATGGTAGTAAAACGGAAACTCTTATGATTCGTAATGTAATCTTTGACTTTGGCGCTGTTCTTTTCCACTGGGATCCTCACCAAATTGTGGCTTCTTTTACAGATTCTACCGATGAGCAACACCTTCTTTTGGAAGAAGTCTTTCATCATCCTGACTGGCTCTCACTAGATCGAGGTACCATGCTGATGGCTGAAGTTATTCCTAAGTTTGCGGCAAGAACCGGAATAGCGGTCTCACGTATGGAAGATTTTTTCGAACATATTATCAATAGCCTGGTGAAAATTACAGAAACCGAAGAGCTTTTGTATCGACTGCTGGATCATCACTATTCCGTTTATTATCTCACCAATATGAGCAGTGCTTTTTTTGAAACACTCAATGAACGAAACGATTTCATCTCTCTTTTTAAAGGTGGAATTGTCTCTGGCAAAGAGCTGATGATGAAACCCGATCCGGATATCTATAAGCTACTCATCGAGCGATATGATTTGGAGCCTAGCGAGACGCTCTATATTGATGACCACGAGCAAAATGTCAACGCAGCACAAGCTTTTGGTTTCCAAACCATACAATTTGAGCTATCTGCGTCATGTTTTCATAAAATTAACAAGATCTTGGACATAAATTAGTATTATTTAGAAAGATTGAGTGAGTTCAGTATGCTGTTTTAGTAAGCTGGAACATACTTATTAATCTGGTGTCTACATTGAAAACGACTAATGATTTTAGGAGCCTGTGTGAAGAAACTTCTGCTACCCGCCTTGATACTGTTTTCGGTAACCGGTGCAAACTTAGCAATGGCTGACGGTAAAGCTAGTAGAGATAAGTCGATTGTCGGGCAAGTTGAGACAATCAAAGTTTATGAGCTTGAACTCGACTTTAAAGCACGTATCGATACCGGTGCGAAAACAACATCGATACATGCAACCAACATTAAAGTTACTGGCGAAGATAGCGACAGTGATGATATGCGAGATCACCTTGGGGAAACCGTTGAGTTTACCTCGATAAATGAAAATGGTGATGAAGCGACATATAAAGGAAAAATCATCAAAGTTAGCAAGATTCGCAATGCCCAGGGTGTTGAACGTCGCTACGCTGTAAAAATGGACTTAAGCTGGAATGGCGAACACAAACGCGTTGCAGTCAATTTACGAGACAGAAGCAAGCTCGACTACAAATTACTCATCGGCCGCAACTGGCTAAGTGGTGATTATTTAGTCGATGTTGATAAGCTTGATGAAGACGATTAATCGTTTATAAACTAAACGCCTTTGCGGCGTTTAGTTTATTGAAAATAGTAAGCTTACCCTACTCTATTTCTGTTGTTGTTTGAGCTTTTCAATAACAGCATCTAAGTGCTTTTTAATTGCGATGGGCGATCCTTTTAATAATCGCCCACGTAATATCACATACCACTCATTAGGCTTCCCGCTGTCATTCATCAGCTTAAAGCCTTTGTAATCTTCAATCTTTTGATCTGCTTGCTGAGCTTGAGATCCAACAGTTGCAAACTTCTCTGGCGGCATGAATGCTTTCATATCACACCACCAGTCGATGCTTTTCTTAACCAATGTTAGTTTACTTGATACCGGACGACCATTAATTGTGGTTTTCCAGCCATCAGGGTCACCTGTTGCATTTTCAATGTTGTGCCCTCGATGGAATATTCTTTTCTTCATCCACACTCCTCAACAAAGTTGAGTCAAATCTCTGTACAAAAAACAAGCATCAAAAAAATAATCTCTTGAGATAATAAGTATTGTTACAAAAACTCATTAAATCCAGTGTTATTGAAGCATTTAGTTGCTCATTTGTCTTCTAATTAAGCTTATAAATTTGTTGTCAGTATGATTTTTTTATTCTTCACTATGTACAAATTTATGTTTGGTATATCTTTATAATTATAGTGCACTAGAAGGTTATCACTAAATGACCAAGAAAATTCCACCTATCGATAATGAAGAACAACAGCGCCTCAGCATCAAAACATTCTCTGGGTTTATCGAAACCACAGATCCATGGGAGGAGCTCACACACGGCCAATATGCTAACAATACGCTCGTTGCTTTTAAAAATGACTGGAATAATTTTGTCGCTTTCTGCATTGAAAATAAAGTGCCATGTTTGCCTGCAAAGTCAGATACAGTGCATAGGTACATCGACCACATGTCCCGCTCTCGAAAACTCGCCAGCTTAAAGCGTTACATGGTAACAATTAGTTTGGTGCATCGCTGCCATAATCTTACCGACCCTTGCTCCCACACCGAAATACGCTTGGAGATGCAAAAGCAGCAACTCAAGAAGCATGATGATTATCGTAATGCCTCAGCATTTAGAGACGAACACTTACAAAAGCTTCTCTATCAATTTGAGCTTTCCACCAAAGTAAAAGATATTCGCGACATGGCGATCTGGGCCGTCTCATTCGAAGCAATGCTGAAACGCAGCGAGCTTGCTGCACTCACTATTGATTCATTGGAGATACACACAAATGGTTTGATTGATCTTTTAGTTAACGGCAGATGCATTTCCCTTAGCTCGGTATCATCTAAAGCATTACAGCGATGGCTTGTAATTAGCATGATTTGTGAGGGTTTTGTTTTTCGTCGTATCGATCGCCACAGTAATATTGGTGATAAGCCGTTAGATCACTCATCAATTTATCGTGTATTTCGGCGTGCCAGCGATGAACTGAACATACCGTCATCCGCCCTATTCTCAGGACAATCTCCACGAGTTGGTGCCGCTAAGGATTTAGCTGATTCAGGCCTTTCAATTAGCGAAATTCAAGAACAGGGACGCTGGAAAAGCCCGGCAATGCCGGCTCAATACGTAGGCAATACCGATCGTCACGATAAAGAAGTCGCCAAGTATGTTAAGCCTAAGCCATGGGATAAATGAGTATGGTATAGAGAGCGGAGATAATTCAAAAGTTATAGTGCATTAGTAGGACTATATTTGCAGGGCTATTGCTCGGAAGGACTGTCAGCCCAATGTTCTCTTGGTCCTTGTTGAATATCAATCAGCACAGTGATCCGCTCAAACAGACGTTGCAACGGCTTTAGCTCGCCAAAGTAACCCATTTGGTTGGCGTCGACCCATTCTTTGAGGTTGATGCCTTCCCAACACACTTCATAGCCGGCATTAATCGCCAGGATTTCGAAAAAGATACGTTGCACTCTGCCATTACCTTCACGAAATGGGTGGATTATATTCAGCTCGCAGTAATAGTGCGCCATACGTTTGATAAACGTATCGAATGGCAAGCCGCACAGAAACTCTTCTTGTTCCAGCTCGATGAAAAGCTTTTCGGCCTCACGCTGAATATTCTCCATATGGCAGAAACGCGTTTGCCCTTTTGTAATATCGACCTGACGTATTTGGCCGGCCCATAAGTACAAATCCTGGAACAGGTGTTGATGAATTTTTTGAAGATAAGCCAGATTGAATTGATCAAACTCGGGCACAAAGTGTTCTGCCCGAACGCGGGTAAAATCTCGTTCTGCAAGCTCAAGTTCGTCTTCATCCATGATAGATAAGCGATTCTTGAGGATAGTCGTTCCGGGGTAACAGTCCGGGTCTTGGTTTACACCATATTTATCTCGCATAGCGCTGTTTTAATCTGGCAATTTTAACGGATTCTGTGGATTGATCTCTGTCGCTATCCATCTTCGTTGGCTCAACATCGAAACCTTCAAGCTGTAGACTCGCCCTGTAATTTCGAGCTCGCAAAGCTTCAAACCGTTCACGTTTTTGTTTCGTTGTCAGCATACTTTTCCTTTCTATATCTATACCCAGTATTGCATCTCCAGACAGAATCGCCAATTTGGCCGTCGGAAAGCTCCCCTCCGGCCAAAGCGCAGTTTATACTGCAGCCGCTTTGATGGCTTTTTCCAGATATACGCTAAACGAGTGGCCGTTATGCTCCAGCATTTGAGGGAACATAGAAATTGGCGTCATACCCGGGAAGGTATTTATCTCGTTGAGCAACACTTCATTATCTTCACTGAGGAAGAAATCAATGCGTGACAGATCTTTCAGCTTCATTTGTACAAACGCTTTACGCGCATAGTGACGGATCTGTTCAACTTGTTCTTCAGTAAGATCACGAGCTTCAACAGTTGTTGTTGAGTGGCTGTCGGAGCTGTACTTCTCTTCATAGGTATAGAACTTGTCATCCGGACACGACACTTCGCCTGGCTTGGTGATCACCAGCTCATCGCCATATTGATAAGCTGCGATTTCAAGCTCACGTGGCTTGATCGCTTTTTCAATAAGAACTTGTTCTGAGTAGGTAAACGCCTTATTTACCGCATCGGCAAGTTCAGCAACATTCGCGACATGGTAGCAGCCGACCGAAGACCCCTGACAAGCGGCTTTAATGAAGACCTTTCCCCATTTTTCCAGAGCAGCAGCAGCTTGTTCATGCGCCTCATCGCTATTTTCGCTCAGGAAAACGTAAGGCGTATTTGGAATATTCAGCGCATCAAACCACAGTTTGGTGGTGATTTTATTGAAGCAGTTGGTGCTGGCCTCTGCACCACAGCCAAAGTATGGCAGTTTTGCCATATCAAGAAACGACTGGAGATCGCCGGTTTCACCCGGATAGCCGTGAACACATGGGATCACGTAATTAACTTGTGTTTTCTGGTCGCCAACTTGCAATGAACGGTCAAGATTCAGCTGACAGTGAGTGCCTTCGCTGTCAAACCAACCGCTCTCTTTCATTTCAACACGGGTGTAGGTAATGCCATCAATCTTCTGGAGCTGCTGTTCAACAAAGTTAGCAGAAACGAGAGAAACTTCGTGCTCGGCGCTTCCGCCGCCGCACAGTAATAAAACATGGATTGAGCTCATTATCATCCCTTGTAGTACAAACCGGCAGATCTTGTGTTGCCAGCCATTTATTTGTTCAGCCTAACGTCAAAGCGTATCTCCGCCCATCCGACGCTTAAGCTATCATTCTGTCTCAATAGTAATAAAAAAAACGAGCATATTGCACCTTACAGATCAGTTATCAGTGAAATATTTCATTAAATTAACATTGGTTGAGCATAAAAGTCGCGGTAACTGATTGAAGTTAACGTTTTCAGCTGCTTGAGTGGTATAGATTGAACATCATGGCTTCTGTCGGAACTTCCGGATATAAAAAAAGAGAGCAAGCTTGCTCTCTTTTCCATTGATTAGTTCAGCTTTGTCAGCTTAGGCGTCGGTGATGACTTAATCTCTTTCAGGCTGCGGATAAATGGGCCGTAATCTTTTACGTTTTGTGGCAATGCCGCCAGAGCCCTTTTCGCCTGTTCGCGTGTATCAAACTGGCCGTATAACAAGGTATACCAAGGTAGACCTTCAAGCTCTTTTTTGTTCATCCAGACAGGCTGATCCGATGGCAGCTTATTCATATAAGGTCGGAAACCTCTATTATGGCTCAATGCCAGCACTTGGATTGTGTATCCACCAGAAGCTGCCTTGGAATATTTGTAAACAGGCTTCTTCGGCTTAGGCGTTTGTTTCTTAGCCATTTGCTCTTCAGGATGCTGAGGTGATATTTTGACAACCTGCTTTACCGGTTTAGGTTTAACGGTTTCTTCAGTCAGGGCAATCACTGTCTGTTCAGTTTTTGCTTTTTGCATCTGTTCTAGTGAGCGAAGCTGCTCTGCCGTGTAACTTTCTTCAGATGAAGAGGTTACAATTTGCATATTTTCACTGTCTGACGCACACCCGGCTAGTGCCGTTACTACGGCGAACACGGCGATTTTCTTCATTATTACTCTGCCAAATAAGATCTCTGCTTTCATTCTGCCGTTGCTTCTAAGCCCAATCAACCCTTACTTTACGTTAGATCAATAACTATCTGTCATTCGTCACATGATTCTGATGTAAAATACGTCATTCTTGATAATTCGGAGCTTCAAATGGCCGATCCTCATATTCAGAGCGAGCTCGACAGCCTTGATAAATTAACCGTCATTCTCTATCGCTGTGCCCTAACCGCAGCTGCTGCTATCTTGTTGATAATATCTTGGAAAACTGAGTTAGCTATCCCGGCCATTGTTATTAGCGCACTTATTGCTGCAAGCACTGTTCATATCTACGATAAACGTTTTCGGTGGTTAATCGCCGGCAGCGGGATGTTTGCCGCTGCTTGGTTAATTCTTGATATATGGTCACCACTTGCATTGGGTGCAGCCTTATTTACCTTCAGTGCACTCGCAATTAAAGAGTATTTTTGCTTTCAGCTAAAAATACTGACACTAACGCCATTAGTTCTGGCCGGTTACTGGTTCTGTTATGTCTTCGGGTTAGTTCAGGTTAGCTTTGTTTTCAGCCTTGTCGGCACCGTACTGTTAGCTATTGCCGCCATTGCAAAATGGCGTATGCCTTTGCACTACGATATCGGTGATAAAAGCCGCTACCAAATCTAGCTATTTGGGTACTGCTTTTCATTACAACGAGGAAGTGCCCATTTTCTTGACTAAAAAGCTATTGATTCAAACAAGTTGCCATTGATCACAGCTCGCAAACTTTAGTCGGAAACTCCAATCTTCATCCGTTAGACTCTGGTGTAACTCTCATTAATGTCGGGTGAAGTTATGGATGGACTGGACAAACTACTCAAGCCGAAATCAATCACAGTGATTGGGGCATCAGACAGCCCCAACCGGGCAGGATATGTTGTTATCAGAAACCTGCTCTCAGGTAGTTTTCACGGGCCTATAATGCCTGTCACTCCCAAATATGATGCCGTAGCCGGTGTTCTCGCCTACCCGACAATTGCCAGTCTTCCCCGGGTTCCGGATCTCGCCATTGTCTGTACCAATGCCCACCGTAATGTCGATATCATTCGCCAACTTGGTGAGAAAGGCGTCAAGGTAGCAATCGTACTCGCTGCTGGTATGAACAGCGATTTCGACGGTAACGGCGAGACCGAAGAAGCCCGAATGTATGCGGTAGCAAAAGAGTTCGATATGCGTATTGTGGGCCCGAACAGCATGGGCTTAATTCTGCCATGGCTCAACCTCAATGCTTCCTTTTCGCCTATTGCGGCCAATAAGGGAAATATCGCTTTTGTTTCCCAGTCAGCCGCCGTTTGCACCACCATCCTGGATTGGGCCAAAGACAAGAGCATCGGTTTCTCGACTTTCCTCTCCCTTGGCGATGCCTGTGACATAAATTTTGCCGAGCTGCTCGACTCACTCTGCCGCGACAGTAAAACCGAGGCCATTCTCTTATATGTAGATTCAATCAAGGATGCCCGACGTTTTATGTCAGCAGCACGAGCCGCTGCACGTAACCGGCGGATCCTGGTACTCAAGAGTGGGCGAACCCGGGCCGGTGGTGCGGCTGCGCATCTTCATACCGGCGGTGAGGTTGGCCTGGATGCCGTTTATGATGCGGCTATTCGACGCTCAGGTATGCTAAGGGTACACAATACCCATGAGCTTTTCGCTGCCGTTGAGACACTTGCCCACTCCGTCCCTCTGCGTGGCGAACGCCTTGCCATCATTACCAATGGCGGCGGCCCGGCAATTATGGCTGTTGACGCGCTTTCGGACCGAGGCGGCAAGTTGGCCGAGCTTAGTGCAGAAACCACCAGCAAGCTGTCTGAGGTGTTACCTGCCTGCTGGTCAAATTCCAACCCAATCGATATTATCGGCGATGCCGACATTAACCGTTATGAAAAAGCCGTTCGAATTTTGCTCGACAGCGACGATTTTGATGCATTGCTTATCATGCATTCTCCTTCTGCTATCGCCCCCGGCCACGAAACCGCCAAACGACTTGTTCATGTTCTGCAGTCCCACCCCCGAAGCAAACGCTTTAACATTCTGACTAACTGGGCTGGCGAGAATGAGGCGGCGGCCTCTCGACAAATTTTTACCGAGGCTGGATTTCCTGCCTATCGTACGCCTGAAAGCGCGGTATCGGCTTTCATGCATTTGGTCGAATACCGCCGTAACCAGAAGCAATTGATGGAAACGCCGGTTTCGTTCGGGGAAACCCAAGCCAACCCTCGCCACGTTCACGACGTATTAAACCATCTGCTTGCCCAGGGTGTTTCTGAGCTTGAAACTCATGAAGTCCGTCCGGTACTTGAAAGCTATGGCTTCAACACGCTGCCTACATGGATTGCCGAAGATCCCTCAGAGGCAGCACATATTGCCGAACAAATTGGCTATCCGGTGGCGGTAAAACTACGCTCACCGGATATTCGCCACAAATCAGAAGTACACGGGGTAATGCTGCACTTAAGAACAGCAGCAGAAGTCGCCAATGGTGCCCAGGCCATTCTGGATCGTGTTTCTATCGACTACCCTAACGCCCAAATTGACGGCCTGTTAGTTCAGCGGATGGCAAAACGTTCCGGCGCCCAGGAGCTTCGTATCTCGGTTCACAATGATTCCGTATTTGGCCCGGTTATTCTAATGGGAGAAGACGCTGCCGAGTGGGATATTCACAAGGATGCCGCTGTCGCTATTCCGCCGCTCAATATGGCCTTGGCTCGTTATATGGTTATCAACGCCATTAAGACCGGCAAGATAAAGCAACGTAGCCTGCCAGAACGTATCGATATACCAGCATTGTGTAAGCTGCTGGTTAAGATTTCCCAATTGATCATTGATTGCCCGGAAATTATTAGCTTCGATATCCATCCTCTGCTGGCTTCTGGCGATGAGATGACCGTGATTGACGCTTCGATGAGCATTAAGCAATTTACAGGCGACAAGCAAAAAAGACTGGCAATACGCCCTTACCCTATAGAATATGAAGAAGAAGTTTCGTTAAAAGATGGTTCTTCAATTCTGCTTCGCCCAATTTTGCCCGAAGATGAACCGAAGCATAAATCCTTTATATCGAAGGTCTCCGTCGATGATTTATACCGTCGTTTTTTCTCTGATGTCGGTGAATTAAACCATGAGGCACTGGCCAACCTGACGCAAATTGATTACGACCGGGAGATGGCCTTTGTCGCGACCCGCCAGATCACACAGGATAATGGCGAAGAAGACGAAGTGATCATCGGGGTAGCCCGCGCTTTGTCGGATCCTGAAAATGAAGAAGCCGAGTTCGCGATTTTGGTCCGCTCGGATCTTAAAGGGATCGGACTAGGGCGTATTTTAATGGACAAGATCATCAGCTACTGCAAGCAGCGCGGGCTTCAGCGAATGTCAGGAATGACCATGCCTTCTAACCGCGGGATGATTATGCTGGCGCAAAAAGTCGGCTTTGAAATTGATATCCAAATGGAAGACGGCATTGTCGAAATGCTGCTGCCATTGAAGACATCAAGTTAACGTTATTTCGCCCTATTACACAAATGGCGCCAAATTTGGCGCCATTTCTTTATCAGACAGTTTTGTCTAGTTAAACTGCTTTTTCCACAAACTCTCGATGTGTTTGATACACCAAGTTTTTGCTTTGCCCATACGGCTTCGATTCCAGGCTAAAACCATATCCAATTCGTAAACCGGATCATCACCGATCACAACCAGTTCACCATTTTTAATCGCTTCCTCCGCATAACATGTCGACATTGTCGCAATGCCCATCCCTGCTTTAAGCGCCACAAATTTATCGTGCATGGAGCTCACCGTCAGCAACGGCTGTTCATCTAAAATATTATGCGTCAATGGTGGTAAATTTCTGGCAGTATCTGCCACGGCAATCCCACGATACTGTTGTCTGACTTGAGGATCCAATGGGTTCTTGTGTTTATGGATAGGATGATCCGGGTGCGCAACCCAGATGGTATCAAGCTTACCTATTGGCTGAATCTTTACATCTGGCGGAGCGACGCTCGGTGCTGGCGCAATCAGGAGATCCGCTCTGTCCTGTGCGAGAGCCTCCCAACACCCGGCAAGAATTTCTTCCTGAAAGCGGATACGTGTTTTGCTGACTTTTCCCAACCCGTCCACCAGCGGCAACATATTATCGAGCTTGACCAGACCATCGTACGCAATAGTAATATCCAATTCCCAGCCATGGGCCAACGCACTGGCATCAGAAATCATTTCATCCGCAGCTGTTAGCAACAGGCGACCTCTTTCCAGCAATAAATGACCGGCTTTGGTAAACGCAGCCTTGTGGCCGGAACGGTCAAAAATCACCAGATCCAGATCCTGTTCTAGTTTCTGAACCTGATAACTCAAAGAAGATGGTGCTCGACCCAGCTCTTCAGAAGCGGCAGCAAAACTTCCCCGGCGCTCAATAGCATCGAGCACTAACAGCGCTTCGAAAGACAATAATTTATTCACATCTACTCCCAGTTGTGACCCTGACATCCTTGTTATCGTTTTATCACATATCTCAGCGTCATTCCCATGAAAAAGAAGAGTTTTACATTGCTATACATTACCTGTAATCGTATCTGGTACTCGCAGGCATTTAGACCGGATGACAAAAACAAAAGTGGCTATTCAAAATATTGAATAGCCACTCAATTATGAAAGTATTTTCCCCGAGAATTTTCTGACTTTAGTGATAATTAAGTCAGAAAATTGCATACGGCACATTTGTTAAGTCTTGCTAGCAAGATCCTGACTGAGATTCACATCACCGACACCGATTTCAATAGTAATGTGATGACTTCCCGTTCCGGTAATCGTGAGCTGATCAGAAACGATTACTCGCTCCTTCACCAGATTGCCCTGCTCAAACCCGTGAACCTGAATTTCACCAACCCCCACGGCAGCACTAACATGCCCATACTCTGCGCCGTTCACTCCCACCCAAGCCGAGCCGACTCCGATGTTGGCCGAGAGTGTCTGGCTGAAGCCATTAATATCCACATTACCGACACCAAGTTGAAGCTGCAGTGCGAGTTCTTTAGGAACATTCAGAGTCCAATCCTGACTTATCCCATCTTCATCAATCATTAAATGCAGTGTCTGGTCGGTGACTTGCGTTGAAAGCACCAGAGCATCAAGATCTGTGGCAAAGAAAGACCAACCCGATGAATTGTCCTCGACGTCCACACGATAAGTCACAGCACCGTCATCAACAACCTGAACATTAACCATTCCAACCGGGACTTCCAATACCAACTTGTGCAGTGCCTGCTCGCTGGCATCGATGCTCCCCGTAAACGTCCGCTTATCCTTGGCTACTACAATATTACTTAAAGAGAAAAGCGCTATGAAAACAATAAGTAAGCCAAATCCTTTCTTCATGTCGATTCCTTTAACCTACGATATGATTATTGTCTTAAGTTCATAGCAGGTAACATGCCAAAAATATTAGTCTATATTTTCAATAGCTTACATAATTCTTTCTAAATAAGCGTTTTTCCTGATGGTTATTTTAGCCACTGCATGGCAAATATAACCACCTACACAATGCGATCCATATCCAGAGTTTTCCTCTAAGCACAATAGAATAAGCATTTAATTGATCTGCATTAATATTGATTAAAATGATTTACTCTACAGTGTCTGGCAAGTGACCGGGAAGACTAGAATTGATTTAAAATCAAAGATTAAGGATTGATCATTATGGAAAAACCCCCACAATCGCTTTCACAGACTATTACATACCTCAAGCACTGCTCATCGCAACTTATGACTAATCGCGCTATCTCTCCTGCCAGTATCTCGGTTCAGCGCATTCATGAAATTGCCTCCATTGAGTACCTCGAACTCGATCGTGCATCCAAGCAAGTAACCAGTATCCAGAAAGACCTTTTTCGTGCAATTCATGCACTAGATGGTGGTGATAAAGCCGCAGTGAGAGAAGCCCTCTCTGATATCATTTATCAGTTAAACAGTGAGATCCTCGTGCCGGCATCCAAGGATGAGAACAAGGTTGACAAACTAGCTTGTGATCCTGCTCTGGCAGGCTAAATCAAGGTAGACATTACGCATTAAAAAGCCCTCAATTTGAGGGCTTTTTAGTCCTTGCTTTCATTGATTTGGTTTATTCTACATCAGCCACTTCCACCAAATGAACACAGCCAGGAAACCAAACAGATACGTCAATCCAGCCCAAGAAAGTACCTTCATCGTACGGCTCCACTGCAACGCCTTCGGTAAGGCTGTTTTTGCAACCAGACGATAGTTCAGCAAAGCAAATACAGGTGTTGTCATAAATGCCAACACCATGGCGAAATTAAGCAGCGGCATCAATGCCGAGCTAAAGAACACAATGATGCCCATTGCAGCGGCACTGACAACAACCATCCAGGTATTGTGATAGCGGCGCTGATCCAATGGCTTTTTCTGCAGCAATAATTGAGATTCAGCCAATGCCCGTGAATAGCCATCGATAACAGTGATCGTACTACCAAAGATGCAGAAAAAGGCAATAACCGCAATGAGGTAACGAGACCACTCACCAATCGTCGAAGCATATAGACCAACAAGTTGATGCGAGAAGCCAATGCCCGAGCTTTTTAGTTCTGTACCTGTACCATGCAGAACCAGTGCTCCCAGTGACAGAAATACAATGGCCAAAATCGCGGTTCCGATATAGCCAACGTTAAAGTCAAACAACGCCGATTGCGCCGTCACCTTCTGATCTTTTTGCTGACTCTTAAGCCAAAGCGATGTCAGACACGAAATTTCAATCGGTGCCGGCATCCAGCCCATCATAATCACGATAAAGCCAATAGAAGCGATTGACCAGGCAGAAGGTGCTTCAAAATCTGCTGGTGCAGCACTGCCATTACCGGCTGCAATAACCACTGCAGACAAGGTAGCAATAACAAGTACTGCCATAATCGCTTTTGACAGGCCGTCCAGCGCCTTGTAATGACCTGCAAACAAAATAGTCAGGCAGGCTGTGGCAACAACAGCGGATAATACCGGCAGGGAAAGCGTAACCGGCAGGAAGTAGCCAAGCAGACTGGCACTAAACAGCAACAGTGCTGCCGTATTTACAATCCCAGAGATAATGCTTAACCCGGTAAAAATCCAAAGGTAGCTGCGTCCCATGCTGTCGTAGCCCTGAATAAGGCTATTACCGGTTCCCATCGTATATTGAACGCCAGCCCGGAAAAATGGATATTTAAAGAGGTTTACCAATAGGATCAGTCCAGCCAGCTGCCAGCCATAAATTGCGCCAGCTTTTGTTGATGCGACAAGGTGTGAACCACCCACTGCCGCAGTGGCCATCATGATACCCGGGCCCAATGATTGGATAAGTTGTTTTATACTACTGCCGCCTTCGGCAGGGGTTTGAATTGACGCTGTGTCAGACATAATCACATCCTGATGATTTTATTGTTCTAATAGTATTTTTGCCCTCCAATTTCTCGCAGTTTTATCCTCAATGATCAAGCCTGCCTCTCCACCCATCAGCAACTATCACTACAAGATATAAAAATTTCAGAGGATCATCTCTATCGAGAATTGTAATACTTATTGGTTGTCGGGCATTTGCAGCGAAAAAAACAATAAAAAAAAGTTGAATTTCAGTGTGATTTTTTTAGTTCAGTTAGGTGATTATTTTTCCACGCTTTTTTGTTTTACGGCTTATGCTTAGAGAAAGTAGACGATATGAATACAATCGTTCATATGTGCTCGTGTATATTCTCAAACCAGGTAGTTTTGATGATTCATGAATGAAACAGAGAACCCACGGCCCTCCGTGACCATCTCCAAAAGAAGAATGCGAAGCCGAAGAAAGCGTCTTTTTCTTTATGGTTTATTTGTGATGCTCTGTATTCTCATCATTCCGGCCGTTATCATTCCGCCATGGTTAGCTTCAAAAGGCATTGAGATTAATGCAATTTCCGGCATCAATTTTAATCAGGGGCTGGTTATCAATGAAGTGTCCATCTCTATCAACCGAAACGCGCTCACGCTACGCAAGCTTTCCCTCGAACACTTTGTCGACACAGATAGTGCTATCTCTAACTCATCATGGCGCTTGTTTTCTAAGCAAACTGAAGTTCGCCTCTCTCCCGATGTGCTGGACGCCCTGAAACAGCAAGGCATTAGGTTAAGTGCCCTGACCCTGAAAGAAACCGCTTTTAACTTCACCGATCTGTCTGAACCTTATGTTTTTAGCGCCCATGCAAACTCGATCGAAGCATCTCTTTTCGACAACAACAATACAGCCGTCAAACAACAGATTGAAGATATAGACCTTGTTTTAACGACGCAACCTGCCGTGGTCATTAGTGGCTATATCAGGCATGGTGCTCTCAACCTTCTGATCCCGGGCGACAAAGCAGCTAACCAATATCCTTTTGAGTTCGACAAGGCTAATTTTTCTATCAGTTGGCAGCCATACAATACACCGCTCTCTGTCCATGTCACCACACTTAAGCCCAAATGGCCGACTGCCACACAGAGTTATACCCAACAGGGAAAGAACATAGCCCTCGGATTGGATCTCAAACATGCTCAAAACACGATTAAACTGACAGCAGACAGCCTCTGGCTTGATCAACCCAGCCAGTTGCCAGAGTTCATCGAAAAACCTGACAACACCAATCAGGGCCTTCATCTGGGGCGAGCTATCGCCAAACTCTCTTTACTCCCACTACGTAAACTTAAGATCCATGATTTCAACTACGGTGAATTAATCATTCATTCTCTGCTGGTACTTGAGACCCCAAAAAAGCGAATGAATAAACCCGATAAAAAAGCCAGGCTAAAATTGGTCGGAAAAGCGCTCGGGCCTGACCCCTATGACATTGACGTGCTTGTCGAACATATCAATGAACAAGACGCGCATTTTTCCGGCACGATCGCCGGGCCGAAAGGAAACAAGCTGCAATGCCTTGCTAAGCTCCATTTTTCCAGTCCATTGCCAACGTCTCTTAATTGCCACGCGGACTTCCAACACACCAAAGAGCTAACCGACAGGCTTAAGCTTTACGGTATGCCTAATGCGAGCCTTAGTGAGCCGCTGACTATCCAAGCCACACAGACGGCGTTCAGCCAAGACTCCGCAAGCACCATAACAACCACAGCCGACACTCCAGCAAGCCAGTCATCTAATTCTAATCAAGAACTTTCTCCCACAGAGACGCTTTCAAGAAGCCTGGACAGCATTACTAAAGCGCAGTATCAGATCACAATTACGTTACCTCGTCACATCAAGGTAGATCTAAACCAGTATACGTTTCAGCACCCTATGCACAATTCGCCAGACAGCCCAGAGACAAAGGCTACCGTCTCGACCCTGTCCTTCAGCACTGACGGAACACTGACCTTTGATGCACTGTATCAAGATGAAAAGCTGATATTTGAACTCAGCGAACCCAGTGAAGAGATCGCGATGGAAAGCCCCCGGCATGACACCTTTTTTTCTTTACTCTTCAAGAAGCTATATTGCTCTATCAAGTTTGACCGGCACCATCCATCCAACTCGTTACAATGTAACAGCTCAGCCCATTTTCAGTCCCGAATTCAGCAGCTTTTCCCGACTATCGATAGCCAGCTAGATACAATTTCTGCTTCCAGTGACGTTGATCTGAACTGGTCTTCGACAAACCTGACATTGCAATTTCAGCAAAATCGATTCAACGTCGCCCAAGCGGTACTGCCTGTTGGTGCAACAATTGATCCCTCATTTATCCACTCTCAGGCTACTGACTTATCACTTCAGGCTGGCAGTATTGAGTTGTCACAATCTTTCGAGCACGACTCTCCACCTCAACTTAAGCTACAACTAGCACCTGATGCCGAAATCCTACTTACCAGTGACTTCTACGGCGAAAAACTGATCACCGAGGAAGCTGTTTCCGCCCAGTTTCGAAAGCGGCTTCTGCGCAACAAAAAGCAACTGCCAGTACAGAAGTACGATGCCAAACTTACACTCGCTCTCAAAGATGCCATGCTTCGACATTCAAACGGACAGTTGAATATAACAACCCACTACCAGACCAGCCTCAATCTTAAGCAGAACAACCAGCGCCTGCCTCCTTTCAGCAGCCAGGGAACGCTGACTCTTGAGCCTGATACATTCAGTATTGCCGGAGTCTTAAACAGTGCTATCAACGCACAATTAGTAAAGTTTTCTATAAAGTCTGATTTGCAGCGCGATCAGACCAAAATAAAGTTACACCGTAATGACATTTCCTTTGATACAAAGCGAAGTTTAAAAAAACACTATTTGCCACGGCTGCCCATCAAGTACGACCTCAACAGCGGTAAAGTGGGTTTTAATGCTGACTTGCTGCTTAACAAGGGCAAGCTGAACGGTAATTTTGCTGTTTTTGCTGATGGCTTGGGCGGGTATATACACGGGTTTCATTTTGCCGATCTCAATGTTTCTTTTAACGCTGTGCTCACTCCCGAAGGAATACATTCAACGTACCCTGTCAGCCTTCATGCCGGCCTGTTGCATGCCGGTGTTTTACTCGAAAACATCTTTGCCTTGATCGAGTTTGATACCGGAAATAACCACTATGCTCTCCACCGTGCCAGTGCCTATTTGCTAGGTGGCTCCATCAGCACCCACGGTGTAACCAGCTCTTCGCTCACGAACATTCCCCACATTCCTATTCTTGTTCATCGGCTGGACCTGGAGAAGCTCATACAAGCTATTGAGCCTAATGACGTTGAGCTAACTGGCACTCTGGATGGCAGCCTTCCCCTGTCGATCCAAAGCGGCCTGCCAGCCATTCAAAACGGTAAGCTTCATTCGCGATTCCCGGGAGGCGTGCTGCGATACAAGGAGGGTTCAGCCATTGACAGGAATGTCGAGGCGGCCGGAGAAAACAGCCTGATGGTGATTAGTAAGATTCTCAAAAATTATAAATATGACTCGCTAGCCGTTGATATAGACTATTCTAAAGAAGGACAATTAAACGCTAGTTCGCGGTTTAAAGGCTACAATCCTGATTTTCAAAATGGACGGCCGATATATATAAACCTGAACATTGAAGACGACATTCCAGCACTTATAAAGACATTGAATGCGATAAATTCATCAAAGCTGGAAGGTCAATTTTTAAAGCAGCTTGGTTTAGATGAGTAGCATTATTGCGCTTTTGTTTAACATGATAGCTAAGAATGGTCGTAGCTCATGGATATTCAGCTAAAACTTTTCAGCATACTCACAATCCTTGCATTCGTTGCAATGTTTGGGATGTTCGGTATTTCCGGCTGTACTCCCACAGTACAGGTCACAGCTTCAGACAAGCCCATAGAAGTTAACCTCAATGTAAAGATTGAACACGAAATTAGAATAAAAGTTGATAAGGAAATTGATGACTTGTTCAGCGATGACGATGTATTCTGATACGGCAGGGAGATTGCCATGAAGAATTTTCTAGTCCTATTTTTTGCTGTTTTCATATCCACCAATGCCTACGCCCTTGACCTACAGCAGGCCAAGGATCAGGGCTTGATTGGCGAAGCTAATACTGGCTATATTGCCGTTGTTACCTCAACAGCGTCGCAGGAAGTACGACAGCTTGTGTCCTCCGTTAACAACCATCGCCAGACCCGCTATAAAAAAATTGCCGTATCCCATGGCCTCACGAGCTCGGAAGTTGGTCGCTTGGCTTACCAAAAGGCCATAGAAAAAACCAAATCTGGTAATTATTACCAAAACGCATCAGGTCGGTGGGTCAAGAAGTAGTATCAGCATGTTCAGTATTTCTTAACCCTAGCATCAATATATTTAAATCTAACTAACTAAAATTTCGCGTATACTCGCTGCATCCTAATCTTTGATTTTCTTAACTACTCACTAATGATGTCGCTTTCTAACACCATCAAAAACGCCCAGACGTCTGACTATTTTTTCTTTGCTATCGCCCTGCTTTGCCTGCTTCCCTTTATAAGCTCACCCGTCGCACTGATTTTGGGCTTCACGCTTGCCAGCCTTGGATTGGTTCCGACACACTTCAACCTGGCCTCTCTGACCAAGAAACTACTGTCGTATTCCATTATTGGATTAGGCTTCGGCATCCATCTCGATCAGGCCATCGAAGCAAGCAAACAGGGCCTGGGGCTTATTGTCGCCTCGATTTTTTTCACGCTTATAATTGGCTACCTGCTGACCAAGCTTTTAAAAATCGAACAAAAGACCGGGCACCTGATTGCATCCGGTACAGCCATTTGCGGCGGAAGTGCCATTGCCGCTGTCGCACCAGCCATCAATGCCAGAGACGATCAGACCTCCCTGGCGCTGGCAACGGTGTTTGTGCTGAACTCTGTCGCCCTATTTGTTTTTCCGGCTCTTGGCCACCTGCTTGAGATGAGCCAGCATGCCTTTGGTACCTGGGCAGCCATCGCCATTCATGACACTTCTTCTGTTGTAGGGGCCGCCGGGGCCTATGGCGATGAGGCGCTTAAGACAGCCACAACATTGAAACTGGCCCGGGCATTGTGGATCATTCCGATTGCCTTTCTGAGTGCGCTGATGTTCAAAGGCGACAGCAAAAAGATTGGCGTTCCCTACTTCATTGTTTTTTACTGTGTCGCTATTTTGTTCGCCCACTTCGTTCCGGATCTGCAACCTGTCTACGATCAGGTATTTACTGTTTCCAAGCGGGTATTGGTTGTCTGCCTGTTCTTGATAGGCTCAGGGATCACAGTACAAAAACTTCGCTCATCCGGGTTTCAACCACTGTTACTGGGGATCTTGCTTTGGTTTAGTATCGGATTAGGTTCGCTAACCTACATTCAGTGGCTATAACGAATACTGTCAACAAAAAGAGCGAGTGTTGCTGCCCTGCAGACACTCGCTCTTTTGTATTCTTCACTGTTTACTTCAAGGTAGCACTCTGCCTACGGCGTAATATCTATTCTCTCTTTGCTTTCGGCTTCGACACCTGATATATCATCCGAAAACCCTTTTTCTGCCGATTCTGCCTTCCGCTTCATGGCCCTTCTCGCGACCACAAACAGCAAAAGCAAAAAAGCCGCCAAGTCTATCAAGGCACTCACCAGTCCCGATGTCATTAGTGACAGCCCTACCAGTGCGAGAACTCCCCCTATCCATTTGACCATCAGCTTATCTTTCCTACTCAGGCATATCTATTTGACTACATTATCGGAAAGATTCAGGGGAAAAGAAAAATACCCTTTATGTCTATAAAATTCAAAATGGTTATAAGTTAATAAAAATATGACCGCTTTTATTATAAGTATGTAATGACACTCATCTCACATCGCTCGCAATTCATGCAAACGCAAACGAAGCTGCTTTTCGGTTTCTATGATCGCGAACAGCATGACACCCACGCCAACGATAAGCACTCCGTCGAAAAAAGGCACAGTCCGGGTACCGAACAACTCCTGAAGTGGCGGTAAGAAGGTAATGGCAAACTGAGCAACGGAAACGCCGATGACCGTAGACCAAACCACCTTCGTACCGCGCACTGCCATCCATGTGAGCGATGTGCCGTAGATATTTCGAATAAAGAACAGATGAAAGATCTCCATAACAACCAGCGTGTTCAGTGCGATGGTGCGTGCTAGTTCAAGCGAATAACCCCGATCTACCGCATAGGTGAACATGCCGAATACGCCACCAAGAAAGAGCACCGACACCAGCACGATATGCCATGCCAGTTCTCCGGTAAGAAGCGGTTCGTTCTTTGGTCTCGGCGGTCGATTCATGGTATCCGCCTCCGTCGGCTCGAACGCCAAAGCAATACCCAACGTGATGGCGGTGATCAGGTTGACCCAGAGGATCTGTATTGGGGTAATCGGCAAGGTCATGCCGAAGAGCAGCGCGACAACGATTGTCAAAGCTTCGCCTGCATTGGTCGGTAGAGTCCAGCTGATGACTTTCTTGATATTGTCGTAGACCGTTCGCCCCTCGCGTACTGCGGCGACTATCGAGGCAAAATTGTCATCTGCCAGAACAAACTCTGAGGCTTCCTTAGCCGCCTCACTGCCTTTCATCCCCATTGCAATACCCACATCGGCGCGTTTGAGTGCAGGCGCATCGTTTACCCCGTCTCCGGTCATGGCGACGGACAAGCCGTGTAACTGCAATGCCATAACCAGCCTGAGTTTGTGTTCGGGACTTGTGCGGGCGAATATATCGGTTTCGAGAATGGCGGCGGTGAGCGCAGAATCGTCCATGCCATCAATATCAGAGCCAGTCAGCACCGCGTCGGGGTTTTGCAGCCCGATTTGCCTGCCGATAGCGGCAGCCGTTCCCCTGTGATCCCCGGTAATCATCTTCACGCGTATTCCCGCACCTTGGCATTCTGCGACGGCTTCGATAGCCTCTGGGCGCGGAGGATCGAGCAGCCCGACCAGGCCGAGCAATATTAACCCGTCCTTGACATCAACGAATTCGAGGACCGTATGCTTCGGTGGAACCGGCTTGACCGCGAAAGCCAGCACACGCTGGCCCTGTTCGGCAATGCGCTCCGCTTTCTCATACCAATAGTCAGTGTCAAGAGGTTCGGTTCCGTCGAAAACGGTTTTCTGCTCGTTACACATGGAGAGGATCTGCTCTGGGGCGCCTTTGACGGAAATGAACGCGTTGTTTTCGTGGTCGTGGTTGAGAGTTGCCATGAAACGATGCTTGGCATCAAAGGGGATGGCATCCGTGCGCGTCCATCCCGCAAGTTCTTCGCTGATATCCATGTCGATCTTGCCGGATAAGGCCAGTAAGGCGCCCTCCATTGGATCACCTTCAACGATCCACACACCGTCACGTTCATGCAGCGATGCATCGTTGCACAACGCAGCCAAACGGCCAATTTCTTCGAGAATTACATGTTCGCGCGCGCTTACGGTGGCATCATTGAGTTTGATGACCCCTCTTGGTTCATATCCAGCACCTTCCAACGAGAAGATATGCGCCTGCGTTACAACAGATGCGACCATCATCTCGTTACGCGTCAGGGTACCAGTCTTATCGCTGCAGATCACCGATACTGAGCCTAGCGTTTCTATGGCGGGCAAGCGCCGGACAATGGCACGGCGCCGCGCCATCGCCTGGACACCCACGGCCAACGTAATTGTCAAGACAGCGGGTAAACCCTCGGGTATGGCGGCGACTGACAGTCCCACGACCGCCATGAACATTTCGGAGAACTCGAAATGTTGGACGAAATACCCGAATACGAGAAGTGTCGTAGCAATAAGCAAGATGAGTACGGTGAGCCACCGTGCAAACACGTCCATCTGCTGCACAAGCGGAGTGGTAAGTGTCTCGACAGTGGAAAGCATACCGCTGATGCGGCCAATCTCAGTATCACAGCCCGTTGCGACGACGACACCTCTGCCGAGTCCACTGGTTACCAGCGTGCCGCTATACGCCATGCATATTCTATCGCCTAGGGACGCATCGGTGGCCACTTGCGATGTTCTCTTCTCGACGGGTACAGATTCGCCAGTGATGATTGATTCCTGGATCTTAAGGCCATGCGCTTTAAGTAGGCGCAGATCAGCAGGCACTTTGTCCCCGGCCTCCAGCAAAACGATGTCTCCCGGAACCAGTTTTTCACCTTCAATCAAACGGCGGTTTCCGTCACGCACCACGGAAGCCTTAAGGGCGAGCATCCGGCGGATGGCGTCCATCGCCTTCTCAGCTTTGCCTTCCTGCACGAAGCCGATGGCCGCGTTGGCGACAACCACTGTCAAAATAACCAACGTATCGACCATATGCTCCAGCGATGCCGTAATAACTGCTGAAGCTAAGAGCACATAGATAAGAATATTGTGAAAATGGCGAAGAAAGCGAACAATAGAGCTACGCTTGACAGGCTCCGGTAAGCGATTCGGTCCGCAGGTTTCGAGTCGAGCTGCGGCTTCGTCCCGAGAGAGACCATCCGCATCTACATGCAACGTATCCAACACGGTATTGATGGCCTCTGCGTGCCAGTTATTCTCTAACTTTTTATCGATGACTTTGTTCATTGCCTATGCTCCGAAAAACCAACGATTGAATACAAAGAGTCCTTTGCCTTGCAGATTCACCACGCTCGGCCAACATATCACTGAGATTAGCGTAGCTCATCAAGGTAGAGCCATACCTATGAATGCACTAGAAAATGTTTCCATTTGAATGAGTTGGTCACTTAACGGTTCTCAACTCTGCCTTCAGCACTTGGCTATTTGCAGTTCATTCAAACGTGTAGTCCAGCGGTTAGACCGAAACGCCTGGCGCATATGCCAGTTAGTCGAGCCAATTACCGAAGCTGGTTTGATACCGTTCTTAAACCGGGCATTCACCCTATCCGTAATGGCCATCAAATCCCGCCGTTTCATTTCTTCCAGTGCACTGGTATCAAACATATCGAGCTGAAAGTTATCATTTTGGGCATCAGTCAGGTCATCCAGGATCACCCCTATTTTCTGGTATTCAAATCCCGGCTTATACACACAATCCAGCTGTTCTAATGCCGATGCCAAAAACTTATAGGAATCCTGACTCGGGCATGCCAGTGTTCGAACACAGGTTTTATTGTGCTGAGGGAGGTTCTTATAGCGATTTGTCCGCAAGAAAACACTGACAACACTTGCCTGGCTGCCCTGTTTTCGCAATTTCTCCCCTGCTCGCTGGCAATGAAAAGCCAAGGCCGCTTTCAGCTCATCGAGCTTGCTAATACCGACACCAAAGCTTCGGCTGGATAATATCTGCTTTCTTTTTTCATCAATGTCACCGGGAGCAATGCAGGCAATTCCCTGCAATTCAAGTACTGTACGGGCCAAACCAACATTCCATAACCGACGCATATCGGCCGAATTTTTCTCTGCCAACTGCAGCGCATTATCAATCCCCGTAGTGCGCAACCTTGTTGCTGTTTTGGCGCCAATCCCCCAAACAGACTGAATATCGGTTCGCTCCAGCAACCAACGGCGCTTATAGTCGCTATCAATCTCAATCACGCCATTAACACGGTCTTCGTATCGCTTGGCTGCCTCATTGCCTAACTTAGCCAACGTGGGGGTAGCCCCGATGCCAACACGTACCGGCAAACCAATATTTGTCTGAATGGTATCCCGCAACTTCTTTCCATAGCCGGTTAAACCGTGATGCTCCATACCGTCCAGGCGAACAAAAGCTTCGTCAATGGAATACTGCTCAACGTAGGGAGAGAACTGATAGAGCTCCTCGATAAAACGGCGGCTCATATCTGCATACAGGGTATAGTTCGAACTTCTGACCTGAACGCCCAGCTTTCGAGCCTCTCGTTCAATCTTAAACCAGGGCGCCCCTCGCTTAATACCCAGCGCCTTCGCTTGCGCGGACAAGGCAACACAGCAACCGTCATTATTCGATAACACCACCACGGGTTTATTGGTGAGAGAAGGGTCAAAGAGTTGCTCACAGCTGCTATAGAAGCTCTTTGCGTCGACCAGCGCCCATACCTGATTCTGGTAACCCTCAAAGTCTTTAGCCATTGTTGTTAATCCATCAAGTTATGGATATTGCGGGTAACAACCCCAAAGATCTCAGAGTCTTCCGGCATGGGGAATGGCTTATAGTTGGCATTTTCCGCCTTTAGCCACCAGTTATTGTCATGGCGTACGACACGCTTACAGGTAAACTCGTCATAAATGCGGGCAATCACAATTCGGCCAGGAACCACGGTCTCGGCCCGATCGACAACCAGTAAATCACCATCATAGATACCGGCACCCACCATGGAGTCACCGGAAGCACGAAGAAAGAAGGTCGCATTAGGATTACGGATCAGATAATCATCCAAATCCAGATCTTCCTGATGTCCGTCTGCCGGAGACGGAAATCCGCATTTTACCGACTCTAAAAAAACAGGTAAGACCGCCATATTTCACTCACTAATAATACTGTATGTATATACAGTCTAATCGAGACTGGATAGAATAGTCACTATTACGCTGTGTATTTTCTGGATGGATGTACAGTATTTAGGCAAGTGCCGGAAATTGATGAGTTTTCGTACTCGATATGACGCAAAAAACAGCAAACAAACCGCAAGGTTTAGTTTTATGCGTCAATTATTTACCTTCTTGATAAACTTGCCGCCTAGAAAAGATATCTGATGAATATGAAAGCTATAGGAGACATTGGATGCATAAGATTGTTGCGTTAGTGGCGCTACTATTTATTGCGGGCTGTTCGACCACACAGACGACACACACTGAAAGTCAGTGTGTCGGGGCAATGACTACGCAGGAGGCTTATGGTCACCTGGATCCTAACCGTTTTACTATTCAGGTACTGGCACTTAGTGAAGAGCGCGATATCCGAAACTATATTCGCGAGATCAAAGGCCAGGATCCTATATGGGTAAACTGGAAGCACAGTTTGGGCAATCGCTGGTACGCCGTGATATACGGTGACTTTGCCACTAAAGATGAGGCCAAACGAGTCATTGACAGCCTGCCACCGCAAATACGCCAACAAGGCCCTTTCGTGCGCAGCTTTGCTGAAGTACAAAACGACAAACAAACCGATGTATTTCGGATGCGCTAAGCAAAAATAGCTATCTCTGCATCTCGCGCCGATATACTTTGCGCAAAAGAAAGCCGGAAATGATTCCGGCTTTTTCTTGATTGCTTATAACAGCTTATCGTGAAATTAAGTCAGTAACGCCGACTGTCCGGAAGCAACGGCCTCGCCGTTTTCTTTTTCAACAATGCCATGTGCCTGCTGCTCTTTCCTGACCAGACGTTCGAAGTGAGTTAAATGCCTGAACAGAAGTATCACCAGCATGATCCCTGTTGCTGCCAGCCCGATCCCCAAACCGGCCCAGACACCTTCCAGCCCCATTTGCTTCATTAACAACCACGCCGCTGGCAAACCAATGAACCAATAGCCAATAACTGTCGAAATTGTCGGACCGATCACCACTTTCATTCCGCGCAAAATACTGATTGCAGCCAATTGCCAGGCATCTACTACAAAGCACAGTGCTACCATAATCATCACGCCCGGTAATGCCGCTACCAACTCTGTAGCCAGCTCGTCACCTTCAACACTAAACACCTGAGTCAGGAACTCTGGCCACACGCTAACCAGCACGCCAATCACTGCACTGGTTGCCGTTACCGTAAACAAACCCAGCAACGCATATCGACGAACCAGCGACGGCTCCTTGCTACCGACATGCTGGCTAACCAGAATTGAAGCGGCCTGAGAAAGACCGAACGCAATGTTCCATGACAGGTTCAGGCATTGCAGCGCAATTTGGTGTATAGCCAGAGAGACAGCCCCCAATGTACCTGCCAACAAAGCAGCCCCCGAGAATAAAGCATGCTCAAGCATAGTCGCGATCATGATCGGCACACCAATTCCCAGCAGCGGTACCATAGTACCAAGGCGGTATTCATGCAGCTTGTGCAACGGATTATAGTTGCTGTACTTAGAGTGACTGAACACCCAGTAACCGTAACCCAGCATGATGATAAAGGCGGCCAACGAGGTGCCGTAACCCAAACCAGCCAATCCCATTTCCCAGTGGAAGGCAAACAAATAACTGAGCGGCACATTAAGCACAACGGTCGCCACCGACATAATCATTACCGACCGCGTATCGCCAAAGGCACTTACCAGACTACGCAATACCAGCAAAACCAGTGTGGGCAGCATCGACCATTTCAGAGCATCAAGGTAATCCATTCCCAAAGCAACGGCCTGCGGATCCTGTTTCGCCATCACCAGAAGATCATGCATCATGAAAAATACCGGCTGTAAGGCTACAGTCAGGATCAAGGCCAGCAACAGACCGCCTTTAAGGGAAGAGCGCACTTCTGCATCGCCGACTTCCGGTTGTCTCAGTCGCTTACCGTAGGCAATGGCAATCAAGTTTGCTACGCACCCCACTGTGCTACCGGCAATAATAAATACAATTGAGTAGACCGTAGCCCCAAGGCCACCGCCGGCAATCGCCATAATACTGAGCTGAGCCATCATCCAGACATCGGTAAAAACCAACAATTGGGCAACCAGCTGTGAAATGATGAGCGGTACAGCCAGGCTAACCAGTTTCTTCATAAAATCCCCTTTTGTTATACCCATCCCGCTGAAACGAGCATCTTGAGGCGAGATTGGATATATCTCGACAATTTATGAATATTACCGTTGAGTTTCAAACGACTTTTATGGCACTTTAGCATTCATAAAACTCATGCAAAGATTTTCTGACTGATGAAAAAAAGACACACACTACTTCCACCATCTCTCAATGGATTAAGGGTATTTGAAGCTGCTGCGAGACATCTTAGCTTTACACTCGCCGCCTCAGAACTGAGTGTGACCCAGAGTGCGGTCAGCCGGCAGATACGTCAGTTGGAGGAACACTTTGGTTTTTCACTATTTATTCGCCGACATCGTGCGCTTACCCTGACAGACGAAGGAAAGGAAGTGGCGCTGTTATTAACCCGCCAATATAGCGAACTCAACAGCGCTCTTCGACAGCTTAAAAGCAAGGAAAACGAACCGCTGCGAGTCAAGGTCGCGATGAGTTTTGCCGTACGTTGGCTTATCCCGCGTTTACATTCCTTTAAGGAACACTACCCAACATTAGATATTGCTCTGACATCAACCATGGGGCATACCAGCGAAGAACTCAGGCTTGATGACGATGATTATGATGTCGCTATCTACGGTATGCAGAAGGAATCAAAGAACCCGTATCAAAAGAATTTTCTCAGAAAGGAATACCTGGCCCCTGTCTATTCGGAGCTGCTGACCAAAACCGAACAGCCTGTCGACATTGATACACTGCTGACTTACCAGCGCCTTCATCCGACGGCAGACAGAACAGACTGGCGTGTATGGCTGAAACGCAATCAAAAATCCCATCTGATGAACAACTCAGGTTTGACCTTTGATACGTTAGACATGGCATTGACATCTTGCTTTGCCGGACAGGGCGTCACGATCACCGACCTTATGCTGGTGGTCCATGAACTTAAACAAGGATACTTACAGTTGCCGCAGTCGGCCACCATCATAGACGGACCGTGGCAATATTATTACCACTGCCAGACAAAAAGTGACGCGGTCACCCATTTTGTGACCTGGCTGACAAACCAGCAGGCCACCGAACAAGCTCAACTATTTGAGATGGCGACAAACCACGGTTGGCAGATTATCGAAAATGGCAGCTAATGCTCATAAACAACATACGGCTGTCAAAGTGACTCAATGAGCTCCGGAAGCAACTCGAACAGATCGCCGACCAAGCCGTAATCGGCGATTTGAAAAATCGGGGCATCCGGGTCGTTGTTGATCGCGACTATCACCTTCGAATCTTTCATTCCGGCGAGGTGTTGTATGGCACCGGAAATGCCCACGGCAATGTACAACTCAGGAGCGACAATCTTTCCCGTCTGGCCAACTTGCAGATCATTGGAGACAAAACCGGCATCGACCGCTGCACGCGAAGCACCGATTGCCCCGCCTAATTTATCTGCCAGCTTTTCAACCAGGGCAAAGCTTTCGCTGTTTCCGAGCCCCCGTCCACCGGATACCACCACCCGCGCCGCGGCCAATTCCGGACGCTCACTCTCCACCGCCTGTCTGCTAACAAACTTCGCCATGTCATTGGCGATGACAATATCGAGTTCAGACACCGGAGCAGATTGTTCCGGTTGAATTTCTGCAAGATCAAATGCGGCACTGCGAATGGTGATCACCTTGATAGGATCATTGGATCTTACTTCGGCCAGAGCATTACCAGCATATATAGGACGAACCACTGTATCTTCGCTTTTGATCTGAATAACATCGGATAGCTGTCCGACATCAAGCAAGGCAGCTACTCGCGGCATCAGGTTTTTACCAAACGTCGTAGACGGCGCAAGAATATGGGTATATTGCTGAGCAGCAACTTCAGCTATCAAGGCGGATAGGTTTTCGGCAAGCTGGTGCTCATAAACAGTATTGTTTGCCAGTAAAACCTGCTCGACACCTGCTATCTTGCTGGCCTCATCTGCCACACTGCGGCAATTATCACCTGCAACCAGCACCGATACTGAAGGTGATAACGCCATCGCCGCATTAATCGCTTTCTGGGTATCTGGCGAGAGAGACAGGTTATTATGTTCTGCAATGATTAACGTAGCCATTAGATCACCTTCGCTTCGTTTTTCAGCTTATCCACCAGCTCCGATACCGAAGCAACCCGTACACCACCCTGTCTTTCTGGCGGCGGCACTACATTCAGCACTTCCTGGCGCCGAGAAGCATCGACGCCAAAATCGGCGAGCGTTAGTTGCTCCATGGGTTTCTTTTTGGCCTTCATGATATTTGGTAACGATGCGTATCGGGGTTCATTTAACCGCAAATCGGTACTGATAATGGCTGGAAGCATCAACTGAAGTGTCTCCAGGCCGCCATCAACTTCACGGGTTACAGTGACAGTGTCACCATCGATGACAACATGAGAGGCAAAAGTGCCTTGCGGGCACCGGGTCAGTGCAGATAGCATCTGGGCAACCTGGTTATTATCCGAATCGATGGATTGCTTGCCCATCAGAACGAGCCCCGGTTGCTCTTTTTCCATCACCGACTGGAGCACTTTGGCTACCGTTAAAGGTTCAAGGCCAGCTTCTGCTTTAATGTGAATAGCGCGATCAGCACCCAGTGCCAATGCTGTTCTGAGTTGTTCCTGACAGCTTGTTTCACCGACTGAAACCACAACAACTTCATCAACCGTGCCGGCTTCTTTGAGTCTGACAGCCTCTTCCACCGCAATTTCACAAAAAGGGTTCATAGCCATCTTGACGTTATTGGTTTCAACGCCGGAGCCATCATTTTTCACCCTTACTTTGACGTAAGGATCAATCACTCGCTTTATTGCTACCAGTACCTTCACAATGCTTTCCTTTTCAAATAGTCAGAAAAAATTATGAACTTGGCCAAGTACACTTTGAGCCTAGTTGAATTTACGTTTACGTCAACTGGACTATATTTACCTGTAACAAATGCGATTGTGCTGGCAGTTTCAGGAAGGTACGCATGGAAAGAGAATGCATGGAGTTCGATATTGTCATCGTTGGTGCTGGCCCTGCAGGTTTATCTGCAGCCTGTCGGATCATGCAACTGGCAGAAGAGCAGAATCAATCATTGTCTGTCTGTGTGGTCGAGAAAGGAGCCGAAGTCGGAGCACATATTTTGTCTGGTGCCATCTTCGAACACAAAGCCCTTGATGAGCTTTTCCCTGACTGGGAGCGGCTCAATGCCCCACTTCATACCGCCGTATCCGAAGATCACTTTTGCCTGCTTACCAACCAGAGTAACTATCTAAACGTTGCTGAGAACCTTACGCCCAAGCCAATGTTGAATGACGGTAACTTCGTCATCAGTCTGGCCAACTTCTGTCGCTGGCTGGCACAGCAAGCCGAAAAAGCCGGTGTTGAAATCTTCCCCGGATTTGCAGCCGCTGACATTCTCTACGACAAACAAGGTGCCGTTGCCGGTATCGTCACATCCGATATGGGGCTGGATAAAAACGGAGAGAAGAAATCAACCTTTGAACCCGGCATAGAGCTCAAGGCCAGATATACCATTTTTGCCGAAGGAGCCCGTGGCCATCTGGGCAAGCAGCTGATCAGCAATTTCCAATTGGATTACGACAAACAGACTCAGCATTATGCGCTGGGTATCAAAGAACTGTGGGAAGTCCCACCGGAACTTCATCAGCCGGGACTGGTTATCCACGGTGTCGGTTGGCCATTAAGCCAGTCTGATACCACCGGCGGCAGTTTTCTCTATCACCTTGAAGACAATCAGGTCGCCATTGGGTTGATCGTCGATTTGAATTATCACAATCCGTATCTCAGCCCGTTTGATGAATTTCAGCGAATGAAGCATCACCCGTTATTCAGCCGTTACCTAAAAGGCGGAAACCGAATCGCCTATGGCGCACGGGCAATTACCAAGGGCGGACTATCTTCTCTGCCACGACAACAGTTTCCCGGTGGCGTACTGGTTGGCTGCGATGCCGGTACGCTCAACTTTGCCAAAATAAAAGGCAGTCACACTGCCATGAAGTCCGGAATGCTGGCTGCCGAAGCCGTTTTTGCCGAAATCAACCAGGGGCTGCATCAAACCATACCGGGCTATGAGCGTTTGTTTGGTGAATCGTGGCTGTATCAAGAGCTGTATGAATCACGAAACTTTGGTGCGCAAATCCATAAATTTGGCAATCTAATCGGTGGTGCACTTGCAACAGTTGAACATAACTGGCTCAAGCATCGTTTTTCCTGGACAGTTACGGATGAAAAAGCTGATCACGAATGTCTTCGTCCAAAAGATCAATGCACACCCATTAATTACCCCAAACCAGACGGTATCTTCAGTTTCGATAAGCCGTCTTCGGTTTACCTGTCAGCAACACAGCACGAAGAAAACCAGCCTTGCCATCTTAAACTCAAGGATCCTGCCCTTCCCACGACAACTCACCTATCCCTCTACGATGAGCCTAGTCAGCGCTATTGTCCGGCGGGCGTGTATGAGATTGTGACGAGTAACGGTGCCCCTAAATTCCAGATTAATGCCGCCAATTGCGTTCACTGTAAAACTTGCGACATTAAAGACCCTTCACAGAATATTTCCTGGGTCACTCCCGAAGGTGGCGGCGGGCCAAATTATCCGAACATGTAATACCCGGAGACAGCTTGAGAACAAAGTGAAGCACGTGCCTAGTCCTTGCACTCCGAACGGATCCAGCTCAGGTAATCCGCTAATCCTGCCGAAATAGGTAACTGGATGATTTCAGGTGTCTCGTAGTCATGGTTAGCCAGTATCTCAGCCTCTACCTCTGAGTAAAGTGCCGTCGTTGTCTTGATCATCACTAGCTTTTCCTGATCTTGATTGACTTCCCCCTTCCAGTGGTAATAACTTTCGATCGACTGTACCTGAACACAAGCGGCCAGACGCTTCTCAATGAGCGAGTGAATGATTTTCTTCCCGATAACCTCATCAGAAAACGTGGTCATCACCATGCAATATTGCTGTATATTTTCATGTTCTGTCGCCATGACTGCCTCTATCTTTCTGAAGTTTGTCTAAACTAATGTACTAATAATACTATCAAAAAAGGGAGCCATCAGGCTCCCTTAGTAACTGTCAGTTGCTTATTATTATGGGCACTTAGAGACCATAATTTGCTGAGGCTGACCGTCTGAGCTGAATTCAAGGCTCCAGACATAACGTCCGGCTTCAGGGATCGTCACTGCCGTGTCCTTGCCATAGCCACCACGAGCCAGTACGCCTTTCTCGCCAGCTTTCAGGCTAAGACCGTCGGCAGTAAACTGCGGTGTCCAGTCTCGGCTTGCATACTGCATACGAAACGCGCCAGCTTTCTCTTCCTTAACAACCTGATAGACATTGCTACCCTTGTACTGGAAGGCACGCTTCGGCTTGTGTTTCCATCCCGAGTCAGAGAAATCACCGACAACGTAAAGCGTTTCGCCAATCGGCCCAGCCTCTTCCACTGTTGGATTGTCACACTGCGCCATAAAGCCTTCACCCGCCAGTGACACGGCCGCTGCAGCCTTCACCTTTACACCGGCAGCAGACGGTGTCTCGATAGATAGGAAACGAGCTTCAAATGCCGTTAAAGGAATATAGTACTTGCCATCTTGCATCTTGAAGCGGTCGCCAGACATCAAGTCAACCAACACGCCATCAGAACCGACATCCGCACCGTCCAGAGGAATGATATCTGCTCGCGATGAGGTGCTCACCATGTAAAGCAAGGCTTCATTTTCTGCCTGCTTATGGTCAACATACACAGCATCAGTTGCCATTACATTGGTACGCTTACCGCTAGATAGCGCAGGATGGTTATCACGCATCGTCATCAACTTGGCGACATAGTCTCGCAGCTCCGCCTCGCGCCCTTTAAGTGACGCCGTCACGCCATCAATTTTGGCACTGGTACGGGCTACATGGTCATCACACAAGCCTTTAATAGCACAGTTGTCACCGGCATTCTTAGCGGCATAACCATCAAGTTGATCACCAATTTCTTCACCATAATACAAGGTGATCGGGCCGGTATAAGCAGCCTGGAATGACAATGCCGCTTTATGGCGTGACCAGTACTCCGCATCTTCCGGAGAGGCTATATTACCGCGTTGCAGCAAATCACCCAGTCTAACCAAATCATGGTTGCCCAGCATCAGGTTTGGTTTGGCATGATCCGGGTACAACTTGTGCAAGTCCATACCTTCAGCCAGCCACTCACCGCCTTTGCCACCGACGCTATTTTCATTCACGGCGAAGGTTTCGACCACGCGATAACGAACTGGGAAATCAAATGCCGAGCACAATGCCGGATCGTCCTGCTTACCATAGCCCGTGTCATTGATGTAATTCTGGTTGTTCCAGATTTCAGCCACCATGTAACCGAGCGGATTAACGGTTTCACCTTTGTCATTGGTGTAGGTTACTGACTTCGAAGCTTCATCGACACTCTTGCGGATTTCTTTCCACGCATCTGTCGGCACCTGATAGGCCTGATCCAGGCGCCAGCCATCAATCTTCAGCTCTTTAACCCAATAGGTCGCGACTTCCTGATAGAAAGCGAGACTTTCCGGGTAGCTCACAGGATTGTGTTCACCGTGTGGTAAACGTCCTTCAGGAGATGGAACAACATTGCCTTTATGGTGACCAAAGACACCGTCAAAGAAGACGTAAAGCCCCTTCTCATGTGCCTTGTTCACAAGCTCACGCGCTTTTTCCATCGTGCCGAAACGAGGGTCAATAGCAAAGTAGTTACTGGTGAAATAACCTGTCGCGTCCAGACGGTCAGCCCAGTGATCTTGCCCTTCAACCGGAATCGACTCAAAAATCGGTGTCAGCCAAATTGCATTCACGCCCAGAGAGTCAATGTAATCCAGCGAGTCGATAATACCCTGCAGATCACCTTTATGATGGCTGGTACCGTAACCCGTACCGTGACCAATGGTGTCATCACCATTAACAAAGCTCTCGACCATGACCTGATAAATACGCAAATCATCAGCTTTGGTTGCTGTTGTAGCATCACAAGCATAAACAGGTGTTTCAGACGCAGGTAAAGAGCCGGAACTGCCACACGCAGAAAGTGTCGCGGCGATGGCCAGCGCAAGGCAAGATTTCATGTTCCTTGTTATCACAGTGATCTCCTTGATTTTTATTTGTAAGGTACATAGCGATTATCAATGAGTCACAACGCTCGGAGACCATCCCTTAAGCGCTTTTTAACGGCGTAGATCAGGGGGAGTAGATGACAGGGCTGATACCGAGTTCCGGACAGGCACAAATACCCGAATAGCAAGCAAACAAAATGAGAGGTAAGGCATATTTCTCCCGCTGCGCTAGCAGTTAACGGGAGAACAATGTGTTAGCAAGATCAAATATATAGAGCTTAAAAAACGATAAAAGGCGACTTGTGATAGCCGCCTCATTTCTGAAAATTGTTATCTGATCACACTCGATTATTGCCAAAAGCAATTTTGGCGGCCAGCCCGATCAACAGAAGACCGGATACACCCTCGATAATACGGCTGAAACGTGATGCCTTGGCACTATTTACAATCCAGGAGCCCAACATCGCGTAAGCTGAGTTACACAATGTTGCCAATCCACAGAATAACAAACCAAGAACCAATAGCTGCTGGGTTGCAGATGAAGATAACGATGTATCAATAAACTGAGGTAAAAATGATAGGAAGAACATCGCAACTTTCGGGTTAAGTACACTGACGATCACACCTTGTCTGAACACGTTTGTCGTCTCAGGTTTCTGATCAGGTAAGGTCAGTTTGGACTCTCCCTTCATGAAGTTTCTTAGCGACGATATCCCCAAATACAGCAAGTAGGCCGCCCCAAGGTATTTCACCAACAGGAATGCATATGCAGAGCTTAAGATAAGCGCCGATAGGCCAAAGACGGCGGCAAAAGTATGGAACATGTAACCAACGCCAAGCCCGAGAGCTGCTTGCGTACCTGCTGAAGCCTTCCCTTTCATCGTATTGGAGACGATATAGATAACATCCGGACCGGGTATCAGGTTCAGCGTCAATGACGCAAGGGCAAATAGCAAAATAGTGTGCATATCCATTAATGGGGATTCCTTATTTAAAACTCTTTCAGAGCCGCAACAGCCTGCTCTGCTTTGTCCGACTGAACAAAAACATGGTCATGATAATACGCTGCAATCACGTTTGCACTGATCCCGTTATCTGCCAGCTTATTTGCCACAGCTGCCGTCAAACCAACCGCATCCAGACTTGAATGGACAGTCAACGTTATAGCTTTAAACACGGAATCAAACTGGTAGCCATGCTGCTGTGCAACATGCTTCTCCAGCACCAGCGTCATACCTTCGTCTTCCAAAAAACTTGCTATGGGTTTTAGCCTCGCAACCAGTTCATAGTCTTGCGACTTGTCCGTGCAGAAGACAAACTCGCCCTCACGAATTTGAGGTTCCATGTTCTGCAATAGAACGTCGAGATCGGTAATTCCTGACATAATGCACTCCTTAGGTAAACTCATACCAAGACCAGAATTTATAGCATCGAAGAGTCGATACTGTCACCTTGCTCAGTCATTATGTGACATGTCACATCATAATCTCCGCCGTCATAGTTGACTAAAACAGTCAGGAATATTAACATGCATTGAAAATACAACTTAATATTCAGAGACGGTAGCATGACTATTTCATTCAAGAAATTCTTTAAAAAAACAGATGACGAGCAAACAAAAGTAGGCCAGGAGCAAACGGCAGAACAGGCACAGCCAGAGAATGAAGACAAAGAAAAGAAAGGCAAACACGGTGAGCCTGGCTTCTGCTGCGGTTCTTGCTCACAATAAAGCAATAGGGTCACCCCTGAATCGATAAGAACTACCGACAAAGTAGCCTCGGTAGTTCTTTACTCTCAGCTGGAATCAAGGTTGCTGTATGATCAAACTGCGGAATGAATGCCCGTACAAACGGCAATCCATATATCCAATGGAAACATAAAACCTCCTTGTTAATACTTTGGCTAATCTGGGTATCTATTATCAACAGTTTTTAATGAACGTAAAAACAAACCCAGCCCCCCAAAAGCCAGTACCAGTATTGCAGTTAATTCAAAGGCAGTCATAGCCTTAAAGCTAAAACGAATACTTGAAACAACACCAAATATCAATGCTGTTAAGGCACCAACTGTCAACAACCATCCAAGAACATTCTTACTATTAAAAAAGAGAAAACCGATACCAAACATAAAGGGAATCATCACCATTCCACCTGTCACAGAAAAATTAGACCCCAATACTGAAAATCCATATAACCGAGTACCCAGCGCAAAGCTCGATGTGACAGAAATTGCATTCAATAACAGATAAAATCCACCGCACATCATAACCAAACCGATGAAAAAGAAGCCTACACCGCCGGATGTTCCACCCGCTCCCTTCATTCTTTATATCCTTCCTTTAACTCATTATACAAACAACATTTATTCGATATTTAATAATATGAAATCATCACCATCTTAGTGGGCAATAACAGAAGAAATGGGAGCATTAAAACAAATTGCTATGTAACTCAATGTCTCCTTGTGTGAAAAACATATAAAAGCTGTTTTAACTAACGTGCCGCACGCTGCTACAATAGCGCAGTTAAAACTACTGGCAGAGAAAAATGCAACAAGATCAATTTGAAACCCTAGTGAAAGCACTGTGCGAGAAAGAGAACCTACCTCAGGTCCTCGAGGCACTAAAAGCAAGTGAAGAACAGGAAATTGCGGAAGCGGCAGCTTCGCTGGCAGGTCAGTTCAAGCTTGCCGAGATCGAGGGAGAAAAACGCATCTACCACGTCTCGATGCAAGAAAACGATGAAGGCGAAGAACAGGAATACGCCGAGTGGATCATGAATGACGGCGATGACGTGATTAAATTTGTCGCTTGGTTCTTCTTCGATATGTTCGACATCAAACAAAAAGATGTCTACCAAGCTGCCGGCCGTACCTACCAGCAGCCGAAGAGAACATAAAACGCTCTTCTACCATTGAAAATAAGCCAGTTTAATCGCTGGCTTTTTATTTGATTCTTTCGACACCATTTCAACCGTTCACCAAAGCGCGTATTTTGTAGGCATAAAACAACACCATAACGACCTCTGC
Source organism: Photobacterium alginatilyticum (assembly GCF_009910675.1). Classification (GTDB taxonomy): domain Bacteria; phylum Pseudomonadota; class Gammaproteobacteria; order Enterobacterales; family Vibrionaceae; genus Photobacterium; species Photobacterium alginatilyticum. Next base: position 97,519 of record NZ_RSEJ01000004.1, on the reverse strand, counting down.
TTGGTTTCGCCAACTATATCTGTGATAATTCTACTTCACCAATTTTTCAAATGGCTCCCCATGAAACTACTAGTAAGAAACCTTGCCCGCACTACCACTGAAGATGAACTTAAAGCGTTGTTTGCAGAGCACGGCGTCGTAGAGTCTTGCAACCTAGTGCTAGATCAGGAAACAGGTAAGTCTAAAGGTTTTGGTTTTGTTGAAATGCCAGACATTGACGAAGCCGCCACGGCAATTTCCTCTCTAAACGGTACAAAAATCGCGAAAAGCAAAGTTCGCGTGAAAGCCGCAGAGTAACCTTCACGCTTAACCATGCTGAAGGGCTAAAGGTCAGAACAAAACACTTCTGGCCTTTAGAACAACTACCTTCCAGACATCACACGCTTACGATATTCCCTTGGCGAGCAGCCATGATACTGGCGAAACCGGTGAGTAAAGTTGTAAGGATCCGGATACCCCAAACGCAGAGCAATCATACCAACCGACCAGCTTTCATAGTGAAGCAAGTCCGTCGCTTTTTCCATTCTCAGTGCAATCAGCCTTTGCTGGGTCGAACACCCATAGAGCTGTTTACAAATCCGGTTTAGCTGCTCGACGCTGATATAGCTTTGCTCGGCAATCCCCTTCACCGTCCATGGATGATGAAGCTGAGACTCCACCTCGTTAAAAACACTTTGCACTCTCAGTACGGAATTTGAAGGGGCGTTTGATGCCGAGGATCCCAAAAGGAGCCTCGACAGTTCGCTGGCAAATAGCTTCCGAAAGCTGGAACGACCACCAATCTCGGAGTGAAACAAACTCATTAAGGACCATATCTGCTCGCAGAGATACGACGGCTCGACTCTTTGGCCACCTTCAATCAAAGGCTGCCATTTTTCAGTACTCTGCAATAGCAGCCAGGCCATCTTCCAATTTGCGTCAGGCTGGGCCAACTCAAAGCGAAAAGGAAGGTTGGCAGGCAACACCGTCAGGGTATTCGCTTCTATTTCCATAACAGCATTTTCAGTGATTAATCGTCCCCGCCCCTCGAGCGTCAACAGCAACGTATGTATCGACGTTCCTACCCGCTCTACATGATAGCCTTCAGACAACTCAGCAAGCCCCGCCATAAAAAACTGATTTTCAGCCAATTCAGGCAGCTCGGACTGAGTCAAAAACCGCTCTTTGCAAGCATCCGCCAGATACACCTCATCCTGCCAACTCGACTTGGGCTCAGGCATAGGTATGACAGATCTGCACAGGTTTTCTGATTTTTCTAACATGTCGCTCACTTCAATGCTCTTATATATTTGCCCCGTACTTTGAGGGCACACTTATGACTACACATCCATCAACACATTTATCTCTGCCTAAGGCATTGTTTTCTAGCGTCGCGAAACTGGCTTTCCCGGTGGCGGTTCAAAGCGCCTTGGTAGCCATACTGGCACTTGCAGATGTACTCATGGTCAGCGACTTCGGCCAGGAAGCCACTGCCGCTGTCGGTATCGCCTCCAAATGGCATTTTGTCGCCATCATGATCATGGCGGGACTTTCCACCGCGAACGGCGTGCTGGTATCGCAATACTGGGGCCGAAACGACAAAGTTCATGCCAAGACAGTCACTCTCCAGTCGCTCAAGTTCGGGGCGGCGATTATGGTACCTGTCACGTTCATCATTACGATATTTGCACAACAAATCATGCAATTGCAAACTAATGATATGTTGGTGATTAATCAGGGAATGGCGTACCTCTGGTACAGTTTCCCTGTACTGATACTGACACACATCGTCATCACTGCCGAGTCCAGCTTACGCTCAAGTGGCGATACCGTGTTGCCGCTGGTTCTCGGTGCGTTCACTATTGCCCTTAATATCGGTCTTAACTTTATTCTGATCAAAGGCGGATTCGGCATTTCCGCTATGGGCGTGGCTGGTGCCGCACTCGCGACTACTATTGCACGCCTTGTTCAGGTACTGATGATCTGGGGAGTATTGAAATATCGTCAACACTGGCTGTTCACAAGTCACACGATCCCTAAGCACCAAACGCTTTGGATGACTTATAAGAAGCTGGCTATTCCCAACTCGGTCAATATGATGCTTTGGGCGTTGGGTACGCTCACATACCAGATGGTATTCGGCCACATGGGCACTACCGAACTGGCCGTATTCAGCATGCTGGGACCTTTTGAGTCACTGTGCTATTCGATGTTCTTTGGTATTTCGGTCGCCTGCTCCGTGTTGATGGGTCAATCCCTTGGTCGCAACGAGTTTGATACAGCACAGCTCATGACGAAGTTTTTTCTCAAGTTTGTCATTATGCTCGGCATTGTGCTTGGTCTGCTGCTGTTTATGCAACGGGACCTGATTCTTGGTTGGCTAAGCCTGGATACGGATAACTTCTACCCCTATGCCCTCCCTGCGATATCTGTTCTGTGCTTTACCATATGGATAAAGATGCTCAACATGATCATCATTAACGGGATTTTACGGGCCGGTGGCGAGAACTTGTTCTGCCTGAGAATGGACTTTATCGCAATGTGGTTGATAGGGATCCCTCTTACAGCCTACGGTGCATTCATCGGCGAATGGGGTTTTGGCTGGGTATATCTGGCGATGCTAAGTGAAGAATTCATCAAGTTATCGCTCTGCTTCCACCGCTACTTGCAACGCCGCTGGATGAACAACCTGACCTTGCAAACAGCGTAAACCTACAGATTGAGACACAGCCAACCTATTTATAACTATTATTTAATAGATTCTTGTCATGAACATCGGTGTTGGAGCTATCGTCGGCGCGCTGTAATTCCATATACAGCCTGTCTTTGGTATCACGTCAGGCCAGCCGGAGGAAATGTATGAAATATAAAATTGTCTGTGATAAACACGAATTTGAGTTTGAAAAGAAGATAAACGACCTTCTCGAGCAAGGCTGGGAACTACATGGCGAAATTGTTGTCAATCTCGTTAATACAGGCGAGAACTTAGCCTGCTGGTATACCCAGTCGATGGTAAAAAACAATTAAAGCCAGCGGCTGCAACACATTATTGTTACTGTACAATAATGTGTTGCAGCCGCCCTCATAAAGAGATGCTATGTCAGTTTACACCCTGATTCTGGAATACGATGGCGCAACGTACATGTCGCAGGTTGAAGCCAATAACGAAAAGTCCGCGCTGAATATCTGGTCTGACGAACTGGATGTGTGTGCTATCGATGGCTTCCCGTTAGTTGATGCCGAACAAGTACTTGCAGGGCTAGAACAGCAAGCCCCGACACCTGTTCAAAAACTGACAAACGTCTGGAACCTATCCTTTGCTGTCGGACACGATGTCGCCGTACTTCATCTCATCAAAACTGAGCTTCAGCTTGATAGCTAGCCTGCTGATCACTTTCTGCCGACTCACCGAGACGCAGCCTCAGATACGCGTGTGCATCATCGGATATATCACTGCCATATGGTATCCGCTTCAGGTTATTGGCCGCCACCATCGTCGAGCCAGAACCGAAAAATGGATCAACGACAATGTCTCCCTCTGAACTACTCTGTTCAATCAAAGTTTCTAGCAATGGTACCGGTTTCTCGGTTGGATAACCTCGGTATACACGCTTTTCTTCCAGAATATCGGGGATCCCAAGATTGTTAAGCTTCCTCTTGCCCTTCTCGAAGAACAGGATAAATTCATATCTCGCCCGGTAATGATACCCCATACCTATCGCCACCTTGTCCCAGACAATCGGCTTCCAGAACTTAAAGCCCGCCTGCTCAGCGATCGGTTTTATGTAAAACATGGTTTCCTGATCACAGAACAAATAGAAGTGACTATCTTTCTTGAGCACTCTATACACTTGCTCGAGAAAGGCTTCAAACCTTTGATTAGGGAAAATTGAAAACCATTGATTGCTCGATCCTTTGCTCTTTTTCAAACGCGTCGTGGTTCCTACGGCACGGTGTTTTTCCAACGACTCATACGGTGGATCGGTGATCAGCAAGTCAACGCTTCCGTCTGGCAACGTGGACAACCATTCCACAGCATCTTGTTTAAATAATTGCATTAATAACCTAAATTTGAACACATTATACGGGCGGAACAAGCGATGTTGGCTAAGTCATGTACATGCTCAGAGACCGCTGACATTGTTTGATTATTCACGGGCAGATTCCCGGACAGTGTTGTACCAAATCTTTCGGGAGATGGACAGCAAAACAAATACTAGATACCTGCCACACCAAAAACCTCACGCAGCAGATATCCGGTAAAGAAAGCCAATGCCGCAGCCGTACCTCCATTTAACAGGGTCCGCAGCCCCGACAGAAAATATGGCTGTTCAAACAACAGGCTTTTCAGGCTACCAATCATAAAAAACATGATGGCGGCCAACACTGTACTGATAGCGAACTGCTGGTTCATAGACAACGATGTCGCCAGGAAAGGTAACAAAGGCACGGTGCCAATAAGGATGAACGCTACAAATGTTGCCCAGGCAGAGCCGAATGGGTTGGGATCGGCCTGATGATGGATCCCGTGCTCTTCAATCAACATGGTATCAACCCAAAGCTTGCGGTCTTCACAAATGATATCGACTATTTTTGCGAGCAAATCCCCCTCAAAGCCTTTATTAATAAATATTTGCCGTATCTCTTCTCGCTCCCCTTCGGGAATAATATCAATATGCTCTTCTTCCATTTCGCGTAAGCTCTGGGTGTACTCCTGCTTGGCTTTGTTCGACTCATACGCACTTACCGCCATGCTAAAGCCATCGGCTATCAGGTTGGCAAACCCTAGTATCAAGGCAACAGAAGCAGGAAAGCCTGCCCCGACCGCAGCGGCAACGACAGCGAACGTGGTGACGCACCCGTCAATCCCCCCGAGCACCGCATCAGATATATTTTGAGACTTCGGTGCCTGTTGCAAACGCTTTCTAATCACGTCGGGATCGTGTGCCCGAGCTAATTCTTCAATACTGGCTTTCCTCATAGCAAGAACTCCATTATTAGCAACGTTCAGCGCCATACGACTGTTGTTGCTAATCGTAGTTGAAAATTTCAATTGAGCCTTTTTTGACACTTTATATGTCGGCAAAGAGGCATCAGTGATAGAGAACTGTATAAATGTCGAGCACCACATTCAGTCGCGCTATTTAACTCCATCAAGAAACTATAAAAAGGTGAAAGTATCTGTCATTTTATTGATCTACCCACCAAAAATTTTGCAGTTTTTGTTTAGAGTAGTGTCTCTTCATTCAGATAGGAAAGACTCTGATGACAACAATCAACCAAGATAGATTGATCCAGCATTTCATTGATCTTGTAAAGATCGACAGTGAATCACGAAATGAAAAGGCCATTGCCGAGACCCTTGCAGAACAGCTAGGTAAAATCGGTTTTCAGGTAAGCAAACTACCTGTACCCGCTGATATTTCCAATGGCTTCAACATCTACGCCAAACTGCCGGGTAAACTCGACGGAAGCGTACTGCTAAGCAGTCATATGGATACCGTTACTCCTGGCAACGGCATCGAGCCAGTTATCAACGACGGCATCATCAGCTCCAAAGGTGACACTATTCTTGGTGGTGATGACAAATCTGGTATCGCAGCCATTATGGAAGCAGTTCGCTGCATACTAGCCAACGATGTTCCGCACAAAACTATCGAGCTTGCATTCACCGTTTATGAAGAAGGTGGTCTGCACGGTTCGAAAAACTTCGACATGTCTTATGTTGAATCTGAGCAGGCAATTGTTCTGGATTCAGGCGGTGCTATCGGCACTATCATTACCGTTGCTCCGGGTCAGCAGAACCTGAAAATCAACATCACAGGTAAACCCGCCCACGCAGGCCTGGCACCAGAAGAAGGCATCAATGCACTAACTGTCGCAGCCGATGCTATCAGCCAGATGAAACTGTCTCGTATCGACAGCGAAACGACTGCCAACATTGGTGTCGTCAAAGGCGGACAGGCAACCAACATTGTCATGCCTGAACTGTACGTTGAAGCAGAAGCCCGCTCTCTAGATGATGACAAGTTAGCTGCACAAGTTGATCACATGATCAGCACATTTAACGCAGCTGCCGAGAAGCACGGTGCTGAAATCAACATTGAGTCAACACGTGCCTACGATGCCTACCGTATCAACGACAACGACCCGCATGTTGCTGCTATCAAAGCTGCCTTCGAAGCAAACGGCGTTGAGCCGAAAACACAGCCAACCGGTGGCGGTAGCGATGCCAACATCTTCAATGGCAAAGGCCTTAAGACTGTCAACCTTTCAACAGGTATGGCGAAGGTTCACACCACAGAAGAATACATCAAGATCACCGATATGGTTGCCATTACTGAGTTTATGTATACCTACCTAACTAAGTAATCGCTATAGTGAGATCTAAATTGAAGCCGGAACTATGTCTCCGGCTTCTTTTTTACTTCCAAGATATGCTATCAATGACGTTTAAAGCAGTGGTCATCAGCGGAGGAGATCTCATCAAATTAATGCTTATTTAGTTGTCATAGCCGCAGTCTGCTCATCCATGTCGAAGATAACCGCATATGTCATGACTCACTCTCTTGACGATAGTTTCAGGCGTTGAATAAGCGTTTCTTCATCCAGCTGATACAAAGCATCCAATAGGTTCAGCTGTAAGCTACCGGGCCCTTTCGACTGCTCTGCGGCAATCTCACCGGCTACACCTAAAATCGCCGTAGCCGCCAACCCAGTCTCTTCGCCAACAGCGGCAAAAGCCCCTACGATGGCTGACAAAGTACATCCCATTCCCGTTACATAGGGCATCATTGCGTGCCCGTTGCGCAACAGGGTTTGCCCTTTTGGGGTCACAACAAAGTCTGTAGAACCAGATATGACAACACAACACTGATAAGCTTCCACTAAGTGTTGAGCGGCGCCAACAGCCGCTTCGCTTTCATCGAGTGCATCAACGCCTTTGTTTTGCCCTGTTTCTCCAGCTAAAGCGATAATTTCAGAGGCATTACCTCTAATAATCAACTTATTGGCTAGTTGCGCGATTTGACGTGAAGCTTCCGTTCGTAATTTGCTTGCACCACACCCTACCGGATCAAGCACGACACATTTATCACTGATATTTGCCTGTTCTACAGCAAACAGCATGCGGAGTTTCCACTGACTATCCAAGGTGCCAATATTAATCACCAAAGCACCAGAAAAAGACATCATTTCTGACATTTCTTCACGTGAGTGCGCCATGATTGGAGACGCGCCAATGGCAAGCAAGGCATTAGCGGTATTATTCATCACGACATAGTTTGTGATATTCACTACCAATGGTTTTTGCTGCCGAACGGCATTCAGGGCAGCAACAATAGGTTGGATACGAGTGTTACATTCTGTACTTTGAATTGTGGCAGGGTTTGGCATTCAAGCTCCTAGAACTGACGCACAGGAACTATATCAAGCCAAAAGTCTAAGATAAGCGAAGATCACAGCTATCATGGCAAGACTTATAGTTCCCTACGCCAGTGTTAACTGAATCAGGTTCAACGGGTCTCGCATGATACGATCTCAGCCTTCCGGCCCCCCGACTATGTGCCGGATAATAACACAAAAAGCTTCAATTGATAGAGTTATTCACAGTGAGCTCATTGAGCCAACTGACTATTCGTTTATAATGAGTGCCCTTCCAGTATATTTTCTTGCATCCCTGACATTCGAAGAATTTAGGAAAAAATTGCAACGTATTATCAGGAACTCGCCCTTTAAGTTTAAATTTATCAATAGGGTTTAATTCGCTATTACAATATGTACAACGAGTAAACGGTTTCAAGCTATTTTCCAACTGTAAATGATGGAGCACTTCTTTGACTTGCGTTTCGATATTATCACTTCTTACCCAATAGCCATGTGTAACGGCACTGTATTTAAAAATACCTTTATCCCTGGTAAGAATAATACGATTTTCTCGCAGAGAAATATCAACAATCTCGCTATCTTCAAATTGGTTATTATATAAAGTGTCAAAGCCAAGCAACCGTAGTTTGAGTGCCAACTTCCCCAAATTCACGTCAACAACAAACTTAGTATCTCGTAGCGGTTTGGGGCGAAGATGAGTGATGGGACTGATATCCAGCAACTCAAAAACCGGATACACGGATACTCTCTCATCACCTTTCAGTTTGTAGTCAAAGGTCACTGACACACCATCAATCACAATCAAATCGATCTCCGTATGCGGTACACCAATGGCTTCCACCGTATCTTTCACCGATGGTTTTCCGATATAGCTATAAGAAAACAGATGCTTACGCAGCTGCTGTGGCAGAAAATCGTTAAGCTCTTCGTAAAATCGAAAATATGATACTCGTGGTGTCGGCGCGTGTTGATCAACCATAAATCAAATATAAATGCCGTAACTCAGACAATTCAATCGTAGGCGAGCGTATGGATTAGGGCAAGAAAGCGGGCTGAGCTCAAACAGGAACTATAGCAACGAAACAATAATACAGCCTAACAAAGATGGAAGGCCTGAAATAAACATCTTCAGCCCGAAATGATAATTTTCTCTATATTGCTGATGCTTATCGGCTTTGACATCATACCCTGACACCATAGATTGTATTTTACGCTCTGCTCTATCGAGATCATAATTCTTACTTTTCTTACCACCGTCCCAGGTTAATCCTGCAATTCCCCATAAGACAATGCAGATATAAAACAAATAATCTGTCGGGTGATTGATAGAAAACTGAACAATTAACTGACTTAATAGCCAAACACTCAGAATAGCAATAATATTGGCAACAAGCATAAATTTAATAAGCCTCAGCACAACTACTCACCCTCCATTGAATAACATATAAGTCTTATACCCAAGCTACCTCAAGATGCTCGTTTCAGCAAGAATTACTTGGCTTGTAGGCTAGGCACCGATTAGAAAATCTAGTGGCTCTAAATTAATAATCGGTAACAAACAATAGATAATTAGAGGCAGCACCAAACGCTGCCTCTAATTCAAGAAGAAATGCCTTTTACTCACCGTAAATATCAAAGTTGAAATACTTCGATGCGATTTTATCGTAGGTACCGTTTTCACGAATGCTTTTGATAGCTTGGTTAAATTTGGCCGCAAGTTTCTTGTCTTTTAATCGCAATGCCAGCGCTGTTCCTTCTCCAATATAAGCCTTATCGGTAACGGCTTCGCCGGTGAAAGCAAACCCTTGGCCGCGCTCTTTCTCCAGGAATGCCAGTGCTAATTGATCTGAGTTACCAAACACCGCATCTAGTCGGCCACTTTGCAAATCGAGGTACACTTCATCCTGCCCGGTATAGCGGCGAATCGTCGCAACATCACCAAACTTGTCCGTTACGTAGCGGTCATGAATGGTACCTAGCTGGACACCAATACTTTTACCTTTCAGGCCAGCCTTGTCGATCGTTATCGCAGAAGATTTTTCAGTCACAAATCGCGCAGGCGTCTGATAATACTTATCGGTAAACAGTACCCGTTTCTTGCGCTCTTCGGTGATCCGCATCGAGGCCATAATGACATCAGACTTACGAGCCAGCAATGAAGGGATCAACCCGTCCCAGCTTTGGGTTACCCACTCACAATTAAGCTGAGCTTCCGCACAAAGTGCATCAGCAATTTCAATATCGAAACCCTGAGGCGTACCAGAGGCATCCTTGTAGTTAAACGGAGGATAAGTAAAGTCCGATGCCAGTCGCACAGACTTCTGCTGCGCCGCCTGCACAGTGCCGAAACTAGCCGCAGCAAGTACAATTCCCAAACATCCCAAGCGGATCACTTTCTTCATTATAAAATCCCTCTTATTTATATTCTTGTAACGCATTTAAGGTTTCGAGCATACTGCTTTTTGAACCAATCGAAATCCGAACACAATTTGCCAGTGCAGGCTCATGAACCTGATTGCGTGTGACTATCCCCTTGCTGAGTAAGTAGCTATACATACACTCTGCACTTGCAAAACGAATCAGAACAAAATTGGTAGCGGATACATACACCCTCTCGACAATGGCAAGCTTCTGTACTTCCTCGGCAAACCACTCTCGGGTCGAAATCAGTTCATCAGACTGAATTCGCATTTTTTGAATTCCATCGCTATCTAAGGCACGTAACGCAATCTCCGCAACGGGATCAGCGATGGGATAAGGGGCAATAAGTCTTGAGATATATTCCATTACACAGCTATCTGCCAGCAGAAAACCACATCGGATTGCGGCAAGGCCAAAGGCTTTCGACAAGGTTCGGATCACCACGAGATGAGGATATTGCTCAATCAGATTAATCACGCTGGTATCGGGCGCAAACTCAATATAAGCCTCATCAACAACAATCAGAGTTGACTCCTTTCCGGCTTCAAGCAAGGTAATGATATCGGCTTGATTAATTACATTCCCGGTCGGATTGTTGGGCGAACAAAGAAATAAGATCTTGGTTTCAGCTAGCTGCTTGGTTATCGAAGTCATATCAAGCTGGAAGTCATCTAACAGCGGAGCTTTTACCGCCTCGACCGCAATGGACTCAGCGCAAAACTCATACATCGCATAAGTCGGCGGGCAAATCATGATCTTGTCTGCACCGGGTTGGCAAAACGTTCTGATCATCAGATCAATAGCTTCATCCGCGCCGCGAACAGCCACTGCGTCACAGTTCAATGTGTCGCCGGCCCCCTGACAATATACCCTATAGGTATCAGCCAGTTCATGGGGCAGAAAATCAGGATAACGATGATATTCGCCATCCCCGGCACCATACCGACAACTTTGCTCCAGCTCATTGGCATTCAGCCACAAATGCCCACTCCCACCGATTCTTCGTGCAGACTGGTAAGGTATGAGCTTTTCTACTGTCTTTGGTACCAAGCGCGATGCTAACGATTTCACAGACAACCTCCAGCTCTGAATATTTTTCTATACAAAAAGACCAATTCTGAATTTGTATTCAATTTATAGGAATTAATTGTCTTTAATTCATCTTGAATTGATTATATGCAGAGCCAACTTGAAATCTGAATCGAAATCTCGGCATACTAGCCATGAGAAAATAGCATGGCTTGAGTGATGAATAATCGTACCCCGACAATGAAAGAGCTACAGTCCTTTTTAGTAACGGCCCAGCAGCTCAATTTCACCGCAGCAGCCCAGATCCTGAATATCACCCAAGGTGCTGTCAGCCGCCAAATCATCAGCCTTGAAGAAAGACTGAAAGTACGGCTATTCAACAGACATGCACGTGGCCTGACCCTGACAAGCAAAGGTCAGGAGTTTCTACCGCTGGTTGAAAATGCAGTGAATCACATCCACCGTGCGGTTGAGCAAGTTTCTAGCGACAAGCAGCAAATCAAACTCAAAGCCCCTAGCTGTATTACAGCTTGGTTGCTGCCAAAGTTGATGTCATTTCAGCAGGCCTACCCCGATATTGACATCGAGTTAACCTCAGCCATCAAGCACAATGTAAATTTTGCCTCCGAATCCTTTGATGCTGCGATTTGTTATGGCAAGCGGCCAAAGCAAAGCGCTCTCAACACCACCCTGTTATTTGAAGAGTCGCTCTCGCCGATGTGTTCGCCAAATCTGCTAAGTGGCAGCACCCAAACTCTTGATGCTGCAGAGATGACAAACTATACATGGCTACATGCAACACCTCAGAAGAGTGACTGGAGATTATGGTTGGCTTATTGTGGCGTCACATCTGCAACCAGTGAACAAGACCAACACTTTGCTACATTGGATTTAGCCGTAAGTGCTGCGATACAAGGTTTTGGCATTGCGGTTGGAGATATTATTCTGGCCAAACAAGACCTTGATTCTGGACGATTAATCCGACCGAATCCGATAGCCGTCAATTCGGGGAATGGCTATTACCTGGTCAGACCGACTAACATTCAAAATCCATCTCTGGATTTGCTTTTTGAATGGATAGTTGACTGAAGAATAAACGTGATAACTGCAGAGAAAGCTCGTACTTTCTCTGCATCAAATAGCAACTAACGTTACACCTGATCAATTACGCCTTTATTGGCTCACAGAAACTGACATCAGCAACTCGGGTCTCCGGATTATAGCTGTGGTACAGCTCGAAGCACGGCCTGTCGTCCACTTCCAATCCGGAAGCTACGATTTGTTCCATCAGGCTCTCCCAAAACGTACCGTACTGGCTTTGTTCCGTCACCGTCTCACGAATCGATGCATAGCTGCCTGCAGGCACTTTCTTTACTTCAATGCCCTGGCTACCCTCTGTATCTTCTGGCACTGTCAGGCAGATATCGGTACGGCACTTATCTGCCGGGGTTGCTTCGGGATTATCATGATAGATAAACACGCACTGACCATCCTGCAACCCTTTGGCACCCGCCCATTGGTACAGTTTTCCTAAAGCCGGCTCATAGTTTTCGCCATATGGCCCGGTAACACGCACATACGCCAGCCAGCGCTCTTCAAACAATTCAGTTTTCATGTTCTCACTCCTTTGTGGTTGATATCCAACACTATAATCCTCAGAGTGAAAGCTTTCGTGTCTAGGCTTGCGAAGAGTGTGTCCAATCTTGCTATTTCTCAACAGTACTGAATATTCCTCAAGCGTAGTGCAGTTTCGGATCTCGGTTGGAGTGAGTCCAAAATAGAGTCGAAATGCCTTGGCAAGACTTTGTGAGCTTGAAAAACCATGGTCGAGAGCAACTTCCATCACACTTACCTTCTTAAAGAACAGCTGCTGGGCCGCATTTTGCAGCTTTAAACGCTTGATATAACTAGCCAGTGTTTCCCCCGTCACAGCCTTAAAAATCCGGTGAAAATGATAAGGAGACAGGTTTGCCATCTCAGCAACCAGCTGCAAGTTGACTGATTCCTCATAGTGCTGTTCCAAATAGCGAATAACCGGGGTTAGCCGTTGTAAATAATCCATTCCACTCAGCTCTTTATCTTTTTTTGCCAAATTACGTCATTGTCATCGCATCATAAAACAGCGCTCCGCAAAATCAACCAACCTCCACAAAGATGCACAATACAAGGTAAGAAAGTAGGAAACGACTAAGCTTATAGAGTGTTAAACACTGCACAAACAACACTAAGGTTGGACTATGCTCGATTGGCTAAAAAACATCTTTTCTCCCAGACAGGATACAGCTGATGACAATCTGGTAGAGAAACAAACAGATGAACAAGAACTACGTGATAGTAACAAGCAGGAGAATATTGCCCGAGGTTCCTCTTCAGACGATGATGCCGACCAGTAAGGTGACATTGTCACATATGAGCGCGGGAGCCGAGCTGATATAATAGGGAATATTCTCGACAGAACCTGCTCGACTTCCGTGCCAGACAACACGCTCATAAATCCAGTTCAAACTATTAATCACGCGTATTCTTATCACACGCCTCCATCACACATCTAGGTCAGAGAAAGAGACTAACCAATCCTTCGGTGACAGGCCCGTTTTCTTCTTGAACGCCCGAGTAAAACCGGACGTATTACTATAGCCAACCTCATCGGCAACATGGCTAATAGAAATCCCTTTTTTCAGTAAGCTTTGCGCTACGCTGATTTTCCAGCCCAGAATATAATCCCCGGGCGGGACACCCAAAACCTGACGAAAAGTTTCAATAAACGTCGTTCGAGACATAGCCGCCTGCTGAGCCAACTCTGTCACTGATTCTGACAATCCGGGATTCTTGTGAATAGCCAACAGCACCGGCGCAAGTTTAGGGTGATTCATTCCTGCCAGCATTCCTTGCTTAACGACCCCTTGTGAAACCAGCTCGCGCATCAGCATCACAACCAATACTTCAGTTAACCTATCCATCACCAATGTTCGACCGTTCTTGCAGCTGTGTACCTCTTCAAACAAGCTACTCACTACCCCGCTTAATCCCGGACAATGAGCTAATGGAAGCAACACCATTTCTGGCAGCGTATTGGCTATCGGGTTATGCCTCCCAGCCCCATAACTAATTTCTGCGCAAACCACTTCAGCTCGATCGTCTTGATCAGCGAACAAACGGTGAGGGATGGATTGTGGGAACAGTAGCAAACTAGGTTCAGTTAACTGAACTTTCTCGCTGCCGTTTTTAACGACAGTGAGTTTGCCTGCCTTAAGCAAGTGCAAATGACCGACGGCATCTTGCGCTTGCTCAAACTGCGAGACCCCGCATAGCTGTCCCGAATAAAACACACCAGCTGATACCGAAAATCTGTTCAGCACCTCCGACAGCGGATCCATAACCATCTCCGTACGATTGGTATAAAAAACCGAATTATAGTATCTCTAAAGTTCGGAACTTGGATATAGATTATAGTTATTGCCAACCGGTAATTCGAAAACGGAGATTCACCATGAACATGTTCATTAAATTCTTGCGCCTCTTCGCAGTTACGGCTGTTATGAGCATTTCCACAGCTGCATTCAGTGCCGACATCGACGTAAGTGCCGATAACAACGATATCGCAATCAAAGGATATGACCCAGTTGCCTACTTTACCGAAAGCAAGGCACTCAAAGGCAACAAGGCTTTCACAGCTACCTATAAGAATGCCATCTACCAATTCAGCAGCGCAGACAACCGCGATGCCTTTAAAGCAGAACCCGATAAATACGCGCCGCAATATGGCGGTTACTGTGCTTTTGGGGTGGCGATGGGCAAAAAGTTTGAAACCGACCCGAATGCATGGAAAGTGGTTGATAACAAGCTATATCTGAACCTAGATAAGAGTGTTCAGAAACGCTGGCTGGAGGATGTACCGGGTTATATCAACACGGCCAATACTAACTGGAGCACTATTAAGACAGTCGAAGCCGATAAGCTGTAACAATCAACGTTCCTTCAACAGCTCGTATTTACAGTTCAAGTTTAGCCGCAATACTGCAACTTATGCTCTGGCACTTTGCCAGTGCTTAAGTTGCAGTATTCAATAACACCTCAAAGCTAACGGTTAGGGCTTTGCTGCACAATAAATCAACTTAAAACCCTAATAGCTAAAGGTAGCAAGATAGAAAAAAAACATACCAATAAGATTTAGAAAGATAAAAATCGGAGAAGCATCAAAGAACAACTCATAAATGGCTTTATCGATAAAGTCAGTTAATTTTTCAGCTTCATGTTCTGCTGGATTGTTAATAGAATAGTAAATCTTAATCGATGATCCTTTTGGGTACTTTTCAACTAAACTTTTTCCGCCGTCTCCATATCTCCTTATTTTTCTTGGAATATAGTATTTACCACTATATGATTTGCCATCCACGATATATGTGTATGTAATGAGAGCTTCTTTTGTTAAGTTCCCATCCTCTGCAAACATGCCATATTCTGACCAGGTAACTCTCCCTGTTACCGTATACTCTTCACTATATGCACCATACATTCGACGACAAGCATTTATATAAATGTAAAGAGTAAACACCCCAACAACAACTGTATATATCGCACCAAATGTACTAATGAAATACTCTTCATAAAATGTCATATTTATCAGTTTTCTTCCATTATATTTAAAACATCACTCATGAATACGCATAAATGCCTCAATGGAATATTTTACAATATTAGAGTAAAAAACCTAAAACCTTCTAAAACAACTGTTAAAGCAATCGATTAACTATACTGATTGAAGAGACTATGACAAATTTTACTTAGCCTAAAATCCAGAAATACAAGTAGTAAATATATTAAATGAGAACAATATGTTCCATTACGATACCAGCTCTAGCCACGTAGTAGCGCTAGAGCTGATATATTACTTTGCGATGATATCTACTGTTCAAACTTCATCTTAAGCACTCGATGACTGAACAAATGATTGATCTGTGAGTTGTCAAAAACGGATACACCGAAATGATAGGTTTTTGAAAGATCAGAAAACTGCACATCTTGCTCGTTAACCATCTCACCGGTTGTTACACGCTTGCGTTTAAACTCCAGCATCCACTTGCCGTCTTTCCACACACCGCTCGCACTGATATCACCGCGGGAGCCGGTAAACGGATTCACGATAATGGAGGCCAATCGATGGCCCGGCTTGAAGGTATCATAAAATAACACCTGATCTTCAGGGACGACCGCATAGCTGTCGGTTTCATTCCACATCCGTGTTCCCATCGCCGGTGCTAACTGATCATCAGTAATATTATCCGTATAACCACCGCCGGTTTTATGATCACTTTTTCGTCCCCAGTTTTTATTCACAACAGGGTCGATAGTTGAGTCAACATACTGATCATCGAATTGCCCTGTCAGCCCAGTACGGACAGCCTTCCAGTGCCACATATCTATTGTTTCCCCTTGCCTTGGTGTAAACTTCCTACCCGCTGATTTCTGTTGGACATCCGCCACTACACCACCAGCATCTGCCATATGACAGGCAATATCACATCCTTTCTTGTCAAAGCCTCTGGCGTTGATATTCCAATAGATACTCGCCTTATCCTCGTAGTAAGTATTTTCATGCCCTGTTTTATCAGGGTTCATTAAGCGCTTCCAGGTATTATCCTGTTGCTTTTCCCACGGATAGCGGGCAAGGCTCTTGGTCGGGTCATCCCACTGCACAAAAAAATAGACAAAATCATCATCATAAAGTGATTGAATTGAGTAGTTCGTTTCACGCATACCCTTGTAATCAACCGGTTCATAAGGAAGGTTATCCAAGACCAGCGTCAAAGGCGCGGCTTTTAGCCATGTACTTTCTGCTACACCATCCAATTCGATAGGCTGGTCAGTTTTATAGCTAATTAAGGTATTGGCAGCGAAAGATGAAAGTGTTGTCAACAGACCGATAGCGACGACTAAAGGCTTTGCTGTACCACCGAGATGTGTGCTCATTGTTCTTCTCCTCCTGCGTATGCACCAACTACTCAATAACTTTAGTGCACATCAAATGCTTTAGTAGAAAAACAAGCATTAATCGTGTTGAGCAATATTTCATATAAGCAGGCATTGATTTATATCAACTCAATATCGACTTTAACAGGTGAAAACAGCAGAGTTGACTACACTAATACTGCATCTCAATATGGCTTACAGGAGGCAATTATGAGCTTGATACCACGTGATTCATGGTTCGATTTCAATCAAATGTTTGATCATGCCTTTCCTACCCTAAGGCATAAATTTGATGTGGAGTCATTTTCACCGCGAATTGACATCGTCGAGAAAGAAGACAGCTTTGAAATCACTGCCGATTTACCCGGCGTGCGCAAGGAAGATATCTCCGTTCAAATCAACAGCGGAAATCTTACTATCGAAGCAACAACATCAAAAGATGAAGAACAGAAAGAAGGTGATAAGGTAATTCGCAAAGAGCGGTACGAAGGCAAGTTGATGCGAAGCTTCTACCTTGGACACAACCTCCAACATGAAACCGTTAGTGCATCATTCAAAGATGGCGTACTGAAAGTGGAAGTACCAAAAATTGAACCGACTCACCCAACCAGCGCAAGAATTGAAGTTAAATAATCCTCACCCTAAACAAGTTACACTGTTACTTTGGCCGATTAATTAATCGGCCTTCTTTTTTCCTAGCCTTATAAGGTCTAGATAATATGCTGCGGGCTACGGTATCATGAATGCATACAGACAATGAACCTAATGAAATCATAGCCATGGCTAAAGCAAAACCTGTTGTCACTATTGAAACTTACGGAATTCACACAACTTGGGATGCAGAATCAAAGCACCTTCCCAAAATCAAAACCTTCACCACTGATGTTCCTGCGGAAATAGATATCGAGTTCGGTTTCACCGTCAATATCAAAAAAGCCCGTGGCGAAAAGATCCGTTATTGTATCTACCACCCGAACATTACTGATGATTCCGGTGAAGTCATGGATCCATTTGACGGCGAACTGCATGTTCGCACCAATGACTGGGACTTCTACCTTGGCGATACCATTTGGGAGCCCATCACAAACAAGATTGGCAACTGGCGTATGACCATTGAAATGCGCGGCAAAGTCATCGCAGAGAAGACCTTTAATGTCTATGCCCGTGACGAAGCGGAGTTCTGGAAACGACGTGGATTTTAACGACACTAAAATCCACGATAAGCATTAGAAATGAACCTTGGCTCAAAGATGTTATGAGTTATATACATACTTGATCTCATAAATTATCGTTTCCCCTAAGAGCAAAGGTCACCCTTTTAAGGTGACCTTTAATTGTATTCATATTTCCCAATTAATGCTCTTGTCAGGCGTCCGGGTTACCCGCTTTCGAAGAAGGTTCTTTCGGCATTAGCATCGACTCCATCTGCTGAGCCTCCTTGCCGATTACACGTTCAGACAATGCATTAATCTCTTCCAGGGTTAACGTCGACAAGACTTTGTCCGGATGAAGAACGGCTTGAGGATCTGCACCAAACAGTACGTAGCTGCTGAGCATTCGAGCTTGCTCCTGTGGATTAGTCAGCCCCGGCGTGAGTGCTGTTGCCAATTGTGATTTCGCCACCGCAAACTCTTCGGCTGTAAAGCCCGCTCTTGCCTTTTCCAGTACTTGTCTAGTGCTTGCACGCACAGCATCAAGCTTACCGGGCGCTGCATTTACCGTAAATATCACCAATGTCTCACCACTACCATCAGACCAGATCAATTGAGCTGACGGATCATAACCTAATCCATGGGCATTACGCAGTTCATCCCGGTACCTCTTGTTCAATAGCCGATCGAGTATATCTGCTGTGAATCTATCTTTGGTGCTTTTGGGCTTACCTTGAGAAAGTAAATGCACCTGATAAGTGAGCGTATTGTCTACCGCTTCCGCAACTTGCTTAGATGCTGTCGATACCTTTGGATTGGTTCGGTAATCCGTAATGACAGGGGCAATAGCAGATGAGCCAGACTCAGCCTCAAAAGAAATACCCGCCACATAGCGTCTAAGCAGTCTGTTGAAATCACTGACTTCAATATCGGCACTGACAACCAAGGTAAAATTCCGTTTCTTCCGCATCAAGGTATCAACAACTGACTGCACCTGATCCGGTGACACTTGCTGGATATCCTCCCCCGTCGGCAATTGCAATGTACTATCAGCAGGATAAAGCGTTCCAACTACCTGGCTGACATAGCTGCCAAGTGGAGAAGATAACCAGTTCCCCTGCTCAACAACACTCTCTTGCTGGACAGCAGAAAAATACTGCTCGTCGACTTTGGCAGCCGTCATCGCCTGATACAGCACCGAGAGAGCAAATGGTAACTCCTGTTTGGCCGTCTCACTGTATAAACCATGAGAGGTTTCCCACAATACTGATTCAACATAGGTGTTGTGGCGAACAAGCAACTGCTCAAGTTTTGAGGCAGAAATACCTGCCAACCCACTGCGAGCAAGTACCGAAGGGGCTAATGTACTCGCATAACGTAATTCAGATGGCAATGCCGCCATCCCCCCGGATGACATCAAGTATACATAGGCTCTGTCACCGGCTTCAGGCATCTGTCGTAACCAAACGTCAATGCCATTTTCCAGTGTCCAGCGATGGGTTGTAGGCTCTAACTCCTCGTAAAAAGTAATTTCGCCGCCCTTTTCAGGCATCGGAATATCCATCGCTGAAGACGCCATTATCAGCGCCTTGCCTTTGGCTGAGAACTGCTTTGTAAACTGAGTAAATGTCGCTTTGGCTTTGCTCGCGCCTTCTTCCCTTGTAACCACAAATACTGGTTTATTACGTGACTCACTGAGATACGAATTGATTGCCTTATTCAGTTTCGCTTGATTCAATTGGTCTACAAAGTTTTGTAACTGGCTACGAACATCCTCTTTCGATTGCTGGGTCTTTCCCAGAATGAGTGCGTTAAGGCGATCCTCAGAATAATCAACCGCTCGTTTGTTCAACCATTGTGTATCCAGGCCATTAATCTCATTCAAAAATGAATCCTTAACCGACTCAAACTCAAAGGTACCGACTCCGTGGTCACGCAAGCTGGCAAGTTCTTCAGCAAAGAACTGTTGCGCTATCAACCGATCAGACTCGGCAAAGTCAGCACCTATCGCCCCTATATAACGATCAATCACAAGGGTGGGAAAGCTATATGAGCCAAGCAATGGTGACTGGGTTTCAATATGTCGATCATTCAATCGACGACTGATAGCCCGAAGCACCGCATCCTCAAGAAGCATTGTCTGGTATTGCAAATCTGTCGTTACACGACTGTCACCCAATTCAATCAGAAGGCTTATTCCGGCTTGCTGGCCAGCGGCCCCTGTGAGATATAGAGGGTCAGGTGTCAGACTCGCGATCCCTTCATCACCAGACTCAATAGCGGCGTTATCAATATCAACATCTTCTCCTGCCCTCCCACCTACAAAGTTTGCTGTATTGAAATATCGAGCAATCATCGGCTCTAAGCGCTGGTTATCGATGTTACCGGTAATAATCAACTCAGTGTTCTGAGGCCGATAATGTGCCTGGTAAAACGCTAGCAATCCTTCACGGTTTATATTCTTGACGCTGTCTTGAGTCCCGAGAACATCAATGCCGTCATAGCGACTGCCTTGCAGCAAGGCTTCAAAGGCCTTTAGCTCTGCTGGCTTGTCACCACGTTGCCTTAATCGAAATTCGCCTAATACTGCGCCTTTTTCATTTTCAAGAAGCGCTGGATCCAACGTCAACTTGCCAGTGGCTATATCACTCAACCAGACAATGGCGTCTTCCATGCGCTTATTATCAGGAAGATCGATTTGGTAGCTCGTAACATCATGAGAGGTAAATGCGTTCAGATCATCGCCAAACGTCACACCGGCACCGACGAACAAAGATTCAACTTTTCCGGCATCAAAACCGTCACTGCCCAAGAAAGCCATATGCTCAAGGAAATGCGCATACCCTGCCTGCTCAGCGGCTTCATCCACTGCACCCGCATGAACCAATAAGCGAAATGAAACAGGTGCTCCGCTAACGGACCGTAAATGATACTTCAGGCCATTATCCAACTGACCTTGCTGCCACTGGCTATCCTCCACCAGCGGTTGTGAGTCCGGCACTTGATTACAAGCCACCAGCAGTAATGAAGCAGCTATAACCCCACAACATCTAACTAGCCTTTTTCCATCCATACAATAAGACTCAACTTATATTCAACCAGTCAACTATCATACGCTCACACATAGATGGTACAAATGATTATTTTTGATACGAATTAACGGATTAAGCTGAATTCACAATATAAAAAAAACGGCTCCTTCAGAAGGAGCCGTTTTAACTCAGATAGCCTGAAATATACGGCTACTTTATTGCTATCTCAATGATTATTACAGCGAACAACCTGCTGGCGTAGAATTGTCCCTCGGCCAGACAGTGGCAGCATCTGCCAAAGACAGCGGCAAGAATACTAACCCGGCACTCATCGCCGCTGGCGGCAGGTCATCTTCAAGTACATACATTCCCGTATTGACAGTACCTCCCTTGGCATTTGCTGTCACCTGGCTGGCCGCCAAACTGGTATAACGTAACCCGAACATATCGAAATATGGACGCCAGTCCTGATTTGTCAGCTTGCTGAGCGATATCAGCATAAAATCATTGCCTGGTATTGCTGCAACAGTTTTACCACCATAGGTGTTGTCACCACTATAAGGGAACGAACTAAAACCAAGTCTTTCTCGGTTATTCAGCCAATCTGTTTCATTGGCAGCATACTGGCCGAAAATGCGACTATGGAGATACAACAAAGTAAACATGTCGAAGCCATTATCTAGCCTGTCGCCGGTACTCATCACTTGCTGGTCAGTGCGAAGCGCCATCTGAATGTAAAATGCCATGCGGTAGCCATTATGAGTTGCATACGCATTGCTTTTCCATGGCACAGTGAAACGATCGCTTCCTGCATCCATAACCGTACATTTTCTTCCCAGTACAACACGCTCGTCTGAACTATTTTTAACTTCTGCTGCATCAGACATAAAAACATAGAAAAGATCTTTATGGTTCATATGCCCGTCAGTCACTGTCGTCGTATTTCCATCACGTTGATAGTGAGACTTCCACTTCACATAGTACGGGAAGATATTGTTTGAGTTTTCACCTGCCCGAGAGCTGTATTTAGTCCAGTCTTCGGTCTCGGCAGCTTCTACATAATGCACATTCAGCCGGTTAGTTTGCAGGTTATGGCCTAACTCATGGTTATCTCCCCAACCAGTTGGCGAAATAGTCCATGAGGCATCCCAAGGGTTACCGCTACAGCCACTACCACATTGGGCATTCTGATCGTAGTTTGCATGCTGAATGATTTTGCGGGTATGTAACTCCGGATTAAAACAATCGGTATTACCAAATAAATTTCGGCACACCGTTTTCACATCTTCGGGTAACGACTCTTCCAGCGTTTTACCTTGAATCTTATACCCTGCCAAGGTGTAAACGCTGTTGATATGATCATCTTGAATCGACTTCAACAACGCCGTTACGGAAGGGATCTCAGCACCAATGGCCCCAAGGAAACGATCACGGCGTAAATGCTGCTCCGCACCATCAGTTCGTAAATCCACATGCGGCAGCTCTGTGTTTTCAATCAGCTGATTAAAGAGCGTTATTTCGCTCGGATCACTAAAGTCCATGATTGCCGGGTGCTTAGTAACACCGGCTATATTCAGATTCACTTCAACAGGTGTCGCACTTCCCTCAAGATGCGCATAAATCGGCCCACCATAAGGAGTAGAAAAAGTCACCGTTTCACCTGCACTGACCGTTATGCGCTGCTGAGTGAGTTCCAGCGGCCCTCGATAGACTTTCGTACTGAACACCCTGTTAGTATTGCTGCGATGGTAGTTAAGCTTCATAGCCAAAGTAGCGTCACTACTATCAGTACGCGTCACAGTGATCATTTTTCCCGGTAAGGCATACCAACCCGTTGTCGTCCATTGTCCAGAGTAAGGCACCTGTACGGCTCGGCTTTCCTGAATAGTCTCAGGATAGGCATAATGGGCATTGCTAGCTTTAACGACATTCGATCTGTCTGTGACATATTCTCCCAAGTCAGGTTGCGCGATATTTTTGTCACGGGCATAACTGACCGTCCAGTCTGCAAACATGGCTTGCTGCCAATCAGACGGGCTGTCCTGAGCAATCGGATAATCAATTGTCGCGCGGTATTTATCTGCCAGTAACAATCCGGCGCGAATTAGCGGGAAAGTTTCAGTGTCAAACGCTTTGAGATTATTGCGATCTAGCGCAATCGCGGCCTGACGGAACCAATCGGCACCAGTTTTAAATTCAGCCTGAAAACCAGCTTCAGTGCAATTGATAAAGTTTTTATTGCACTGATCCAGTGACGCCATATCAAACTGACCCGCTTCGAGCTTGGTCAATAAAGTGCTCGCTGCCAACAGTTGGGGATCCGGTGCTTTTATCTCATCAACAGCCAGGTTGTCAGCCAGATGTTCGCTCCAATAGTTCCCGGCCGTGTTCAATCCCATATAACGATAGACAGGTGCCGCCATTGGGCTCTCGGTGCGCCAGTAGTTTAAGACCAACAACGGGATTTGCAGACGCTTGGCTTTCTCGATAGCCGCACTAACCCCAGCATAGCCACGGTTCGCTCGGTCAATATCACTCAGAATGATAAGATCAGGCTGCTGCTCATCAATACAGGTCGACAGTGCTTCATAATCACAACTATTTTCAGTATTAATCACGTGCTGGCTAGGAAAGTGGTTGTTAAGCCAAGTTCGGATACCTTCATTATGCGGGAAATACCAGCTGTCAGCCTTACTCGAGACATGGGTTGTCACAAGAGACAGGGATCGCTGCGGATCACTGTTTTTTGTCAACCAGTTAACCAAGTTCATCAAAAGTTGATCGGTTGCTGTTGAAGAATCAACCGAGAACATACTGGCGCTCATAGCAGCATAGCGGTGTTCCCCTTGCTGACCGGCATAAACCAGCCCCTCGGAAGATGGTGTCCCGCTTTCTTTTTGGTTTGAGCGTAGCACCATGAAGGTGTTTTCCGGCATAAAGCTTGAGAAGGTAATGCTGTCATGGCTTGGATGCCATGATATCGATGCTCCTACTCCCTGATACAACACATCCAACAATGCATTTCGCTGTAGCTTGCTGCTCTCAATATGGTTCTGGGCAAATTGAATCAATTCGCCAGACGAAGCTAACTGATGATCTTCGTTGTTTATTGCCGCCTGCGCATTGGTTACAAATGAAGCGGTAATTTTACAGTCGGTAGTAATCGCAGCCGTAGTATATTGCTGCCCGTTAAGCACCCCATTACAACCAGTAACCGAATCAATCTGAAAGCCCGGTTTGGGTGTTATCGTAAAGTGATAGATTTGTCCTGATACAACGGAAACACTCTGCGGAAGAATACTTCCCCCCGAAGAGCTGATCGACTTCAACTCGTACTTGGCTGCCTCCAATGGTTTCACAACAGGGGGGCTACTACTGCTAGCTTCACCGCCTCCATTGCAAGCTGTTAACAAGCAAAGACTTCCTATAGCAGCTATTCGCTGACAAGACTGAGCGTGCCTCATCAATTACCTCTTCTTATTATTGGTTGATATTAGCAAACTAGTGCTTTTGCTCAGCTAATTACAGTAGTTGGTTCAGTCTGTCAAAATATTTGGAATACAGACTGATACATTCATCGGCTTGATTCAAAAAATGCGGGGATTGACTCTTTTATATACGACAATGGATTGGTTAAGAACTGAATGAGTATTACACAAAAACAAGGTTATATTGGCTTCCTCAAAGCGCACAGTTACAATAAGGTCATTCTTATCGCCAGACTAAGGCTTATTTCGTGACAACCTCCCAGGCAGCCAACACTGTTATCGTCCTCGACTTCGAAACCACCGGACTCTCACCGAACATGGGCGATCGTGCCATTGAAATCGGTGCAGTTAAAATAGACAACGGCATCGTTGTGGATCGCTTTCAGCAATTGATGAATCCCGGCTTCAAAGTCAGCAGCTTTATTGCAGGCTATACCGGTATCACCAACCAAATGCTGCAACATGCTCCAGCCTGTGACGAAGTAATGGATCAGTTTGCCGATTTTATTGCCGGGTATAACCTTGTTGCTCACAACGCTTCCTTTGATCAGCGTTTCCTCGATGCCGAACTGGATAGCATAGGCCGAAGCTATGATGGGCAGTTCGCCTGCTCCATGCTCATTGCTCGCCGTTTGTACCAGCAGGCTCCAAACCATAAGCTCGGATCCCTAGTGGCCTATAAAGATATCGACAACGACGGCGTCTTCCACCGGGCCCTGGCAGATTCAGAAATGACGGCCAAACTGTGGCTGTTAATGCTGGAAGATTTAAAATCAGATCACCGGATCACCATGCCTGAATTTTCAGTGATGCAGAAGCTCTCCCGCACTGCAAAAGCGTCGGTTACTGCTTACCTGAAAAAACAAGCCTGCTGACAACTTCATCTATACATTTTGATATAACGAATAAGGAATAATGATGGGACTATTCGACGCACTATTAGGTAATGCCGGCGAAATGAGTAACGAAGAGGCAACGGAAGAGCTTGCCACCATACTCGGTGCCGATGAGCAGATTGAGCTTGCCTACAAGTTAATTCGAGACATGATTGTTCTGACAGATCGTCGTTTGATCTTGATAGACAAACAAGGCATGACAGGCAAAAAAGTAGAATACCGTTCGGTGCCTTTTAAATCTATCACTATGTATACCGTTGAAACGACGGGTCATTTCGATCTAGATGCAGAGCTAAAACTGTGGATTTCTGGCCAATCTGAGCCTATTGCTCTGGAATTTAACGGCAAAACCAACGTTTACGCAATGCAGGGACTGCTAGCGGCTAAAATTGCTGGCAAGTAACCTTAGCCTTGAGCCTTGAGCCTTGAGCCTTGAGATAAGACTCGAACATTGAAGTAAAAAGCCACGAATGCGTGGCTTTTTAGTACTGCAGAAAATCATCTTACTCGTTTGTTATATTTCGATTCAGAGTCTACAACTTCAGAATATCTTGTAGCCAGGCCGAAATATCACGGATCTGAGGCATGCAAACCTGATGCTCCATCGGATATGTTCGCCAGTTTGGTTTACAGCCAGCAGCCAGCAAATCACTGACTGCGTCCTCACCCATGGTAGGCAATACTACAGGATCATAGCTGCCATGCATCACTTCCAGCGGGATATGCCTGTTCGCTTCACTAATTGTGATAATGTCAGACGTCGGAAAATAGGTAGAAAGTGCAAGCAAACCAGCCAGCTTGTGCTGAAAGCTCAGTGCAGCATGATACGCGACTGCGCCGCCTTGTGAGAAGCCAGCAACCAATATGCGCTCACTATCAATATCACGTTCCATTTCACGCTCAATTAAATCAGTCACTCGCCTGGCCGAATCCAGAAGTTGTTCGGTATTCAGTTTTCGCCCTGCCCCCATTTCCA
Organism: Photobacterium alginatilyticum; assembly: GCF_009910675.1. Classification (GTDB taxonomy): domain Bacteria; phylum Pseudomonadota; class Gammaproteobacteria; order Enterobacterales; family Vibrionaceae; genus Photobacterium; species Photobacterium alginatilyticum. Next base: position 71,191 of record NZ_RSEJ01000004.1, on the reverse strand, counting down.
GAATGTCGTACCAGGCAGGCATCACTATTCCACCATTGATGGTCACGGCTAGCGATGGCGAATGAGGAAAGATAAAACGAACTGGTGCATCTAGCGGTAAGTTCAGCTCAGGCAAAATAGCCTCGAAGTCATGGCCGTTGGAACCGAGTCCATGCAGCCAAATGACGGCGGCGGTAGCTTCAACCTTTGGCTCTACTTCAACACACGATAAATAAGTCATGATTAATCGGTCTGTTAGATAGATCTGATAGATAGGTGCCATCACCTTACACCGAATAGAAACACCTTTACCACCTCGTTTGTAAAACGGGCACTACCTCTATGACGAATAACAAAAAACCACTGCGGAAATTACAGTGGTTCTATTGATCAGTTAACGGTTCTACGGCTATGTGTACAAGCTATTCAGGTACCACCCGAGCCGTGTTTCCATCTATGTTTACCCTGACTCTTTGCCCGACCTGAAAGATCATGCTCGGGTTGACCTCCTGTACAATCGCAATGGTATCACCATCATCCATCTTGATGGTCAGGTTGACACCGTCTCGTCGGGAAACACCTTCGGCCGCTTTACTACCGGCAACACCACCAAGTACACCACCACCGATTGCTGCGATATCCGAACCTGATCCCCCGCCGATTTTTGAACCAAGAATACCACCAACAGCTGCACCGGCTATGGCACCAACAACCTGCCCTTCGCCTTCAATGCTAACTGGCTCAGTTTTCATAATGGTCCCATATCGCACTTGTTGGATTGTCCGTGTATCGGCAACACCATAGGAGTCACCGTAAGGATTGTTGGAACAACCAGTGAACCCGAACATCGAAAGCATCAATACAACAGCGTAGAAACTCTTCACATCATCACCTGCCCGACAAAAACATCATTTCGATGCCATAAGTATAGCAAGGCGTTTATGCCACTCTTTACTCACAGCAACACTAGCTGTCGGCAACTAACTTTATTCCCAACACGACGAATACTGTCCCTACGAAACGATCGAGCCACTGACTAAGGAAGAAAGGCCATAAAGAAGGTAGCAACTTTCACGTTCTGTTTGTCACCACTATTCATATACACCTTGCCCAAGGTGGGTTCGATGTTCTGCATACCATTTCATTGAAACAGTAAAACACCGGTTCTTTGGCTGAATAAAAAACGATGTGCTAGGGGCGATAACTAATTTCGCATATTGTTTTAAACAAACCCATGAAAATTCAAAGCTATAGTTTTTAGCAACGTCCTTTGACATACTGATTAATGATAATACCAACGGTATTTCCTCCAGTTTCAATCAAGGAAGAAAAATGAAAGACGAAACGCTATCGATACACTACGGATACGAAACCGACCCGACAACCAAGTCTGTAGCTACACCAATTTATCAAACCGTGGCCTATGAATTTGATGATGCTCAGCATGGTGCAGATCTGTTCAACCTTGAAGTGCCGGGAAATATTTATACCCGAATCATGAACCCGACTAACGATGTACTAGAGCAGCGTATGGCTGCGTTGGAAGGCGGCATTGCCGGCCTTGTCGTCAGTGCAGGTAGTGCAGCAATTAACTATGCCATTCTCGCTTTGGCAGAAGCTGGCGATAACATTATTTCGACTCCCCAGCTCTATGGCGGCACCTATACCTTGTTTGCCCATATGCTGCCAAAACAAGGTATTGAAGTACGCTTTGCCAAAGACGACAAACCTGAAAGCCTAGCAGAGCTTATCGATGACAACACAAAAGCGGTTTACTGCGAAAGTATCGGTAACCCCGCCGGCAACATTGTCGATATTGAACGCATTGCCGAACTGGCTCACGCACAAGGTGTGCCGGTTATTGTCGACAACACAGTTGCCACGCCAGTCCTGTGTAAACCTATTCAGTTTGGTGCTGACATTGTGGTCCACTCCCTGACCAAATACGTTGGCGGGCACGGCACAACCCTCGGTGGCGTTATTGTTGATTCCGGCAAGTTCCCATGGGCACAACATAAAGACCGCTTCCCGGTGTTTAACCAACCTGAACCTTCGTATCACGGTGTCGTATATACCGAAGCCTTTGGTGATGCCGCGTTTATCGGCCGCGCCCGTACCGTACCTCTTCGTAATACCGGTTCGGCCCTGTCTCCGATGAATGCATTCATGCTCATTCAGGGGCTTGAAACCCTGCCATTGCGAATGGAACGCCACACTGAAAATGCGCTAAAAGTCGCCGAGTTCTTGAAAAGCCATGACCAAGTAAGTTGGGTTAGCTATGCCGGTCTGCCGGACTCACCGTATTATTCGTTGGCAGAAAAATACATGGCGGGTAAACCTTCGGCCATTTTATCTTTCGGTCTAAAAGACGGTTATGAGGCAGGTGTTCGCTTTTATGACAGCCTTAAAATCTTCAAGCGCCTAGTAAACATTGGTGATGCCAAATCACTTGCTTGTCACCCAGCATCAACAACTCACCGCCAACTGAGTGAAGAAGAACAGCGTCAAGCCGGGGTAAGCCCGGAGATGATCCGTCTCTCGGTAGGTATCGAGCATATCGATGATATCCTGGCAGATCTGGAGCAGGCTCTGAGTGCTTAACCTCATAAAGTAAGAACAGACACGTCTAATTGCCTGTGACATACCAACCATGTGGCCGCTAATGCTTCTAGCGGCTACATGTTTTAGGAGGCATACATGTATATCATGCCTGTTATATTCTCTCTGTTATAATGCCTGTGTTTACACCTCACAGAGATGCCCTATTTTGTCACACGATACCTGCTCATCTGTTCCTCACTCTGACACCATCAAAGTGGCGACCTTCAATTTATGCAATTACCTTGAACCACCTTATGCCTTCTATGACTTTGAAAATATCTACAGCCAGGACCAATGGCAGAAAAAGCAGGGCTGGATAAGCAACTACCTGATTAAACAACAACCGGATGTGATCGGCTTCCAGGAAGTATTCAGCCCAGAATCACTGCAACGGCTAGTTGAAAGACAGGGCTTTCCATACTTTGCTGTGATAGATGAAGCTGAACTCGTTGATGATTACATCTATCAGAGCCCGGTTGTAGCAATTGCTTCTCGCTACCCGATAAAAGCCACCTCACCCGTTAAACCGAACGCTGAACTGGCAAAATCGATGGGGTTACAGGGTGACTTTCAATTCAGCCGTCAACCGATAAGGGCAACAATCGATATTCCCCATTTTGGTCCATGCGATTGTTATGTTGTGCACTTCAAATCAAAACGTCCCGCCGACAGTGAAACCGACACACCTGCCGAGAGCAGCCACTATGTCATAGAAGCTCTTACCGCTGAAATTTCAGGAAGTTGGGCATCATCCATTCAACGAGGATCAGAGGCCGCACTGCTACTGACTGCAATCATCGAGCGCAAAGCACAGTCGGGAAACCCTGTATTATTGATGGGGGATTTCAACGACAATTTGCAAGACGGTGTGTTGCAACACCTTCTTACTCATACCGTTCGGGGCCGTTATCAGGCAAATATCGATCATCGACTTACCCCCTATCGGCTTCACGACAGCTGGGCATTGTTCCAGTCAGCCAATCAGCATCCAGAAAACAATGAAACTCAACAAACCCACCGCCCCTACAGCCATTATTTCGGCAACAAAGGCTCGGTATTGGATTACATTCTGCTGTCTTGCGAGTTTGATGCTGAATATCAAGAGAGTCTGGCGGAAGTGAGTAACTATCATACCTATGATCGGCACTTGATTAATCCCATTTTTGAACGAGACAGCCAGAGTACCGATCACGCCGTGATTACAGTAAGCCTTACACTGCGTTCGTAGTTGGGCGCTTCTGCCCCAAGCGAATGCCGTCACGAATGTTCAAGCCGATTAGCACAGCATTGATAAAGCCTGCAATCAGTTCAATAATTTGCACAGTCCAGAACACTTGGTCAAACTGGCCGTTAGCTGACCATACCGCTAGAAAGTATGCAGCAGGGATCAAAATGATGACCCCGTTAACCGCAGCCACTTTCATACGTAACTCTTTCTTGGCAAAGATCCCTTTGGGCTTAGCTTTATAGAGTTTCTTAGCAGTAATTCCAGTTGTCATCATGGCTATGACAAGTAAGAACACACAAGCCCAGATCGCTTGTTTCACCCGGGTAATCATCGCTAAATCACCCCATAGGTCGGCCACCACACTGCTGGTAAAAAAAGTTACGATAAGCAAGAGTGCGCAAACCGCCGCGTATTTATGTGCTTTCTTCAAAGTGCTTGGTTTCATAATTGCTTTCCTTTGTTACTTTTGCTCAGCTTACAACGCAATCATTGCGTACGCAACATTTGCAAATCAAACAATCAAAATCAACTCACAAAAGATGAAAATTAGAAAAGTCAGGGATCTTCCTAATAGCTTCCTAGAGGACCAAATCAGCATATACCGATTGAAAAGACGTGTGCACTTCCCTTATAGTGCCCAAAGCGATTGAATTAACTAAAAGATCATCATGAGTACAACCTTTGATCGACAAGAAAGTTTTGGCTGGTTAATAAATGTTGTTGCCAATAAAGCCGCTAAAACCTTTGATACCGAATTAAAAAAGCATGGGCTGTCTATTGCACTCTGGCCAACCATGATGTGTTTGTGGGAAGAAGAAGGTGTCACTCAGCGTGACATTTCACAAAAATCCAAGGTAGAGAACTCTACAACTACGCGAACACTAGACAAATTGGAAAAACTTGGGCTGGTTGAAAGGCGCGATGACCCAAACAGCCGCCGTTCATACAGGATCTATCTCACAGATAGAGGGAGAGCACTAAAAAACGAAGTGATTCATCTCCCTGTTGCCGTCAACCAAGAGATGTTGTCTTCACTTGATGAAAGTGAGCAAAAAACCATGATTAAACTACTTAAGAAAATGGTCACGGCAATCTAGTTAAACTTCACCATAACCGGCAAACCTTCAATTTTCAGTTTGTCGGGAATGGGCTCTTCCAGAATCAATTTCACCTTCAGCATACTTTTGTGGCCTTCAAAGGGCCCGGCCAACTGAGGCGGTATTTTATCGGCGAGTTCGACTTCCCGCCCAACTCTGGCCCTAAGCTCTTCGCCGCTCGAAAACTGAATAACGGCCTTCTCATCCTGCTGAACTTTTTCGATATATTTCGGCAGCACGTAAGCATTGACCTGATATTGATAAGCCCTTGCCAATAACAACAAAGGGGTTTCTTCAAAGACCCAGTCACCGGGTTTCACCAACACATCAACCACTCGCCCGTTACTAAAAGCAACAGGCTGAAGCTGGGTTAACCGGCTTTCCATTTCAGCCAGATCTCGCTTCAGCTCGTTCATTGCCATTGATTGCGCCCCAGCAGAAACCAGTTCCTGTATTTTTCTCATTTCGTCCACTTTGCGCTGCAGCGCCTGCTGATAGATCAACTGAGACTGAGTGCGAATTTGCAAAACAGCAGCAAAATCAGCACTCGAAACCAGGCTCTGCCTTTTATACTTGGCATACTCTTTAAACACCGTCTCTTGATTTTCCGCCCCTTCCTTGGCAATACGGATCTCTTCGTCAAGAGCTGCCATTTTGGCCTGATTATAACGGCGCCAGTCAAATTTCAACTGTGAGAGCTGATAACGCCGTTCAGCAATCCCCGCCCGAAGCAATGGTGAGGTCACCCTCATCAATGGCGTGCCTTGCTCAACCTCTTGCCCAATGAGCACAAAGACTTCGTCAATTTGTCCTTCACCACTGGCAACCACGAGCTGAGGCTCTGTTGTCACTATGCCGGGTGCGGTTGTGATCACCCAATCGCGGCCAACATACCAGAGCAAAAAAGCAACGGGACTGAATGTCAGAATCAGAATAAAATACCAACGGAGATTGAACGCAACCCGCTTAGCAGGCGCATAAGGCACCCTGACGCCTTCTTCTTTGGCGGCATCCTGCTGCTTGGGAGAATTGAACGTGACCTTCATCGAGACCTCTTGTCACTGCGCCCCTGCCACCAGCGAAAGCGATGACCCCGTTTAAGCACCCACCATGGCGCCATTCCACTTTCCTCATGGGAGCTACGGAAGATCTCGTTCAGCAGAGCGACGGCTGCCCACATCCTGACAGCAAAGGTATAAATGGGAAATAGCACAATCCAGAGTGCGATTTTCAAATCTTTCAACGGCCGCTCTGAAACTGCAATAACAAAGACCAGATAATTGATAATGGAAAACACCCAATAAATCAGATACAAACCAATAAGAATGGCGGCCACAAACTCCGAGGGATAGACAAAAACTAACCACCACATATAAATAGTGACCAGCAATGGCAAAACAATATTCTGACCAATGCCAAATACCAAGGTGTAGATAAACGTCTTCCAGCCTAGAATTCTAGGTGTCAGCGAAAAGATGTGTTTACGCAGATATAAGAACAACAGATCACCATCCCAGCGAAGCCGTTGCTGACCAAGAGTCTTGATGCTATTCGGTACATCTGTATGGCCAATCGCTTTTGGGGCGAACGCAATCTTCATTCCGGGATGACGTTGCAGATAGTGTTTGATTCTGACGGTTAGATCGAGGTCTTCTGCTGTATGGGTATCCCAGCCACCAATGCTTCGTAAAAAATCACGCCGGAATGCCCCAAACGCACCAGAGATATTGTTAATCAAATTCCATTCACTCAACCCGGTTTTGCCTCCGTGCATCGAGATCATATACTCGAACGCCTGCATCCGGGTTACCAGACTATCGTAGGTATTACGGACTCTCAGTGCTCCGCCAACAGCCGGTACATCAGGGTCATCAAAACAGCGCACTATCTCGTCAACCATATTGTTGTCAAAGGACGTATCGCCATCGACATTGATGATGATCTCTCCCTTTGCAACTGCCAGTCCCGAGTTCAGGGTCGATACCCGGCCACCGCGCTGCCATTTGGGCAACAGTACCAACTGCCGGTTTTTACAGCCTTCAAAGTTATGCAGGCAAGCCCGAGCGACCTGGTAGGTATGGGCATTTTGCTGTGCGCCATCAATAACGGCAATGATTTCAATCTGACCGGAATAAAGCTGTTCACGCAAGGTATCTACCGTCACCCTGATCGCCTCTCCCTCGGAATAGCAGGTGATAATACAAGAGACAACAGGCTGCTCACCGGGGCGCTTTAATGCTTCTTCCTTATACTGCCTGGAAAACCACTTCAATACTCCGCTCAGAGTCAGGATCATCAAAGGCACCTCGAATGCCAGCAACATCGGCAGCAGCATCGCCATCACCAATGGCGTATTGGCAATATTTCCGGCAAAATCAGTCAGGATGTAGCGGACGGTAAACCACCATTCATTCATAAGACATCACCGTCATAGTGAGTCACGGCTGATATCCATTCCTTCAACCAGTCTTCCGCTTTTATTCCTTCCGGCACAGGCAATGCCTGCACCTGTACAACCACCTCTAGCTTATCGAGGCCTTCGACTTCACTTAAACTGCCAATCCTGTCTCTAAGCGCTTCCCAGACATGCTCACTGGTGTGCGGTAACAGTAAAATTAAGATGTCATCAGAATACTGACACACCACATCAGTTTCCCTAAAAATTCCCTGCATGCGTTTGACCAGCTCCTTGAGACGCTCCTGAACCCGCAACAGGCCGAGATCGATTTTTACCTCTGATAAATTCGAGAGCCAAATCAGCATCACCGTATTATCACCGCCGTATCGGTTCTGGTTCGAGCTGGTCCACTGTAAGAGCCAGGGTAAATGGTCAACCGTAATAGGGGCCCCCCAGGCCAGAGGAAGGTGGAGCAGATGCGAACCTTCAAGGGCAATTTGACGTGCCAGTTTACCGACCTGAAACTCGCTAATAGGCGAGACCGTAAGATCATCAGGCGACTGTACTTCTCCGCAATCGTGGCAACGAACTTTGACGACAGCCTCAATAAAGCGGATATAGCAGGAATAACAGCTATAACGCTCCAAGGGGCGGTCATAGTCAACACCAATATGCCGGAGCTTAGTCGAGCACTTAGGACATTGCATCACTCCCGACTGGATAAACACGTCTTGATCATCGACGTAACCACATACAAAGCAATGCACCCCAGGTTTGAGGTGGATATCGATGCTATTACATTCAGGACAAACATCAACATAGTTCAAACGACCACTCTGGCAGTTTCTACAAAGACGAATTCTGTCGATGAGTTTACCGGGTAGCAGCAAATGGTGCTCCACTGCCCTCATCAGAGCAAGGTTTGACTCAATTCCGACCAGACAGTCCAATAACGGATAGCGATAACCTTTTTGATAAATAGCAGACCACACGGGTGTAAGGTGAAAATGAGAACGCGGCCAGCAATACCAGGCCAGCAAATCCAGAGGCTCGGGGTGAGGAGTCTTGTGCAATAACAAGAGTTTTTCAATAATTGACGGGATCCTGTGCCGCATTTGTTCCAGATACCCGTCTGATAATACGTCCGACATTTTACTCCGCGAAACGCAAAAGACCGGTTGCAGACGACGCACCTCATCACTACGTATTTTAAGCAGGATCTCATCTTGGCGAGCAGGCTCGACATTCACCAGCACAGAAGGATATATATCAATATTCCACTCATCTACCCGATCAACATTCGTTGGCAGTTCCGCTACCGGATCGCCAATCACCTGAATACTTGTATTCTTCTCTATTGATTCAGCCATCTGTACACTCGCCTCAACGTCAAAAAACTTCAAGGTCGACGCTTCAAGGTCATAGGAACTTCAGCGACAAACCAGCTTACCCCGGTTAACCGCTTCCATTGATGTCAGTGATAAAACCCTTTTAAGGCAATATGTTGTGTTATCAGTTTAGGCCGGATCTCCTCGAAATCTTTTGTTCGGTTCTGAGAAGAAAGTGATATTGCTCGGGCAAATTACGATTATAAATACTCAACATTATGATTTTTAGCATGTTTTAGAAACTTTCTGATAGCTATCTACTCACTTGTTTTGGCATAATCAGATATCTCAATTCGAAAGAGTACGACACTGATCCATGAATGCCTTATCCCCTACCAAACTGCTGTGCAGCGCAGTTATTCTTGCCGCATCCGGCCTGAGCTCCGCAGCGAATGCCGCCGCCAACTTCCCCTACAATTATTTTGAAGTTCGTGTGCCACTAAGTCCCGGGGGATTAGGTATTGCAGGTAGCCAGGAAATTCATCCCAATGCCCATATGATTGCCGAGGCCGAGAGTCATTTTGAAAATGACTGGACCATCGGTGCCGGATTAGGTTTCCATGCCGCCGTTAACCAGTTCACCGACTTAAACGGGCAAGTCAAGTTGCTGTCCTTCAAGAATGAAGAAAATGATAAATCGATGGGACGCCTGGCTTCTGAGCTGAACTTCGGCTTATCAGCCTGGATAATGCCCCAGCTTGAAACTGGCGGAAAGGTTGGTGTAATTGCTGCAGAGGAAGATATAACCATCTTTAGTCTCTATGCCCGCCTTCATACTGGCGATGCTTTTTCTATGGGGGCAGAGTGGCGGATTAAAGGTGTTAACGATCAGACGCTTGCTTTCTCGGTACGATACCCGTTTTAAGTCTATTATTGTCATGTCCGTTTTGGGGCTTACCGGCAAGCACTGCAGTTTATAAGTGATAAGGAAATCAACGATGTCTAAGAAAGTCTATTGTATTGCCCAGTTCCAGCCCAAGGCCGGGCGCGAACAGGAACTGTTCGAAGCCCTGCAAGCCTTGGAACCAAACACCCTGCGAGAAGATGGCTGTATCCAATATATTGTTACGCGCCACATTCCAAGCGATTTCGCTCCCGGAGAGTCATACCCGATAGCTTTCAATGAGATATGGGCCGATATGGCGGCCTTCGAGGCACACTGCCAGCGCGAAGAAATTCAGGGCTTTTTTGCCCGGCACTGTGAAGCCGAAACAGGGGCTGCCGAAAAATGGAATGTCTGTATTTATTCTGACGAACCAAGCAACTACGATGCACCTAAACTAGCCTAATCCAATTTAGCCTTCCTAATAGCCAGGGCAAATCAGTTCACCTTGAAATGAGTTGTCCTTTCTTTCTAAAAGTCCCTTAAGTGACAGAACTGTCATTATTCAACCAAGTGATGTGCGATAGCGCTCACAAGTTTATAAAACACAGATGCATATTGCATAACTTTAGCGATCTCCGTCACTCTAGCCCCTAAGTATTAGATTTAGAATCATCAACTAAATTCCAATGACAATACTAAGTTAAATGATGAAAAAACATATCTTAGCCTCTGCCATCTGCCTCTCACTTGCCGGTCAGGCCTTTGCCGCAGATGGAGACATCGTTGATGTCACCATTCTTGGTACTTCAGATATTCATGGCCATTTCATGCCATGGGACTACGCCAGTGACAAACTCAATATGCGCGGCAGCCTGAGCCAGATTGCCACCAAGGTAAAATCAATCCGTGATAAACAGGACAATGTGGTCCTGGTTGATGCCGGCGACACTATTCAAGGTAACTTCGTCGAGACATTCAAAGACGAACCGGTTGACCCTATGATGCTGGGCTTCAACGAAATGGACTACGATATTTGGGTACTGGGCAACCACGAATTCGACTTCGGCCTTAATGTACTTAATCGTTCATTGACTCAGTTTAAGGGCACGTCGCTAGGCGGTAACATCAAGCGCCCTGATGGCAACCCGTTCCTGCCTGCATACAAAATTATAGAAAAACAAGGTGTTAAAATCGGTTTCATTGGTATGGATACGCCAATGACACAAGTATTTGCCGAAGGTACGAACCGTCTCCAAGGCATGACGTTTACCAATCCGGCGCTCGAAGTGAAAAAAGTCATCAAGCAGATTGACGACAAAGTCGATGCTATTGTGCTTGTCGCGCATATGGGTATCGACAATGAAAATAACATCGAGGCAACCGGTGTCCGTGACATTGCCAAGGTCAACCCGGAACTCGATGCTATCGTAGCCGGTCACATGCATACTCGAATTGATAAGGTTACAATTAACGGCGTCATTATCACCGAGCCGGACAAATACGGCCGTGCCCTTTCCCGTGTCGATCTGCAGTTCGAAGAAAGAAATGGCCAATTCACGCTGGTGAACAAAGACAGCTACACCTACAAAATTAAAGGCACGGCTTCCGACGAGAAAATGGAAGAGTTGTATGCACCTTACCATAAGCGCCTACGTGAAAATGCAAACCGTGTAATTGCTGAACTTTCCGGTGTTGATCTGGTGCCAGAGAATGAAATCAAGGGAATTCCTCAGGTTCACATTCAGGATACAGGCATCAGTACGCTTTTCCAGGAAGCCAGCATGTACTATGCGCCTAAGGCCAATGTTATCGCTCTGCAGATCGATAACGACAATGCCGAACTGGATGTAGGCAAAATCAAGGCGAAAGATATTGCCTACAACTACCAATATGCCGGCGGTGAAATCACCGTATACGAAATGACGGGCAAAGAGCTGAAGACCTACATGGAATGGTCTGCCGGTTACTTTAATAGCATTAAAGAAGGTGATGTTACCTACAGCTTTAACCCTGAGCGCCGTTCATCAAAATATTCAACCAATGACTTCTTTGCCGGGGTGACCTACACCATTGACCTGACAGAACCTGCTGGTCAACGAATCAAATCTCTGAAGTTTAGCGATGGCAACATGATCACTGACACCACGCCTATTCGTATCGGTATGAATAGCTACCGTATGGGACACCTCACCAAAGCAGGCGGTGTACTTGAAGGACGTGATTTCCCGGTACTGTTCGATACTGAAGAAGAATACGGCGAAGACGCTGGCACAATTCGTAACCTGACCATTCGCTATCTAACCGAAGTGAAGAACGGCAAGTACGAAGGCAAGCCAATGCACCGTTGGGCACTGAGCGGACTGGAAGGCTTTGAGAAAGAGCGCAACATTGTTAAAGCGCTTATCAACGAAGGTAAAATTTCGGTACCGAGCAGCAAAAATGGCCGCTATACCAACACGGCATCCATTAACGTAAAAGATAAGATATTTACGACTAACGATGAATTCAAGCGTTATGTTGCCCAAATGGAGCAAAAGCTAAGCAGTAGCACTGAAGCGGCCGTTAAAGAACAGATTGAGCGGGAACTTATTATTGCCAAAGCTCTAAATAAAGCCTAAAACGTATAAAATAATGACTACAAGCCTCCGTGAAAACGGAGGCTTTTTTGTGCTCGCTATTCAATCAACAATCGCCGCCACATCAACTTTTCACTTTCAAGTCAATTCATTACATCTCCTATTTCAATGCCGACAGGTGTTTAAAGTTTGCTCGCAGTCTCAAATATTCAGCACTTAGCACACGAAATAATCTAATTGTGATATTTGGCCGTTTTTTAATACAAACTTACAATAAAATCCCAAAAACAAACAACAAAAGCAGTTCAACTATCCATTTTTCACAATTATAACCAGATAAGAAGCCAGGTTGATTATTCAAATTCAAATCTAATTAACAAAGGGGTTGTTATGAGTACCGATGGAACTACTGTCGACAGACCGACAAAGAAAAAGCTCAGCTTTCCTTCCGCATATACAGTACTGTTTTGTGTTGCCGCGCTGGTGGCAATGCTGACTTGGTTTGTAGATGCCGGTGTCTACAACAAGCTGTCCTACGAAGGTGATAGTTTTATGATCACCTATGCAGATGGCCAGACAGAGACACTGCCCGCGACACAGGAAACACTAGACAGTGTCGGCATTAAGGCTGATCTGGAAAAATTCGTCAACGGTGACATTTATAAGCCAGTAGGTATACCTAACTCCTACACCACTGTCGATCCGAATCCGCAAGGGATCATGGATTTATTCCAGGCCCCGATTCAAGGCATGTATCAGTCTATTGATGTCGTGTTCTTTGTTCTTGTGATTGGTGGTTTTATCGGCATCGTCAACCACTCCGGTGCATTTGGCTCCGGTATCAACCGCCTGTCACAAGTCATGACAGGGCGTGAAAAATGGCTCATTGTAATAGTGACAGCCTTAATAGCCCTGGGCGGTACAAGCTTTGGTATGGCTGAAGAGACCATTGCCTTCTACCCTATTCTCGTTCCCATTTTTATTGCCGCTGGCTATGACGCTATTGTGGCCCTCGCCGCGATTTATCTTGGTTCTTCCATCGGTACAATGTGCTCGACGGTTAACCCGTTCAGTACCATCATTGCCTCTAACGCAGCCGGTATCAACTGGACCCTTGGCTTAGGGTCACGCATGGCATTGTTAATTGCCGGCACCGTTGTCTGCATGGTGTATATCATCCGCTACGCACAAAAGGTAAAAGCAGATCCAACCCAATCTCTGATCTATAACCAGAAAAAAGAAATTGAAGAACGTTTCCTGAAAAACATCGATACCAACGCATCGGCCACTAAGCTGGAAAAACGTCACTCAATTATTCTGACTCTGTTCGCCAGTACCTTCTTCATTATGGTATACGGTGTATCCAGCCTAGGCTGGTGGTTTGAAGAAATGACTACCTTGTTCTTCGTTTCTTCCATCATTATTGCCCTGGTTGACAGGATCCCGGAAAAAGAGTTTGTCCGCGAGTTTATTCAGGGTGCCAATGACTTGCTGGGTGTCGCACTCATTATTGCGATTGCCCGAGGTGTAACGGTATTGATGGATGGCGGCATGATCAGTGACTCCATTCTGCATGCCAGTGCCTCGATGGTTGAAGGCATGGATAAAGGTCTGTTCATTGTTGTCATGATGTTCCTGTTTGCTGGCGTGTCGTTCTTTGTACCTTCTTCATCAGGTTTGGCAGTGCTGTCGATGCCTATCATGGCACCATTGGCCGATGTGGTCGGTATTCCGCGTGACAACATTGTCAGCTCGTATCAATTTGGCATGGGGCTCATGGCCTTTATTACGCCTACCGGTTTGGTACTCGCTTCACTGGCTATGGTGAATGTGACCTTCGATAAATGGTTACGGTTTGTTATGCCGCTGCTTGGTATTCTCGTTGCGATGGCAGCCGCTACCTTGTTAATCAGCGTTTATATTTAATCCCGCCTCGACATCATCTATCACTCTCAATTCATACTTTTGGATTGAGAGTGAGCCATAATTATTCACTATGCTTTAACTACCGAGCGATTAATTTTATTGGATAACTATGTCAGAAAGCCAGTCTGTCCCATCGATACCGCAATTTACAATCACGGTATTGCTCTATGACCAATTCGATTTGCTGGAAGTTTCAGGTCCGCTGGAAATGTTTGGCACCCTACCCGATCATTTTGACATTCAGTTTGTCTCCCAACTAGGTCGTCCGGTAGCCAGTAGACAAGGTCCCAAACTAGTTGCAGACTTCAGTATTTATAACTCGCATAAAACAGACATCTTATTGGTTCCCGGTGGCGAGGGCGCAGAGCAGGCAATAACCAATACATTACTGATTGACTGGCTCCAACAGCAAAGCAGCAATGCCAGTTACATTTGCTCGGTCGGAACAGGGGCTGCTTTGCTGGCGCAGGCCGGCATACTAAAAGATAAAGCAGCCACAACAAACAAAAAGCGTTATCGTTGGGTTACCGGTATTGGCAGCGATATCAACTGGTACCCTGTGGCCCGTTGGGTCAAAGACGGCAGAGTGTTCACCTCATCCGGTGTCTCGGCTGGCATCGATCTGTCTCTGGCGGTAATCGCACAACTGCTTGATGAGGAAACTGCTCGTAAAACCGCAATAGAGGCTGAATATATCTGGATCAACGATCCCAGTGATGATCCTTTTGCTCCCCTTCATGTTGTTCATTAGCACCATGATATTGCGGTAAAGGCAGTTACTCCCACATGATGTAGCACTGCTCTTTTTCTGCCGCTTTCAGCATATCGATAAGAGGCAAGGCACGTGTATTCAGGCTAATCACAGGCTCAACATCTTGCTCATCACACGCGTCGACTTCCTGCTCCTGTAGTTCGCCGTGCTCCCGGGAATCAAGTTCTAACTGATGTATTCGGCCCGCCGCCTGCTCCAGATTGGAAAGTGCCACCGAAATATGCTCAGCGTCAATCGCACCGGGAATATTCTCGCACTGTCCCATCATTCTCAGCATTTGTTTTGCTACATCACCAAACATGACAACATTGCCGCTCACCTTGCAACTAAAAGTCACTAACATATTCGCTCCAATATTTAATCTATCGTTTTATTACCAAACACCCAACTAAGTGACGATTTCCCTTTGTTTATCACGTCGAGCAAAAATGAAACCTGCCAAAACGCCCGCCAATGCGCCAAAGAAATGGCTCTCATAGCTTACCCAGCTATGAGCCGGAATAAATCCCCACACCATTGAGCCGTATAAAAACATCACAATTACCGCAATTGCTATCGATTTAAGGCTACGGTACATAACGGCGTAGACCAGCAAATAAGCCCACAAACCATAAATAATACCGCTGAGTCCGACATGAAAATGCATCCGGCCAAAAATCCAAACCCCGACACCGCTCCCGACCCAGCTGATCATAAACACCGCGATCAAGCGCGCTAAACCAGAACGGGATACCAGGTAACCCAATACCGAGAAGGAAACCAAATTACTTATGAGATGAGCCCATGAGCCGTGCAGGAAGGGGTAAGCAACAATACCAGTGAAGTGGCTAAAATGCCTTGGCAATAGCCCGTAATCATTCAGCTGACCACGAAAGAACACATTGGCAATATGTATCGCAGTGGTGAACAAACAAATAAAGCCAATCAGTATTAGTGAGTCTTTATCACTTTGTCTCAATAGCTCGCCCTCAAAAGTTTCATACTATTAGTATAAGGCGTTTTTCTATCTGATTCAGTGAATTATACCCAAACTACCTCAAGATGCCTGGGTATTCCGGCTAAACGAATGGCTTCAATATCAAGTAGCTCCCCGCTGTGATGCGGCTTACCAAAACGATTGGCGGTGCTGGTAGTCTATGTTGTTCTTGGAGCGCTGACGCTTTCCGGCGATAAAGAAATTACGCCCAAGTAGCAGTCGTATTTGGCTAAACGTTTCTCTTGCCAACAAGTTACGCTCACTGCCCGTCCAGCAGCGGTTTGTTGTATGTTTGATGGCAGCCAGGGCATCCGGAGAGGCTTTCGAGATCTGACGACAAAAAGCCTTGGCTGCAGCCATCGGATTATCGCTGACATCGGTGACTAATGAGAGTTGTTGCGCTTGTTCACCAGAGACAATCTCACCGGTCATGGTAAGCCGCATCGCAACATCTTTAGGCACCACCTCTCTTAACGACAGTAACCCGGCCATATCCGGAACCAGCCCCCAGCGGACTTCCATAATAGAGAGCTCGCTGTCGGGAGTCACAAACCTGAAATCCGCCCCCATCACAATTTGCAGTCCACCGCCGTAGCAACGCCCTTCTATAACTGCGATAACCGGGACAGGGATCTGGCGCCAATTCCGAGATACCCTTTGTGCTAAATTGGCATTCCCAGGCAAAATTTTTGCCAATAATCGCAAAGCCTTACTTTTAGATGTCGCGACACTTTTTATATCCAGCCCGCTACTAAAGCTTCCTCCGTTTCCGGTCAGGATCACAGCGCGGATATCTTTTCTTTTTCTCAGCTGCTTACTGACCGCATCCAGTTCACGAAACATTTCCATATCCAACGCATTTAACTTTTCCGGCCGATTTAGCGCCACCGTCACAATGCCCTGCTCTTCTGTCACTTCCAATTTGTTCCAATTCATGAATAATACCCTTATCTGGTCCGTCCAGTTAAATTTAACACAAAGAAAACAAAAGACTAACTTTTAAGCAGGATAACTGATGCCATTGACAAAAATTATTTCTCCGAGCCGAGTTATACCAGAAACAACAGCATATTGGGCGATTGTTGCCCACCATTTAAAACAACAATATAAATCAATTGCATATTGATATTTTCTCGGTACACTCCTCCGAAAACAAGAACAAAATCAACCAGGTTTCAGTAGATATGAATGTTATTGAAAAGTTATGCGTGGTTACAGCCATTTACGGTCTGGCGGCATGCAAAACTGAAAACCAACTCGATCTTGCTTCATTGAATATCGATCCATACAATCAAGAAGTTGCTATTTCAGGTCTTATCGTAACAAAACAACACAGCCCATTATCGGTTCCTGAAGAGTACAGTCATATTCATACGCTTTCTTCTCATCTGCTCGAACACCATTGGTTGCAACACGATAACTTTCTTGGTGATCTCGCCGAGTTAAAGGCTATGTTCAAGAAAACAAGCCTGCCTGAAGCGGCTTCATTCATCATAGCTCTGGATAAATCCCAAAAACGTTATCTCAGTTATCTCAATAACGTTGACGCAATAGCAGTAGGAATGCAGCGGCAAATCGACAAAGATCTCAAGAACTATCGCCATTCAATATATGAACTGAGCAATAAGATTCACTTTTTAGAAACGTCTGAGATCACTTATCAAGAGAGAGTTAACTCACTTGAAGCAAAGGTAAAATCTCAATCTAGTCGATATAACCAACTCTCAGCGGCATTTCGTCAAGCATTACAGCGCACCATCAATAACCATGATTCCAGCATCAAGCTAATAGATGAACTCAGTTTCAGTTTTGACAACCGGCCACATGGCATTTGTCGTCAATATCATGGGATGTCAGATCTCCTGACAACAGTCACAACGAACTGTGTATACATTAACCGTGATCAGTTGCTAGCCCCCTTTCCTGACTCTTTGAAAGACAAGGCATCGAAAGTGATTGATAGCTATGCAGCTGATATATGGCATGCGATGACCGAACTGAATGGCTACTTTGATACGGCAAATAACACACAACATTTTCCCGATAACCTAAACTACCAACTTGCGCAGGCCCGACGAGCACTAAGAGAAAAAACTTATCTCAACGAACGTGAATCGGCACTGCTGCTTCACCGCTACCAACAAGAACTGGTCCATATCGAGCAACAACGGGACGAAATACTCAACTTAGCTTTTCTCGATGAAAACCTGCGCATTGACACACAATCCGAGGCATTTATTCGCAAGCTCAACTTATCTGTTTCTCCTCTTGAGCCCTTCGCAAACCTTTATCAGTCAGCGGATATCAAACAGCGATTTACCCATGCGTATGCCGAAAAAATCATCCACCAGTATCCATACGAGCTTTCCTTTACCGTCTCTTCATCTGGGTATTTCTCGATCCCAAATAAAAGTGACGCCACCGGTGTGATTTTCTATTTCAACGATATCAAACAATTTCTTAGCTACGACCTGACAAAACACAGCCAAAACCCTGAAATAATTAACAAAAACAGTACTGGATTGTCCCTCAGCACCCAATCACTGATCGATGTGGTAAGTGGTAAGCTAAAACAACGTTGGGCTATTTAACCTCCCGTTCGAAACCAAAGGCTTCGGCGGTTATCAACCATTCACTGGCTGTTGCTGAAGAAATCGGCTCCCTATTGTGAATAATGGTTGTGAGATCTCCGCCTGTACAGGTGGTGCCGTTTTGCTCGATCGTGGCACTAAACAAAGGCAGGTGATGATTCTGCGACACACACCACTCCCCTTTGAAAACACCATCTTTCAATTTACAGACCTGTGCCATTAACTCGATATATTCTTCCACAGATCCTTTTTCTTCATCAATACACCAAAAACGTTCATAACTGATGTAACCATCACGCGGATGATATACCTTACCTGGAATAACTGCTGTCACATCGAGTACACCACCACGGGTCGCTTTCACAAACTGTTCAGAGATTGTTGAAATATCATCAGATATATTGGGGATCGGCTTCGAATAAAGATCACTTATACACGATGCCGTAAATACACATGCAAAAACAAACAAGATCTTGGTTTTACTCATATTCAGCAATACCCCTAGCCGCCATCGCACCATGCCATCGTCTATCTTCACGCAAGCATGTTACTAAGCATATACCCAAAGGCACCGGAATACTGAATCCTGCACCATCAGATATGGCGGCTCAAATAGTCGAGAAACACCCGGATTTTTGGAGATACCAGCTCACGCTTTAGGTATATAGCATAAGTAGAACTCATTACGTCATAGGGGCTGAAGGTATGTTGTGGCATCACGTTAATTAGTTCACCGCTGTGCAATTCTTGTTGTACCGCCCACAGCGGCATCAACGCGAGACCGGCATGGCTGAGCAACAACTGCTTTTGTCCGTTCACCGTATTTACCGTTATGGCACTGCCGATATCGAGCCGCTTGATGGGCGCTTCCATCAAATACCACTCTCGCCACCCCGCATAACCATATCGAATACACTGATGATTACTGAGCGCCTGGGGTGAGTCTGGCGTTCCTCGGTTAGCCAAATATTCCGGGCTGGCACACAACAAGAAATTATTGGCTAGCAGCTTTTTGGCTATCATGGTTGAATCTGGCAAGCGGCCGCTACGTATTGCCACGTCTGTATTTTCTTCAACCAAATCAACGACCCGCTCAGTGAGTTCCAAATCTATGTCAATATCTGGATACATAGCTAGAAAGTCTGGTATCAGTGGCAAGATGACAGACTCGCCAAATCCAACCGTCATACTGACTCTTAGCCGCCCTTTCGGACTTTGCTGCAAATCGTTAACAGCTCGCTTCGCCTCATCAAGCTCGGCAACGATGCGCTGCGAATAATCATAGTAACGCTGGCCTGCCTCGGTGAGTCCCAGGTTACGGGTGGTACGATTTAACAGCCTCACACCAAGCTCTTGTTCTAACGTTGCTATCTGGCGAGATATCGATGAGGGCTGCACATCGAATACTCGGCTAGCCTCTGAAATACTACCTGTTTCTACTACGCAGTTAAAATATTGCAATCGGGTGATCATATCGAACCTTGATATTCAAACTTTCAGTACATTAAACCACCTTTGCACAAAAGACAAAAGTGTATTTACCATTGCCATATTGCTAGCTATAAGAGCAATAATTATGATGACGTCAACTTAAACACTAAGTTTCAAAAGGAACGTATTATGAAAGCAATGGTCATCAAATCCCTGGGTAACAGCGATATTTTTCAGCAGGTTGAACGAGAAAAGCCACAGGCCAAGACGGGACATATGGTTATTGCTGTAAAGGCAACGAGTGTTAATCCACTTGATACCATGTTGCGCTCTGCCGAGACCCCTTGGTCTGCAAACTTACCGGAAATCTTACATGGTGATGTCGCTGGCATTGTTGCGGAAGTGGGTGACGGCGTAACGAACTTCAAGGTCGGCGACGAAGTCTATGGCTGTGCCGGTGGCATTGCAGGAACAGACGGTGCCCTTGCCGAATACATGTTGGTCGACGCTGATTTAATGGCGCTAAAACCGTCCTCTCTGAGTATGCGTGAAGCGGCTGCACTTCCACTGGTATCTATTACTGCCTGGGAAGCCTTGGTCGATAAACTCAAAGTTGAGCCGGGGAAAAACGTGCTTATCCATGGTGCTACAGGCGGTGTCGGACATATTGCAATCCAGCTAGCCAAGCACCTTGGTGCAACGGTTACCGCCACAACATTACCGCGCAATCTTGAGACGGCAGCAACATTGGGGGCCGACAATCTGGTGAACGTGGCGGAGCAAGATGTACAAAGCTACGTCTCCCAATATACTGGCGGCAATGGATTTGATGCTGTTTTTGACACGATTGCAGGCGAGAACATTCAACGCAGCTTCGAGGCCGCCCAATATAACGGTTCCGTTGCAACCACGTTGCCAATCAATGATGTGCTGCAGGTAGCCCTTAAAAGCTTGAGCTTTCACAGTGTGCTCATGCTTATCCCGCTTGTACATGGGCTTAACCGCCGTTCACACGGTGAGATCCTGACACAGATGGCCGAGCTGGTTGATAACGGAGCAATCAAACCACTGATCGATGACTCACACCATTCTATCTGGGAGGTATCAGCAGCCCATCAACGTCTGGAGTCGGGTCAAGCTGTCGGAAAGGTGGTATTAACGGCATAAGCTGATATCCGAAAGGCCGCAATTACGATGCTACATGACGCTGTAATAACAAGAGGCGGCCTTATTGAACATGTTTATCGTCGCCTTAATTCCCGCGTCTCAGAGTTAACACATTTCTTCTGTTCCAGGCTCCCTACACTGAATTTAAGTGCAACAGCTGGGCCGATAAAATGGAAGACAAAGTACTCATCGCAGACACTAAAGATATTTTAGATGCGTTTGTTGATAACGGGTTGCATAAAGAATTTGCGATTTATTGCCAATTTCCCCACAGCAATAAAGTGCTCCACGATATCCGGATCCGAGAAGTTCGCTCAATTGAATTCAACGACGGTTTCAGGTTGCAAAGAAAATAACCAGACATAAGAAAAGACCTCTTATCTGGAATAAGAGGCCTTGGATAATTGAACTACAGAAATATTGCTAAATTAACGTCAGTCAGGCTTATGAACTGGTTTATAGCTCGAGTCCATGTCAGATGTAAACTGGCTCCTTGTTCTATTAGCATAAGCCACCAGCGAGAGCATAACCGGCACTTCTACAAGCACACCCACTACAGTCGCCAGGGCGGCACCAGAGTGAATACCAAACAAACTGATTGCCACGGCAACTGCCAGCTCAAAGAAGTTAGATGCTCCAATCATACTGCCAGGTGCAGCAACACAATGTGGTTGTTTCCACTTCTTCATCCAAAAGTAAGTCACCGCGAAAATAAGGTACGTCTGTATGAGTAATGGAATGGCAATCAATACAATATCAACCGGGTTATCTAGAATAGTCTGCGCCTGAAAGCCAAATAGCAGAATAACGGTACCCACCAAACCCATAATTGAAAACGGCTTCATTGTTGCAGAGAGCTTATCCAGCTTAGCCTTGTTGCGAACAAGCTGACGCGTTAGTGCACCGGCAACTAGCGGAATAACCACAAACAAACTTACCGACAGCAATAATGTATCCCAAGGAACAGTGACATCGGTAACTCCCAGCAAGAATGCAGCAATCGGTGCAAAAGCAACTACCATGATCAAATCATTAATCGCTACCTGGGCAACCGTATAGTTTGCATCACCTTTCGTTAGCTGGCTCCAGACAAACACCATCGCGGTACAAGGCGCTACCCCAAGCAAGATCATGCCAGCAATGTACTCTTCACCTAATGATGGCGAAATCCAGTCACCAAATACATAACGCATGAACAACATAGCAAGCAAAGCCATAGTGAAAGGCTTGATCAACCAGTTCACCGTAATAGTAATGATCAGCCCTTTTGGCCGACGGTGTATATCACGAACCGATTTAAAATCAACCTGCATCATCATCGGGTAGATCATCAACCAAATCAGCACCGCAATGACCAAATTGATCTGGGCATACTGTAATCCGCCCAAAAAAGAAAAAACGCCAGGGAACAGCGAACCACCAATCAAGCCCGCTAGCATGCCGAGCCCTACCCATATACTTAGAAAACGTTCAAAAATACCCATGCTTTCATCACTCGCATAGCCAATCGTCGATTGACGATACATTGTTGTTAAAAAAAGGCCATTCGTGATGGCCAACCTCTATAAATACGACAGCAACCCTCGAAATTCTTCTAGCTTTTCCTGGTTTACCGTAAAACAGGTTCTTGGTGGTTTCGGCTCTGCAATCACCAGACCGGCAGCCTTCAAAATCCGCAGATGTTCAGAAACAGTCGACTGTGCCAAACCCAGTTCACCGACAAGATCGCTGTTCAGGCAACCTTGCTGCCGGGTCAGGATCCTCAGAATACGAACTCGGGCCGGGTGCGACAGAGCCTTCGATAGACTCGCTAGCGCAAGTTCTTTTGCTTCATCGATTTCAATGCCGTCTAATGCCGTGACACAAGCCATTTACTATACCCTTCGTTCATCGTCGAATGACGATGATAGAATTAAGAAAAGTCACTGTCAATCTAAAAGTCACTCAGATACAAGGGCCAGGAAGCGTGATCGGCTTTGCTATAATTGGTGATGTAGCGTTATCAAAGGATACTAGCGATGTTGTCTTTCCTTCGTCCAGTCTTGATCAGCGTCGCCATAGTTGGTTGTAGCGCCGATGTCGCCACAGACTATGATACCCAAGTTAACTACTACCAATTCAAAACCTATCAGTTTGCCTCTTCTCCTGCTAGCACTGTGATCACCCTTGACTCCTCACGAGTCGAAAATGCCATCACTGCGCAGCTTGATAACAAAGGACTTACTGCTGAACCCAGTGCAGCCGATCTCACCGTGAAGCACTATATACAGCAGCAATCTGATTTCCGCTCTTACGGTACCACCCTCGGCTTTGGTTACAGACACCGGAACGTCGGAGTGGCCTATACCAGCCCATCGCAGTATCGCGAATACCGGTATGGCAAGTTAGTCGTCGAACTGATCGATAATGACAACAATAAAATTGTCTGGCGATCGATATCACAGCGCAAACTCACGGAAACAATGACATCAAAATCGAGAGATGAATTTATAGACGAGCAAGTTGTCGAGATGTTTAAAAACTATCCGCCTCAGTGATTATCGACACAAGGCCCCTAACACAAAAGGCCTGATTGTCTATCAGGCCTTTGTTGTTCTCAATTCAGTTATTAGTTACTTCTGACGGCGCTTGCTGACATCACTTGCCAGTTGGCGAAGCACTTTTTCCGTATCAGCCCAGCCAATGCATGCATCGGTAATACTCTGACCATAGGTAGCCACTTTACCGTCAACAATATCCTGACGTCCTTCAACCAAATGACTTTCAATCATAACGCCGAAAATAGCATCATTGCCATCAGCAATCTGACTGCCCACATCTTCAGAAACCACCAGCTGGCGCTGGAACTGCTTCAAACTGTTAGCGTGGCTAAAGTCGATCATCACTTTTTGGCGCAGACCCGCTTTATCTAGCTGATCGGTAATCGCGTTTACATGTTCAGCACTGTAGTTCGGCTCTTTACCGCCACGAAGAATGATATGGCAGTCTTCATTGCCCGCCGTTGATACGATAGCTGAATGACCATACTTGGTCACTGACAGGAAGTGATGAGGCGCACTTGACGAGCCAATCGCGTCGGTAGCAATTTTGATGTTACCGTCAGTACCGTTCTTGAAACCAACCGGACAAGACAGGCCTGAAGCCAGCTCACGGTGAACCTGAGATTCGGTAGTCCGTGCACCGATTGCTCCCCAGCTGATCAGATCACCCATATACTGTGGCGTGATCATATCCAGGAATTCACCGGCAGTCGGTACACCCATATCGGTCAAATCAAGCAGTAGTTTACGCCCGATACGAAGACCGTCGTTTAGCTGAAAACTTCCATCCATATACGGGTCATTAATCAGGCCCTTCCAGCCAACGGTAGTACGCGGCTTTTCAAAATACACACGCATGACCACTTCCAGCTCGCCTTTCAGTTCTTCACGAAGTGACTTGAGTTTCTTACCGTACTCAAGTGCCGCTTCGGTATCGTGAATCGAACAAGGGCCTACGATGACGAGTAAACGGTCATCTTCGTCATTCAAGATATTGTGGATCGACTGACGTGCCTGAAACACAGTTTCAGATGCATTTTCAGTTGCCGGAAAACGCTCCAATACTGCAACTGGTGGTAAAAGTTCTTTAATCTCGCGAATGCGTACGTCATCTGTTTTATGCATGCTTATTACTTCCCGTATTACTATCACCTGTCAACATGTAAACTAAAATGTACAGAGATCGTTGACAGTAAATCTCACATCCCATTGACTTTAACTTATCGCCTTAATAGCAGTAGTGCAAACGCTATTTGAAATTTAATTACACATTTTTCACTCTATCGAGATGAGATAGCACAATATTGCTACGAAATTTCACTCTGCCGAATTATTACCACCGCAGTCCTGCTCAAAATTCAAGCAAAGGGTATTTCAATGAAACAGCTTATTTTGTCTTTTGAGTGCTATCACTTTGAAAATAATTTGTAAAAGCAATAGCATATGAACAACAACTTATGATTTTCGAGGTCACTACGGTGCCTGATAATACAGTCGTTTCATTTCGAAACGTCGATAAATGGTATGGCGAATTCCATGCCCTCAAGAATATAAACCTGACCATTGAACGTGGTGAGCGCCTGGTGATTTGCGGCCCTTCGGGGTCGGGAAAATCAACCCTGATCCGCTGCATCAACGGACTAGAACAATACAACACGGGTGAGCTACTTGTCGCGGGTCACCCCCTTGATAAAAAGCACTTAAAAACCATCCGCGGTCAGGTTGGCATGGTGTTCCAGCACTTTAACCTCTTCCCGCACATGACTGTGCTGGACAACCTGGCCCTCGCTCCACGACGCACTCTGAAGATGTCCAGAACCGACGCTGAAAAGCTCGCTCGTGAGTATCTGGATCGGGTACATATTGGACACCAGGCCAATAAGTATCCGGCTCAGCTTTCTGGTGGTCAGCAACAACGTGTGGCTATCGCCCGCTCACTATGTATGAAGCCTGATATTTTGCTTTTTGACGAACCGACTTCGGCGCTGGATCCGGAAATGATCAGAGAAGTGCTCGATGTGATGAAAGAGCTAGCCACGGAGGGAATCACCATGGTGTGCGTCACCCATGAGATGGGTTTTGCAAGACAAGTAGCAGACCGCGTTGTCTTTATGGACGAGGGTGAGATTGTTGAAGTCGCCCCGCCAGCCCAGTTATTCGATACACCTTGCCAGGCTCGCACCCAGCAATTCCTTGAACAGATACTGAGTTACTAAGCCTTGAAGTTAGATCAAAACTCCCCAACAGCACCCTCTGTTAATGGGTATAAAATCCTAAAACCAGTATTATCCGGTTTTTTGCAGGTGGCTATGGTTGGCTTCGGCCTGTATTGGCTGCTGAACAGCGGAGCCGAGGCAATGAACTACCGCTGGCAATGGTACCGCATTCCCCAATACCTGTGGTTTTTTGAAGATGGCGAATGGTTTCCTGCCGAGTTACTGGAAGGCTTGTTGGTCACGCTGAAAATATCGGCAGTCAGCCTCGTGTGCACATTGGCGATCGGGCTAACAACAGCTCTGCTCCGAATGTCCGACTCCATCATCGGCAGAGGCCTGGCTCGCGGCTATATCGAGCTTATCCGAAATACTCCGCTTCTAGTGCAAATTTACCTGCTGTATTTTGTGTTCGGACCGGTACTCGGACTAGAGCGTTTTACCACCGCCGTTCTGGCACTGTCTTTATTTCAGGGAGCCTATACCGCTGAGATATTCCGCGCAGGCCTGAACAGCATCGCAAGAGGCCAATTCGAGGCCAGCCAGAGCCTGGGACTGTCACACAGCGATAGCTATCGCTTTGTCATCCTGCCTCAGGTGATCAAAAAAGTCCTGCCGCCGCTGACTAACGAGGCGGTGTCTCTGGTCAAGAACTCATCCATTGTCAGTGTGATGGCGATTTTTGACCTCACGACAGAAGGGAGGAATATCGTCGCAGATACCGCCATGCCGTTTGAAGTATGGTTCTCTGTCGCGGGCATTTATCTATGCGTCACCCTGGTGCTATCCGGCTTTGCCGCCTGGCTTGAACACAAGCTCAATGTCCCTGAGCACTAATTTAGCTATCTACTACTACAACAAATGGAGAAAGGAAGCATGAAACGTCTGATAACAGCATGCCTTGCTGTATTTTTACTACTAGCAGGGCCGTCTGCGCTCGCTGCTGATAAAAGTACACTGGTTGAAATCAAAGAACGCGGTACGTTGCGTGTTGGATTGTCCACCTTCGTACCATGGGCAATGCGCGATAGACAAGGTGAGCTAGTCGGGTTTGAAGTGGATGTCGCCCGCAGATTAGCCGAAGATGCAGGCCTGAAAATTGAGTTCATTCCGACTGCCTGGGACGGCATTATCCCGGCACTACTTGCGGGTAAGTTCGATGTCATTATCGGTGGCATGTCGATCACCCCAGCCCGTAACATGAGTGTACTGTTCACATCGCCATACGCCCACTCGGGAGTCCAATTAGCTGCGCACAAAGAGAAAGCGGCAGGCAAAATCGCTATCGCGGACTACAACAAACGCAGTGTAACCCTTGCCGTTCGTCGCGGTGCTTTCACTGTGCAGACAGCCAAGAAATACTTTCCGAAGGCTAAGCTACGCCAATTTGACGATGATGCCCAGGCGTTTCAAGAAGTGCTGAACGGTAATGCACACGCCGTTCTCGCCTCGTCACCAAAACCTGAGCAGATGTCGATTCAATACAATGACAAGCTCTATATTCCTCTTTCTGAGCGCCTGAGCAGAGGTTCTGAAGCCTTTGCGATTCGCCATGGTGAGTTTGATCTGCTGAATTTCTTCAACAACTGGATCTTACTCCGTACCGAAGATGGCTGGCTAAAAGAGCGTCATGACTACTGGTTCACCACGCTTGACTGGCAAAACCAAATTGCAGAAGGGCAATAACGCTTGTCACAGAGTAAAGCAAACAAACTGTCGGGAGGCTCTCTCCCGACTCTGACCCGGTTGAACACACTGGATCTACTGTTAATCGTGATCGTCGGTAGTTTCATCGGCTGGTTATGGTACCGGTCATCGGCTGGCATTCACTATCAGTGGAACTGGGACAAAGCCTTTGAGCTCATTTTCTCCAACGGGAAAAATGGCGATCTACCCTATTTCATCCAAGGATTTATCGCCACCATTAGGCTGAGCCTATGGGGAATGCTGTTTGCCGGTATTCTTGGCTTGATTCTGGGGTTGGCCCGTCGCTCTCCGTTGATGATTCTGAGGCTGCCGGCTCAGGCTTATATCCAGCTGATACGCAACATTCCCCCGTTGGTGTTTGTATTTATCTTCTACTTTTTCATTTCCAGCCAGCTAGTCCCTGCGCTTGGCCTTGAAGCGGTACTAAGGCACCAAAGCAATGAGATTAATGCTCTGCAGCAATTTCTGTTTGGCCCTGCCAAACTTTGGGAAAACCTGTTCTCAGGTATACTTTGTGTCGGGCTGATCGCTGCTGCCTATATTGCCGAAATAGTTCGATCTGGTATTGATGCAATTGCCAAAGGACAATGGGAAGCCGCGGACTCCCTAGGGCTTTCCCGCTGGCACCGTTTTCGTGATGTAATTTTTCCGCAAGCGCTGTCTGGTATCGTTCCACCTCTGGCCGGACAGTTTATCTCTCTGGTGAAAGACTCATCCATTATCTCTCTGATATCAATTCAGGAACTGACCTTCGTCGGTAGTGAAATTGCCAACTCGTCAGGCTTAATTTTCGAGATTTGGCTTTTGGTCGGTGCGGGTTACTTATTTCTTTGCCTCGGCTTGTCCTTGCTATTTAGCAAACTCGAAGTACACACACTGAAACACAAACAACGCTAATCAGCTCCTACAACCTTACTAATGAAAAAGCCCTTGAAGACAGTCGTCTCAAGGGCTTTATAAATATCACTCAGAAATGAATCGACATCTTGGAAATGCGGAATTACTCCGGTGTGGCAAACTTGCCTGCCCACTCAGGCCAAAGCTTGGCAAGATCCATATACTGTTCAATCGTATCTGCAACGCGGTCGATCCCTTGCTCCCGCATCTGATCAAAATCAGGCGTTTGGGTTGCCTCTAGGCCAGCCCAGCGCAGAATGGCGTCACAGGCTTCTTTCTGCTCGAAGATACCGTGCAAGTAGGTACCAAATACCTGATTGTCGATACCCAATTGGCCATCGGGACCATCCACTAACTGCACCGGAGCATCGGCACTGACTCCTTGTGTCACACCAGCATGGATCTCATAACCACGAACCGCAACAGGTTCCTGTCCCGGCAGTTGTAACTGACCCCTTGTTTGCTTGAGCTGCTTTTCCGGTGCTAGCACAGTGGCAGTTTGCAAATACCCTAGTGCCTGACTTTCACCCGCTGCGCCTTCGATACCATGAGGATCGGCAATGTGTTCACCGAGCATCTGGTAGCCACCACAAATGCCCATTAGCTTTCCGCCAAGGCGCACATGACGGGCTATTTGTTTATCCCAACCCTGTTCGCGCAAGAAAGCCAAGTCACTCCGGACACTCTTCGTACCCGGTAGAATAATAAGATCCGCCGGAGGCATAGGCTCGCCCTTGCCGACAAACTGCAAGTTGACCTGGGGATGCATGCGAAGCGGATCAAAGTCCGTATGATTGCTAACACGGGTGAGAACAGGAACAACGACATTGAGCTGCTGCTCGGCGGCCTCAACCTGCTGCACGTTAATCGCATCCTCAGCTTCCAGCATCAAACCGTGCAAATATGGCAGCACTCCCAAAACAGGTTTCCCCGTTTTTTCTTCCAGCCAATCAAGGCCAGATTCCAGAAGCTTGATATCACCTCGAAAGCGGTTGATAACAAAACCTTTAACGCGGGCCTGTTCCGATTCAGACAACAAAGCAAGTGTACCGTACAGATGAGCAAAAACCCCGCCACGGTCAATATCAGCAATGATGATAACCGGGATATCCGCCTTTTCGGCAAAACCCATATTGGCCACATCATTTTCACGCAGGTTTATCTCAGCAGGACTTCCGGCCCCTTCGACAATCACAGTTTGGAACTCAGACTGCAACAGGCCAAACGACTCCATCACCGGTCCCATCACCACTTTTTTATAGCCGTGATAGCCAACCGCATCCATATCGGCCAGCGCCTTGCCCTGCACAATGACCTGGGCACCAATATCCGTATTGGGCTTTAACAAGACCGGATTCATATGGACCGTCGGCTCAATACAGCAAGCCTGAGCCTGAACCGCCTGCGCCCGGCCTATTTCACCACCGTCTTTGGTAACGGCGCTGTTGAGCGCCATATTCTGCGATTTAAAAGGAGCGACCTTGATACTTTTTCTCGCCAAAACCCGGCACAGGCCAGCAGCCAGCACACTTTTACCGGCATCCGATGTCGTTCCCTGCACCATAAGTGCCTGAGTTGTTAATTGCATTTTCTTCTCACTAATATTGCTGCTGCACCGGCCACTGCACTTGCGGCCAATACTCGCCATTTTCATCGCGATACACTGTGACACGGTAATGCGCCGCATAAGGTAAATCGATTCGTTGCAGATAGCTGGCACTTTCAGGCATATCGAACAAAATACGGAGCAACTGCTTCATGACACCACCATGGGTAACCAGCAAGATGCGTTTGCCTTGATAGCGACTTAGCAAGGCTTGCCAGGCTCTTACCACCCGCCTGTCAAACTCCTGTAATGTCTCGCCACCGTGCGGGGTTGATTGCCAGGGATCTTTCCAATAATTGCTCAACAGCTCTCGCTCTGTTTGCCACAGGCTTTCACGACTCTGACCATCCCAGCGACCAAAGTTCATCTCTTTCCAGTCAGGACATTGCTCAAGCGGTAACGATAAATTTGAGGCAAACAATTTGGCAAAATCATGGCAACGCTGCAAAGGTGATGAGAGAACCTGCTCAACATCATGTAGTCCCTCAACAGCAGCATGCATTTGCGCCAAACCTTCCGTGGTAATCGGGAAATCTGTATGTCCCCGCAGACAACCGTCGCCTTCTGGTAAACCATGTCGCAAAATGTCGATACGGGTCGTTGACGTCTGATTCATTATCCCGCCCTATCCATTACACATTTATAATGCAGGCCCTTTCAGCACCTGAGGAATGCCTGCGGTCACAAAAACGACCCGCCCAGCCTGTTTGGCAATAGCCTGATGCAGCCACCCGCTTTCATCAACAAACAGACGCGAAACCTCCCCCATAGGCACTACACCCTGCCCAACTTCATTGCTGACCAGAATAATCCGCCCTTTCGCTTCACTCAGAGCATGAAGAAATGCCTGCTTTCTCTCTTGCCAAGGGTGTTGGTTCACCTTCGGATCAAACAAGCAGTTAGTCAGCCACAAGGTAAGACAATCAACAAGCAAGCAATAGCCGGGTTTACTGTATTCCTGGATCACAGCAGCCAGATCTCGCGGTTCTTCCACCAGCAGCCAATGCTGTGGTCGTTGTGTTTTATGGCGGGCAATACGAGCTGCCATTTCATCATCCCCGGCAGTGGCTGTCGCAATGTAAACCACCTTCAGTTCAGATTCTATTGCCAGCGTTTCGGCAAGGCTGCTCTTACCTGATCGTGCCCCACCGAGTATCAGTTCTGTTCCAATAAACCCTGTCATCACTCCACTTACAAACCGCATTTCAATCCACAATGCTATCCATTGTATGGCAGCCACTAAAGCATTACTATCTAAACACTTTCATTGCGACTGCCACTGTAACCCAAACCAACAATTATGTTCGATTCTTCTCTATTGTTCCCCGATGCTCTCATCTGGTTACTGCTGGCATGCAGTATTGTCAGCCTATTTATTACCCACCGGTTTTGGCCGTTTCTTTTATCATTTGTGCTGTTATTGGCCTTATGGCTTGATCGGCTGACGCCTATTGCCACGGCAATCATACTGGTCGGCTTGGGAATTGCGGCTTTTTCTAAAAGGCTGGCTGGAAAATGGCGGGCTTCGGCGCATTTCGCAGTAATACTCTGGGGGGCGGCCCTTGCGCTGCACCTGACTCCCGGCTTCGGCAACCTTCTGGTCCTCGACAAGGTAATAAGCGGCCCCGATAGTATCCCGTTTACCATGTATCTTAACCTCGACAAGCCACTTATTATCTTCGGCTTATATCTGCTGGTTCCGGGCATGTTAAGTCAGCACAGAGATATCTCGTTATCCAAAGTCGCAGTATTAGTTGGCCTGTTTGCTCTGACACCAACGCTAGCAGCCCTGTTTAGACTCGTCAGGCCCGAGTTTTCCTTTCCCGAATGGATATGGCTATTCGCCTTCAATAATCTTCTATTCACCTGTGTTGCAGAGGAGGTCTTATTTAGAGGCTATGTACAAAATTTGCTAACTCAGCGGTTTAGTCATTGGATAGGTATCGGTGTTGCCAGCACCCTATTTGGCCTGGCGCATTTCGCCGGAGGTCCTTTGTTTATACTGGTGGCCGGTTGTGCAGGTATCCTCTACGGGCTGACCTATTACTGGACTGGCCGGTTAAGTCTGGCGATCGGCGTGCACTTTGGGTTTAACCTTGTGCACCTGGTCTTTTTTACTTACCCGTTAGGGAAATAGTTGAAGATGAACGAAATCTGAATATTCAACTCATCATTAATTCAGAACACTTGTTGTTTAATAGCACCATAGACAACGAGGAGACAGAATCATGATTAAAAAAACGATCATCGCAATTGCAACTATCGCAGTTATGGCACCAGCAATGGCACTGGCTGGAGACCATGATAAAGGCCAATCCATTTCATATTCAGGACCGGTAGATACAGTAACAGTTGCTGAGCTGTTGGAAGATACTGGCATGTTGACCGAAAGAAACGCCGTCGTTGAAGGCAAGCTCATTAAACAAATCAATGCTGATACTTTCATTTTCAGTGACGGCACCAAAGAGATCCAAGTTGAAATCGATGACGATATTCGTCTTCCACAAACCATTGATGCCACAACACGGGTAAGGTTGTTCGGTGAATATGAAGGCGGCAATACCCCAGAAATTGAAGTCGACCGCCTGCAAATTCTGTAACACTCATTCCATGCCCTTTCTTTGCCCCCTGCTGCTGGGGGCTTTTTTCTTACCGGCTCATGCTTATCGACATATCTGCTGACAGTTATCAATCATCTTTATAGAACAGACATGATAAACTCCGTTTTCGCTGCAATATATGGTAGTTTTGCAGTGTTGCTATAGAGGTCAGAATGTCAGATACACTGTTGTTCCACAAAACTTTCCTTCACCCATCCAGCAAAGACTGGGTTGTTTTTGTCCATGGTGCCGGAGGCAGTTCATCTATCTGGTTTAAGCAAATCAAAGCTTACAAAGCACATTTCAATATATTGCTCCTAGATCTTCGAGGCCATGGCAAGTCGAACTCTATGTTCAAGGACATGATTGCCAATCCCTATACATTCAAGGCAGTGACGACCGATATTATTCAGGTTCTCAATCACCTGAAGATCCAATCAGCGCACTTTGTCGGGATATCGCTTGGCACAATCATTATACGAAACCTGGCAGAACTGGCGCCGGAGCGAGTGAAAACTATGGTGCTCGGCGGTGCCGTGACTCGCTTGGACGCCCGCTCTCAGGTCTTGGTCAAACTTGGCAACCTGTGCAAACACATTATTCCCTACATGTGGTTATATGAGCTATTCGCCTACATAGTCATGCCACAAAAAGCTCAGAAAGAGTCGCGCTTGTTGTTTGTCAATGAGGCCAAAAAACTCTGCCAGCAAGAGTTTAAACGCTGGTTCAAACTGGCGGCAGATGTCAATCCGATCATGAAGTACTTCAAGGAGAAGGAACTGTCAATCCCTACCCTGTATCTCATGGGGGAAAACGACTACATGTTCATCAAGCCAGTAAAAGATATGGTAAAAAAGCACGAGCATAGCTACCTGACTGAATTCGATAACTGCGGCCACGTATGTAATGTCGAACGCCCAGATGAATTCAATCATCACTCTATTGCATTTATCCAAAGGCACCAGGCTGAACTACCAACGCTAAGTGACTAACATATCAATTACACGGGAGCATCCTTATATTGGGTAACATATTGCAATTACACCAGAGCACTTGACTATTGTTCGTATTTTGCGCAGTCTGGTTTTAAACCTTCAATAAATAAGTTGTTTATGACTCCCTCTTTGACTGCTGAGCAGTGTCAGAGCCTGGAAAAAGCATTGGCTTATCTTCGTCTAAAAGCCGATTTGGCTCTGGCACCAGAACTTCCGCATTTTGCCGGGAAACCCTATCCTCTCGGACGCTGCAATGAAATCAGAAACAAAGTGTTCGACCTTTGGTATGAAGCACTGCAGCAACAGGATGAAATGGCATTTCAACCTATTCGGGAGTTTCTACAGCAAGGAGGCTCGTTAACCAAAGTCTGGGGTTCATTACGTGATGAATATTTTCAAAATGCCATTCAGATCGGCGATTGGTATGTCGATGTCGCCAATGACACGGTGAATCCAAATAAACCTCGCGTTGAGATCTGCCAGATGGAGACGTCTGGATTTGGTCCGATCTCCAGTTTTGAACAGTTTGTCGCTATCGCGCGAACTTACTGGGAAGTTGAAATTTATCGCAATGATGTTGTTCCAGCCCTCGCACCGTTTCTACCCTTATTGTGTGTCAATTCTCAGGGAGCGTCATGGCTGGCCGCCGCCAATGACGATATGCTTGCCTTAGCAACCCAAAGTGGCTTTGCACTTTCAGAGCGAGTTTTACAGGAGATGCCGCCTGCCAGTGAGTTACTGATGAGCCGCTGGCGACAGAAATTATCACTATTGGTATCAGAGTCGCCTTTCTATGAGCGGCAATATGATGCGCAAGTGTATTGTCAGCGTTACCGGGAAGCAGGCAAGCATGACTCAGTCGTATTTCGAGATCAAGCCGTGCGGGCTTATATGTCGTTAGCAAATGGAAGCTAGTCATCGGGCAATAATAAGCCCAAATGAAATGACACATAAAAAGCTCCCAGTCCTTGTTTACCCAACAACTGAGAGCCACTTCAAGCTGAGTTCTTTAATCTACCATCAGCCAATAAGATACTGAGAACCAGTATCGATACTAGGCAATAGCCGCACCCAAGAATTCAACCAAATGCTTTGTAACAAACTCTGGTTGCTCAAGATTACTGATATGACCCGCAGCCGGAATAATGACATATTGACTACCGTCGATAGCGTCATGCATCAGCTGAGCTTCAAGCGGCGGACGCGGTGAATCTTCCGCACCAACCATGATAAGTGTCGGCAGCGTCAGTTTTTCCACCTCTTCAAACGTATCACGACGACCAAATACCATACGGCCAATACGGGTTATATCCAAGGCATGCTGCCCGTTCAATCCTGCCAGGTGGCTTCGGAATTGAGCGACCAGTTCCGGGGTGTTCTGCTCGGCATTTCGAGCAAAGAACATCGGCGTGATCATGTCAATCATAGGTGCAGGAACAAGCTTAAGATCTGCAATGGTATCTAGCATTGCGAAATACTTCGCGTGCGTAACTTCAGGTTCGTAACCGATAAAGGTGTCCATCAGAACCAGAGACTGAACGCGAGCAGGTGCCTTCAATACTAACTCTGCTCCCCACATACCACCAACAGACAGGCCAATGATTGAGAAATTATCGATATTCAAGTGGTCCAGCAAAGCCAGAATATCATCTGCATAGTCGCGTAGCGTACGCGTCTTCTCCGGAGCCGACTCAGACTGACCGTGACTCCATAAATCCGGAACAATACAACGATAGTGCTGGCTCAAAGCCTCGACCTGAGGTGCCCACATCGCGCTATCCCACAGGTAGCTGTGGCCAAAAACGAGTACCGGCCCTTCGCCCTTATCAAGAAAGTGCATGGTCTTATTATCAATAGTAAATGTACCCATTAATTCGGTTCCTTTTCCCAAATAGTATTCGCGCAAGATAATACCAATTAAATGAACTAACTACACGACCTGCAGATACAAATACGCCCGGTATATACCGGGCGTTGCAATGTAAGGTAACGCAGCGACAAACAACTTATATAGCGGGCTCTCTGCAATACTTGACAATCACACGCTTCATCCCTTGCTGGTACAACACCCAAGCGCTGATTCCCGCAGCTACGTTACCAATCAAGGCACCGACAAACAGCCCTTCCAGCCCACCAAGCTGAGCACCTAGCCAAATCGCTGGCAGGAAACACACAAACAAGCGCAAACCTGAAATCAATAGTGCCCTCATCGGCAGCGCCAGAGCGTTACAGATTGAAACCATCAGCATACAGACACCAAGCGGCCCCAAGCTCACCGGCACCCAAAACAGATGAACCGACAGAATTTCGCTCACCGACAATTCACTGGTCAGCAAGTGACTCAATACTGGCGAGGTAACAAACAACGCAGCCGCAATTACAAACTGCCAGATTAAAACAAACTTCACGGCAAGCTTTATCAAGGCCTTTATTTTACAGATTTCACCGGCTCCGAGCATTCGGCCCACCATAGGTGGCATTGACATGGTTAGCGCCAATACCACGACAATAGAGAAGAATTCCAAACGTGACCCCAGCGCCCATGCGGCAACTGTTGCGGCTCCAAATCCGGCCACAAGCTTGGTTGCCAACATCGATGACAGTGGCGGTAATAGCTGACTTAGCATCGCCGGTGCCATAATATTCGCCAACTCCTTAATCGAGACCAAGACATCCAGCCCCTGCCAGTTCAGACTCATCCAGTGGCGCTTAAGCACAAGTGGATAAACAACCAGCAAACCGACGCCAAAGGCAGCAATCGTTGCCCATGCAGCCCCCACAAGCCCCATATCAAGAGTAAATATGAAAATCGGATCCAACACCATATTGAGCACACTGGTTACCATCATCATGATCCCCGGCAGCATGGTATTACCGTTTGCACGACATAAACTGTAGGCGAAATACAGCATCGCCCCCGTCCATGAACTTGCCAGCCAAACAGGCCAGTACGCATCTATCACGGGATAGACATCTGACGGTGCACTTAGCAACATCAGGATCGGGCCGCGCAAAAACCAAATAAGGACACAGATTAAAAAGACACTGACAGCGCCAGTAAGTACCACCAAGCCACCGAGCTGCTTGGCACGCAATGTCTCGTCAGCACCCAACACCCTCGATATTAATGAGGTTGTGGCAATACCCAGCCCCACTTGCAAGCCAATAACGACCATTTGCATAGGTAACGTGAAACCCTGAGCGGCAAGTGGCAACACCCCCAGCTGACCAATAAACGCACTATCAACTAACTGAAAGCTCATCAACGACAATACGCCAAATAACATCGGCCAGGTCATGCTAAACAGCTGTCGGCCTAAATCGGGATAATCAGATTGGGATTTAGTTGAACTATGAGAACTCATGTCACACTTCGGTATAGGTAATCAAGCCGTCTAGTTTACGTTCTTTGAAGACTGAGCTAAAGGAAAGAAAAGGATACGAGAAGATGAATACAGAAAATAACCGTGGTAGCGCAATTGAACACCCAGGACAGCATCAAATAACAACGTGACACGGTTATTCTTAAGACATGTTGTTACAGCGTAACCAACTTAACGAGGTCAGCAGGACGATAGTAAACTGATTTCAATACCTTGCCCTGGCGGATAATTTTACCTTCAAGATCTACATCTTTTGCGCACTTCGCAATAATGAACTCACCTTTCTGGCTACCAACAATCTCTACCCCCTGCTTGGCGTAATGAGATTCTGTATCACGAAACTCTTGCTCGTTACGGCACACTTTACTCATATTGCTCGAGTGTACTTCATTCCAGCAAGTGACAAAGTCAATGTTAAGGCGCTCTGCAACCTGAAGTAACAGGTCGATGATATAGCTAATACCGATATTGGCTTCAACCTGCTTGTCACCAAGATGAACCAAACGTCCCATAAGCACGTAGACAGAATCAACAATCGCATCAGCCTGCTCAACCAAGGAGTCTGCTTCAGCCAACTCAGTTAACTCCTCGACAGCCAATGACGTATGCAGGGTGTCCATTTGCTCATTTAGTGTCGATGGGGTTTCAATATCCAGGTCAAACGTTGTACGGAATTCACGGATATCTCGATAGAGATGATCAAATAATGTTTGATCCAGAACGGCAAGCTTCATTAAACAGTACCTTTTTTATTACAACTAGAGTAAAGACGACAATAAAAAATCAGTGCCGACAGCTCGACGCTACCGGCACTGATCTTAATAACTACAATACATGATTAAAATGCTTTTGGTGCAAAGCCGGTAACTTCCTTGATGCCCATTTCACGGCCAAGCGCTGTCATCGGGTGTACCACAACCAGACCTTTTACAGACTTCTTCAGTTTACCCATATCGGCCTGTTCAGCTTTGGTCAGCACACGGTTAAACGCCAGAGATTTTACATCTGCACCCTTCTTGCCCATTTGGCGCTTCTGCTGTGATTTTACTTTATTAATTTTTTTGGTTAGCGTCTCGATCTCTTGAGTTGCCTGGCCAGCAATAGCCTTGTCACCACGCTCTTGTGCTCCAGCAAGTTTACGACGTAACTTGTCTAAACGGTTATTCATTTGCTGAAGCTCTTGCTTTAAATTCATGCTGTTACCTTAAAATACACTACCACAACTTGATATTTGCCCAATGCGGCCCATCGGCTGATAAGTTGTCCGACCGCATAGTATATACAGTATGTACCCTCTTTTCATCGCTTGTTGCGAATAACTTCAATATTCACTACTAGATAGCAACACTAACCGGAGTAATTATATCCTTATCCAAACTCAGCGAGACATACCCCACAGGAATACACCGAACAACCTCAGAACAATTTACATACAACACTCAAAAATCAGCAACAAAATCAACAGAATTTATACATTTAGATGCTTCCATTAAATCTGATAAGTGATCTGTATCACAGACAGTTGTAGCACACTGTCTGTACACTCGCTCCACTCAATTGGCTGAGGTTTATTATGTGCGACTACTGCAAAGTAGGCACAAACGTTTATCGTGTTAAAAGAAATTTTCTGGAAAAAACAATTACTCACAGACAGTACCAGAAGTTTAAATGTGCCGAATGTAATAATCATTTCTTTATAAAAATTGGTTCTAGGGCTATCGCTCGATAGCACAAGCAACACTAAAAGAAAGGCCACCAACTCTGGTGACCTTTCTTTGTTTACCGAGTTAATTTTACCTTACTTCGATATACCCCATTAACCCTGCCTTCAGCTCGTAAGTCGGTATATGCTCGCCGTTAACAGCCCCCACTCACCTGAACTCACAGGAAAATGAAAAACACTCTCATTATCAATCAATAAGTCATTTTAAATGAGTTACTTAAAATAGTCCTAAATATTAAGCAAATTTCTTCGACATACAGGAAAAGTGCGTCCAACTCGACTAACTTTATAGTGTTATCAATATGAATTAGGCCGTATATACACGTTGTTCATAGAAAGGTGCACAAGTGAACACTTTCCAGAAGCTGCTTTTTCCCATCGTTGTTGTGTTCATGGTGATACTTGGCTTTCTCTACTCGTATATTCCTCATATCATTGCGGCCAACACGGTACGTCAGGCTGTCGCCTCCTCAGAACACACCGTCACCCAATTTAAAATTTTACGTGACGTTTATTCTAAAACGGTTTTATCCGAGATCCTGGCCCACACTACCCTAACCGTTGGTACCGATGTTGAACATGACAGTGGTGTTATACCGCTGCCTGCCACTCTGGTTCAGGAAATAAGTCGGAGGCTCCATGATAAGGGAACCCAAATCAGGCTCTACAGCCCTTATCCTTTTCCAAACCGTAAAGACCGGCAGTTAGACGAATTCGGCTCGTCGGCCTGGCAGGCTCTCTCCAAAGATCCAACAAGTTCGTATTTCAAGGAGTATCATTCCGACGGGCGATCATATATTCGGGTAGCTGTCAGTGATGTACTCAGCAACCAGACATGTGTGAACTGTCATAACCAGATTACCGATCCCACTGGCAATCAATGGCAAGTTGGCGATTTACGAGGGATATTGGAAGTACAAACAGACATAACGCTGCCAATACAAAATGGTATTGTGATCAGCCGCTACATTATTATTGCCCTTCTGATTGGCCTGCTGTCTATAACTCTCACACTATTGATTACCTACCGGGTGACGGTTCAAAAACGCCTTTCAGCCTGTATAACCGCCATGGATAAAGTCGCAAACAGTGACGGCATCAGCCATTATAAGCTGCCGGAAAGCGGAAATGATGATATCAGCCACCTGAGCCAGACCTTTAATAAGATGTCATCCAGGCTGAACTCCTCGCTACAGTCATTAAAGCAAGAGCGCACACTGCTCGATAATAAAGTAAAAACACGCACCAGAGAGCTTGAAGTCGCCACACAGCAAGCCAACAACGCCAACAAAGCCAAGTCACAATTCCTTGCTGTTATGAGCCACGAATTACGGACTCCTCTCAATGGTATGTTAGGCATGGCGCAAATCATGACCACTTCACAACCAGAACATCAACCGGAGCAACAAAGGCAGCTCAACATCTTACTGGAATCAGGCCAACATTTACTCTCTCTGCTTAACGATATTCTCGATTTTTCGAAAATTGAACAAAACAAGCTAGAGCTTGAAATCCATACTTTCCAGCTTGCCGATCTCATCGAACCCATAGAGGCAACTTATAAACCGATATGCCATAAAAAGAAGCTGACATTCAACTTGGACACAACACTTCCACCTACGACGATGCTGCGCAGTGACAAGTCCCGAATTCGACAGGTGATTTACAATATCTTAAGCAACGCCGTGAAATTCACTGAAAGTGGCGGGATCAACTTATCGATCCAGACCGAGAAATGCGGATCCTGCTCAGAATCCCTGCTGATTATCACGATTGCAGACTCTGGCATCGGCATCAGAAAAGAGCGTTTGAAACGTATTTTTGAGCCCTTCACACAGGCCGAATCCAGTACCACACGTTGCTATGGCGGTACTGGCCTGGGATTGGCCATCGTCAAACAGCTAACCGGGTTAATGAGCGGCAGCGCCAAAGTTGAAAGTACACTTGGCAAAGGAACCACTTTCACTGTAAGTATGCGCGTCGACATCATAGATTCAATGGGTGACAAGTGTGCCGACACAGTGGCAACTTACGTAGAGTCATCAGAACCCCTGCCAGAAAAGCTCAACGTCTTAATTGTTGAAGATAATAAAATCAATGCTTTAGTTGCCAAGTCCTTCTGTCAACGTATAGGTTACCGGGTCACGATAGTGAAAGACGGCGCTCAGGCAATCGATACGCTCCGGCAAGAGCGCTTCGATCTCATTCTGATGGACAACCATATGCCAACCATGGATGGATTATCCGCAACCAGGATCATTCGCCAGCAGTTAAAGCTCGATACCATTATCTTTGCCTGCACGGCAGACATCCTCAAGAAAAATCAAAATGAGTTTCTGGAGGCTGGCGCCAACGCCATTCTTTCCAAACCTATCCTTGACGTAAAATTTAGAGAGGCACTCTGTCAGTTTGCCCCTCGGCTCAATCAACAGACGGGGTCTCATCCACAAGGCACTGAGCTCATCAGTTACAGGGAACTCATTGAGCAATGTGATGGTAACGAGCAAAAAGTCCTTCAATTGCTTCAGCACTTTATTCAATCAATGAGCTATGAATATGAGTCGTTGCCTATTTATTATCACTCTGATAGCTATCAGCAACTCGCTATGAGTGCCGACAACATCAGACAAATTGCAACAGATTACAAACTTGCATCACTCAAGGCAATGGCAACCTATATCGTTGCTGTTGCCAATACCGGGAACCCGCCAAAACTTGAGGTTATTCGTGATCTCAGCCGTTTAATGAAGAAGAACATCGAGCAAGCCAGCTATTTTTTGCACAAACCTGAAGGAAAATCTGGTGTTTCAACAGCCTATAACGGGCTTCAGCAAAGTAATTGAACAGACCTCAGGCAAAAAACGGACATTTATCAACCAATCACGTAAAATTAGTCCCCACAGATAAGTATTATTCATCTATAATCGGCGACCGTATTTTTGGTCAGGCTCAGCCGTCTGCTTTAGGAACAACGAATGTCATTTGCATCACAAAGCTTTTCTCCGGAAATTGTACGCGCACTTACCGAGTGCGGTTACGAGAAATTAACGCCAATTCAGCAACAAGCGATTCCACACGCTCGTCGCGGGCATGATATTCTTGCCAATGCACAAACCGGCACCGGCAAAACAGCAGCCTTCTCCCTGCCGATTATCCAGCAGATCTGTGATAAGCCTAAGCAGCGTAGCCGTTTTAATGTGCGTGCACTAATTCTTGCACCGACCCGCGAACTTGCAGCGCAAATTGCCAAAAATAT
The DNA here is from genome assembly GCF_009910675.1 of Photobacterium alginatilyticum. Lineage (GTDB taxonomy): Bacteria > Pseudomonadota > Gammaproteobacteria > Enterobacterales > Vibrionaceae > Photobacterium > Photobacterium alginatilyticum. The sequence continues at coordinate 29,315 of NZ_RSEJ01000004.1, read as the reverse complement.
TGAAGACTACACCAAATATGTCTCGATCAATGTCGCGGCTATCTACGGCGGTACCAAGATGGCCTCCCAAGAAAAGAAACTTGAGCAAGGCCTAGATATTCTTGTTGCCACACCGGGTCGACTGCTTGAGCACATGGAGCTGAACAACGTTTCACTCGCTAACCTTGAGTTTCTTGTCTTCGACGAAGCTGACCGTATGCTGGATATGGGCTTTATTTCTGATATCCGCCTGATCATGAACGATATCCGTACCCAGCCTCAGACCATGCTGTTTTCGGCAACTTTCTCTAGCCAGATGAACAAGCTGTCCAATGAAATCCTGCGTAAGCCAAAGCGTATTTCAGTGAGTCCAGAGAACGCAACGGCCGAAACAGTTGCCCATGTTGTTTACCCGGTAGACGATGATCGCAAACGCGAGCTGCTTTCAGAGCTTATCGGTAAGAAGAACTGGCAGCAGGTGCTGGTTTTCGTCAACTACAAAGAAACAGCCAACGAATTGGTTAAAGAACTAAAGCTGGACGGCATCAAGGCTGTGCTCTGCCATGGTGACAAGGCGCAAAGTGCCCGACGCCGTGCGCTGGAAGAGTTTAAGGAAGGAAAAGCCCGTGTGATGGTAGCAACCGAGGTTGCAGCCCGAGGCTTGGACATTCAGGGACTGCCGCACGTCGTGAACTACGATATGCCTTTCCTGGCCGAAGACTACGTACACCGCATTGGTCGTACCGGCCGTGCTGGCCAACAAGGCCATGCCGTATCTTTTGTTAGCCGAGAAGAAGAGCTGACTCTGGTTCAGGTTGAAAAACTAATCAGACAACGAATTCGCCGTATCCAGCTAGCCGGCTATGAGCCAGCCAACCGCGATGCTCTGCTTCATAAAATGCAGACTAAATCTGCATTCAAAGACCGTCAAGGCCGTACCAATAACCCTACTGACCAGTCTGATGCCGAACGACGTGCCCGACTTCGCCGCGCCGTTCTCAATAAATCAAAGATCACTAAGCTTAAAAAATAACGGCTAAAAGAAAGCCCTGAGGATACAAGTCTTCAGGGCTTTTTACTTTTAACCAGCAAGAATGATCAAATTCTTATATAGATTGGTTTAAATACTGCTCCAGCTTTTCCCCCGGTACAGAGCTTTGGGTACCTACCGCAAATGATGCCCACCTTGCCCCTTCAGCCATAGCATCTACAATCGACTCGCTGTTGACCAATGCATGGATCAACCCTGAAGCAAACGCATCGCCCGCTCCGGTTGTATCGACAACGTCAGTATCCAAAGCAGGAACAAAATGCGTTTCATCTTCTGTGTAGGCCTTAGCTCCATTTTCACCATCAGTGACAACAAAATAGCGCAGAGCCTCTCCGGCAATACTCTGCCCATATTGCCACAAGGGCAACGTTGTTCGGCCTGCCAAATCTGACTCAGATGTGATTAATACGTGACACGGGCGCAAACGCTCATCTTTTGCCAGCTGCGCGATAACCAATGAGTGCTCCAGAGCTTCCTGCGCCCATACCTCACAACCTTCTGCAGACGAATTTATATAAAGCGCATCCCAGTTGGCAAAACGAGGCGGTGTTCCCAGTACAAATCTAGGTCGTTGCGGGCGGATAATTGTCCGTTCACCATCAGGCGTCATTAGCAACAGTAACTCTGGTGTCACCACGTCATTACGGTGTAGCAAAGCACAATTTAAACCACTCAAGCTCGCTTCGGCCAATAGCCAGTCGGCAGTTTCATCTTTGCCTACCTGGCTAACCAGAGCAACATCGTGGCCAGCCCATACCAGTCCCAAGCCGGTATTGGCCCCGCCACCACCCAGGCGACGACCGGCATCTAAATAGTGGTGGCGTCCACCCGTTACCAACGGCTTATCCAACTGCAGCACACGATCACAATTTAGATTTGCAATCAGCATTATATTTGCCAAAAAACTCTCTCCCAAACCCACTTAATCACAAGTCTGACTATCATTATTCTATTAGTTATATACCCACTTTACGTATTAGTAAGCATTTTCTTGAATCCAAAAAAAAGCGTGAAGCCATTAGTTACTAACGGCTTCACGCTTTTAATGATACTTCAATTAACTGTAATCAGCGTAAGGGTTTGTTTGCGGCAGAACAATTTCCTTATCAAACTCAGACAACTTCAAACTATCTTGTGTCATTGATACCGATGACTCGTCCATTACTCGCTCACCAAACTGGTAACGAATGCTTTCAGTTCCGGAACAAGCTGCGTGATCATTGCTCTCTGCTGTCTGTTTTACATGCATATTCTTATCGTGATAAGCCAGCATGGCTTTATCACCATACTTGTTGCCAAGCATTGCAAGTGTTTGTGCCGGCGACAAGACTAAGCCCGTTGCATTGTTACCACCAAAGCCTTTGGCATTTAAGATAACAGCCTTGTAGTCTTCACCATGTTCACCGGCATATGCATGCTTGGCCAAAATATTGAGATTCGATGTATGCACATCATCGGCAATATGGTCGATAGTTTGGATCCCTGGGATCCAGCCATACTGCCACACACCCAAGGAAGCAATGAGCTGATCGCCTGCTGCCGCACTCATGGAATGACCGACATAAGACTTAATCGCTGTAACAGGCCAATTATCGATAGCAAATGTCTTGGCGACTTCATTAAGGATATGGCTTTCAGTCACACGGTTTTGCGGCGTACCTGTCCCATGCGCCTGCACATATGTCTGTTTAACGCCGTCTTCACCTAGAATGGCCTTTGCCAACGCAGTCGCCTTCGCCACCGTGACATAGTTACCAACACCTGGTGCTGAAATCGATTTTTTATTGGCATCGGCATTAATGAACACATCAGCCACAGAACCATAAATTGTCGCCCCCAGCTTCAGTGCCAGCTCATCATCCATCAGAACAACAAACTGTGACGATTCAGCCATAGTGAAGCCCGCATTGGAAGAAAACGGACGACACGCACGGCGATTATCAACCTTGTCACTATTATCCAGTGCCTTCAACTGATCATCTTCAGCCAGCGCGCCCATGACACGGAAACCTTCCATTACTTCGGCAACAACCGGAGCTTCGGCATTACCCACTATCACAACTTTCGATTTGCCATGCTGAATGTCATACATCCCCTGGCGAAGGTTGTAGAGGAAGGTGGCACAAGCCCCCATATTGGTGCCTGTGGTACCGACACTGTTAATGACATAGCCATTAATGAAGTCTGCAGGCATTTCTGCCAACGACAACGCCATCATCTTCGAGCTAACCCTGCCGCCAGTCAAAGGAGCTGCAAGCATTCCCGCCAAAGACTGATCATCGACTTGTGATAATCCACTGCCAGCATACACAGACACTTCATCAGGCTCGATATGAGAGAGTACCTCATCCCAGTCAATGCCCATTGAATTTAAAGCATCCGATGCACCATAAACGGTAAGTTTTAGACCGCGAGGGTGAAAGCGTGAATTATAGAGTTTGCCAGGGTCAAACCCCGCAGGGATATTACCGCCACTGGTTACCGGGAACGAAACACGATCCTCGAGCAAAGCGCCCAGTTCACCATTAACGGTAATTTTCACTTTGCTCCCCTGCTCTTCAACCTCCCAGTTCTCCGGGATTTTATTCGGCAGCTTCGACTTACGCAGGGTGAATGAAATTTGTTCGCTTTCACTGGTTAGTGACGCTTTATATTGATATAGCAAATTATCGGGATCGAAGGAGTCGATACGGCGTACCAAGGTGCCAGCCTTAATGGCATCAATAATTTCAGAATCCAGCATTTCACTGTCTGACAGGCCCATTCGGATGGCGAGATCCTGCCAGGTTGTTTTCATCTCATCATCGGATAATACATCAGCAATCATGCGCTTATAGCTATGAAAACCGGAGCTACGCCCGGCCGCATTCATTCCGCCAAAACCGACAATTAGAGGTAACTTTGTCATCCTAAACCTACATCAATATAATCAATTGGCCATAGGGTACCAATTTACACTGTTCATTCACCTAGCATTCGTGCCAAAATTACCAACAATCCGGCCATTACATACAAAATAGGCATGTCATCATGAGAGTAGGATTTGTTTTATACCCTCGCGCACTTATTACCGGCATCTCTCTGGCAGCCGAAATGCTAAGCAGCGCTGCCAGCTTGCGCCCCCGTCAGCTTCAACGTAAAAAACCTTTCGATATCAAAGTCGTTGCTCCTACCCTCACCCCACCCAAAGTACCTGCAGGCCTTAAACTACAACCTGATACGACCTTTGATGATTTGAATACATTTGACCTTGTTATTTTACCGCCAATGTGGGGAAATCCGCTGGCCTCTATACGTCAACATCCTGAAATCATTCCCTGGCTCAAACGCCAGTACCAACAAGGTGCCAAGCTTGTAGCTACAGGTACAGGAGTTATCTGGCTTGCCGAAACAGGCCTGTTAACAAATCAGGTGGCAACCACACATTGGTATTACTACGAGCAATTTTCGGCCCGCTATCCGGCTATCACCCTAAACAGGCAGGCATCTATTACTGAGGCCAATGGATTATTTTGTACCGGTAGTATCAACTCGCAGTCAGAGATGATTCTCTACCTGATCACGGAAAACTTCGGCCAGAAGATCGCAGGAACTATAGAAACGCATTTTGGCCACGAAATATCAAAATCCACCCAGCAACCCTTTTATCAAATTGGCGGCCAGCTCCAGTTTGATGAATCCATAGCCTTAGCCCAGGATTGGATGAAACGACAACTATCCAGTAGCATCACCGCACAGGATGTCGCCGATCATTGTGGTTTGCCGCTTAGGAGCTTCAATCGCAAATTCAAAGATCAAGTAGGCGAATCACCGCACCAATACCTGCAGAAAATACGAATGGAGGCCGCCCAGCAACTTCTGCGGGACTTTGGCATGTCAGTACAAGATGTCGCTGAACAAGTCGGCTATAAAGACGCCTACCACTTCTCGACCCGCTTTCACCGTCAGTTTGGCATTACCCCAAGCCAATACCGCCGAATGGTCAAAGCTAAAATTTATAATCCATAAAAATTCGCTTATTTGCGATTTGTTTTTAAAATGAGACACATAGAAAAAGTACTCCGTTACTAAGCTTTGCCTGAGCATCTTAATTATGGGGTTAAGTGGCATGGGTTGTTTCATTTTTACGCGTTGGTACAAGTTGGCGATTCTCTTCCTCTATGTAATATCTTTTCCCACTCAAGCTGAATTACTTCCAACAAGCACAACCCAACTAAATGAAAAAAGCTGTCGCCTGGATCTATACCATCTGAAGAAAAATGAAGAAAAAAAGTTCGAAAGTAAGCTTCAGTTAGCAATGATCACAGACAACATCCACAGGCAACGTTATGTCGCAATTAAAGCGGACATCAATCACCCAAAAGGCTTTGAAAATATTAGCTATTACCGTATGGGACAACCTGTAGAGATCTTCACCGCGAACTGGCGAAAGAAACGAGATGAATACAGTGTAACACGGTTGGTTATGTTAGGTGGAACCAGCGACAGACAAGCTTTTGATGTCTTTACTAAGCTGGTAAAACAAGACAAAGGACACCTTGAACTTAGAGCTTCTAACGAGCGTTACCATTTCACCGCCAAGAACAAAGATCTGAATGATTTTCTTGGTTGCCTCAATAAGCACTACCGAAACTGACAACAAAGACTTAACACCATTTTTTTGACGCTAAGCAACCAAAAAGCCATTGGCACTGGGCGCTGAGTTGCAGTAAAAAGCATTGACTAAAATATGCCACTTCTCAGTTTCTCATTAAATAACAGAGCTGTACGCCCAAGCCCTGTTCAGATACCGCTCAAGCCACACCAGCCCTGTTCATTCAGCATACTGCCCGTATGTGTTAACCATCATATTTTATGCAAGATATCAATTAACTTTTTAAGCTGAAAACACTTAATATTGTAAAAATTCCACATTATAAAAGTCCAACAACAGTCAAATTTGTGACAAAATACCGCAAGAAATGGCATGACAAGAACATCTGGGCAACCACACCTTGCAACATGTCCAGTAACAACTGAGTACCATTTTTTGATGAATGGATAACACATACGATGCAGTACATAAGTACCAAAAACCGAGAGGAACGGTAGCTTGAACCTTTCTATTAAACACAAACTTTCCCTTACATTTGCAGGAATCATTCTTCTTATCGCCGCAGTGCAGACTTGGCTCACCAGCGAGCGACTAACTGAAGAAGCTAACCGTTCAACTCAACAGTTAGCAAGCTCACTCACCCAATCAAATATCAGTGCGATCAGCCAGTGGCTTGATAGCAAAACGAAGATCGTTCAGGCCTCGATTGACAGCTTTAATCAAAATGCCGAGCCGACGGCCGCTTTGGCGCAGGCTATTGCCTCTGGTGATTTTGATTTGGTCTACGCCGGTACTCGACAAGGGGATATGATCACCGGAACCCCTGTCGACTTTCCTGCCGGATACGATCCCCGTCAAAGACCTTGGTATAAAGATGCAACGGCTGCAAACGGACTCGTCGTTACCACTCCATATAATGATGCTTCTTCAGGCAAATTGGTTATCACCGTTGCTCAGCCATTTAATGCTCAAATGAATAGCGGTGTCATTGCCGGTGATGTGTCTATTGATGCCTTGGTGAAAGATATTCTTGCCATTAATCAGAACGGCGTTTTTGCCACTTTGTTCAACGGTGAGGGAACGATAATCGCCCACCCTAACCAGTCTCTGACACTCAAGCCGACCTCGGAGATGAACCCGGCATTCAATGCTAGCCTTATCCGTAAAGTGGCATCGCAGAGTGACCTTGTCACACTGAATGTATCGGGCGTCGATAGCCTGATGAGTATTCAGCAAGTTCCTGGTACGGACTGGTACTTCTCGCTGGTACTCGATAAATCGGTTGCTTTCGCTCATGTCAGCGAAGCACTTATCGATGCCATCATCAGCGCTATTATCCAGTTGGTATTAGTATTAGGTGTAGCGACGGCTCTTATTTCACGTGCAATGAAGCCGCTCGATACCCTTTCTGAAGCCATGGCTGATCTCTCGCACGGCAACGGTGATCTGACTCGCCGCCTTAACTTCGATCAAGACGATGAAATCGGTCGCCTTGGGCAGCACGTCAATGCATTCATTGAAAAGCTGCATGTTTCTATTACAGGTATCTCTGGCTCATCGGAACATCTTTCACAACAGGCCAAAGACAGCCACGAGCTGGCATTACAAACCAGCGAAGCGTTAAACCTGCAACAAAACGAGATTTCTCAGATTGCAACGGCGATCCATGAAATGTCAGCGACGGCACAAGAAGTCGCCAGCCACGCCGAGCAAACTGCCGGAGCTGCCGTTGCCTCTCAAGATAACTGTAATGAAGGCAAGCAGGTGATCAGCCGAAACCAGCAGTCGATCACTTACCTTGCCGACCATGTTGAAGATGCCGCAAGCATCATCAAAGAACTTGAGAACAACGCTCAGGGCATCAACGCCATTCTCTCAACCATTCAGGATATCGCCGAGCAGACAAACTTGCTTGCCCTCAATGCGGCAATCGAAGCCGCTCGTGCAGGCGAACAAGGCCGCGGCTTTGCAGTCGTTGCTGATGAAGTTCGCGTCTTGTCGCAACGCACACACAGCTCGACCGAAGAAATTCGTGGCATGATTGAAACATTGCAACGCAACACCCACAGCGCGGTTGAAACCATGCAGCAGAGCCAGTCTCTGGCCACGAGCAGTGTTGACGATGCCAAAAATGCAACCAATGCCCTAGAGCGCATTACCGAGTCTATTCAGCATATTTCTGATATGGCAACCCAGATTTCAAGTGCGGCCGAAGAGCAACGTGCCGTAACTGATGAAATTAGCCGCAATACTCAGGCAGTCAATGATGTCTCTGACCAGCTTTCTACCGAAGCACAGGATGCTCAGAAGATGTCTGAAGAGCTTAATGACATCGCGCAGCACCTTAACTCCGAAGTCAGCAAGTTTAGGATCTAAGAGAAACAGTACCCCCTATAAACCGGGCTGTTCAAGATAGGAAAAAACGCCAGCGAATATATTCGCTGGCGTTTTTTTAATGCTTAACAGGATGCGATTAGTTTAAAGTGACTGAGCCATCTGGTTCATGTTGTGATTGCCCGTTTGGCTCTGGCTTTGTGCCTGAGACCTGTTGGTGATGTCATCATATTCACCGTCAATCACTGTTGAATTGGCAGTATAATCGCCGCCCTGTTGTTTAACGGCTTCGGCATATGCGGCTTCGACCTTCTTTTTAATAAATGGTCGGGCGATAAGCGCTGCTATACCAATGAACAATCCCATAATCGCTGCAAATGTCACCGTGAAAAAACCAACAACAAGTGCCAGAACGCTTGCTACAAAATTCTTCATATTGAGCCTCTTTATTTCTCAGTCATCTTCATTTCTATGGTTTGCAGTCTAGCTGAATGAAAATGAATCAAACATGAACACAACATTCATAAAGCAAAGTTGCTCTCTTATTCGTTTTACACTAACATCACGATTACTGTTTATTTATACAGGTCTAGTGATGATCACCACCTTATCTATCAGTAACTACCGCTCCATCCTTCAGCTAACGATGCCGCTCGGCCCACTTAATGTGATTACCGGAGCAAATGGCAGCGGTAAATCCAACTTGTACCGTGCGCTTCGGTTATTGGCTGATACGGCACAAGGTGGCGTTGTCAATTCATTGGCTGCCGAGGGCGGACTGGATTCAACCTTTTGGGCAGGGCCAGAAAGCCTGTCACCTGCGATGCGCCGCGGTGAAGTACCGGTTCAGGATGTTGTCAGGAAAGAAGTCAAACGGCTACGACTCGGTTTTTCTACCGAGGATTTCGGCTACTCGATCTCCCTGGGATTACCTGAGCCGTCTCGCTCCGCATTTCGCCTTGATCCTGAAATCAAACAGGAAAGTATCTGGAGCGGACCATTCTACCGCCCCGCAACCCAGTTAGTGGCTCGTAAGGGGCCGCTCATAAAAATCCGCGAGAATAGAAGCTGGAAAGTCGCTTCACAACATATCAGCCATTTTAACAGTATGTTCGATCAGATTGCTGATCCTGCTACGGCACCTGAAGTCTTCCATATGCGGGAACGTATCCGGAGCTGGCGTTTTTACGATCACTTCCGTACAGACAAAGAAGCACCAGCCCGGCAACCGCAGCTGGGGACCCGCACACCAGTCCTGCATCATGATGGTAGAGACTTGGCTGCAGCCTTGCAGACAATTCGTGAAATCGGAGACAAGCACGCCCTCGACAAAGCCATTAATGATGCTTTTCCCGGCGCGAGTATCAGCATTGTTCAGCACCAAGATGGACGATTTTCACTGGAGTTCTATCAAGAAGGCTTATTACGCCCACTGACAGGCAGCGAGCTCTCTGACGGGACACTCAGATACTTGCTGTTGGTTGCAGCGCTACTTACCCCTCGCCCACCTAGCCTGATGGTATTAAACGAACCTGAGACAAGTCTGCACCCCGATCTACTTCCAGCGTTGGCCAAGCTCATCATTCATGCTTCGGAAAACTCGCAGGTATGGGTAGTCTCCCACGCAAGCCGACTGATAGCGGCACTAAACCAGCACCCACTCTGCCATGCTATCGAATTAGACAAAGAACTCGGACAAACCACTATTCGCGGTCAGGGTATGCTGGACGAACCAGCCTGGTATTGGCCGGATAAATAGCACTAAAAGCCCTTTGTTTCCAAGAAGGCTTAAACACTTGAAAAATAAAAATTATCAAATATTCTTATTTTAATAAATTTTCACTATCAAATAATCATGCTAAATACCCAGTGGCTCCAAACCTTCATTACTCTGGTCGAGGTGGGACACTTCACCCAAACCGCCGAAAAGCTATTTATGACTCAACCGGGCGTCAGCCAGCATATCAAGAAGCTGGAGACGCAAACCGGTACGCCGTTGCTGCAACGGTTTGGTAAACGGTTTGAGCTAACCCCGGCTGGCGAAACGTTGTACCGCTACGCCCGTCGACGCCAGGATGACGAGCTAGCACTGTTCCAGGCATTACAAAATGATGACCCTTTTACGGGTGAATGTCGTATTGCTTGTTCAGGCTCGCTGGCGACATATCTTTATCCGCATTTCCTCAAGCACCAGCAAACTCACCCTAACCTCGCCATTCAACTTGAGGCAGCTCCGAACAAGCGGATCCTTGATAACCTGAATACCAACCAAATTGAACTTGGCATAATTACGCAAAATGTAGCCATTCCAGAATTAGAGCAAGAAAAAGTAGGTGCCGAGCAATTATGCCTAGTTATTCCCGCAGGTATGGAAAAGATTGTCATTAATATGGAACAATTAAACCAGCTTGGATTTATTAACCACCCTGACGGCGAACATTACGTAAGGCAAATTATTCAGGCTAATTTTGACCATAGCTTCAATAGCATCGAATCATTAAAAGTCACTGGCTATATCAATCAACTCAACCAGATCCTGCTCCCCGTTTCTCTGGGTCTTGGCTATACCGTACTGCCAGAAAAAGCCATAACCTGCTTTCCTCAGCAAACTAAAATCCATGTAGTTTCATTGGATAAGCCTGTCTATGAAAACTTATACCTGATCAGAAAAAAGCATCGCCCGTTGCCCAAGCGGTATGATTTCTTCATGAGACAAATCCGTACATTACTTTCATAACAGCAAATAAAAACAAAGCCTTGCAATAAGTAAGGCTTTGGACTGTATTTCTGAGGAACCACCAGATCAGAACGGTTTATCACAGGTCGCGCATTAAGGTCTCATATTCTTCTTCAGCAGATTCGATCAGTTTGGCTAGCTCTCTGGCATCATCATTAGCAAGATTTAGATGCCACCGAACAGATTCTGCACCTAATTGGTCACGGCAAACCAATTCAGTTTCCTTACCGGCTGAATAGAAATATAACTCATCAAAATCAGCCTTAAGGCTATTATTATTTTCCTTAATGTTTACCTCTAACTCCCCGGTCGGAATAACGGTTACTTCAGCGTGTAACTCATTATGACCCGGCAGAACAAACTGCCGACATTCAGCTAACATGATCTCTGCCTCCATCTTCAACCAACCTGTTTATATTTTAGCCAAGATATAGCCCCCTCGATAAAGATTCACAAAAACAACACAATCATTCACCGTTAAGCTTGATTTAGATCACAGTATGTAGCCATATAATCACTATTAGATGAATCATTCGATAGATTCCTAATTACGATAATCAGTTAAGAACCCTAAGGACGAAGTAATGATAGATTTTCGCTCTGATACTGTTACTCAGCCATCGCTTGCAATGCGTCAGGCCATCTCTAATGCACCAGTCGGTGATGACGTGTACAGCGATGATCCAACGGTTAACGACCTCGAGCTGTGGGCGGCAAAGCGACACGGGTTTGAAGCAGCACTATTTTGCAGCTCGGGAACACAAGCCAACCTGCTCGCATTAATGGCGCACTGTGAGCGAGGAGATGAATACCTTTGTGGTCAGCAGGCTCATAACTACCAGTTTGAAGGAGGCGGTGCGGCCGTACTGGGTTCTATCCAACCTCAGCCTATTGAGAATGAGAAAGACGGTACTTTATGTTTTAAAAAATTGGCAGCAGCCATAAAACCGGATGATGCACACTTTGCCCGCACCAAGCTATTGAGTATTGAGAACACCATCAATGGCAAAATCCTACCACTTTCCTATTTGCAGCAGGCTAGGGAGTTTGTCGACCAGCATGAACTAAAACTTCATCTAGACGGTGCTCGTGTCTATAACGCAGCTGTCGCCTTAGGTGTCGATATTACCGAAATTTCTAAACACTTTGACTCGATGACGATCTGCTTGTCCAAAGGCTTGGGTGCGCCTATTGGCTCACTGGTCCTTGGCGACGCTTCACTGATCAAGAAAGCACGCCGTTGGCGAAAAGTCCTGGGTGGCGGTATGCGTCAGGCAGGTATTCTGGCTGCTGCTGGCAAGATTGCACTAACTGAAAACATCGACCGACTGACTGATGATCATGCTAATGCAAAATACCTCGCTCAACAGTTAGCAGAGATTGAAGGCTTTAAGGTTAACATCGATCATGTAACCACCAATATGCTCTTTGCCAAGGTCGATCAAACCATTGATCAAGCACAGCTAGTCACAGCGCTCAAAGAGCAAGGCATATTAATCAGTGCAGGAAACCCGATGCGTTTGGTGACTCACTTAGATATCAGTCGCAAAGATATCGACAAATTTATCGCCACTTTGAAAAAAGCACTGGGACAGGGGTAATTTAGTCATTATCGTGGCTTATAGCATAAAGGCGCTCTCGGGCGCCTTCTTATTTAATCGTCAAAACCGGTAGCCAAAACTCAATGTCGACAACGCATGCCTGACTTCCACATCATTATCATCCACTCTTGTCGGCACGGCGAAGCGTAACCCCAACTCCCATTGCTTGTAGCTCATCACCACACCTAAATGTGAGTTAACCCCTATACCTGAATTTTCAAATACCGTTCTCTCACCATTACTCGCAATCAGATCGCCGTCAGCATTCAGGTAGTTGATCCCCGCTCCTAATTCGAAACGCCAGCTTTTACAGTCGCTGCATAGCGTTTTGTCGCCCCACTGATAAAAAAGCACTGGGGTAAAAGAAACAGAGTAACCTTCAAATTCACCATCACGAAAGCCCTGACGGTTATCGTCATCATAATCGAGCTTAAAATAAGCCGCATTCAGTTCTGTATGGTATCCCCACCGGCTATCGTCAGAAAAGTAAAACGGCGATTGAATCAGAGTGACAACTGGTGTGAAAGATGTTGACGAGCTAAACGCCACATCGTCGAACTGCCCTTTGTTTGAAACGTCTATTGTACCGGCACTCTTAGCGATCCCTAATTTCAGGCTCGGCATGCGAAAAAGGGTCTCAGCTTCTAAAGCAAGAACCGATTGCGACGGATTTAGCATAACAATGCTAAAGCAAAACCATCCATATTTTTGCATATGCTGTCCTTTAATACTTCCTGTCTAACAATGATATTCGGATAATACCTGTTAGGGCAAATAACCTAGTAATTTCTACTCTCCGTTACTCGTTACCATGGCATAGCTCATCGGGAAAAGCCCGAACTTGCTTTCTGCCACAACGATATTAGTGATAAGCTACACAGTAACATTTAAAACCACAAAATTTCAGATAGTTAATAACATTATTATATAAATAATTTGCTCGAAGGATAATTGAGATGGGGACACACGCCAGGGAGTATAAGGAAATAAGAAGCAGTGGGTGAGATAAAGATGAACGGGCGGCCACCAATTATTGATGAAACCGCCCGAATTTACAATATGTATTAGAAAAGCTGATGGTTAAGTAATAGATGACAAATGATGCTGGCGATATATCCCAGTGCAATCACAGGCATCCACTTCAAGTGACCAAAGAAGGTATATTTACCATGCGCTGCTCCCATCAAGGCCACCCCGGCAGCCGAGCCAATAGACAGCATACTGCCACCAACTCCCGCTGTTAGAGTAACCAATAGCCAGTTGCCAAGAGTCAGATCGGGTTGCATGGTGAGCACTGCAAACATCACAGGGATATTATCAACAATGGCCGAAAGCACCCCAACCATAATATTGGCCCATACCGGGTTCCACTGGGTATACATAACCTCCGATACCATACCGAGATAACCCAGCAAACTAAGCCCACCAACACACATTACGACCCCATAGAAAAACAACAAAGTATCCCACTCTGCATGCGAGACACGTTTGAAGACATCAAACGGTACGACCGAACCAAGTCGTTTTAACGCCGCTTCGTCATGATTGGCCATTGCAATGGCCTTCTTTTTGGCAAGCGAGCGCGGGAGGGTTTTACGAAGGTAGAAGCCGAAGAACTGAAGATAACCGAGGCCCATCATCATACCTATTACCGGTGGGAAATGAACCATGCCGTGGAAGGCAACAGCGGTAGAGATAGTCAGAATAAACAAGGCCACGATACGGCGTGCCCCCCGTTTTAGCTCAACATATTCGCCAATCGTATTTGGTTGGGTTTTCGGCACAAACAGCGACATGATCACAGCCGGAACCACATAATTTATCAATGACGGGATAAAGAGATCGGTAAATTCGAGGAATGAAACCAACCCAGCCTGCCAAACCATCAAAGTCGTAATATCACCAAAGGGACTAAACGCACCACCAGCATTGGCAGCCACGACAATATTGATACAAGCAAGATTAATAAAGCGAGTATTGTCGCCCCCCACTTTCATAACGACAGCACACATCAACAACGCGGTTGTCAGGTTATCGGCAATGGGGGATATTAAGAACGATAGAATGCCCGTCAGCCAAAACAAGCTTCTGAAATTAAAGCCCTTGCTCACCATCCAGGCCTGAAGCGCATCAAACAGTCGACGCTCTTCCATCGCGCTGATATAGGTCATCGCGACAAGGAGAAACAGTAACAGCTCTGCGTACTCAAGCAAGTTATGTTCGAGTGCACTTTTTGCAACATCTATTTGACCTAGTTCCTGAAACACAAACCCTATCATCAGCCAGATAATACCGGCAGCCAGCAGTACAGGCTTTGACTTGCGAAGCTGTAAATATTCCTCGGCCATCACAAGGCAATAAGCCAAGGCAAATATCAACAAAGCCACATACCCTACAAAAGACTGGGTTAGATCAACCTCAGAACTCACTGCCATTGCTGGTGTCGCTGTCAGTAATCCAGCTATACATAATACAAGCTGTTGAACTTTCATCCTGTTTCTCTGCTCCTTGAGAAAAATACATCTACGCCCAAGTGTACACATAACGATTAGATATTAACGTGAAGCATACCGATAAGCCGACCAAAACTAGCAACATACCCTTAACAACATTCAGTTGTTTGGCTAAATGAGTAATCAAAAGCGCAAATAATGAAACAGTTAATTAATTAATGTCGACCCCATCACCTTCTCTATTTATTCACTTTACATCAAATGGAAATGATAATAATTTTCACTGCGAATTAACTAATTTTGTCTTAGGGAGAGAACCGTGGAACAGGCATTTCACCCCGAACCATTGGTAAGCATTAGAGAGTTGGAAGTCACCTATGTTACCGATCAAGGTGACTTTCGTGCGGTAGATAACGTCAGCTTTGATATCGGTAAAAGCGAGATTTTTGGCCTCGCCGGTGAATCCGGCTGTGGCAAAAGTACCATTGCTTTTGCCATTAACCGTCTTCATAAGCCGCCAGCCCTGATTACTAATGGTCAAATTCACTACGACGGCCTCGATCTCCTCACGCTTAGCGAAAGAGAAATGGGGATTATTCGCTGGAAAGAAATTGCCATGGTGTTCCAAAGTGCCATGAACTCCCTCAATCCGGTACTCCCCCTTAAAGAGCAGTTTGCCGATGTTATGAGGCACCATCTAGGATATAGCAACGAACAGGCCAATGATCGCGCTGAGAAGCTGCTGGATTTGGTCAACATTCCGCGCGACCGTTTATCTGACTATCCGCATCAGTTCAGCGGTGGTATGAGACAAAGGCTGGTTATTGCTATCGCACTAAGCCTAAGTCCCAAGCTGATCATTATGGACGAACCGACCACCGCACTCGATGTGGTTGTCCAGCGAGAAATACTGCAACAAATCTATCAACTACGAAAAGAGTTTGATTTCTCGGTACTGTTCATCACCCATGATCTTGCCCTCATGACCCAGCTCTGTGATCGCGTTGCCGTTATGCGCAAGGGGAAGATTGTTGAAGTAAACAGTTCCAAAGAGATCAGAAACAACCCGCAACACCCATATACACAGCAGCTATGGGCTTCGTTCCCGAATATTCATGAAGAAGCCGATCACATTCGTGTTACAGAGGATATTGCCCTATGAGCCAGCCGATTATAGAAGTAAAAAACGTTGTCAAAGAGTTTCTGGCAGGCGGCATGGGATCGAAAGACATCTTCCGCGCACTCAATGATATCAGTTTCAAGCTATATAAAGGACGTACCCTGGCACTGGTCGGCGAATCCGGCTGTGGTAAAAGTACCTGTGCCAGGCTCATTACCAAAGTGCATGAACCGACACAGGGGGAAATCTTATTTAACGGCAAAGATATTACTGATATCACATCACGAAAAGAGCTCCTTGAGTATCGCGGTAAAGTACAAATGATTTTCCAGGATCCATTCGGGTCACTCAACCCTACTCACACGATAGAGCACCACTTGGCTCGCCCTCTGCTAATCCACAAGCAAGTCAGTGATAAACAGGCACTACGGGCAAAACTGGAAGAGCTGATGACATTAGTCGAGCTACCGACCTCTGATCTGAGTAAATACCCTCACCAGCTCAGCGGCGGTCAGCGGCAGCGTGTCAACCTTGCCCGTGCGATTGCAGTTGGTGCCGAGGTGATCCTGGCCGACGAACCCACCTCCATGCTGGATGTCTCTATTCGCCTCGGTGTCCTGAACCTGATGAAACAGATGAAAGAGCAGATGGGCATTGGTTTTCTTTATATCACTCATGATCTGGCTACAGCGCATTACATTGCCGAAGAGACTGCTGTGATGTACCGCGGCCGTATCGTGGAATGGGGAGATACCCGCTCTATTCTGAGAAATCCAACCCACCCCTATACACGGCTATTGATATCGGCGGTTCCAGATCCGGATCTTCCTTTCCACCAGCTTGTTGATTCTGAGCCAAACTATTCATTGAGTGCAGATAAAATTCGTACACTTAGCCTCAAAGAAGTCGATGGCTATCAGCAAATCAGCGATAACCATTTCGTAGTCAACTGGGAGAGCGAAAAGGAAAACGTTGCATGAATCAACTTAGCATCTGGTTAGCCGGGATAAAAACCTGGTACCACCCACAGCAACAGTCTGATATTGACATCTTAGTTAACGCCGTTAGCCATGCACCGGAAGAGATTTTCGGACCAATAGAAAGCGAGCTTCACAGTGAGGCTCTTGCTTATTGGTTAGATGCCTGTACGCGGTTGAGTTACTACTATCAAGACAGTCAAGAGATAGACAAAGCCTTCAGCTATCTGCAGTTTGCTTATGCCAAATTGCAAGATATGGCATGCAGACCAGAACTTGATAGTGATATGAAGCGCTGGTGTCTGAAAAAGCTGGACCGGATGATTGTCGCCACCATGGAATTTTGTCAACGCCAGCCCGAGACAAAATGGCAACAGGAAAGTACACAGCTCATTGAGCTACACGTGATGTTCATGGAAGGCCAGAATAATATCAATCTTGCCTACTCCGATAACCACCCAGTATTAAAGTAATTTCGCGTAACATACTCAGCCTTACCAAACGGTAAGGCTGATGTAAAAATAATCCTCTCTTCGCAAGTTTTTACTAAGCTAAAGATAGCGCAGCAAATAAGCTATTGAAGGTCTTAGAACTATGACGTTAAAGGCAATTATCAAGCACTTCTTATTATTCTCTGTATTCTGTAGCACTAGCGTTAGCATTTCCGCACTGGCCGAATCCATGCCCAGTCCACCAGAGATTGCCGCAAAAGCCTGGGTCTTGATGAGCTACGAGTCAGGTCAGGTCATCGCCAGTGAAAATGAACAGGCACTATTGGCACCTGCAAGCCTGACAAAGATAATGACAACCTACGTGGTGGGAAAAGAGCTCGATGCGGGGCATATTGCGGCGGACGACAAAGTTATTATCAGCGAGAATGCGTGGGGTCAGAAGTTTCCCGGCTCATCAAAAATGTTTCTCAATGTCGGTGACGAAGTCTCTGTTGATGATCTCAACCGCGGGGTGATTATTTCATCGGGTAACGATGCCACTGTTGCGCTTGCCGAGCATGTTGCAGGCCATCAGCCAGCATTTATCGAAATGATGAACCGCACGGCTGAAAAGTTGGGAATGGATAACACCTATTTTGCCAACCCGCACGGCCTGGACTCTGAAGACCAACATACAACAGCCTATGACATGGCCCTGCTGACACGTGCACTCATTCAGGACCTGCCTGATATCTATCCCTTTTTTAAAGAGAAATCGTTTACCTTCCAGAAGATAAAGCAAGGAAACCGTAATGCACTGCTGTGGGATACATCCTTAAATGTCGATGGCGTGAAAACTGGTTACACAAAGAAAGCTGGCTACAGTTTAGTCTCCTCTGCTGAACAAAATGATCAACGCCTTATCGCTGTGGTGATGGGAACCGACAGTGTGAATATACGTCGTACCGAAAGCAAAAAGCTCCTAACCTGGGGGTTCCGCTTCTTCCAGGATATTACGCCGCAATTTAGTAGCAAAGAACTGTCTACGCTTAAAGTATGGTATGGCTCCCCTTCTGCCATAGCCGTTGAGGTAGCCGACGGAGGAACAATCACCGTGCCAAGGCGCCAGCGAAAGAATATTGAACACAGGATCTTCTATAACAATGAGCTCGAAGCGCCTGTCGAAAAAGGGACACAAGTTGGCAAAGTGGAATGGTATCTAAATGATGAATTGCTAACAGAACAACCCATTTTAGCGGCTGAAAGTGCCAGCAAGGCCCCCTGGTATAAATCTATGATTGATGTTGTCTGGCGACCAATCGGCCAATGGTTTACCGAGCAGGATTGGGAGCCTAAATAACTCGCTTCTACTAATAAGAACAGGCCTACGGGCCTGTTCTCTCAATAACGGGGCGGACTATATATTTCTGTAACTAATCATAGTCACCATCAAAGATGACACTCTTATGAAGCCATGATTCAAGAATGATGAAGCCCCAGGCTAGTCATTAGTGCTCCGGCTTCATCCAAACCGATTTAAAATCAAACCATCCCATTGAGTTAGACTGCATGCCCTGAATAACCCCCGTGTCATCAACCCCCAGCCAATTATGGAACAGCGGAAGGATCTGCCCACCTTGAACCAGTTTGGCACCGATGCTCTGGCACGGTGAATCCATAGCAATGTCAGCACGCCAATGTGCAACGCTACGCTCTATTTCATCAAACTCCGCTTCGGGCATAGCGCGTGCGATATGGTCAAAATTATAAAACCAAGACAAGATGGCATCATCACGGTAGTTACTAAGACTCATCCCCCCAAGCCAGATATCAATTTTGTCTGCATGCTTACCGGATAATATCTCCATCGTCGATAGCTCCAGCACTTTTAGCTTAAGGCCATCTTCCGCTAATAGCTTACGCATGGCAGAAGCAATATACGGATAAACCGGATGTTGCTCCGCGAACGCCAACGTGACATTACGTCTTGCCGGTACCGAGGTTTTTTCAGTCATCAGAGGCATATGCGCCCAGCCGGGAAGAATGCCATAGGCATTGGTAAGACGAAAATCTCCGATTTCATTCTTTTCAAGCAGAGGCAGTACATTCAATGGCGTTAAACGACATCTAAAATATGCTAGCCATTGCTCATTGTTAGCCAGACCTGTCATTCGATTAAACAGCAGATAATTACATCCCTCATCCAGCTTAAGCCGTGTTGAAACACTGACACCACTTAACTGGCTGCTATCCGCCGCAGGCTGTAGATAGCATGAGGCCACTTCTGACAGCATCCAGATATCAACGACATCAATCAGTGCTCGCATACCGAAATAGTGATCAAAAGCCTCTAGCTTAAATCGCTGCTTGTCATTCTGTATAACGCGGTACGGGCCTGTACCTATCGGGAAAAGCTCATTATCCCTTTCATGCTCAGCATCGGCTGGCTGAATAACAGCACTGACATTGCTCAGTAACTCAGGTAATCGATAGTCATCACTTCTAAGGTAAATATCAATAGTATTGGGAAATGGTGAGTCAACAGTTTGAATATGCTTAAACAGTCGCTGTTTTTTTACCTGTTCAAGCGTTGTGATAATGTCCTGGCTATCAAGCAACTTGCCGTCATGGAATCTGACCGCGGGACGAATATAAAAGCGCCAGTGGCGTGGAGAAAGAGACTCCCAGTGATGCGCCAAATCACCCTCGACTTCCTCTTTTTCCTCATTTATCCGGGTTAAGCCGTTAAAGATTTGTCTGGCTAAGTGCTGTTCCGAACGGCGAAGCGGACACAGCGGATTAAGGTTACTGAATGCTCGATAGTACGGTAGACGAACAATCTGTTTGCCTTGTGCGGTGGTGTGTCCCAGTTGTTCCTGGATGAGCTGCGCCAGTTTGTCTGCATTGTTTTCAAGTACCTCAAGTGCAGGCTCCAGCTTGCCTTCTGCCACCAGCTTTCTGGCATGCATATACTGTAATTCACTGTCAGAGCTATGAAAAACAAGTTTTGACTGCTTTCCTCTTCCTACTGCGGGCTGCCAATCTATCCAGCCCTTTTCTACCATTTTGTTGATCACCATACGTACGTTACGACGGGTACAAAACAGTACTTCGGCAATATCCTGCAGGTTTGTTTCGCAGTCTTCTCCGGAAAAGTGGCTATAGAGGCGCTGAAATTGAATTTTAAGCCTTTGACTGCTCATAAAAGAGGAACCTTTGTAATTTATTTGTTCTGTTTTTCACTTCCTATTTTAACTTAAAATCAAACGTATACAAAAAACAAACTGATTCTAATGGTAGCCAGTACAAGAGCCGATCATTTTTACCCCCATTCAACTGTGAATCTCCTGAGTGAATGCTGGCTACCATCTCTCTTTACTGAGTCACACTCGTCGGCAAATACTCAGTCTAGGCTCTTCTTAAAGCGCATTGAAGCAACAACTAAACCGATAACGGTGAAGCCGACCAACCAAACTGCATCGCGCCATAAATCAATCAAATCTGCCCCGCGTAATACAATACCTCGAATCAAGCGCATAAAGTGTGTTGCTGGTAATACCTCGGATATCCACTGAGCAATGACAGGCATTGCCTCATACGGAAAAATAAAGCCCGATAACAGGATTGAAGGCAACAAGATAAACACCGTCATCTGCATCGCCTGAAGCTGAGTCTGGGCGATAGTCGATATCACTAACCCCAAAGTCAAACTAGCCGAGATAAACAATAAGGTCCCAAGCAACAGTTGCGATAACTCACCATTTATCGGGACATCAAATATGAAATGCCCCAGGCCAAGGATGATCCCGACCTGAATGAGCCCGACAAAAATATAAGGGATAATCTTCGCTATCATCAGCTCAATAGAATGCACCGGCGTAGTGATCAATAGCTCCAGATTACCCCGCTCCCGCTCTCGCACTATTGCTGCCGAGGTAAACAGAATCATTGTCATCGTCAGAATAACGCCAAGCAGACCCGGAACGATATTCACGGCTGAACGCCTGGAAGGATTGAAATACAAGGCAACATCAAAAGTCGGCTCAGCAGGCGGTTGGTAGGTCAGCAAGTCCTGTAATGGCATGGTCTGCAATTGCAGCAATGCCGAGCTGATCATCGTATCTGAGCCATCCACCAGCCACTGCCCAACGGTGCGCTGCTGTACGATTCGCTGTGACAGATCAGAAGGAAGAACCAACGCAGCTCTAACCGTACCTTCAGTAATCGCCTTTTCAGCTTCTGCTGCTGTTGGGTAAGACTGTGTAACCACGACCACTTGCGTAGCTTTCACGGCTTCGGTTATTACCCTCCCCACAGCAGAATGACTTTGATCAACAACCGCAACAGGAATATTTCGAACATCGGTATTAATTGCATAGCCAAACAACAGCAACTGTATTAGCGGGATCATAACGACCATACCAAACGTAATGCGATCTCGTGACAGCTGGCGAAACTCTTTTACCATTATCGCACTCATACGAAACAGGCTATTCATTGCCTTCCCTCCCCCGTACTTGTCACGAACACATCTTCCAGGCTTGGCCGTGCTATCGTCAACTCTGCGTTACCCAGCTCAGGATACTGCAGTCTCAGCCATTTTGTCGGCTCAGTAATATCCTGCTCGACAAGCACCCGTAACCGGATCCCCAATTGCGCCGCAGAGCGTATTTCGTCTCGCTTTAATAGCTCTGTTTTGAGCTGGCGGAGATTATTGGCCTGTACCTCGACAACCGTTACACCCATGTTCCTCATCAGATCTTCCGGTGAGCCATTCGCTCGAACCACGCCCGATTCCATAATTGCCAGACCATGACAGCGCTCTGCCTCATCCATGTAATGGCTGGTGACAAGAATCGTCGTTCCCTGATCACTCAAATCAAACAATTGCTCCCAAAAATCACGGCGATTTTCTGGATCAACAGCCGAAGTCGGTTCATCCAAAAATAGTAGGCTGGGTTGGTGCATCGTGGCTGCAGCAAGCCCCAGACGCTGCTTTTGGCCACCACTCATACTCCCAGCCCGCTGCCTGACTAACCTATCAAGGCCATAGGTAGAAAGTTGTTCATCAATACGCTTGGCAAGCGGTTTTGTCGACATACCGAAAATCTGACCAATAAACTGAAGATTTTCTTTAACGGTCAGATCTTCATACAGCGAGAACTTCTGGGTCATATAACCAATACGAAGGCGTAACTTTTCTGCTTCCCGGGGCACTTCCAAGCCAAGGACTTCAACCTCCCCAGTTGTTGGACTTAGCAGGCCTGTAAGCATACGTATGGTTGTCGACTTCCCACAGCCATTCGGACCGAGAAAGCCATAAATGCTGCCCGTCGGTACCACAAGATCAAGCCCATCTACAGCGGTAAAATCGCCGAACTTCCGAGTGAGCTGCTTTGCGACTATTGCATTCTCACTCATGAGGCATCTCCACCTGAGCGGGTACACCTGCGGGGAGATCTTTGGCTTCGTCAGGCATATCGACCTCAGCCAGATAAACCAAACGGGCACGGTCTTGTTCATTCAGTGCGTAATATGGGGTAAAGGCCGGCTCTGTGGCAATCCAGCGTAAAGTGCCGGTATAACTGTTCGCCATACCATCAACATGCACTGTCAGCTTATCACCCGCCTTCAGTTTCACCCTGTATGGCTCTGGTACGTACACCCGTGCGTAGGGAACAGTATCGGCCTGAACGGCAGCGACAATACTGCTTGTTGATACTCGCTCACCGACATTATACGGCAGGCTATCTAACACCCCATCCCGGGTGGCGATAATCGTCAGATCATCGAGAATTTGCTGCTGCAGTGCAACCTCCGCACTGGCGGCTTCAAGGGATGCTTGGGCCTGAGTGATATTTTCCGGACGTTCCCCGCTGGTTAATTTGGCAAGGTTCTCAGCCGCGGAATGGTAATCAGCCTGGGCAGCATCACGCTCCGCCCTCGCCCTATCACGCTCTGAGTAACTGGCTAACTTTTGGGCAACAAGTTTGGTTATACGGCGATAGGAACTCTCGGCCTCGGTCAATGTTGCTTTTGCTCGCTCAACACTGGCCTGTGCTGCTGCGATATCTTCGGGGCGCTCACCATTGGTCAACTTCAGCAAATATGCAGCGGCTTGAGCTTCTTCAGCCTTAACGCGAGCAATAACTGCAAGCTGCTGCTTGTTGTCTAACTGAACTAACACGTCACCTATCTTAACGAACTCACCTTCTTTAACAGGCTGGAGGCGAATGATTTCGCTTGAAGTGGCAGTTAGGGTGACCCTGTCACGCTCAAGGGTACCCAACGCCTCTGTCGGCCCCTGCTCTGTACACGCCGTCACGGCAAACATCAATAATAAAGTGTGCAATACTCTTCCCATAGCACCGCCCCTATCAATTTCAAGTCATATTAAAAGTGTACGCCGTTGAAACTAATGGACAATCGATTTAATTACCTAAAAGAAGAGGAAGTGATGAGCAAAATAATGCTTTATAACAAGCTTTTACGAATTGCCACATTGCGATGGCTCTGCTACATTCGTACGCCTTACACTAAGAGGAAATAAGTACTTAATTCTCAGTGCTTTTATCTCTTTACAGCCATACATTTATTTTTGGGTATTATTTTGAACACTGCTGATGAATTCATTCAACACCTGGAATTGGAACGACATGTCGAAGGTGGTTACTATCGTTCCTCGTATAACTCGCAGAGTAATTTCGATCAGACCCGCTCTCTGTGGACCAGCATCTATTTTCTTCTTCGCACAGGTGAAGTTTCCCACTTCCACCGTTTGACGGCAGACGAGATGTGGTACTTCCACGCGGGTGAGTCGCTGACTATCTATATGATTTCAGAACAAGGTGAGTTGACGACGGCACAGCTAGGCCTTGATATCGCGGCAGGCGAACGACCGCAGTTCCTTGTGCCCAAGGGATGCATTTTTGGGTCGGCAATGAATAAACCAGGATTCTCACTCGTCGGGTGTATGGTATCGCCAGGCTTTACGTTCGAAGATTTCGAGCTCTTTAGCCAAGAAACACTGCTGGATATGTACCCTCAACACGAAGAGATTATTAAGCGTTTGAGCCGTCCTGAGAATTAAACAACATTTGTTGGCGTAAATTCATTTAGTAGCTCATTTTGAGCTGCCCTTCATAGAAAGGGCAGCTCTTGATTATCAGGCCGTTTCAAGAACAATACGATAACGAGCCTTGTTGGCAGCTACCTTATCCATCGCCTCGTTTATCTTGTTGATTGGCATTACCTCAATCTGTGGCTCAATTCCATGTACCGCAGAGAAATTAAGCATCTCCTGCATGAAGTGACGACCACCAACGATACTGCCAACAACTGATTTTTGACCGAAAATCAACGGTAACAATGGCACTTTCATTTCTGAAACTGGTAAGCCGACAAAGCAGAGCTTGCCATTATTCGCAAGAAGATCGAACGCCATGTTCCAGTCAGCATCAGCAGAAATAGTACACACAATGAGATCGAAAGTTCCTTTAGCCTCAGCCATTTCATCTTCGTTGCCCCACTGAAGGAAGTTATGAGCGCCAAAACTGCGGGCTTCTTCTTCTTTTGACTTGGTGGTTGAAAATGCCGTCACTTCAGCGCCCATTGCATTGGCATATTGCAGCGCTAGATGACCAAGACCACCGATCCCCATAACACCCACTTTCATACCGAGTTTATCGATATGAGTTCTGAGTGGGGTGTATACAGTGATACCGGCACATAGTAGCGGTGCTGCAGCTGCAGAGCTAAGCCCGTCTGGAATTCGATAAGCGAAGTCAGCAGGAACACGCACCTTGTCAGCAAATCCACCATGGTGCCCAACGATTAGGCCCGTGTACCCTTCACGGCAGATGTTCTCCTGACCACTGAGACAATGGTCGCAAGAACGGCACGAGTCTCGAATCCAGCCTAACCCGACACGGTCACCGATATTAAGGTTTTTAACCAGCTTTCCTGTTTCTACGATTTCACCGACTACCTCGTGACCAGCCACTAATGGAAACTGACTAATATCCCAGTCATCATCCCTCATGTGCAAATCGGTGTGGCACACACCATTATGGGTGATTTTTACATCAATATCCCAATCACCCATCGCTTCGGGGCTATATGACCAGGGTACAAGCTTACCTCCCGCTTCCATGACAGCATAGGCATTAAACTTTTCATTACACATGCGCGATTCCTCATAAATTGATTAATTGCTAAATAATTTATAAATTTAATTCCGCATATTTATACATAATTAATGAGTTTCATTAAGTGATTTACTAAGAAAAGTTAATATATCAACTTTCATTTGCAAACAGGAATGCAACATATTTTTGATGCATTTAGTTATATGATCTTTATCTCCAAAACTGGCTCAGGAATATTAACAGCCTTCCAGCAGAAATTAACTTAATGGTAACAAGTGTTAGTGGGATATATTAGTCCCACATTTAAATTACATATAAGGCAAATAATCAAAATTGCCGCAAGACATAATTAATATCTAAATTATTCCCACGTGTAAATATGGCTTATGGCCTGTATTACGCCTATCTTCTATAGTTCACCCCATTGAGAAAGCTTGCTCTTCTGTCATAATTTTTTCTTTTGCAACAATCCAATAATAGATGTTGATTTACTTTCAACATTATCTGCAAATGCATTACTTGATATATTGGACTTAAATTATTCAATAACCTACTCAACACAGTTATCAGTCCAGGGTAAACCATAACTTTTATGGTAAGCCTTTAGCTATATTATCCTGTTATTTTATTCCTGAGTCATTTTAACTTTTTTGTTATCGGCTGATTCCATGAAGTCTTTAGTTATGATAGTACAGGAATACCTTGGTAATATGCATAGCTTAATCACATATAAACACTTCAATGCTAAATGATTACACTACGCCCTGTCGGAAGATGCTCAAGTCGATCACCCAAAACCTTTTTCAGTATCCCAAACGCTTTCATTCCAGTGCAATGGCCCGTGTAGAGCTTATCTATTGGATAACTCTCCAAAGTCTGCCCGATAGCCTTGATCTCCTCTTTACTTCCTCCGACACTATCAAATATCGGTAAGCCTACAAGATGAAAACCACCCACGACAGCCTTAATCCTTGCGCTCGGAAAAAGCTCAACAGCAGTGTGAACCATATTGATAACTCCACTATGTGCACAACCTGTAAAAACGACAAGACCATCGTTTTCTTTGATGATCAGGAGTAGTTCATGGTCAAAAGTATCTGGCTTGCAACCCTTACCTGAATTAGAAAATAGGTATTTATTACCTTTTGGCTGTTGATACTTGGAGCTTATATTCGTAACAACATAAATGTTAGGCAATATTTCTGTCATCTCGTTAACGAAAAAAAATCGTTCTGGTGCTTTCTCAAATATTTCCATATCAATACCGACATTACTCTTAAAGCCAAATGCCTTGAAAGAATAATCCGTTTCTTCACACTCTCGAAAGTACACCTGAGCTTTAGTATTGCAATCCAAAAAATGAGTAACACCATTGCAGTGATCATGATGACGATGTGAAATAACCGCAGCATTTATGTCTCTAATTTCAACACCCAGTAATGCAGCATTATCACAAAACGCTTTACCACTACCAGCGTCAAATAAAATCTGCTGCCCCATTGTTTCTATATGAAGAGACAACCCTCTCTCGACTGCGAGATCGGGTCTGCTGTTTAACCGTGAGTTATCAACTAAAGCTGTAAGTTTCATAATTACCTATTGAGATAGAAAATTGCACTCATTTTAAACGACTGAATGAATGACCAATAGTTAAAGGATTCAGTCATAAACACTTTATTTTTTATTTCGAGCTACCATTTTTTGTATACTGCCTCGCAAATCAACATTGTTGGAAACACTAATTATCCCTCAGCCTATAATATTCATTTTTCTGAAGATTTAATATTACTTAATCAAAAATGGAGTATTCATGATTAGTCATAAAATGATTGGCTTATTGGCGTTGACCGTTTCATGTACTGCACAGGCTGCAGAACCTGTCTATGATACAGATGGTACGGCAACTCGTATAACGAGTTATTCTAACGGTCCAGTGAAACAGATTGAAGTGAGATCATCTTCAAATTATTACATGGAAGCGCTTGTTTATGCTCAGTCGCCAACAATTGAGTGCACAATGGCAGAGCTTATTTCAGAGTCAACTCAAGAAGCCTTTTCGACTATTGGATTGACACCAACGCCATTTGGCTTTGTTGTCCACGGAGAGCTTCCAAAGAGCAATGAAACGCTAGCAAAAGCGCTTAAGATTTCTTGCGAAGATGGTGAGCAATCATTTACCGTTTTCCATAAAGTTCCAGCTTCCCCTTCTATTCAGCTTCAGCCAGATCTACAAGGGGAAGAGTGGATTCCCCCGTACAAGTATCGTCCAGGATTCTTCTTGAACCTCAATTATCAGGCACAAGCTTACATTGATAATCACAGCTCTGATGGCGTTTGTACGAGCAATATGCTTACTGGCGTACTTCCCGAGTTTAATTTCATACAAGATGGCAAGTCTCAGTTTATTAGCGATAGCTTTGAAGTGTCAGGCAAGGGATTTTACACCAGTATTCATTCTCCATACTTTGTTAGAGGAATTACATGTAGTAATGCGGGTGGTAAAACCATTTTGACTGAGGAGTGGCAGCTATCCAGATATCAGCCGAATGATATTAGCTTAAATATTACAGAAAGTTACGATTAAGCTATATCTTTACCATATATGGCAGTTAAGTGCTGCCATATTCATAATCCAACCATAAGGAGTGTTACGACTAATCCACCAAACCTACTAACCCCAAAACTTGATATCAAGTTCACCTGTGCGAATTAACCAAAAAGTTGTTCGACTGTTTTCATAGGAATGAACATTCGAGTTCGACCATTATGCTCGCTCAAGACCTCAAAACCATATTTAGCATAGAATGATTCTGCCGTCGGTGTAAGGCAATCAACAACAATGGCATAAGCGCGCATATGAGAGTTTATCTCCCATAAATATTGAAGTGCTTTAACCAAACTGACCTTACCTAAACCATGTCCGTGAAACTCACTATGTACTGCAAGTTGTGCCAATAGAAAAACTGGTATTGGATACCTTGGTATTTTTTTCGCCAATGCCTTAGGTAAAGTCTCACGACAAATAGAACTTGGTGCGATGCTATAAAATGAACAGATTGGGAATTTTTGATTGGTTAAAGGCACTGTAGCAGGTAACACCATTGTTCGGCTGATACCTGCTTGCATATGTTTTGCAGCCTGAGTTTGAATGAAAATATTTAACTCTTTTTCACCACAATCAAATGATGCTCTGTCATGGATACTTCTATCGAGTTCCATAAACTCTTTTGACCAACTCACTTAATACCTTGCTCTTTTGTAAACGAAACTGCATCAAGAAGTGCCTTGTTAGGTGCTTTTGCCTTATCGCAAGCATCAACAAAACGGTCAAAGACATTATCCTCAACAGTGATACTCTCATGTTCAGCAATCACTTGTGTTGAATCTTCGTCCATCAGACGAACAACGTACTCAGTCAGGCTTTTTAAACCAAGTAACGCTGAGGCCTTCTCAGCCTTAGCTTTAATATCTTCATCCAAACGTAAATCGAGCCGTGCAGTTGCCATTACTTAACCCTCCATTTGTACAGAACTATTCCGTACATGATAAAAGTATAGATCGTTCTAGTAGTACTAGCAACTTGTACGGATATTTGGCGGATATGATGATCTTCATTGCGAATATCGCCTGTGATAAGTTGCTCCACGCCAAACCTGCAAAGCACACTAAACTTCATACCAAAACCGCCGAGTGTAACGGGTCACACTTGATGCCTTTGTTAGCCGTTCGCCCCAAAGGCTACTGCTTACGTCAAAGCCGCACTCATGACCCTAAACGCTTCGACATTTTACTACTCATTGGTCTGCTCGCTTTTATGGTCTATTGGTGGTTTGGAATAATTGCAGAACATAACGGTTGGCACCGTCACTTTCAGGCAAATTCTGTAAAAGA